>CAVUBB010000024.1:0-159158 GCA_963739695.1 uncultured Pseudomonadota bacterium | reverse complement strand
CCTGATTGGCGGTATCGCTGCGATGAGAAGCCCCCTTGGCGGCGGCTTTGAACTTCACGATCACCCGTTTGGCCGGACCTTGCTGCCGGGTCAGTGTGGCAACCGTGCGGCTTTTGCCGGATGAAGCCAGGGCAGGTGTAGCCGCCAGCGCGAACGTGAGCAATGAGGCGGCGAGGCCGGCGCATAACACACCAGCATGCCGCCGCGTACGGACGGTAAACATTGTTGAAATCCCCCCATTATCTGATCGGTCCTGTCGCGCGCACAGCGCGGCCAGGTCTGCGTTCGCGGCGACGGATCGCCGCGCCGCCCGCTCAGGTTTGCAATCGTGTGCTCTTGAGTTACCGGCAGTCCAGGCTGCCTCTATCGACGAGCATCTATTGATTTTGCGATTGCAGTCCCTTTCGGACAGCGGCCCGATTCAGCCACAAAAATACTGACGGTACAAGTGGCCCTGAGAAAAATTCGGCAGATGGCGAAAACATCGTCCAGTTATTCGTTCGGCCCGCGACCCGTGCGCGGCGGCGGCGACGTAAATTTGGCTAGGGTCGTGCAGCCGTACCTGAGGCAGCGTGAGCAGGTTCGCTCTGGCTGAGCATGGCCGGGGAGAGATATTCACGCAGGAACCTGCGCTCCCACCATGTACCCGTGCGCGCGTGCGTGGCCGGATCGGTGAAACGGTATTCGAACAACTCGGCGCGCAACAGCCGCGGCGGATGAGCTGTGAATGGCACTTGCGCGAACAGACGCGAGACCGGAGTCGAACCGTGCAGCAACTGCATCACCAGATGCAGGAACCAGGCGTTGCGTACGAAGCCGGTGCGTGCCGCGAGCGCCATCTCCCGATCCAGCCGCGGTTGCGCGGTCACGTCCCACGGCGCGCGCGGTATCGCCGAGCCGGGCTTGAACGCGAAGCGGTAGGTCTTCCAGATGTGATTGTCGTCCGAACCCTGGAGTTCGATCTCGTAGCGGTGCACGGGTACGTCGCGGATCAGCGCGTAGGCGTTGACGATCTGCAACGGAGCCAGCGCATGGGCCAGCGCGGCCAGCGGCCGGGCCGGCGCCCGGCCACTCAGCGCGCGCGCCACCTGCCCACCGCTCATGAGCACGATCAGCACAGCCGCGGCGATGCGCACGGCATGCCATACCTTGCCCGTATCGCGCTCGGCTGGGGGCATCGTTGTGGCCAGGGGTCCTCGCGAGAACGCCTGGTCGTCGAACAGGAACAGCACCAGCGCGACCACCAGCAATGGCATGAAACCGTAGATGCCGGTGACGAGAAGCAGGATCTGCAGACCGATCACGG
Organism: uncultured Pseudomonadota bacterium; assembly: GCA_963739695.1. Taxonomy (GTDB): domain Bacteria; phylum Pseudomonadota; class Gammaproteobacteria; order Natronospirales; family CAVUBB01; genus CAVUBB01. The sequence goes on along the minus strand of CAVUBB010000024.1, from coordinate 157,852 downwards.
CCCAGGCCGTCAGCATCCGCAGGCGGCGAGGCAAGAAGATGAACAGCGGCATCGCCAGTTCGATGAACAGTATCGCCGCGGTCATGAAGCGCAGTGCGCCTTCCGGCAGATGTGCCGCATGCCAGGCGAGCGCTGCCGGCAGAGGCTGCGTCATGAAGAAGTGATCGAGCGCATGCAGACTGCGCCAGCCGCCGTAGGCACCGAGCAGCTTCACGCTGCCGGAAACGAACAGGAAGCGCGCCACCAGCAAGCGGAACAACCACGGCACCAGGCGCACGCTGCCGGGCAGGAAGATCGCGAGGAAGCCTGTCTCGAGCAGCAAGGCATCCCACTGATAGCGGGTGAACACCTGACCGGCACTGACTACCGAAAGATAGAGCACATACAGCGCCGCCAGCACCGTCCGACGCCGGCACCCGGACACCAGCAGCACGCCGCCGCCGACACCGAGCGCACAGATGGTCACCAGCATGAGATCGCCCGGATACAGCCACGCGAGCGTGGGCACGCGCCAGAACGCCTGCCAGCCATGGGCCTGAGTCGCCTCGCTCAGAAGATGGGGCAGTGGGAGTATGCCGCTGCTGCCGACCAGACCGCGCACCTGCATGCCGAAGGAGAAAAACGCGGCGATATAGGTCAGACCGAGCAGACGCAGAAATACGGCGGAGACCCGTTCGAAGCGCGTCGCACGCAGTTCGGGCCCGAACAACTCTCGCGCGAGCCACGACACCGCGCGTGAATGTCGCTGACACGCGGTGAACAGGACCGCCATAAGCCAGGCGAATGCGGGCCAGCGCCGCATCAGCGCATGCCCCAGCCGATAGCCCGGCGCCCGCGCGCGAACGGCGAAGAACGCGCCCGCATCGGTATATTCCTCGCCACGCTCGTCGCGGAAACGCAGTGCCGGCATGGCCGGGTCCGCACTCGCCCGATACACCAGCGAATCGCCGGTCACCGAGCACAGGTATCCGACTGCATAGCGCCACAGCGGATCGTTATCGCGATACGCCAGCTCGGCCTGCACGCTCATGTGCGACTCCGGCGCAGCAGCCCGCGGAAGCTCAAAAGCGGATCGTCCACCAGCCAGACCGGTATGCTTTCGAGATAGGCCCGGTAGCGCCCTTTCGCCAGGAAACGTTCGCGAAACTGCGAGCGCTTCAGGGGCTGGACCAGGCGCGGCAGGATACCCCCGGCCAGATAGACCCCGCCGTGCGCTCCCAGGGTCAGCGCGAGATCGCCGGCGACGCTGCCCAGCAACGCGAAGAACATATCCAGCGCAGCGACTGCATGGCGGTCGCTGCCGGCGATCGCCGCCGCGCTCACCGCGGCCGGCGTCGCACACTCGCCGTGCTCGCCCGCAAGACTCGCGAGCGTGAGGTAGAGTTCGTGCAGACCCGGGCCGGAGACGACCCGTTCCGCCGAGACATGGCCGTGACGAGCGGCGAAGGCTTCCAGCACCTGCCACTCGCGCGCGTTTGCAGGTGCGAGACTGCGATGGCCCCCTTCCCCGCTGATCGCGGTCCAGCCGGCGGGGCACGGCACAAGCCCCGAGATTCCAAGACCGGTACCCGGACCGAGGACGGCGATCGGCGCATCTGCGCGCGCGCTGGCGCCGCCAAGCGGGATCAGACACGTATCGGGCAGATCGGGAATGCCGAGCGCTGCGGCGGTGAAATCGTTCACCAGTTCGGCACCGTCGAGGCCGAGCCGGGCGATCAGTCGCGCTGCCACGATGTGCCAGCCCAGATTGGTGATGCGCACGCTGCCGGCATCGACCGGCCCGGCTACTGCCAGCAGGGCGCGATGCGGGCGCGCTCCGGGATGTGCGCGTAGCCCGGCATCGAGCAATGCATCCACACCGCTGAAATCGGCGTTGGCGAAGATCTCCGGCTCGGGCAAAGCCGCGGAAACGTCCCACAGGGCGAGACGGCTGTAGGTACCGCCGATATCTCCCAGCAACCACAGATGTCCCGTACGGCTCATCATCCCGTCCGCGTCGGTTTGCAAGACCTTCACCCTACCGCCATCTGCGTCGCGCGGGAAGCCGGACCCACGTTCACAAACAGATTGGCGAGTACGGGTTTCACCCGCTATATGTTAACGGGTGGAGGAGAGAGGGGCCCGGTTGCCGGCCCACGGCATCAGGAGGTGCGCGATGAAGGTACTGAGGTTGGCCGCGATGGTGTTCGGCGTGCTCGTGATCGCTCTCATCGCGATCGCGTTCGCACTCCCGCGCCAGGTGCACGTCGAACGCAGCGTGCGCATCCAGGCGTCGGCAGGTACCGTCTTCGCGCTGGCGGATGACATCACCCGTTTCAACGCCTGGTCGCCGTGGGCCGCGATCGATCCGCAGACCCGGTATGAGTTCAGCGGCCCGGCACGCGGTGCCGGCGCAACCATGCACTGGTCAAGTGAAGATCCGGATGTCGGCGACGGCGAGATGCAGATCGTCGACTCCGAACCGGACCGCGCGGTGCGCATGCGTCTGGCCTTCGGACCCCGAGCGCAGGCTTCATCGAACATCCTCATCCGCTCGGCCGAGAAGGGCGTGATCGTGACCTGGGGTTTCGATACCGACCTTGGCTACAGCATCGTGGGCCGGTACATGGGCCTGTTCATGGATCGCATGTTGGGCCCCGACTTCGAGCGCGGGCTCGCCGGACTCAAGCGGCTCGCCGAGAACGCTCCGGCCAGGACCGGATCCGCCGGCTGAAACTCTGCGCTAGGCACCGAGATCCGCGAGCCGGTCATACCAGGCAATCAGGTCGGTGAGTGAATAGACTGCGTTTGCCGCGCTCGGATTCGGGGTCACGAAGATCCGCGTCTGCCCCACACGCCACGCCTGCATTCCCCATCCCGCATCTTCGCGCGGTCCGCCGCCATGACGGCAGAAATGCGCATACGCGATCTTGCCGTGAAACCAGGCGATCCTGGGCACGAAGCGATCGAGTTTCTCGCGCAGCACCGGTACCCACTCGCGAAAATCCGCGGCACGCAGATCGCCGGCGCCGCGCGTCGGGCGCTTGACGACATCGGTGAAGCCGATGCGATGGCGCTCGAGCAGGTGGCGCTCCGCATCGGCGCCGGGCGTGAGCGTCTCGCCGACAAGACGCGAAGCGTTCAGAGCCGGCCAGAAGCGATTGGTCCGGGTGGCGAAGTAGAACCCCGCGCGCACGGCGTTCACCGACGGATTCAAACCGATCGATACGATGTCGAGGCCGCGCGCAAGATGATCGGGAAGCGTATGCAACTTTGACTCCATTGGCGCCGGGACGACGCTCACAAAGCAGGCCTTTCTCGTCCGTGGGCGCGATCGTTTGGTGGCCTTCCCTTTCGCCAGGGTCGGCTGATGCCGGCAGCTGCGGTCAATACAGCCAAGGGATGATGCGCGGCGTGTGCGCGGCATATTCCCGATAGGCGTCGCCCAGGGTGTCCATGAGCAGCGATTCTTCCGCCTGCATTCGATAGAGATAGCCGATAAACGCCGCGCACGGGATCACCGCCAGGCTGTACCAGTTCGCCATGGCCATACCGATGCCAGTCATCGCCACCACCGCCCCGAGATAGCTGGGATGGCGGACCAGCGCATAGAGCCCGTGGCTGACCACCCGATGATCCGCCTTGATCTCGACCATCGGTGAATGGAAATGCCCCAACTGATAGATCGCCAGTGAACGGATGGCGACACCGCCCGCAAACACTGCGAACCCGGCCACTTGTACCGGGATCGGAAAGAGCAGCATGCGGCCATGCGGAGTGAACGCCAGCCAGATACCCGCACCCCAGCCGATCCAGTTGACCGCCATGATCACGAAGATCGACCCGCGCTCGCGCCGCTTCCCGCGCAGATCAAGGTTGCGCGCGATCACGAGATTGTCGATGAGCACCCACACCAACAGCGCCACCAGCGCGGCCATACGCAAACTATCCATCTCTTCTTCTCCTTGTTTGCGCACGACCCGAACGGTCGCCTGGGCATCAGCTCACAGCCGCGTCGGTATCCCTGGGCAGCTCACCCCCGTACCCTTGAGACCGCAATAACCGCCCGGGTTCTTCGCCAGGTACTGCTGGTGGTATTCCTCCGCAAAATAGAATTCGCCGGCATCGAGGATCTCGGTGGTGACCGGATCGCGTCCCGCAGCGACCAGGGCCTTGGCATAGGCGGCGGCCGAACGCTCCGCTGCCGCGCGCTGGTCCGCGTCGTGCACGAAGATCGCGGAACGGTACTGCGTGCCGATGTCGTTGCCCTGGCGCATGCCCTGGGTCGGATCGTGCTCTTCCCAGAACGCCTGCAACAGGCTCTCATAACTGATCGAATCCGGATCGAAAACCACGCGCACGGCCTCCGCATGGCCGGTCAGCCCGGAGCAGACCTCGCGATAATCGGGATTGGGCGTGTAGCCGCCGGCATAGCCGACCGCAGTGACATAGACGCCGGGCAGTTCCCAGAACAGGCGCTCCGCGCCCCAGAAACACCCCATGGCAAACTCCGCCACCTTCATGCCCGCCGGATAAGGCGGCAGCAGCGGATATCCGTTGACGTGATGCCGGCCGGCAAGGACCAGCGCACGTTCGCGCCCGGGCAGCGCCTCGCCGGGCGGCACCATGCGGGTTTTCGGCAGCAGCGACATGGCAATCCTCGTATCGAGTGGAGCGGATTTGCTAACAGACCGGTCTAAGTCCGAGAATGTTTCGCCGAACCGTAGCTTAACCCTGTCAAAACGAGTTGAACATGACCGCAACCAGACCGATCGCCGTCGTCACCGGGGCCAACCGGGGCCTGGGTCTCGAGATCAGCCGCCAGCTGGCGCGCAAGGGCTTCCACGTGGTGATGACGGCCCGCGATGCCGCCAAGGGCGCCGCGGCCATGCGCGCGTTGGCCGCGGACGGGCTCGACGTGGAACTGCGCAAGCTCGATGTTACGCGCAGCGACGATGCCCGCGCCCTGGCCGCCTACATCGACGAGACTCACGGTCATGTGGACGTGCTGATCAACAATGCCGGGGTCTTCGTCGAATCCTCGGGCGCTGCGGCCACCGCGCCGGCCGATCCGCTGCTGGTCACGCCCACCACGGTGCTGGAGACGCTCAACGCCAACACGCTCGGCCCGATGCGTCTGATCCAGACACTGGCGCCGCTGATGACCGAGGGCGGGCGGATCGTGAACGTGTCCTCGGGCATGGGGGCACTGACCGACATGGGCAAAAATTATCTCGCCTATCGCATGTCGAAGAGCGCACTGAATGTGATCACACGCGTGTTCGCGCACGCGCTCGAGGCACGCGGGATCCGCGTCAATTCGATATGCCCCGGCTGGGTGCGCACCGACATGGGCGGGCCCGACGCCACGCGCAGTCTCGAACAAGGCGCGGATACCGCGGTCTGGCTCGCCACCGATCCCGCCGCGACCGCCACCGGCGGCTTCTTCCGCAACCGTAAATCCATCCCCTGGTGAGCGCAGTGAAAAATATTCCGTTGACAGCGCCGCCGGCGCTGACGTATGTTCCCGGGCCATGAACACGAACGCGATCTTTGTCGGCAAGTCCTGGTGGTGGTGCTCACGCAACCACGGCGGGAGCTTGCGCGCGTAGATCCACTACGCAGACCGGGATCACCGGTCGAAGATCGTAAAGACCCGCCAACAGGCGGGTTTTTTTATGCCATTTCCAACTGGACCGACAACCATGATGCGAACCACAGATAACGCAAGACAAGACACGAGCACGTTCGGTGCGCGCTGGTGGTGGCGATGGCGACCATGAGCGGGCACCTGCGCGCGCGTCGTGCGCATCGATCCAAAGGCCCGCCACAAGCGGGCCTTTTTGTTTCCGCACTCAGGAAATTACACACATGATCATCGTACTCAGACCCGATGCCGCCGAGACTGCGGCACAGGAGATCATCCAGCGGATAGAACAGCTGGGACTCCAGCCACTGCACATGCCCGGCAGCGAACGGGTGGTGCTGGGCGCGCTCGGCGACGAACGCGTACTGCGCGAACTGCACTTCGAAAACCATCCGGACGTCGAGTCGGTCAAACCCGTACTCACGCCTTACAAGCTGGTTGGCCGCGAACTGCATCCGCACGATTCCAGCGTCAGTATCGGCCCGGTCATCGTCGGCGGCGACACCTTCGTGGTGATCGCCGGGCCCTGTGCGGTAGAGGACGCGGCGCAACTGGAAGCCACCGCCGATGCCGTCCAGGCCCAGGGTGCACACTGCCTGCGCGGTGGTGCCTACAAACCTCGTAGCAGCCCTTACAGCTTCCAGGGCCACGGCCCGGCCGCGCTGGCGATGCTGCGCGATGCCTCGACCCGTACCGGCCTGCCGGTGGTCACCGAAGTCATGGATCCGGCGGAAGTGGAACGCATGGAGCCGTTCGTGGATGCATTCCAGATCGGCTCGCGCAACATGCAGAACTACACCCTGCTCAAGGCCATGGGGCGCACCCGCAAGCCGGTTATCCTCAAGCGCGGTCTGGCCGCCACCATCGAGGAGTTCCTGCTCGCCGCGGAATACATCGTCGCCGCGGGCAACCCGGCGGTGGTGCTCTGCGAGCGCGGCATCCGCACCTTCGAGACCGCGACCCGCAACACGCTCGATCTCAATGCCGTCGCCTTCATCAAGGCGCGCTCGCACCTGCCCGTGCTGGTGGACCCCTCGCACGGCACGGGCGTACGCGAGCTGGTGGCGCCGCTCGCGCGCGCCGCTGCCGCGGTAGGTGCCGACGGCATCATCGTGGAAGTGCATCACGACCCGCGCCAGGCTCTCTCGGACGGCCATCAATCGCTGGCGCCACTGGAATTCGGCGAACTGATGCGCGGCCTGCGCCCGTTCGTCGAAGCCGCCGGGAGGGTGCTGGCATGAGCGCCGCCGCCACGCCCCGGGTCCACAGCCTCACGCGCCGGCTCGACAGGGCGCCCGACGCCCCGGCACTGTTCGCCGCGCTCACCGACGGCGGACGCCACGCGCACACCGTGCTCCTGGAATCGGCCGAGCCCGACGCGCGCAAGAGCCAGCACAGCATCCTGCTCGTGCGCTCGGCACTGCGCGTGTGCGCAGGCGATGAGGGCGCCACCCTTACCGCACTCACGCCGGGCGGTTCGCGTCTGCTCGGGCGGCTGCAGGAAGCCTTCGGCGGCGCCCGGCGCGAAGGCGACACGCTCTACGCACCCTTGCCGACCGCCGCAAGCCCTTACCTGGAAGCGCGCCAGCGTCTGTTGCAGGCCTGTGTGTTCGATGTGCTGCGCACCGTACGCGAGGTGGCCGGTGTCGCCGATGCCCAGCTCAAAGAGACAGTGTTTTTGACCGGCATCTTCAGCTTCGACCTCATCGACCGCTACGAGACGCTGCCACCGCGCCCCGCCGGCGCCGACTTCCCCGATTATGTGTTCTACCTGGGCGAGGATCTGCTCGTGGTCGATCACCAGCACCGGCGCACGCGCGTGGTGGTGAACGTGTTCGACACGAACGCGGACGACTTCGACGCCATGGAACGCCTGCAGGCGCTCTATCGCGCAGCGGCCGAGGCGCCGGCAAGCGGCGGCATCGCGGGCCGGACCGGTGCCGGCAACTCTGCCGCGGCGCAAGCGATCACGGACATGGACGATACGGCCTATGCTGGCGTGGTCCACCGGCTCAAGCAGCACATCCACGACGGCGATGTCTTCCAGGTGGTGCCGTCGCGCAGCTTCCGCCTGCCCTGCCCCGATCCCTATGCCGCCTATCGGGCGCTGCGCGCGCGCAATCCCAGTCCTTACCTGTTCTATCTGAACGACCGCGACTTCACGCTTTTCGGGGCCTCACCCGAATCCGCCCTCAAGGTGGACGGCACCAGCGGGCAGGTGGAGATCGCGCCCATCGCCGGCACCCGTGCCCGCGGCCGCGATGCCGGCGGACAAGCAGATCCTGAACTGGACGCCCGCCTGGAAGCGGAACTGCGCACCGACAGCAAGGAACTGGCCGAACACATGATGCTGGTGGACCTGGCGCGCAACGACGTGGCCCGCATCAGCGAACCGGGCAGTCGCGAGGTAGTGGAACTGTTGCGCGTGGACCGCTACGCGCACGTGATGCACCTGGTCTCGCGCGTGCGCGGCCAGCTGCTGGGCGGGCTGGATGCGCTGCACGCCTACCAGGCGAGCATGAACATGGGCACGCTCACCGGGGCACCCAAACTCGAGGCCTGCCATCTGTTGCGTGTGACGGAGGCGACGTCGCGCGGACCCTATGGCGGCGCGGTGGGCTACCTCGATGCCGACGGCAGTCTGGATACCGCCATCGTCATCCGCTCGGCACTGGTGCGCGACGGCATCGCCGAAGTCCGCGCCGGCGCCGGTGTGGTGCACGATTCGGTACCGGAGCGCGAAGCCGACGAGACGCGGCGCAAGGCCGCGGCGGTGCTCGATGCCATCGCCAGCGCGGGAGGTGGCGCATGAACGCACCACACGTACTCATGATCGATAACTTCGACTCCTTCAGCTTCAACCTCGTGGATACTTTCGCCCGCGCCGGCTGCGAGGTGGAGACCTATCGCAACGACATCGGCGTGGAGCAGGCGCTCCATCTGATCGCAGAACGCGAGACCCGGCTGCTGGTGCTCTCGCCGGGGCCGGGGCATCCGCACAGGGCCGGCAACACGGCCGCACTGGTCAGAGCATGCGCGGACGCGATACCGATCTTCGGTGTCTGCCTGGGGCATCAGATCATCGTCGAGTCGCTTGGCGGCCAAGTCGCACACGCCGGCGAGACCGTGCACGGCAAGCGCTCGCCGATACGCCATCGCGGCCACCCGCTGTTCGCCGGGATCCCGGAAGAGTTCGATGCCGGCCGTTATCACTCCCTGGCCGCGCGACGACTGCCCGATTGTCTGGCGACGATCGCGACTTGCAACGACACGGTGATGGCCGTGGCGCATCGCGATGCACCGGTGTATGGCGTGCAGTTCCATCCCGAATCCATCCTCACCACCCACGGCCAGCGCCTGCTCGCGAATGTGGTCGCACTCGCGCTGGACGCGCGCAAGGAGATGCCGGCATGAACGCGGCCCTGCAACGCCTCTACGCACGCGGCTCGCTGGAACTTGCCGAGGCGCGCGAGACATTCGCCGCGCTGGTCGCAGGCACGCTCAGCGAGATCGAGATCAGCGCATTACTGATCGCGCTCAAGCTCAAGGGCGAGACCAGTGCCGAGATCGCGGGCGCGGCGGATGCACTGCGCAGCGCCGCGACCCCGTTCCCGCGCCCGCAAGGGCTGTTCGCCGACGCGGTCGGCACCGGCGGCGACGGTGCCAACACCTTCAATATCTCCACCGCGGTGACGGTCGTCGCGGCGGAATGCGGCCTGCCCATGGTCAAGCACGGCAACCGTTCGGTGTCTTCGCGTTGCGGCGCCGCCGATCTGCTCGAGACCTTCGGCATCCGCCTGGACATGGCGCCGCAGACAGCGCGTCACTGCCTGGACAGCTGCGGGCTCACCTTCCTCTATGCGCCGCACTATCATCCCGGTATCCGCCACGCCATGCCGGTGCGCAGGCAACTGAGCACGCGCACCCTGTTCAACCTGCTGGGGCCGCTGGTCAATCCCGCGCGGCCTCCGGTGATGCTGGTGGGCGTCTACGATCCTGCGCTGGCGGTCACACTCGCCGAGACGCTGGATATGCTGGGTACGCGTCGCGCGCTGGTGGTGCACGGTGCGGGATTGGACGAGATCGCGCTACACGGGCGCACGCAGGCGGTACTGCTCGACGCCGGCCGCATCGAGCACCTGCAGCTGGGCCCGGAGGATTTCGGCCAGCGCGGCTATCCGCTGGACACGATCGTCGGTGGCGATCCGGAGCATAACGCGGCGTTGATGCGCGCACTGCTCTCGGGCCGCGGGAGCGCCGCACAACGGGCGATCGTGGCCGCCAACAGCGGTGCTCTGCTCTGGCTGGCCGGACGCGCAGACGATCCGCGCACCGGCGCGCGCATGGCCGAAGAAGTACTGGCCGGCGAGCGCGGCCTGCACCGGCTGCACGCGTTCGCCGCGGCGTCGAGGTCACCGGCATGAGCGTGCTCGAACGCATCGTCACCCGGACCCGCGCCGATCTCGAACGGCGCCGCCGGCGCCTGCCGCTCGCGACGCTGGAACGCGATGCCAAGCCGAGCACGCGCAGCCTGATCGCGGCGATACGCCAGCCCGGCCCGCGCTTCATCTTCGAGTGCAAACGGGCCTCACCCTCGGCCGGCACCCTGCGCGCGCAGGCCGATCCGGCCGCGGTCGCGCGTGCCTATGCGCCGCTGGCGGACGCGGTCTCGGTCCTCACCGACACGCCGTATTTCGGCGGCAGCCAGGCCGATCTCGCAACGGTGCGCGCCGAGCTGCGCCAGCCGGTGCTGTGCAAGGATTTCATCGTCGACCCGTACCAGGTCGTGGAAGCCCGCTGCCACGGTGCGGATGCCGTCCTGCTGATGCTCTCGGTGCTCGACGAGCGCGGCTATCGTGCTTGCGCGGCACGTGCGCGGGAACTCGGGATGGACGTATTGACCGAGATCCACGACGAACCGGACCTGGTTCGCGCACTCGCGCTCGAGGCCAGGCTCATCGGCATCAACAACCGCGATCTCGCCACCCTGGAAGTTGACGTGGCCGTCACCGAACGTCTGGCGCCACTGATTCCCGCCGATCGCGTGGTCGTGAGCGAATCCGGTATCGCCAGTCACGCCGACGTCATGCGCCTGGCTCCGCTGGTCGACGGCTTTCTCGTCGGCAGCGCGTTGATGCGCCAGGCGCATCTGGAGCTTGCCACGCGCGCGCTGGTGTTCGGCCGTATCAAGGTCTGCGGGCTGACGAGCCCGGCGCAGGCCCGGGCTGCCGACGCGGCCGGCGCCTGCTATGGCGGGCTGATCTTCGTGCCGGATTCGCCGCGCTGCATCGGCGCCGCCGAAGCCGTGCGTATCGCCGCCGCGAGTCCGCTGCCCCTGGTCGGCGTGTTCGCCGACGCGCCGATCGGGCAGATCGCAGGACTGACCGCGCAACTCCCCCTCGCCGCGGTGCAACTGCATGGCGGCGAGCAGCGCGCGACGGTCGCGGCGTTGCGCGCCGCGCTCCCCGCCGGAGTCGAGATCTGGAAGGCGGTGGATGGCGATGCCCCGCCCGCCAGCGCGGCGGTGTTCGGAGCCGACCGCCTGCTCTTCGATAACGGCGGTGGCAGCGGCCGCTGTTTCGACTGGCGTCATCTGAGCACGCATCCCGAACGCGAGCGCAGCATCGTCGCCGGCGGCATCTCGCCGGCCAACGCGACCGAGGCCGCCGCGCTCGGCTGCTTCGCCCTCGATGTGAACTCCGGCGTGGAGACCGCGCCGGGCATCAAGGATGCCGCCGCACTGGCGGATCTGTTCGCCCGCCTCGCGGGCAGGAGCGACACATGAACGCCCCCACCGCCCCCACGCATGGCGCCTTTGGCCGCTATGGCGGGATGTACGTGCCCGAGATCCTGGCGCCCGCGCTGGAACAGCTCGCCAAGGCCTTCGCCGCCGCGAATGCGGACCGCGGCTTTCGCCGCGAACTCGATCAGCTGCTGCGCGATTACGCCGGACGCGAGACGCCGTTGTATCGCTGTCGCAACTTGTGCGCGGATACGCCCGCCGCGATCTATCTCAAACGCGAAGACCTGCTTCATGGCGGCGCGCACAAGACCAACCAGGTCCTGGGCCAGGCGCTGTTGGCCAGGCGCATGGGCAAGACCCGGCTGATCGCAGAGACCGGCGCCGGCCAGCACGGCGTGGCGACCGCACTGGCCGGAGCGCTGTTCGACCTGCCCGTCCGTATCTACATGGGCGCCAAAGATGTGGCGCGTCAGGCTCCCAACGTGTTCCGTATGCGCCTGATGGGGGCCGAAGTGGTGCCGGTATCCACCGGCAGCGCGAGCCTGAAAGATGCGATCAACGAGGCCTTGCGCGACTGGGCGGCGAGCTTCTACGATACCCACTATCTGCTGGGCACGGTCGCCGGTCCGCATCCCTTTCCCACGATGGTGCGCGACTTCCAGCGCGTGATCGGCGACGAAGCACGCCGCCAGCTTCTCGCCCAGGCCGGCCGGTTGCCCGACAGCGTGATCGCGTGCGTGGGCGGCGGTTCCAACGCCATCGGCATGTTCACCGCTTTCCTCGACGATGCCGGCGTCGAACTGGTCGGCGTCGAAGCTGCGGGCCGCGGTCTCGATACCGGCGCCCACGGCGCCACGCTGCAACGCGGACGGCCCGGCATCCTGCACGGCTGTGCGAGCTATGTGCTGCAGGATGCACACGGTCAGATCCGCGAATCGCATTCCATCTCGGCAGGGCTCGATTATCCCGGAGTCGGCCCCGAGCACGCTTACCTCAAGGACATCGGGCGAGCCCACTATGTGGGTATCACCGATACCGAAGCGCTGGACGCTTTCCATCTGCTCGCCCGCAGCGAGGGCATCGTGCCCGCGCTCGAATCCGCGCACGCCGTGGCCGAAGCCATACGCCGCGCCCGCGCGGCCACGCACGCAAGCGTGCTGTTGGTGAACCTGTCCGGGCGCGGAGACAAGGATCTCGATCACGTGATGAAGACGGAGGCCGGCACCGATGCGGCGTTATGAAGCGATGTTCGCGCGCCTCGCCACGCGCGGTGAGGGCGCCTTCGTGCCCTTCCTCATGCTGGGCGATCCCGATCTCGAAACCGCGGTCAGCGCGGTGGATGCGCTGGTGAGCGCCGGCGCCGACGCGGTAGAACTCGGCTTGCCGTTCTCCGACCCGGTGGCAGACGGGCCGGTGATCCAGGGCGCGGCGCAGCGTGCGCTCGCATCCGGCAGCACGCCCGCGCGCTGTTTCGCCGGGCTCGCGCGCATACGCGCGCGCCACCCGCAACTGCCCGTCGGCCTGCTGGTATACGCCAATCTGGTCGTGCATGCCGGCATCGCGAATTTCTACTCGCAAGCGCACGCGGCCGGGGTCGATTCGGTGTTGATCGCCGACGTGCCAGGCACTGAGCTCGGCGGCTTCGCCGAAGCCGCGCGCGTGCACGAGATCGAGCCGGTGCTGATCGCACCGCCGGCAGCACAGCAAGCATGCATCGCGCGCATCGCGGCGCTGGGCGCCGGTTATACCTATGTGCTCGGCCGCAGCGGCGTCACCGGAACGGATCGCTCCATGCTGCCACCGGAACGCTCGCTGATCGCGGCGCTGCATGCAGCGGGTGCGCCGCCGGCGCTGGTCGGTTTCGGGCTGTCCACGCCTGCGCACATGCGCGCCGCCATCGCGGCGGGCGCCGCCGGCGGTATCGTCGGTTCCGCCATCGTGCGCGGCCTCGAGGCGGGCATCGACGCGATGGCAGGACTCGCCCGCGGGCTGAAAGCGGCTACGCGTGCGGCCTGAAGTCGGGGCGCGAGCCCGGTTCGCGCCAGAGCAGCGCCGTATCCGCGGCCGGCGTCAGCGCCACTTCGACCACGTCGTCGAGGCGTTCCGCCCAGACGAATTCGAGCTGCTCGCGCGCCTTCACCGGGATATCCTCGAAATCGCGCCGGTTGCGCGCGGGCAGGATTACCGTCTTGATGCCGGCGCGCTGGGCTGCCAGCACCTTTTCCTTGATGCCGCCAACCGGCAGCACCAGGCCGCGCAGGGTGATCTCGCCGGTCATCGCCACATCCTTGCGCACCGTGCGCCCCGTGAGCAGCGAGACGAGCGCCATGTACAAGGCCACGCCCGCACTGGGTCCGTCCTTGGGGATGGCGCCCGCGGGCACATGGATATGGATGTCGTGTCTGTCGAACAGACCTTCCGCGAGATCGAGTTCGCGCAGATGTGTCTTCACCACGCTTAGTGCCGCCTGCGCGCTCTCTTTCATAACCTCGCCCAGCTGGCCGGTGAGGATCAGCTTGCCCGCCCCCGGCGCGCGGTTGGCCTCGATGAACAGGATATCGCCGCCGACCGGTGTCCACGCCAGCCCGGTCGCCACGCCCGGTACTGAGGTGCGCATGGCGATCTCGTCCTCGAAACGTGGTGCGCCCAGGATCTCGACAAGGTCGGACGCTTCTATCTGCGTACGTTCCAGCTTGCCTTCGGCGATACGCACCGCGACATGACGCACGACCGCGCCGATCTGGCGTTCCAGATTTCGGCAGCCCGCTTCGCGCGTGTAATCGCCGATGATCGCCGCGAGCGCGGCGTCGGTGAACGCACACTGTTCGGCGCTGAGCCCGGCATCGTCGAGACAGCGCTTGACCAGATAGCGTCTGGCGATCTCGAGTTTGTCTTCGCGCGTATAGCCGGGCAGTTCGATCACTTCCATGCGATCGCGCAAGGGGCCCGGGATGGTATCGAGCATGTTCGCGGTGCCGATGAACATCACCTGACTGAGATCGAACGGTACGCCGAGATAATGATCGGAGAAGGTCGCGTTCTGTTCCGGGTCGAGTACTTCGAGCAGTGCCGACGACGGATCGCCATGAAAACCGGTGCCCAGCTTGTCCATCTCGTCGAGGATGAACACCGGGTTGCGCGTGCCCGCCTTGCGGATGGCCTGGATGATGCTACCGGGCAGCGCGCCGATATAGGTACGCCGGTGACCGCGGATCTCGGCCTCGTCATGCACGCCACCGAGGCTGGCGCGGATGAACTCGCGGCCCATGGCATGCGCGATGCTCTGCCCCAGCGAGGTCTTGCCCACGCCCGGCGGACCGACGAAGCACAGGATCGGGCTCTTGCCCTGGGGGTTGAGCTTGCGCACGGCCAGGTGTTCGAGGATGCGCTTTTTCACCTTGTCCAGATCGTAGTGTTCGGCATCGAGCACCTCGCGCGCCTTGGCGATGTCGATCGCTTCCGCCGAGGTCTTCGACCAGGGCAGCGCGATCAGCCAGTCGAGATAGGTGCGGATCATGGAATATTCGCCCGCACCTTCGGGCATGCGTTCGAGCCGTTTGAGTTCGCGGCGCGCCTGCTCCAGCGCCTCTTCCGGCATGCCAGCGGCCTCGATGGCCTCGCTCAGCTCGCGGATCTCTTCGGTCTTCTCTTCGCCTTCGCCGAGCTCGCGCTGGATGCTGCGCATCTGTTCGCGCAACAGCGCTTCGCGCTGGCGTTCGTCGATACTCTGCTTCGTGCGCTGACTGATCTGCTGCGAAAGCCGCAGCACTTCCACCCGGTAATCCAGCATCTGCTGCACCCGCACCATGCGTTCGCGCAGATCGGTGGTGGTGAGTATCTGCTGTTTCTCTTCGGGCTTGATGTCGAGATAACCGGCGATGGCATCGACGAGTAGCGGCGCGGACGTGATCGAGCGCAGCGCCTGGCTGAGTTCCTCCGGCGTCTCCGGCAACAGTTCCAGCGCCTCCTGCGCGCGCTCGCGCATGGAGAGCATGCGCGCCTCCAGTTCCTTGTTCCAGCTCGTCTCCTCGACGATGCGTTCCACGCGCGCGAGCATGAACGGGTGACCATCGATGAAGTCGAGCACGCGGAAACGCTCCTCGCCCTGACAGACCATGTGATGGCTGCCGTCCGGCGCGGTCACGTAACGCAAGATGTTGGCCACGGTGCCGATGCGATAGAGATCGTCCGGCCCGGGCTCTTCGACCTGCGGGTCGGTCTGCATCAACAAGCCGATCGGACGTTCTGTCTTCACCGCTTCCTGCGTGGCCGCAAGCGAACGCTTGCGGCCCACCGTGACCGGCAGCACCAGGCCCGGGAACAGCACCATGCTGCGTACCGGCACGATGATGAGCACGTCATCAGGCAGCTGCACACCGGCCTGGGTATCTTCCTGCTTGCTCTGGTCCATGCTCACACCTCACTCCCGGCCTTTGGCCAGGACGATATAAAGACAACCATCGAGCGCCTGGGTACGCCGCAACTCCAGCCTGCCCGCGGGCAACGCGAGCCGGCGTTCGAAACGTCCGTGCGGGATCTCCAGACGGTGGATCTGTGCTGCGCGTACCGCGACCGGCAGGCGGCGTTCGCCGCTTACCACCAGCACATCGCCGTGGCGCGTCACTTCGATACCTGCCGGGTCCACGCCCGGCAGGGCCAGCACCAGCCACAGCTCGGCCGCGGTCTCGAACACGTCCATGGGCGGTTCCCAGCGCGGCTGGTGCAGCCGCTGCGCGGGCTGGAAGAACTGACGCTGGAGCTGCTCGGCGCGATCGAGCATCGCGCAGGCCTGGGCCCACATGCTGGCGTGTAGATCGCGTGGCGGCATGGCGCTGCCCTCCGCACTGTCCTGAGCTATCTATCTATGGGCGCAAGGACGGAATCCCAATCCCCCCGCACCGCGGGGGGATGCGGTACGGGGGGCGGGACGGGGGAACTGAAACTAGTGGTGGGCGGGTATCTGTGGATGCAGGTTGAGCGTCACGTCGAAGGTCTTTTCACCGCGGCGCAGACCGAGCCGGACCTGAGTGCCGGCGGCGGCAGTGCGCCAGCGTTCGCGCAGCGCGGGCAACGAGCTGTCGCTGGCCGGCATGCCGTCGATGGCCGTGACCCGGTCGCCCAGCTTCACGCCGGCTTTCGCGGCGGCGCTGCCGGGCACGACATCCATGACCTCGAGATCGGCACCGGCGCGGTTCAGCCACAGGCCGGAACGGTCATAGTGCTGGGCCGGCAAGCCACTGACCGGTTCGAAGATCATCTGCTGGTTGCGGTAGTCGAAGATCACCGTGAAGCGTCTGAGCAGATCGCTGCCGACGTTGCCGGCGAGATCGGGGTTGGCGAACGCACCCTTCTTCTGCACCGAGAGTTCGATCAACGGCGCGACGATCTTCACGCCGCCCAGCGTCAGTTCCCCGGCGCGTGCCACCTCGCCGCGCGCGGCGCCACCGACACCCCAGCCCGAGACCAGCACCGGCGTGTGGGCATAGCGTGTACGCAAGCCGTGCGCATCGACGAAGGGCGTCATCAGGGTCACCGACGAACGGCTGCCCGTATCGATGGTGAACCGGCCCGCGATGCCGTCGATAGAACCGGACACGCTGGGCGTGTGCTCATCGAAGCGGAACGGGACCACCGTGCCCTTGCCGCGGTAGTGGAACGCAGCCGGCCGGATGAGGGTGAGCTTGCCAGCAGCGTAGTCGATCTTGACCACGAAACGCTTGAACACCTCGAAACCGACCAGGCCCTGGAAGTCGACGTCTTCGACCGCCTTCATCGCCTGCAGCGGGAAGATGAAAAACACCTGGTTCGCGATCCGGGCCTTGCCCAGTTCGACGCTTTGCACCTTCGCGAGCGCGACGTCCTGCGTCTTCTCGCCCACTCCGCGCCCGGGTAGCGCCCCGGCGGACTCGATGCCCAGCGCCTTCGCCGCCCCGGGCAGCAACAGGTTGGCGCCACCGGTATCCACCATCAGGCGCACCGGCTTGCCGTTCACTTTCGCGTGCACATAGATATGGTCGTTCAACAGCTCGAACGGCAGCGTGGTCGAATCGGCACCGCCCAGGATCACGGCATCGTCGGCGTGGCTCGCGGGCACTGCGAAGGAGACCCGGGCGAGGTCCGGATCGATCGTCGCCTGCTCGACATGCAGCACTGTGTCGTAGCGGCTGTCACCCATCGAGCTGCGCTGAGTGAAGGCGATCTTGAGCCCATCCACGGTGTGATAGTCGGCGTAGTAGTCAGTCACGGTATCCTGGCCGCGGTGCCCGACTGCGCGCGCGAGCAGGTGAGTTTCCGCGTCGAACCACAGTTCGAAAGCCTGCGCACCCCGCGGGTTCACCGCGACCACATCGAAGCTGTGCCCATCGGCGTGCCGGACGCCGGCGGCATGGACAGCAGCGGGCACGCGTTGCGGGTACCAATAAGCCAGCGCGGCAAGATAAGCCTGCATCACGGCCTCATCGTGCGCGCCGCGACTGCCGGCCCGGGTCACCTCGCCGCTACCGTCCTGCGACCACACGGCGGTGCCGTCATAACCTTCGGCCCCCGAAGTCGGGCCCAGGGTGAAGCGGCTGACATAGGCGCCGTCGCGGGTACGCTGCCACTGCGCGAATTGGCCCTTGAGGCCCGTGGCATCGATCGTGCCCTGCAGATGCACGACAGCCACGGAATCCCAGTGGCTGCCGCCGGCTGCGGCCTTGGCACGAGCAAGCACCGCTGCTGCATCGTCGGCAGCAGTTGCCGCAGCGGTGCAGGCGAAGGCGAGAACCAGGATCTTGAGCAAGCGCAGCATGCAGAGTTTCCGAGCTTGTAAGTGGACGACAATTTGTTGAAAATTAAACCGATATTTCAACAAGGTCAAGCAACATGTCCGACCCCAAGACTACCCCCTACTTCCGCGTGTGCCGGACCGAACAGATGCGTGTGCTCGCCTCGGCCGCGCGCCAGGAGATCGTGGATACCGTCCAGACCCTGGGTGGAGCCTGCACGGCCGCGGAGCTGGCCCGGGAACTCGGACGCCCTGCCGACGGCCTCTATTATCATCTGCGGGTACTGGTGGAAGCGGGGCTGCTGGTCAGCACCGACAACAGCGGGCCGCGTGGCGAGGCGCGCTATGCCATCCCCGGTGCGTACACGAGTATGCGTCTCGCCTACGACACTGCCGACCCCGAACAGGCGGCCGCCGTGAAGGACACGGCCACCACGGTCCTGCGCGTCGCCGCCCGCGATTTCGCCGCGGCAGTGGTGCCCGGCACGGTCACCGACGGCCCCGAACGCGAACTCTGGGCCGGGCGGCAGAAGAGCTGGCTCTCGGCGGCCGAACTGCGCGAAGCGAACGCCCTGCTGGAACGCCTGAACAGCCTGTTCAACCAGCCCCGCAGCGCCGAGCGCGATCGCCTTTTCGCGTTCACCTATGTCCTGGCTCCGGTCGCGGCAGGGCCCGTGCGCCGCGGTATGGAAACCGATTAGCGCCGCGGTGTTACCCTGTGGGCTTCACTGCGAAGCTCGAGGAGGCTCGCCATGCGCAAGATCCGCCCGATCGCCCCACTGCTGCTCTGCCTGTTCGCCGCCGCTGGCATCGCGCAAGCCGACAACGCGCTCCAAAAGGCCGTCGCCGGCAGCTGGCGCAGCCCCGCGCACAAGGCGCGCGACCGCTACCGCCATCCGGAACAGACGCTGGAATTCTTCGGCATCAAACCCGACATGACGGTGATCGAACTCGAGCCCGGCGGCGGCTGGTACACCGAGATCCTGGCGCCCTATCTCAATGACCAGGGTCACCTCATCGAAGCCGTACCGCCGGCCGATACCGCCAGTGGCTTCATGCGCCGCGCGCGGGAAAGCTTCGAGAAGAAGATGGCAGCCGATCCGGCGATCTACGGCAAGGTCAAGCTGGTCGACTTCGCACCGCCGAAACAGCTCAAGTTGGGGCCGGACGGTTCCGCGGACATGGTGCTGACCTTTCGCAACCTGCATAACTGGGAACACGAAGGCGCGCTCGAAGCCGTGTTCAAAGCTGCGTTCGCCGTCCTTAAACCGGGTGGCGTGTTCGGTGTGGTCGCGCATCGGGCAAAACCCGGTTCCGATGCGATGACCAGCGCGGTGAAGCTGCACCGCATGCCCGAAGCTTATGTGAAGCAGCTTGCCGAGAAGGTGGGTTTCAAGCTCGCGGGCAGCGGCGAGATCAATGCCAACCCCAAAGACGACCGTACGCTCAACATCCATATGCTGCCGCCCAGCCTGGAAGGGCCGGCAAAAGACCACAAGCGCATGCGGGCGATCGGTGAGAGCGACCGCATGACGCTCAGGTTCGTGAAGCCCGCGGCGAACTAGGGTTGGCAGGTGCCGCCAGGACGCCCTCCGCACCGAGATGGCGGCGGAACCAGTCGCCGGCGAGCCCTGCGACTTGGTCGAGCTTTCCCGGCTCTTCGAACAGGTGAGTCGCAGCCGGCACGATCACGAGTTGATGCTGCGTGCGCAACCGCGCCGCAGCGTCGCGGTTGAGCTTGATCACCGGCACATCGTCGCCGCCCACGACCAGCAAGGTGGGCGCATCCACCTGAGCGAGCTGCTCGCCGGCAAGATCCGGCCGGCCGCCACGCGAGACCACCGCACGAACGGTCCGCGGGCGTTCGGCGGCCGCGATCAGCGCCGCCGCCGCGCCCGTGCTGGCGCCGAACAGACCTACCGGCAAGCCGCGTAACTCGCGCTGACCCTCGCTCCAATCGATCGTGGCGGCCAGACGCCTGGCGAGCAGGCGGATATCGAAACGCAGCCGCGCGGTGATCACATCCTCGCGCTCTTCCTCGTCGCTCAGCAGATCGAACAGCAAGGTGGCAAAACCCGCCTCCTGCAACAGATAAGCCACATGCCGGTTGCGCCGGCTGTGACGGCTCGAGCCGCTGCCGTGCACGAACACGACCAGGCCGCGCGCGCGCTCCGGGATCGCCAACAGACCCTGCAGGACGACATCGCCCACCGGTATCAGCACTTCTTCCATGGTCACCGCCGACATGGCGTACCTCCATCGTTTTGTTACAAGCCGCTCGGCCAGGTTTCCGGACTCTCCCCGCGCCGCCATTCCTCGGTCACGTCCAGCGGTTCCAGTGCCTCGGTCTCGTCGACATGGAACACCGCATCGAACTGGGCGGAAAGCGATGCTTCGAAGTAGTGACTCACGCGCTCGGTCTGGGGCAGATAGATCACGCCGATGGCACGCTCCAGGGCTCCTTCGCGCAGGGCCTGGCCCGCCTCTTCGCACAGGGGCAGGAAGAAGCGGTCGTGCCCGCTGCGGTAGAACAGGTGTTCATAGCTGTCCTCCAGCGCGGGCCGGATCCACTTGCGCTCCACCGGGCCGTCCCAGTCGGATGCCGCCGAGACCATGCCGGTATAGGTGGTGAAGCCGACCAGCAGCGAATCGTCGCCATACTGCTGGCGCACGAGCTGGCCCAGATTGAGTTCGCCCCGCCGGCCCATCTCCGTGGCCCGGGCATCGCCCAGGTGCGAGTTGTGGGCCCAGACGACGATGCGCGCCGGACGGCCCTCGCGCGAAAGATGCTGCTCGAGTGCGCGCAGCGTCTCGTGCATATGCGTATCGCGCAGGTTCCAGGTGTTCACGCGCCGGCTGAACATGCCGCGGTAATAAGCTTCCGCATCCTTCACCACATGCGCGTTGCGCTCGGCGAAGAAATATTCGTCTTCGGCCAGCGGCCCGTCGGTGCCGAGATACAGCGGCGAACGTTCGCGCAGGAGTTCGAGCTGATGCGCGACCACCGCAGCGCAGGATTCGCGCTGCCCGAGCGCCACGGTATAGCCGTAGTACTGCGCGTCACCCACATGATCGAGCAAGGCATAGCGCCGGCGTGCCAGATCCGCGGCCTCCGGATCGACCGCATCGAGATAGCGCACCACTTCTTCCGCTGAACGGAACAGGCTGTAGAGGTCGAGGCCATAGAAGCCGGCCTTGTGCTCCCAAGCGGCCGTCTGGTTGTACTCGCGCAGCCAACCGATGAAGCGCAGGACTTCGGCATTGCGCCACATCCACAGGGGGAAACGCCGGAAATCGCTGAAGGCATCCACCGCGGAATCGTCGGCCGATGCACCGCGCACATGACGGTTGAGCCGGTAGGCATCCGGCCAGTCGGCCTCCACCGCGACCGCGTCGAAGCCCTTCTCTTCGATCAGACGGCGGGTGATCTCGGCACGCATGCGATAAAACTCGCGGGTGCCGTGCGTGGCCTCGCCCAGCAATACCACGCGCCGCTCGCCCACGAGTTCGAGCATGGCATCGTAGTCGCCGCGCCCGCCCGTTAACGGGCGGGCGAGCGACCGGACTGCGGCGGCCGGCGTCAGCACACGGGGCGATGTCATCGCTCGCCCTCCGCCGCGGCCTCCTCCCATGACTGGTTGAGCAGGCGGCGCACTTCGTCATCGCTGGTCTGGTCGAAGCGCTCGTACCATTGTCCCACTGCCTGGAAACGTTCCGGACGTGCCGGGCAGACCACGTGGTCGGCGCCCTGCAGCAGTAGATCGTCGGCGTGGCCGGGGCCTACGGGCACGGCGACGATCAGGGCTTTGGGCGCCGCCGTACGCAGTGCCTGCAAGGCCGCGCGCATGGTGGCGCCGGTCGCGAGCCCGTCATCGACCAGGATCACGGTACGCCCGGTCACGCGCAACGGTGCATGGCCGCCCCGATAGAGCACTTGCCTGCGTTCGAGCTCGGACGCCTCTGCGGCCTCCACTTTTGCGATCTGATCCGGCGTGATGCCGAGTGCGGCGACGATCTCTTCGTTCAGCACCCGCCCGCCCCCGGAAGCGAGCGCACCGATGGCAAGTTCAGGGTTGGCGGGCGCACCGAGTTTGCGCACGATGAGCACGTCGAGTTCCGCGCCCAGCGCTTTGGCCACCTCATAGGCAACCGGCACGCCGCCACGGGCGAGACCGAGAACGAGCACATCGGATTCCTTGGCGAAATCCGCCAACGACCCTGCCAGCACCCTGCCGGCATGTGCCCGGTCGACGAATAAAGGTCGCATCCGCCACCTCCTGCCTTCCTGGCATTGTTGAATCGAGCGTAGCCGCGGCCCTTCCCGGGCGCGATGACCTGGGTCAAGCCCGGCCGCCTGCCCTAGTCGCCCTCGCTGGCGATATTCAGCAGATGGCCGCAATGCTTGCAGTGCACCGCGTCCGGATCGTGCCGGACGAGCCCGCAGCCCGGACATTCGTAACGCACCTTGTTGGGGCGAAACATGGTCTGCACCAGGCGGATGAACAGGGTCACCCCGACGATCATGATCACCACCGCGAGCAATCGCCCGGCGCTACCGACCAGGGTGATATCGCCGAAGCCGGTCGTGGTCAGGGTGGTGATCGTGAAATAGAGCGCATCCACATAATTGACGATCTGGGCGTTCACCCGATGCTGGAGCACATAGACCAGAGCCGACACCGTAAAGATGAACACCAGCAGGTTGAGCGCGCTGAACATGACCTCTTCATGCCGGGCGAAGAAGCGCCAGCGCCCGCGCAGCTCGGCGAGCACGCGGTAGGAACGCAGCAGGCGCAGGCTGCGCATCACCCGCAGGAAGGCGAAGTTCTGCGCCAGAGTGGGCACGATCAGACTGAGCACCACCACCAGGTCCACCACGGTGAGCGGTTGCAGCAGATAGCCGGTACGGTCGCGCGCGAGCCAGGTGCGTGCGACCAGATCCACCGCGAACACGGCGCCGATGATCACATCGAGCACCATGATCCAGACCACGTGATCGACGAAGGTCGTGGCCACGAAGAAGGTGATCACCGCCACATCCAGCGCGAGCAGAGCGAAGCGTGTGCGCACGGCCCAGGCTTCGCCACCCTCGTAGAGCCTGGTGAAGAAGTTGCGCAGCCTCAGCATGCCGCATCCTCCCGGTGCGTGTCCGTGCCGTCCAAGAAAGCGCCTCGGCGCAGGCGCTGTCAATCGTGGTTAACCACGCTGCTATACTCGCGCCATCTCCGCCCCGCGAGGAATCCGCGATGGGACGCTGGCGCGCACCACAGCCCCGCGCTTCGCTTTACATCACCCCTGCCGGTTTCAAGCGCCTGCAGGCCGAACATGCCGAGCTCTGGGAGCGGCGCGCCGAGGTCACCCAGGCACTGACCGCGGCGGCGGCCGAAGGCGACCGTTCCGAAAACGCCGAATACATCTACCGCAAGAAGCAGTTGCGCGAGCTCGACCGGCGCATCCGCTATCTGCAAAAACGCCTGCCGGCGCTGAAGGTGGTCGCCGAGACGCCCGCCGATACCGGCCGCGTGTTCTTCGGTGCCTGGGTCACGCTGGAAGACGAAGCCGGCAGCGAACGGCGGTTTCGCATCGTCGGCGCGGACGAGTTCGACCCGGCGCGCGACTGGATCAGCGTGGATTCGCCCATGGCCCGCGCGCTGCTGGGCAAGTCGCTCGACGACGAAGTGCGGGTGGAGACGCCGAAAGGCCCGGCACGCTACTGGGTATGTGCCATCGATTACGCCGCCGGCGGCGGCTGATCGTCGCCGGAGCCGGGCGGGCGGCTCTGCCAGAGATCGCCTATCGCCAGTTCGTCCATTTCTTCCTCGAACTCCCAGCTGTAGCGTTTACGCGGCGGCGGCGGATCCGCGTCGCGCAGCCACACCGCGCAGACCACACCCATGACCGCGCCCCAGAAGTGATATTCGAAGGAGATATCCGGCGCCTGCGGGAAGACGCTCCAGACCATGCCGCCGTAGAGGAAGAACGCGATCATGCCGAAGGCGATGGCGCGCCGGTCGCGGCGGAACAGGCCGATCACGAACAGGAAGAACATCAGTCCGTGCACCAGCCCGCTGGCGCCGATATGCCAGGCCGGGCGCGCTGTCAACCACACGCCCAGGCCATCGCCCAGCCAGATCGCGGGGATCGCGATCCGCGCCGCGCGCGGATAACCGTAAAGCACCATGGTGCCGAGGATCAGTAGCGGCAGGGTGTTGGAGAAGACATGTTCGAAGGAACCGTGGATCAGCGGACCGGTGAGGATGCCGATCAGGCCCGCCATCCGGCGCGGATAGACGCCCAGCCCGGCGGCATTCCAGCCGGTCACTGTCTCCACGACCCTGATCCACCAGAGCACGGCCACGAAGGCACAGGTGGCGAGGAATGCCGCACGCAAGCGGCGCAGATCTTCTTTCGGGCGGCTGAAGCGGATGACGTACATGAGCTTACCGTGAGGGGTCTCGCGCCCATGGTAACGCAGCTCCCGCCGCGCCGGCGCGCCAAGCTAGACTGTGAGCGCGAGACGCCGGCTCCGCGGCAGTAAACCTTTTCCGCGGACGCGGCATCCGAGGAGTATGCAAGCCATCAGCACGCACATCACAGCGACGGCGGCCCCGGGCAGAGAGGCCGCCAACGACGCGGCCCTGGTAGAGCGCTCACAAGCTGGCGACAGCCGTGCGTTCGAACTGCTCTACCGCAGGCACTGCGGGCGCATCCACGGACTCTGCCTGCGCCTGGCCGGCGACCGGCATGTGGCCGAGGAATGCGTCCAGGACGCGTTCGTGAAGGCCTGGGAGGCGCTGCCGAAATTTCGCGGCGAGAGTGCGTTCGGCACCTGGTTGTACCGGATCGCAGCCAACACCGTGCTCGCCCGCCACCGCACAAGGTTGCGCCAGGCCGCGTGGATCGAACCGGACGCTACCGCACTCGATGTCGCCCCCGCCCGCGAAGCGCCGGCCGGCCTGGCGACGGACCTGGAAGAAGCCATCGCCACCCTGCCCGACGGCGCGCGCATCGTGTTCGTGCTCTATGCGGTGGAAGGCTACAAGCATGAAGAGATCGCCAGGCTCACAGGGCTGGCGGTCGGTACCAGCAAGGCACAGTTGCACCGTGCCCGCCGGATGTTGCGGGCGAGGTTGGAGACATGAACGACGACCGACTGGACGATCTGCTCGATCAGTTGCCGCGCGAGGTGGAGCCCGGACGCGACCTTTGGCCGGGCATCGAAGCACGGCTCACGCCGCGCCGGAATGGCTTGCGCCTGCAGACGAGATGGCCGCTGGCAGCGGCCGCGGCGGTAGTTGCCGCGGTGACGCTCGGCGTACTCTGGCACCGGCCACCGACGACGGTAGTGCCGCGGATGCAGGCATCGAACGAAACCGTACGGTCGCTGCCGGGATACATCGAGGCCGACGTACAGGCACGCGCACGCTTCGCGGCCGACTCCCTGCGCGACGATCCGAGCCTGTCGCCGCGCACGCGCGCTATCGTGCTGCGCAATCTCGACCTGATCGAACAGGCTATCGGCAACGTCAAGCTCGCCTTGCGCAGCGACCCGGCCAATCCGCAGCTACTGAAGATGCTCAACCAACTCTACCTGGACGAAGCCGCGACCCTCGCCGCCGCCCAGGAAGCTCCCTCACAGACTCAGACCACGAGGCATTCGCTATGAAGACGTTTATCTCTTTGTGCGCAGGTTTGCTCCTGCTCGGCGCCCAGAGCGCACTCGCCAGCACCGTCGACAAGACGGTGAAGGCCAGCGCCACGGGCGAGGTCCATATCTCCAACGTCGCCGGTTCCATCAAGGTGAACGGCTGGAGCAAGGACGAGGTCCACGTGAGCGGCACGCTTGGCGAAGATGCCGAGCCGCTCGATATCCGCTCCGAGAACGGCATGGTGGAGATCCGTGTCCGCATCAAGGATGACGACCGCGATCGCTATCGTAAGGATGCCGCCGCGCATCTCGTCATCCAGGTGCCTGCCGCGAGCATGCTGCACGTGAGCACCGTCAGCGCCGACATCGCAGTCGACGGCGTCAGTGGCGAACAGGAGATCGCCAGCGTGAGCGGCGAGGTGAAATTGGAATCCACGGCCAGGGAGGTCAGCGCCAAGTCCATCAGTGGCGATGTCACCGTGACCGGGTCGGCCAAGGATGCGGACGTGACCGTGCGCAGCATCAGCGGCACCGTGAAGGCACGCAAGGTGACCGGCGAACTCGACGCGGGCACGGTCAGCGGCAATCTCGACATCGCCGATTGCACGCTCACTCGCGCGGAAGTGAAATCGACATCGGGCGATGTCGAGTACGCGGTCGGAGTACAGCCGAACGGCCGCTATCGCTTCCACAACGTGAGCGGCGATATCGCACTGAAGTTCGGCAGCTCGCCCGACGCCCGCTTCGATATCAGCACTTTCAACGGCGATATCCGCAACAGCTTCGGGCCCAAGCCCGAACCCAGCGGCGAATACACGCCGGGACACAAGCTGCGTTTCACCAACGGCAAGGGTAGCGCCGAGGTGAGCGCTTCCACCATGAGCGGCGACGTCTCGCTGCACGATTGACCCTGCTCACGAACGGACGGGACGGGGCGCTGCGCGCCCCGTCCTGCGTTCAGACATAGTTGCCCGGGATCGAGCGGTAAGAGTCGAGGACCTGCGCCAGATCGCCGGCGTCGACTCCGAAGGTGGTCGGCAGCACATGTTCGGAACCGTCCCGCGCGAGCTTGAACGCGACCACGCGTTTGAAAAAGCCCGGCACCGTGTGCGGCTCGGCCATCTCGTTCCAGCGAAAGCGTTCGCGTCCCGCGGGCGCGACCACCACCATGCCTTCGGCATCGAGTTCCAGATAATTCCGGCCCGGCAAGATGTTGAGTGCGGCCACGCCGATTCCGGCCAGCACGCACAGCAGCAATGTACCGCCGACCGCCGGGTGCGCAGCGACGATGGGAAGCGCCAGATAGACCGCGCCGAGCGAGACGCTCAACATCACGATCCAGCGCAGGCGCGGCGCCTTGAGCCGCACCGGTGCTACACCACCCACACCTTCGCGAAGCTGGATAGCCGCGGTGCGCGCGGCACGCAGATCGCGCCTGCGCAGAGTCGTACCGGCCCGGTACCAGATCAGGACGGCGAGAAGCAGTACAAACAATATCCAGAGCGTCATCCGGCAGCACCTGTGCAATATCGAATCGATATGCCGGATACGCTAAACGGGTAGTGGCGATAAGTTCATCCGTGTTTCCCGCAGCGCTGGGAAGCCGACCACAATTCTCGGTTTCAATCCTTGCGAAAGAGATCGTCGAGGGGGGAACTCGTCTCGGTCGAGTCTTCGGCCTCGCGCGCGCCCGTGCCGAACAGGGCTTCCAGACGATCGCGTGCGGCGGGGTCCTGAGCGGTCTCAGCGCCGAACGCGTGCGTGCGCGCCTCGAACCAGTCGCAGAAGTTGGCGTGTTCCTTGTCGGCGGGCGGTTCGGCACGATCCTCGCGGCAGCGGCGTGGCGCAGCCGGGTCGAAATGGCGGCACATGCGACAGACATAAAGGGGAGACCGGCAGCGCAGACACTCGCTCTGCCGGCTCAACGGTTTGGGTACCTCCGCCAGATCCGCACCGCACTTCCAGCAGACCAGCGGACTCATCGCAGGCTCAGGCCCGGCCCACGTTCATGTCGTTGGGTGAATGGAAATAATCGCTGGTGCCGGCCGACTCGTCGAGGAAACGGCGCAGCTCGGCCATGCGCAGTTCCGCGGTACTCAGCGGCGCGCAATCCTCGCACATGGGATCGTCGCAGGGCTGGCGCGAATACAGCCAGTAGTGCACCGCGCCTGCAAGCAGGCCGTCGGCTATATCCCAGACATCGGCATCCGGGTGGGCGTCGGCAAGGCGGTTGGCAAGTTCCACTACCTCGCGGGCGGTGGCATCGAAGATATCGGTCTCGGGATTCATGACCGGCTCCAGTTCGGTAGGCCTCGTATTCTAGCAAATCCATCCGCTAGCCCCGCGTCATCGGCAAGGGCACGACCAGGCTCACCGCCCGTCCCATGCCGCGTCCCCGGTTCATGTAGGAATGCGCCTGATCGCCCGGGAACGCGAGCACGTCGCCGGGCCACAGCTCGAAAAGCTCGCCCGCGATCAGCATGGTGATATGGCCTTCCAGACAGTGCAGATATTCCTTGGTGCCAGGCACATGCGGGGTGCCGCGCATGGTGCCGCCGGGCTGGAGTTCCATGCGGTTGAACACCAGCCCGCGCACCGATTCGGGCAGCAGCTGTGCGATCTGCACCCGCCCCGCTCCGCGCTGCACCTGGCGCACCTTGTCGGCCGGGATCAGGCTCACCTCGCTGCGCGGGCGCGCGAGCAATTCCTCGATACCCACGCCCAGCGCATCCGACAGCCGCACCAGGTTGCTCAGCGACGGATTGCCGGCGCCGGATTCGATGTTGGTGAGCGTCGAGCGCGGCAGGCCCGCACGTTCGGCAAGCTGGCGCTGGGTCAGACTTTCCTTCTTGCGCAGCAGCGCGACGTTGTGCGCCAGATTGGTGGCGATGCCGGAATCGTTCATGCCAGGCTCCAGTTGACCATCTGCCAATATATTAGCGCGTTCGTTCATATTTCGCCGGAGCGAATTAGACTATGTCTACAACTCGAACAACGGAGGCTGCCATGGATATCCACGATTTCGCACTGATCGGACCGGACGACAAAGCCGGACTGGCGCTGGCGCTCCAGCGCATGTTCGCCGGCTCGGCCCGGAACGTGACGGCAGCCAAGGCAGCACCGTCAGCGTTGCAGCCCACTCCCATCCGCATCCGTGCCATCGATCATGTGGTGCTGCGGGTGCACGACCTCGGCCGCATGCTCGGCTTCTACACGCGTCTGCTCGGCTGTGAGGTGGACAGACGCCAGGACTCTGTCGGCCTGACGCAACTGCGCGCGGGCAGCAGCCTGATCGACCTGGTGGACATCCACGGCAAGCTCGGCCGCATGGGCGGCGCCGGGCCCGGCGGCGAAGGCCGCAACATGGATCACTTCTGTCTGCGCGTGGATCCCTTCGACGCCGATGCCATCCGCGATTTTCTCGGTGCGAACGGCATCCAGGTGGGCGAGGTTGCCACACGCTACGGCGCCGAGGGCGAAGGCCCCTCCTTGTATATCCAGGATCCGGAAGGCAATACCGTCGAACTCAAAGGGCCGGCCGAGATCCCGGCGGCGGCCTGAGCCGGAAGGCGTCGCTAGAGATCGAGCGCGAGACGCAGGACCTGAGCGTAATGGACGAGCAGATGCCCCGCACCGGCGCGCAGGCGCTCGATCGTCTCGCCGCGCCCGCTGCAGCCGAGCGTGGCAGCGGCATCGGCCCAGCTTCGCTGCTGCAGCACCTTCACGATCAAGGCATCGCGTTCGCCCGGTGCGAGCACCGCACGGGCATCGGCGTCGGTGAACGCCGCCTCGACCAGTGCATGCAGCGCACGCAGCGCCGGCTCGAAGCCGCGCGCGGCGAAGGCGAAGCCGGTCAGTTCCCGCCACTCGGCGTCGCCAAGCACCGGCTGGGCCGCGGCGCCGCATGCCATCAGCGCGGCGACGAGCGCCGGTTCCAGATCGGCCAAAGGACCGCCGAGCAGGACCGGAAGATCCGCCTGCAGGCGCGCGCCGGCCACGCTTGCACTCGCCTCGCCCGCCGCGCTCAGACCCTGCACCATCAATGCCGCACGCTCGCCGGTCGTACGCCCGCGGCGCACGCCGATGCTCGCCGCCCGCAAGCCGCAGCCGCGCCAGAATCCCAGCAGAGCCGGTGTGGCCCCGAAGCTGGCGCCCAGACAATCGGCGGCGGACGCGGCATCGGCCCGGATCCGGCCGATCAGCGCCGTGCCCAGGCCCCGCCCCTGGACAGCCGGGTGGATGGCGATGCGCAGCACTCGCGCGCAGCGCAGTACCGGCGCCTCGGTAAGCCCGGCCTGTACCGCCAGTGTCTCGGGCATGAGGTGACCGTGCGGGCGCCGCCGGCCCGCCCACACCTGAGCGCCCAGCGCGGGATCGAGCCCGCCTTCGGCGGCCACCAGCGCGGTGCCGACCACATGGCCCCCCGCCCGCATCGCGTAGACCGTCACCGCGGGCCCGTCGAGCAGCAGGCGCAGGTCGAACGGCCGCGTCCGGTAATGCGCCGAGACCAGCAAGCCAAAGATCTGCTCCAATAAAGCCTCGTCCGCGGCCAGCGCTGCGCGATCGAGTCGCTCGACCACGGTATCGTCGGGCGTGACTGTATCGACAGCCGCATCCGGCGCGGCTGCCGCATCGAGCAACAACACGCGCGCCACCAGGCGTTCGAACGGATCGTCTGGCGCCCAGCGGATGGGATGCGCGAGCCGGACCGCCTTCCAGTCGGGTGTGCGTTCGGCGAGCGTCTGCTGAAAGCGCAACTCGAAACCCCGCCCCGTGCCTTCGTAACCATGGATAGTGGTGGCGAAGGCGATGCGCGGGTAGCGCTCGAGCATGGCGGCCAGCAGTGGCGTCGGGATGCCCGCGGCCTCGTCCACCAGCAGCAGGCGCGGTACCTCGGCACCGGGCGGGGCGTGCACCAGCGCGTCGGGCGCGCGAAATTCCAGCGCAGCGTCGCCGGCATGTTCGAACACCCGCGCGGCCGCCTCGAAGCGCGGCGCGGTCACTACCACCGGGCCATGGCCCGCGGCTATCAGCCGGGCAGCAGCCAGACCCAGTGCCGCCGATTTGCCGCGTCCCCGATCCGCGGTGAGCACCACCGGACGTCGCGCGCGTCCGGTACCCGCCTGCACCACCGCCGCCACCGCACGCTGTTGTTCGCTGTCGTCGATCGCATCCGCTGACGCCTCGGACGCCGGCGCCGCCTCGGGTTCGGGGATCGCGCTCGGCGTGGCCACGACGACACCCGGTTCGCGTTGCAGCAGCGCCGCGAGGCGGGCGATGAACCGGCTGCGCGCCGGCACCGCGCTGCCTTCTGGCGTGAGGCGGGCGAGTTCGGGATCGGTACATGCCGCCCACTCGTCGAGCGGCGGGGTGAGCAGGACGAACAGGCCGCCGCCCGCAAGCGTGCCGCTGATGGCGCCGAAGGCGTCGGCATCGAATCCGGCATGCGCATCGAATACCACCAGGCCGCATTCGCCGCCCAGCAACTGGATGGCCTTCGCCCCTTCCACGCGCTCTACACCCGGCGGCGCCTGCGGGCCGACCCACAGCGCGCGCCCGCTGCCGGCGTCCGCCGCGATGGCCGCGGCCGTTTCCCGCGCCCAGGCCGCCTCGCCCGCGAGCACCAGCAGCCGCCGCTGGCGCGCGGCACGCGCAGTGCTGCGCAGATTCTCGACCAGCTTCATGAGGCGGATGGCGGACACACTTGTTCCCGTGGACGGCGAAGACCGGCCGATTCTAACGCAGGTGGCCTGAGTCTCGCGGCCGCCTCTGGTAATCTATGCGCCCACCACAGATTCTCACTTTCAGCGGATGGAACAGCACATGGCAGGAGAAGAACGCTCTTACGATCTCAACATGGATCCTGAATCGCTCTTTCAGGAAGAGATTTTCACCGATCACCGCGTCGGCACCATCCAGCGCCTGAGCCCCGTCACCCGCGACGGCGGCCCCGACCAGACGCGCAAGGTGCGCTATATCGGCCAGACCCAGTTGATGACTTCGGCCGGCCCGCTGCCGATCAGCTTCGAGATCGAAGCCGATTCGCTCGGCGATGCCGCGTCCAGATTCGGCGACAACGCCAAGACGGCGGTGGAAGACACCATGGAACGCATCAAGGAGATGCGGCGCGAGGCCGCTTCCGGTCTGATCGTGCCCGGTGCGGGCCAGGGCGGCGGCATGGGCGGACTCGGTGGCGCCGGAGGCCCGGGTGGCACGCCGGGCGGTGGCCTGCAGATGCCCTGAATGTCAGCGAGCGATGTGCCGGCCCGGTGCCGGCACATCCGCTAGCGTCCGACCAGCCAGAAGATGGCGATGAAGTGGCAGGTGCTGCCGGCTACGCAGAAGATATGCCAGATGCCGTGATTGTGCGGCAACGACTCCCAAAGATAGAACACCGCACCCACCGTGTAGGCGATGCCGCCGGCCAGCACCAGCGCGAAGGAGACGTGCGGCAGCGCATGATAGAGCGGCACGATGGCCACCAGGCCCGCCCAGCCCATGAGCACATAGGCGATGGTGGAGATCAGATCGAAGCGATCCACGAACACCGCTTTCACGCCGATACCCACCGCGGCGAGCCCCCACAGCGCGAAGAACAGGCCCCAGCCGATCCTGCCACCGAGCTCGATCAGCACGAACGGCGTGTAGGTGCCGGCGATGAGCAGGTAGATCGCCATGTGGTCCAGCGCCTGCAACACATCTTTCAGCTGTCCGCGCGGCGCGGCGTGATAGAGGGTGGAGATCAGATAGAGCAGGATCAGCGAGGCCGAATACACGCTCATGGTCACGACATGGGTGGCATCGCCGTTCATCGCCGCCATGGTGATCAGCACCGGCACGCTGGCCACCGCGAGCAGGAAGCCGACCAGATGGGTGAGGGTGTTCACTACCTCGTGCGCCGGCCAGCGCACATGATCGCCCAAGGCCGTCCCCGCCGCTGGCTCGTCCCGGAGCCCTTCGGCCGTCTCTTCTCTCTGCAAAGCAGTCTCCCGCACAGGCTCTGACAGGTTCAGGCGCGCGAGAGTGCCCTCGCCGCGCGTGAAAATCAATCGTGGGATCCACGATACCAGAGTGCCCGCCGGATTGATCGCCAAGCGTGGCGAAAACCGGCCCCGCACCCCCCAGATTGGAAGGGCCCGCAGTGCGGGCCCTTCGCTCCAGTCACTTCATCCGCCGTCAGTGGGTGGATTCGATGAACTTGGCCGTGGCGTCGTGGATGTGCTTCAGCGCGGGCAGATGCGCATAGACCATGTGCCCCGACTGATAGAACTCGTAGGAGATGTTCTTCTGCAGTTTCGGGTCCATGGGCAGGTGCTTCATCTGGTAGACGGCGCTGAAGAACGGCGTCGCCAGATCGTAATAGCCTGAGTTGAGCATCACCTTCATGTCGGGGTTCAGGCTCATCGCCGCGGCCAGATCCGGCATCACGTTCACGCCATAGGTCTGCTCGGCACCGGACGGGGCGTGGTGGATGCGGTCCCATTGTTCATAGGCCGCGCCGATCTCGGGCTTGTAGAGGTCGTCGCTGTCGAACTTGAGATCGCTGCGCACATAATCGTTGAACAGCGAGACATAGGCGGAGCTGATCGCCTGCGCCTGCGCATCGTAGTCGACCTCCTTGCCCAGCGGATCGAGCGAGGGCCCGGTGAAGCGGGTGTCGAGCCGGCCGGTATCCTCGTCGCTGTCACGCAGCAGTTCCTTCTCGAACATGCCGCCGTTGATGCGCAGGTTGGCATCCTTGACGTATTGCACCGGCAGGCCGGTGTATTCGTGCAGCTCTTCGGCCACCTTGTCGCGAGTGGCGGCATCGAGATCGGCGCCCGCACTCAGTGCGTGCGCATAGTCGTTCAACGCGAAATGCTCGACCTGCTTGAGGAAGGGCTCCAGTTCCTTGGGCTGATCCGGCAGCTTCTTGTGATACCAGGCAGTGGCGGCATACGTCGGCAGCGACAGCTCGTAGGCGAGATCTTCGCCCGGATAGAGCTGCGGGTCGTCGTCGTTGCCATTGGTGAAGTCGAGGATGGCGGAGAGCAGGACCACGCCGTTGAGATCGATGTTGTCCTTCGAGATCAGGTCATAGGAGAGCGAGGCGGAACGCGTGGTGCCATAGCTCTCGCCAAACAGATACTTGGGTGAATTCCAGCGCCCGTACTGGGCCAGGAAACGCGGGATGAACTGAGCGAAGGAATCGGAATCCTCGTCCACGCCCCAGAACATCTTGGGGGTGCCCGCACCGCCTTCGTCCTTGCCGATCACTTTGCTGTAACCGGTGCCCACTGCGTCCACGAACACCTCGTCGGTGGCATCGAGCAGGCTGTAATCGTTATTCACCAGGCTGTAGGGCGCCGGTTTGGTGTGGGTGTGGTCGGCAGTGACCACGCGCTTGGGCCCGAACGCACCCATGTGCAGCCAGACCGTCGAAGAACCCGGACCGCCGTTGTAGAAGAAGGTCAGCGGACGCTTCGCGGCGTCCTTCGCGCCTTCCTTGAAGTAGGCGACATAGAACATGGAAGCCGTCGGCTTGCCCTTCTTGTCCTTGAGGATCAGCGTGCCGGCCACGGCCTTGTATTTGATGCGATGGCCTTCGACTTCGACGCTGCCATAGCTCACCGACTGTTGCGCCTTGGGCGGAGTCACGGTGGCGGTCTTGTCCTTGTCAGGCGAAGGCCCGGCGAAAGCCGGAATGGCGAGTGCGCACAACGGCAGCACCCAAAGCAATCTCTTTATATTCACTCTTCTCTCCCCAGCTGATGAGGCGGTGCGAGAACATGCGCCGCACCCACGGATTTGAACGTTCCGGCCTTCCCTGGCCCGGGAAACAGGCAAAGCAGCGGGTCGGCACGGCAGATGCCGGCAGACGCTGCCCGATCGAAGTTACCGCAGATTAGTCCCCATCTACACGCATGAGTTCCGGGCTATGCATGGAAAGGGCCAGCAACTGCACCGATATCCCCCATAAGGATTAGGGTCGGCAAGCATGCCCACATCTCTGGCCGGATCGACGCGAGGCCCGCGGTGGCCCGAGCCTGCCGCCTAGATATCCCAATCCATGAAGTGCGCGGTGATCGCCAGGGTATCGACCATGGCATGCCCGATCATCAGGGGCCAGAGGTTCCTCTTGTAGGCCAGGAACAGGATGCCGAGGACCAGGCCGATTGCGCTGCCGACCACCAGACCGCGCAGACCCTGGTAGTACATGTGCAGGGCGCCGAAGAACAGGGCGGCCAGCCCCACCGCCCATGCCCGCGCGAACCGGACCGGGGCGAATGCGTCGAGAAGACGGCTGATGAGAAAACCGCGGAAGAAAGTCTCCTCCGCGAAGCCGGCGCTGATCCAGGCGATCGCGACCCAGAGCAGATACAGCGGAACATTGCCCTTGATGTCACCCAGCCGCTTGGCCATCGCGTCGGTGTGCTGCTGCATGAAACCGATATCGAGCGCATTGGCCGCCAGACTCAGCAGCACGCCGGTACCCAGGATGGCGATGAATGCCAACAGGGCCTGCGGGAGCAGCAAAAGCATCGGCCTCATGCCCCGCAAAGGCCGCAAGCCCAACTCGCGCCAGCCTTGTCCGCGCGCGTGCCGATAGAAGCCGAGCACTGCGAGCGTGATAAGCAGGGAGATCGGACCCGAGAAGCGCCAGGTCAGCGGATCGATGCCGAGTTTTATCGCGAGGGGAAGGCAGGCGAAGCCGACGACTTCCATCAGCACCATGTGTCTTGCAGAAAATTTCATATCAGATCCCGTCTCCGATTAGCGTATGCATTCGTTTTGCGCATACCAGCGTTCCTTGTCTTCGTACATCCGGATATCCGCCGTCCGCAGCACCTGGGCCGCCCCGACTTCGTCCGAGCCGGCCACGCCGATACTTACCGTCAGCTCGACAGACTGGGCGGCCAACTCGGTCAGCTCGAGCATCTGTCCGTTCACCCGTTGCGCGATCCGCTTGTGCAATACCTGTGCGCCCGCAAACGTGGTGGACGGGCAGAGGATGACGAACTCGTCGCCCCCTATCCGCGCCAACACATCGGTCTCGCGGACGGCCTCCCCCAGCAGTTCCGCTACCCGGCAGATCATCCGGTCGCCCGCGAGATGGCCGTGCCGGTCGTTGACTTGCTTCAAGCCCACCACATCCAGCAGCAGGATCGAGAAGTTCATGGTCGGGTGCGTGGCTTTGCCTTTCTCGGCCCGGGCCAGCTCGGCATCGAAATAACCGCGGTTGTAGATGCCGGTGAGCGGATCTCGCTCCGCGGCCCTGCGCAACTCCTGAGTCAGCAACTTGTTCTCGATGCCCGACCCCAGCTGATCGAGATAAAGCTTCAAGCGTGCCAGAAGATCGTCTTGCGGCTGTTCGCCCTGCAGGATAAACAAGCCCTCGTTCTGTTTGAGATGCGCCCGCAACGGGATCACCGACCAACCGTCCATGCCGGGAAGCGGCACCACATCCGTGCCGGCTTCGGCGTCCACTGCCAGCGTAGGCAAGACCGCGAGCAGCCGCGCCTGCTGGTCGGTCGAGCAGGAACTGAAAGCCACGATCCTCATGATCTCGCGGCGCTGACGTTCACGCACGACGATCGCGAACGGGACTCCGGGCACCACCGTGTGGAAGCTTGTCAGGGCATGCTCCACCAGCTCATCGGCCGTGGCGACGGTCTCCGCCGCCAGAGAAAGATCCAGCAAGGTGCCAAAAGTGCTGTTCTTTTCTTCCAGCGATTGCTTGATGCGCGCCAACCGCCGGTTCTGGGTGAAGATCACCCACGCGATACCCGTCAGGTACACGATCAACGCGGAC
The DNA here is from genome assembly GCA_963739695.1 of uncultured Pseudomonadota bacterium. Lineage (GTDB taxonomy): Bacteria > Pseudomonadota > Gammaproteobacteria > Natronospirales > CAVUBB01 > CAVUBB01. The sequence continues at coordinate 121,277 of CAVUBB010000024.1, read as the reverse complement.
ATCGCCATGATCCGAGTGGCGATATCGACATCGTGGGCGACCGCGAAGCCGTGCACCGCTCCGGCGACTCCCATGCCCAGGACGAATGCGGCCAGCCCGTTGCGGAGCTGACCGAGTCCACCGGTCATGGTGTTGTTGAGGATGGTCGAGACGGCAAAGACATAACCGATCGAGATGGGAAACCCGAGATGGCCGGTCCATGCGCCGAGCATGAACGCATCGACATACATCGCGCCGATCTCCACCGTCTTGACCCGGGGCCAGCGGATGGAGGCGCCGATGACCAGATGCGGATAGACAAGGAAGCACAATGCCAGCGGCAACAGATTGGCGTAGGGGAAACCTGCATGAACGATATGCCAGCCGACGATGACGAACGCGCTCGCGAACCCGAACACGCGCGGTCCGTAATTCACCTGTGCGAGTCTATGCGCCCGATCGATGGCGAACGGAAGATACCTGCTCGACAAGAGATGTCGCCCCCCGGTTGATGCACCTGTCGCCACGAAGACGGCAACGCGTGACGCCTGCCCGGCACGACTTCGGCGCACCGGACCTCCACTATCGCCCCAAGGTACTCAACCCCGATCCTTGCACGATCGAGCCCCCATCGATGTTCGCCCATACCGCCCGCACTGTCTATCGTCTGTGCCGCCGTCGCCAGCTGCGGGACGCGAGGCCCAGCGCACTGAGTGCCAGGCAAGGCTTCAAGCGGGTGTCGCGCGCAGGCCGGTGCTCAGGAACCGGGGCGCTTGTCCAGGTGTCGCCACGTCCAGGAACGACGCTGCACACGCACGGTATCGAAGGTATAGAGCGCGAGCGCGAACCAGATCAGCGCGAAGGTCATCGCGTAGGCGCGGGTGAATACTTCGCCATAGACGAGCACGGCGAGCAACAGCTGCCCGGTCGGTGCGATGTACTGGAACAGCCCCATGGTGGAAAGCCGCAACCGCTTGGCGCCGTTGGTGAACCATAGCAGCGGCAGCGCGGTGACGAGCGCCGAAGCGGCCAGCATGAGGTCGGTGAAACGATCGCCGTTGCCGAAGTGGCCAGCGCCGTGATGGTGCAGCCAGCCCAGATAACCGAGGGCGACGGGGCCGATCAGCAGCGTCTCCACCAACAATCCGACCATCGGGCCGGCCGGCGCCATCTTGCGCACCAGGCCATAGAAGCCGAAGGAGAACGCGAGGATGAATGAAAGCCACGGCACCACGCCGTAACTGAAGGCCAGATTGAGGGTGCCGGCGGCGGCGAGGGCGATCGCCGCCCACTGCAGCGGACGCGAGCGTTCCTGCAACACCACACGTCCGAGCAGCACGCTCACCAGCGGGTTGATGTAATAGCCCAGGCTCGCCTGCATGATGTGGCCCGATTCCACCGTCCATATATAGGTGCCCCAGTTCACCGAGATCAGCGCGGCGGAGAGCATCAGCCAGCGCAGACGGCGGAAGTCCACGAGAATCGGCTTGAGTTCGTGAAAGCGGCCCATGATCAGCAGCAGGCCGGCCAGAAACAATGCCGACCAGACCACGCGCTGCGCGAGCAGTTCCTGCGCGGGCACATACTCGATGGCCTTCCAGTAGATCGGTGTCAGGCCCCAAAGGCCATAGCAGAGCAAGGCATAGATGACGCCGACGGTAGTCTCTTTGCGATGGGTAGGCATGGATCTTCCGGAAGTCGCGCGGCAGGGCCGCGTAGTCTAACAGGGGCAGCGCCGGCATTCCCGGGCGCTGCTCACGCGCTCTCGCGCCGCTCGATGACCAGCACCCGCGCCTCGCCCACTGGCGCCGCCGAATGCTCGTCGCCATCGTCGAAGTGCATGGCGGCACCGGACTCGAGCCGCGTGACCTGTTCAGCGCCGGACGCATCGCGCCAATGCATGTCCACCGCTCCGTCAAGCACCACGAACAGCTCTTCCCCCGCGTTGGCGTGCCAGGCGAAAGCGGCGTCGGTCCAGTGCATGCGCGCCGAATACTCGCCCAGACCCATGAGTTCGCATGCAGCCCAGGCACGCCCGGGACGAAAGCCTCGTACATCGATCTGTCGCATCGTCGGTCCTTTGCTATCGCGGTCTAGAGTTGCGGCACGGCCGGCGCCGTATTCGCGCCAAAGCGCATACGGAACTCGGTGGGTGAAACCTTGTACTGGCGGCGGAAGCTGCGGCGCAGGCTCTGCTCCGAGGCGAACCCGGCGGTGCGCGCCACCTGCTTCACGCTCATGGCCGTGCCCGCCAGCAGGTTGGCCGCCGTCTCCACGCGCCGGCAGTCCAGATAAGCCGAAGGCGTGGTGCCGGCATGGGTACGGAAGGCCCGGGTGAAGCTGCGCCGGCTCATGCCGGCGGCCGCGGCCATGTCATCGAGCGTTATCGGTTCGGCAAGGTGCTCGTTCAACCAGTCGCCAAACCTGATCAGCGGCTCGGCCATGAACTCGGCGGCCAGCGCTTCGCTGAACTGGCGCTGTCCGCCCGGGCGGCGCAGATAGACGACGAGAAAGCGCGCGGTCTTGAGCGCCACCAGCCGGCCGCAGTCCTGCTCCACCAGATGCAACGCCAGATCGATGCCCGCCGCGACCCCGGCCGAGGTGAAGATATGCCCGTCTTGCACGTAGAGTGCGTCGTCCGAGACGCGGGCGGTGGGCGCGAGCGTGCGCAGCTTGTCCAGGTTGTCCCAGTGCGTGGTCGCGCGGCGGCCTTCCAGCAAGCCCGCGCGAGCGAGCACGAGCGCGCCGTTGCAGATAGACACGATACGTAGATACCGCTCGGGCGCTGCGCGCAGAAATGCCTGCACACGGGGATGGTCCGCAAACTCCGCCAGCGTCTCGTCGGCGCCGCCCGCGACGATCAGGGTGTTGCCGTGCAGATCCTCGCCGAGTGCATGATCGGCGAGCAGGCGCGCCCCGCTGCGCAGGGCGACCGGACCCGCCTCGAGTGCCACGGTCTCGGTCCGATACTGGGGCATGCCCGCATCGACAAAGCGGTTGGCGGTGACGAACACATCCATGGGACCGGCGATATCGAGCGCCATGGCATCGGTACTGATCAGAAAGTGGATAGAGCGCGGCATGATCTCCTCCAGAAGCGACAGCATATCGTGGCGCGATATGGCCCGTCGGACAAATACCGCTCATATCGGGCCATCCGAGCGATCCAGGAGTCGTACCCGACAGCACCCGGCAAGGCTACCGGACGAAGCCCGATCCAGCCGTCGCAGCCGGTGGCGGACGGGGCAGGCGGCAGGCCGCCGAGAATCATTTACCTTAATATTTACTAATATGTTGAATCGAGCGCCGGACCCTCCCGCCAGGTAGCCCATCAAAGGTACTCTCGCTGCACTGCAGCCGCTGGCACATTAGGAGAAGATATAGAATGATTCTAGTTTAATTAGGCGAAGTTCAATACTTTTCGAGTATGTTAGAGACTCGATAGAAATGCCTTTTCGGCTCGCCTTGCGAAGCCCAGGATCGCCTGCTATAGCTTTACAGATGTCGGCGATTGTCGGGCTTGAGCGACAGGGAAAGTTACCATCCGGCTACCCGCGTTTCGGGTTGCCCGATCCCCGGTGCCGATAGATCCCGCATCAAGGGAAAGACCCGGTTTCTTGGAGAATAACTACTGGCCCGCCAAAGGAGACACCTTATGGCATCAGACACCCAAAATCCTGTCGCTAACCCCGCGCCCCTCGGACTCATCGGCTTCGGCCTCACCACCGTGATACTCAGCCTGATCAATGCCGGCGTCCTGCCGCACGGCGGCGAGAGCGTGGTCATCCCGCTCGCGCTCGCCTTCGGCGGCCTGATCCAGTTGATCGCCGGCATCCTCGAGTTCAAGACCGGCAATACCTTCGGGATGGTCGCGTTCCTGAGTTATGGTGCCTTCTGGTGGTGGTTCGCGCTGATGCTGATCTTCGGCAATACCGGCGTGATCGATCTCAAGGACGCTGGCAGTACCATAGCCGTCACGTTGATCGCCTGGGGCGTGTTCACGATGTACATGTGGGTCGGCACCTTCCGCCTCAACCGGGCGCTGTGGCTGGTCTTCCTTACCTTGTGGATCACCTTCTATCTGCTCGGATTCGGCGACCTGACTCACACTGCCTGGCTGAGCCATGCAGGCGGCTGGGTCGGCCTGGTCTGCGGCTTGCTCGCCTGTTACACGAGCTTCGCGCTGGTGACCAACGCCACGCTGCGTCGGGACGCGCTGCCGGTGGGGCCGTTCCCAGCGGCCTAGTCCGACACACCGAGACAGCCTGCCGACCAGCATGCCCGGGGCGCGGCGCGCGCCGCGCCCCGGGCCAATCTCCGACGAGAGTCCGCGCGCCCCGGCGGTCGGCGCGGATCCGCCTTTCGCCTCGTCGAACTCTGTATAGGTGCACAGATGAAAAAAGATGATGTTGATGATGTGATCCTCGACGAATCGGTGATAGCCGCGCATTGGCGTGAAGAGAAGTACGTCCACCCGCCTGCGCGTTTCATCGGCCAGGCGAACCTCACCGACCCCGATGCCTACCACCGCTTCTCCGAGGAACACTTCCCTGAATGCTTCCGCGAATATGCGGAGCTGCTGCATTGGAACAAGTACTGGCATACCACGCTCGACAGCTCCAACCCGCCATTTTTCAAATGGTTTGTCGGCGGCGAACTCAACGCCTGCTACAACTGTGTGGACAGGCACCTCGAACAGCATCGCAACAAGACTGCCTTCTATTTCGTGCCCGAGCCCGAAGACGAAACCGGCTACGCGCTGACATACCAGGAGCTCTACTGGCGCGTGAACGCCACGGCGGCGATGCTGCGCGACTTCGCCGGCCTCAAGCGCGGCGACCGGGTGACGCTGCATCTGCCGATGACGCTCGACCTGCCCATCACCATGCTCGCCTGTGCGCGCCTCGGCGTGATCCATTCGCAGGTGTTCAGCGGCTTCAGCGGCAAGGCCTGCGCCGACCGCATCGTCGATTCGGCCAGCCGCGTGCTGATCACGGCCGACGCCTACAACCGCGGCGGCAAGCTGATCGATCACAAGGGCAAGGCCGAGATCGCCGTCACCGAGGCGGCCAAGGAAGGCTTCAAGGTCGACAAGGTGCTGGTCTGGCGCCGCTATGCGGGCGAATACCGCAGCGAGACGCCGATGAAGGAAGGCCGCGACTTCTTCGCCGACGAACTGGTGAAGGACTATGCCGGCCAGGAAGTGGAGCCGGAGTCGATGGAAGCCAACGACACCCTGTTCCTCATGTACACCTCCGGCACCACCGGCAAACCCAAGGGCGCGCAGCACAGCACCGGAGGCTACCTCGCCTATGCCACGGGCACGTCGAAGTACTACCAGGACATCCACCCCGAAGACGTGTACTGGTGCATGGCCGATATCGGCTGGATCACCGGCCATTCCTATATCGTCTACGGTCCGCTGGCACTCGCCGCCTCCTCGGTCCTGTTCGAAGGCGCCCCGAACGTGCCCGATGCCGGCCGGCCATGGCGCGTCGCGGAACAGTTGGGAGTGAACATCTTTCACACTTCGCCGACGGCGATCCGCGCACTGCGACGTGCCGACGCCTCGCTGCCCGACAAGTTCAAGTTCCGCTTCAAGCACATGACCACGGTGGGCGAGCCCATCGAGCCCGAAGTCTGGCGCTGGTACTGGGAGACGGTGGGCAAACGCGAAGCGGTGATCGTGGATACCTGGTGGCAGACCGAGACCGGCGGCTTCCTGTGCTCCACCATGCCCGGCCTGCACGCGATGAAACCAGGCTCGGCCGGGCCGGCCGTGCTCGGCATCTACCCGGTGATCTTCGACGAGAAGGGCAAGGAGATCAAGCCTGGCGCCGGTGTAGCGGGCAACATCTGCATCCGCAATCCCTGGCCGGGCCGCATGCTCACCATCTGGGGCGACGACGATCGTTTCCTCAACACCTACTACGCCCGCTACAACACCAACAACAAGAGCAAGGACTGGCGCGACTGGCCCTACTTCGCCGGTGACGGCGCGATCCAGGCGGAAGATGGCTATTACCGTATCCTCGGCCGTATCGACGACGTCATCAACGTCGCCGGCCACCGCCTCGGCACCAAGGAGCTGGAGGCGGCATGCCTCACCGTCCCGGAGGTGGGCGAGGCCGCTGTTGTCGCGATCACCGACAAGGTGAAGGGCACCATCCCGGACGTGTACGTCTCGCTGCGCCCCGGCGTCGAGGCGAACGAGGCCATGGCCAAGAAGATCGAAGAGGCCCTGGTCAACGAGATCGGCCCCATCGCGCGTCCGCGCAAGGTATGGCTGGTGCCCGACATGCCCAAGACCCGCTCCGGCAAGATCATGCGGCGCGTACTGGCAGCGATCTCGGCCGGGCGCGATGCCGGCGATGTCAGCACGCTGGCAAATCCCGACATCGTGGAAGAACTCCGGGATTTCGTAAACGCGAAATGACGACAAGATGGCCGGCCGCGCCCGTTGTGGCGTGGCCGGGTGTTTGTGGAAAAGAGCGCGAAGTCTGGCTCCATGCGAGCCGCTGAGCGCGAGCGCGGGCCCCAGTGCCTGCCATGTGCTATCCGACAGGGACTTCGGTTCCTCAACCCGGGGGTACGACCCATGCAAAATAGAAACCTAGCGTTCAGTGTATTACTTGCGAGTATCCTGATCTTGTCGTTGGCTGGCATCGCGACCGCGACCGCCGACACCACGATCAAGATGAACGGCTTTTTCAGTACCAGCCTGTTCGTGCAGGATCAGGAATTCGTCTTCGGCAACGGCCAGAACGCCGAACTTCCCTCAACCTCCAACAGCAACAACCTGAGCGGCGTGGATATCCGCAACTCGCGTGTGTGGTGGACGATATCCGGCGCCACCTTGAGTAACGGCTGGACCACCGGCGGACGCCTGGAAGCCGATTTCTTCGGCGGCTTCAACGGCTCCAGTCCGTTCAGTTCATCACAGGCGACGCCGCGGCTGCGCCAGGCGGTGTTCACGCTCACCAGCCCCGACGGGGTCAACTCTTTCTCCATCGGCCAGCAGTGGGAATTGATGTTCCCGCTCTACAGCGTGCCCAAGTCGCTCACGCACGTGGCCTTCCCGCTCGGCTTCGGCACCGGCATGATCGGCTGGCGTTATCCCGGCGTGGTCTATCACCACAAGTTCACCACGGCCGGTAACGACGGCGGCGATTGGCGGCTGGACGTGGGCGCTTTCTCCGGTCAATGGGAAGGCCCCGGTTCCAATACCAATTTCGATACCGCGGGCAACGTCGACCTGCGTCCGCAGATGGAAGGCCGCCTGTACTACAACAAGGGCGACCTCACCGCCTACGGCACCCTGTACTTCAGCAACCAGGATCTCACCGGTGTCTCCGGTACCGCGCCCACGCCGATCACCGACTCCATCAGTTCCTGGGGCGGCACCTTCGGCTGGGCCTGGCATCCGCAATCCTGGTCGCTGGTGGGCGCGGTCTATGCCGGCAAAGGCATCGGCCAGTTGTTCGGCAGCATGTTCCAGTTCGGCGACATCAGCACCAAGGGCGGTTACGTCCAGGGCGGCTACAAGTTCACTCCGAACTGGTCGGGCTATGTGTCCTATGCCATGGACAAGCCCAACGCCGATGACGTGATCACGTGGATGGGCTATGGCTCGTCGGGCCGGCTCAAGGGCCAGCAGACGGCCGCCGATCTCATCTACAGCGACGGTCCGTTCGACATCGGCTTCGAGTTCATGCACGCGAGCCTGGAGATGACCACGAACGGAACCGACCGGATCACCAACGACGGTAACCAGATCTCGGTCGGCGCGATGTATCACTTCTGAGCCTGCGTGGGGCGGGCGGCAGAGCATCGCGCTGCCGCCCGCCCCGCCGATCCGTCAACGCCGGCTTTGTATGAGGCCGCCAAGATGCGGCATCGAGTGGAGTTCAAACATGAAGAGTAAACACATGCAGCGCACATTGGGTGCGTGGGTCGCGGCGCTGGCCGCCGGCGCCCTGATCGCCCTGGCTCCGGCCTTCGCGGCAGGCGCAGGCGTCGAGCCCGCAGCCACGCAATATCCTCACAAGTTCGGTCCCATGACCTTCCCGGAAACCTTTCCCGCCGGGACTACGCTTACCATCACACAGTGGAGCCACTTCGTACCCATGTACGACACCTGGTTCGACAAATATGCCCAGGACTGGGGCAAGGCCAACAATGTCACGGTCACGGTGAATCACATCAACATCGGCGATCTGGCCTCGTCGCTGTCTTCGGCCATCGCGGCCGGCAAGGGCGCCGACCTCTATGAGATGATCGCGCCGCCATCGGCCTTCATCCAGGGTCTGCAGCCGCTGAACGACATCAACGAAGCCGCGGCCGCGGCGTTCGGCGATCGCAGCGGCGTGTGCACGCATTCCAGCTTCCTGCCCATCAAGCATGAATGGTACGGCTTCTGCCATGGCTGGGTGCCCGATCCGGGCGACTACCTCGTCTCGTACTGGAAGAAAGCCGGCTACCCGAACGGCCCGCGCTCCTACAACGACCTGCTCAAGGGCGGCGCCAAGATCAAGCAGGCCGATGGCATCTCGGTCGGCGTGGGCATGTCGCCCGAGATCGACTCCGAGTTCTATGCACGTTCGCTGATCTGGTCGTTCGGCGGCGCCATCCAGAACGCGAAGGATCGGGTGACATTCGATTCGCCGGCCGTGGTCAAGGCGGTGGAGTACCAGGCGAAGCTGTTCAAGGCGGCGCAGACGCCGGAGGTGTTCACCTGGAACCCGGCTTCGAATAACCAGACCTTCATCGCCGGACAGGCTTCGTACATCCAGAACTCGATCTCGTTCTATCGCAGCGCGCAGGATGTGCACCCCCAGGTGGCGGCCGATACCGGCTTCCGCCCCGGACTCAAAGGCCCCACGGGCAAGGTGCGCCAGACCGCGCACGTGTATTTCATCTACGTGATGCCGAAATACGTGCCCGACGGCAACAGCAAGGAAGCGGCGAAGAAGTTCATGCTGGACCTGGAAGCCAACTACAGCCAGGCGACCTACAACAGCAAGCTGTACAATTTCCCGGCCTTCGCCAGCACCGTGCCACAGCTGACCCAGAAAGGCGGCTGGCTCGATGATGACCCGTTCGGCTCCAAACCCGCCGACAAGCTCAACGTGCTGCGCGGCGCCGAGAAATGGACCGGCTGGCTGGGCTATCCGGGCTATGCCAACCCGGCGGTGAGCGAGGTCTACCAGGAGCACCTGCTCTCGGCGATGATGGCCGAGGTCGCAGCAGGAAAGAAGACGCCCAAACAAGCGGTGAAGGAGACCTCCGACCAGATCAAGAAGATCTTCGAGAAGTGGCGCAAGGCCGGTTACCTCGAAGGCGGCTCTTAACCTACACTTGACCTGACCGAGCCTGCCCGTGCCCTCACGACCGCCAGGACGGCGGCCGCGGAGGCCGGGCGGGCTTGTTGGACTTTGAAGAGGAGCCGAACCTATGGCTGTATTGCAGGTCAAGGGCGTCGAGAAGCATTTCGGCAAGCTCAAGGCGGTTGCCGGCGTCGACATCGAGACCAAAGAAGGCGAACTGTTCGCCCTGCTCGGCTCGTCCGGCTCGGGCAAGACCACCCTCATGCGCATGATCGCCGGCCTCGAACAACCGAGCGTGGGCGACATCCTGATCAACGGCGAATCCATCGTCGGCATCTCGCCCAAGCACCGCAACGTGGCGATGGTATTCCAGAGCTACGCGCTCTATCCGCACATGTCGGTGCATGACAACATCACCTTCCCGCTCAAGGCGCGCAAGATACCCCGGGCGAAGTGGGACGAGAAGCTCGACTGGGCGGTAAACATGCTCGGTATCAAGCACCTCTTGGAGCGGCGCCCCACCCGGCTTTCAGGCGGCGAGAAGCAGCGCGTGGCGCTGGCCCGCGCTCTGGTGCGCGAGCCCGAACTGTTCCTGTTCGACGAACCGCTGAGCGCTCTCGACGCCCAGGTACGCAATATCGCCCGCGCCGAGCTGCGCGACCTGCAAAAGCGCACCGGCATCACCACCGTGTACGTCACCCACGACCAGGTCGAAGCGTTGGGCCTCGCCGACCGGCTTGCAGTCATGAGCAAGGGCAAGGTGATGCAGGTCGGCACACCCGAACAGATGTACGAGCGCCCCGCAAACCTGTTCGTAGCAAGCTTCATCGGCAACCCGCCGATGAACCTGATCACTCGCGAGAACCGCGTTATCGGCGTGCGCCCCGAGCACCTCGAGCTTCGGCGCGAGCCCGCTGGCGCTGATGCCGGCGGCACGCTCGAATTGCGTATCGATCTGGTCGAATTTCTGGGCGCGGAATATCTGGTCTACGGACGTGAAGAAGGTACCGCGCACGAGGGGCAGATCGTGGCGCGGATCGAGCACGGCAAGGCCAGCGTGCCGGCAGCGGGCGACAAGGTGACCTTCAGCGCACAGAAACGCAACGTGCGCACGTTCGACAAGGCAAGTGGGGAGCTGGTGGAATGAGCACCCGACAGATGCATTTCTTCGATCAGGACCGGCGCCTGGGAATGGCGATGCTGGGGCCCGCGGTGCTCTATATCGCCGCCTTCATCGGCATCCCCTTCGTGCTCGCCATCCTGCTCAGCTTCAGCGATGCCACCGTGGGCGATCCCAGCATCGACAAACTGGTGGGCTTCGCCAACTATGCGAGCCTGTGGCACCAGCCACAGTTTTTCATCGCGCTCAGAAACAGCACCCTGATCACTTTCCTGACCCTGGCCATCCTCATCGTGCTCGCCACCATCATGTCCGAGCTGATGGCACAGCCGTTCCGTTTCAAGAAGACGATCCAGACGCTGATCATCCTGCCCTGGGCGATGCCGGTCTCGCTCGCGGCGATCGCCTGGCTGTGGCTGCTGGATTCGCAATTCAGTCCGCTCGACTGGATCCTGCGCCAGATCGGCCTGCTCGGCCCCGGCACCACCTTCGGCCCCGAGATGCATCTCTATTATCTCGGGCGCAGCGGGCTGGCGATCGCATCGATCGTGGTGGTCAACGTCTGGCGGCTGCTGCCGCTGGCCACCATCATCGTGCTCGCGGGCCGGCTCTCGATCCCGCAAGATCTGTTCGATCAGGCACAGATCGACGGCGCCGGCTTCTTCCGCGTGTTGTTCCGCATCACCGTTCCGGCCTTGATCCCGGTGCTCACCGTCGCGCTGCTGTTCACCGCGCTGGTGGTATTCGGCGACATGGCGATCGTGGCGCTACTCACGCGAGGCGGGCCCGGGCACGCCACCCAGATCCTGCCCTACTGGGCCTTCCTCAAGGGCATCGAGGGCGGCGATCTCGCGGGCGGGGCCGCGGTGGCACTGTTCATGCTACCGATCCTGCTGGTCGTGGCGATCCTCGCGCTGCGCGTAGCCTATCGTTCGCAGGAGGCCTGAGATGAAAGCATTCAAGACTTTCGCGTTCTACGGCACCCTGTTCGTGCTCACGCTGTTTGCCGTGTTCCCCGCCATCTGGGCAGTGCTCACCGTCTTCAAGCAGAGTTCGGACCTCTACACCGCCAGCGCCAATCCGTTCCTGTATCACCCCGGGCCCACGCTCGAACATCTGAAATATCTTTTCACCAGCACCAACTTCATGACCTTCGTCTGGAACTCGGTGGTGATCGGTGCAAGCGTGGTCGCCATAACCCTGCTGTTGTCGGTACCCGCGGCCTATGCGCTCGCGCGCCTGACCGGCCATTGGGGCGAGCGTTCGGGCATGGCGCTGTTTCTGGTCTATCTGATCCCGCCCACGCTGCTGTTCCTGCCCATGTATCAATTGGTGAGTTTTCTCGGTCTGGCCAATTCGATCTGGGGGCTGGTAGCGGTCTATCCCACCATCACGGTGCCGTTCTGCACCTGGCTGCTGCTCGGCTTTTTCAAATCGATTCCGGGCGATCTCGACGAAGCCGCGATGATCGACGGCTGCAGCCGCTTCGAAGCCTTCCGCAAGATCGCCCTGCCCCTCGCCCTGCCCGGCATCGGCGCCTGCATCGTGTTCGCGTTCTCGCTGCAACTGTCCGACTACATCTACGCGGCCACCTTCATCACCGCCGGTTCGCAGATGCCGGTGAGCGTGGGTATACCCACGCAGCTGGTGCGCGGCGATGTGTTCTTCTGGCAGGCGCTGATGGCGGCGGATGCGATCGTGGCGATCCCGCTGGCGCTTGGATACGGGATGTTGTTCGACAAGCTCGTGAGCGGGTTTCAGAGCGCTGAGATGTCGGCGGCGCAAGCCTGATTCTCAAGTCGACCGATCCTCTCGCTCGATCTCTTCGTTCCAGCGCCCCGACCTCGAGCGAGACCCCTCGGCCTTGGCACCTCTTGTCTCTTCGCCTCCCCTGCGGGACGAAGGGGGGGGGCTGGAGAGGGATATTCTTCGCCACAATAGCCGCCTTTGACCTACCCCCAGCGCACACCTGGACCGGGGGCCGAGGAATATCGATCGCAATCGCGGCACAACCGCTCTCGAGAAGCGGAGCTACCTGCCAGCGTAGCGAGCACACTCGAGAGTGGCTGCAACAAAGAGTGCGGCCGATAGCACCGGCCAGCTTGGCAACTAGAATCCGGAAGGTCCGCTACTCTCACCGACAGAGCGCGGCCACCGGCTGGTCACGGCCTTCGTCCGCGTGTAGAACCGCACGCCATCGGTGCCGTGAATGTGCAACGGGCCGAACAGCGAACTCTTGTGTCCGCCGAAACCGAAGAACGCGGTCGGCGCGGGCACGGGCACGTTAACGCCCAGCATGCCGGGCTGCATCTCGCGGGTGAAGCGGTCGGCAGCCGCGCCGCTGCGGGTGAAGATGGCGGCGCCGTTGGCATAGCGATGCCCGTTCACGGTGGCGATGGCTTCATCCAGGTCGTCCACGCGCACCACACATAGCACGGTGCCGAAGATCTCGTCCTGATAGATCTTCATATCAGACGTCACCTCATCGAACACGCTCGGCCCGAGGTAGAAGCCGGCTTCCGGTACCGGGTGCTCGCGCCCGTCCACGATCAGGCGGGCGCCTTCTTCCAGGCCTGTGTCGATATATCCGGCAACGCGATCGCGATGCTCGGCGCTCACCAACGGGACGATCTCGGTCGCGGGGTCGTCGCCGGGGCCGACCTTGAGTCTCGGTGCGCGCTCGGCGAGCAGTGCCGCAAGTCTGTCGCCGGCCTCGCCTACCGTCACCGCCACGGAGATCGCCATGCAGCGCTCGCCGGCACAGCCATACGCCGCACCCATGATCGCATCGCACGCCGCGCTGAGATCGGCGTCGGGCATCACGATGGCGTGGTTCTTCGCACCGCCCAGGCATTGCGCGCGCTTGCCGGCATCGGATGCCGCCTTGTATACGGCATGCGCGACAGGCGTGGAACCGACGAAACTCACCGCTGCCACTTCCGGCGCGACGATCAATCGCTCCACGGTCTCGCGCCCGCCGTGGACCACGTTGAATACACCCCTGGGCAGGCCGGCCGCCTCGAACAGCTTGGCCAGTTCCACCGCACAACTCGGATCTCTTTCCGAAGGCTTCAGGATGAATGTGTTCCCCGCCGCGATCGCCACCGGGAACATCCACAGGGGCACCATCCCCGGGAAGTTGAACGGAGTGATGCCGAGGCACACACCCAGCGGTTCACGCAGACTGTAACCGTCCAGCGTGGCGGCGATATCGGTGAGATATTCGCTCTTGATCAGCTGCGGGATGCCCGCAGCGAATTCCACCACCTGGATACCGCGGTCGAGTTCGCCGCGCGATTCGGCCAACGTCTTGCCGTTCTCTTCGGTGATCAGCCGTGCGAGCCGTTCACGATGCTCCACCAACAGTTCGCGATAGCGAAACAGCACCTGGGCGCGCTTGGGCGGCGGTGTCGCGGCCCAGTTCGGAAAGGCGCGTGCGGCTGCGGCCAGGGCCCGGACGGTGATCGCTTCATCGGCGAATTCAACCCAACGGATCGCCCTACCGGTAGCCGGGTTGCAGATTTCCACCCCTTCGCGGCTGTGCTCGGTTGAGACACGCTCACCGTCGATCCAGTGGGAGATGTCGGTAAGCGAGATGCCTGGTTCCGATGCGGTTTTGAAGTTCATCAGAACTGCTCCTGCCCGGCAATCCGGGCTGAATGACCGGACTGATCAGTATCGCGCTGCGCCGGTACGGCAAGCAAGGCACCCCCGCTGGATGCTGCCGGCGCCCGGCGCAGGCCAACATCAGGTTGCTGCGGCGCGGCATATGGCGCCATCCGGAGCGAACCCTTTCCGGTCCACGCGGTCCAAATTGCGATCCCAAAATATGCGATATTCGGGCGGTGACTATGCGGCCGCGGCTCCCCCTGCCACCCGGCGCATTCCGACCCATAACAATACGGACGGATATTCCATGAAAAAACTGCTTATCTGCCTGCTCTCGCTGAGCAGCCTGCTGCTTGCGAGCGCCGCACTGGCGGACGATGCGCCGGCGAAAGCCAAGGCGCCTGAAGCCGAGGCATCGGCCAAGCCGGTGAAGTACGTGAGCCATGGCAGCGTCGTGGTGGATGGCGAACGCATCCGCTATACCGCCACCGCCGGCACCATCATCCTCAAGAACGACAAGGGCAAGCCTGCCGCGAGCATGTTCTACATCGCCTATACCAAGGACGATGCCAAACCCTCCCAGCGCCCGGTGACATTCGCCTACAACGGCGGCCCGGGCGGTTCTTCGGTACTGGTGAATATCGGCGGCTTCGGCCCCAAGCGCGTGCCCACCACCGATGCCGCGCCCACACCGCCCCCGCCTTATAAACTCGAAGACAACAAATACAGCTTGCTCAACAAATCCGATCTGGTATTCATCGACGCCGTGGGCACCGGCGAGAGCAAACTGCTGGGAGATGCCAAGGGCAAGGAGTTCTGGGGCGTGGATGCCGACGTGGCTTCCTTCGGCCAGTTCATCCAGAACTACATCACCGAGAACGATCGCTGGAACTCGCCCAAGTTCGTAATGGGCGAATCCTACGGCACGCCGCGCTCGGCCATGCTCGCCAACTGGCTGCAGCAGAAAGGCATCGCGCTGAATGGCGTGGTGCTGCTCTCCAGCATCCTCAACTTCAACGACGAGTTCTGGTTCCAGCCGCCGGGTTCGAACGATCTTTCCTACGAACTCTATCTGCCCAGCTACGCGGCCATCGCCTGGTATCACGACAAGCTGCCCAACAAGCCCCAGGATCTGCCGGCCTTCCTCACCGAAGTACGCGCGTTCGCACTGGGCGAGTACGACCAGGCCCTCAAGCAGGGCGACAGCCTCTCGGCGAGCATGCGTGACGCTGTGCTCGCGAAGCTCCATGCCTACACCGGCTTGAGCGAGACCTACCTGAAAGAGGCCAACCTGCGCGTGGCGCCGGGACGCTTCATGAAGGAACTGATGCGCGGCGATCGGCGCACGGTGGGCCGCTACGATGCGCGCTACGAAGGCATAGACCCGGATGCCGCCGGCGAATACCCGGATTCCGATCCGTCAGGCACCGCCATGTTCCCGGCAGTGGCCACGGCGTTCCATGCCTATCTCAACGATACGCTCAAGTATCCGGGCGGCGCCCAGTACGAGTTCCTGAGCTACAAGGTGAACAAGAGCTGGGACTGGCACCACAAAGTAGGCCGGGGTGAATACCCGGTTCCCGACACCATCCCCGATCTGCGTGAAGCGATGTCGCAGAATCCGAGCCTGAAGGTATTTTCAGGCAACGGCTATTACGACCTGGCCACGCCGTTCTTCAAGACCGAGTACGAGCTCAACCACATGGCGCTCGACCCCTCGCTGAAGAAGAACATCACCTTCGCCTATTATCACGACGGCCACATGATTTACATCCATGACGCCGCCATGAAGAAGATCCACGCCGATCTCGACAAGTTCTACGACAGCGCCGTCAGCAAGTAACAAGCAGCGCACGGCAAAGGCCACGGACCGCGGGGTCCGTGGCCTTTTTTTCGTCCTCCTTCTGCCCCAGGGGCCTGGACCCACGGCGCGGCGATGCTATTCTTTTGATGTCAAAGAAACGAGACCACGGGTCAAGTGTCCATGGTCCGCAATCCTGGGGAATACAATTCATGAACGGATTCGCTTCCGGCCACCGCCTGCCGGCACGCCTGGGCATCGCCCTGCTCACCATCGCTCTCGGCGCATGCGCCACCATGACAGAGACCGGGCCGGCCGGGGCACCTGGCGAGATCAATGCGGACGTGTCGTTGCACGATCTGCTGCGCTACGCGAACTCGGGAAATTCGGCAGCGGAAGAAGAACTGGGTTATCGCTACGAGACCGGTACCGGCGTGCAGCAGGACTACAAGGAAGCGCGCTACTGGCTGGACAAGGCCGTCCGCCATGGCGAGTTGGGCGCGATCAACGACATCGGATTCATGTACGAGCGCGGCCTGGGTGTGGAGCAAGATTACAAGCAAGCCTTCGATTGGTACATAAAAGCCGCGGAACGCGGCTACGGTGCAGCCGAAAACAATGTCGGCTGGTTTTACGAGAATGGCTTCTACGTGACCAAGGATACGGCAACGGCTGCCAGGTACTACATACGCGCGGTCGCCCATGGCGACGACTATGCCCCGGTGAACCTCGGCAGGTTGTACGAAGACGGCGACGGCGTGCCCCAGGAATACGCCCGTGCCGCCGCGCTGTTCGAAAAGCCTGCTGAAGCGGGCAAGACCGAAGCTGCCGACCGCTTGGCCGACATGTACACCGAAGGCCTGGGAGTGGCCAAGGATTACGCTAAAGCGATCCATTACTACCGGATCTCGGCCGACCAGGGCGAAGCCTATGCGCAGGACCGCCTGCATTCACTTTATAGCGCGCGACAGGGCGTGCCCACGGAGCCCAAACAGACTCTTGACTGGATGCTGGCACAAGCCAACGCCGGACATGCCGATGCCGAACAGTTCATCTGCGCCATGTACGTCTCCAGCAACGCTGTGCAGGCAGACTACGGCAAGGCGCTCACGTGGTGCCGGCGCAGTGCCAAGCACGGCAATCACCGCGCGGAATTTCTTATCGGCTACATGTATGCAAAGGGCTTCGGCGTCAAGCAGGACTACGCGCAAGCGGCCAGATGGTACGGAGCCGCCGCCAAAGCGGAACTGCCGGCAGGCGAGATCAACCTTGGCGACCTCTTCGAACACGGACAGGGCGTGCCACGGAATTATGCGAAGGCGCTGGAATTATATGGCGCCGCCAGCGACCTCGGCGCCTGCCGCGGCTCTCTCGACGCGCTATACCTCGTCTGGACGCAGAAGCTTTCCGCACCTGAAGAAAACCTCTCGCAATGGTTCAAGGACGCGACTACCGATGACGGCTGCCTGCCCGATATGGCCTGGTACCTGGCCACAATCGACAATGCCAAGGTGCGCAACCCCGAGCTAGCACTCAAGCTGATCAAGCAGGTTCTCGCCAGCGAGAAACCCCGGCCGGCCACTTTGGATACGCTGGCGGCGGCGCTCGCTGCCAAGGGCGATTTCGATGGCGCGGTGAAAGCCGAGAAGAGGGCGATCACCATGCTCGAAGCGACGCATGCGAGCAAGACTACGCTGAAACTCTTCGACAAGCGGTTGAGCTTGTATCAGGAGGGTAAACCCTTTATCGAGACCAGCAGCAGCTGAAGCGGAATACCTTCGCCGCACGCCGCCAGGCACGACTGCGCGGTGCGCGGTCTCGAAATATCTCTACGCTCGGCGCCCGCTTTCGCCTGAGCGATCCCCGGCGCTCATTCCCCAGGCTTGCGGAACCGGAACATGAACTGGTCCGTGTGCCCGCGGATGGACTTGTCGAACACGGAGATATCGTGCGGGTCTTTCGGGTTGCGCAGGGCATCGGATGAGCCGTCGAACACGAAGCCGGCGGCTTCGACTTCCTTCTTGACCGTGTCCGGGTCGATGCGGTGCAGGGTGTTGGTATCCGCGGTGCCGGAACCGGCCGGAGCCACGTGGTCGATGATCACGTAGTAGCCGCCGGGTTTGAGCGCATCGAACACTTTCTTGTTGAAGGCCGCCATGTCCACCGGACCCATGAACGGGTCGTGGTAATCGTGGTAGTTCTGGCAGGTGAACACCAGATCCACCTTCTCGGGCACGCTGAAATCCGCTGCCGGCTCGTGCAGCGCGCTGATGTTATCGAAGCGCGGCATCTTGTTGAGTTCGTCCAGGCGCGCGAGGCCCTTCGCGGCGTATTTCGCCGTCTCATCGGGCCAGATGGTATATACGTGGCCGGGCTTGGCGACGATCTGGCTGAACACGATCGTCCAGTAGTCTTCGCCAGGGATGAGCTCGGCCACCTTGTCGCCCAGCTTGACCTTGGTGAAAGCCATCACCGCGTGCATCTGGCGGCGCTGATCGTCTTTCACGTCGGCTCCGCGCGCGGGATCGTTCATCGCGCCTGCGATCGGGTCAGGCGCCGGTATCATCGGCGGCCGCGCGAATGCGGCCAGGACGGCAAAAGACGAGACCAACAGCACCGAAAGTAGAACGATGACACGTTTCATGGCCTGTTTCCTCGGTCGAACATGGGTGGGAAATCATGGCCCCCAAAGTCCCGCGCGGTCAAGGTTTTGCGCTATGCAGCCCGCGCCGCCGCCTCAGTTCCTGGGCAGCGAGAACAGCCAGTTCGCGGTATGCGTCGACTGGACGTCGATAGGGCAGTTGTTGGACACCTGGGGCGCGAGCATCGCGCTCACATCGCCCACGAAAGCCCGTTGCGGCGTTGCGTCCGCGAAACGAACCCAAGCGGCTACGATCTTCGAACGCCAGCCGAAGCCTTCCATCTTCGGATTGATCACACGGCCGTTCGCATCGATAGCCGTCACCTTGGCATCGCGTACTTTGAATGCGAAGCCCGATTGGAAATCGCCCTTGATCAGCAGATGCAGCCAGTACGGCCTGACGATATCCGCCGACGTCTGTCCGCGGACCCCGCAGACCACCAGCTTCAATTCCACGGCGCTGACCGGATGCGGCGAGACATTGATGAAACCAAGCGCATCGTCTGCCTGCCGCTCGAAGATCAAGACCGGTACGCCTTGCGCCTGGGCGCGCGCGATGGCCGCGGCGTTATCTTTAACGGGATCGACCGTGCAAGCGGCGAGCAGCACGATAGCGGAAATGGCAGCAACTCCGATCTTCATATACATCCTGTTGTTCTACCTTATTTGAGCAGTTCGTGATCAGGCGGCAGCGTGTGCGCATACCACAGAGCCAGCCGGTGGCGGATCGCCTTCTGCGAGACCTGGTCCTCCGGCAGCGGCTGGATCTTCTTGTCGTGCACCAGCAGCCGGTAGATATAGAGCACCTTGTCGGCTTGGGAATCGTGCTGCTCGAACACCACGGCCCCGCGTTCCTCGGCGTATTTGATGCCGGCCAAGATAGCGGCCTTGGCCAGCTCTGCCTCATTCTTGAGTTTCTTTTTCATCACATCTCCCGTCGCGCACGGAGCTTGAACCCGACGATAGCACGACGACTGGCCAGATTTCCCGGCCCCAGTGCTGGCGAAAATATATTTAACCACATGGTTGACATTCAGGAAGCCCGCGCCCTATACTTAACCATATGGTTAAATTTGTAGACAAGCAACTCGATGCCGCCTTCAGCGCCCTGGCCGACCCCACGCGCCGTGCCATCATCTCGCGCCTGAGCCGGGGTTCGGCCTCGGTTGGCGAACTGGCGGAACCGTTCGACATGTCGCTGGCCGCGATCTCCAAACACATCAAGATCCTGGAGAAGGCGGGCCTTATCGACCGCACCCGCCACGGGCGGCGCATCGAATGCGCCATGAACCCGGCGGGTATCGATTCGGTCAACCAATGGCTCGAATTCCACAAACAGTTCTGGTCCGAGCGCCTCGATGCGCTGGAACAACTACTCACCAAAAAATCCGACCGGAGAAAGCCATGACCACCACCGCCCTCGCCTCGCTGAGGCTCGAAAAGAAGATCGCCGCCACCCCGGAAGAGATCTATGCCGCCTGGACTCAAGCCGAACTGCTCGCCCAGTGGTTCGCCCCGGGCACCATGCAGGCTGAAGTACTCGAACTTGATGCCAGGGTGGGCGGGCGCTTTCGCATCGCCATGCATGAGAGCGATTCCGACAAGACCCACACCGGTTATGGCGAATTCGTGGAACTCGTGCCAGGCAAACGTGTAGTCATGACCTGGGGCTGGGAAAACGATATGGGCGTGCACGACACACTGCTTACCGCCAACTTCCATACCGCAGATGGCGGCACCCTGATCGAACTGCTGCACGAGAAACTGCCCAGCCAGAAATCGGCTGACAGTCATACCCAGGGGTGGACGAGCTGCCTTGCCAATCTCGAAGCCAGGATTGGCGCTTTCAACTTCGCCTGAACAGGAAACCAAAATGGAATACGTCTATATCGTTCTCATCGTGGCACTGCTGGAATATGAAATCTTTGCTTTCATCGCCGGCCAGGGCCGCAATGCCTACAACGTGAACGCGCCCGCCATGGTGGGCCATCCCGACTTCGAGCGCATGCTGCGTGTCCAGCAAAACACGGCTGAACATCTCATCGCCCTGATTCCGGCCATGATCATCTTCGGGATCTACGTGAGCCCCTATTGGGCGGCAGGGCTGGGCATGCTCTTCGTGCTCTCGCGGCTCGAATACATGCGCGCCTATCGCAAAGACCCGAACACCCGCGCCCGCGGTTTCCTGCTCGGTATTGCCGCTATCGCCGCCCTGGTCTTCGGCGCGCTTATAGGGCTGGCAATCAAAGTCTTCTGACCCACTCCATGCGGGCCGAAAGGCCCGCCACTTGCGGCCGGCTCTATCGCTCGCCCACGGAGATAACTCTCAATTTCCGCAATAGAGCGCAGCATCCATTAGTTGAAGTCTACGCCGCGCCGAGGCCAGCGATTGTCTTTCATCCATCTTGCCGATCCCGCCGGGGCGCTGCATCCCGGATGCCAGTACTGATCTGCTCAACTCGTCGACGGCTGCGCGTCGATCGTTGCGAATTGGCCGATCGGGCTCGCCGCACGACAGAAATATGAAACTCTTCTCTTGCTGAAAATTGTCGTGAACCTGCCCTTTCAAGCGGTGGATCCACCTTTTCAATCGGCGACATGCGATCTCCACCACCACCTTGCCGCCTGCCACCGGGTTTGCTCGGTTTCGGCCGATTCCGTATTGCCGTATAAATCGCATTTCACAGAGCTCATCGTGAAGCGATGACATGCGTAAGGGCCTTCGCATAATGATCGACTCCATATCCACGCCAGCGCCGTCGTTCGAGATCACGAAGCGCGGACTGACCGCCGGTATCGTCATAACGACGCTGATCGCATTGACCGTCGTGATTAGCGCCCTGGCAAGGGGCGGCCACCCCGATCCGCTGGCGCTGCGTGCAGCGGCCACCCTGCTTGACGGCAACTGGCACTTCCATACCGGCGATGATCCGCATTGGGCCGCGCCCGAGACGGACATTACCGGCTGGGAGGAAATCGATCTGACCGCCGTCCCGAACAGTCACGATGGCGACGTCGGCCTGCCTGATTACGTGGACGGATGGGCGGCGCACGGCCACCGCGGCTATCACGGCTACGCCTGGTACCGGCGTACAGTGGCAGTACCCGCCGCACCCGCCTCATGGGTCATCCTCGGGCCAACCCTCGTCGAAGACGGCTACGAACTGTATTGGAACGGGAAGCTGCTGGGCGGGTCGGGCAGGCTCGGTCCGAATCCGCGCTTCGTCGGCACTCGGCCATCCATCTTCACCCTGCCCGACGATGCGGCAGGCACCCTTGGCGTGCTCAGTGTTCGCACCTATATGCTTGCCAGAGCCAGATACAGTGCAGCCGGCGGCGGCATGCACAGTGCACCCATCCTGGCGCCACAATCGATCGGCGCCGCACTCCACCGCGTGCAATGGGAGCGAACCATCGCCGGCTACATCGTCGATGCGGTCGAGCCGATCGCCATGCTGACACTCGTCGGCCTGGCGATCGGTTGCTGGTTCCGCAGCACTCACAAGGGATTCATCGCCTTTGCCTGCATCGCACTTGCGCTTACGGCAGAAAGACGTCTCAACAATGCGATCGTCTCCTGGACGGATCTGGAGAGTTTGAGAACCTATTCGTGGCTGGCGAGAGTGATGTGGGTGCCAACGATGGCGGCCTGGCTGCTGGCCTGGAACCGCTGGTGTCTTCGTCCATGGCGAAGCATCGATGCGCTGGCCGTTATGCTGGCGGTCGCCGCGATGATCGGCGTCTTCACGCATTCAGAAATCATGACCGATGTCTTTCGATTCGGATCGATCGCGCTCTTCGTTGTCATCGGCGTGCGCATCACCCGCACAGGTACGATGCGGCTCCTCGCACTCGCCACGCTGGCATCGATCATGGCCGAGCTATTCGGAAGTGAACTGCTCGACCCGGTCGGCGTGCCGGGCATCTGGTTTCCCTTCGGTATCGGCGTATCACGAACGCAATACATCTACGCCATCGTTGTCCCGCTGCTGGCGTTCCTGGTCGTTCGAACCTTGGAGCTCGGAGAAGACACGGGGAAAAAGGCCGAATTGAGCGGCCCCGGTTAGTTCAGACGGCGGAACCCGATAACCCGGCGTGGCATCGCGGCGCCGGCTGGGTAACCCACTCGATGCATTCCTTCCAGCGTTCTGCATCCGCTGTAACGCGGATGAAGCAGGATCAAGTATGGATGAACTGCATGTCAGCGGGCATTCCAGTTGAATCGATGCTACAACTGTTACCCACCCGTTTGGTTAGGAGCGGCTGCACGTCCTTCTTCACGAAGATGCGCTGCCGCGTTCCATCTGCGAAGACAATGCGAGCGGCAACGATCCTGGAACGCCAATCGTGCCGATATAAATCACCATATTGGGTATTGATGCTTTTATCGATCAGATCGACCTTGGCATGGCGCACTTTGAAGGCAAGGCCGGGCTGAAACTCCCCCTTGATGGTGACAAGCAGCCCACCCTTGGTCTGCCGTCGTTCAGCCGCAGTTTCCTGCCCCTCCGAATAATCGACGCAGATGCCCAGTTCTAGATCAATCTCCTTGATCGGGTGCGTCGAGACATTGATGAAATCCAGCTGATCGTTCTCGCGACGGCTGTAGACCAGGATCGGCAGACCCTTCGCCTCGGCCTTGTTGATCGCGGCGGCGTTGTCTTTCACTGGGTCGATGGTGCAGGCGGCCAGCAAGCTGGCGATGATGATGATGGCGGATATCCCTATTTTCATTCCTGATCTCCTTTTGTGTCGCCTGCGGCGACGGGCTCTATCTATGTCCCGAAGAAATTTCGCCCGCCGCTGCGCGGCGTATGGCGAATCACTTTCTTGGCGCAAGAAAGTAACCAAAGAACATACCCCGGAGACGGCGCGCTTGCTCGAAGTTTCACTTCGAGCGCGTTCCCGGCCATGCTCGCGTCCTCGCGGCCGTCTCGATGGGTCGTGCTGACCCAACGAGACGGGCTTCGGCTTCCCTGCCTTCGCCCGCACCTTCGGTGCGGCTGTAGCTAAGATACTCCGGGATAAAGCACATTTCAGCGGCAGTTCCGGCGCTCTCGCCGCAAGGCGCGGTGCCGCCGACATAGCCATTCTATGTCCAGGTGCCGCAACCAGCGGGGTGGTGCCGGCCTGTCGCCCGAAGGGAGCCGCCCCAGTGTTTCGTCTCGGCGTTGCCCTGCTCACCACGGGCTAGCCATTGCTTTCGCATCGCGCCTGGACACGAAACACTGGGGGGCTCTGAAAAGAGCGGTATCCCAGAGTGTCTTAGCCTTGGGCGCTGCGCTGTCCGGCGCCGCCAGACGGGGCGGCTAAGAGAAGACTGAACCCGCGCACCGCCCTGAAGAATAGAGCAGTTGATATTGCTTGGCTTCTTTCGAGGAGCAATCGAGCCAAAGAACCACGCTCGCCCGACATTGATTCCCAAGCCGGTCAAAACCCGCGGTCTGTCTATATATACCCGATGGGCATCCTAACTCTCGCCCTCATAGAGGTAGCGTTGCACGATCGGTGCGAGCCATTTGACAGTCTCGGCACGGCTCATCTTCACCAGCGGCGGAAACTTGAGTATGAAGCGGGCATATGCGAAGCCCAGGAATAACCCGTTGATGAGTGCGGCGCGCGTATCGGGTTTGGACACGACGCCAACGGCCGAGAGCGTGGGTCCGGGCTGCGTGGACCAGATCGTACGCATGCGCTCGGCCGCGCGCTCGTTGGTTGCGGCGGTACGCAGCAGCGCCTGCAAGACGTCGTCCTCCTGCCAACGATCGAGAAAATGCTCGACCAGCGCTGCACCGACCGCCTCGCAAGCGACGCCACTCAGTTCGGGAATGCGCAGGTCGATATCGGCAGCGGCCACGAAGAGCTTCTGCTTACTGCCGAAATAGCGCATTACCAGGCTCGGATCGATGCCGGCATCGGCGGCGATCGCCCGGATCGTCGCTCGCTCATAGCCATCTGCCGCAAAGCGCTGGCGGGCAGCGGAAAGGATCCTCGCACGCGTCGCTTCGCCCCGTTTCGCGCGGCTGGGTGTCTCTTTATCTTTCATGGCGTTAGTGTGCATTAAGTCAACAAGCGTTGACAAGAAGCCCCGGCAACCACAAAATGTCAACACTTGTTTACCATCATATGTTTACCCATTGCCCTGTGGCCGGCCTTGGCCAGCGCCGATGCCGCTTGAACAGGCTTACGCCAAGCGCGCCCCCCGCTCGCGAATGCGCTGGACGCAAGGAGAGATCGATGCCGAGACGTCACTGGGCAATATCGCGCACCATGCTGCTGGATGCGCTTTGCAAAATCAGCCGCGACATGCTGCTCCTGCATTGCTATGTAAGCCCATGGCGAAGCTGGGCCGACACCCCCGGCTCGCCACCGAAGTCCGAAGCTCCCCGCAATACGATGCGCTATCTCGTGATGACGCTGCGCACGCCCGCATTCGATCCCGCCGCGGCTGATGCTCACCGTGCCTACCTTGACCGGTTGCGCGACCGCGGCACGGTTACACTTGCAGGCCCGTTCGCAGATCAGTCCGGTGGCGCTTACCTGCTCGCAGCCGGGAGCCTCCGGGAAGCGCGCGCGGTGGCGCATGACGACCCGCTCCATAAAACCGGCGCCTCGCAGCTTGCCGTCTATGAATGGGATGCATCATGAGCCAGATGGCGGCCGAGGAATCGAACGGATCCGGCCGGTCTCGCGCATGAAAATAGTCATCAATGGTGCCGGCATCGCCGGACCGACCCTTGCCTGGTGGCTGCACAAGTCCGGCCACGATGTATTGCTGACGGAAAAGTCGCGCAGCCCTCGCGATGGCGGCTATGCCATCGATTTCTGGGGGATCGGCTATGATGTCGCCGAGAAGATGGGCCTGCGCCCGCGCATCTCGGCGCTGGGCTACCAGGTAAAAGAATTGCGCTACGTCAAAGACGACGGGAGCAGATCCGGCGGCTTTCCTGTCGCCGCCTTCGAACGCATGACCGGCGGCCGCTATACCCAGCTGCGGCGCGCCGACCTTGCGGCCACGATCCACCAGGCATTGGAAGGTAAGGTAGAAACCCTGTTCAACGATTCGATCGCGGCCATAGATGACCGGGGCACATGCGTGCGGGTCGAGTTCGACCATGCCGCCCCGCGCGAAGCCGACCTGGTGATCGGCGCCGACGGCTTGCACTCGCGTGTTCGGGAGCTCGCGTTCGGGCCGGAGCCCCGGTTTGAGGTTCCACTCGGCTACCATGTCGCGGCATTCGAGATCACGGGCTATCGGCCGCGCGACGAGTTCGTCGCGGTGAGTCATGCCATACCCGGCAGGCAGCTACTGCGATTGTCGGTACGCGAGGACGTGACGCTCTTCCTGCTCGTGTTCCGCGACGAATACCTGCCCGCGGAGCGCCCCTCAACCGAGCATGAGCGCAAAGCCGCGCTGAGATGTGTGTTCTCCGATATGGGCTGGGAGTGTCCACAGATTCTGGCGGCCATGGATAACACCAGCGACATCTACTTCGACCGTGTCAGCCAGATCCGGATGGACGAGTGGAGCACGGGCCGTGTCGCGCTGATCGGAGATGCCGCCGCCTGCGTATCACTGCTGGCAGGCGAAGGCACGGGGCTCGCGATGGCCGAAGCCTATTGCCTTGCCGGAGAGCTGGATGCCAGCGGCGGGGATCACGTCACCGCCTACGCCCGCTATCAGCAACGCCTGCAAACATTCCTCAGCCGCAAACAGATATCTTCAGCGCGACTCGCTTCCTCGTTCGCACCGAAAAGCGCCTTGGGCATTGCCGTACGTAACCAGGCTTCCCGGTTGTTGCGGGTCCCGTTTCTGGCGAATCTCCTCATAGGTCGCGCCTTGCGCGACGATCTCGCCCTTCCCGACTACAGATTCAAGAGCTGACAAGGACACTTATATGCCAGATACCGTCGTTGATACCGATGTCCTGATCGTGGGGGCCGGCCCGGTCGGCCTGTTCCTAGCCAATGAATGTGCACGGCATGGATTACGGTGTCGGATAGTCGAGGCACGCGCTTCACAGTCGGAGCATTCCAAAGCGCTCGCGATCTTCCCCCGCACACTGGAGATCTTCGACATGGCCGGGGTTGTTGCGCCATTTCTGGAGGTGGCGAACCGTGTCACGTCGGTCGCGGTCATCGCTCACCGACGCAAGTTGGCGCACATGCCGTTCGCGCCATCGAACACGCCCTACCCTTTCATCGCGATGGTCCCGCAGGATGTGACCGAGCGATTGTTGACGGAACACTTCACGCGCAAAGGCGGTGCAGTGGAATACCTGACCACGTTCGTTTCGGCAAACCAGCACGACGACCACGTACGCGTGACGCTGGCCCGCGACGGCTGCCGCGAGGAATCGACCGCGGCGTTCGTGGTCGGTTGCGATGGAGCGCATAGCACGGTTCGCAATCTTCTGGATCTGTCGTTCGACGGCGCGGAATACCGCGATCAGTTCATGCTGGCCGACATCGAGACCAACAAGACTCTGCCCGCCGACCAGCTACAGCTGTGTCCGCACCAGCACGGTCCGCTGGCGATCTTTCCGATGAGCGCGACCCGCCGCCGCATCGTGGCGATGATCGACAGCCCGGAAGGCGATACGCCTTCGCTGGAGCTTGTGCAGGAGTTGCTGGCAGAACGCGCGCCCGAAGACATACAAGCGCACGCGCTGCACTGGAGCAGCTTCTTTCATATCCACCACCGGCACGTGAGCCAATTACGCGAAGGGCGCATCTTCGTGGCCGGTGACGCCGCACACATCCACAGCCCGTTTGGCGGGCAAGGCATGAACACCGGCCTGCACGATGCCTGGAATCTGGCCTGGAAACTCGGTCTTGTCCTGCGCGGCCACGGCAACGAACGATTGCTGGACAGCTACAGTTCCGAGCGCCTCCCCGTGATAAAGAGCGTCATCGAGACCACGGATCTGCTGACGCGGGCGATGGGGACTCCGAGCAGGGTCGCCCAGGCGCTGCGAGACTTCGTCATACCGATAGCCTCGCATGTAGCGCCATTCCAGCATGCTTTCGTGGAGAAGCTGTCCGAACTCGGTATCGCCTATCGTGGCAGCCCGATCATCGATGGGCCCGGCAAGCGCTATATGGATGATTCGATCCGCGGGGGCGAAGGGATCCTGCACCGGTTCCTGCTGATGATCGACAACGACGCGGACCCCGCAACCTCGGAACTCGCGGCACAGCTCGTGGCGTCATTTCCCGATCTCGTCGAATTGCGCCCGACATCATGCGATGGCGTGTTGCTGGTTCGCCCCGACGGCTACATTGCATTCTCCGCGCATGGCGGCGGCGTTGCGGCGCTGAAATCAGTGCGATCGCTTCTGCAGCGCCAGACCGATGCGCCACCATCGCCGGACGTGAGTGCTGCAGCCGGGGCTGAGGCCACATGAGCAGGCGTATTTCATTCCCGTCCTTCATGCGCATCCCCGGCCCCATCGGCATCCTGACGGTCGGCATGATCGTGCTGTGCGGTACGGTTCCTGCGGCGGCGAAATCCACGTGGCAGGTCGAAGGCGAGCCTGCCGTCGCAGAGCAACACGTAAGTTTCGAGAATGCCGGTGCGCGCCTGCAAGGCACACTGTACGAACCTCGCACGGGCACGCAGCTGCCGGCGGTCGTCGTGTTGTGGGGCGCGGCCATGCCGACGCGGAAATTCATGCTCTACAGGCATCTGACGCAAGGACTGGCGGCCATGGGCATCGCGGTTCTGGTCTTCGACCGTCGTGGCAACGGTGCCTCGACCGGGACCATGCACGGCACCGACTACCGGCTGCTCGCGGACGATGCCGTGGCGGCCGCCCGATCTCTGGCGCGCAAGGCACGCATCGATCCGCACAAAATCGGTTACTGGGGGCTTAGCCAGGGCGGCTGGCTTGCCATGCTCGCCGCAAGTCGGGACAAACACGCAGCCTTTGCCGTATCCGTTTCCGCGCCGCTGGTCACGCCGGCCGAGCAGATGGATTTTGCCGTGACGAACCTGCTCACGGTTCACGGTTACAAAGACACCGATGTCGCCCAGGCCATCGATGTCCGCCACGTCTGGGAGGGATTCCTGCGCGGAAGGATCCCCTGCAAAACGGCACTAGCAGCCATAAAGCGGGTGCAGGCAAGGCCGTGGTTCGACCTGGAATTCATGCCCGACGCAGACGAATTCGCCCACGAGCCGGTAAACAAGGCATGGAAAAGGGACATGGACTACGACCCGATCCGCATCGCCGAAAGGCTCACCGTGCCCACGCTGCTGATCTATGGAGGGGCCGACCCCTGGATCCCCGTCGCACGCTCCATACAACGCCTGCGACCACTCGCCGAGCGGCACCCGAACATCGCGTACCGGGTCATCGCCAATGCGAATCACACCATGATGTTGCCCGACAAGGACACCATGGCGTTCGACCGGCAATCCCTGCTGAGCGAGGCACCGCAGGCACCGGCCTACTTCATGGTGTTGGCGAGCTGGATTGAACGGCAAATACACAATGCAAAGCCTGTCAGGCGGTTCGTCGCGCCTGGGCTCACAACAGGAGACACGCCTTGAGCAAGGTATATTGGAAAGCGAGCTGCGCCATACTGCTGGCCGTGATGCTGGGTTCGGTGCAAGCCCAGGGCACCGGCCCTGCCACCTCACCACAGCAGATTCCAGACGGCTATGCACACGCGGCCACGCTGATCGACCTCGGCCACGGCCGCCGCCTGAACCTGCGTTGTTCGGGCAGCGGGCCACAGACCGTCATGCTCGAAGCCGGCTCGAGCGCCGATTCTTCCACCTGGTTCCGCTTACAACCGCTGCTGGCATCCGCCGCCCGCGTGTGCGCGTACGACCGGGCCGGCTACGGCTTCAGCAGTGAAGGGCCGCTACCGCGCGATATCGATGCCGACGTGTCCGACCTGCACGCCCTGATCCACACCGCCGGGATCGGAACGCCCCTGGTGCTGGTGGGTCATTCGCTGGGTACCAACATCGTGCGACGGTATGCAGACCGGTATCCGACCGAAGTGAGCGGGCTGGTGCTGATCGACCCGCCACCGCAGAACATCGACAGATTCATCCCCGGCTGGTCAAAAGAGGAAGAAGCACTATCGGTGAAAAGATTCGCCTTCCTTAGCCGATGCCAGGCCGCGGCCGAAACGCACAGACTGCCTTCGAGCTCACCCGAGCTTAGCTCCTGCATCAACCGCCACTACCCGCACGCCAGTGCGAAGCTTCAAGCGGCGAATGTGGCGCACAAAGCCACGCCCGCATTCTGGCGAACCCTGGCGTCCGAACTCCACAACAACCTCACCGTGTTCCGGAACCCGGTGTCCGCTGACGAGACGCACGGATCGATACCCCTGATCGTGTTGTGCGCCGCCGATACTTTTGCCGATGCCCCACCCCAATACCGCAAGGGGCTCGAAGCAGCCCGCCACAATACACAGATGCAAATCGTCGCCACATCCACTCGTGCCAAGTTCGAGTTTGTCGAACACAGCTCGCATGACATCCAGATCGATCAACCCAGCGCAGTGGCCGGGGCAATCACCTGGGTCTTGCAGCTCGCGAGGGCAGATAGCTCAGAGACAGGCCACGGCCCAAAGCCCGGCAAATCGAAACTCGACGACGACCTGTGACGGCCCACGATCTGGCGGACAAAGAGATGGGGCAAGAGAGCGGACATCCATTGCTTGAATTTTTCCCATACTTCCCTGTGTCGGCTTCGCCGCCAGACGGGGCGGTGAAGAGAAGACTGGACCTGTCCACCACCCTGAAGAAATGAAAGGCCGACTATTTCGATAAGTCCGCCCTATTCGATTCAAGCCACCGGACAAGCAATTTGAACAGTCGTGCAGCAGCAGCGATGCATTCATCCAGCGAGCCGCTGTCGATCATCTCGCCGGTATAGTCGATGGCGTTGCGCTTCACACGGAAAGTATCGAGCAGGCGCATCTCATCGGTATCCAGCCCGATGCTTTTCACCAAGGACTGAATCATGGTCTGATGATGGCCAGGGAAGCTCTTTGAAGGCCGGTAGCCATTGGCCCACAAAGCCACCATGGCGCAATTCATGATCGCCCGGTAAGCGGCATCGAAGCGGGTCTCTTCGCTTATCGCCTCGACCTTGGCATCCACGATGCTGCGCTCGATTCCGGCCAGCATATCCGTAACTTGGCGCGCATCGGTCTCATGCACCTCAAGCTTCCCCAGTCCCACCAAGTTTTTCAAAGTCATCCTGAGTTCCCTTCACAAACAGCTTCGGTTCTTCCCTGATCCGCGCCAGCAGCCTGTCGTTCTTCGCCAGGCCTGCCTGGAACTTCTTTTTCGTCATCACTACCGGGTTGATCTCGCGCCCCAACGCATCGCCCAGGGGTGAGAGCAACCTCACAACATCCCGCAAAGCGAGGTCACAGACTATCAATATATCGAGATCGCTGTGCGGTTTCGCGGTACCTTTGGCGATAGAACCGAACACCAGCGCCAGATCGATGTCCTCCCATCGCGCGCCCAGTGCCTCGCGGATCGGATAGACCAAGCCGATCGTCTTGCGGAACAAGCCAGCCAAATCCCCAAACACCGGGCACGCCCGGTTCGCCTGATACAACACCTGATTGCCGCGCTTGCTCCGCTCCAGGATGCCGCCCGCAACCAGACCCTTCAGCTCCCGCGCCAGCGAACCGACCGGGATACCCGTTCGCCGCTCCAGCTCCCGCGTATGGAACGCCTCGTCCGGATGCAGCAACAACAGCGCCAGCAACTCCCGCCGATACTGCCCGAACAACACCTGGATCGGATCTTTACTCAAAGACATCGCCCGTTCTCATTTAGAGAACGATTGTACTCATTTTGAGTACACACGCAAGAGCGGCTCTTAGGCAACCAATTTCAGGGGGAAAATGGGGTGTTTAAGGCAGATTTCAGGCCGAATTTAGCCCAATTTTCGATGCCACTCAGTCGGTTACGCTGGTCCGACCCCGATAGATAGATAGACCAATAGACAGGGCTCAGCTAGGCTGACTGAGGCCTACCAGATTCCATGGTGAGATTACTTGGTGGGGGCGGCGACCTTGGGCATCAGGCGGTTCTGCCGCTCTGTAGCCCTTTTTAGGACGCGCTCATAGACCTGCTTCTTCTCCCGAGAAGAAGCATTTCGGATGAACTCTGAGAACGGCGTGGACGCCGCTTTCGGCTTTGAAAAGATACCCATGGCTCGCATTCTAGGTCAGTCCCAGCCGCCGCTCAATGAGAAAGGGTACTGCCCCCTTTTCGGTGGTAGCAGGGGCTGGCTCACCCTGATTGAACAGGGAAAAGGCGCTGCGCCTGACCCAGGCCCTTCATAAACGCATGGCCCAACTGCTCGGCCGTCTGCCTGATCGCCTCGGCGCGCCCCATCACGCGACCGAACCCGCTCTCCTGGCGCTGCATGAAGCGCAGATAGGCTCTCGGATCAATACCCAGACGCTGGAGGATCGGCGGCAGACCGTTGGGGACATGCCCCCGCTTCTCTTCACGGATGGCGCGTCCACTCCAATCGACAAGCTCCAAATAATCTTGAAGAGCATAAGGCAGGCTCCCAGTAAGCTCAGCTCGCTCAGCACCGCCGAATACCACAAGTGATGGAACATCAGCGGCCGGCGCACTATCGCCTGTGCGCTTGGTCTGAGCCGTCGCCCATTCGCTGATCCGGGCCTGGATGGACGTGAAGTCAGAGCCCTCCGGCGTCTCGGCGACGCCAGCACGAACCGGGTTCAGGTCAACATAGGCCATGCAGGTCAGCAGGGCCGCCTCATCCAGCAGCGCCTGGCTCTTGAAGCGTCCTTCCCAGAACCGCCCCTTGCAGCCGTCTTCCGCATTGGCGGCGCGAGCCAGGCTCTCGTTCAGGCAGCGCATAAACCAGGACAGATCCATCAGCCGCCGACGCCAGGTCTCGATGATCTCCCGCGCCTTCCGCGACTCCGCCTTGCCAGCTTCGCCGCTTTGCTGGCGGGCGACCAGAACAGGCACGCCAAACAGCGTGCTCCAGCGCTCGACGACCTCATCTTCGGTCCAGCCCTCAGCCCGCTCGGGCGCGAGCTTGAGCACCAGGTGGTAATGGTTGGACATGACAGCGTAGGCGCAGACATCGATAGCGAAGACCTCGGTCAGCGCCTTGAGTTTATCGACCACCCACTGCTTGCGGTGATCGAAATTCTTGCCCGTTAGACGATCCTCGCCACAGAGAAACGCCCGCCGCACACAGCGGCAGATGCAATGGTAATACGGTGTGGTTTCAGCGCTGACCAGCGCCCGGCGTGCTTGCGTCATCCTTGACGCCCTCCTTATTCCAATTCCAGCAATCCATGCTGGTTTCAACTTAGCGAAGAAGTAAACAGCCCGTCAAGAGTTGTGGGTGTCCCGTTTAGCGTTCATCATCCAGCAGCGCCTGGCTCTTGAAGCGTCCTTCCCAGAACCGCCCCTTGCAGCCGTCTTCCGCATTGGCGGCGCGAGCCAGGCTCTCGTTCAGGCAGCGCATAAACCAGGACAGATCCATCAGCCGCCGACGCCAGGTCTCGATGATCTCCCGCGCCTTCCGCGACTCCGCCTTGCCAGCTTCGCCGCTTTGCTGGCGGGCGACCAGAACAGGCACGCCAAACAGCGTGCTCCAGCGCTCGACGACCTCATCTTCGGTCCAGCCCTCAGCCCGCTCGGGCGCGAGCTTGAGCACCAGGTGGTAATGGTTGGACATGACAGCGTAGGCGCAGACATCGATAGCGAAGACCTCGGTCAGCGCCTTGAGTTTATCGACCACCCACTGCTTGCGGTGATCGAAATTCTTGCCCGTTAGACGATCCTCGCCACAGAGAAACGCCCGCCGCACACAGCGGCAGATGCAATGGTAATACGGTGTGGTTTCAGCGCTGACCAGCGCCCGGCGTGCTTGCGTCATCCTTGACGCCCTCCTTATTCCAATTCCAGCAATCCATGCTGGTTTCAACTTAGCGAAGAAGTAAACAGCCCGTCAAGAGTTGTGGGTGTCCCGTTTAGCGTTCAGTTTAGCGTTCATGCGAATATGGCGACTCGATATTTTGGCAATACGATATCCGGCTTCCCGGAGAGCTTTGGGGAATGCAAGCGAAATCTGAACCCTACGGCATGCAGCCCCCTTCTAACTGCAAGCTCAGGTCTAGTGTCCTTCGCCTTGTTGCCGCGCATAATCCGCGACCGATTTTCAGGAGAGACGTGATCCATTCCTTATCAGCCTGACGGCAACAAGTCTGCGCATCACCTATTCCGTCACTCGCCAACCAAGTACGACCTTAGCTCAGGAACCATTAATTGTATGCTTTCAAGATTCTCTCGATGTTTTGTAATAGCATCCCGTATGCCACCCCTCCAGGCATCTGTCAGCTCTATATCCTTCGCGGAACCATTTATCGACCTGAGGTACGCAACGCCATCTTCTCTTTTTGCTGGTCGGACATGTGCCAGCATGTTTCTCTGATCTATGATATCTGCGAAGAATCCTGCAAGAACGGCCTTCAGCGCAGAGACCCTACTGAGCATTCGCTCATTCTCTCCACCCCCCCCCCTAAGGCTATTGCATTGCCGAGCGACATCCTTAAGCATTGACTGCACGAGCTGGACCTTCTTGCCAAATTCGAGATTTACCGGCTTGTCGATAAACTTTGCTCTTATCAAAGCGCCGTACTCGCCAAACAACTCGATTAATATACGATCGACCTCATTTTCCAAATCGATCATTTCCGCAAGAATCCTACCCCTGTAAACTGATATTTCCGATAATTTCTTTGTTGCCTCAGTAATTACCTGCCGCATTGTGTCCTCTACATCGGACCTTGGACACCGATAAATACCCCCATATTCATCTAGCAGTTCATTCGGATCCACTTCCTGAGAATAGAAGACTACATCTGTAAAATTTTCTCGCTCTCTTATCGATGTTATGATCTGATCACCATTGACGCCAGGCAGCCTATAGTCCAAAGCCACGAGATCAACGTCGTCCCTGATTCCATTTGCCACAATCGACTCGCCATTATCGAATCGCTCGATCACAGGCACAAAATCCAGACTGCCGAGATGCTCTTCAATTGATGGCACAATTGAATCGACCCAGGCGGGTGAGTCGTCTATCCACACAATCCGATATTCAATCTGCATGACGAAACACCAGCTCCGCAACCGATCCGCCACCTTCTGCTTGGCTAAGCGAGACGGCGCCTCCTATACCTTCCAATACATTCTTGACGTGGAAAAGCCCTAAGCCAGATCCATTGGTGGTCGAATAACCGAGTCGGAATAACTCCTCGGCCTTCACATCTCCCATGCCGGAACCGTTATCTTCGACCCGCAGCCGAACCTCACCCTCCCGCGGCACTGTCGATATCATATGAATGGAAGTGGCCCCAGCCTTGCGTGCGTTGCTTATGAGATTATCTACGACCAACGCCACCTCTAAAGGCCGGTAAGTCATCTCCCATCCCGCCTCTTCCGGACCTCGCCAGTCAATCTCGATGTAGTCCTTATTATCTTTCGTCATAAACATCCCCGCACACACATTCAGTGCATACTCGCGAATATAGGCTAAGACATCTCCATTTGTCGCGGCCGCAGCCGCATTGAAATTTGCCTTTGTCGCAAACTTCGACACCGAGTCGATCTGCTTAGCCTGAAACGATATTTTTTGCAGAGCATCTAGTATCATATCGGTCGTGGTCGGCTTATCAGATCTTAGTCTCCGATATAGATTTTTAACGTGGTTCTCAATAGTGCCGGCTGCAATACCAATATGGTGATGAAGACTTAGGATATTGGAGATATCTGAGGAAACGACGGCTCGTAGGAATACATTCTCGGTTGTCTTTTGTCTTGATTCTTTCCTAGACTCCTCAGCTTCACGCCTTGCTTCCAGCGCTTCCTCTTCAGCTCGCCGGGCCTCTGCCTCTGCGTCCCGACGCCCCTCTCTCTCTACTTCAGCCTCAGCCTCTGCTTCTTGGGCTGCTTCCTGAAGCTCTTCTAATCGTCGCTCGGCTCGCGTAACTTCCTTGGATAAATTCTTGTTGGATGACTTGTCAGCGATTTTGCGAAAATTACGCAGAACCCGTTTCAAACTCTTCTCTGAAACATCATTAATGACATCTAAGAACTCAGCATCATACCGAATATCAATGATGCCCTTTGCGCCGCTGAGACCTATAATCAAATCCGCACATTTAGCACGCAATTCGCTTGCCGAAAGAGACTTCCAATCCTCGATTTCGCCTGTATTTCCCCACTTAATCACACCAATTACGAACTTCTCTAACCGACGAAGTATCTCCCAAAAGAAGTCCTGCAATAACCCAAAACTTTCGTTACGAATCAACCCTCCATCGCGGCTGCTAGTCTCCTGAAATTCAGCGTTTTTCCCATCGATTTCAATCCTGCCGATAAGGTCGCGCGTTCCGAGGTAACGCGAAGTCCCCTGCTGTTTGCGCCTACTAACCCCAAGCGAATCGTCCGCCTCGTCACCGAACGGGTGAATTCGAAACCCATTTTTGTATAGAAAAACCGAACCAAACGCCACGGGCCGTACGCCCATATGCTTAGTGAAAGTCGTCTTCGCCGCCTGATTCAACGCAAATAGATAAACTGATATTGAGTGCAGCGGCGTACCACCATCAGTCCGATAACTGTTCTCTTCCTTAATTTCGTAAACGAGTCGGCCCCTGTCCTTGAGACGGGTTATAATATATTGGCCATCCTCCGAGATTTGAGAAGTTATACTCGTTGTTTTAAGCGATAGTGCTTCGAAGATGAAATTAGCTATTCTACCGTTCACGACCTTCCACGGCTCGCTGTTCGGGATCTTCCGATCTTCAGCACGCTCTTGCGGCGCATGCAGGAAAACCGCGAAACCGCCGGCGTCATTCCCCTGATTTGGATTCACCAGCTTTTCGAGGGACCGTTTTAGAGCTAATAGCTTCTCTCGACCCCACTCGCCACGGAGCTGACCAATTTCTAGAACCGTCCCATGCTTTCTACCGTGGGGAGCAGCCGGCGAGGTTCCAATCTCGACAGGAATGCGGCTGAACTCCTGTTGCATATCTTGCTCAAAATCCAGCCAATTAATTACCGTTCTATTCCAACGAACCTTCCCGGCCTGCTTTGAATAAAGCTTAAGAGATGACCCTAGACGGTCACATGAAAACCTACCTATACCTTTGGCACCGGCCTGCGCTCGTCGCGCGGCTATCTTATTTCTATAATCGGCAGCCACCATCGATTTTTTGTCGGAATACGCGACGAAAAGATATTTCCCCAAAATATCGGCCTTGGACATCCCGCATCCGTCATCCGACACGATAATTTTCGCCCCACCTTTCCCCTTGTTCTCAAAATACAGATCAACTCGCCTGGCCCCTGCGTCGAAGGAGTTTTTTACTAGCTCGAATACAGCGATAAAGTCATCGGTAATCAGATCCTTGCCAATAATATTTTTCAGGGCGGCGCTGATTCGAAAGTATTCCATCCCAATCAATCCTCGATTTCATTCTCGACATTCATTAGAAGCTCGCCGAATAGTTCTGCAATGAGGGGCGGCACGGCATTGCCGACTTGAGTATATCTTGGGCACTCGCTCTTTCGCTTTGTGCCGCCAGTAGTGTAATTCCCCTTAAAGGAAAAGCCGTCGGGAAATGACTGCAATCTAGCCATCTCTCTCACCGTAAGTATCCGCGGCTCTGCATAATGC
The DNA here is from genome assembly GCA_963739695.1 of uncultured Pseudomonadota bacterium. Lineage (GTDB taxonomy): Bacteria > Pseudomonadota > Gammaproteobacteria > Natronospirales > CAVUBB01 > CAVUBB01. Next base: position 84,076 of record CAVUBB010000024.1, on the reverse strand, counting down.
AGAATGTCATCAGGCAATGTAGTTAAAGTCACTGACGGTTGTTCTGCAGAAAGCGGAGTAAGCATCATCTTCTTGCTACCCAGATCGCGCCTCAATTCCGCAGTCAACCCAACTCCTGGAGTGGCAACTCTCAATATCTTCTTGAATCTGGCGATTGTTGTCTTCCTGTGATTCGGGAGCCGAAGGTCGGTTGGCAACGTGCCGTTGAGACCGCGATGCATTAACTTAATATAAGAGCTTCCGGTGTCTGTGCTGCGCCGCTCAATTCTTGAGAACCGGGCGCCGCCATCACCCTCATATGGAACCAGCCTTTTGCCCTCTGTACAAAGGTCGCCAATTGCTTCTTCCACTGTGACGGACTTGCGCAAAGGCAAGTTACGATTCCGGAGAAAGCCTAATCTAGCTTCTTTAAGGCGAACAAATGGACTCTTAGCCCTAAACGCCTTAGACCTCTTTGTTCGAGTCTTTACCCCGATGAGGAAAAAGCGCTCTCGCCGCTGTGGAAGCCCAAAGTCAGCACAATTTATCAGTCTCCCTTCGACGAGATACCCCAACGACCGTAGTTCGTCAGCGACCAATTCCGCCGTAGACCTCTCACCGTTCACTTCCGAAGATTTGCATGCGCTAGCGCCGCCAAATGGAATAGTAAAACCTTTTACATTCTCTAATAGAATATAAGTCGGCCTAACTATTCGGATTACTTCGAGATAATCCTCAACAAGACGATTTCTGGGGTCGCGGCGATTGCGACGCCCTGCCGTCGAAAAGCCTTGGCAAGGTGGCCCACCTGCAATTAGAGAAACTTTACCCCGAAGACTCTCAACAAATTTTCTTTGCGTTGTTAGAAGCTCAGAAATTTGCATTGCCTTCTTGGGTAGGCTGCTCGGCCAGTCATAAGACACCGGACCTCCATCAATGAGATTATGCTTGAGCGTTGAAAACGCCATTGGATCCTTCTCAATGGCAAATAGACCTTTCCAGCCGGCAGCCAATAGTCCCAGCGATAACCCGCCACAACCGGCAAAAAGGTCGATCATATATTTATTTTTATTCTTGTTAGGCACACCGAGCCTCGCACAAGGAATGGTTGAGGATGAAGTCGTCCGAGACAGGTGAGCTTGCAGGTATATTTTTCGAACAACTCCACACAGCGAGAGATGGGGGATACTGAACATTTTCGCCCGCGTAGGGCGCATCTAACTGAGCCACGACCATGCGGAGATGCCGATTAAGCCTGACGAAAACGCCAGCAATAGGTACCATCCTTACCCCGTGAAACACCTGACGCGGTGGGACGTTTTTCACATAACAAATGATCATAGCCGAGCCGCCTGCAATTTGCGATATCCCATTTCTACTCACGAGCCTGCTTATCTACTATTGGCCACTTACTGCTGAGAGTGACACCTTCCGAAAGGATTGCTGGTTCGCATTAGCGTCCTTCGCTATTGCCACCTAGGGCTTAAAACAGTTTTCTCTATGCCAAGCTAAAAAGCCCAGATGGGGCACATCGCCTTTACTGTTAGGCAGAAATATCTTCTTGCCTTCCTCAAATAGATACCCAAGTTGGGCGGGCAAGCCTTTGCTTGAGACTAAGACTCGATACTCGTCACTCAGCGATATCAACCCCCTGTCAAATAGCCAGTGAACTGTTCCCGTCAGTGCTATGCCGTTACGAACAGAATCCGGCCCCTTCTGGGATACTGGTCGGATGTGGGCGGCTTCGACTTCTGGCCGCCCGCCTCCATTTGTCAATTGCAACCCTGAAATCGCACACCTGTTGTTATACGCAGCCCGAACTTGGATGCGAAACCTCCTATCGCGGAACTTTCGATTTGATAATTCTGTATAAACAGATCGGTCCACTTCCATTAACTCGGTAGAGTCACTCTCATAGCCAGGGAGAATAGCTGAAAAACCAGCATTTATGATGACCTGATACTCTTCATCAGGTAGGGAGCGAACTGACGAACGGAATGCACCCTTGTTTGTAGTGCCGTCCTTGTTCCGCAAACGGGACTCATAAAAATGATTACCTTCTCGAAATCCAACCGCCCTATCAAACTCAAGATAATCAGCGACTTCAGCATAATAGTGGTCCGCTTTCTCTTCGTCGGGAGTGATCCCGATAAGCCGAGCTACAGCGAAATATGAGCTTCGCCCGGAATGGCTCATCTCCCCTCGCGTTCTGCGCGGCTCATAATAGATCACCCAATCCCCAATAGCCCTTTCCATAGCTCGAAGATACTGTCTCGGGAAGTGGTAGCGAAGCTCTGGCAAGTCATCATACCGGGACGACGGAGAGTAAGTGATTACCGCTTTCACTTATCTCTCTCCAAAAGGTTGAAGTAACAAAGCACGCTCGCATCAATCTCTTCGCTCACTACGAGACCACCGACACGAATTCAGCGACAATATGAAGGTTTTCCGTTACGCGAGACTCAAATATTAGCGCCTCGTAATCCGAGCAGTTCGATTCCGGGACGAGGACGACTCTTTTATTCTCGCCTCTCACGCTTTTTTCACTCCGATATCGCTTTATCGTGTAATGGCCGCCAGTATCGATATCGGCGATATCACGATGCTGGGCCAACACTATCTTGCCATTCCTCGTGCCACCGGGATTCGCCCGGAACAGGCACCACGAACCGTTCGGGATGGACAAATTCATGGATTCGCCAACGACCTGCGCGACAAACAAACCTTCCTGAGCGGCCTGGTGGTCGGGAAGCTCCCACCAGCCCAAGGCTTCCGGGGCCTGCTCTTCGCTGAATGCTCCGGCGGCCGCCTTGAGATCGAACACCGGCACTGAATTTTCGGACTCTTTCTCCAGGCTGTAGGGGAGAGTCGCGACCTCCTCTGATTCTGCGACCAAGGAAGCTTCACCCTCAGTCCCGCTACCGAGCATTGCCTTGAAGTACTCATTGGTTTCCGGATCGGAGCACCAGATGTAGCAACCTTTCATGCCACGGGTCATCAGGGTTCTGTAAGTATTCTTTATGATTGCGTCGGCTCTCTGTCTCGCCAGGGCCGGATTCTCTTTCAGCAGCTTCTTGTAGCCCTTGATCGACGAATCCATCCGCGAGCGAGTAGCTCCATCCGTCTGGGGCAAAGCGTCACGGACAACGAAATCCGGACCGATGATGACGCCGATGTAATCTACTTCGAGGCCCTGGCAGGTGTGTATGCACCCCACCTGCTCCACAGACTCATCCGCCATGATCCAGAGGCTTCCGTCCTGCGTAAGGTTCCATTGCGCGGAATAGTTATAGGCCGGAATCTCTATATCCAGCGCACTGGGATCGCGCTTGCTCTTCCAGTCCCAGCAATAGCCAGCAACCAACCGCGCCCGGTTACGTTTCTTGTTCTTCTTTCTTATGGCCTGATGAAGTGCCTTTGGATCGTCAAATACCCTGAAGTCGTACTTGATGCCCTCCAGTGTCGTATTGGCCGTCTCCCGTATGCCCAGCGCATTGTCCACCCAGGCGAGATAGCCGTCTGAACCATTGCACCTGAATTGAGATTCAAGCGCGTATTCTTCGACATCAGCACCTAGCTGCTCAGCAAGCTCGCGAATGACGGCCTTCTCACCGACGTCTTTCCAGGTAACGCGCTGATCTTCATCCAGGAAGAAGATTGCACAGTTAGACGCGGCAATGATTTCCTTGATCTGATGATCGCCTTGGTTGCCGTACAAGCCTGACTTTTCGTTCAAGCGATGAGCTTCATCGACCACCAGCACATCAATGGACCGCGGAGCCGCATTCACATAGGCTCCGGAGCCCTTGAACAGGTTGTTGATTCTGGTCTTTGTCATGGTGCCGCTGAGCTTTGCGGCAAATACTGCCCGAGGCGCCGCATTCTTTGAGACATACTGGGCCACTAACTTACGCTCGGTCAGCCGGACCAGCAGGTTGACCGCAACAACAGACTTCCCCGTGCCCGGGCCGCCTTCCACGATGATGACTTTTCGCTTCGCCTTGGCTCGGCGGGCTCTGCCTGCCGCACCCAACGCCGTCTCATATACGACCTTCTGGTCATCTACCATCCGGAATTCTTCGTTCCCCTTCAGCATTGAGACCAGGGCATCGACCAGCCCCGTGGATGGCTTGATCTTGCCGTTGTCTATCCGATACATGATGTCGGAGGCGTCGCCATATCGGACGTACCGTTTGATGAACTCGGCGAGCTTCAGGGCATCCTTGGAAATGAATACAGGTGCCCTCTCCACGTGCTCTCTATAGAAGGGAGCATCGATCACCGAACGCGAATCCAGATTATGGAGATAGGCGCAGGGCTTGAGCGCCACACTCTCTTCACGAACGGTTTCGTTGTAATCCTCGATGAGCGCGGCGTAAATCCACGACTGATACGATGGATGGGCGACATCGCGCTCGGCGCCACCGACAAATGTCCGGACGATGGCATCTTTCTTGGTCGCCTTTACGTCGCTCCACTGCTTGAGCTCTACCATCACAGCGGTATCGACTCGATCAGGGTCCTGCCCGGAGATGATGAAATCCACGCGCTTGTTGGTCAGGGGAATGCCGTATTCGATGGAGACACGAGAGTCATTCGGAATCTCATCGTCACCGAGCAGGTTGGACATGTACTGCATGGAATTGCGCCATGCCCTGATCTCAGACGGGGAAACGCCACGGCCGAGCTCGCCCCGCAAGGCTGCAAGAATCTTCTCGTGGATCAGGTTGGACCGGACGTCCTCGATGAATTCATGCTTCTCTTGGCTATAGACGATCATTGACCGTCACTGCCCTTTGCACGAATAGAATCCGGCTTTTCCGCGCACCCTCGTACGAGATCGGCTGGATATTTGGCCGCATTCTTCAGAATTTTGCGCCGCACCTCATCAATGGGATCTATATCTAGCTTCACAGATAGAAGCAGAAGGTAGATAAATACATCAGCGATCTCTTCGGCGACTTCGGCGCGCTTTTCAGGGCTGAGATCGCGAGACTCATCTTCCGTAAGCCATTGGAAGTTTTCGAGTAGCTCCGCGGCTTCTACCGACAGAGCCATAGCGAGATTCTTAGGGGAATGGAATTGAGCCCAATCGCGTTCTGCCACGAAAGCCCGCAGTTGTGCCAACACGTCTTCAATGTCGCTCATGTCACCGCCCTGGCTGTTAGAGCGCCACGCCGGAAGCAGCAAAACTGATATTCCCCGGCCCCAATAGCCTGCCCCAAATCAGCGGGACAGTTTTCACATAACTAACGGACTATAGCTTAGGAGCCAACCAGCCGCGAGCCGGGCCGAATTTTAGCAAAAAATCGCCAGATCTGACCCAATCTACCTCCCCGAGGCCGAGGAATCTCGCCCGAGATCGCGGCGCAGGGCGTTTCGAGAAGCGGAGTTACCAAATAGGTAATGAGCATTTGAGGGACGCCCTGCAACAAAGATATCGGGCGAGAGAACCGGGCGCAGCTAGCCGAGGCGTGCCTTGAGCTCGGCCCTGTATTTCCGACTCACGGGAACCTCCGCCCCCGACCGCAACACCGCCCTCGCATCTCCCGTCTCGAACGGCTCGATCTCGGCCACCCTGTCCATGTTCACGATCGCGGAGCGATGCACGCGCAAAAACCCCTGGCCGGCCAAGCGCGCCTCCATGGCCGCCATGGTCTCGCGCAGCGGATACACCCGCCCCCCGGCGTGCAGGTTCACATAGTTGCCGGCGGCTTCCAGCCAGTCGATATCCGCCACCCGCACCAGAAACTCCTTGCCCAGCTTCTTGACCAGGAAACGGTCGGCCGGGGCCGGGTCTGCCTCGGCTCGGTCGGGCAGGCTGGCTTCGCCCTGCCAGCGCAGCAGCCAGAAGCGGTAGAGATAGATGATGCCGAGGAAGGTGAAGTAGGTACGAAAATCCTTCAGGAACTCATAGAAGAACTGCAGCGGCCAGTGGCCGAAATCGTAGTGCCTGCCCGCGAGCCAGTAGGCCAGATGGCGCAAGCCCACCATGCCCACCACGTGGGCGGCGGAGAACGGCAGGGTGAATACGATGTGCGCCGGCAGGTGGCGGCGCCAGATGCGCCGGCGCAGCGGGAAGCGGGTATCGAAGGCGACCAATACCGGGATCAGCGCCAGCCACAGGACGGCGCTGGAAGCCTCCCACACCCAGGGCTCCCATTCCGCCACGTCGGAGCCCGCGCGGGCGAAATTCATATTGGCGACGATGGCGTTGGCCACCAGGTTCACGCCGAAGAACACCAGCCAGAAGGCGATCTCGTAGCGCCGCCGTCGCGTGTTGTAGCTCTCGAAGTCCATCAGCCCTCCTGGAGTCCCGCATTCTAGCAAGTGCCCGCGCCCCGGTTCGTCCCCGTATTCCGCGCTTCGTCCCCACCGCCCGGCAGCCGGTCACTTCACGCTCGTATCGCGGCACCCGGGCGGCGAGTCTGGGTGCACGTCAATGAAGGAGTGCCAGACATGAGCCTGATCCACCCCCCGGCCGTTCCGGCCGCGCAGTCCCCCGGGCGCCGTTACGATATCGACGCGCTGCGCGTGCTGGCCTTTTGCCTGCTGATCTTCTACCACACCGGCATGTTCTATGTGGCCGGCTGGCACTGGCACGTGAAATCCGTGCACCAGGCCACCTGGCTGCATACCCCCATGCTGCTGCTCAACCAATGGCGGCTGGAGCTGCTGTTCGCCATCTCCGGCCTGGCGGTGCATTTCCTGCTGCGCAAGCTCGGCCCCGGCGCGTTCGCCTGGGCGCGCATCAAGCGCTTGCTGATACCGCTGCTCGTGGGCATGGCCGTGATCGTGCCGCCACAGGCCTACTTCCAGGCGCTCTACAACCATGCCTATCAGGGCAGCTACACCCAGTTCCTCTGGCACTATTTCACCTTCCAGCCCTGGCCCGAGCACGCCTTCGACGGCTCCGAGATCGGGATTACCTGGAACCACCTGTGGTACCTGCCGTATCTCATCTTCTTCACCCTGGCGTTCCTGCCGCTGTGCGTGTGGCTGGATCGGGGCGGTGCGCGCGTGCTCGCCGCCATGCGGCGCCTGCGCGGGCTGTGGCTGGTGCTGGTGCCCATCCTGCCCATGCTGTTCTGCGGGCTGGTGATCTTCCCCCACTTCATGGACCAGACCCACGCGCTCTATAACGACTGGTACTGGAACGCCCTCTACGGCCTGTGCTTCTTCTACGGCTTCGTGATCGGGCGCGACGAGGGCCTGTGGGCAGAGATCGGCCGCCTGCGCCGGCGCACGCTGGTGCTGGCGCTGTGTACCTTCGCCACCTATATCGCTTTCAACACCATCTTTCCCGACAACACCACCAAGCTGCAGGACGCCGGCTACATGATGGTGCTCTATCTCAACCGCTGGGCGTGGATGCTCGCGGCCATGGGCTGGGGCCATGCCTGGCTCAACCGGCCCTCGAAGCTTTTGGCCTACGCCAACGAGGCCGTATTCCCCTGGTACATCCTGCACCAGACCGTGATCGTGGTGGCCGGTTTCGAGCTGACCAAGCTCGCGCTGGGCCCGGTGGCCGAACCCGTCGTGCTGCTCGCGATCACCATCGGCGGCACCTGGGGGCTGTATGAGTTCATCATCCGAAGAGTGAATTGGATGCGGCCGCTGTTCGGATTGAAGCGCGTGTCCGGCGAGTCTTCTCACTCGATCTCATTGTTGGAGCCGGCCAACGCAAGAGCGGCGTTAAGTGAGGACACTCAATAGATCAAACACTCCCCGAGGCCGAGGAATCTCGCCCGAGATCGCGGCGCCGGGCGTTCCGGGAAGCGGAGTTACCAAATAGGTAATGAGCATTCGAGGGACGCCCTGCAACAAAGATATCGGGCGAGAGAACCGGCCGCAGCCCTGGACTATTAAGTAACTTATGCTAACTTTATTGGCATAACTGACTTAATAGACATGACAATGGACGACCTGCGCGAACAGTTCATCGAACGCCTCACCCGCGAGATCTTCGCCAAACGCGGCGAGGGCTTCGTGCTCAAGGGCGGCGGCGCCATGCGTGCACTGTTCGGCAATCAGCGCCTGACCAAGGATGTGGATCTGGATTTCACCAACCCCAGACGCACCGCCGACTCGCTGCACAAGACCGTGCGCCACGCCATCGAGACGGCTGCGCGCGGCCTGCCGGTGCGCGAGCTCACGATCTCCGAGCCGGGCAAGCGCGAGACCACGCCCAAATGGAAGGTGAACTTCACCGGGCCCGAGGGCCGCAGCTGGCATGTGGAGGTGGAAGTCTCGCGCAACCCGGAGCGCGCCGTGCCCGGCATAGTGGAACAAGCGCCGTATGTGCCCGCAGCGGCCAAGGGTATCGCTCGGTTCTGGGTGGATATCTATTCACGGCCCGCACTGATCGCCACCAAGCTCGCCGCCCTGCTCGGGCGCGAGGCGGCGCGCGATGTCTACGACCTGGATCTGCTCAAGGATACCGGCGCCGCCCCCGATGCCGAGACGCTCGCCTGGGCCGTCCACCGCTCGAGGATAGAAGGCGAAGACCCGGTGGAGGTGCTCTGGGCGCATCTGGATGCACTGGACTGGGACCGCTTCGCCAACGAGCTCAGCGATGCCTTGCCCACCGAGGCGGCAGCGCGGGTGGATTCGACCGAGTGGACGGCGATGAAACTGCGCGTGGGCGAATACGCGGAACGGCTGCTGCGCGAAGCGGCGAGTACGCGGCCATGAAAGCCTGGCAAGCGCAGCTCGAACGCCGGCTTGCCGGCCGCGAAGGGCCCGCCGTGCTCACCCGCGACCTTATCGCCCGCTTCGCCCGCAGCGCGGCGGGCGAGAGCGTGCCGGCCAGCACGCTCAGCCACTGGCTGCGGCGCCTGGTCGAGCAGGAGAAACTGGCACCGGTGAAACGCGGGCTCTACCTCAACCGCCTGCGCATGCCGCCCGCGCAGGCGGTGGACGCCACACCCTGGCTGTTCCGCGATGCCGTGGTCTCGCTCAATACCGTGCTCGGCGATGCCGGCGTGTTGAACAACCCGACGCACAGCGTGACCGCTGTGGTACCGATCGACCGCGGCGCGCCACCGCCGCGCCTGGGCCGCCGGCGCACACCGGCCGGAGATTTCCATTTCTTCGGCCTGCCCCGCCGGATCGTGGAAGCGGGCGCCGCTGCCGACCGGCTGGAGCCGGAAAGTCGGTTCGAGCATGTACGCGCCACCCCGGAAAAGGCCCTGGTGGACTGGCTGTATCTGGGCGCGAGCCCGCGCAGCCGGCGCCAGTTGCCGCCGCGCCACGATATCGACCTCGAACTGCTCGACATGAAGCGCCTGCGGCGGCTGGCGAAAGCGGCCGGGGCGGAGTCGGTGCTTGAGCACTGGCTGGCTGGAGGAACGCAGTGACTGGCGCGAGCCCGGCTCCGCTTGGGTGGCGCATCACCGCGCATTCATTCCTGGCGATCTCGATATTTCTGAGCGCCGGTTACTTCTTCTGTTCCTGGGCGGTGCATGCCGAACGTCTGGGCGCCCGCGACATGTCCATCGCCCTCGGCTCCGCCTTCGCGGCGGCATTCGCCGCCTATGGCATCATCATCTTCTTCCCCCTCGCCTGCCTGACCGCTCTGCTCGGATCGATATTCGACAAACCCACCAAGGCACTGTGGGCCGCCGCCGGCGTCGACGCGATCGCCCTGCTGGCGATGATGTTCAGGTAGCGCCGGGAGGGAGCGCACGCGAAGCTGCGAGCTCTGAAGGTCAAGCAAGACAACGAGAGGAGGTCGCTGGCTCTGAGTGTGATAGCTACCTGGCTTTCCGGCTTCCTGCACCTGAACGCTCTTGTTGCGATCGACACACCGCCTTCGCTGCGGGCGATACCGCGACCTCGCCCACTGCTCCGCCCACCGCTCCAATGCCCCACCCGCACAGCCTGGCCGGGCGCCGCTATCTCTTTGATAAGCTTGGCGTATCGGGCTGGCGCCCGGCGAACGCCGTGGCGATCGCCAGGAGTAATAAAATTCCCATCCTCTAAATAAGTTAACTGCTATACTCGAATCAAATAACACGAAGAACGAAATGCTGGCCGGTCTTCGCGGAGACGGGCCGCAGCGCAAGAACCGCTTCTACATCTGAGAGTAGTCCGTGAGCACGACGAATTCGCCGTACAAGGACTCTGCGCCCACGGAACAGGCCCGCCCCGCCGCAAATGCGCGTTGGCGCAGCTTTACGCCCCTGGCTGCCGTCGGCGCAATCGTGTTCACCGAAGGCCTGCGCCTGGCGGGTATCATCACACCGATCCCCTTCCTGATCCTGTTCGGCGCGGTGGTGTTCTCGGCCGCCACCGCGGGCGTGCGGACGGGCCTGGTGAGTTCCGTGCTGACCTCGGCCTATGTCATCTTCGCGGCGCTGACGGACTTCGGCCCCGCTTTCCTGACTTCCAACCTGCAGCGCGCCGTGGAAGGTGTGCTGCTGATCAATATCATCGCCTTCCTGCTCGGGCGCATGCACGATCAGAACATGCGCTACCGCCGGCGCCTGGAAGAAGAGGCGCATGCGCGCTACCGGGCACTGATCCGCAACGCGCCGGAAGCGATCATCGTGACCGACACGCGCGGCAGCATCATCGACTGCAACCCGCGCGCGCTCTCGCTGTTCGGGATCGACCTGCACGACCCGGCGCTGCCCAACGTGGCCGACCTCAGTGCGCCCGTGCAGGCCGATGGCCGCCCCAGCACCGAGGCCGCACTCTGGTATATCGACAAGGCGCTTACCGAAGGCCCGGTGGTGTTCGAATGGCTGCACCGGCGCGGCGACGGCACGGTGTTTCCCTGTGAGGTGAGCCTTTCGCACCTGCCCGACCGCGATCTCACCCTGGTGCGCGGGATGGTGACCGACATCTCCGTTCGCAAACGCGCCGAGACGCTGCGCGAAGGCGAATACTCCGTGCTGCAGTCGATCGCGCGCGGCGATTCGCTGCCCGAGACGCTGGATATCCTGGCGCGGTTGGTGGAAGGGGTGATGCCCGGCGCGCTGTGCACCATCCTCAAGCTGCTCGACGACGGCGCGAGCGTGTACACCCTGGCCTCGCCTTCGGTCTCGAGCACGTATTCCAGCGCCCTTAACGGGCTCAAGATCGGCCCCGCCGCCGGTTCCTGCGGCACCGCGATGTATAACGACCGCCAGGTGATCAGCACCGATCTGGAGACCGACCCCTACTGGAAGCCCTACATCGAGCTGGCGCGGGCCGAAGGCTTGCGCGCGTGCTGGTCTACGCCTATCCACGATTCCGAGCGCAAGGTGATCGGCAGCTTCGCGGTCTATTACCGCGCGCCCAGCTCGCCGGACGAACAAGATCTGACTCTGATCGGCCGGCTCACGGATCTGGCCGGCATCGCCATGCAGCGCGACCGCAACTCGGAAGCGCTCAAGCACCGCGAGGCGCTCTATCGCGCCACCTTCGAACACGCGGCCGTGGGCATCGCTCATGTGGCGCCCGACGGGCACTACATGCAAGTCAACGCCGAGTTCTGCACCATGCTGGGCTACCGCGCCGAGGAGCTGGTGCGGCTCACCTTCCGCGAGGTCACTCACCCCGACGATCTCGCCGCCGACCTGAAGATGCTTGCGGCGATCTATGCCGGCAAGCTGGATGCCTACCGCATCGAGAAGCGCTGGATCCGCAAGGACAATTCCGTGGCCTGGGTGAACCTTTCGGTGAGCGCAGTGCGCCAGGACGACGGCAGCGTGGAGCGCTTCGTGGTGGTGGCCGAAGACATCTCTTCGGCGCACGATCTCTCCCAGCAGCTCACCTACCAGGCGCGGCACGATCCGCTCACCGGGCTGATCAACCGGCGCGAGTTCGAACACCGCCTGGGCGAGTTCCTGCGCGGCGTGCTCGACGGCCAGGACCAGGGCGCGTTCTGCTACCTCGATCTCGACCAGTTCAAGCTGGTGAACGATACCGCCGGCCACGTGGCGGGCGATGAACTGCTCAAGCAACTGGCGGCCCGGCTGCGCGACGAGATGCGTGCTTCCGACACCCTCTCGCGCCTGGGCGGAGACGAGTTCGGCGCCCTGCTTACCGGCTGCGATCTTGAGCATGCCGAGAGCATCGCCGACAAGCTGCGCCGCACGGTGGAGGAATTCACCTTCGTGTGGGAGAACCACAGCTTCAAGCTGGGCGTGAGCATCGGCCTGGTGCCGCTGGCGAGCGATGCGCTCACCAGCGTGACCGACGTACTCCAGGCGGCCGATACCGTCTGTTATGCCGCCAAGGATGCCGGGCGCAACCGCTGCATGGTCTGGCGCGAAGACGACAGCCGCCTGTTCGAGCGCCGGGGCGAGATGCAATGGGTGCCGCGCCTTAACCGCGCCATCGACGAAGACCGCCTGGTGCTCCAGGCGCAACCGATCGTGCCACTGGGCGTCAGCGCCGACACCACACGCTGGTTCGAGCTGCTGGTGCGTATGCGCGAAGGCGACGAGCTGATCCCGCCGGGTGCCTTCCTGCCCGCCGCAGAACGCTACAACATCGCCCCGCGCCTCGACCGCGCCGTGGTGCAGCAGGCGCTGCGCTGGATCACCGGCAACGGCTCCGACATCCGCCTTTCCATCAATCTCTCCGGCCAGACCTTCAGCGACCCGGCCTTCCGCGCCTACCTGATCGAGGCGCTGACCGACCTCGGCTCCGCCGCACGACAGCTGTGCTTCGAGATCACCGAGACCGCGGCCATCGGCAACCTGGCCGATGCGGTGCTGCTGATCGAAGGCGTGCGCGAGTTCGGCTGCACCATCGCGCTGGACGATTTCGGCAGCGGACTGTCATCGTTCGCCTATCTCAAGAACCTGCCCGTGGATTATCTGAAGATCGACGGCACCTTCGTGCGCGATATCGCCCGCGACCCCATCGACCGCGCCATCGTACGCTCGATCCATGAAGTGGGCCGGGTGATGGACAAGCTCACCATCGCCGAGTTCGTGGAAGACGCGCAAGTGATGAACATCCTGCGTGACATAGGCGTGAACTATGCGCAGGGTTATCACACCGGGCGGCCGGCGGACATCCAGACGATCGCCAGCGCCACTCGTTAGCGGCCGGGCCGGTTCATCGCGAGCGGTGCTGCCGCCACGATCGTCAACGCAAGATTCGAGGCCGAGGGATCTTGTTCGAGATCGCGGCGCGGTGCCTTTCGACAAGCGCAGCTACCAAGCAGGTAGTGAGCACGCTCGGAAGGTGCCGCAACAAAGAGATCGGGCGATAGAACCGGCCGGATCAAAAAGAAAACCGGCCCCGCCGCCGGGGGGATTGGCGACGGGGCCGGCAGGGCGCAGGTGCCCTCCAAACGCGCTTACAGCTGGCTGGGGATGAACTGCTCTTCCACCGCCTTGCGCAGCAGGTTCGGCGGCAGCAGACCCTGGCTGAGGATGAAGTCGTTGAACTTCATGCGGTCGAACTTCTGACCCAGCTTCACCTGGGCGTCGCCCCGGATCTCCATGAGGTTGTGGTAGCCGTAGTAGTAGCTGGTGGCCTGACCGGGCATGCGGAACGAGAAGCGGTCCGACTCTTCCTTGGCGAAGCCCGGCGAGAGCACCACTTCCTGTTCGAGGAAGGTCTTCACATCGGCCGGGGTGATAAGCCCTAAATTGACCATGGGGTCGAGGAAGGCGCGCGCGGCACGCAGCAGACGGTTATCCAGGGCGATGAGCTGGCCGTCCAGCGGTTCGTAGGGCTGCATCTCGGCTTCCGAGTACAGCGCCCAGCCTTCGACGTTGGCACTGTTGAACGCGAACACCGCACGCGCGATGGACACGCCGTGCTCGATCATGCTGGCGAACTGCAGCTCGTGCCCGGGACGCGCTTCATGCGCGGTGAGCGTCCAGGCGGCGGCGTCGAAGGTGTCGTCGTCCATCTGCTCTGCTTTGTTGCCCTTCTTGCCCTCGTTAAGCGGCAACACGAACTCGCCGTACTGGCCGGTGTTGCCGATGAGCCGCGGCGGGTTCATGTGCGGCGCGGGTTCGGCCGCGGTCTCGGCGGCGGACGCCATGCGGATGACCACGTTGCGGTCGGGCAGGCTGACGATGCGCTCGGCGCGGATGATCTTCTCGATCTCGGCCAGACGCTTCTTGTAGAGCGGCAGGATGGCCTTGCCGACGATCTGATCTTTCTTCAGTTCACGGATGACATCGCGATAATCCGTGCTCTTGAAGCCGTGCTGCCTGGCTACCAGGATCGCCATGCCTTCCATCTGATGCTGGATCTCGGCATAGGAGAACATCGCTTCGCGCATGAGTTTGCGCGGGTCTTCGTCCACGCCCATCTGATGCAGCTGGTTGGCGTACATGGCTTCGGGCAGACGGTTGGTCTTGCGCGCGTGCGGCACGACGTCGGTCTTGATCCAGGCGACGTAGTCGGTCATCTGCTGGGCCAGTTTCGCGTAGACCGGCTCCCAGCCCTTCACCTTGCTGTGCGAGAGCAGCTGCTTGAGCCCGGCGATATAGTGCGGGTCGTCCTGCATATCCTGCTGGACTTCGGCCGTGTAGGGACCGATTAGGCCGGGCGTTTTCAGGCTGTTCTCGAACAATACCTTGGCCTGTTCGGTGATGGGCTTGCGGCCCGGCACCATGCCGGCATAGGCCTTCATGCGCTCGACTACCGCCTGTTGGCGCTCGAGCGGTACGCGCGGATCGATCAGGGCGCGCACGCCGAAGAAGATCAGCTGCGGTACGTTGTTGTACTGGAGCATGTACTGCTCTTGCAGCGCGTTATCGGCTTTCACGTCTTCCGACGCCTGGATCAGGATCTGAAGATCCTGCTTCACTTCGGGCTGCGTGGCCTTGGCCTGACGCGCCTTGAGCTCGGCCTCGGCGCCGTCCACGGCCTTGTTCACACGCTCGACGAGATCCGGCGTGAGGTCGGTCGCCTGGGCATCGAGCCCGTCCACGCCCATCTGACCGGCCTGCTCGGGCGCGAAATCGGCCATGACCTTGAGCAGGATCTGGGCATTGGCGTTGCTCTCGGCCACCCAGGCCGGTGTCTTCGGCGCCTCTGCCGCCTGCGCGACTGTGGCCAGACCCGCTCCGGCCATGATCGCGGCCAGGAGCACTCGTTTCGATGCATTCATTGAAATTCCCTCTTTATAAACAATCGGTTGCCAACCCGCGAGCCGCAGGCGCCCCGCCTGAAAAAGAGCCCGGCCTTGGCGGCCGGGCCTCTCGCTTAGACCGGTGTTGTAGTTGAGTATAACAGCACAACGGCAGTTGGCAAGAGACTGCAAAAAAGATTTTTCCGGCCGCACCCACCCGCCGCCGTTTGCATTTGCGCGCGCCATACTCAAGGATTGGAAACCTGGTCCTCGGGGAGGAGACCGGCCATGCGCGAAGCCTTGTCACGAGACGCGATACGGGGCGTCTACGACCGTGTTGCCCGCCGCTACGACACCCAGCACGGGCTGCTCACTTTCGACAGCGACGCACGCGGGCGGCGCATGGTGGTACGGGCCGCTGTGCGCCCCGGCGACAACATCCTCGATGTGGGCGCGGGCACGGGTTCGACTTCGCTGCTCGCGCTGGCCACCGCCGGCCTCAACGGCCACGCCACTCTCTACGACCTTAGCGCGGGCATGCTGGAGCAGGCCCGGCGCAAGGCGCTCGCCCGGAACGTGGAGGCGCGTTGCGCCTTTCGCACCGGCGACATGACCCGCCTGCCCTTCCGCGATGCCAGCTTCGATGTGGTGCTATCCACCTACAGCGTGTGCCCCGTCTACGATCCCGCGGCGGCGGTGCGCGAGATGTATCGCGTACTCAAGCCCGGCGGGCGGTTGGGAATCGCGCATTCCACCGAACCCGAATCCGCACTGGTGCGGCGCCTCGCCGATGCAGTGGAGAACGTGGTCTGGCATCTGCCGGCGGTCTCGCTCGGCTGCCGCTCGGTCGAGATCCGCCCGGTGCTGGAAGCGTTTGACGGCCGCTGGCTGTTCGACCGCTTGATCGGCGTCCCGCTGTGGCCTTTCCGCGCGATCGTGTTCGAGAAGGGCGGCTAACGCATCCGGGTGAAGCGCCGCACAAATGTGCATTGCTTCACTGTACCGGGTTAGCCTGACGAGTATGATGAGCCCATCCTCAGCAACCAGGAGTTCTTTGCCATGACCCGATTCCTTGTTGTAATCGCAAGCCTTTTTCTTGCCCTGGGCATCGCCTGGGCCGGTTCCGCACCGGCGAATGCGGGCAAGGAGATTTCCACTGCGACAGTCCATGCCGGCCTCGCGGCGAAGCAAAAAGACATCAAGAACGTGCACCTGCATCTGCACCATGCCGTGAACTGCCTGGTCGGCCCCAAGGGCAAGGAGTTCGCCAAGAAAGCGGGCGACCCCTGCAAAGGCATGGGCGATGGTGCGATCAACGACACCAAGGATCCGGATATGAAGAAGCAGTTGCGCACCGCGATCGAGACCGCCCAGGCCGGTATCGCCAGCAAGGACCTGACCATGGCCAGGAACATGGCGAATGAAGTGGTCAGTCTGCTGAACAAGGCGCAGGCCGCAAAGCAAGCGGACAAAGACAAGAAGTAACGCCGCACAAGAGCGGAACTGAAAAAGGGGGCTCATGCCCCCTTTTTCTATTCCCCCATCTTATGGATCTTGTGTCGGCGGCGCCGACAGGCTTGTCGATCAGATAGCGCGCTTGCGCGCGCGGCATATCGGGTCGCGCGCGTGGCCCCGAACGCGGCGCGGCCGGCACAACTTGACCCTAGGTCGACAAAACCTTCGTCGAGCGCCCCTGTGCCCAACGCGCTGCCCAACGCTCCATGGCAACGTAAAACGCCGGCGTGATGTAGAGCGTGAGCAATTGCGAGAAGATCAGCCCGCCGACGGTCGCGATGCCGAGCGGGCGGCGCGCTTCGGCACCCATGCCGGAGCCGAGCGCGATGGGGAGCACGCCGAAGATGGCGGCCAGCGTTGTCATCATGATGGGCCTGAAGCGCACGCGGCAGGCTTCGATGATGGCGTCATGCGCGTCCATCTCGTTTTCGCGGCGCAGCTGCAGCGCGAAATCGACCATGATGATGCCGTTCTTCTTCACCAGCCCCACGAGCATGATCAGGCCCACGAAGCTGAACAGGTTGAGTTCCTGCCCGAACAGGATCAGCGTCATCAGCGCGCCGACGATGGCGAGCGGAAGCGCGGTGAGGATGGTGATGGGGTGGATGAAATGTTCGTAGAGGATCGCCAGCACCATGTAGATGACGAGGATGGTGACGATGAGCAGCAGCGGCAGATCGACCAGCGATTGCTGGAAGGTCTCGGCATTGCCGGCAAAGCTGCCGGTGATGTCGGCGGGCAGGCTCTCGGCCGCCAGCTTTTCGATACGTTCGGTCGCCGTGCCCAGCGCCACGCCCGGCGCCAGGTTGAACGAGAAAGTCACTGCCGGGAGCTGGCCGTAATGGCTCACCGCGAGCGGGCCTACGGAACGGCCAATGTCGGCCACCGCGCTCAGCGGTACCAGTTTGCCGCGGTCGCTTTGCACCGTCAGCGCCTGCAACGCGTTGATGTCTTTCTGAAACGCCGGTTCAAGTTCCATGATCACCGGGTATTCGTCCACCGAACCATAGATGGTGCTCACCTGGCGCCCGCCGTAGGCGGAATACAGGGCCGACTGGATCTGCACCGCACTCACGCCCAGCGCGGATGCGGCTTCGCGGCGGATGCGCACCGAGATCTGCGGGTTGTTGAGTTCGAGATCGCTATCCACATCCTGGATGCCGGCAACTTTTTCCAGCCTGGGCAGAAAGGCCGCGGCGGCATGGTCGAGATCGGCAACATCCGGACCCTGGAGCACGTATTCGTAATCGCCGTGGCTGGAGAAGCCGCCGATGCGGATGGCGGGCGGATTCTGGAAATACACGTCCATGTCGTGCACCGGCGCCACCGCGTGGCGCAGTTGCTGGATGATCTCGTCCGCGCCCGCGCTACGCTCGCCCATGGGCTTCAGACGGATGAACATGCGCCCGCGGTTGCCCCCGGCCGCGCCGCCGTTGCCCTGTCCCGCGCTGGACATGGCCGAGGCGATGTTGGGATTGGCGCGCACGATGTCCGTTACTTTCTTCTGCAGTGCCAGCAGCTGCGGGAAGGTCACGCCTTCCGGGGCCTGCGTGCTGGCCACGATCTGGCCGGTATCTTCCGTGGGGATGAAGCCCTTGGGCACGACGGCGAAGAAATAGAAGGTGAGCACCAGGATCGCGGCGGCGAACACCAGCATCGAGCGCCAGTGATCCACCGACCAGGTGAGGCTGCGCACGTAGGCATCGCGCACGCTGTCGAAGCCGCGTTCGAAGAAATTGTAGAGCGCGCCGTGCTGTTGCTCGCTCTCGCCCAGGAAGCGGCTGGAGAGCATGGGCGTGAGGGTGAGCGAGACCACGCCGGAGATGAGGATGGCGATGGCGACGGTCATGGCGAATTCGTTGAACAGCCGCCCGACCAGGCCACCCATGAACAGCACCGGGATGAATACCGCGACCAGCGACAGCGTCATCGACACCACGGTGAAACCGATCTCGCCCGAGCCCTTGATCGCCGCTTGCATGCCGCCGAGACCCTTCTCGCGATAGCGCACGATGTTCTCCAGCACCACGATGGCGTCGTCCACCACGAAGCCCACGGCAAGGGTCAGCGCCATCAGCGAGAGGTTATCGAGACTGAAACCGACCAGCTTCATGATCGCGAAGGTGCCGATGATGGATGCCGGCAGCGCCAGCGCGCTGATCAGGGTCGCGCGTGCGTTGCGCAGGAACAGGAAGATCACGCCCACCACCAGCACCATGGCCAGCATCAGGGTGAACTTCACCTCACCGATGGAGCCGTCGATGTAATCGCCGCGCGAATAGATGAGGTGCAGGCTGGCATCGCCCGGTGCCTGGCGCGTGAGCTCGGGGATGAGCGCCTTCACCGCGTTGGCTACTTCCACCGTATTGGCGCCGGGCTGGCGTTTGATCGCGAGCACGATCGAGGGCTTGATCGACTTGTCTTTGGCGCCGTTGTCGAAATACATGGTCAGGCGCTTGTCGTCCTGCACACCATCCACTGCCTTGCCGACATCGGCGAGATGGATGGGCGCGCCGTTGCGATAGGCCAGTACCAGATCGTTATAACTCTGGGCGGAGACGAGCTGGCCTTCAGCCTCCAGACTGAAACTGCGCGAAGCGCCGTTGAGCACACCCGCCGGCAGGTTGGTGTTGCCCGCCTGCACGGCCTGTGCCACCTGGCCGACCGAGAGCTGGCGCGCGCGCAAGGCATAAGGGTTCAAGAAGATGCGGATGGCATGATGCTGCGAACCGAACACGATCACCTGCGCCACGCCGTTGAGCGTGGAGAGCCTTTGCGCCACCCGCGTCTCGGCGTATTCGTCGAGCTGGGTGAGCGGCAGGTGATCGGCGGTGAGCGCGAGGTAGAGGATGGAGAAATCTGCGGGATTGACCTTGCGCAGCGTGGGCAGTGAGGGCATGTCGTCGGGCAGGCGGCGCGAGACCTGCGAGATCGCCGTCTGCACGTCCTGCGCGGCGGCGTCGATATTGCGGTCGAGATCGAACTGCAGCGTGATGCGTGTCTCCCCGGTATTGCTCTCCGAGGTCATCGAACTCAGGCCCGCGATGGTGGAGAACTGCCGTTCCAGGGGTGTGGCCACGGACGAGGCCATGGTCTCGGGATCGGCGCCGGGCAGACTCGCCTCGACGCTGACGGTGGGAAAATCGACGTTGGGCAGCTCGCTAACCGGTAGCGTGAAATACGCAGTGACGCCGAACACCAGCAAGGCCGCGATGACCATGGTGGTCATCACCGGCCGGCGGATGAACAGATGCGGGATGTTCATCGTTCGCCGGCGGCGGACAGATCTGCGCCAGTAACCGGCTGCGGCGTGACCGGGCTGCCCGCGCGCAGGCGCCGTGGGACGCGCAGCACCACCTGATCGCCCGCTTTCAGGCCATTGTCGATCACCGCCAGATCGCCCGCCTCGCGTGCCACATGCACCGGCGCATATTCCGCCTTGCCGCCTTCCACACGATAGACGAAAGCGCCATTCTGCCCGGTCTGCAGTGCCGCCTGCGGGATCGCGAGTACGCCGTGCTCGAGGGCGAGCACCAGATGCACGCCCACGTATTCGCCGGGCCACAACGTGGCATCGGTGTTGGGCGCGCGCAGCTTGAGGGTGACCGTGGCGGCATCGGGATTGACGCCGTTATCGACGAACACCAGCGTGCCTTCGCCCAGATCGCCGCTACCGTCTTCATGGGTGATGCGCGCGTGGAGCTCGGCTGCCTTGCGATAACGCCGCACGCGCTCCAGATCCTGCTGCGCGATGGCGAAGCGGACGAGGATGGGCCTGATCTGGTTGATGGTGACCAGCGGCTGGCTGTCGGACGGACTGACGATGTTGCCCGACTTCATGCTGATGGCGCCCGTGCGCCCGGTGATCGGCGCGCGGATGTCAGTATAGGAGAGGTTGATCTCGGCCTGGCGCACGTCGGCTTCGGCCTTGGCCGCTGCGGCCTTGGCGTTCTGATAATCCTGCGGCGTGATGTATTTTGTCTTTTCCAGCGAGGTGAGGCGGTCGAGGTTGGCCTTGGCACTGGCATAGGCCGCGCGCGCCGAAGCGAGCGCAGCTTCGAAGGGCGCCGGATCGATACGGAACAGTGCCTGGCCCGCCTTCACCTCATCGCCTTCGGCGAAATCCACCTGCTGCAGTTTGCCCGCCACCTGCGGGCGGATCGCAACCGTGTGTTCGGGCTCCACCTGCCCCACCGCCTCCAGGGCGAGCGGTACGTCGGCGCGGCGCACCGCGATCGTATCGACGACGAGACGGCTTGCCTCGCGATCCGACCGCGCGGCTGCTTGATCGCCGTGGATACGCCAGACGAGTACGCTGACGAGCGCGACTGCCGTGAAGATCGAGAACGCAAAAACCAGGGATTTTTTCACGCTGAGCCAGACTCCGGGGGCGGCCGACTCCAAACGGGGAACCGGCGGACTTTAGCCACAAGATTATGACTCAGACGTACCCTGCTTTGCCAAGTTCCCCCTTTACCTTCGCGGATTGCGGCGACGCGATCGGCAGCGGCGCGGACAGGGTTCGCACATCGCCGCGACAGATCGCTCGCGGCGTCGGCGCCGTCGGGGCTGCGTCAATAGCTGTCCGTCGCCTCGTCCACACTGGCAGCCGAGCGTCCCGGGAGCGGAAAGAAGCGCGGTACATGCGCGCGATAGCGTATGTAAGCCGAGCCCAGGTAATGGATGAGGTCGCGTTCTTCGAACAGCGTGCCCACGAGGATATAGGCGCTGAAACCCAGGCTCAGCACCAGGTGGCCCACGCTCATGACCGGCACCAGCCAGAGACCGAGCAACAAGCCGGTCATCATCGGATGACGTACGAACGCATAGGCGAAGCGAGTGGTGAACTCGGGCGCCTGGGGCGCGCGCGCGCGGAAGTTGGACCAGGCCTGCTGCAGACCGAACAGTTCAAAATGCGAGATCATGAACGTGGCCGCAACCAGGAACAGCCAGCCCAGGAGGTTGATCGCGAGCAGGACGTTCGCCGCGCCACCCGTCACCTTCCACAAAGGTTGTGGCAACGGCTGCCAGAGCACGATGATGAGCGCGAGCGCGATGTTGCTCAGCATGACGAACGTCGGCCGTTCGGCGGGTGCCGAAATCAGGTGTATGACGATGCGTTTGAAGGCGCGCCGCGCCATGCCCGAATGCTGGACACCGAACAACAGGATCAATCCGAGATCGATGAGCATGGCGCTCGTGCTGCCGTGAGCGAGTGCGACCAACGCCCCGCTGTCGATGGTCTGCGGCAACAGCCAGCCCAATGACCAGAGCACGAACACGACGAACACGGCAAGAAAGATGGCGTAACCGGCCACGGCATAGGCCATGATCAGCAATCGCCCCGGCAGACTCATGGCGTTATCGTAAGACATAATGTAATCCCCCTATTCCCATGCACGGTACCGAACATGCTCTCGCACTGCACAGGTGCCGGGAAGGGTCTAAAGTGACCTTATCGGGGGTATTTAAGCCAGAATTCAGCGCATCCATTCAAATTTCCGGGATGCGCACCCCCGGCAACGTAGTCGAGACCTGCGCGAGCGCAGGAGGGGGAAGCGTCATGACAGACGTATTGTTGCTGGCATTGCCACAGAGTTTCGCCTCCGGGGTGATCGGCGCGCGCGATCTGCTCACCGTGGAATCCAGATTCCTGCGCGACCCGGCGGCCGGCATGCCGCACGAAACAGGTTTCCGTACGCGCCTTGTCGCCGAGACAGCCCGCGTCGAGATGATGCTGGGCACGAACACCGACGCCGACTGTCTGATCGGACGCTGCGAGACAGCGGATGTCGTCTACGTACCGCCGATCGCCGCTATCCCGGGCCAACCGCTGGAACTTTCGGCAGATCTGCTGGAATGGCTGCGCAAACAATATGCAGGCGGCGCACTGCTCTGCAGCGCCTGTACCGGGTCCCTCATCCTGGCCGCGACCGGTCTGCTCGACGGCCTGTCCGCCACCACGCACTGGGCCTATGTGGACGACATGCGCCGGCAATACCCCGACGTAGACGTCCAGGCCAACCGGACGCTGGTTGCCGGCGGCAACAAGCAGCGACTGGTGACGGCGGGCGGCTACGCTTCCTGGCACGATCTGATGCTCTATCTGATCCACCGCTTCGCGGGAGCCGAAGCGGCGCGTACCGTAGCCCGCTTCTTCCTGCTCGACTGGCACGACGTGGACCAGCAGGCCTACGCCTGCTTTCGCGAGAATCTCCAGCACAACGACGAGACGATCCGCGCGGCCCAGCAGTGGCTGCGCGAGCATGTGGGTCATTGCGCACCGGTGGAAGCCGCGATCGAGCACAGCGGCCTCTCGCAACGCAGTTTCCTGCGTCGGTTCAAGCGATCCACAGGACACACCCCGCTACGTTATCTGCAACACCTGCGCGTGGAGCATGCAAAAAATCTGCTGGAGTGCAGCGATGCATCGATAGACGATATCGCCTGGCAAGTCGGATATGAAGATGCGACCTACTTCCGCCGCATGTTTCGCCGTTTCACCAGCCTGACGCCTTCCAATTATCGCAAGACATTCCGCACGCCGGCCAACGTGGTGGCGCTTCTGGATTGAGCCGGAGCGCTTCGGGAGCGCACAAGATCGGCACGCGGCGGGCTCTCGGCCAGGCTCGCGCGTAAACGCGCGGCCGCAAAGCCATGCCTTGCGGCCGCGCGCATCCCGGCCTCGAAGCTACCGGCTGTTTCTGATCTGCTTGATCTGGGCGATGACCTGCTGCTTGAGGCCGTTATCGCTCGATACCGCGTGGGCGATCTGGTTGTAGCGCTCGATGCCGAGCGGCGAATCGGCGACCGCCGAATCGAGTTCCTTGGCGCCGCGCTTGCGCAGCTGCTGAGCCTTTGCCTGATCCTTGGTGGCACTCAGTTTCTTGCGGTAATCGTTGCGTATCGACGCGACCTTCACATACACCTGGGCGAACTCGTGGATCTCCTTCTTGCTCGGCGTGGCGGTCTGCGCTGTGGGCGGCGCCATCGGCATCTTGACGGGCGGTGCCGCGGTGGCCGCGCCGCTGGACAGGAAAAACACGGTTGCGGCCACAGCCGCAAAGATTCGTAAGAGACGTCTGGACATGGAAACTCCTGCACTGTGAATTGAAAACGGAAGGCAAGACCTTCCGTCGCACAGACCCTACAGGACAGACCGGGGCAAATTAAAGCCGCCGGATCTCGGCACGTTCGGGAACGATGACGACTGTTGTCGCCAACGCTCAGCATGATCGGAAAACATGGCGCCAGATGTGTCCAACTCCGGCCCCTGCTTTGAAACCTGGCACCGACTAAAGAACTGCAGGATCTGCGCGACATGGGGAACATGCGCGGTCACCGGCAGGCGCAAGCCTGCCGGTGACGCCGCCTGCTCGATAGCTCATTCGCTTGCGGGCGCCTGCTTGATACCGAGGTTATAGGCTTCGAACGCCCACACATCGGCAGTCTGCGCGATGCGCTTGTCCGTTGGCATATAGCCGTGGCTGGTGTTGGTCTCGATATGGATGAGCACCGGGTTGCTACAGCCCTGCGCGTGCTGCAATGCCGCTGCGAACTTATAGGAATGACTCGGCACCACACGGTCGTCATGATCGGCCGTGGTGATGATGGTGGGCGGGTAGCAGGTGCCCTGCTTCACGTTCTGCAAGGGCGAATAGGCAGAAAGCCACTTGAATGCTTTCGCGTCATCGGACGTACCGTACTCCGGGGCCCACAGATCGCCGCCGGAGAAGTGCTGATAGCGCAGCATGTCGAGCACGCCGGCCCCAGCGTAGGCGGCGCCGAACAGTTGCGGCCGCTCGGTGATGGAGGCACCGACCAGAAGCCCCCCGTTGGAATACCCCATGATGCCGAGGTGTTGCTTGCTGGTGTAGCCCTGCTTCACGAGATACTTGGCCGCCCAGGCAAAATCATCGAACACGTTCTGCTTGTTGCCGAGCATGCCCGCCTGATGCCACTGCTCGCCGTAGGTGCCGCCGCCGCGCAGATTCGCCACCGCGTAGACGCCGCCCAGCTGCAGCCAGACCGCATAGACCGGATTGAACCGCGGCGTGACGGTGATGTTGAAGCCACCATAGCCGTAGAGGATGGTCGGGTTCGTACCATCCAGTTTCACACCCACGCGGTGCGTGATGAACATCGGCACTTGGGTGCCGTCCTTGGATTTGTAAAAGACCTGTTCGGTGACGTACTTCGACGGATCGAAGTCGATCTTCGGCTGGAAAAACACCGAATGCTCGCCGGCGCCGAGATCGTAATGATAGACAGTGCTGGGCGCGAGGAAGGAGGCGAAGCGGAAGAACAGGTTCTTCGAATCCGCGTGCCCGCTCATGCCTGAGACGGAACCGATACCGGGCAGAGCGAGCGTCTTTACCGGCGTGCCATCCGTATCGAAGATATCGACCCGGCTCTTGGCCGCGACCTCGCTTTGCACGACCAGTTTCTTGTCGGCCAGCATCGCGCCGGCGATCACGCCCTCGCCCTGCGGGATGAGTTCTTTCCAGTGTTGGGTGGAAGGGTCCGAGAATCTCGTAGCCACGACACGCCCGCGCGGGGCATCGAGCGTGGTCTGCAAATAAAGCGTATCGCCGTCGTCGCCGACGGGCGAATAGACGGCATCGTTCTTCGTATACAAAGGCTTGAGCGATGCCGCGATATCGGGCCGGGCCGGATCGCCGAGATCGGCGTAGTAGAGTTCGTTCTTGTGCGCCGTGCCGTTGAACAGATAGACGAACAGGTACTTGCCATTGTCCGACACCTGGCCGCCGACGATCCAGCGCGGCAGGTCGGGGCGTTCGTAGATCAGTTTATCCTGCGCCTGATCCGTGCCCAGTGCGTGGTAATAGAGTTTCTGGTTGCTCACCTGCTGACTGATCGCATTGTCTTTCGGCGGCTGAGGGTAGCGCGAGTAATAGAAGCCCTTGTCGTCCTTGGTCCAGGAGACTCCGGAAAATTTCACCCAGCGGACATCGTCAGCCAGCGTCTTGCCGGTAGCCACATCGAGCACGTGTATGCTCTGCCAGTCGGAACCGCCTTCGGACAGCTGATAGGCGAGATAACGCCCGTCCGGCGAAGGCTCCCAGCCGGCGAGCGCGATGGAACCGTCCGGCGAAAGGGCATTTGGATCGATCAACTCGCGCGGCTTGCCCGCAAGCCCCTGCTGCACGAACACGACCGACTGGTTCTGCAGGCCGGAATTGCGGCTGAAGAAGAACTGGCCGCCCTCCTCATCCGGTACGCCGGCCTTGGGATAATTCCAGAGCCTGGTCAGGTGCGTGTTGATCCAGCCACGAACCGGCACTTTTGCAAGATAACTGTCGGTGAGCTTGTTCTCGGCTTCTACCCACTGCTTGACCGCGGGGCTGTTGAGGTCTTCCATCCATCGATAGGGCGCGGGCACCTTGGTGCCAAAGTAGGTATCTACCGTGTCGCCGCGCCTGGCGATCGGATAGTCCAGCTGCTCCGCCTGCTTCGAGCTGCAGCCGACGATGAGCAGCGGCACCGCTGCCGCCAATATCAACAGGCTCTTGTAGTTCATATCTTGCTTCCTTGTGTCCTTGGTTTACGCGCAGGTTTCAGTGCGCCTGGCCGGCGCCGACTTTCTGTCCGCCGAAACGTTCGAACCAGCCGAGTATGTAGGCGACCTTGGCCATCATGTTGCTGGGCTTTTCCGCTATCTCGTGGTTGGCATCGGGGATGCGGATCATCATCGCCGGCACCTTGCGCAGCTTGAGCGCTTCGTAGAACTGTTCGGCATCGGAACTCGGCGTGCGGTAGTCCACCTCGCCCGTCATCACCATGGTTGGGGTAGTCACGTTGCCGGCATAGCTGATGGGCGAGCGCTTCATGTAGTTTTCAAGATGATCCCAGGGCAGGCCCGGAAACCAGTACTGAGTGCCGAAGGCCGGCAGATCGGAAGTGAGCACCCAGCTGTACCAGTTGATCACCGGCTTGGCGACCACGGCTGCGCGGAAGCGGCTGGTGTGCCCGACGATCCAGGCGGTGAGCACGCCGCCCCCGCTGCCGCCGGTGACGAACAACCGCTTGGAGTCGACATAGCCGCGTGCGAGCAGCGCATCCACCCCCGACATCAGATCGTCGTAATCGTGGTCCGGATAATCGTGATGGATGAGGTTGCCGAACTCGCCGCCGTAACTGGTGGAACCGCGGGGGTTGATGTAGAGCACCACATACCCGGCCGCGGCATAGAGCTGATCTTCGGCCGAGAAGCGCGGTCCGTAATTGGCGAACGGCCCGCCGTGGATCTCCAGGATTAGCGGATACTTCTTCTGGGGATTGAACGCTGCCGGCTTGAGTATCCAGCCTTCGATCTTGCGCTGGTCGTATCTCGATGCGAAATGGATGGTCTCCAAGCTACCCAGCGTCTCATGGCCAAACAGCCCCGCGTTGAGATCAGTGAGCCGGCGCAGCTTGCCGCTTGAGGTATCGGCGACTGCCACATCGGCCGGATGATCTGGTGCCGTGAGCGTGAAGGCGATTCGCCCGGCCCTGGGCGCCACGGTGTACTGGCCACCGGAATAAGGCCGGCCGACATCCAGGCCGCCGACATGGCTGACGATACTTCTCACCTTGCCGGCCAGGGTGACGTAGCCGACGTGCGTTATCCCTTCGTCGTCATATTGGAAATAGAGCCCGCGGCCACGACTGTCCCAGTGCGGGCGCTGCACGCTGCGGTCGAAATCGCCGGTGACCACGCGCGCATGGGAGCCGTCACTGTCCATGACGTAGAGATGCGTGACCTGATAGCCCTGTTTGCGGTCGTCGAAACCGAGATACGCGATGTGGCGGCCGTCGGGCGAGACTGCCGCCGCGCGATCGGGCCCGTTGCGGTCGGTGAGCGCTTTCACTGCACCGCCGTCGGCCGAAACCTCATAGATCTCGGAATTGAGCGGTTGATATTCGGCATCGGCATGGCGGTTGGCCGAGAACACCAGATGCTTGCCATCCGGCATCCAGGCGAGGTTGCCGTCATCGTCCACGTCGCCGTCGGTGATCTGATGCGGCGCACCGCCGTCGGCCGGCATCACGAACAGATGCATGCGTCCGCGCGGCAGATAACCCCGGCCGTTGAAGCGATAGACCAGGCGATCGATCACCTTGATCTTCGGGCCCCAGTCGGCGCCCTTGGGCGGCGTGGGCAGGTTCGCCACCGGCTGTTGCGGCGCTGCGTCCACGAACATGGCGAATGCGATGCGCTTGCCGTCGGGCGAGAAACTCAGTTCGCTCGGCGGATGCGCCAGCGAGACGAGCCGTGCGGTGGCGCCGGTATCGAGCCAGCGCATGCGGATCTCGGCCGTCTTGTGACCGGCCTTGTCTTCATGGATCACGGTATAGATCAAGCGCGAACCGTCCGGCGAGAAGCGTGGCGAGACCGCGTTCTCGTCGGGCGGCGTCAGCGGGCGCAGATCTTTGCCGTCGGTGCCTATGATCCACAGGCTGTGACGGTCGGAATCGTCCATGATGTTGTAGCCGGAACGCACGAACACCACCTGCTTGCCATCCGGCGCGATGCGCGGATCCCCCGCCCATTGCAGATCGAAGATCTGCTCGAGGCTGAAATGCCCGGACGCTGCCGCCCGGGCGGGACTCGCGCCGAAGCCGGAGATGAGGGCGAGGCCAAAAAGGAGGGCGATGACTGCGCGCCATGCGGACCGGCGCGGCGAGGACAGGGTGGTGCGGTTCAAGGGAGGCTCCTTCGATCGTGGGGGCGAAGAAGCGCGCGACGTACCCGCCACGCGCTCCCCCGAGAATAGCGCGGCGGATACGCCGACTCAAAGCGCGGCAGCGGGATCAGGAAGGTGTCTGCACCAGTTCGCTGCGCGCGAGCGCGTACTGGATCTCGTCGAGCCGGAAGAACACGGGTTCGCCCGCGCCGTCGGCAAGCATCACGCAACCGGGCAACTCGTCGCCGTAATCGCTCTCGGCCAGACCGTGAAACATGTCGTCCAGCGGCCCCTTTCCCGAATAATCCAGCGCGAGCGGTGCGGCTCGGCCGCGCAGATAAAACGCCACGCCTGCATCGAGCACGGGTGCCGACCCGCCCCGCGCGGTGAACTGCAAGGTCTGGATCTCGCCGACCGAGATCAGCACGGTGTGCCCATCGTCGAGATCGAACAGGAAGAAGGCGGGGATATCGCTGCCACCGGCGGCGAGACCCTTGACCGCGGCCAGGGCCGTATTGGCGGCAGATGTTCCGATATCGATATGGATCGGCTCTTCGCGACCGTAGAAAGTGATTCGCAAGTGTTGCCCACTCATCCGCAGCGCTCCTCGGGTAGCGCCCGTCCATAGGCTGCGATTTGACAATAAGCTATTTCAGTATAGACAGAGATAGCGCGGCCTGCACAGGCACTCTCTTTCACGTCTCTCGTGCCGGCTGATTTGCAGGGATCGCGCCGCGCTGGAACGAGAGCCATAGCCGCAGCCATGGCTCGAGTGAAGCGCAAGCGAGGCGCGCGAGAAACCGCAAGGATCGCGATAGGACGGCGGAAGCCGTCCGCCCCCGTGAATCAGCCGGGCTGGCTAATGCCTCGTCTGGTGGTGGCCGAGCATCCAGCTGTTGATCTCTTCCATACGCATGGGCATGCCGAAAAGGCTGCCCTGGAGTGAGTCGCAGCCCAGCGCCTGGAGCTTCTGTGCGGCATCTTCGGTCTCGACGCCTTCGGCGGTCACTTTCAGGCCGAGATTGTGGGCAAGCTGGATGATGGCGTTCACGATGACAGCATCGTTGCTGTCGGTTGCCATGTTGGCGACGAAGCCGCGATCGATCTTGATCTCGGAGACCGGCATCCGTTTGAGATAGGCGAGCGAGGAATAGCCGGTGCCGAAATCGTCGATGACGGTCTGAACGCCCATCTCGGCAAGCCGATCGAGCACGTCGAGCGCGCGCTGCTGGTCGCTCATGAGTGCGCTCTCGGTGATCTCGAAGGAAAGCGAACCCCGCGGGACTTCCCTGAATGCCATGAGTCCGGCCACCACGTTGGGAAATTCCGGATCGAGCAGACTGTGCGCAGTAAGGTTCACCGCGATCTCCACATCGGGTGCCTGCTTGCGCCAGATGTCGATGTTCTTCAAGGCCTGGCGGATCACCCACACCGACAGCTCCTTGATGATGCCGGTACGTTCGGCCATGGGGATGAACTCTGCCGGTTGCAGCAGGCCGTAGCGCGGGTGGTTCCAGCGGATCAACGCTTCCACGCCCAGCAGCTTGCGGTCGCCACCGCCCACCTTGGGCTGGTAGTACAACTCCAGTTCGTCGCTCTGTATCGCCTGACGCAGCTCGCCGATCAGCGTGAGCCGCTGCGGGCTGTGCGCATCGAGATCGGTGGAGTAGATCACATAGCCGCGATGTTCGTCCTTGGCCACGTACATGGCCACGTCCGCCCGCTGCATCAGGGTGTCGGCATCGCGGCCGTGATTGGGGGAGATCACCACGCCGATGCTGGCGGCGAGATTGATGGTGACGCCCTCGAGCACGGTCGGCGGTTCGAGCGCCTTCTGGATGCTGTGCACGGTGCGTTCCACATCCGCGGGCTCGCCGATGCCGGTGAGGATGAGGCCGAATTCGTCGCCGCCCAGACGCGCCAGGGTGGTGCCTTCACCCACCGCATTCTGCAAGCGCGTGCCGACACTCTTGAGCACCCGGTCGCCGTTGTAGTGGCCGATGGTGTCGTTGATCTCCTTGAAGCCATCCATGTCGAGGATCAGCACCGCGAGCCGCCCATGTTCGCCCTGGGCGATCTGCAGGGCATGGGTGAGACGGTCGGTGAACAGCACGCGATTGGGCAGGCCGGTGAGGGAATCGTGCGTGGCCTGATGCGCGATCTGGTTTTCCAGCGTGGCGGCGTGGGTGCGCAGGTCCGTGGTCTGATCGAGCACCATGGCGCCGGCTTCATATGCCATCAGCGAGCTGGTGTACTGCCCCCAGAAGCCGAAGAAGAACGGCAGGCCGTCGAGTATCCACAGCACCTCGTTGGTCTTCTGACTTTCGATGATGCCGTTGAGCGTCAGCGTATGGTCGTTGCCGAAGTAGGCGCTAAGCAGCGTGGCGATGATGGTGGTACCGACGGCGATAACGATGCCGAGGATCGAATATTTTGAAGCCCTCGCCTTGAGCAGGCGCGCATTTTCCGTCAAGACCTGGCTTGCACTCGTCACCGGATATCCCCCTTCTGCGATGATCGCGCAGCAAAGACTAGACCAGCACGCAGCCGCATCCAAGGCCGCAGCACATAATGCGAATTCGGTCCCAGCGCGCGGGCCACAGCCGTGACGTCCAACCAGTGCGCTGCAACTACAGACTCGCATATGGACAAAACGAGAGATAGGCGCCCCCACCCACCCGCTGCCACCCTGCGCCCGTCGATCGCGCACCCCACCGCACCCGGTGCAGGCACTGCAAAGCATGTGGCGCGACAAAGCCACGCAAGCGACGAACAACGCCGTCAGCAGTGGATATCGGCCGGTCCCGAAGGGTCAGCGCGCAACACTGACGCGGTGGCGTAGCGAGGCGCTCTGGGCAGGAACCCCCGACCCCGTCTCTACCCGAATCTGCCACCACCTGGACCGCCCAGCTCGCTATCCATCCCGATTCTTTATCGGAACCCCAGACCCCATCTCTACCCGAATCTGCCACCACCTGGACCGCCCAGCTCGCTATCCATCCCGATTCTTTATCGGAACCCCAGATCGCCTCGCTACTCCGCCGCGACCGCGCCAAGATCCGCTGCTGGCAAGGCGAGAGGAGCGCCGCGTAGCCAAAGCTACGCAAGCGACGAACAACGCCGTCAGCAGTGGATATCGGCCGGTCCCGAAGGGTTAGTGCGCAGCACTGACGCGGTGGAGTAGCGAGGCGATCTGGGGTTCTCAAATAAGGAGGCCGTCCGGTAGATTCCCCCCCAGGCCTTCCGGACGGCCGCCTTCCCCCCTTTGGAAGTCACCACTCAGATCCTGCGCTCTTGGGGCGCGCGGACCATCTCAAGCGGTGGAGTGCCGCAGACCAGCCGAATAGGTATCATGGTCCGGTTGCCGGTCCGGGATGCTTGCGACATCTGCGGCCCGACGGTGCAACTCGCGACCGAGGGTATTACATTTGAATTACCCCGGGGGCACTGCCGAATTATTAGTAGATATTGGGGGGATTGATGAATTTAGATCGAACAGACCTGCAGATTCTCCGGGAGCTGCGAAAGAATGCTCGGATTTCGAACAAGGTGCTGGCAGCGAGGGTGGATATCGCGCCCTCGACCTGCCTCACCCGCGTGCGCCGTCTGACCGAACAAGGTGTGATCTCCGGATTCTATGCCGAATTCAACCCGCAGGCCGTGGGGGTCGGCATGCAGGCGATGATCGCGATCCGCATGGCCCAGCACGCACGCGGCGACATCGAAGCGTTCAGCGCGCATCTCAAGACGCGGGACGAGGTGGTCTCGTTCTATCATGTCTCCGGCGATGACGATTACCTGATCCACGTCGCGGTGCGCGATGTGGATTGCCTGCGCGAATTCATCCTCGAAGCGCTAACCGAACGGCCGGAAGTGGATCACATCCAGACCCGGCTGATCTTCGAGGAAGTGCGCAACCCGGGCTTTCCCGTGTACGTGCCGGGTTCCGAAGACCTGCACCCCTCCCGCTAGCCACCGGCCCCAGGCCCGGCTCCGACCCGGTCCGCCACGCGGACCGGGTCATGCGCTTGCCTTTTTTCGGAATATTAGAATATTCTCAGACTCAGTCCAGACTAGCCGGGTTCCAGCGTATGCGCGAAGTCGATCTGCCCCTGCCCTACGCCCGCCGGCCCTTCCCCGGCGTACTCAGCGGCGGTGTGCCCAGCCGGGCCGAACTCGAAGCGGCCAAAGCGGCGGGCTTTTGCCGGCTGGTGGATCTGCGCACACCGGCCGAGATCGGGGCTGAACCCGCACTGGCTCAAGAGCTTGGTCTGGACTATGTGTTAATACCCATAGGCGGCGCGCAGGATCTGACCATACTGAATGCCAGACGCCTGGCCGAGGCGGTCCGCGACGCCGCGCAAGAACCGGTGATCGTGTTCTGCCGCAGCGGCAACCGTGTCGGCGCCCTGTTTGCGGTCAAGGCCGGCTTGCTCGACGGCGCCGCGCCCGAGGCGGCGCTGGCACTCGGCGAGTCCGCGGGGCTCGCAGACCCCGGCACGGCGGCCGCGATCCGGGCCATGCTGGCAGCTGACTGAAAAGATTTCCACGGGGCCAGGCCCCGCCTTTCAAGCGAGGAGTAGACCCATGTCTCGAATCAATTTCCGACGCATCACGACGGTGCTGGCCGCCCTGGCCTTCATCGCTGCTACCGGCCTGGCCTTCGCGGGCAATGACGACGCCTATCCGGTGATCAAGGGCTACGGCAATATCGTGCCGATGCCGAACGCGGCGATGCAGCCTGACAAGAACACCCAGTACAAGGCCGTGTTCGATGTGACCGCGGCCAACGAGGCCAAAGGCGTGAACTCGCCGCTGTTCCACATCGCGCGCGCGGTCAACATCATGGCTTCAGCGGGGGTGCCTTTGAAGAACCTGCACTACGTAGCCGTCATCCATGGCGCAGCCACGCACATCGTGATGGACAACTCCCATTACAAGATGAAGTACGGCAAAGACAACCCGAACCTCGACCTGATCGCCAAACTCAAGGCCGCGGGCGTTGAGATCGAAGTCTGCGGGCAGGCTCTGCACGGCGAGCATATCGACCAGGCCTGGGTGGACAAGAACGTGACCGTCACGCTCTCCGCCCTTTCCGACAACATCATCTACGGCAACTCAGGCTACGCGTACATCAGCATGTAACATGCGTGTGCGAGCTTGATCGGGGGCGGCTTCGGCCGCCCCTTGTCGCCTGCGGGAGAAGACCATGGCTCGATCCAACACCTTGCGCCTGAGGCTGGCCGGACTGGCCTGCCTCACGGCTGCCGCCTGCGCTTCGGCCTTCGCGGCCGGCGCCCCCGAGAACCGCCATGCACCGCCGTGGAGTGCGCCGCTTGTGAGCGGAGTCGACCTGACCGTACCGGGCGTGGACAACGTGCCCGACCTGCACGGCGATGTGAACGACCCTGACCTGGTGATCTTCTTCGCCGGCAACCAATACATGGCAGTGAACGAGCTGCTGCGGGCGTTCCAGAAGCAATACCCGAACTATTCGCGGGTATTCGCCGAGACGCTGCCTCCGGGCATCCTCGCCCGCCAGATCAAGACCGGTTCCCTGGTGATCGGCAATATGCGCATCCAGCTCAAACCCGATCTGTTCACTGCCGGGCGCGGGCGCATGCTGGAACTGCAGAAAGAAAACCAGTGGTTCAGCCGCCTTAACGATTACGCGCGCAACAAGCTGGCGATAATGACTCGCGCCGGCAATCCGAGACACATCGGCGGATGGAAGGATCTCGCCCGCGACGACCTGCGCCTGTGCATGCCCAATCCGGAATGGGAAGGTATCGCGCAGCACGCGATCATCCCCGCGCTGGAAAAGACGGGGGGCAAGGAACTGGTTGAAAAGATCTACACGGCGAAGGTGAAGGACGGCTCGACCTACCTCACGCACATCCATCATCGCCAGACGCCGATGCGCATCATGGCCGACGAATGTGATGCCGGCGCGGTCTGGTACACCGAAGCGTTCTTCCATGCGCATATCGCCGACCACCCCACGGCACTGGTGCCGATCCCCGATGCCGACAACAAGATCGTGACCTACACTATCGGTGCGATGAAGCAGGCGCCGCATGCGCAGGCGGCGAAGGACTTCATGCAGTTCATGATGAGCGAGAAGGGTCAGGCGATCTATCGCAAATACGGCTTCATGCCGCCTGCGACGGTCAAGCCTTGACGGTTGGATCCGCGGAGGTTGCCATGCGTACTTCAAGACTGTTCAGCCTGACCGGCTTCATCGTCCTGCTCGCGGCCGCCACCGCTGTTGCAGCGGCCCCCGACGGCAAGACCCTGTTCGCGCAGGGAGGGGGCGGTGCGCCCGCCTGCGCGACCTGCCATGGCACCGACGCCGGCGGTGGCGGCGGCGGACAATTTCCCCGCCTGGCCGGCCTGCCCGCGGCTTATGTGGCCGCGCAGCTAGCGGCCTTCGCCGACGGTACACGCGCCAACGCCATCATGGGCCCTATCGCCAAGGGTCTCTCGGCTGCCGACATGCAAGCAGTGGGTACTTACGTCGCGGCGCTTAAGCCCGCGCATCCGGCGGCGCCAGCCAGCGATCCGGCAACCCTGGCTGCGGGCCAGGCTCTGGTCACCATCGGCGATGGCGCCCGCGGGCTGCCCGCATGCACCACGTGCCACGGCCCCGCGCTCGCCGGCGGCGGCCCGCAGATCCCGCCCCTGACCGGCCAATGGCAGACCTACCTGGCGACCCAGCTCACCGCCTTTCACGACGGCACGCGTCACGGCGGTCCGCAGGATCTGATGGGCGCTATCGCGCGCCGATTGACGGCCGACGATATCAGCGCCGCGGCCGCTTACATCGCCAGCCTGCGTGCAGGACAGACCCCCGCGATCCCGCGCGCCGACAATCCGGCCTGGACAGCGACGCCACAGGCGCCCGACAGCTTCATGCCGCCGCCGGAACAGGCCATGCCCACGACCGGCGACTACGGCAAGGTACTGGCCCTGGGCGAGAAGATATTCGACGACACGCCAAGATATGCGCCGGAGTTCGTGGGCAACCAGCTGAGCTGCCGCAACTGCCACCTGGCGCGCGGACGCGACCCGCATTCGGCGCCGTTGTGGGCGGCGGTGCCGCACTATCCGATGTATCGCGGCAAGAACAAGCGGGTGAATACGTTCGCGATGCGCCTGCAGGGCTGCTTCGTCTATAGCGAGAACGGGAAAGCGCCGGCGCCCACCAGCGATACCATGGTGGCGCTCATCACCTACGCTCACTGGTTGGCAAGCGGACTGCCCACCGGCATCAAACCGAAGGCGGCCGGCTACCCGAAGCTGGCTGAACCGGCGCAGACGCCGAACCGCGAGCGCGGTGCCAAGGTGTTCCAGAACCAGTGCGCGATGTGCCACGGCGCCGATGGCCACGGCACTGTGGTAGCGGGTTCACATGTGTTCCCGGCGCTGTGGGGCCCGGATTCGTTCAATTGGGGTGCAGGGATGCATAGCGTCAACACCGCGGCGGCGTTCATCAAGGCCAATATGCCATTCGGCCAGGGCGGCAGCCTGAGCGACCAGCAGGCCTGGGATGTGGCCGCCTTCGTGGACTCGCATCCGCGCCCGCAGGACCCGCGTTTCAAGGGCAGCACCGAGGCCACACGCAAGGCGTTCCATGCCAGTCATGCCTTGGACTACTACGGCAAGGTCGTGGACGGAAAATTGCTGGGCGGACCCGGGAGATAGGCGGTATAGGGCCCGGCATGTACGGCCGGGCCGCGATCGGATCGCGACAATCGCGGGGGGACTTGACCCACGTCAAATGCCGTGAGCCCTGGCTGCGAGACAATCTCTCTCAGATTGCAACCGAGCAGAGGGAGGTAAAAACGTGGCGATACCCAGTTCCGCGTTGCGCCAGGCCGCCGACACTTACCTCGACGTCCAGCACAGCTTCGCCCGCTGCCTGGCGCGGGTAAATTTCCTCAAGCGCTTCTATGCGCTGTTCATGAGTTCCCATACCGATATCGCGGCGATGTTTGCCCGCACCGACCTCGAGCGCCAGCACCTGCTGCTGCGCCGGGCGCTGGGCGCGGTGATCGCCTATGCAGGCGGTTCCGAGGCCGCACGGGCGGTGATCGACCGCATCGGCCAGTCGCACGGCCGTCACGGCTTCAACATCCAGCCCTGGATGTACGACTACTGGACCGACAGCCTGATGCAGGCGGTAGCCGAGCACGATCCGCAGTTCTCCATCCAGCTCGAACGCCGCTGGCGCCGGGCATTGTCGATGGCGACGGACCACATCAAGGACGCCTACTGATCGCGAGACATGCGCGGCCCTCAGCCGCGTTTCGCCCCGGTCCCCGCGCACGCAGCCGGCTCAGATCGAATCGGGTGCCTCGCCGGGGCGTCCGAGAGACGCTCCCGGCCCGGTCTTGTGCACGCGCTTTTGTTCGTACATGAACTGGTCGGCGTCGTGCACCGCGCGTTCGAGATCGTTGGCACCCTTGTAGGCAGCGGCACCGACGCTCGCCTGCACCTTGATGCTTGCCTCAAAGCCCTCGATCTCCAGGGACGGCGCCCGATCGAGCATGATCTCCAGGCGCCGGCGCACACTGTCGGTATCGGCCCCGGGCATCACCACCAGAAATTCATCGCCACCCCAGCGGAACAATTTGTCTGAAGGGCGTAACGATGCGCGCAGCACATCGGTGAAGTGCTTCAACAACTCATCGCCGACCCGGTGCCCGTAGTTGTCGTTGACCTGCTTGAGATTATCGAGGTCCATCACCACCACAGTGCCCCAGCTCTTGCGTGCCTTGCCGAGCACGCTGCCGTCGGCGAACGCGCGCCGGTTGTACGCCCCGGTCATGGCGTCGAGCAGCGATTCGCGCAGCAAGCGGGCATGTGCGATCTCCAGCTCGCGGTGCGCGGTATCGGTCTCGCGCTTGGCATCTTCGAGCAAGATCAGCACCATGCCGAATCCGAGCAGCATCTGCAGGATCAGATCGAGATACGCGTTGTGCTGGGCGAGCTGGGCAAGCAAGCCTCTCTCGTGAGCATAGTCGGAATAATCCTGCCCGAAGGCGAAGAAATAGCTGGCCCAGATAAGCGCTTCGATCGCGAGCACGAAGCCCGCGGCGCGACTGCCGAACGTCCGTCGTTCGGCCGGCAGCGTGAACAGGAGCCAGCAGGCGCCGCCGTACGCGGCGACGGCAAGGATGGACTGCCAGCGGATGATCTCGGCGAGACCGCCGGCGGCAAGATAACTGGTGATCGCGTACACGACGATGAAGCCGTAAGCCACGCGCAGCCGTGCCGGATGCTTGATGCCATGGGTGTAGAGCAACGTCCCCTGCACCAGCAGCGCGAAGTAGAACAGCTTGCCGATCTGGTAGGCGAAGTTTGTCAGCCCCAGCCAGCTCGCACTCGCCAGCCCCGCGGGCGGCGGCAGGTAGCCTGCGAGCAGCAGACCCAGAGCGAGCGCGAGCGCGATCCAGGCCTGGCCCCAGACCACGAAATAGCGCCGGCGCAACGCATGGCCCCGCAAGATCAGGAAGAAGACCACGAGCAGGCCCGCCGATGCCGTCTGGCTCGACAGGCCCAGAAACGTGATCAGGGCGGCAACATTCTGGGTCTGCATATTCCCTACTTCGATATCCCAGTGCGCTTCGTTCGCGGTGGCCACCCGTATCCGGCCACGCCGGCCTCGGCCAGCGTCCTCCGCGTACAAATCAGTTAAGCATAGTCCAGCTTTTTGAAATTCCATGGCGCAACGCAGCATTTGCGATCTGATGCGCATTCTGGCAACCGCCGATGGCGCGCGCGGCCATGCTGCAGACGCCGCTGGCGCAGACATCTCGCAAGCGCGCGAACTCTGGACATGGCCGACGCTTCAGACCAGACTCACGACTGACGTCCGCGGGCCCGCGGAGGGCAGGATCTGGAGACAGGATGGCGATCGCCACCATGGTCGATGCCCGGCTTCCGGAACGGGAAGTCGGCCCGAAAGTACAGGCTGAACTGACCAACCTGCTCTACGCACAGAGCTGGGGGGCCCACGCTGCCGCACTCGCGGTGGTCGCCTTCCTCAGTTACCTCTTCCGGGGTGCTGTCGAGCCGGGCTATCTGATCGCCTGGATGAGCTGGATGGCGGCGGTGGAATTCGCACGTGCCTGGCTCGGCCATCTCTTCCAGCGCCGCAGCATCGCCATCGAAACCATGGGAATCTGGCGGCGCCTTTACGCCGCGGGCCTCGTCTGCGCCGCCATCGGCTGGGGCGCGCTCGGCGCATCGCTGCTGCTGCCCGTACCGGAGCGCCATCAGTTCCTGGTAACGGCCACCGGTCTGGGCGTGACTGCGGTGATGCTGCCCCTGCTCAGCGCATGCTGGCGCTGCTACCTGGCCTTCCTCGCGCTCACGCTGACGCCGATCATCGCGGCGCTGCTGGCGCAGGGCGAACGCGTGCTCACGCTCACCGCCGCGATCACCTTCATCGTCGCGCTGAGTCTTGCGCGCATCGCGTTTGCCGCACACCGCCGGCTGCTCAAGGAACTGCACATGCGCTTCGCCTACGCCGACATGGCGGAGGAATTGCGGCGCGAAGCGGAAGAGCGTTCGCGCGCCGAATACCAGCTCCTGCGCCTGGCGAATTACGACCCGCTCACCGCGCTGCCCAACCGCACGCTGTTCCTCGACCGCCTCGAGCAGGCACTGGTGCAGGCACGGCGGACCGGACGCCGGGTCGTGCTGCTGTTCGCCGATCTCGACCGCTTCAAGCCGATCAACGATTCGCTCGGACATCAGGTGGGCGACCAGGTCCTGCGGCGGGTGGCCGAACGCATGCTGCGCTGTGTCCGTGACACCAACACGGTGGCACGGCTGTCGGGAGACGAGTTCACCATCCTGATCGAAGACGATGACGATCTGCCCGGCGCGATAGAAGTGGCGGAGAAGATACTCGAGACCGTCGCCAAGCCCATGCTGGTCTTCGACACCGAACTGAAGCTGACGTGCAGCATCGGCATCACCGTCTATCCGAACGATGCCGACGATGTGAACGGGTTGCTGCAGAATGCGGACATCGCCATGTTCCGGGCCAAGAAGCGCGGTCGCAACAACTACCAGTTTTTCACCGCCGACATGCACGCCAACGCGATGGCGCGGCTGTCCCGCGAAGTCGCACTGCGCAAGGCGCTGCAGCGCGGCGAGCTGGCCCTGCACTATCAGCCGCTGTTCGACGCCGACGACGGCAGCCTGCTCGGCGCCGAAGCGCTGGCGCGCTGGTACAGCCACGAGTTCGGCCTGATCCCGCCGGCGGAATTCATCCCGCTCGCGGAGGAGACCGGACTCATCGTGCCCATCGGCGAGTGGGTATTGAGAGAGGCCTGCGAACAGGCGGTGCGCTGGCGTGCACGCGCGGGCGATCATTTCTACATGTCAGTGAATCTGTCCGTGCGCCAGCTCGCGGTGGCCGACCTCGCGAGCACGATCGACCAGATCCTCGCGGAGACGGGACTGCCGCCCGAGGCGCTACTGCTCGAGATCACCGAGACGGTAGCGATGTCCAATCCCGACGCCAACCTGCGCCTGCTCCAGGAACTCAAGGAGATGGGCATCCGCCTGGCGCTGGACGACTTCGGCACCGGGAATTCATCGCTGGGTTATCTCAAACGTTTCCCCATCGACGTGGTGAAACTGGACCAGAGTTTCGTGCGCGACGTCGCCATCAATCAGCAGGATGCGGCCGTGGCCCGCGCGACCATCGGACTGGCCGGCTCGCTGGGGATCAACGTGGTCGCCGAAGGCGTGGAGACGGAAGCGCAGTTGAAGTGGCTGCATGCCGAGCGCTGCCGGTCGATCCAGGGTTACTTCTTCAGCCATCCTCTGCCTGCGGACGAATACGAGCTGCTGATCGACAGCCGGCCGAAGCCGCGGGTCGCGGACGGCGGCTGAATCTCTGCCGCCGGCTCACTGCGCGGCCGCGCTCCCGAGATCGAATACCAGCCTGATCTGACTCTCGGAAGGGACGCCGGTGATCAGATTCACACTGCCGTTTGCGGCCCGATAGAAAATAGCCGGCGTGCCCTGGATGCCGAGGCTGTACATCAGCTTCTCGTTGGCTTTGATCCTGGCCAGTACAGCCGGAGCGATATCCGCCGCGGGCTTGATCCCGCCCTGGGAAATGCCGCTTCAGCAGAGGCCAGCGCCGCTGCCGGATCCCCGGCCTCGAGTACGGCGGCCGCCTTGCCACGACTGGTGTCGGCGAGCACCCCTACGATGATGTGGCGCACCTGCACGCGCTTGCCCGCATATTTGCGCGCGAGCAACCAGAACCGGTGGCAATACGGACAGTTGAGATCGGTGAAGTTATAGACGATAACCTGCGGGTCATGCGCGCCCTGCGCGACCCAGGTGGCTGCTTCGAGCTTGTTCCAATCGGCACTGTAATCACGCAGCGGCAGATGCTTTTCCACATAGCTGCTGGTGAGGTCGTGTCCCTGGGCATCGAGCAGGGTCCCGCTGATCAGGTACTGGCCGTCGGCGGTGGTATACACGATCATCGGACGACCGGCGATCGAGACGCCGTAACCGGTCAGCCCGGCTGGCGCGTCGAAGCGAGTGAATACGCGCGCACCCTGATCCACCAGATGCTGCAGTGCCGGCGGGTAGTTGGCGGCGGCGGCCCCCATCAGGGCCAGCGCCAGCCCGGCGAACAAAGTGCAGCGCAGGATTCGGAACATCGTTTACTCCAGGGTGCTGGACGATTACCAGA
This sequence comes from uncultured Pseudomonadota bacterium, assembly GCA_963739695.1. Taxonomy (GTDB): domain Bacteria; phylum Pseudomonadota; class Gammaproteobacteria; order Natronospirales; family CAVUBB01; genus CAVUBB01. Next base: position 43,128 of record CAVUBB010000024.1, on the reverse strand, counting down.
TAGACAACCGGCGACCCGCCGCGTTCAGCGCGCCTTCGCGCCACGCCGCCGTGCGCTGCGCCGATACAGCGCTTCGAGCGCGAACGCCGCAGCCAGCAGGGCGGCGAAAAACCACAGCCGCGCCGGATCGCTCTGTGCAGTCTGCCACATCAGCGCCACCAGCGCGGCGACACAGGCCAGCGCGCCGAGCAGCGAGACCCAGCGACGACTGCGGGTGCGTTCGGCGGCCCTCGCGTTGGCGAGATTGACCACGGCGAAGATCAGCAGGAACCCCGCACTCCCCATCATCGCGATACTGGACAGGTCGAAGATATTGGCCACCACCAGCGTGGCACCCGCGGTAAGAAGCAGCCCTTCCAGCGGTTGCGACCAGATCTGGCGTTCGAGTATCGCCGGCAGTTCGCCGTCGCGCGCGATGATATAGCTGATCCGCGCGGCGCCGTAGAGCGTGGCGTTGATCGCAGAAGCAGTGGAGAGCATGGCGGCGATGGCGATGAGGACAAACCCTGCCTGCCCGAACTGCCCACGCGCGGCTTCGGCGAGCGCATAGTCGCGCGCCGCGATGAGCGTATCCAGCGGCAACTGGCCGACGGTGACCACAGCGACCGCGATATAGAGCAGCACCACGAAGCCGACGGAGATGAAATACGCGCGCGGCAGCGTGCGCGCGGGGTCGCGTACGTCGGCACCGGTGTTGGCGATGAGTTCGAAACCCTCATAAGCCACGAAGATCAGCATGCCGCCCGCCGCCAGGCGGAGCGGCGGTGCCCAGGTCGCCGGCGCGAGATGGGCCGGCGACACCGTCCACAGGCCGGCGACCACGAACACGATGAGGATGGTGACCTTGAGCACCACGATACCGGTCTCGGAGCGGCCGACCACCGCGGCGCCGAGCGCGTTGAGCAGCGTGAGTGCGCAGATCGCGGCGGACAGCAACAGGTGCCGCGCGAGCGGGCCGCCGTTGCCGGGCAGCAGACTGGCCCCGTAACTGCCGAAGGCGGAGGCATAGAGCGAGAGCATGATCACATAGCTCATCCACAGCAGCACGTTGAGTCCGCCGGAGAAGAGCCCGCGTCCGAACACGCGATCGAGGAAGGTGACCGTGCCGCCCTGGTCGCTGTATGTCACCGACAAGCGTGCATAACTGTAGGCGGTGAGCAGGGCCACGACCCCGGCAAGCGCGAACGCGACCGGCGCGCCGCCGCCGGTGAGCTGGACCGAGAGTCCGAGGACGGCGAAGATGCCGCCCCCGACCATGCCGCCGATGCCGATGGCGGTGGCGGCGAAGAGCCCGATATCGCGCCGGGCTTCAGCCACGATGGGCTGACGCGATCAGCGCGAACCCCAATGCCAGGGCTCGGGCACATGCACCGCGGCACCCTGAACGTAATCGACACCGATCTCGCGCAGCTTCTCCAGCACCGCGTCGGTCTCCACGTATTCTGCGACCGTGCGGATACCCATGATCCTCCCGACCCGGTGGATGGTCTCGACCATCGCGCAATCGACCGGATCGTCGGCCATGTCTTTCACGAACGCGCCATCGATCTTGAGGAAATCGACATCCAGCGCCTTGAGATAAGCGAACGAGGACAGGCCGCTGCCGAAATCGTCCAGCGAGATGCGGCTGCCCAGCGAACGGATACGATGGATGAACGAAGCGGCTTCGTGCAGGTTCGCGATCGCTGCGGTCTCGGTGATCTCGAAACAGATCAGGCTCGCGGGGATGCTGTAGAGAGCGTACATCTCGCGCACGAAGGCGACGAAATGCTCGTCGCTGAGAGTCGTACCGGAGATATTGATGGAGTAGGTCTCGTCGGGTACGCCCGGCTCGGCCTCGAGCCGGCGCTGGATGGATGCGAAAGCATGCTCGATCACCCAGCGATCGAGTCTCGGCATCAGGCTGTAGCGCTCCGCCGAGGGGATGAAGTTGCTGGGCGTGATCATCTCGCCATCGGGCCCGCGCATGCGCAGCAGCAGCTCGGAGTGACCGCGGCTCTCTGGGCCGCCGGCCAGCGGCGCGATGCGCTGATGGAAGAGCAGGAAGCGGTCTTCCTCGAACGCCTCGGTGATGCGCGAGACCCAGCTCATCTCGTCATGTCGCTGCGCGATATCCGCGTCTTCGTCGCGATACACGCGGATCCGGTTGCGCCCCCTCTCCTTGGCGCTGTAACAGGCACTGTCGGCGGCGCCGAACAATGCCGAGAGGCTGGTCGTGCGTTCGTCGATCTCGACCACGCCGATGCTTACGCCGATAGCGAATGTCTTGTCGTCCCAGACGAAGCGGAACGACTGGATGGTCTCGATGAGTTTCTCGGCCACGGTGACGGCGTGTTCGAGCTGGCAGTTCATCAGCAACAGGCCGAACTCGTCGCCGCCCAGCCTCGCCAGCGTATCCTCGTCGCGCACCTCGCAGGTGAGCACACCCGTGAGCTGGCGCAGCATCTCGTCGCCGGCGGGGTGCCCGCAGGTGTCGTTGACGACCTTGAACTGGTCCAGATCCATATAAAGCATGGCATGGCTGCGATCGCCCGGGTTCGGCGAGCGCAGCAGGTGTTCGAGGCGGCGTTCGAATTCGAAGCGGTTGACCAGGCCGGTGAGCGCGTCGTGGCTCGCCTGCCAGGCGATCTTGTCGGCCGTGCGCCGCCGCTCGCTGACATCGCGAAAGACCAGGACCACGCCGATCAGCTGACCCTCGCGGTCGCGGATGGGCGCGGCGTTGTCTTCGATCGCATAGTGCTTGCCATGGCGGGCCAGCAGCACGGCGTGATTGGCGACGCCGACCACGCGCTGCGTGCGCAGGCATTCCTCGACCGGGCTGGCCATGGTCTCGCCGGTCTCTTCGTTGATGATGCGAAATACCGTGGCCAGCTCCTGGCCTTCGGCCATCTCCACCGGCCAGCCGGTGAGCTGTTCCGCCACCGGATTCATGTATTGGATGCGCCCCGCCTGATCGGTGCGGATCACCGCATCGCCGATCGCATGCAGGGTGACTTCAGCCAGATCGCGCTCGTGCTCCAGCGCAGCTTCCGCCCGCTTGCGCTCGGTGATATCGCGATAGAGCCCGTAGACCCCCACGCGGTCTTCCCCGAACCAGATCGGCGAGCCGAGCACAGAGACATCGATCAGCGTGCCGTCCTTGCGCCGGCGCACCGCCTCGGCCTCCAGGCGTTCGTGCCCGATCACCCGGCGCGACAATTCACGCGCCTCGGCGGCCTTGTCTTCCGGGATGATCAGTTCGTTGATGTTGCGACCGAGGATCTGTTCACGCGGATACTGGAACAGGGCCTCGAACGCCTGATTCGCATCGACGACGCCATCGTTGACGTCGAGGATCACGATGCCGAGCGGTGAATTATCGAACAGTTGCTTGAAGAACGCGCGCTGACGCGCCAGTTCCGCCTCGGCTTGTTCACGTTCGGCGATATCCTTGACCAGCGCATCGTTGGTCTGGCGCAACCGCGCGGTCTGCCGGCCGACCCGATCTTCCAGCGCATGGTTGAGGCGCTTGATCTCGTCTTCCGCGCGGCGGCGCTCGCTGACATCGCGTACCGTCGCCTGCAGCACCTTGCGCCCTTCCAGGTAGAACGCCGTCAGCCACACTTCCGCGGGGAAAGTCTCGCCGTCGGAACGCTGGTGCACCCAGTCGAAGCGATTGACTCCCTTGTCGAACGCCTCTTCTATGCACCGTCTGGCCGCGGCGAGGGATTCGGCGCCGTCGGCCTGCAGTGGCGGCGAGATATCGGCGGGGTGCAGACTGGTGAATTGTTCACGGTCGGTATAGCCGAACATGGCCAGGGTGGCCTGGTTGCAATCGAAGAAGCCCTCCCGATCGAGCAGCATGATCGCATCGGACGACGCCTCGAATATCGCCCGATGGCGATCTTCGCTTTCGCGCAGCGCAATCTCTGCGGTCTGGCCCGTAGTTTGCGAACTCATGCGGTCCCTGGACTGAAATTGGAGCAAATCGTGACTTAGAGCCCGGGCACGGTGTCCGTTTTTCGCTTTCTAATCGGGCAGGCTCAAAAATTCGCCAGATAATGACCTATAGCCGGGACGTTGGCAAACCGCCCCGGAGGTCTTGCCTGTAATTAATTATTTCCATATTATTGGAACTATGGAAACAAATACCGCACTCCATTCTCTCAGCGCCCTGGCCCAGGAGAGCCGGCTGGGCATCTTCCGCGCTCTGGTGCAGGCCGGGCCGCAGGGCCTGCCCGCCGGCGCGATCGCCGAGCGCCTGGCACTGCCCGCGAACACGCTTTCGTTCCACGTCCGGCGCCTGGAACAGGCAGGGCTGGCGACGGCGCGGCGCGACGGACGCCAGATCATCTACCGCGCGAACTTCGAAGCGATGAACGCGCTGCTCGCCTATCTCACCGAAAACTGCTGCGGGGGCGAGACCTGCGCGCCCGCCGGCTCGACACAGGAGGAGCCTTCGTGAAGCGCCTGCATATCCACATCGCCGTGAGCGGTCTCGATCGCTCCATCCGCTACTACACGACCCTGTTCGGCACCGCGCCGGACGTGCACAAGACCGATTACGCCAAATGGATGCTGGATGACCCGCGCTTGAACTTCGCGATCTCGGCGCGGGGCCAGAGCGCCGGACTCGACCATCTCGGCATCCAGGTGGAAGACGACGACGCACTCAGGGCCGTGAGCGCGCGCCTGGCACAAGCCGGCGAACAGACACGCGAAGAATGCGACACCACCTGTTGCTACGCGCGCGCGGACAAGACCTGGTCCGAAGACCCGAGCGGGATCAGATGGGAGACCTTCCACACCCACGGCGAGAGCACCGTCTACGGCACCGACTCCGCGTCCGCCCACGGCGCCTGCTGCAGCACCGGGACCTGAGCCGTGAAGCCTCCGTATCATGTATTGTTCCTGTGCACGGGCAACTCCGCGCGCAGCATCCTCGCCGAATGCCTGCTCACCCACCTCGGCCAGGGCCGTTTCCAGGGCTTCAGCGCAGGCAGCCACCCCACTGGCAAGGTCAATCCGCTGGCGCTGGAGACGCTGGCCAAGCTGGGCTTGCCGACGCACGGCCTGCGCAGCAAGTCCTGGGACGAGTTCGCGCTGCCCGGTGCGCCGAAGATGGATTTCGTCATCACCGTTTGCGACCAGGCCGCCGGCGAGAGCTGCCCGATATGGCCCGGGCACCCGGCCCTCGCCCACTGGGGCCTGCCCGACCCGGCTGCCGCGAGCGGCGATCACGCCACGCGGCTGGCGGCCTTCCGCCAGACCGCGATCACGCTGGAAAGCCGTATCCGCCTGCTCGTCGCGTTGCCCGATGCCAGCCTCGAACGCCAGCGCGGCGAACAGGAACTGAAGCGGATCGCCAGCAGACCGCTGGTGCTCTAGCGCGGGCCACATAACGCATGCACCCACCTCGGAGACGCAGATGCTCGCCGCACTCATCTTCATCGCCACCCTGACTCTGGTCATCTGGCAGCCGCGCGGCCTCGGCATCGGCTGGAGCGCTCTCGCCGGGGCGGCGGTCGCGCTCGCCGCCGGGGTCATCCACTGGACCGACATCCCCGTGGTCTGGCATATCGTCTGGGACGCGACCTTCACCTTCGTCGCACTGATCATCATCTCGCTGATCCTGGACGAGGCCGGCTTCTTCCGCTGGGCGGCTTTGCACGTCGCGCGCTGGGGCGGCGGCAACGGTCGCCGCCTGTTCCCCCTCATCATCTTGCTCGGCGCGGTGGTGGCGGCGTTTTTCGCCAACGACGGGGCGGCGCTCATCCTCACGCCGATCGTCATGGCCATGCTGCTCGCACTCGGTTTCAGCGAAGCGGCGACGCTCGCCTTCGTGATGGCCTGCGGCTTCGTGGCCGACACCACCAGCGTGCCGTTGATCACCTCCAATCTGGTGAACATCGTCAGCGCCCGCTTCTTCCAGATCCCCTACGACCGCTACGCGCTGGTGATGGTGCCGGTGGATATCGTCGCGCTTGCGGCCACGCTGGCGGTGCTCTGGCTGTATTTCCGCCGCGCGGTACCCGGGCGCTACCAGACCGGAAGGCTCGACGAACCGGCCAGTGCCATCCGCGACCCGCTCGTGTTCAGATTGAGCTTTCCGGTGCTCGGGGTACTGCTGCTCGCCTATTTCATCAGTGCGCCCTACGGCATCCCCGTCTCCGCCGTCACCGGTATCGCCGCGCTGGTGCTGCTCGCCGCCGCGGGGCGCTGGCACGCCGCCGGACGCGATGCCGATCTGGACGTAAAGAAGATCCTTCGGGGTGCGCCCTGGCAGGTGGTGCTGTTCAGCCTGGGCATGTATCTGGTCGTCTACGGCCTGCGCAATGCCGGACTCACCGGACAGCTCGCGCAGGTGTTCGATCGGCTGGGCGCCCACGGCAGCCTCGCTGCCGCGCTCGGCACCGGTACGCTCATGGCCAGCCTCTCGGCGCTGATGAACAACATGCCCAGCGTGCTCATCGGCGCGCTCGCCATCGACCAGACCCATCACCTCGCCCCCGCGATCCGCGAAGTGATGATCTATGCCAACATCATCGGCTGCGACCTCGGCCCGAAATTCACCCCGCTCGGCAGTCTGGCCACCCTGCTCTGGCTGCACGTGCTCGCGCGCAAGGGCGAGAAGATATCCTGGGGTTACTACCTCAAGGTAGGACTGAGCATCACGCCGCCGGTGCTCATGGTGACACTTGGGGCATTGAGTTTATGGTTGGGCCTGATCGGCTGAGCCGGCTATCACCGGCCCGCCCGCGTCCTACTCATTCAAACCTCATTCCGTATAATGCCCCGAACATCGGCCGCCCACCGCGCGGCCGCATCGCCGGCCAGACATCGCCGGCCCGGGCATGAGGCCGAGACGACTCATGAGCACCACCTCGCCATTCCTGAGCAGCCGCTGGCTTAATCGCTGGGATGTACTGGTGTTGCCGGCGGTGTTCGCGCTACTGTTCCTGCTCGGCTGGGCCGGCGCGCACATCGACGTGCCATATCGCTTCGGCACGCCGCTGCCGATCTCGCTGGATCCACGTTCGCTGCCCTACTACGCGCTGCGCACGACGCTGCGCATGGCACTGGCGCTGGCCTGCTCGTTCGCCTTCACTTTCACCTACGCCACGCTGGCGGCGAAGAGCCGGCGCGCGGAACGCATCCTGATACCGCTGCTCGACGTGTTGCAGTCGGTGCCGATCCTGGGCTTTCTCTCGATCACGGTGATCTGGTTCATCCGCGCCTTCCCGGGCAGTCTCGCCGGTGCGGAGATGGCGGCGGTGTTCGCGATCTTCACCTCGCAGGCCTGGAACATGGCCTTCAGCTTCTATTACTCGCTGAAGATGCTGCCCAAGGAGCTCTATCAGGTAGCCGACGTGTTCCAGCTCTCGAACTGGCGGCGGTTCTGGAAGCTGGAAGTGCCCTACGCGATGCCGGGCCTGATCTGGAATACGATGATGTCGGTCTCCGGCGGCTGGTTCTTCGTGGTGGCGGCGGAGGCCATCACGGTGTCGCAGCATACGGTGATGCTGCCGGGCGTCGGTTCGTATATCGCCGTGGCCATCCAGCACAAAGACCTGCACGCCATCGGCTATGCGATCGCCACCATGCTGGCGGTGATCCTGCTCTACGATCAGCTCGCGTTCCGCCCGCTCGTAGCCTGGGCGGAAAAATTCAAATACCAGTTCACCGCCAGCGAGAGCGAGCCGCGTTCCTGGGTGCTCGACTTCCTCCAGCGCAGCCGTTTCCTCGAAGCCCTGCGCGAGTTCATCGCCGACAGTCTGTTCGCGCTCAGCGTCTGGTCGACACGCTGGCTGCCGCGGCGGACGATGAAGCAGCGCCATCCCGCGACACCGGGCATGGTCCAGCAGCGCGCCTTGAGTGACGTGCTCTGGTCGGTGGCGATCGTGGTTGCCGGCATCGGCATGATCGTGGGCCTCGGCCGCTATGTGCTCGCCAGCGTCAGCTTCGACGAGATCGGTCACGTATTCGTGCTCGGCGTCTACACCCTGACCCGCGTGGTGGTACTGACTTTGCTGGCGAGCCTGGTGTGGGTGCCGATCGGTGTGCATATCGGCCTGCGTCCGGCGCTGGCCCGGCGCGTGCAGCCGGTGGCGCTGTTCCTCTCCGCCTTCCCTGCCAACCTGCTGTTCCCTTTGTTCATCTATGTGATCGTGCGCTACTCGCTGGATCCCGAGATCTGGCTGAGCCCGCTCATCATCCTGGGAACGCAGTGGTACATCCTGTTCAACGTGATCGCCGGGGCCAGCGCGATCCCGGCCGATTTCCGCGAAGCGGCGGCCAACCTCGGCCTGCGCGGCTGGGCGCTGTGGCGCCGCGTGTACCTGCCCGCGATCTTCCCCAGCTACCTGACCGGCGGGCTCACCGCGTCCGGCGGCGCATGGAACGCGAGTGTGGTTGCCGAAGTCGTATCCTGGGGCCCGCACACCCTCGCCGCCAGCGGCATCGGCGCCTATATCGCCGAACAGACCATCGCCGGCGACCACCCGCGGGTGGCGCTGGGCATCGCGGTGATGAGCTTGTATGTCATCCTGTTCAATCGCTTGTTCTGGAAGCGGCTCTACGAGTTCGCCCAGGAACGCATGGCGCTTAGCTGAGGGATCCGATGAAAGCCCGCCCGATCGTCGAACTGAAAGATGTCAGCAAGCACTTCGCCGGCCCGGAGAAGAGCCCCATCGTCATCCTCGACGAGGTCACGCTCACGCTGCGCGAAGGCGAGATCGTGGCGATCCTCGGACGCTCGGGCTGCGGCAAGTCCACCTTGTTGCGCATCATCGCCGGGCTGATCCCGGCCAGCAAAGGAACAGCCGACTATCTGGGCCGCCCGGTGACCGGTCCGGTGCCAGGCATCAGCATGGTGTTTCAGACATTCGCGCTGTTCCCGTGGCTGGATGTGCTCGACAACGTGCGCCTCGGCCTCGAAGCGCAGGGCGTGCCGGTGGCCGAACAGCGCCGCCGGGCGATCGAGGCTATCGACATGATCGGCCTCGACGGCTTCGAGTCGGCCTACCCGAAGGAATTGTCCGGCGGTATGCGCCAGCGCGTCGGCTTCGCGCGGGCGCTGGTGGTGAACCCCGACGTGCTGCTCATGGACGAAGCGTTCTCCGCGCTCGACGTGCCCACCTCGGAGACATTGCGCGACGACCTGCTCACCCTGTGGCTGCAGCGCAAGATCCCGACGCGCAGCATCCTCATGGTCTCGCACAACATCGAGGAATCGCTGCTGCTAGCCGACCGCGTGGTGATCCTTGATTCCAGCCCCGGACGCGTGAAAGCCGAGATCCCGGTGCGCCTCGCGCACCCGCGCGATCGCAACTCGGCTGCGTTCCTGGCCCTCACCGAAGAAGTCTATGAAGTGATGACGCGGCCCGTGTCCACGCGCATCGCGGCGGTGGCGCAGGCACCCATGGGCATCGGTTACCGGCTGCCCAGCGCCAACGTGCAACAGCTGCTCGGCGTGCTCGACCAGATCAACGAAGCCTCGCATCACGGCAGCGCGGGTCTGGCGGAACTTGCCGACGAACTGCAGATGGAACTCGACGAACTGTTCCCGGTGGTGGAAGCGCTGGAACTGCTCAAGCTCGCGCGCGCTTCGGAAGGCGATATCGAGATCACCGAGCAGGGCGAGACCTTCCTCGCCGCCGACATCCTCCAGCGCAAGGTGATCTTCGGCCGCCAGGTACTGGCCAACATACCGCTGGCGCGGCATGTCTGCGATGCCATCCGCAACGACGCCGACGCCCGGGTACCGGAAAGCCGCTTCCTGGTCGATCTCTCGGAATCGCTGACCCCGGGCGAGGCCGAACGTGTGCTGGACGTCATGGTCGCCTGGGGCCGGTATGCGGAGCTGTTCGCGTATGACTACGACAGCGGCGTATTCAGCCTCGAAAATCCGGGCGAGGACGACGACAGGAACGATTGAGCGTCAACAGCATGCACCGGACTGTTTCGGCGGACACTCGACGCTGCCGTAGGAGCAGAACACGCAGCAATCTCGCGGCTTGGGCCGTAGCAGACTGTGGCAGGTGGGGCACTCGTAATAGTAGATACACGCATCCGTGGGCATGACTTCGGTATGCTTCGCCGTGCAGATGGGACAGGTGATCACGGATTCGGTGACGATGGCGGACATGGTTGCGTGCGATTACCACCCTTGCCGTTGGCAGATTGCGCGCCGGTGCTTCTGGGGCGCCTGCGCGCTGTAACACGCTACACCCGGACAGGAGCGCAATCCAAGGGGGGTTGTCGACCGCTCAGAGGTCGAGCTTGTAACCGACGCCGTAGACCGAGCGGATCACGTTCGCCTCGACTCCGGCGGCCTGGATCTTCTTGCGCAGATTCTTCACGTGGCTGTCGATGGTGCGATCGCTCACCACGCGCATGTCGATATAGACCTTGTCCATGAGCTGATCGCGCGAAAACACGCGCCCGGGCTGGGCGATAAGGACTTCCAGCAAGCGGAACTCGACCGGGGTGAGCTCGACTTCCTGCTCGCCGACCATGGCGGCGAAACGCGCGGGGTCGAGCACGACCTGCCCGCCCGGGCCGGCGACTTCGCGCTGCCCGCCCGCACGACGCAACACCGCTCTCACCCGCGCCATGACCTCACGCGGACTGAAGGGCTTGCAGATGTAATCATCCGCCCCCAGCTCGAGGCCGAGCAGGCGATCGATCTCCTCCACGCGCGCGGTGACCATGATGATGGGTATGTCGCCCAGGCGGCGGAGCTCGCGGCAGACTTCGAGACCATCCTTGCCCGGCAGCATGAGATCGAGCAACACCAGATCGGGAGCATGCTCACGCACCCAATCCGCCACGGTCTCGCCGCTGTCCAGCCAATGCGCCCGGTAGCCGGCACTATGCAGATAATCCTGTAACAGGCGCGCGAGCTTGGGTTCGTCCTCGACCACCAGCACCTGGCGGGTGATATCGGCGGATTCGCTCATGCTTCACCCCTCCACTGGCAGGCGGACTTCGATCTTCACGCCGCCGAGCACGGAACTGCCGGCGCCGATGCGACCTCCGTGCGCTTCGACGATGTTGCGGCAGATCGCGAGGCCAAGGCCGGCGCCGCCGGTGGCACGGCTGCGGGAGGATTCCACCCGGTAGAGGCGCTCGAACACCCGTTCATGATCGCTTGCGGGCACGCCCGGCGCCGAATCCTCGATCAGCAGCGTCACGCTGGCCGCATCTTCGCGCAAAGCGCGCACGCTCACCACGCCGGGGCTGTCGGTATAACGCAGGCTGTTCTCGAACAGGTTGGCGAAAAGCTGCATCAATCGCTCGGGGTCGGCGAAAACCTTCAGCCCGGCCGCCGCGTCAAACGCGCGGATGAGCTCCAGGCCGGCGCTGGCGAGACGCTGTTCATACATGCTCAGGGCGTCGTCGAGCAAAGCGCCGAGATCGACTTCCCGCTTGTGATAGGAAAGCGCACCGATATCCGCCAGCGAGAGCTGGTACAGATCGTCCACCAGCTTGTGCAGGCGTTCGACTTCCGCGCTCAGCGATTCGACCTGGCTGCGGTCGAATTCACGCACGCCATCCTCCAGTGCCTGCAGCTCACCGCGCAGGATCGCCAGCGGCGTGCGCAGTTCGTGCGAGATCTCTGCCAGCGCGCTGCGACGCAGATTCTCGTTGCGTTCGAGGGTCTCGGCCAGGGCGTTGAAATCGTTCGCGAGGCGACCGATCTCGTCGCGCGATGGCTCGCGCACCCTGAGCCCGTAATCGCCGCCGGCAAGGCCGCGCATGGCATCGGCCAGGCGCCGCACCGGCGCCACCAGCTGACGCGAGAGCACCAGCGCCACGATGAAGGCTGCAACCAGCAGCGCAGCGCCGATGGCATAGGCCATATGGACCTGATGCTCGGCGAAATCGGTATTGATGCGGCGTGCGAATGCGTGCAGGGGCAGGAGATGGAGCGTGCCGAGCGCATGCCCGCCGCTGCTGACGATACGGGTCTGCGGCGCCTGCGCGGCGCGCGGATTGCCCGCGATCAGGCGCCCGTCGGGAGAGGTCAGAGCGAGGCGGAACAGCAGGCTCCCGGCGGGCGGAGGATGGCGGCCGCGTTCGCCTTCATCGCGCTCGGCGGGCATTTCCGCTTGCGGGTCGCGTGGCCGCTCGACGGCCATTATCAGCCGCGCCCACGCGCGCGGATCTGCCGCCAGTACGTCCCAGGTGCCGGCGCGATCGTAGTAGGCGCTCAACTCGTCAGCCACGACTTCGAGCCGGCTTGCATCCACCCGATTCAGATACTCGAGGAAGCCGCTGCGAAAGCTGTGATGGATCAGGCCGACCATAGCGACGACCAGCGCGAGATTCACGGCCAGAAATGCGATGAGCAGTTTGTGTGAGATACGCAGACGCAACAGCCAAACTCCCGCCGGCAGGGTTTTCGTATACCGGCATAAGATTACCGCGCCGCCGGCCCGATAGGCAGCGCGGCGGCGAATCTCCATCAAGACTCCACAATCCGCCGCGCCTCGATGCACATTTGCGCGCGAATCTGTGCACCAGGCGGAGACCGATCTCCGCATGTCCATCCGGAGGTAGATCATGAAGAAGTTATTGGCGGCACTGTTTCTGAGTGCGTTGGCCGTAGCCGCGATCGCGGCACCGGGCCCCAGGCAGGAAGGGCCGAGCCAGGAGCAGAAGATAGCGCACATGGAAAAGGCGCTCGGAATCGATGCCCAGAAAGCCACGCAGGTCGTGCAGATACTCGACGAGCAGCACGCAAAGTTCAAAGCCCTGCACGACAAAGCCGATGACGAGATGCCGCCGTGCGAAGACATGCGCGCGCTGAAGAAGGATACCGACGCGAAGCTGGCAGCCGTGCTCGACTCCGAGCAGATCAAGAAGCTGCGCGAGATGCACAAGGATCATCTCCGCCACCATGGCAAGTGGCGCGGCGAAGACCGAAGCAGTGACGGTCCGGGCGACATGCTCTGACGTGGCTTGCCCGGCGCCCGCTGACGGCGCCGGGCCTATCTCGCCAGTTCCACTCCCACGTGACTGCAGAACGCCCGGGCCACCGGCCCGGGCTCGCTGCCCGGCCGGCGCAGCCACCACAAGGTCCGCTCGAGCGTGAGGAAGGGGGTGGGCAATTCGACCAGCCGGCCCGACTCCAACAGATCGTCCACCGCCAGGCGCGACAGGCAGCCTGCGCCCCAGCCCCCTGCGACTACCCGCTTGACCGCTTCGGTATCGTCGAAGACAAGACGCGGCACCGGTGGCGCGAGACCCGCGGCGCTCATGGCATGTTCGAAGATCTCGCGGGTACCCGAGCCGGGTTCGCGCAGGATCCAGTCCAGCCTGCCCAGACGCTCGGCCCTCAGCGGCGCCATGCGGTAGCCACTGGGCGGCGGCGCCATCACCACCGCCAGGCGATCGGTCTTCCAGGCGCCAAACTCGAAGCCGGCAGTGGCGGTCACGCCCTCTACGAAGGCGATATCGGCCCGGCCATTGCCCAAGGCCGCAGCCGCATCGCGCGCGTTGGCGACGGTGAGGCGGATGCGCACGCCGGGATGCGCATGACTGAAGCCGCCGATGAGGGCCGGCAGCAGATAACGCCCGATGGTCGTGCTCGCGGCGATGTCCAGTTCGCCGGTCAGCTCGCCCTGTTCGCTGCGCAGGCGACCCGGCAGTGCATCCGCCAAGGCGATCAGGCCAGGAGCTTCCGTCGCCAGGCGGCGCCCGTGCGCACTCAGTTCGCGCCGGCGCCCATGCTTCTCGAACAGACTCACCCCAAGTTGAGATTCCAGCTCCTTCAGCGCCATGCTCACGGCCGACGGCGAAAGGTGGAGGCGTTCGGCCGCTGCAGCCAGACGTCCTTCGCGCGCCACGGCGAGGAAGATCTCGAGCTGTCTGAGGGTATAAGCGAGAGCCATTATTCAATTATATAGAAGTTTCACTTAATTATAATTCGCTTTTATTTAATTATTGTCCCGGCTAGATTGCGGGCTCCCCCAACCAGGAGCTTGCGATGCGCCCCCAATCCGCCTTCAGTCAGACTGGTGCCCTGCTGCCGGGGCTGGCACTGACCGCCGCGATCGGCGTCCTGGCCTGGCTGCTCGCCGGCTGGCATCCGGTCCATGACATCCTGCGTTTCAGCCCGCTGATCCTCGCCATCCTGCTCGGGGTCGCAGTACGCAACAGCGTCAATCTGCCGGCGCGCATGGACCCGGGCATCCGTTTCGGCCTGAAACGGGTATTGCGCCTGGCCATCATCCTGCTTGGCTTTCGCCTCAGTATCGGTGATGTCATGGCGGTCGGCGGCCAGGGCATCGCACTTATCGCGCTGGTGGTCTCGGCCACCTTCGCATTCACGGTCTGGCTGGGCCGGCGGGCGGGACTGGCCGAGAACCTGGTACTGCTGATCGCCTGCGGCCAGTCGATCTGCGGGGCCTCCGCGGTTGTCGCCGGCGATGCCGTGATCGGTGCCGAGGAGCGCGAGACGGCTTATGCGGTAGGTCTGGTGACCGTGCTGGGTACAGCGCTGATGCTGCTCTACCCCTGGCTCGATTCACTGCTGCATCTGGCGCCACGGGTGTATGCCGCATGGACGGGCAGCTCGATCCACGAAGTGGCGCAGGTGGTTGCCGCCGGATTCGCAGTGAACAACCAGGTGGGCGCGATGGCGAGCCTGTACAAGCTCACTCGCGTCGCCTTCATCGTGCCAGCCAGCATCGCGCTGCTCATCATGCAGGCACGGCGCAGCGGCGGGGCCGACACCGGCGGCAAGCTCAATTTCCCCTGGTTCGTAGTGGGCTTTCTGGTGAGTATCGGCGTGCATTCGGCGGGGATCATCCCGGCGCCTGCCGTCGCCCTCATCCGCCAGTTCGATACCGCGCTGCTGGTGGTCGCCATGGCGGCCATGGGCCTGGAGACGCATGCGCGAGCGATCCGCGGCCTGGGCCTGCGCCCGCTGGCACTCGGCCTCGCCGCCAGCACGTTCATGAGCGTGCTGGCGCTGGGGCTGGCGAGTTGGATGCTTTGAGCTAGCGGCGCGCTGCTTGTTGGGCGAGCGTGCCGGCTTGATAGTCGCGCACCGCCTGCTCGATCTCTTCGCGCGTGTTCATCACGAAGGGGCCGTACTGGACTACCGGCTCATGCAGCGGCTTACCGGCGATGAGCAGGAAGCGCGCGCCGTCCGGACCTGCCTGCAGGGCCACCTCATCGCCCGCACCGAGGATCGCCGCGTGGCTGTTGGGAACCGCTTCGCCGGCGATGCTCAGAGCGCCTTCGTAGGCGTAGACAAAGGCGTTATGACCCGCGGTCACCAGCTGCCTGAATTGCGCCCCCGGGTGCAGGCTCACGTCGAGATAGAGGGGCTCGGTGGTGATCCCGCTGACCGCACCGGTCACGGTCTCGCCCTGAAGCTCGGCACTGCCCGCGATCACCTTCACCGTGCTGCCATCGGCGAGCGTGCGCTCGGGGATCTCGGTAGCCGGGATATCGCGATACGAAGGCGCTTTCATCTTCTCCCGCGCAGGCAGGTTGACCCACAGTTGGAAGCCGCGCATCAGCCCCGCCTGCTGCTGCGGCATCTCGGAATGGATGATTCCGCCGGCCGCGGTCATCCACTGCACCCCGCCCGCGGTGAGTTCGCCGACGTTGCCCAGATGATCTTCGTGGCGCATATGGCCGTCGAGCATGTAGGTGACCGTCTCGAAGCCGCGGTGCGGGTGCGGGGGGAAACCCGCGATGTAATCGGCCGCCTGATCGGAGCCGAACTCGTCGAGCATCAGGAAGGGATCGTGGCGCACCCGCTGGCCAAGGCTGCGCTTGAGCCGCACGCCGGCACCGTCGGAGGTCTCCACGGCGCGGATGATCTGTACCACTTTGCGTTCGTTCATCTTGACTCTCCGGTTCAGGCTGCGAGTTCGCCGATGCAGCGGCGAGCCTTGTCCAACGCCTCGCGCTGCGTCTCCTCGCCCATGTTGAGGCCCTCAGCATAGATGAATTCGACATCATCGATACCGATGAAGGCGAGGAAATCGCGCACATAAGGAGCCTGGGTATCGCGCGGCGTGCCCCGGTACTTGCCGCCGCGAGCGGCGAGCACGTAGACCTTCTTGTCGCCCAGCAGCCCCACGGGACCGTTCTCGGTATAGCGGAAAGTCACGCCGGAGCGGGCGATATGATCGAAGTAGGCCTTGAGCATCGAAGGCACACCGAAGTTGTACATGGGCAAGCCGATCACCACCACGTCGGCCGCGCGCAGCTCGTCGATCAGGGCGTCGGAATAGGCGACCACCGCGCGCTGACCCTCGTCGCGCTCGGCGGCGGGCGCGATGAAAGCCTTGAAGCGATCCTCTGACAGATGCGGTACCGGCTCGGCGGCGAGGTCACGGCGGATCAACCGGGCCTCGGGATGGGCTTCGTGCCAGGTACGCACGAACTCGTCGGCAAGGGCGCCGGAGCGCCCGCCGGCATTGAAGATGCTGGTCTTGAGTTGCAGCAGTGTGGTCATGGGTCACCTCATCGCATTTGAGCTTGACCCTATTTAAATATCCGAAAGATGGATAAAAAAGCGGAATATTTCGCTATGATTAATCTAGTTTTCAGATCGGTATATCTATGACCGGCCCCATAATCACCCTCGATCAATGGCGCGCGCTCATCGCGGTGGTCGATGCGGGCGGCTACGCCCAGGCCGCAGAAGCGCTGCACAAGAGCCAGTCTGCGGTCAGCTACGCGATCCAGAAACTGGAAAGCCTGCTCGACATCCGCGTGTTCGAGATCCAGGGGCGCAAGGCCGTTCTCACCGAAGCCGGCGCTGCACTCTGCCGCCGGGCCCGCGCGCTGGTGGATGAAGCCGGGGCGCTGGAGCGCAGCGCCGCCGATCTTGCCGCCGGGGCCGAGGCCGAGATCGGCCTGGCGGTAGACAGCGTCTATCCGACCTGGCTGATCCTCGACTGCCTCGACCTGTTCGGACGCGAGCGCCCGCATACCCGGATCGAACTGCGCGAGACCGTGCTCACCGGTGCGCAGGAAGCGCTGCTCCGCGGCGAGGCGGACCTTGCGATCGTCAACGCGATTCCCACCGGCTTTCTGGGCGATGCGCTGATGCCGGTCCGCTTCGTTGCGGTGGCCCACCCGGAGCACCCGCTGCACCAGCTCAAGCGCACGCTCACCCTTGCCGATCTGCGCCACGAGCGCCAACTGGTCACCCGCGATTCCAACACCCGGCAGCGTCGCGATGCCGGGTGGCTGGGCGCGGAGCAGCGCTGGACGGTTAGCACGCCCAGCACTTCGATCGGAGCGGTCTGCCGCGGTTACGGCTTCGCCTGGTTTCCCGAAGACAAGATCAGGCACGAACTGGCGCAGGGCATGCTCAAGCCGCTGCCGCTGCGCGAGGGGGCAGAGCGCTTCGCACAGTTGTACCTGGTGCTCGCGCAGCCGGAACACGCGGGCGCCGGCGTGTTGCGCCTGGCCGAGATCATCCGCGCGCAGACGGCACAACGCTGTGCCGCTCGCGAAGCAGGCATGACCGGATAGAAACGCTGTCGTTCAGCGTCGGATGCCGGCGAGTTCACGCAGGTAGGCGCTGCCGTGCGCTGCCGACATGGGCCGCGCGAACAGATAACCCTGCCCGACCCGGCAACCCTCGTCGCGCAGGAACCGGGCCTGTTCTTCGGTCTCGATCCCCTCGGCTACCACATCCAGCTCCATGCTTGCCGCAAAGGCCAGGATCGCCCGGCAGATCTGGACATCGTCGTGATTGGCGGGCACGCCGCTGACGAAATCGCGATCGATCTTCAGCCGGTCGATAGGAAGGCGCTTGAGATAATTCAATGACGAATAGCCCTTGCCGAAATCGTCCACGGTGAGCGTCACACCGAGCTCGGCAATGTCGGACAGGATGGCGTGAGCTGTCCGGACATCCTGCATCATCACCGTCTCGGTGATCTCGACTTCCATACACGAGAGGTCCACGCCGAACTCGGCGGCGTTGGCCTTGAGCAGACTCACGACCATCGGATTGCGGAACTGGCGCGCGGAGAGATTCACGGCGATGCGGTTGAACGGCACGCCGCCATCGCGCCACAGGCGGGCCTGTCGGAACGCCGCGCGCACGACCCATTCGTCGATCGCGGAGATCATGCCCGTCTCTTCGGCGAGCGGGATGAATTCGCCCGCCACCAGGAAACCGCTGTGCGGATGGTTCCAGCGCACCAGCGCCTCCACACAGTCCAGGTTCCTGTGCATCAGATCCAGCTGCGGATGGAAATGGAGCTCTAACTCTCCCTGTGCGATCGCCTTCGGCACCGCGGCGCGCAGCGCGACCATCTGGTGCGCGCGCACGTTCATATCGGGGGTGTAGAAATGATACGCGGCGCGGCCTGTGTCCTTGGCAGAATACATCGCGGCATCGGCATTCTTCAGCAAGGTGGAAACGTCGTCGCCATCCTGCGGGAACACGGCGATGCCGATGCTTGCAGTGACCATCGCCTGCTTGTCGTCCACGGTGAACGGCTCCGCCAGCTCGTCGAGCAGGCGGCGGGCAAACTGGGCCGCGTCCTCTGCGGTCTCGCGTCCGTCGAGCACGATGGCAAACTCGTCGCCGCCGAGACGCGCGATGAGATCGCTGGTGCGGTTGTAGCCTACCAGGCGCTCGGCCACGGCCTGCAGCACACGATCGCCCGTGGCGTGACCCCAGGAATCGTTGATCTCCTTGAAGTTGTCGAGATCGATGAACAGCAGGCTGACCGTGCCGCCATAGCGGCGCGCCCGGCTGAGGCTGCGATCGAGATGGTCCTCGAACAGCGGCCGGTTCGCGAGACCGGTGAGCACATCGTGATGCGCGAGGTACTGCAACCTTGCCTGATCGGCCTTGTGCGCGGTGATGTCGGCCGCGAATCCCTCGATCGAGAGCAGGCGTCCATCTTCGGCGAACACTCCGGTGCCGCGATTCCAGACCCAGCGCTGGCCGCCATCGGCGGCGCGGATACGGTGCTCGAGCGTGAAGCCGCCGCCGGCCTCGATCGAAGTGAGGATGTCGTCGCGTACCTGGGCCTGGTGTCCGGGGTCGAGCATATCCGCCAGGAGCATGCCGGATTCGCGCGTGAGCTGCTCGGGAGCATGACCGGTGACCAGTGCCGCGCCATCGCTGGCAAAGGCGAAGCGCCAGCCGTCGACAGCGAGGTAGAGCCGATACACCATGCCGGGCAGATTCTGCATCAGGGTCTCGAGCTGGCGCTCGTGCTCCGCCAGCTTGCCGCGCGCCGCGCGCGCCGCGCGCCGGTTGGCGGCCTCTTCGAGTTCACGACGCACGGCCGGTGCAAGACGCGCGAGGCGGCCCTTCATCACATAGTCGCTGGCGCCGGCCCGCATGATCTCGACAGCCGCGTATTCGCCGATCTGCCCGGACACGATCAGGAACGGGATATCGGCATCCCGCTCGCGCAGGATATCGAGTGCGCGCATGGCGTCGAAAGTCGGCATGGAATGGTCAGACAGGATGACGTCGGGCATCGATTCGGCATCGAGCGCCGCGCGGTATTCCGGTTCGGTCTCCACACGCGTCGCGTCCACGCGCAGACCGGCTGACTCGAGAGCGATGACGTCGATCTCGGCATCGCTTTCCGAATCCTCGACTATGAGTACTCTGAGCGGCCTATCCATATCCGCCTCCTTCGTCCGGGGTCTCGTTCAGCACCAGCCAGTAGACTTCCAGATGCTTCACCGCCTCGACGAATTTGTCGAAATCCACGGGCTTGCGGATGAAACTGTTCGCACCCAGATCGTAACTGCGCACCAGATCTTCCTGCTGACGGGAAGAGGTCAGCATGACCACCGGGATCCGCCGCGTGTGTTGCTGGTCACGGAGCCGGCGCAACACTTCCAGGCCGTCGATCTTGGGCAGTTTGATGTCGAGCAGGATCACCGCCGGGAGTTCGGGCCCGGACTGACCCGCTGCGAACCAGTCGAGCACGGCCTGGCCGTCGCGCACCACATCGATCCGATTGGCGATATTGCTCTGGCGGAAGGCGAGGATCGTCAGTTCCTCGTCATCGGGATCGTCCTCGACCAGGAGGATAGATGTACGTTTTCTCATCTCAACCTCCACTCGCATCGAGAGTGAAGAAGAAAGTCGAGCCTGCGCCTTCCTCGCTACGCGCCCATATGCGGCCACCATGACGGTGCACGATGCGCTGCACTGTCGCCAGGCCGACCCCGTTGCCGGGAAAATCCGCCGTCGGATGCAGACGCTGGAACACGGCGAAAAGCTTGTCGGCGTAGCGCATATCGAAGCCGACGCCGTTATCTTCGACGTGGAAGACGGTCTCGCTGCCGGCGGTGTCGGCGCCGACTTCGATCCGCGCATCCGCCCGCCCCGACGAGAACTTGAGCGCGTTGCGCAGCAGGTTGTCGAAAACGACGCGAACCAATCCGGGATCGCCCGTGGCGCGCATCCCCGGCTGGATATCGATCGTGACCTCGCGCCCGGGCAGTGCCGCGAGAGCATCTTCGGCTGCCTGCGCCGCGATCTCGGACACATCCAGCCCCTGCCAGGTCATGTGCTCGCGCCCATGGCGCGACAGCTCCAGCAGATCGTCGATGAGCCCGCTCATGCGCTGACTCGCGGTGCGCATGCGTTGCAGGTAATGACGAGCCTTGGGGTCGAGGTCGTTCGCCATGAAATCCTCCAGCGCGCGGCCGTAGCCTTCCACGCTGCGCAACGGCGCGCGCAAGTCATGCGAGACCGCATAGGCGAACTGTTCGAGTTCGTCATAGGCCTGGGCCAGTTGCGCATGTGCCTGCTCGAGATCGCGCCGGGCGGGGATGGCGAGCAGGTCGGGCACGAGTCGGATCAACAAGATGGCCGTCGCCCAGGAAGCCACCGCGGTAATGAACTTGATCACGCCGGAAAGCCAGTAGTCCGCGTGCCAGATATTCCATGCACCCATGAAATGCGTGAAACCGCAGGCGACGATGAAGATTCCGAACAGGATGAAGATCCAATTGAACGGCAGATCGTGCCGGCGGCGCACGATATAGAACACGGTTGCCGGGATGACCATGTAAGCCAGAAAGATCAGCGAATCGGAACCGGCATGCAGCCCTACCAGGCCCGGCGTCCACAGATAGCAGGTACCGTGGGGCATGAAGGGGCCGGACTTGAACCAGGTTGCAAACGTGTCCATGGCGCGATCTCCTTCGCGGAGCCAAGCCGGCGCACCTTGAACGAAATTGAACGCGAGGCGTCACGGCTCCGCTTCGGCATGGAATGAGTCTAAGACCAAAACCCGCCACCATTCTGTGACGTGGTTCCGACTTTATAGTGAATATATTCCCAAGTTTTGCGGAATAGCAAGGAGAAACCGACCGGCGGCCGGTCAGGACAGGTGGGCGAGGCCTTCGCCGGGCGCGGCCGGCGGCTGG
The DNA here is from genome assembly GCA_963739695.1 of uncultured Pseudomonadota bacterium. Lineage (GTDB taxonomy): Bacteria > Pseudomonadota > Gammaproteobacteria > Natronospirales > CAVUBB01 > CAVUBB01. Next base: position 21,750 of record CAVUBB010000024.1, on the reverse strand, counting down.
GCACCGGCCAGAGGCCGGGTCTCGGCGATGATGCGCCGAAACAGTTCGCGGACGTAATCCGGGTTGAGATCGCGCTGGATGGCGATCTCGCACAGAGCCTCGAGGAGTTCGGCTTCGCGCTCGGGCATATAGATCGGCAAGCCCGCACTGAGTTTGACCGCGCGGATCTCTTCGACCAGGCGTTTGCGCGCCGCGAGCAGATGCACGATGCGCCCGTCTACGCCGTCGATCTGGCGGCGCAGGGTGGCAAGCACCTCGTCCAGCCCGCGGTGAGCTTCGCTTGGGTAGGTCACACGATCTCCTAGAGTATGTCGCGGAGCCTACTACCGGCCGCCCGCGCCGGCCTTGACTCAGGTCAACGCCACGACGGCCGGGGACGGGATAGGCTGCGCTATCACTCTCGGAGGATCCGCCCATGAGCCCAGCCGCTCGGGCCGCGCGCCCGCGCCTTCCCAGCCTCGCCGACCTCACCGCGCGGGCCCTGCCCTTGCTCGGCCGTGCCCCGTTCCGGGCGCAGGCTGTCATCGTCGGGCAGGCCCTGAACCATCTCTTCGGCGAGGCGGCCAGGCGCGGCGAGCTCGATTTCCTCAGTGGCCGTTGCCTGGCCATCGAGGTGAGCGATGCGGCGATCCGCTGGCCCATCAGCGTCGAGGCAGGCCGTATCGTGCTCGGACCCAGAGATCAGGAAGCCGATGCCTGTATCCGCGGGCGCAGCGCGACCTTCCTCGCCCTCGCCAACCGACGCGCCGATCCCGACACGCTGTTCTTCCAGCGCCGGCTGGCCATGGAGGGGGATACCGAACTGGGGCTTTATCTCAAGAACTGGCTGGACACGCTGGACCCCGACGCCCTGCCGGCGCTGCTGCGCCACGGCTTGCGCGCGGCGGAGAAATTGCTGGCGCCGGAAGACGGGGACTGATCAGGCGTCGGCCATACCCACCGAGGTCATCCCCGCTTCACCGTACCAGTAGCCGACACAGCTGCCAGCCTGCGCGGGCACCACGCCTTCCCCTGACAGGGCGGCACGATAGCGGTCGACGACAGCTTCTGTAGCCTGCCATTCGGGGCTGATACGCAGAAGGTCCACACCCATCTGACGCATCTCGCGCCAGGCTCCGAGCAGGTCGCAGGGCGCGGACGATTGGGTCTGGATGCCGTTGATGGTGAGGAAGGCTTCGCCTTCCTGGGTGTCCAGAGCCAGGCCCTGGGGATAGTTCAGGCAGGCAAACTCGCACGCATCCTTGGGCAGCCGGTGGGCCCGCGCGGTAAAACACCGTGCTGACCAGGCCAGCGGCAGGCGCCCGTAGACGAATACCTCGGTCTCCAATGTGCCCCGCAGGCCGGCCGCGTCCGCCAGCTCGAGCAGTTCCGCCAGGCTGCGGCCATCCATCTCGATGGGCGGCACCCAGCGCACCATGCCGCAAGCGTGCAACCGCTTGAGGGCCGAGATGTTGTAGACGTTGAGGGCCGTGCCGCCCACGAACGGCAGCTTGCGTTCGCGCATGGCCTGTACCGCCGCCATGTCATTGGCCTCGACCAGAAATTCGCCGTTCTCGCACAGCCGGTTGAGCGTGGCGAGCTCGGATTCGGCTTCGATCAGGGTGAGCGTGGAGATCACCACCTGGCGGCCCGCGGCGGCCAGCGCGCGGCCCAGCTCGATCCATTCGCCGGTGCGCAGCGCGCGGCGCTTGGAACACACCGTCTCGCCGAGATAGACCACATCCACGGGCAGGGTGGCCGCTTGTTCGTAAAACTCGTCGAGTGCGGTACGTGGCCAGTAATACAGTACCGGCCCCAGCGTCAGACGCATCTGCTTCTCCTTCACTGCCACGGACGGTCGTACGCGCCGAGCGTGGTCTGACTGCCTTCCGAAAGCGCGGCCAGGGTACGATCCCAGTCCACCGCCGTGGCATAGGAATCGGGGTCGCGCTCCACGGTATCGATAGCCTCGCGCCAGACACCGGTGACGCTGGCCACATACGATGGACTGCGCTGGCGGCCCTCGATCTTCACCGCGGCCACGCCGGCTCGCTTGAGATCGGGCAGCAGGGCCAGAGTATTCAGGCTGGTGGGTTCTTCCAGGGCGTGGGTGCGTTCGCCGCCGACATTGAACCGGCCCTTGCACAGGGTGGGATAACCGGCGTTCTCGCCTTCGACGAAGCGATCGATGAGCACACCGTTCAGACGCGATTCCAGCGCGCCGTCAGCGGTCTCCTTCCAGCGCACCGACTTGGCGGGTGAACACGCACCGCCGGTGTTGGGCGATTGGCCGGTGACATAGGAAGAAAGCTGGCAGCGCCCCTCCACCATGATGCACAGGCTGCCGAAACCGAACACTTCCAGTTCCACAGGGCTGCGCTCGGCAAGCCGGCGCACCTGGGCGAGCGAGAGCACGCGCGGCAGGACGGCGCGGCGGATACCGAATTCTTCGTGGTAGAACTTGAGCGACTGCAGGTTGGTGGCCGAACCCTGCACCGAGAGGTGGCGGGGCAGATCCGGCCAGCGCGCCGAAGCGTAACCGAGGATACCCATATCCGCGATGATCAGCGTGTCGATGCCGATATCCGCGGCGAGATCCACCGCATCGGTCCAGCGCCGCCATCCCGAAGCACGTGGATAGGTATTAAGCGCCAGAAAGACCTTCGTGCCGCGACGGTGCGCGTAGTTGATACCGTCTTCCATATCGGCGGCGGTGAAGTTCAGACCCGGGAAATGGCGGGCGTTGGTCTGATCGCGGAAACCGACATAGACAGCATCGGCCCCGTTGTCGACCGCGGCCTTCAGGGATGGGAGATTTCCTGCAGGGCAGACGAGTTCCATGAGATCCCCTCGCGACGGTGCGGATGGAGCGGCCAGTCTAGGCCTGTATTTCCGGCTCCGCGTTGACATCGGTCAAGGCGGGCCGATCCTGCTTTTGCGGGGTCGTTGCGGGCCGGTCGGCGGGGCCGTGCATGGAATCTGCCAGGGTGACCAGCTCTGCGTAGAGCCGTTCTTCGTCGCCGCGGTCGAAGTCGGTGTGATAGCGCTTCTTGACCCCCGCCTCGGTCAACACCAGCTCGGCATCGGCACTCACCCCCTCCCGGGCCAGACAGGCCCGCACGCAACGTAGATGACAGCCGTCGATGGCGACGATCGGCCGGCCTTCGCGCGCACGGCGGACCAGCGAACGCACCCCGCCGCCGACCCCGGCGATGCACGACATCTCGGCGTGACCGGCCCGATCCAGGCGCACGGCCAGGCTGTTGGCCAGCTGGGCGGCGCTGGAACAGCCGGAGCAGGAATAGACCAGGGGCAATGAGCGCTTGTTGCGGGCAGACATGGGGCCTCCGGAAAAGATTCGCGGCAAAGCGGATGGCAGCATTGTGGGGTGCCTGGCCCATACCCGCCTTGATGCTCGTCAAGGCGCCCCTCGCCATCAGTGTTTCCCCGCCTAGGCAGGCCCGAAATCCGCAAACCATACTTTGCCGATAACCGGATTCCGGAAGGGTTTAGGAGGCTGAACATGAAGATCGGCGAAGCATGCACCCGCTCGGTGGTGGTGATCGACGAAGTGGAGTCGGCGGCGGCTGCGGCCAGACTTATGCGCAAGCACCATGTCGGCGACGTGGTGGTGGTACGCGCCCAGAAAGGACGCCAGGTGCCTGTGGGCATCGTCACCGACCGCGATATCGCACTGGAGGTAGTCGCACTCGACGTGGACCCGCACAGCGTGCGCGCGAGCGAGTTGTTCGCCGACGGACGCTTGATCACCGCCGATGTGGACGACGACCTGGAAGACACCCTGGACACCATGCGTTCCCACGGCATACGCCGGATACCCGTGCTCAATGTGGATGGCACACTGGCGGGCATCTTCACTGTGGACGACCTGCTGGACCTGCTCTCGGAACAGCTCAGCGGCATCGTGCACCTGGTCAACGTGCAGCGGACACGCGAAGCGCATCGGCACTGAGACGGCAGGCTCCGCTCGTGTGCGGAACCTGCCTGCCAGACAAAAGAAAGCCCCGGATTTCCGGGGCTTTCTCGCTGGACGGAAGTTCGCTCAGATCTTGTCCACGTAGATCGTACCTTCTTTCATCACGAACACCGGATGCTTGGTGGTAGTGATGTCTTGGAGCGGGTCGCCCTTCACCGCGACCACATCGGCCGACTTGCCTTTGGCCAGCGTGCCGGCGATGTCGGATACGCCGAGCAGGTCGGCGCCTTTGGACATGGCCGCCATCAGCGCCTGCGCCGGCGTATAGCCGTTCTTGACCATCAGCTCGAACTCTTCGGCGTTGATGCCGTGCGGCTCCACCCCGGCATCGGTACCGAAGGCGACGGGCACGCCGATCTTCACCGCGCGCTGGAACATCAGCTGCATCTGCGCGGCGGCAGCGCGGGCCTTGGCGGCGATCTGCGGCGGGAAGGTATCGGCCTTCTTGCCGACCCACCAACCGGCAGTGAGCGTGGGCACCAGATATACGCCCTTCTTCTTCATCAGGCGCAGGGTGTCATCCTTGAGGAAGGTGCCGTGCTCGATGGAATCGACGCCGGCCTTGATCGCCATCTTGGCGGCCAGATCGCCGTGACAATGCGCAGCGACTTTGCGGTGCCAGGCGTGGGCCTCGGAGACGATCGCGTCCATCTCGGCCTGCGAGAGTTCGGGCACATCCACCGGATCGGAAGCCGAGAGCACCCCGCCGGACGGCATGAACTTGATCACGTCGGCGCCGTATTTGATCTGGTAGCGCACCGCGGCCCGGCATTCGGCCACGCCGTTGCAGATACCGTCGATCGGACCCAGCGGCTTGACCTCGTCGGGCGGGAACGGGCCCTGGTCGGCATGGCCGGCAGTGGCGCCGATCGCGTGGATGGCAGTAAGGATGCGCGGGCCTTCGGTGACACCGGCATTGATCGCATTGCGCAGGCCCACCGACACATATTGTTCGGCACCCACGTTACGCACCGTGGTGAAACCTGCTTCCAGCGTGCGCTTGGCATAGAGCGCAGCGTACTGCGCCTGCTCCGCCGGGAAGCGGAACATCTGCTGGTAGAAATCCTTGTAGTAGTTGTCGTGCATCTCCATGGAAAGATGCACGTGGGCGTCGATGAAACCCGGCATCAGCGTGGCGTTGCCAAGATCGATCACCTTCGCGCCCGCAGGCACTTTCAGGTTGCGGCCCACCGCCGCGATCTTCTTGCCTTCGATCACGACCATGCCGTGATCCATGAGTTTGCCGGAGGCGCCGTCGAACAGATGCGCGGCTTCCAGCACCACCGGCTGGTTCGGCGCCGGGGGCGGCGTGTCGGCCTGGACGGCAGCGGTGCCGGCCAGCAGGCCGCCGATGAGTCCAAGCGCTTTCAGGGAGCTGCTTCTCACGTGGTTCTCCTCTCGCAAGGCAGCCCGGCAAGGGCCGCCTTCAGGTTGGGGGGCACCCGAGTATGCCCCGAATGAGGTATATGAACCAAATGGAATATGCGCCCGCGATTGCTGCGTCGCACCAGCAAGGACGGATAGTACGGATGCCCAAAATCAGCGCGGACGACTAACTTTACCTGGGAGCCGCGGAACTGCCGCATCCGCGGCCATCGCCAACCGTGAGCCAGGAGGCGGCCATGACACTCGCACGCTTGAAAGAACTCCTCGAAGAGCGCCAGGTGCGCTACCAGACAATCCAGCACGAACGCACCGTCACCGCTCAGGAGACGGCGCAAGCGACCCATATCCGCGGCAAGGAATTCGCCAAGACGGTGATCGTCAGGCTCGACGACCATCTGGCGATGGTGGTGCTGCCCGCCTCGATGATGATCGATCTCGGGCTGCTCAAACGCGCTACCGGCGCACGCCAGGCCGCGATCGCGGACGAGACCGAACTGGCGCACATCTTCCCCGAATGCGAGCCTGGTGCCATGCCGCCGTTTGGCAGCCTCTATGGCATGGAAGTGTTTGTGGCGGACCTGCTGTGCGAGAACGAGCACATCAGCTTCAACGCCGGCTCGCACACCGAACTCATGCAGCTGGCCTACCGCGATTTCGAACGCCTGGTGGCTCCGGTGCCCATCCGCGTGGGGCATATGCTGCATTGAGGGCATGCGGCCGGGAGCCGCCCGCGCCGCGACAAACGCGTATCAATCGGGCGCCGCTTCGCTTATACTGCGCGCGGCACACACCGGTCTGTGCCCTTTCGCGGTCCTCTTCGCATCCTACCCGAAGCCTGACTCGAAACCCGACGAACCTTTTATACAGGCTCGCCTGGACCGGCGCGCTCGACGCGCAGGCAGTCAGGAGCATACATCGATGAAGTTTGAAGAACTCGGCCTTTCGGCCGCGCTGCTGCGTGCCGTGGCCGAAACCGGCTACACCACGCCCACACCCATCCAGGCCCAGGCAATCCCGGCCGTACTTGAGGGCAAGGACGTCATGGCCGCCGCGCAGACCGGAACCGGCAAGACCGCCGGCTTCACCCTGCCGCTGCTGCAACGCCTGGGCGAGACCCAGCAGCGCCGCGACCCGCGTGCGCTGGTGCTGGTGCCTACGCGCGAACTGGCCGCCCAGGTCGCCGACAGCGTGGCGACTTACGGCAAGCACAGCAATCTGCGCTGCACCGTCATCTTCGGCGGAGTCAGCATCAACCCGCAGATCAGCAAGCTCCGGCGTGGAACCGACATCATCGTGGCCACTCCCGGCCGCCTGCTCGATCACGTGGGTCAGCGCACGATCGACCTGTCGAACATAGAGACGCTGGTACTGGACGAAGCCGACCGCATGCTCGACATGGGCTTCATCAACGACATCCGCCGTGTCATCTCGCTGTTGCCGGCGAAGCGCCAGAACCTGATGTTCTCGGCCACCTTCTCCGATGACATCGCGACTCTCGCGCAGGGCATCCTCAACCAGCCGGTGCGCATCGACGTGGCGCCGCGCAACAGCACGGCCGAGACCGTCAGCCAGATGATCCATCCGGTGGACAAGGAGAAGAAGCCCGCGCTGCTCTCCTACCTCATCGGTTCCGGCAACTGGCGCCAGGTGCTGGTCTTCACGCGTACCAAGCACGGCGCCAACCGTCTCGCGACCCATCTCGAGAAGGACGGCCTGAGCGCGGCCGCGATCCACGGCAACAAGAGCCAGAGTGCACGCACCAAGGCACTGGCCGACTTCAAGCGCGGCAAAGTCCGCGTGCTGGTCGCCACCGACATCGCCGCCCGCGGCCTCGATATCGATCAGCTGCCGCACGTTGTGAACTACGAGATCCCCAACGTGCCGGAAGATTATGTGCACCGCATCGGCCGCACCGGCCGCGCCGGGCGCGAAGGCGAAGCCGTATCGCTGGTGTGCGTGGACGAGCGCTCGCTGGTCGGCGGCATCGAAAAACTGCTCGGACGCCGCATCCCCAGCCAGGTGATCGAAGGCTTCGAACCGGATCTGAGCCGCAAGCCCGAACCCATCTTCAAGCAACGCGGTTCCTCGCGCGGCGGCAATGGCAATGCGCCCAAGCGCCATGCCGGCGGACGCAGCCGCCCGCAGGGCAACGCCCGCCCCGGCAAACCCAAGCACAGGCGCGGCAACCCATCGGGCAATGGCTCGGGGGCCCGGCGCGGCGCCCGCTAGACCGAAACAGAAAAGCCCCGGCAATGCCCGGGGCTTTTTTTGATTGGCTGGCCAGGGACAGACAAAATCGCCGGGAGCGATTTTGGACTGACGCAGTCAGGCCCCGAAGGGGCGCCCTCCATGGACGCAGGGGCGCACAAAATCGCCGGGAGCGATTTTGGACTGGCGCAGCGAGGCCCCGTAGGGGTGCCCTACATGGATGTAGGGGCGCACAAAATCGCCGGGAGCGATTTTGGACTGACGCAGTCAGGCCCCGAAGGGGTGAGGCCCAGGGACGGGCCGAACACAAAATCGCTGGGAGCGATTTTGGACTCGCGCAGCGAGGCCCCGTAGGGGTGCCCTACATGGATGTAGGGCACAATCTAACTGCCGCAGTTCGGTTCTGTCCCGGAAGAGCTAGCGCGGGTTCGAGATACGCAAAGGGCCCGCAGATAACTGCGAGCCCTTCGGAATTTTGGTGGCCAGGGACAGAATCGAACTGCCGACACGGGGATTTTCAATCTAAGTGGTTACTTATTTGCAGCAGAAAACCCCTTTTTGTTTCATGGGGTTACGAACAAAAATCCCCATATCGGTTTCCTGTGCAGCGTATGTGCAGCAGAAACACTCCAATTTTCCGTGCAGCCAGGCAAACCTACCCCGGACTTGCTTTCCCAAAGTCGCCAGCCATACTTAGTCAACAACGTAAAGGATTAACGTTGCTATGCCGCATTTGCTTCCAGAAAAGATCTTCCGCGTCAAAGTGACCGGCAAGGGCATCGCTCCAGGAATGGTTCGTTCGCACGAACTGGGCGAGCTACTCATTTCTATCGAAGAAACCATCTGCTCGCTCGCAAACAGCCGTGGGATGCTCGAACACAAAGAAGATTTGATCGTCGGATTAAGTTCCATCTCGCACGGCAGTCTTGAACTCTCCTTTTCATCTCCTACGCGCGAATTAGCACATAAGCACTTTGAGATGCTTACTGATGCTTTCGAAAAAGAGCAGCTCTCCTCGCTACCTAACAGCGCACTGGAATCACTGAAGAAAGTCTCATCTTTCACTCGTCGCCATAAGAGTGCATCTGCTCTTTTTCAGAGCGCGCTCGATGAGAGAATCCAATTCACGCTCACCACTACATCTGTAATTCCAGACCCGATCGAATTATCTGGAGCTACCACCATTTTCGGACGAATACTGCGTGTCGGCGGACGAACCCCAAAAGTCTTGCTGGAAACCAAGACAAAAACTGTGCCCTGCGAGATCACTCGGGAAATGGCGATCACTCTAGGCCACCGACTCTATGAAACCGTATCGCTGAGTGGACACGCGGTATGGGACCCAGAAGACTTATCCCTGCGCGAATTTACGGTATCCAAGATCGAAGAATATGAGGACCTCTCCCCATCAGACGCATTTAGCAAAGCATCTAAAGAGCTGAGTCGTTACTTCCGAGATGTTCGCGATGTCTCCGCGTTCGCACGGCGGCTGAGGACCGGAGATAAGGAGAGCGACTAATGGAGAAGGTCTGCTTCGATACTCAAATAATCATTTGGGGGGTTAAAGAAGATGCGACTGACGGCCAAGAGGAGATGATAGATCGTGCCAAACGATTCGTGCAGTCTTTAACTGACGAGGGAAAAGGAATCCTCGTGCCAGCCATAGTAATTGCAGAGCTTCTTAGCGCTATCGAACCGGCCGATCACCAATTCTTCGTCAATCTGTTCGCTCGCCTATTTGAGATCCAACCATTCGATACAGTTGCAGCTATGAAGTTCGCCGAATTGTGGCGCGAAAGAAGACCCCAAGTTCAAGAATATGCGTTAGAACATGGCATACAAGCCACACGAGAAGAGATGAAAGCTGATTGCCTTATTGTGGCAACAGGAATCGCGGCAGGAGCCGAAGCGATATATAGCCACGACAGCCTTCTACGTGAATTTGCTAACGGACGCATTCCCGTTCACGAGATTCCAATCATTCTCGAGCAGGGAAACCTGGATCTTGGCGCTGGTGCGCAGACTTAGTCGTCTAAAGGGGAACACGAGATGAGTGATGAAGTTCATATTTCGGACTGTAAAGAAAGGGTGGCATTGGACCTAGCAATGAAAATAGCTCTTGACTCAGGTGCGCAAAAAACTGAGCGAACCCGCGAGTGGTGGCTTAAGCTATTTTCTCAATGTCACAAAGCAGTCGTATGGGGTTGGGATCATGAAGCGGCGCTAAAGGAGAAATAGATATCCGTCCGTGGACGGATTTTCCTACGCGATAGACTGGAATTTCGGGCTTCGAGAATAGAGCTCACTGCTAATGCAATTAGCGCGTGGGCGTTGCATGATTCTGCCCATCCGCCCATTCCCCGGCGAGCTTTTCAAAATTGCACCAGGGGTGCGGGCTTTCTTTAATTCTTCTCGTCTCTTCAATAAATGGCTTCACGTTTGCGTATATGGTTCTCACCATCAAACGCTGAGACCATTCAAGCAACTTGATATCCGCAGCACGATTTAGCGCCGCTATTGCCACAGCCTCATAAAAATTAAGGACATTTATAAGGCTTTTGCATAATTTCTCTTCATCTCCATCGGCGAAAGCACCACCACTAAATCGCTTGGTTGCAAGACCCTTCCAGTCGAAATCTTTCTGAGCATGGAACTTATCGAAGATTTCGACGGTATGATCTACGAACTTAGAGTTTTCTCTGAGTTTGAAGATGATATCTACGGCAAGCTGCTTCCGCTGAAGCTTCCGAGCGAGAGAGGAGTTCACAAACCAGCCAGCGATAGCGAGGATGGCCGCAACTATGATGCTTGAAGCTTCCGGGTGGCTGACGGTCCAGTGAGGAAGGCCGCCATTTAGATGATCATTCGCATACCAAAGGATACAGGCAATAGAAATTATGCTTATGGTAGCAGCGAGTCTAGGATGACTCTCACCCCAATGCAGCAAGCCGCCATTTGAGGCGGCTTGCGCGGAAGAGGTGCTAAGGGCGGACACTGAAGACTTTTGAGAAAAGAGTGTTAGCCCGGAACTTCGTCAAAATAGCGAGCCGTAGCAAACATCCTATTCATCGTTACTACTCCTTTAGGCCCATAAGGATATGGACCTGTTCTAGACATCAAGCGGGCAAGTCCGGATTTACTGCCGATACTGCCCGCCCCTAAATTCTGGGGGTGAAACGCGAGAAACGCAAGGGCCTTCATTTTGGTTGACAGGTTAACAAAAATAGACCCCAAAATCAATTAGTTATGAAGTTTGCCTACTGCCAACTTCACCGCGTCGCCACTTATAGACCCTCGAAGTCCCAAATATATCCTGAGGAATTTTGGAGCTCCTAAGCTATCGAAACCTCCCCGCGCATCGTTCCGCAGTCTACCTGAAAGCGTATCTACGGTCCGCAAGATTCCCAATCCGTGACCGACCCACCCTAGCCCGATTTGCAGCACGGTGAACCCAGACAAGGGGATTATTAGTCCCCGTGTCGTGCCTATTTTCCAGGGCTTTGGGTCAATTCCTGTGCAGCGTATGTGCAGCAAATTGCACTCAAACGGGACCAAACAATACAAAAAACGCCCAATTGATCATTTTTTGCGCACTAATCGCTTACTTAAGCGATTTTTTGGCCAAAAACAAAAAACCGCGCAGTTGCGCGGTTTTTGCTGATTAACTTAATAATCAATTACTTAATAGTGGTGGCCAGGGACAGAATCGAACTGCCGACACGGGGATTTTCAATCCCCTGCTCTACCAACTGAGCTACCTGGCCTTGGAAACCTGATCTTAATTACTACTTCGCCTGAAGTCTGGGCGGACTGGAAGGGGATTTCCAACCCCTGCCTACCTTGTCGCTACACGACCCCGCTCCCTGGCCTTGGAAACCTGACCTTAATTACTACTTCGCCTGAAGTCTGGGTGGACTGGAAGGGGATTTTCAACCCCTGCCTACCTTGTCGCTACGCGACCCCGCTACCTAGCCTTGGAAACCTGACTTTAATTACTACTTCGCCTGAAGTCTGGGCGGACTGGAAGGGGATTTTCAACCCCTGCCTACCTTGTCGCTACGCGACCCCGCTACCTGGCCTTGGAAACCTGATCTTAATTACTACTTCGCCTGAAGTCTGGGCGGACTGGAAGGGGATTTTCAACCCCTGCCTACCTTGTCGCTACGCGACCCCGCTACCTGGCCTTGGAAACCTGATCTTAATTACTACTGCGCCTGAAGTCTGGGCGGACTGGAAGGGGATTTCCAACCCCTGCCTACCTTGTCGCTACACGACCCCGCTACCTGGCCGAAGGGCCGCTATTAAATCGGACCGGGCCCGCGGAGTCAATGGCGGTAGGGGGCGGCGGGGCTGCTTTTGACACCTCCTTGAGGGCGAGGCTACTCTGATTAGGCGATCCGCAAGGCAGCCAGACGCAATTCCCTATGAACGCAACCGCGCAAGCGGGCAGCCCGCAGCATGAGCCCGCGGCGCTGCTGGAATTCTATCTCCGGGTCCGCGCCACCACGGCGGACCTGTGCCGGACGCTCACGCCGGAAGATCATGTGATCCAGTCCATGCCGGACGTCAGCCCGGCAAAGTGGCATCTGGCGCATACCAGCTGGTTTTTCGAGAACTTCCTGCTCGCCCCGCACCTGCCGGGCTATGAAGTGTTTCACCCCCGGTTCGGTTATCTGTTCAATTCCTATTACTACACCGTGGGCCGGATGCATCCGCGCCCGCAGCGCGGCCTGCTCTCGCGCCCGACCGTGGCCGAGACCATGGCTTACCGGGGGCATGTGGACGAGGCCATGCGCCGCCTGCTCGAAAGCCGCGCCGGCGATGCCGACATCGCCCGCCTGACGGTGCTTGGCGCCAACCACGAACAGCAGCACCAGGAGTTGCTGCTCACCGACATCAAGCATGTGTTCGCCCAGAACCCGCTCATGCCGGCCTGGCGCGAACTCGCTGCCCCGGACCCGGGCGATGGCGAAATGATGAAATTTATCCCGCGCGCCGGCGGTCTGATCGAGATAGGCATGCAGGGCGAGGGCTTTTGCTTCGACAATGAACTCCCGCGCCACCCGGTGTATATGGCCGCGCATGAGCTGGCATCGAGACCGGTCTCGAACGCCGAGTTCGCGGAGTTCATCCGCGCCGGCGGTTACTCCACGCCGGAGCTCTGGCTCTCCGACGGCTGGGCGACGATCCAGCGCGAAGGCTGGCAGCGCCCGCTGTACTGGGAGCAGTCGCTGGCGGCCGAGTTCACCCTGAGCGGATTGCGCGAACTGGATCCGGCAGCGCCCGTGGTGCACGTGAGCTATTACGAAGCCGACGCGTTCGCGCGCTGGGCCGGGGCGAGATTGGCGACCGAGGCGGAATGGGAGACGGCGGCCCGAGAACTGCCGATGGAAGGCAACCTGATGGAAGCGGGCGCTTTCCATCCGCGCGCCGGTGCCGGCACCGGCCTGAGGCAGATGTTCGGCGATGTCTGGGAATGGACGGCGAGCCCGTATGTGAACTATCCCGGCTACCGGCCGCCGGCGGGCGCCATCGGCGAATACAACGGCAAGTTCATGTGCAACCAGCTGGTGCTGCGCGGGGGCTCCTGCGCCACGCCGGCCACGCACATCAGAGCGAGTTATCGGAATTTCTTCTACCCGGATTCACGCTGGCAATTCACCGGCATCCGATTGGCGAAGGACGCATGACGACACAGAACACAGAAAAACTCGAACTGCACGATTTCCATCCTTCGCGGGCGGATCAGCGCAGCGACGTGCTCGACGGCCTGCGCCAGGAGCAGAAGTGGATCTCGTCGATCTATTTCTATGACGAACTGGGTTCGCAGCTGTTCGATGCGATCTGCGAACTGCCGGAGTATTACCCGACGCGTACCGAGCTCTCCATCCTCGAGCAGCACGGTGGTGATATCTGTGCAGCCATCGGCCCCGAGGTGCTGCTGGTGGAGCCCGGCAGCGGCAGCAGCGTGAAAGTGCGCCATCTGCTCGACCGGCTCACCGATCCGGTGGCCTACGTGCCGGTGGAGATATCGCGCGAGCACTTGCTGGCGAGCGCCGAAGCCCTTGCCGAAGATTATCCGCATATCGAGATCCTGCCGGTATGCGCCGATTTCACCGCGAATTTTGCGCTACCCACGCCCGCCCGCCGGGCGCGGCGCCGAGTGCTGTTCTTCCCGGGCTCGACCATCGGCAACTTCGAGCCTGCCGATGCGCTGGATCTGCTAAAGCAGATGCGCGCGCTGGCCGGCCCCGGCGGCGGACTGATCATCGGCGTGGACGTGCGCAAGAGCCCGCAGATACTCGAACGCGCCTATGACGATGCGGCCGGCGTCACCGCGCGTTTCAACACCAACGTGCTGGTGCGGCTCAATCGCGAGATGGGCGCGGACTTCGATCCGGATAAGTTCCATCACCGCGCAGTCTGGAACGATGCGCTCGGCCGTATCGAGATGCACCTGGTGAGCGAGTGCGCGCAGCAAGTGCATGTGGCGGGCGAGACTTTTCACTTTCGCGCCGGCGAGTACATCCATACCGAGAACAGCTACAAATACCGCCCCGAGGAATTCTCGGCCCTGGCGGCGCGGGCCGGCTTCACGGTCCGCCAGCTGTGGACCGACGCGGAACGGCTGTTCACAGTGCAGTATCTCGAGAGCACGGACACGCGCTGAGCGGCGCAAAACTTGAACCAGTCGCGGATTGGCGCTAGAAAAGACTTCCGGCCGACTTGCCGGCGCCGCGGAGGGCCGCCTCCTCATGAGAGGCCTGACCTCACACCACTTCCATACCGACAGTTCCGAGCAACTCTACTTCCGCGGCTGGCGCCACTGGTATGCGGTCACACCCGCCCAGGCGCGGCGCATCCACAACGCCCTCACGCTGTTCTATGCGGTGTTTGTCGCCGCCATGCTGCTGGTGCAACTGCGCTTTGGCCTGACCGCCAATCTGGCGTTCACCCTGCCGGCGTTCGTGATTTTGAGTCCGCTGCTGTTGCGCAGACTCGGCAGCGGCCTGCCCGAAGCCGATATCGTAGTCTCGCTCTCGCAGGCCGAGAAACTGCAACGGCGGGCACGGGGCCAGGGAGCCGGCTCGCTCACCATCCTGGTATTCGTCTTCGCCGTGCTGACCCTGATCGGCGTGCATCTGCTGGCGCGCGGACAGGTGATGCTGGGCGCGCTGGGCATCGTCATCTTCGGAGCGGCCATGGCGCTGTTCGCGCTGCAGCTGCTGAGATTCCGCCACCGCTGAGTGCGAGTCACACAAAGGGAAGCGGCGGCTGCCAGCCCGAAGGGCCGATCAGCCGCCGCGAGGGGCGCCAGGAGGAAAACTTAGACGGAGACGGCTTGCCGGCTCCGCGTCTCGGCCGCGTAGAAGTGCCGCGTGCTCACCGGATCGGCCAGCACCAGACTCATCGCCACACCGAACAATATCTTCGAGATAAAGGCCGCCGGCAGTGGCACCAGAGCCACGAAAGCCGGATTGATCACGGGCAGCAGGACGAAGAAGTTGATCGCCCACACCACCGTCAGCGCGGTCAGCCCGCCGATGATCAGACCGCCCCGACCGGCGTATCTGAGCAGGGGCTTCCAGGCCAGCGTCGCGAAGGCGCCGGCGAGGACGATGGAGAGCGCGAAATGGATCAGCAAGCCGGCGGCGGCGGCCCAGGCCGCATGTGCACTGCCAGGGATGAAGCTGGCGGTGATCTGGCCTGCGATGGCCAGGCCGTCGGCATGCTGGATCCCCGCGAAAAGACTCATCCAGGCGACTTCAGCCGCCCCACCCGCCAGACCGGCAAGCCCGATGACCAGCATCTCCTTGCGGCGGCGGCTCTTGCTTTCGTTCTCGTGCATCTTCAAGACTCCCTGCGGCGTTCTGCCCGCTGATGGGTCTTATTAGGCCAGATGCAAGAGGGGGCTACCTTGACCTGGATCAGTTCTAAGGCGCTTGCGCGCCGGTGAGCTTCGGGATCAAAGAAAAGGCCCGCCGGGGGCGGCGGGCCTGGGTCGCTCGGGCTTGCCTCCAGCCGGCTAGAGCCGGTACTGCACGCTCACCACCACCGCTCTGACCACGTAATCCGGGCTCTGGATGCCCATGGAAAGGAGATTCGAGATGGTGTCGGACGCGACTCCGTCCACGCTCCAGTCGTCGGAATGGTAGCTCTCGATCCAGTATTCGGCCTTCAGGGTGAAGGCCTGCGAGACCGGGTAGCTGCCATAGACCCGCGTGCTGTAGAGCCGGGTAAGCAGATCGGGCAGCTGCGGCACCGCTACCGGCAGGCGCATGTCGATGCTCCCGCGCGATACCGAGTAGGTGAAATCCAGCCCCAGATCCAGCTTGCCGATGATCTTCGGTAGCTCGGCGCCGAAGCCCGCGTTGCGGGTGACGTCTTCCTGATGCGCGCTCCAATCCGGCACCGAGAAGGTCTGACTGTTCCACATGTCCGACTGCAGGGCCTCCCAGGAAGCGAAGGCGTGCAGGTTCACCGAATCGGTGGGCATGTAGGAGGCATCCAGCGAATAGAGCTTCTGGTTGCCGCTGCTCAGGCCGATATCCGAGTGGAAATAGTCGTCGTTGGCGTACTGCGCGTTCAGGCCGAGCCCGATGGTGTCAGTCGGCGAGAAGTCCAGCGAGAGCCGCGCGGCGTGCCGGTCGCGGTCTGCCAGGTTGTACTGACGCAGGAGAGGATTCTGCACCAGGCTGTCCGGCGAGAGCACCCGGTCTCCATTCACGTTGCGTGACTCGCTGCTGTACTTCAGACGCAGACTGAGATCGTGCGGCAGGATGCTGCGGATCTCGGCCCACTTGGTGCCGATATGGGCGTTGTCGACCCCGAGATAGCTGTAGAGCCGGGTCTCGTGGTCGTAGCCAGCCGCAAGATGAGTGCCGCCGTCGAGTCGATAGTCGGCATCCAGGCCCAGCCGGTTATGGCTGAAGCTGTACGGCATATTGGTGCGGTATCCGCCCACGTACACGTCGGTACCCACCTGCTGGTAGGAAGCCTGAGGCGTGCGGTTGTCGCGCTGATCGTAGCTGTAGTTGCCGTCCACCTGCAGCTTGGAAGTCAGGCTGCTGGAGATACGTCCGCGTGCGTTCACGGTGCGCACGTTGCCATCAAGGTTCGAACGCGGCAGCGTCGCTACCGACAGGTTCGAGTTGACGGTGGAGGCATCGAAATTCTGATCCTGGGTCAGACGCCCGACTGCCAGACTGCCGCTGGCCCAGGTGCTGTCGCCCAGGCGGTATGACGCCGCCGCCTGCAACTGATGGAAGTTGTTGTCCGGAGCGAGTGTGAGCTGCCCGACGTCGGCTCCCGGCACATAGGGTACGAACGGGTTATCCCAGATCAGGGAGCCGTCCGCGTTGCGGAAATAGGAACCGTAATAGCCGAAGCTGGCCTGCAGCTTGCCGGCCGAATAGGTGGCCGAGGCTTCCACCTGGTTGGTGGTGTAATCGACCGGTGCCGGCACGATGCTGGAAGTGAGCAGGAAACTCGCGCCCATCATCTCGGTGCCGTCGCGAGTCTCGTGGCGGAACCTGGCATCGTACTTCCAGTGATCGGACTGGATGAATTTGATACCCAGTCCCACCGCCTCGCGATCGGTACGCAGGTCGGTGGCATGCAGCGCCGCGCCGAGGCCGCTCATGGTGGCGGGCGTGGCGCCCGGTACCCAGCCCGCAGGCAGGGTGAGACGGGAGCTGCCCACACCGGCAAACGGCGTGCGCGCGGTGTCGTAAGTCATGTGCGGTGTGCGGTCGTAGGTTAGACTGACCGCGTAAGTGCCCTGCTTGCCTTTCTCGATCGCGAGCGAGCGCCCGTCAAGACCGAGATCGGAACCGGTGATGTCGTAATAGTTGGCGTCTTTTCCCCGCCAGTGCGCGTTGACGTCGAGCGCCGGGTAGATGCCCTGCTTGTCCAACCCGGTGAAGTCGCCGAACTTGGCCGAATCGTCGCTGACGTAGCCGGCACCGAAATCCACGTCGCCATACCAGCCGCTGGGAAATACGCAATAGCGGCATGGCCAGTTCGAAGTATCGACCTTCGCGCCCGCATCATCCGCTCCGGCCGCGACGGCCGGAGCGACGATGACACTGGCGCAGAGGAGTGCGAGCGGTAATTTGTTCTTGCTCACGATGGCTCTCCCTTAGCCCTCCACATCCGTCAGCGGTTGAGTTCCGCG
Organism: uncultured Pseudomonadota bacterium; assembly: GCA_963739695.1. Classification (GTDB taxonomy): domain Bacteria; phylum Pseudomonadota; class Gammaproteobacteria; order Natronospirales; family CAVUBB01; genus CAVUBB01. The sequence goes on along the minus strand of CAVUBB010000024.1, from coordinate 4,003 downwards.
CCGGACGGGTTATTGGAACCGTGTATCTGCGAATGACAGTTCATGCAGCTGCCCTGGAGCAGGAACACCGATGGGTTCGCCCCCGGCAGACCTACGCCAGTACGCGCGATGCTCGGATGCCCTGCCGGCGAATGGCACGACTGACATAGCAGCGGCGGCTGCTGGCGCAGCATCGCCTTGCGGTTCGATCCGTGCGGCGAATGACACAGCGTGCAATCCTCTGCCACCGGCTCGTGCTCCCAGAGGAACGGGCCGCGCTTGTCTGCATGGCAGGTATAGCAGGTCTCGTTCACCGTCGGCTTGGCGAGCAGGTCCGGGTTCATCGAGCCATGCGGCTGATGGCAATCGGTGCACGCCATCTTGCCGTAGCGCAGCGGATGCGTGGACGCCTTGTGGATATCGTTGCGGATATCCTTATGGCATTTCACACACACCTGGGGCTGCTCGGCCTTGGTGAGGATCGGATCGTGAGTGGCATGGATCGTATGGCAACTCACACAGGCGAGGTCTTCGCGCTGATGCACGCTGCCGTGCCAGGCCGTGAACTGCTTGTCACCCGTGTGACAGGACAGACACACTGCATTCGACTGCTTCACCGTTGCCGGTGAATTCGGTGCGAAGTACGGGATCGGCGGGCGCTGCTCGCCCGGATGGATCCTGGCGGTGTGGTTACCCCCGGGACCGTGACAGGTCTCGCACTGCAATTTGGCGAACGGTGTACGCGGATCGTCTACATTGCCGTGAGGTGACTTGAAGATCGAGAACACCGGATATTTGGAGTCCTGATCGTGACAGCGGATACAGGTGTCCGCCCCTTTGCGCGAATACGGGATGTCCGCAGTCGGCGAGGAGGCTTCGTTCCCTGTCGCGGCGCCGGCGAAAGCCGCCGGCGCCGCGAGGAAGCAGAGCGCCAGGCCGATGCCGGCCAGCGCCCCGATTCCCCTTCTCCTCCCTTGAGTCAGCATGATGCTTCCCCTTGCGTGAGTCGATGGCACAGGCTCAGCTTAGTTGCTGAGCCCGTGGACCTTCTGCACGTCCTCCACCTTGCCGGCGCCATGGCAGACCGCGCAGGCTTCGGTCACCGTGCCGTTGTCGATCAACGACTGCATGGTATCGAAGCTGGCGCCATTCTGCTCCATGTGAGCCTTGGCCAGGGTACCGTCATGGCAGCCCGAGCACACGGCCGCCGTCGGTGTCATGACTTTATCCAGAGACTGGTCGAGGAGTGACGCAGTATCCGGAACGAAGGTACCAGACGCTCCCGTGGTCGCTCCGAACTGCACCGTCGTGCCCAGCACGTTGTCGGCCAGCGGCGGCTCGTAGCTGTCGTTGACATGGCAGGTATCGCACTTGTTCAGGAGGCCGGGGAAACCGACACCCGAGAAGTCATGCGAGTTGCTGCCGTAGCCGTAGACGATGAACGGATCGGCAGGATCGCGCATATCCGCACCGTGGATGGAGTGGATCATGACCTTGAAGTCTATGGGTCGGGTCTCCAGGCCATCGACTGCTGCCGTGTTCACGCCGTTGGGCGTGGCGTCCGGGTCTGCTGGGCGCATGGCGATGTCGCCGTTGCGCGGATTGTGGCAGATCACGCACAGATCGGTGTTGTCGGTACGGTTGTTGCCGTGCAGCGAGAGGCCGTCGTTGGTGCCGTGGCACTTCTCGCACTTGGTAACATCCACCACTTCACGCCGCGGAACCGGTGTCGAGTCGGTGATGGCGAAGTACTTGGTCACACCGGTTACCGGCACGCGATCGGAGTACACGCCGTCGCCGTCGTAGTCGCCGGCCGGGTGACCTTCGAAGGCCACTTCGCCGGAACCCACGGCATCGGCCGGGATCGCATCAGGCGAGGTGATGGTGTAAGTACCGTCACCGTTCGCAGTGCCCGTGGTGGCATCGAGCTGATACGGCATCGCCGGTTCGCTGTTCGAACCCTTGTTGGTGTAGTCCGTCGTGCTCCAGGCGATATCCAGTCTCAGGCTGGTTGCGCCATGGCCCGCGGTCTGGAGGAATGCCGGGTCCGTTGCCATATCATACGGTGCATCGTTATTGGTCGGATCGGTAACCGAATACTTGATCGTCGGCTGCTGACCCGGGCCAGTATTGGTGATGCTGATGATGTTGTACTGGAACTTCGCTGCAGCCAGTTTGCCCGGGATCTCATGACTCTGCTCGACGCTGCCCGCGATGCGGCCGTCCGCATGGCAGACCGTGCACGAGCTGTTGTCGGTCACGACGCCGCCGGGATGGCCGCCAGCCGCGCCCTGGGCGAAGTCCACGTCATCGTGGCAGGCGCCACAGGCCTGGATCGAGGGATCGTCCTCGAAGTTGGATGCCTGCGGGGTGTTCGTGTCCGCCGGATCGTGACACTTGGTGCAGTTACGCACATCCTGCGGGAACACGACATCCGAGAAATCGGTCACACTGTCATGGTAGCCGTAGATGACGTAGGGCGTACCCGCAACGACGCTCGGCAGATTCTCACCCCGGTGGATCTTGTGGATCATCACTCGGAAGTCGAGCGTATTGCCGCTGTTGGCCTCGGTACTACCCGGGTTGTGGCAGGTGACGCACAGACGCACGTCCGTGCGCGGACCACCGTGGAGTGCCAGTTTGGAATGACACTCGTTACACGAAGCGGTCTCGACCATCACCCGGTCCGGAATCGACGCGGTATCGCCCGTCGAGGGCTGGAAGTCGTAGATAGCGTTGTTGGCTTCCGGCAGCGAATCCGACCTTATATCCATGGCGATGCGGGTAGTCAGCGCCGGTTCATACGTCACGGTAATCGGATCGGTGACATTGGTGATGTCGAATCCGAGCGTGTAGACGTAGGTACCGTCGCCGTTGTCCACCAGCGTGCCGCCGCTGTCGCGGTTGGCATGCACGGTATCGGTGGTCCCGGGACCCACGCCCGACGGCGTCTGGGTAACATTGATATAGCTCTGCCAGTGGTCGGTATCACCGTTGGTTCCCGGTACCAGCTTGGCAACCATGACTTCCAGCGCGCTCGCAGGAATGCCAGCGTAGGGGATACCGCTCTGATCGACTGCGGTGAAATCGATGGTTGATGTGGAACCAAACGTAGCGCCGGTGATCGTGAGAGTGATCGCGGTAGCCTGTTCGCGCACCACCGTGCCCGGAGGACCGGAAGGCCCGGTTGGCCCGGTCGCACCGACGGGGCCCGCGGGGCCCTGATCGCCTGAGCTGCCACACCCTACGAGTGCGAGCGCCGTGCCCAGGAGCACGACCCACAGCAGCCCTCGTAAGCCTGAAATTTCCTTGAACATACCCCTATCCTCCCTTGATCGCCGTCATGGCCGCGGGCATGGATTGGCGGCCTTCTTTGGCGTTGTCTATGAAAACACCACGCAAGTCATGCAGCGTTGACATAGGTCAACTAAGCTGGGCTTGGGTCCGTGATACTTTTACATCCCGGGAGCCACCCTCGGCCGCGCCCGCGCATCGTGCGCTGGCGGCCCGCAACACGGAAGGGGAAACACCATGAACAAAGCCCTCATCGCCAGCCTACTCGCTGCCGCGCTCGCACTGGTCGCCCAGACTGGCCTGGCGGCGGGAACCGATGTTCCCGCGGCCGCGCAAAGCTGCGCCGATTGCCACGGCGCTGGCGGCGTAAGCACCCACGAGGACGTTCCGACTATCGCCGGCATGTCTGCTTACTACCTCGAGGGGCAGCTCGAAGCCTACAAGAAAGGCGAGCGGCCCTGCCCCAAGACCAAGTACAAGAGCGGCGACACCTCACGTCCCGAGACGGACATGTGTGATATCGCCAAAAAGCTCAGCAAGGACGATGTCACCGCCGTGACCGGATACTTCGAGAACCAGACCTTCGTGGCCGCCAAACAGCCCTTCGATGCCGCCAAGGCCGCCGAAGGCAAGAAGCTGCACAACGGCGAGTGCGAGAAGTGTCATTCGGACGGCGGCAGCGAAGCGATGGACGATGCTGGCATCCTCGCCGGCCAGTGGATGGACTATC
>CAVUBB010000023.1:0-352845 GCA_963739695.1 uncultured Pseudomonadota bacterium | reverse complement strand
GCTGACCTCGCCGAATCCCGGCCACTGGAGCTGCCATGCCGCACCTGCGTTCCCTGTTGTTTATCCTCGCCCTGACCGCTGCCGGCAGCGCCGCCGCCAGTTCCGATCTGGGCCCTGCCAACGCGAACATCTTCCAGTTGCGCCTCGCCGCGCATGCCGTCGCGCAGAAGGCACAGGGGCATGGCGGGATCACGCTGCCGGAACTGCGCGTATTCGATACGCAGGGGCGCGAGATCTTCCGTGCCAAGGGTTTCAAGAGCGACACGCTCGACCGCCTGGAAGCGGCGACGACTCACCCGCGGCCGCTTGCCAAGGGCTCCACCCTGGTCAAGGCGACTGCCGATGTGAGCACCCGCGCCGGCGGGCCATTCGATGCCGCGCATCTGCCGGTAGCCGACTTCACGCTGATCACCTACTACGCCGATTGGTGCCTGCCCTGCAGCGACCAGGTCGCAGCGCTGGATTCATGGATCGCCCAACATCAGAACTGGAAAGTGGTGTGGTTGCGGATCGAATCCGACCCCTTATGACGCCCCCGGCAGGCCGCGACCGGTCATGAGGTAGGTCGCGAAACTGCCCAGCCAGTGACCGCCTTCGTAGTGCGCGCCGGTCACCGATGCCAGCCCCGCCTGCGCATGCGCCTGAGCCGCCGCAAGCAGCGCCGCGCGGCGCTTGTCGCTCGCGGGCAGGCCCGCCGCTATCCCCTCCAGCATCCACGCCCGACTCAGATTCAACCCATCGAGGTGCGCGAGCTTGGGATCCGACGGATCCGGCGAGACCGCGGGCTTGAGCCATGTGGCGTTGCCATCGGCCGGGATCTGCGGCAGGAAGGCACTCAGCCAGCGGGCGTATTCTGCCGGCTCCATCACCCGGCGCATGAGATCGGCCTCGCCCAGACACGGCGAGAGAAAATCCTGGCCTGACGGTTCGTAGGCGAGCGGGCAATCGCGATCATCGGCGTAGAACATGCGACTGCGCCCGGTCACGAGCTTGATCATGCGCGCATCGCCGGTAGCACGAGCCCAGTCCAGGATCAGCCCGAAGGCGAATGCAGTCTGCGCATGTTCGCCGATGCGGATGGGGTGCCCGAGCTTGGGCAGCCAGCTTTCGATGCGCGCCACCACCACGTCGCGTAACGGCGCCAGGCTCGATGCCCACCGCCGGGCGTCGGGGTCGTCCCAGCCCTCGAGTTCCTGATCGAGCGCGAGCAACCAGGCCAGGCCATAGGGGCGTTCGAAGCTCACCCGCCCAGGGCCTGGAAATAGGCCACCTCGCCGGCGATGTTCTGCGTGGTGAGGCTCTGGCCCAGAGCCTTTCGGGCGCGCGCGGCGAACGGCGCATCGGGAAAGCGTTCCAGCAGGCGCACCAGCAGCCAGTGCCCATGCACCGAGGAGTGCCAGTCAAGGCAGCCATAGAACGCCGGATGCAGCTTGCGTGGCGGCTGCGCGTCGGCGTCGCTGTTCAGCCAGAGCATCACGTGGTTGGGATACTCGCGGTGCACGCAGGCCAGTGCCAGCTCCGCGAAGCGCCCCGCCATGGTGGCGTCCAGGCTCGCTTGCTCAGACATCGTTCCTCCTTCGGCGCTCGCCGTGCCCACGGCACCGGCCAGCATCACACCCAACAGAAGACGCGCGACCCAAGACACCCTGCGCATGGCCATCACGGTTTCGCCGCGTCCGGCGCCGGACTGCCGCCGTCGCATGCCGGCAGGTGCTCCGCCTTCCAGCGCATCGCCATCAGGATGCGATCACGCCCGCTCGGATGGTCATAGAAGACGATCTCCTCGACCGGCCCCGGCGACATCTTGCGATATTCGCTGAGTGAGAGCGCGGCCCGCGCGAACCCGTCCGGCTCGCGGGCCGCGTTGAGTCCGAAGATATCCGCCTCGGCCTCCATCGTCCGCGAGATGGTGTTGGTGACCGGTGTCATCACGAACATGAAGGCCGAGAACACGGCAGCGAGCAGCGGCAATGCCGCCACATCCTCGACTCCACGCACCGCCCAGTAATCGCCCCAGCGCCGCAGGAGCGCGCCCATCGCCCAGCTCACGAACGCGAAGGCGCCCACCAATACCAGACCGAAAGCTAGCAACCCCTTGGCGGCATGATGCAGCACGTAGTGGCCGATCTCGTGCGCCATCACCGCACGGATCTCGTGCAAGTCGGCACGCTTGAGCAGGTTGTCGTTCAAGCTGATCTGCGTGGTGCCCAGAAATCCGCTTACATGCGCGCTGATGCGGTTGCTCTGCCTGGATGCGTCGTACTCATAGATGTTGTCCGCCGGCACGCCGTTGGCGCGTGCGAGCGAGACCACCGCGGAACGCACCGGACCGGACGGCAGCGATTTGAAATGATTGAACACCGGCTCCAGGTAGACCGGCGCAATGATCATGCTGAACGCGGCAAACGCCACCGCGAAGCCCGCACCCAGAAGCCACCAGCGGCGCGGGAAGCGGCGGATGATCGCGAAGATCGCGGTGATTGCGATCGCGCCGAAGATCAGCCCGATGATCAGTCCCTTGCCCTGCTCGATGAACCAGCCACCAAGACTGAGGTTGGAAAGTCCGTAGGCATGCTCGCGCAGGTAATCGGCATAGATCGAGAGCGGCAGGCTGACCACGCTGATGAAGACGATATATCCCACCGCGTAGAGCGCAGACTGCAGCCAGCGTCGGCGCGTGATGCGCTCCGCAAGATCGCGCATGCGTGCGGAAAGCCGCGTAAACAGCAACAGCGCGGCCATGCCGATGCCATACACGAAATTCCACAGCTGCAGCCAGTATCCGCCCTCGAAGTAGGCGTCCGAGCGCTGCTTCTGCGCTGTCGTCATCTCGGCCAGATAGGCCTGCGTTGCCGCCTGCGGGTCAAACCTGCCCTGCGTGCCCGCCGGTGCGCTTGCGCCAATCGCTCCGGTGGAGGCGGCATGGGCGACACCAGACCCTGCCGCCAGAAGCAGAAAGCCGAGTACGATCACGACGAGAATCTGAGTGCGCATGGCTGTGCCCCCATTGCAGTGATGGCGGTTCCGGAGCACCCGCAAAGGCCGGCCGGATTTCTTGTTGTTGCCTGGCAAGCTACCCAAGCCCGGTGGGGATGACAAGTGTTGCGCCGGCGCCAAGGCAGCCGGCCGGCCTCACAGAGCGAGTGCGTAGTGGAGAAAGCCGGTCTCGCGCACGTAGCCCAGACGTTCATACAGGTGTTGCGCCGGATTGTCTTCACCGGTCTCGAGTAGCAAGCGCACCGCACCCCGCCTGGCGGCAAAGTCGCGCGCGGCTTCGAGCAGACGGGTCGCGACACCGCCGCCCCGCACCGCCGGCCACACGAACAGATCGTTCAGCACGAACTGCTCGGCGCCGCGTACGGAAGACGGGAACGGATACAGCTGGGTGAAGCCAAGCGCTTCGCCGTCGCGCCAGGCGATAAGAACGAACGAATCCCCACGCTCGAAACGCGTGCGCAGGAATGCCCGCGCCGCACTCGCATCCGCGACCTGGGCATAGAACTGGCGATAGGCGTCAAAAAGCGGCACCAGCGCTTCCAGATCGCCGGTTCCCGCTTGTCTGATCTCCACCGCAGACGTATTCATGGCTGCATATTCTCCTCGACCGCGGCGGCGAACTTTCCCGGGCCGTTCCGGTCTCTGGTAACATCGATATTCACTTTTGCCGGGAATCCCCGCCCCGGCCCCGGAGTAGGCTAGCATGTCCAGAACCATCTCTATCGCGTCCGTGGCCCTGCTCGCGATCCTCGCGACAGGCTGCGCTTCGAATCTGTCCGGCGAGACCTATTCGCGGGCCGATGCGCGAGCCGTGCAACAGGTCGAATTCGCGACCGTCGAATATGTGCGCCCGGTGGTCATCGAGGGCAGCAAGTCCGGCGTCGGCTCGGTAGCCGGCGCGGTCATCGGCGGCATCGCCGGTAGCAGCGCGGGCGAAGGCAAGGGCCAGCAGATCGCCACCGCGGTCGGCGCGATCGTCGGCGGCATCGCCGGCACCGCGGCGGAGGAAGCCGGCACGCGCGCCCAGGGTGTGGAGATCACGGTCAAGACCGACGACGGCCGCACTTTCGCGGTGGTCCAGCAGGCATCGAAAGACGAGACGTTCAAAGTGGGCGATCGCGTGCGTGTGCTCTACCTCAATGGCAACACCCGCGTCGCGCATTGAACCGAAACTGACAAGCACGGAAGCCCGTACATGAAACAACTACTGCTGCTCAGCAGTTCGCGTACTGACGGCACCGCGCCGCTGGAACATGCACGTGATTTCATCTGCGACTTTCTGGGCAGGGAACGGCGCCGTATCGTGTTCGTGCCCTTCGCCGCCGTGACCATCAGCTACCGGGAATATCTCGAGCGGGCGCGTTCCCAGCTCGAACCGTGGGGCTATACAGTGGAGATCGTGGCCGCGGATCGTGCGCCGACAGAAGCGCTGGCGGATGCCGATGCGGTGATGGTCGGCGGCGGCAACTCGTTCCAGTTACTGCGTGAACTGCAGCGCACGGGGCTGTTGGAAGCCATCCGCGAACGCGTGCTCGGCGGCCTGCCCTATCTCGGCTGGAGTGCCGGCTCCAACATGGCCTGCCCCACCATCCGCACCACCAACGACATGCCCATCGTCGAGCCGGCCGATTTTCAGGCTCTCGGTCTGGTGCCGTTCCAGATCAATCCGCATTACACCGACGCTCATCCGCCCGGTCATCAGGGCGAGACGCGTGACGATCGGATCGCCGAGTTCCTGATCGCGAATCCACAGGTAACGGTACTCGGCCTGCGCGAAGGGAGTGCGGTGAGGGTGGAAGGCGACGGCGCCCGGCTGCTGGGCAAACTGCCGGCACGGCTGTTCCGTAACGGCATGCCACCAGCCGATCTTCCCGGCGGGGCGGATCTCGGCGAACTGATGGACTGAGGTGGTCCGCCGCGCTCAGCGGCGGATGTTCTTCAGGTGCCGGCGCACGTGCCAGACCGCGCCGGCCACCAGCAACACCCCGATCACGAAATCGAATTTGTGGAAATACTGCCCCAGCGTATCCCACGATTCGCCCATGCGCAGGCCGACCCAGGCCAGCATCAGCGACCAGCCGAACGAACCCACGAAGGTGAACGCCGAGAAGCGCACCAGGTTCATGCGCGCGATCCCGGCCGGGAAGGCGATGAACGTGCGGATCACCGGCAGCATCCGCGCGATCAGGATCGAGATCTCGCCGTGGCGCTCGAACCAGCGATCGGCGATGTCCAGATCGTGGTGCGAGATCAGCACATAACGCCCGTAGCGCTCGATCAGGCGGCGTCCGCCCCACAGGCCGGCGTAATACGCGACGATCGAGCCGAGCACGTTGCCCACGGCGCCGGCCAGCGCCACGTACCAGAGGTTCATCTCGCCACGCGAGACCAGATAGCCGGAGAACGGCATGATGATCTCGGAAGGCAGTGGGATACAGGCGCTCTCGATCGCCATCAACAGCACGATGCCGCCATAACCCATCGCGCTGATCGTGGAGATGACGAAGCCCGCCAGGAGCGCGATCAGTTTTCCGATCATGGAATTCCTCGGTTGTCGCGGCCGATGGGCCGGATAGGGGCGAGCCGCGATTATACCTGCAAGCGGCGCCCGCCTCAGGGTTTGCGCGGGAGATCGTCGCCCAGCGTCATCCAGTCCACGTGCGTGTCGTGGAATACATGCGCCTGCGGCGCACGGTCGATGGGCTCGTCCATCACCGCGAGAGCCACGTGCATCTCGCCCGGCCAGCGGCTCGAACGGAACAGCATCGGCGTGCCGCACTGGCTGCAGAATCCCCGCTGTGCTTCGGGCGAAGACTGATACCAGCGCAGTGTTGCGCCGTCGCCGTCCAGTCGGAACTGATCTTCAGCGATACCGAACCAGGTGACGAAAGCCGCACCGTGCGAACGTCGGCACTGGGTACAGTGGCAATGCGCGCACCAAAGGGTGGGCATCCGCACTTCGAAGCCCACGGCACCGCACCGGCAGGAACCTCTGGCCATACATGCTTCCTCACTGGGTGGAAGGCTCCAGCCTAGCGAGGCGGGGCGTTGTCGACAAGCGCGTTTCCGCCGGCCAGTCGCGCCCGGTACAATAGGAGGCCCCAGCGCAACGACGGTAACGGGAGCGCCCCATGTCAGACCATCTCGCCGCCAGCTATGCCGACCATCTGCATCGCGTGCGCGCCCTGTTCGACCAGGTACTGGCAACTGCCGGCTTCGACGGCGTGGTCATCGCCTCGGGCACGCCGCACATGCAGTACCTCGATGACATGCCCTACCCGTTCAAGGTGAACCCGCACTTCAAATACTGGCTGCCGCTGACCGAGCATCCGCACTGCTTCATCGTCTACGCGCCGGGCGAGAAGCCGGTGTTAATCTACTACCAGCCGGTGGATTTCTGGCACAAGGCCGAGCAGGTGCCCACCTCGTTCTGGAACGCACACTTCGAGATCAAGGTGATCCAGCAGCCCGAGCAGGCCAAGGCTCTGCTGCCCGCGAGCGGACGTCATGCCTACCTCGGCGAACCGCGCCCCCCGGCGGAAAAGCTGGTGCATGATCCGAAAGTGTTGATGGACCACCTGCACTACGAGCGCGCCTGCAAGAGCAAATACGAACTCGCCTGCATGCGCGAGGCCTCGCTTCGCGGTGCGCGCGGGCATGTGGCGGCCGAGCAAGCGTTTCGCGCCGGCGCCAGTGAATTCGAGATCCACACCGCATTCTGCAGCGCGAGCCTGCAGACCACCGACGAATTGCCCTATGGCGCCATCGTCGCGCTCAACGAGAACGGCTCCACGCTGCACTATCAGATGCTCCAACGCAGCCGTCCGCGAACTGGCGAACTGCACAGCTTCCTGATCGATGCCGGTGCCCAGTACAACGGCTATGCGTCCGACATCACGCGCAGCTACAGCTTTGCCGACAAAGGTTTCCAGGCATTGATCGACGGCATGGAACGCGCGCAGCAGAGCCTGTGCGCCGAGGTGCGCCCCGGCACCGATTTCCGCGAACTGCATCTGGCCACGCACCGCGCCGTCGCGGAATTGCTCGCGGAATTCGGGCTGGTGAAGGTTTCCGCGGAAGCGGCGTTCGAGAGCGGGATCACCCGCAGCTTCCTGCCCCACGGTCTGGGCCATCTGCTCGGCCTGCAGGTGCATGATGTGGGCGGTACTCAGGCGGGTCCGGAGGGCGGCATGATCGCGCGCCCCGAAGGGCATCCGTTCCTGCGTCTCACCCGCACGCTGGAAGCCGACCAGGTACTCACCATCGAGCCCGGTCTCTACTTCATCGCGCCGCTGCTGGCCGAACTCCAGGCGGGGCCCGCCGGCAAGGATGTGGACTGGGAACGGGTGGAAAGCTTCCGCCGGTTCGGCGGCATCCGCATCGAAGACAACGTGCGCGTGACCGAGGGCGAACCCGAGAACCTCACCCGCGACGCCTTCGCGGCGCTGGATGCCTGAGCGCGGCTAGCTGAACCCGCGCTCGCCGCGCCGCGGCGCGCGGTCTTCGTGCGAGCCTTCCGGATATTCATAAGGAAAGCGCGTGTGGCCGAAGCGCACCACCAGCACGGCCAGCGCGAGCACCAGGATGGCGCCGGCCAATCCCAGCACCTGCAGATAGTCCAGCTCTTTGGAATCCAGCATCAGGAAGCGCGACAGGGCCACGATGGCGATGTAGATCGGCATGCGCACCGGCAGCTTGCCCGAACGCCAGTAGATACCCACCATGGTGATGACTTCGAGATAGATGAACAGCAGCAGCAGATCCATGATGCTCACGTGGCGGCTGGCCACCATCACTGCTATATGCTGATAGCCCGCCACCAGCGTGGCGGCCAGGATGATGACCAGGCCCACGCCCTCGACCACCGTAACGATACGATCGCCGATGCTCAGGATCATGTGACGCTTCATCGTTCCGACCTCCCGATTATCCGCTCTGCACGGGCACGCCAGCATGAGACCATGCGCCCGCGGGCCGCGCAAGCCGTCTCTGCGCCACCGCACCGGCTATGGCAAACTGCACACCACCACTGACATGAGGAACGAGAATGGATCGGATCAAACTCGCCGCGAGCCTCACCCTGTGCCTGCTGGCCGGCGCGGCCATGGCCTCGCGCCTCGAGAGTATCCCCGCGCCGAAAGACGTAGCCAAGCCGCCGGCCAGCGCCAAAGTCACGGCCTCGGGCCTGGCTTATCGTGTGCTCAAGCCGGGCACCGGCAAGGCACACCCTGCCGCCGATGCCATCGTGACCGTGGATTACACCGGCTGGACCACCGACGGCAAGATGTTCGACAGCTCCGTGGTACGCGGCGAACCGGCGACCTTCCCTTTGAATCGCCTCATCAAAGGCTGGCAGGAAGCGATCCCGCTCATGGTAAAAGGCGAGACGATGCGCTTCTGGATCCCCGGCAAGTTGGCGTATGACAACAGCGCACGGCCGGGCGCGCCGAAGGGCACACTCGTGTTCGATATCACGTTAAGGGATTTTCACAAGCCGTAAACCGAGACTTACGGGAAGGTCTGCCGCCCGCCGGCGGTCGCATCCCCATCGGGGATGGGGCCCCTGCTCTTCGCCTCGGACGGCTACATTCTCTTTGAATCGCCTCATCAAAGGCTGGCAGGAAGCGATCCCGCTCATGGTAAAAGGCGACACGATGCGGTTCTGGATCCCCGGCAAGTTGGCGTATGACAACAGCGCGCGGCCCGGAGCGCCGAAGGGCACACTCGTGTTCGACATCACGTTAAGGGATTTTCACAAGCCGTAAACCGAGACTTACGGGAAGGTCTGCCGCCCGCCGGCGGTCGCATCCCCATCGGGGATGGGGCCCCTGCTCTTCGCCTCGGACGGCTACATTCTCTTTGAATCGCCTCATCAAAGGCTGGCAGGAAGCGATCCCGCTCATGGTAAAAGGCGAGACGATGCGCTTCTGGATCCCCGGCAAGTTGGCGTATGACAACAGCGCGCGGCCGGGCGCGCCGAAGGGCACACTCGTGTTCGACATCACGTTAAGGGATTTTCACAAGCCGTAAACCGAGACTTACGGGAAGGTCTGCCGCCCGCCGGCGGTCGCATCCCCATCGGGGATGGGGCCCCTGCTCTTCGCCTCGGACGGCTACATTCTCTTTGAATCGCCTCATCAAAGGCTGGCAGGAAGCGATCCCGCTCATGGTAAAAGGCGAGACGATGCGCTTCTGGATCCCCGGCAAGTTGGCGTATGACAACAGCGCACGGCCGGGCGCGCCGAAGGGCACACTCGTGTTCGACATCACGTTAAGGGATTTTCACAAGCCGTAAACCGAGACTTACGGGAAGGTCTGCCGCCCGCTTCACGTCCAGTTATACAGAGGGGCCCGTTGGGCCCCTCTGTGCTTTGGATCTCTTCGTAAACGCTATCTCGGTTCGTAGATTGCACCTGGCATCGCGGATGATGGCGGAATTCGTAGCCAGCAGCCCGCCGCGCTGGAGCGAGAGGCGTAGCCAGAGCTACGTCTCGAGTGAAGCGCAAGCGATGCGCCGCGAGAAACCGCCAGCACCGCGATAGGGCGGCGCGACCGCCGCCCGGCCAGGCGGAATCTACGAACCCTTCTTAGGTAACCGCATGAATGCGTTGATGATGAAACACACCAAACCGACGGCAGTAATTATCGCAAACACTGCCACCACGGGTTCGGCCTTCGGGTAGCCGCCCGAGGCGCAGAGCAGGGGCCCCAGCTCCGCTGGGGATGCGACCGCCGGCGGGCGGCGGGCACCCCCATCAGTGCGAGTTCAGTTCAAATACCAATCTTGGTAAGGGTTGCTAACCCTTCTTCGGTAACCGCATGAATGCGTTGATGATGAAACACACCAAACCGACGGCAGTAATTATCGCAAACACTGCCACCACGGGTTCGGCCTTCGGGTGCCCCGCCAGCATGTAGTTCAGGGCCACCATCAGCACCGGCAGCGCCGTGAGGTGCAGCCAGTAATGCAGTATGGGCAGCTGGCCGCGCGTGAGCTCGGGGTAGGCGCGATATATGAGCCCGATCAGTGCCAGCGAAGCCCAACCCAACAGGTTCAGGTGAGCATGCACAGGTGCGTATTGGTATTGATGTGAGGAAGCCATGTAGAGGCCATAGCACACGCCAACGAGCAGATAGACGACGGCCCAGCGCAGCAAACGCTCGGCCAGCCAGGGACGCAGTGAAGATTCGGTAGTCATCGGTTTCCCTCTAATTATCGTTGTACCCGGACAATCCCGCCTCCGCCGCCATTGACGTGGGTCAATGCGGCTGAGGGCGGTAAGCTTGATATTAGCTCAGATAGGTAACCGGAGGCCGGGATCTGTCATGAAACGGTTCGAAGAGCTCCAGCCGCTCTCGCGAGAGCACAACGTGGCGCTGCTGATCGCTCGCAGCGCCCTGCGTGCCGGGCGGAGCGGCGAAGCCGAGGCCGTGGGCACCATGTGGGGAAAGATCGCGCGCACCTTCGAAGAAGATATGGAGCCCCACTTCCAGTATGAAGAACGGGTCGTGCTACCGGTTCTGAACGAGCTGGGGCTGGATACACTGGCGAAGCGTCTGCTCGAGGACCATGCCCAACTGCGGGCGCTGGCCCGTGAGGGCGATCATGGCAGCAGCGCGGAACTGGTGCGTTTTGCCAATCTGCTGGAAAGACACGTACGTTTCGAAGAACGGATCGTATTCAATATCGTCCAGACCGCGCTCAATCCGGACCAGCTTCGCGACCGCATGCGTGCCGCGGCCCACGCCGATCATCCCTCCCCCGCCAAAGACGACTGAGCGCAGCGTGAAGGACGCGGCGCGCGGGCCTCCGTGCCTCGCGCGCCCGCGTTCAGAAATAGCCGCGATACAGGCCTGTGAACCACAGCTGAAACATCTGCATCAGCCGTGCGCGACGATGTGCAGCCTGGGTTTGCGTGCCACTAGTGCCGGTGCCGACATCTTCCTGCGTCTGCGCGCCGGTGGTGCCGGTGCCCACATCTTCCTGCGTGGTGTAGCCCGGTGAACCGGTACCCACGTCTTCTTGCGTGGTATAGCCGTAGGTGCCGGTGCCCACATCTTCCTGCGTGGTGTATCCGGTATGTCCTGTGCCCACGTCTTCGGCCAAAGCCGGCACGCTGAACGCGAACAGACACGCGCACAAGGGCACGAGCCAGACTGTGCGTTTGATTGTGTTGAACATGAGGGGTCTCCTTCACTCTTGACGACGTGCATCTCGATGCACGCTGGGGGGGGATGGCGCCCGTTCGTGGGCGCTTACTGCCAAATGCTGGGAATGAGGTCCCAGCATGTCATTCGAGTGTAGGAAACCGCCCGCCCTTGTCAACGTGCCTTCCAGCACCAAAGACGCGCCCCAGACAATAAAAAAGGCCGCCCGAAGGCGGCCCTGGTGACGCTGGAGCCTGCGCCGGGGCTCAGGATTCGAAGTAGTAGAGACCGAGGCCGGCACGATGGTGGCGGACCGTCGGCTCTTTCACGTGATCGGAGATATCGGTGATGAAATGGTGTACCCGGCGAGCCAGGGCATCAGTCTCCTTGCGGATGAATTCGCGCACCGTCGGCAGCGCCTCTTCCGGCACCCGCGAACTGTAGACCGCACGCTGCGGAAACTTGACCGTGCAGCCGGGCCGGCAGTTGTGCTCCATGGTGGAGATCAGATCGCTCGCGCACATGGCCACGATCTGCAACTGCTCCTCCGAACCGGACGAGGGGAAGTAGCTCAGCTTGCGCAAGCGCACCCGGTCGCCCTCCAGCTCCACGGCGCCGGAGCGGATCAGCTCGTCGAGCACCACCCGGTAGGGCATATCGCCGCTATACATGCGCACCAGATCGGCGAACGAAGGTGCGCCCTTCTTCAGCGCCAAAGCCCGCGGCTGATCCTTGTCGTCGCTGAACATCGGGTTCTCGGTCCAGCCCGTCAGCACGCGCGCGGCGCGGTTGGAACTGGCGAAGTCTTGCGCCTCGTCCGGCGAAGACATCTCGGTCAGGCGCAACACTTCCTTGCGCGAGAGCCCGGTGAGCACCGCCACCCGCGATTTGCTCTGCCGGCGCTGGGGCAGCGCGAACTGCGCATCGCTCATCGCCACATCGACGAATACCCAGCGGCTGATCTCGCTGAATTCCACGCTGGACATGCCATGGCGCATCAAGATACGCACGAGCGGGCGCAAGACCCTGATCGCCAGGCGGACCAGTGCCTTTTGAACTACCGGCTGTTCCTGGACAGCTAAGTTTGACTGCGTCATCTTCTCGATCCTCTGCTACGGCCGCGCCAACGACGCCACCGGTGTGTCCGGAATGCCCGGGACGCAACTCCCACATTGTTACAGTAAGTATTTGGTCGCCGACCCATGTTCTGTCAAGGCGGGTTTTCCGCAGCTACCAGAAAACGCCCGCCCACGCCGCGGCCACCATCAGCACCACGCCCGGCGCCACGCGGCCTGCGAACCGGCGCCCTCCGGTAACCTGGGCCACCACGATCTTGGTCAGCGCATTGGTCGAATACGCGGCGAGAACAGGTACGACCGTCTCCGTAGGAGAGAGCTTGCCCGCCGCGGCCAGCATCGCCACCGAGATCGCCGGCGTATGCGTATCGGCAAAGCCCGCCAGGCCGGTCGCCAGCGTCAGCCCCGATACGCCCATCCATTCGCGGATGAACGCCACGACGAACATCACCGCGGCCACGGCCACCGCGAACATGAGCGCCGTGCGCAGATCGAAGGGCCGGCCCGGCGGCGCGTTCACCGTGACATCGCCGGCATGGTCGCGGAGCGCGAAGACGGCGGCATATGCCCCCGCCGCCAGGCCCGAGAGCAGCAGCGGCACAGCCAGCGCACCGAGCGTCGGCGGGCTTGTCGCCCCCAGCACCACCACCAGATAGAGAACGGTTGCCACCGAAGAGAGCACAGCGCTGGAAGCCGCGGACCAGGCCGTTTCCGGGGTCTGCCGTGCGCGCTCGCCCATGGCCGCCACCGTGGCCGCGCTGGAGACGAAGCCGGAAAGGAAGCCGGCCAGCGGCAGGCCGCGCCGCGCGCCGAAGACCCGCAGCGCAACGTAGCCGGCGGCATTGATGCTCATCACCAGCACCACCAGCGCCCATATCGTGCGCGGATTGACCACATGCAGCGGGCCGATCGCATGATCGGGCACCAGCGGCAGCACCACCAGCGCGGCGCCGGCAAGCAGCAGGCCGTCGTGCAATTCCTGTTCGGTGAGCACGCTGCGCACGAACTGATGCAACCGCGTGCGCAGCGAGAGCACGATGGCCACGCTCACACCCACGCCCGTGGCAAGCCCGGGTTCGCTCATGGCCAGCGCACCGAGCAGGAAGGTGATCAGCAGCGCCACCTCGGTGGTCAACCCCGGATCTTCCGTGCGCGAGCGCAGATACCCAAGCACGACCAGGCTGCCGATGATGATCGACACCACGAGCATGCCCAACTGCCCGCCCAGCAGCGTGGAAAGCGCGCCCGCCAGCGCGGTGAGCGCGAAGGTGCGGATGCCGGCCGGCGCGCGCGCCGGACCCTCGCCCTTGCTGCGCTCGCGTTCCGCGCCGATCAACAGCCCTATCCCCAAGGCAACGGCGAGGTGTCCGGCAATTTCTTCAGGTATCTGCACGGTCGAACTTTAGCAGATTCGCATCGGCCTCAAAGCGGGGGAATTACCGACGCTGGCGGGGAATGCAAGTGGGGGAACCCCTGGACGCGAGCATGCACAATGTGCACCCTGAAAGCAGATCATCACCTTGATCGAGGTTTACGGAGCAGCAGCGAAGCGTTTGAACGGCAGTCCCGTTCGGCGCCGTGCGGCCTGGATCGCACAGCCGTCAGAACGGCTCCAGGCATGCGCGAATAGCGCCGAAACGATGATTTAGACTCAGTATAACTGAGCGCAAATGCTTCTCACCGGCGCCTCAATCTGGTACTAAGACGCTTGGCCGTACGCCGGGATGGCTGCCATTTCCGGCTGCAGGCTGCTTTTTTTGCCATTAAAACGGAACCAGTCATGACAACAAATCAAGCTCCGGTATCCCAGGCCAAATCATTCTCGACGGTCTTTTTGATCGAGATGTGGGAGCGCTTCGGCTACTACGGCATGCAAGCGCTCATCGTCTACTACATGGTGCAGCGCCTGGGCTTTCCCGATGATCGCGCCACGCTGGTGTGGGGTGCGGCCGCCGCGCTGATCTACGTCGCTCCCGCCATCGGCGGATGGGTCGGCGACAAGATCCTCGGCACGCGGCGCACCATGCTCATCGGTGCGTTCATCCTGGCCGCCGGCTACGGGCTCATGGTGGTCCCCGGTCAGAACACCTGGTTCCTGTTTTCCGCGCTGGGCGTGATCGTGGTCGGCAACGGCCTGTTCAAGGCCAACGCCGGCAACCTGGTACGCAAGATCTACGAGGGTGACGATTCACGTATCGACAGCGCGTTCACCATCTACTACATGGCGGTGAACCTGGGCGCGATGATCTCGCAGCTGCTCACCCCGTGGCTGAAAGACTATGTGAACCAGCACTACAACAACGAGATGGGCTGGCACGTCGCCTTCGGCGTCTGTGCCGTCGGCCTTTTGTTTGGCCTGGCCAACTACGCGCTCATGCGCCACGCGCTGGCGCACATCGGTTCCGAGCCGGACGAGCAGCCGCTGCACTGGGGCAAGTTCGGTGCCGTCATCGGCCTGGGCGTAGTCGCGGTGTTCGTCTCCGCCATCATCCTGCAGTACGAGACCGTCGCGCGCTGGTTCGTCTACATCGCCGGCGTAGCCGTGATCGCCATCTTCGCGTATCTGATCAAGATCGGCGACAAGAGCGAACGCGCGGGCCTTATCGCGGCACTCGTGCTCACGGTGCAGACCATCTTCTACTTCATCTTCTACCAGCAGATGTCCACCTCACTGAACCTGTTCGCACTGCGCAACGTGAACTGGAGCTTCGACATCTTCGGCGTCCACCTGTGGAACTGGGCGCCTGCGCAGTTCCAGGCCTTCAACCCGATCTGGATCTTCATCCTCAGCCCCATCCTGGCCTGGGTCTATACCCGCGCCGGCAAGGCCGGCAAGGATATCTCCATCGCCGCCAAGTTCGTGGTGGGCTTCGCTATCGTCGCCGCCGGCTTCTTCATCTACGGCGCGGCAGACTACATGGCCGATGCCAGTGGCAAGGTCTCATCCTGGCTCATGGTCTGGGGCTACGGCGCCATCTCGCTGGGCGAGCTGCTGGTGAGCGGTCTGGGCCTGGCGATGATCGCGCGCTACGTGCCCGCGCGCATGGGCGGCTTCATGATGGGCGCCTACTTCGTCGCTTCCGGAGTGTCGCAGTATCTCGGTGGTGTGGTGGCCTCGTTCGCCAGCGTACCGCGCGATATCACCGATCCGCTCAAGACCCTGCCGATCTACACCAACTTGTTCAACAAGCTGGGGGTGGCGGCGCTGGTGTGTACGGCGATCGCGTTTGCGGTGTTGCCGTTGATGCGGCGGTTGTCGGCTGAGCACCATGGGAACGGGACTAGCGCTTAATTTTCATTAAGCGCTGATAAGAAAAGGCCAGCTTTTTAGCTGGCCTTTTTATTTTGTGTCGCCTGCGGCGACGCCCCAATCAGAGCGGGGTTTCGCCCCCGCGGTGCAACCTACTTTCTTGGCGCAAGAAAGTAGGCAAAGAACATGCCCCGGAGGTGGCGCGCTTGCTTGTGGCTTCGCCTCCAGCGCGTCCCCGTCAATGCTCGCGTCCTCGCGGCCGCCCATACAGGCTGTCCCTAGCCTGGATGGGCGAGCTTCGGCATCCCTGCCTCGCCCTGAGCAAAGCTCAGGCTATTCGCTCCGGGCGCTGCCCTTGCCGGCGCCCCCTACGGGGCGGGGAAGAATAGTCACCGCAAGGCTCCAGATTTACCCACGCACATTGGATGCGGAAAGCGAAAACGCGGTGATATTACATAGCGATCTAATCAATCTTGCACTAACCTGATGAATATTGAGGTAATTCAAGGAAGATAAAAATGTGGATAACTCGGAGATATATAGCAGGCTGCGTTATTGAATATCGAAGCACGCTATCTAATCACTGTTCGGCGTCATAGATGACTATTCAGGTCAAACATCGCGACGAATTCATTGCGACCTTGAATCACCTGTCCGCTGTGTACGGAAAAGTTGCAGGTGCGCTTGGAAAAAACGGTCTATTCACCTTTCCAGACCACCACAAATTGGCAGAAGGGCTGTTCCTGAGTGCTTGGACACATTGGGAAGAATTGGCCCAAGTCCTGCTCATAGATGATTTGGCTGAGGATCCTACGGGATTCGTGCAGGCTGATGTTAAGAAGTTCCGGGTGAAGGGCGCGCCCAGAAGAATCGCTGAACGCGTGCTACTCCACCCGGACCATCCTAATACGTTCGTAAATTGGGACTACGGCTTGGTCAATTCACGCGCAGAGACCTTCTTGCGGGAGAAATTTGGGGTCAGAGTAAAAACTCTAGGGCGCAGTAGCGCGGTAGGTTGGCCTGACGTCAGGAAGCCCGACCTCCATTGGGGAAATGCCTAGTAAGACAGTTCGGACAGAGCTAAAGGGTACTGCCCCCTTTTACAGAAATTCAAAAAAAGTGAACCAAAAGATGGGACACCCACATCTTTGACTGAAAAACAGGAAGACCTGAGCTACTAGCTCAAATGACGATTTTTGGGGAGACGTTCTTTGCCCACTGATACAACATCTGGACCGGTTCGATTGTCTCGCAGACGGGCCATCGCCCACGTCATAAGTTTCTGGGTCGGCTATCTCGCCATCCTCTGGGCCTTTGGATTCCTCAAGGGCTGGCTACCGCCGCGCTTTGCGGCGCTCGGCTGGGGCGGCGCCAGCGCTGTCACCCTGCTCGGGCTGACGCTTTTCATGCTCCGGCGGGAGGGCCGCACGCTGGGCTCGGTCGGGCTGCGCTGGTCGGCCGGGTCCGTTCGGCGCTTTATCATCGGGGCGGGCTTGGGCGTGGCGATCTATGCAATCGTCATACTGCTGATCTCGCTATCTGTGGGACCGGTCGAGATCACCCAGGTGGCGGCGCCGTCTGCCGTCGCTGTTCTCACTGGCGTGGGGATGACGCTGGCGCTTGCGAGCATGGAAGAGATCGGCTTTCGTGCCTATTCGCTGTGGACGCTGTCGGACTCGTTTGGCATCTGGTGGGGGCAATTGTTCGTTGCCGTAGCCTTCACCGGCCTGCATGTGCTCTACGGCTGGCCTTTGAGTTCGGTCTTACTTGGGGTCTTTCCCAGTGCACTACTGTTTGGCGCGCTTGCCATCGCCACCCGCGGTATCGCCTGCCCGCTGGGCCTGCACGTTGCCATCAACCTCTGTCAGCGGGTCATGGGGCAGAAGCCCGGGCTGGCCGTCTGGCACATCGGGGTAAGCGATGCGGCCGCGTCCGTCGCCGCCCGGATCTCACCGATAATCGGTTTTTTCGTGCTGCTTGCTTGTGCTATCGGCATCACCCTATGGTCTGTTCAACGCACGAGACGTATTCCGCTGCCGGCAGCCTGACGCCAAGCGAACGCGATGACTGGACATCCACAACGATGAAAGGACTTATCTGGCCCGTGACCGCACTATTCGCGGTAGCACTCATGGCAACAGCCGGCATCCTCGGTATCACGATAACCGCTCATACCGACCGACAAGCTGAGCTGGTGCACCTCCAAAATCAGGCATTCGCCAAGGGTGAGACAGCGGCCAAACAGGAGCTAAGGAGTGGAGGCATCGTCTTCCTTTCCGCCGCTCATGGCTGGGGGCTGGATTCGGTTCCCGGGTTCGAAGAGCGTTCGCGGGCAATCTGCATCATCCGACACATGCACGCGAGAAGGTACAGAGAATATACCGACGTGGTGATGCCCGAATCAGAGGAACAGCGACAGCATGACCTGAAGTTTGCGCCCCAGAAGACCTACTACTATGCGGTGGGCTTCAATATGGTGATGGTGAGCGAGGCCATGAACCGGGGAATCAGGACCTGCTTCTAAGGTCGATGTTAGTGGATATACCGCGTCTTCAGATGTATCAAAAGTAGATTCATATCATTCGAGGAGAAATTTGGGGTCAGAGTAAAAACTCTAGGGCGCAGTAGATGCGCTGCATCCGACCATGATGAAGAAAGCCTGATAAGCACACAATTTCTGACTCACAGACTAGAGGGTTTTTACTCTGACCCCAAATAGCACAGCGAAGCTGGCGCAGGAGTAGTCCTGCGTGGCGAAACGCCATGGCGTAGTCTACTCTGTTTAGAGTAGTTGGGGGGCAACCATAAATTAGAAACCAGTAAATTAATGCATGGAACCGAAACGCGGGCTGCGCCTGTTTCGGACAGACGGGATGCGGTCCGTGTAAGGGAAAGAGGAGAGGCGGGTCATGGACAGAGTAGTTTACGTGCTAGTCGCGATTCTTTTGGCAGGCGGCTTATACCACTTCTGGGACACGGCTAATTCACTGGAGAAAGATAACGCGGCAGTCGAGCAGAAACTCCACAATGAGCTTGAAAAGCAGAAGATCAGAATCACCAAGACGAATCTCTCCGGGGTAACAAAGTTCACATTTCTCGAAATTACCAACCAGTTCGACTACCTCTACGAGAAAAAATACGGAAAATGGCTGAAAGCGGACAACGTCGACATCCTCTTCACCTGGGATTACACCTTCAGCTTCGGCTTCGATCTCACTGACAAGCCTGACTGGAACTGGTGCCCAACCCCAGTAGCACATGCGCCCGGGGTCATTCAGATAAACGCACCGGAGATCGTGCAGACGAACGCCAACCCACCTGCGATCAAACGACTGCGGACATTCAACGGGGCTTATTGGAACGAGTACAAGGATCAGATCTCCGGGGATGTCAACAAATACGCCGATGAGAAGGTCGCTCAAGTTGCCAGGACCTACCTGGAAAATCCCACGACAAGGGAATCCATAAAGAATGCCCTTGGCGCCCATCTGCAAAGGATCATGAACGACGCCTATCCCGACAGTAACCCGATAAGCGAAGTGCGCGTGGTCTTTTCCGACGTCTGCAAGGCAGGCTGAGCTGACGCGTCGGGAGTGACGACATGAAGATCACCGTCGAGACGTCCATCAACGCCCCCATCGCCGAAGTCTGGAGGGCCTATACGACCCCGCATGACATCGTGCGCTGGAACACGGCGTCTGATGACTGGCACACCACGAGATCCACGGTCGATCTGCGCGTGGGCGGGAAATTCTCATCGCGGATGGAGGCCAAGGACGGCAGCTTCGGGTCCGACTTCGCCGGTACCTATACCCGGGTCATACCCGATGAGTTGATCGAATATACCTTCGGCGACCGCATCGGCCGGGTCGAATTCGTGACTGGCTCAGACGGCGTGACAGTGCGCGTCACGTTCGACGCTGAATCGGAAAATCCCGTGGAACAGCAGCGCCGGGGGTGGCAAGCCATCCTGGATAACTTCGCCAGACATGTGGAAGGGCGCCGGTGAATCGCTTCGCGCGAGCGGTGTTCGCTTGAGCCCCGCGTCTCGTTCGCCACAGGCCCGGTTCAACTTCGCCAGCCCGGACCCTGCAGCGTAGGGCCCGGGAGACACCCTGCCTGGTGACTGGGGATATCGGGAGGACACCATGGGCATGTTCGAATACAAGATGATCGCGATCGCCATCGTCGCGGCCACGGGCCTGGTGGGCGGGCTGCTGCCTTCGCGCCTGCACCGGCTCACGGGCGGGGAACGCTGGCTGAGCTGGGGCAACGCGTTTTCGGGCGGGGTATTTCTCGGCGCGGGGCTGATGCATCTGCTGCCGGATTCGCGCGCCACGTTCGCTTCCGCCGGCATCGTGGTCGATTTTCCGCTGAGTTTCATGCTGGCCGGTCTGGGCTTTCTGGGGATACTGATCCTCGAGAAGGCGGCATTGAAGGGCCGCGAGCTCGAGAATATGGACATGCATGCACAAGGATCTTCCTGGGTGCTGTTCCTGGTGCTGTCCATCCATTCGATCATCGCGGGCATCTCACTGGGCCTTGAGACGGGCACCATCGCCTCGCTCGCGCTGCTGATCGCGATACTGGCGCACAAGGGCTTCGCGGCCTTCGCGCTGGGCTCGCATATGGAGAACAACCGGATCGAGCGCCGTCGCGTGCTGACGATCATCGCGATGTTCTCCATCATGACACCGCTGGGCATCCTCGCCGGCAGCCTCAGCCGGGTGTTCTTCAGCGGCGGTACGGCGGATATCGCCGAGGCGATCTTCGACGGGCTGTCCGCCGGCACCTTCCTCTATGTGGCGACGCTGGAGATCTTCAGCGAGACCTTCGCCGAACATTCGGAGCCGCGCCAGAAGTCGTTCTTCGCCATTCTCGGCTTCGTCGGCATGGCAGTGCTGGCAATCTTCGTTTAGGGGATCCATCAGGGATATTTGGGGTCAGAGTAAAAACTCTTGTCATCTCCGAGTCCGAGTAAAATCGCGTGTCATGGTTTCCTGTTCTTATCTGTATTTGGACCCCGCTTCAGGGTCACAGTCCGGCGGCCTGACAGCCTTTCAATCTCTTCTCGAAAACGGTCATTGCCCAATACCATTCCCTGGTTCGTCGACTGTCTTATCTGACTGATGGTCGCTTCATCCACATGTCCGTGAAATAGCTGCCGATACGCACTCGCACGCTCGACCGCATTGGCGCCAAGTGACTGATATACCCGGTGAGGCGTCCATAGACTCACAGCCTTGCCCTGCCCGTTAGCGCAGTAGCTCGACCACCTGTAATCGCCGGGGCCATCAACCATGCAAGCTCGAACTGGGTTGAGCTCGATATAGCGCTGGCAAATCAGCAGATAATTTTCTGCATCGACAACACAAGATTTAAATCGCCCTTCCCACAGCGTGCCGGTGCGCTTGTAGGTATGATTGAAGTACCTCACGTATTTGCGCCCCAATGATTGCATCAGCCGCGATACACCGTCATCAGTCTCCGGCGTTGCAAGCAGATGGACATGGTTGGTCATGAATACCCAGGCGTGCAGGGCCACCTGATATTTGCGGGCGTACTCTTCCAGCCACCCAGCGTAGGCAGCACAATCCTCATCCGAGGCAAAACACGCCTGACGGTTGTTCCCGCGCTGGATGATGTGTTGCGGCAGGCCGCGTAAGCAGATTCTCGGTAATCGAGCCATAGATCATCCTTGATCCCGGTCGCGTTCGACAGACTTAGTTTATCTAAGAGTTTTTACTCTGACCCCAAATATAAATATCATTTACACCGGCAGCCCCCACAAATCACTTATACCTATGCCTCAGGTTTTAATCTGGTTATGGCCGCCCGCGCAGTAAATAAAGGTATCAGGATATGCTTCTGAGGTCCGGACACCGGATATCTGCAATATTCTGACTCTGCACACCCGCCTTAAGATCGGCGTCTAAACTGGGTCTCCAGGACCAATTATTCGAGCGTCATCCGTCGCCGATCACAGAAAAACATCCTGGTCAGCCTTTTCCTGGACTGTTGTTCTCGATTCATTTCCCATCAATGTTGACTGGGATTTGCCATTCCTTTATTAACTAAATCTAATCCAAATGACTTAATCAGAGTCCATGACAAGAATTGGGGCCCGCATGCGTAACACAACGACGGCCGTGGCTTTGCTCGCTGTCTTCCTGGCCAGCCTTGGCCGGGCATGCGCCTGCCCCTGCCCAGCCGGACACAGTCTGCAATAGCACAACACGAGTGGATGATATGCGGAAAAATCTGATAACTGTCGCTTTGATCGCTATCGCTCTGAGCGGTTGCGCCTCGACACCGGGACTGAAGCTCTATGAGATGGCGGATTCCGATGCAAGCCTTGCTCAGATTCAGGCACTTGTTGATACGCCGGAATTCCAGCGCCAGATAAAGACCAATGATTGGGACCCTTACACCGCACCGCAATGTGCTTTTGCGGAAGATGACAAGTACAACCAGGTACTCGCGCTGTTAATAAAAGCCGGCATTGATGTGAATGTCTGCCCTGGTAACGGTGGTTCATATACGCCACTCATGACGGCGGCTGCGGACGATGCCCCGAAAAATCTCAAGCTCTTGCTGAATTCCGGCGCTGACGTCAACGTGCGTAATTTCTACGACCAGACTGCTTATGACGTTGCTGTAGATGAGGGAGACTCCGGGATCCTCAAGGTTTTCAGCGATTTCAGCGCAATGCAGGTGGCGTGGACCAGGACGTCTCATGAAAACACGCGTGAGGCATTTCTTCAGTACCTTCACCAGTATCCGGAGGGACTGCATACGGCTGACGCGAAGGGCGCGCTTGCGAGACTTGCGCAAGCGGCAGAGGAAAGAGCTGCAGAGCAGGCAAAACTCGCAAAGCTCGAAGCGCAACTACCCGCCGGCGTGCGATACGACAAATACATGGTGCGCCTGTCCGCGCTGTTGAAGACGCAGCAATACGAGAAGGCGTTGCCGGTGTTTGCTCAGATAGAGCAGCTGGCTACACGGAGAGATCCGTCTTTCGATTATTTCTACGGCGAATCACTGCTCAAGACAGGTCGATATCAAGAAGCAGTGACCCGGCTTTACAAGTACATCAAGGAACAGGGAAGCGGCGCCAAGCATTACGCAGAGTCTCTGGATTTGATCAACCAGGCCGAGGCGAAACTGTAATGGTTGGATGGGCCGCCATGAGAAGGCTTGTTTTCGGGGCCATGGTGGCAGCCCTGACCGGCATGGCGCCTTCCATCGCCGCTACTCAAGCGGCAAGTATGCAAGAGCTGGATAAGCAACTGGATTTCGTGATCCGCAGCGCCTGCCATGGCTATATGGTCGATGCCATCCCTGACTTTCTGTCTGGCATAAGAGACAAGATCAAGGAGAACTCGCCATTCTGCCAGACAGTCAACACCCTGCCTGAGGATGAATCCGCCTACGCGCTATTGCAAAAGCAAGACAGTAGCGTGGATTACAGCAAAGACCCCCGCTACAAGATCAACGGGCGCGGGACCAATGCCGACCTTTACCGCTACAGCGACTGCGATGATTGGATGTGCGAGCACATCCGTTCCAAGTTGGATCATGCCGGCCACCCCATCAGCCTGGCGGACTATAGAAAGGTTGAACAGCACTGCGCGGGACGCGGGCAATACGGCTGCATAGAAGATTGGTTCAAGACCTGGCCCCGCCCGCTGCCAGAGGTGGCAAGCACCCCCGCGCAGGGCAGCCTGTCTCTCGATGGCCTGATGGGCGGGTCCACGCCGGCACCGAGTGCCAGGCCTGAAACGTCGCAGCGCACGGCGATGGCGGCTGAGCGGAACGCATCGGCGACGTCTCCCGATGTGAGCCTGGATAATGTGCTCGCGGGGCGGGAGGAGATCGCTCTGGGCAAGATCACACAACAGATCAACCGTACCAACGGCCGCACGACAAAGGCCTGCCTCTGCTCCCTGAACAAATCCGGCTGCTACCACCTTCCTGACCACTCCCTGCTGGAGAAAGCCAATGCTCTGGAACTGAGCCGGTATCAGCTTTGTAGCGAATGGGACCAGTCGCGGGACATGAGTCCGGATACATCCGCACAGGCGAAAACCCTGCTGGAAAAATTGTCCGGCCTGTCTGACCGCATCGCCGGCCTTGATAAAGACATGCAGGATGCGATCGAGACTTGGGATCGCGAACGGCGTGAAAGACTGGCTGAGCAGCAACGGGAGGCTGAGGGTCGCTCCAGCTCGGCCTACTTCGCCGGGGTGGCATCCATCCTTCTGCAGACGGGCGCCGCGATGAATGGCAGCATAACGCCTGAACAGGCGGCGCAGAATGCGGTGAATGTATCCAACAGCGTGCAAAGCGGAGACGGCTGGGCCGCAGCCATGGGGAAGAACATCGTCTCGGCCCTTCCCGGCCAGATGCGATCGAACATGGCGACCAGCAGCAGCGCATCCGCGGACCAAAGCAGCTCGGGACAGGCCAGCTCCGCGCAGGAATACACCATCAACGAGACCTACAGTTATACCTGCGACTCCGGTGCCAAAGGCTCCGCCCCGATCAAGGCCAAGACTGTCGCCTGCGCCAACGCGACGAAACGTCTGGTCAAGGTCGCTGGCTGTAACCTCTTTGAGGAGCAGGATGCGGCCCAGGCGGCCTATGACAGTGCCTGCGGGGTACAGTGAGTAAATATTTCGGCTGGGGGCACCACGGAAGATAATAACCAGTAAAAAATGGGCAATATCCTTTTCCGGCCTTCCTGCATTATGAGGCATATGAAGAAAGGTACGGGCCTTTTTTCCGGTCGCGATCCAGGATCATCCAAAGTCCATTATTCCTGCACATTTCGCAATTATCATAACTAGGAAGCGCAACCCAACACCGGTCGCACACGACCATGAGAAGCCGGTATGGGAGTGGCGATGTCGATGCTGGGCAAATGCCGACAATAGGCGCTTGCGCGTGAATCTGGGGATTTGCTTCGACTTGCTCGCCTCATTGGGGTTCGCTGCCTGACTGCTGACCAGCGGGGTTGGTGGCCACAATCGGCTGGTGTCAGATTCGAATTAGCTTATGATCCACAGACCGCTCTCTTGGTGCGGTTACCGGAGCCGAAGGACCTTTGTGGGGCACTGCCGAAACCTCACAGGCCGTTACTGGAGAGCATCATGCGAGCTTCTTCTGTCCACGCCGAGTGGATGCTACCTGTCTTGTTGGTACTCGCGCTGGCCGGCTGCGGAGGCGCGGGCTCCAGCCAATCCGGGTCGTCGAGCGGCAGCAGTGCCAGCAGTGGCGCCGGTACGGGCTCAGGCGGCGGTTCGGGAAGCAGCACAGGAAGCAGCGGCTCGGGGAGTAGCACGGGGAGCAGCGGTTCAGGAGGCGGAAGCAGTGGGGGCAGTACCACTAACCTTGCGCCGGTGGTTTCCGGCACACCCGCTTTCGCGGTCTCTGGCATGCCGTTCGACTTCACCCCGAGCGTGGTCGATCCCGAAGGCGATGCGCTCACGTTCTCCGCGTCCAACCTGCCCACCTGGATCAGCTTCGACACAGCCACCGGCCGCTTTTACGGTACGCCGACCAGCACCGACGAGGGCATCTACAGCAATGTCGACTTCACGGTGAGCGATGGCACCAATACGGTGACAGTAGACTATACCTTCATCACCGCGCCGGATGCGCTGGAAGAGGCAATCCTTACCGGGGACCACCGGTTCGTGACGGATGAAGCGGTCTATGTGAACGCGCTGTACGACGCCATCGACGCGGATGCGGCAGATGGCAGCCTGGGCACCAATGAGGAGGCCGTCAAGACGCTGGTTCAGAATCTTGAGAACGACACCTTCACGTTCGATCTGATCTCGGCCTGCTATAACATCGGGCGCGGCAGTGACTGTACGGACACGACCTATCAGAACGAATTCGGCAAGACCGCGGCCTGGCTGAAGAGTGTCTTCGACACGTATGACACGCAGAAATACGATCTGTTCGCCCATGCGGACGCACCCCGGTACCAGAAACTGGTGGTGCTGCTGGCAGACCATATCCGCTCGACGATCAGCCTGCCGGTCTCCATCGGGGACCCGCACGATTTTCTGCGTGCGCTTTTCGCTGATCATATCGTGCATGTGTATCGGGACATCAATCCGGCTCAACCCGACATGGGCAACTTCAGCCGTTCGGACTTCAGTGGTGTCACACCCACGACCTCCACCGTAGACATCGTCAGCCGCAAGCCATTCCGTGCCGCTGGCGTGTATGCGCTGCCGGGTCAGACCGTGGAAGTGACACGTAACGATGCTTCCCCCGTGACCGTGAAAGTGGCAGTGAATACCGTGCGCGACCTTGCGGTGCGTCTGTTCGCGATACCGGACCGCCTCGGCACGCTCGGCTACAATCGGCCGAAGTTCGTCACCTCACCGTGGATCGAGATCGCTCCGGGCGAGACCATCCGCTTCACCTCACCCTACGGCGGCCCGCTGGAGCTTGCCTTCGATACCGACGACCAGCCGGTAACACTGACGTTCGGCCATATCGGCCACCAGCCCTTCTGGAGTGGCCCGCAGGATACCGACAGCTTCCTCGCGGCACTGGCGGCGGATCAATACGATTGGGCGGAATTCGTGACCCCGGATTTCGAGATTCATACCAGAACGTCCTATATGCAGAATACCCTGATCAAGCCCTGGGTCGGCGGCGATCCTGACCTGCTCTACGACGATATCGTCAACATGTACATGTATTACCCGCGGGAGCTGGCGGGCTACCAGGGCGACGGTATCGGTGTATTGGCGGAAGTGCAGAGTTTCGCCACCGCCAACGGCCTGGACATCAAGCAATACGACTACGTCCAGCACATGAACGCCGACCAGGCCGCCTGCAGCACCGCTTGCGGCGGCAACCCCATTGACATCGATGGTTCATTCGACCCCTACTCCGTCACCACGGACATGCACGAACTGGGGCATTCGCTGGAACCGGCCCGGCGCTTCACCGGTTGGGGCCTGCACACCACGACGGACCTCTATGCCAACTACGCCGAATACCGCACGCAAGGGACCAGCGGGCTTGCCAGCGTCGTCGGCTGTTATGATCGCGATTACCAGGGCCTCTTCGACATCGTGCAGGCCAGCCGGAGCGATGCCGACCCTGGCGCCACCATGCGCGCGGATATTTCGGCGAACGATGCGCATGGCCTGATGGTATTCCAGCAACTGATGGCCATGGCACAGAACGAAGGCACACTGGTTGATGGCTGGGACCTGTTACCGGAATGGCAGATCATCGAGCGGGACTACTTCGAGGCGATCGGTTCCGACACACTCTGGACGGCAAGGGCGGCCGGCATGGGCTTTGGCGGCATGTCGCGCACGGATGCCGCAGCGCTGTCGCAGGATGATCTGCTGCTGATCATCCTGTCGAAGGTAGAGAACCGGAATCTGTCGTCCTGGCTCGAACTGTGGGGTGTCCAGCTGAGCGATGCGGCCAAGCAGTTCGTGGCGTCGCAGGGGTATCCGGACGCGCCACTGGTGTATTACGCCCTGACCAACACCCAGTCCTGCGACACCTTTACGGCGACCAGCGTTCCCATCGACGGCGTATCTCCGTGGCCCCTGTAAGCCGGGGCCGCACCGCGAGAGCCAGCGTCTATTTCTGCTTCAACAGATCCCGGATCTCGGTCAGCAAGATCTCTTCCTTCGACGGCTCCGCTGGCGCGGGGGCGCGGCTTCTTCCTTGCGCTTGAGGGCATTCATGATCTTCACCACCATGAAGATGGCCCAGGCGACGATGATGAAGTCGACCAGGGTCTGGATGAATTGTCCGTAGTTGAGCGTTACCGACCAAGGGTATTTGGGGTCAGAGTAAAAACTCTAGGGCGCAGTAGATGCGCTGCATCCGACTATGATGAAGAAAGCCTGATAAGCACACAATTTCTGACTCACAGACTAGAGGGTTTTTACTCTGACCCCAAATATCCCAGCAGCGTTCGAGAAGCGGAACTACCTGGTAGGGTAGTGAGCAAGCTCGAACGCTGCTGCAACAAAGAGTGCGGTCAATAGAACCGGCCTCAGCGCGGCTGGAAGTCTTTGTAGCCAAACTGCCACAGCAGAAAAGTGAACTGATCGGCCAGCTTCTCGTCCCGCTGCGTCCGCGTCGAGCCCACGCCGTGTCCGGCGTCGTAATCCACTCTGAGCATCACCGGCTTGCCGCTGGAAGTGGCCGCCTGCAGCCGCGCCACCATCTTGCCGACCATCCACGGCGCCACGCGCGGATCGTTCGCGCCGGTGATGCCGAGCACGGCCGGGTAGCGGGTACCCTTATGGATATGCGCATAGGGGCTCATGGCATAGAGGCCGCGGAAGCCGTCGTGCGTGATCACGGAACCGAACTCGACGATGTTGGGCGGGCCGTTGGGTGTGGTCTCCGCGCGCAGGGTATCGCTCATGCCCACGTTGTCGATCGCGGCGGCAAACAGATGCGGAGCCCAGGTGATGGCGCCGCCGATGGTGATGCCGCCGGCGCTGGTGCCACGCCCGCCCAGATATTTCGGCGAGGTGTAGTGATGGTCGATCAGATAATGTGCGCTCGCGATCATGTCCAGGAAAGTGTTGATCTTGGTGAGCTTCTTGCCGGCCTCATGCCAGTCTTCACCCTTCACGCCGCTGCCGCGTACGTGCGCGATGGCAAGGATGCCGCCGTGCTGATACCAGGGCAGATAGGCCGGCCAGAATCCGGGGTGGATGGTGATGCCATAAGAGCCGTAGCCGATGAGCAGCGTGGGATTGTGGCCATCGAGCTTGGTGCCCCTGGGCATGATGATGGAAAGCGGTATCCGCGTGCCGTCATAGCTCACCGCCTCGACTTCGCGCGATTCGATAGCGGAAAAATCCACCGGTGAAGGCGGCACCCAGCCGGTATCGGTGAAGCTGTTCTGCGCCGGACTGAAGTGATACCAGAGCGGAGATTTGGTCCACGAGGTCATCTCGACGTAGGCACCCGCCTCGCCCGGCACGGTAACAACGTCGGCCACGGTGCCGTCATAGGCAAGCGGCACGCTCCCACTCTTGTCGCTCCCGTAGGCGAAGCGCTCGACGTGGCCGATGCCGTTGTCGAGATAACGTACATAGAGGTGGTTTTCGCCGGTATATATGCCGTTCACCACGTGCTCACTGTTGGGCACGATGAGCTTCGCCTTGGCAACATCCGGGTGAACGATGGAGGTCATCAACACTTTGTAGTGCGGTGCGTCCTTGTGGCTGATCAGATAGATGTCGCTGCCATGCACGCGAAAACCCGCGATCTTGTCCGCCTTCGCCGCGATACGGTGCCACGGATTCGCTTTCACGCCGATATCTGCCACCGGCGCTGCGTAGAGGCCCTCGATCACATCTGTCTCTTCGTTACGCGTGAGCAAGGCGAACACATACGATGAGCGCGGCGAAGTCTCGATCAGCGCATCCTGCTGCAGGCCGACTTTGATATCCGAGTTCACGCCATAGCCGAACACGGCCTTGTCGCCGTTACCGTTCGGGTTCTTCCCGAGTAGATGCAGGTAGTCCCGGCTCTTGAGGTACTTCGCGCTGGGCGAGTCCTTGGGGCCGAGTTCCTGCTGGCGATAGTAGAAGAAGGATTTGCCGTCCGGGCGCCAGGCGACAGGCACGAAGCCGCCATCGCCCTCGGCACGCGTGATCGCCTCGTCCAACTGCTTGCCGGTCTTCACGTCCAGCACATGAAGCACGCTCTTCTCGGAACCGCCCTCGGCCAGGCCGTAGGCGACATAGCGCCCGTCGAACGAAGCCCGGTAATAACTGATGGAGTAATGCTTGCCGTCGTGCGAGAGCTTGTTCGGATCGATGAGCACGCGCTCATTGCCGTTGGCGCCTTCGCGTACGTCCAGGGTGGCGAGGTTCTGGCCCGGCAGCGCCTTGAAATAGAACAACTTGCCGTCGGCAGGTTGCAGTTCGTACACGGCGGTATTAGCGCCGTCTGCTTTCTCCACCGCCTTGATCATCGCATCGCGCCCGGGGATCGAGCCCAGCACGGCACGCGTGTAATCGTTCTGTGCCTTCATCCAGGTCTGGAACTGCGGGTTGTTCTCGCCTTCCATCCAGCGATAGGGGTCGGTCACCTTGGTGCCGTAGTAATCGTTCACCACCGGTTTCACCGGCGCCACGGGCGGCGGGGGCGGTAGCGCCACAGCGGTGGCAGCCGTGAACAAACCAAGAACGATCAGGCCGGATCGAAGGGCAAACGCACGCATCTCATCACTCCTGTTCGGTCAGACGCAGTAGTCATAAAAATCCCGAGTATAGCCCTTCGATCCGGCGCGGAACATGCAGCGTGACGGGGCCCCGGCCGTAGCCTGCCGTGCGCACGTCAATCCCGAGTCCGCGGTGGATGCATCTGCCGATCTTTCATATCCAGGCGCACGATGCGCCATTGCGTCTTGTCGAGCTTATGACTGGCGTCGAAGTCGTCGTTCCTGAATATCTTCTTCGGCACTCCCAGGGCTTTCGCCTCTTTCCACTCGATCTTGCCATCGCCGTTCTTGTCGGCCTTATGGAACTTCGGTACGGGCGATCTCGCCATCTTCGGGTGCAGCGGCGGAGTCACGTTGTTATCCGGCATGCCCGCCTGCCCGTAAGGGCCGGCCAGCACAGTGAGCGGGAGCACCGATAACGCGGCGAGCGCAAAGGATATGTGAAATCTCATGTTTACCTCCTTCGTGTTGCCCTCACTAGAGGCGACAATTTCAACCCCGCCCAAGTTCCACCGGGTGGCCGATACCCTGCTAGACTGAAAACCGGCAGCGGCATTGAAGGTGTGAGCATGGCAGAACACGAGAAGATGAATTATGTCGAGTTCCCGGCCCGGGATCTCGAAGCCACCAAAGCCTTTTTCGAAGCCGCATTCGGCTGGGCGTTCACCGACTATGGTCCCGACTACACCGCTTTTTCGAACGAAGGACTGGACGGCGGTTTCTATCGGGCGGGCCTGGCCGCACGCACGGACACAGGCAGCGCGCTGATCGTGTTTTACAGCGAGCGGCTGGAACAGACACAAAGCAAGATCGAGCATGCCGGCGGCGAGATCGTGAAGCCGATCTTCTCGTTTCCCGGCGGCCGGCGTTTCCATTTCACCGAACCCAGCGGCAACGAGTTCGCCGTGTGGGGTGATGCCGAAGAATGATCGGATTCGCACGGCACCCTGACGCGGCCATATACGCCCGCAAAGCTCAGGGGTAAGTGCGGCCTAGGACCTGACGCCGCAGATGCAAGAGGAAAGCTGAGATGCCCAACACGATTCGCCTTCATCGCGTCCTGCGCGCACCGCCCGAGCGGGTGTATCGCGCCTTTCTCGAACCCGATGCGCTGATCCGCTGGATGGCACCCTACGGCTTCACGGCCAGAGTGCATGAACTGGATGCC
Source organism: uncultured Pseudomonadota bacterium (assembly GCA_963739695.1). Lineage (GTDB taxonomy): Bacteria > Pseudomonadota > Gammaproteobacteria > Natronospirales > CAVUBB01 > CAVUBB01. The sequence continues at coordinate 321,964 of CAVUBB010000023.1, read as the reverse complement.
CGCGTGGGCGGTGTCTATCGTATGTCGTTCACCAACTTCGGTACCGGAAGCAGTCACACTTTCGGCGGCGAATACATCGAGCTGATCCCGTCACAGCTGATCCGCTATCTGGATCGCTTCGACGACCCCAACCTGCCGGGCGATATCCAGGTGACAGTGGAACTGCAAGCGGTCTCCTGCGGGACCGAGATCGCGATCACTCAGGCGGGCCTGCCCGACGTCATACCTGTCGAGGCTTGTTACCTGGGCTGGCAGGAATCGCTGGCACAATTGGCCCGGCTGGTCGAGCCGGAAATTCCGGATGCCATGTAGCTCGGACGGCGGTCGGACAGAACCAAGATGTCTGCCATCCGTCTGACCCTGCTCACCGCGATCACCATGATCGCGTTCGCGGGCAACTCCTTGCTCTGCCGGGCAGCGCTTGCCGAGACGCATATCGACGCGGCAAGCTTCACCTCGATACGCCTGCTGTCCGGCGCGCTCACCCTGCTGATTCTGGTGTGGATCAGAACCCGCAGCCCCTCAGTCGCTGGCAACTGGCGCTCAGCACTCGCGCTGTTCGTGTATGCGGCAGGCTTTTCCTTCGCCTATATCCAACTCACCGCAGCCACCGGGGCCCTGCTGCTTTTCGGCGCCGTGCAGTGCACGATGATCGGTTACGGCCTTTGCAAGGGCGAGCGCATGAACTGGATACAGATTCTCGGGGTGCTGGTGGCCGTGGGCGGGCTGATCGGCCTGCTGCTGCCCGGCCTTTCGGCACCGCCGCTGCTGGGCGCGAGCCTGATGCTGATGGCGGGCACCGGCTGGGGCGTCTATTCGCTGCGCGGGCGCGGCACGCTGGATGCGACACGGGACACGGCCGGCAATTTCCTGCGCGCCCTACCCTTCGCCCTCGCGCTGAGCGCGCTCTTGCTCTCACACGCGAACGTCGATCCGCATGGTGCGGCGTTCGCCTTCGCCTCGGGTGCACTGGCTTCGGGCCTGGGCTATGCCATCTGGTATGCGGTGCTGCCCGCGCTCAAGGCGACCAGCGCCGCCACCGTGCAGCTCAGCGTGCCGGCGATCGCCGCTATCGGCGGGGCCCTGCTGATCGGCGAGCCGATCACGCTCCGTGTCACGGTCTCTTCCGTCGCGATACTCGGCGGCGTGGCAATGTTCATATTCAACAAGAGGCGCGCCACGAACGCTGGCGCCCCGCAGAGAATCGCCTAGACTGAAGACCAGCCGCGCGCAACGATAGCAGCCGCGAACCAGAGCCGCCCGCAAGCCGGCCAGACGATGGGGACTCCGACATGCGTAAATTTTCCACTCTCACCGGACAGCGCTGGAAATATCGAGCCTGGCAGGCTCTCACGGTAGCGGCAATCGGCGTCTTGTTCGCTTTCTTCTCGCTTTTCCACGGCAACCCGCTCGACCTGCCCGAGACCACGACGATCGTCGTCTATTTCGCCACCCTCGGCGCGTGGCTGGGCTGGTACGTGCTCGCGATCCGCTGCCCGCGATGCGGCAAGAGCCCCGTCTGGTATCAGTTCACGCACGGCAGCGCGCTCGGCGCCAACCGCAGACTGTTGCTCATGGCGGCATGTCCGGCCTGCGGATTCGACCCGGCCGCTGCCGATTAGGCGCCGAATCGATGGCCGGCTACACCTATATCTGGGAGTTTCTGGTCGCTCCGGACAAGCAGCGCGAGTTCACCGAACATTACCGGCCGGATGGCTCATGGGCGGTTCTGTTCGCAATGGCGCCGGGCTACATCGAGACCCTGCTCCTGCACGACAGGAACGATCCGGCACGCTTCGTCACGGTCGACCGCTGGGAAAGCGATGCTGCCTTCCTGGCGTTCAAGCGAGACTTCGCCGAAGAATACGCCGACATGGACCGGCAATACGAGGGACTCACGCTCAGCGAGCGCTTCCTCGGCGAATATCGGGAATAGCCTTCGGCGAGTAACGGCGGCAGGCAATCTTCGGACCTGGGCGGACCGTGCGGCTTCCAGCTTCCGTTCGGACCCGTCCATCTGCCGGAAGGCTGTCGAATCCCGCACCTGCCGCTCGACCAGATATGGGATGCCGAGCCAACGATCGCTCCGTCGTCCCCATCCGTCACCACGACAGATCAAGAGGGAACACCACCATGAAGCGATATCTGGCTGTTTATCTCGGCACCCCCGAAGGCCTGGAACGGGCTGGCTGGAACCAACTGACCGACACCGAGCGCAAGGAGCGCGAACGCGAGGGAGTAGCCGCCTGGACCGAGTGGGTGGAATCCAACCGCGCGCACATCGTCGAGAGCGGATCCCCGCTTGGCAAGACCAAGCGTATCTCGGCCCGGGGCGTCGAAGACGTTCGCAACGAGATGGCCGCATGGGTCGTCGTCCAGGCCGAATCGCACGCCGCGGCGGCAAGCCTGTTCGAGCAGCACCCCCATTTCACGCTGTTTCCAGGCGATGCCGTGGAAGTGATGGAGTGCCTGCCACTCCCCGTTATCTAGGGCGGGGTCGAGTGCGCGCACTCCATTCCGGGCACCCTGGCGGGAGACTGCTTCGTATCGAGCGCGACGACTGGCCGATCAGTTGTCGAAGTGTCGCTTCAGGAAGGCGATGATATCCAACGACTCATACATCCACTCGACTTCGCCATCGGCACCCTCGATGCGCAGGCACGGCACGGTCTTGCGCCCGCCGCCACCGATAAGTTCTTCGCGGGCGCCCGTCTGTGTGAGGATATCTTTCATCGCGATCTTGAGCTCGAGCTGAGCGAGCGTATCGCGCACCCGCGCGCAGAACGGGCAGCTCTGGAAGTGATAGAGCGTCAGTCTTGCCGGGTCGGCATCGAAATTCTCGCCTACGCTCCGCGCAGGGCTCTGGTTGTCGAAAAGCTTGAACATCTTATCTCCGGATTGTTTGAGCCAGTTGCGCTAGAATTCGGACATGACCAGAGGACGGCCTTTGCGCGCCTGCCGCCCCGGCCTTGCGCTGCTCGCAGTCACCCTGCTTGTGCTGGGCGGCTGCGCGACCGCCCCACCCAGCCATACCGAAAACATCTGCTCAGTGTTCGACCAGTACCCCGAGTGGTACGACGACGCCCATGCGGCGCAGGATCACTGGGGTACGCCGGTCAATGTTCTCATGGCTTTCGTCCGGCGGGAATCCGGGTTCCGGCAGGATGCCCGCCCAGACCGGCCCTGGTTCCTGTTCATCCCGCTGCCACGGGATTCCAGCGCCTACGGCTACGCGCAGATCCAGGATCCGGTCTGGAATGACTATCTGAGGGCGACAGGGGGCTGGTTCAAGAGCCGGTCGGATATGGGCGATGCGCTGGACTTCATCGGCTGGTATACCGACAAGATCCACCGCAAGCTCGGGATCTCGAAATGGGACCCCGAACACTTGTATCTCGCCTATCACGAAGGCATCGGCGGCTACCGCAGCGGCCACTGGCGGCACGACAGCCACCTGCTGCACACGGCGCGCGGCGTGGCCTATCGCGCCCGCGCGTATGGCGCGCAACTCAAACGCTGCGCCCACCGCTTCCGCTGCCGGCACTGGTACCAGCTCTTGTGCAGTTAAGGGGCCTTGAGCAGATACACTGCCGAGACACTGGCCTGGATCGTGATCTGACCCGGTAGCAGCTCGGGCCCGTTGCGCCGCTGCGTGCTCTGGGCCATCTCGAATCGAGGCATCGGCTGACCGCCGGATTCCTGCACGCTGTAGACAGAGCCCAGTCGCGCATGTGCCGCTTCGGCCAGCGCCGTGGCATCGGCTTCGGCTTTCGCAACTGCCTGGGCGAGCGCCTTGCGGGTCAGGGCTTCGGCATCGCTGCGTCCCGGCTGTATGCCCTGCAGACGGGTCAGGCCGGTCTGGGCGAGGCCGTCCACCAGCTGCGGGTAGTTGGCGATATCGCGCAAGATCAGATGGATACTGCGGTTCACGCGTGTGCCCTTGTAGATCTGCTTGCCGTTCTCGTAATCGTAATCGGGCGAGATCACCACCTGGCTGGCGGTGATGTCCTTGTCGGCGATGCCGGCCTTGCGCGCGAGCGCGATGACCTTGTCGGAGACGCCGTCCACTTCGCGCTTGGCGGCGGCGGTGACCTTGTCGGTACGCTCGATGGACAGATTCAGCGTGTACATATCCGGAGCCACCTGGATCTCACCCTCGGCATGCACGGAGACGAAAGGCCGGTTGGGCAGATCGCCCGCCCAGACCAGAGCAGGCAGCAGCGCCATCATCAGCGCGATCGCAGTTCTCATCGTCAGCCCTCCTCGATGGCCGGTGTAAACCTCATCATAACGCGGTAGAACCGGCTGCCGACACCGCTCCGTTGGCAGAGCCTGCGGGCTATCCGGGTTAAGATGCACGCCATGGACACACCCACCTTCAAAGATCACTTTTCCGGTCATGCCGGCGATTACACCCGCTACCGCCCGAGCTACCCGGCCGGACTGTTCGCCTTCCTGGCCAAGATCGCGCCGGCGACCGACCGGGTGTGGGATTGCGCCACCGGCAACGGTCAGGCGGCTAACGGGCTGGCCGCACACTTCACCCGGGTGGAAGCCACCGATGCCAGCGCCGAGCAGATCGCCAACGCCCGCCCGCACTCGCGCGTGCACTATGCGGTAGCTCCGGCCCACGCCAGCGGATTGCCGGATGCGAGCTGCGACCTTGTTACCGTGGCCCAGGCGCTGCATTGGTTCGATCTCGACGGGTTCTATGCCGAAGTGAGACGGGTGGCCCGGCCGGGCGGGCTGATCGCGGTATGGAGCTATGCCCTGTGCGTGATCGCCCCGGCGGTCGATGCCGTCACCCGCGATCTCTACGAGCTGACCGGCCCGTACTGGCCACCGGAGCGCCGCCATGTGGAGACCGGCTATACCCGCCTCGACTTCCCGTTTCCGGAACAACCGACGCCGGAGCTGGCGATGGTGCTCGACTGGACGTTGACCGACTATCTGGGCTATCTCGGCACCTGGTCGGGAGTGAAGCGTTATCAGAAGGCCTGCGGCGAAGACCCGATAGCGCGGGTGGAAACGGCGATGCGCGCGGGCTGGGGCGATCCCGAGCAACGCCGCAAAGTGAGCTGGCCGCTGACCCTGCGCGTGGGCCGGATCACTTAAGCCGGGCTCACCACTCGCCCGTGTTGGGCATGGACTTCCAGGGTTCGGCCGGGGCCAGCGAATCACCCTTTTGCAGCAGTTCTATGGAGATGTTGTCGGGGGTGCGGATGAAGGCCATGTGGCCGTCGCGCGGCGGCCGGTTGATGGTGACGCCCGCATCCATCAAGCGCTGGCAGGTGGCGTAGATGTCATCCACCCGGTAGGCGAGATGGCCGAAGTTGCGTCCGCCGGAGTATTCCTCCGGATCCCAGTTGTAGGTGAGCTCTACCAGCGGCGCCTTGTCAGCGCGCGCGGCTTCGAGATCGGCCGGGGCGGCGAGAAAAACCAGCGTGAAGCGGCCCTTCTCGTTTTCCATGTGACTCACTTCGACCAGCCCGAGCTTGTTGCAGAAAAAATCGAGCGCGGCGTCGAGATCGCTCACGCGCAGCATGGTGTGAAGGTATTGCATGGAAGACTCCCGCGTAATCGAGCGCAGGCGGGTGATCTTAACAGACCTGCAGCGCGTGCTTCAGGGGCGCGCCGCGAGCGCGGCCAGTGCATGCGCGAGCAGTTGCTCGCTGCTCGCGCCGGCGTCCAGGCGCAGCACGTCGTCTTCCTCCGGCAACTCGAAACGCGCAGCCACGGCCGCCACCAGTTCTGTATTCCTGTCGCCCGCCGGATGCTCATCGCCCCGGATCCGGGCCTGCGCGAGCGCGACCGAGCAATCCAGGAACAATCCTTGCGTCCACGCGCCATGCACCTGGGCCAGAGTGCGGAAATCGTCACGTTCGGCTCGGCGCGCGAAGGTCATGCCGTCCACGAGCACGGTGTCGCCGAGTTCGAGTGCGGCATCCACCGCCGCGTGCAGGGCCGCGTTCGCGGCGCGCTTTTCAACGGCGCTGAAGCGGCACGCCGGAAACATGGCGGCGCGGATGACGTCGCGGTCGAGGTGCATGTACCCGCTCTGGCTCGCGAGCGCCCGGGCGAGCGTGGATTTGCCGCTGCCCGGCAGCCCGATGAGCAGGACAAGACCCGGTTCAGACGGCATGGGCGGCCACCCGTTCCAGCACCGGACCACAGGGCGCATCGATCTTCAGATCGATGAGCGCATCGGCGCGTGTCTGCCCGCGATTGACCGCTACCACCGGAATCCCGCGCTCGGCGGCCGCGCGCACCAGGCGATAGCCCGACCAGACCATGAGCGACGAACCGACCACCAGCACGGCTTCGGCGCCGGCCACAGCGGTGGCAGCCGCCTGGTTCGTATCGGCAGGGATGTGTTCGCCGAAAAACACGACCGCGGGCTTGAGCACGCCTTTGCAGTGCGGGCAGGCCGGGATGCCGAACGCGGCATAGGCGTCAGCTTCGAGATCGGCATCGCCATCCGGCGCCCAGCCGAGTACGCCGGCGCGCCAGCCCGGGTTGGCCTCGGCCAGGCGCTGCTGAAATTCCGCGCGCCCCATCGGCGTGGCGCATTCGAGACACACCACACCGTCGATGCGCCCGTGCAGATCGATCACCGCGCGCTGCCCGGCCTTCTGGTGCAGGCCATCCACATTCTGGGTGATCAGGGCCTGGATGTGACCGGCGGCTTCAAGCTGCGCCAGTGCGCGATGCGCGGTGTTGGGCTCGGCATCGGCCATGCGCGGCCAGCCGGCGAAACTGCGCGCCCAATAGCGCCGGCGCACCGACTCGCTGCGTACGAAATCGCGGTATTGCACCGGCGGCGAGCGTTTCCAGGCGCCGGCCTCGTCCCGGTAATCGGGTATGCCCGAATCGGTGGAACAGCCCGCGCCGGTAAGCGCGAGCACGCGGCGCCCGCGCAGCGTGCGCCATGCCCTCGCCACCGATTCTTCAAGCGCCGATGGAAGCGACGAGACACTCATGCAGACAGTGTCGCACGCGGTTCAGGTAGGGGAAACAGGCGCCCCGGCTTGTGCCGGGGCGTGACTGCGAAAGCTTACTTGGCAACCTTGGCCGGGCGCAGCGCGGAGATCTCGATGCGCGAATCGCCGCTGCCTTCGGGGCCGAATTCGACCACACCGCCATCGAGCACGGCAGTAGACTTGGACGGCGCCAGTTCTTCGCTCTTCGCGGCGGTGAGCGTCTTGGTCATGGCTTGACCGAAGATCTCTTGATAGTGCGACTTGAACTGGGCCGCGGTCCGCAGTTCGAGCACTTTGCCGGGCAGCTCGACCTTCAGCGGATAGGCCATGGAATGGGCGAGCTTGGTGACTGCGTGCTGGCGTACGGCATCCTGCACGCAGGAGAGAAAGCTTTCGACCTGGCTGTCCTTCATGCCGGTCTCGGCGAAGCGGCCCGGCAGTTCCATGCGCGCAGACGGGTCGTGCACCGGCGTGGCGCAACTGTCTGCGGCCTTCGCCTTTTGCACGCTCACCTTCGGTGCCGCGATGTTGATGTTCGGCATACCGCTGGGCATGGCCGGCGGGTTCATGTTCAGACCACCGGCGGCAAGCATGACCATGCCGGCGATCGGGGTGGCGCCAATAAGGCTCATATCGTCTTGCTCCTAGGGGGGTTGTGGCGATTAAAAGCGGCGCATTGTAGCGCAAATGTCGGTCAGCGTCGGCCCAGGGGCGCACGGATGCACACTTGGGCCGAAGGTCCCGTGGATCACAGCGCGAGCTCGTACCAGCGGTCGCAGCCGTGGTGGCCGGTGCAGCCCATGGGCGCGTCCAGGCGCACGAAGCCGGCGGCCTCGTACAGCCGCCGCGCAGCCTCCATGGACGACAAAGTCTCCAGATAGCAGCGCGTGTAACCCATCTGTCGCGCCGTATCGAGACAGCGCGCGAGCAACATGCGGCCGACGCCGGCACCCCGCGCAGCCTCGACCAGATACATCTTCTTGAGCTCGGCTACCGAAGCCTCGCCGCCGGCAAGCGGGCCGATGCCGGCACCGCCGAGCAACTCTCCCGCCGACTCGGCCACGAAGTAGGCCTTGCCGGGTTCGCCATAGGCCGCACTCATCGCGGCCACTTCGGGATCGGTGATCGAGAAGCCTTCGCCACCCGCGCCGCTGGCGATCATGACTTCGCGGATGATGCGCGCCATGCCCGCATCGTCGGTTCTGGCGATGGGCCGGATTTGCAGCTGGTCGAGCACACGGTCGCGCCCGAGCGCACGCGCGTAGGCGGCCAGCGCGGTGGCCAGCTCGCCACGCGCTGATTCGGGCATGCGCGCCAGCGCCCGGCTCACCTGGGAATCGGCGCTGCTGTCCACTTCCGCCAGCTTCGCCCTGCCCGCATCACTCAGGCACAGACGGCGGCGGCGGCGATCCGCCGGGTCGCCGACCCGCTCCGCCCATCCCGCGCGCAGCAGCTGCGCGGCCGTGCGGCTGGCGTTGGATTTATCGACTCGCAGCACAGCGGCCAGCTCGTTCACCGACAGCGTGCCGCGCCGATGCAGTTCCAGCAGCGCATGGCATTGCGGCGCACCGAGACCTGCGCTGGCCGAGAGAGTGTTGAGAAATCCGAGTTCACGGACCATCTGCCGCGAAGCTTCTCGCACGGCAGCGACCTGGGCGGGTTCGACGGCGGACATCGGGGCGCGGGCTCCTTTAGTTGCGGCGTGCAACTATAAGGGCGCGCCCCGGAAAGGGTCAAGCAGGCGAGGCGAAACCCCGCCTGCGTTGCCACCACACCGGCAACATGATCTGCCCGGCGCGCCGGGCATGGCGTACCAGCCCGATGCCGGCAACGGTGCAGGCCATCACGCAGACCAGGCCGGCCTCGGGACCGAAACCGCCCCCGGTCCAGAGCACGGGGCCCTGGGTCACCGACAGGAACTGGCTCGCACCGTGGGTGCCGGACACTTCGGTGCCGAAGATCGGGCCCTCCAGCAGGTTCCAGGCCCAGTGGATGCCGATCGGGAACCAGAGGTTGCGCGTGGCCATGTACGCCCCGCCAAGCAATACCCCGGCTTCCAGCGCTATGGCGAGCGCCGAACCGGCGGTGGCGGCGGGGTTGAACAGGTGCGCGATGCCGAAGAAGCCCGCGCTCACCGCGAGCGCCACCCAAGAACCCAGCCATTCCTCGACGATGCGAAACAGCAGCCCACGGAACAGCGTCTCTTCGAATACGGCCACCGCCAGAAACAGCGCGATATCGCGCAGCAGCTGCAGCGGCGCCCAGTTCGCACCGGTGATGCGATACCAGCCGGGGATGGCCAGCAGCCCGACCGTGAGACTGATCAGCAGCGCACCGAGCGCGGCGCCGCGGCCCAGCGCGCGCAAGGCACCGGCCCGGGGGAGCCCGAACTCGGCCGGGTTCCGCCGCTCCAGAAAACGCCCGATGAGCCAGAGGATGGCCAGCGCGCCACTGCCAAGCACTACCTCGCGCCCGAACAGGCCCAACTGCCGCAAGCCCGGCAAGGCGAGCAGCCACATCAGAGCCAACAAGCCGCATGCGGCCAGCAACAAGCGCGCAGGCGCCGAGCGCAGGATGCGCACGATCACAGACATACCGGTCCCCCGGGCAGACAAAAGCCTCTTTATCCACGAACCCGGGGCTGCTGGCAAGCACGCAACGGTTCCGGGCCGGCCGGCATCTATAGATGCAGACCCCAAGCCCCGGCCAGATGGACCCTGCCCATGCCCCGCATCCGTTCCCGCTACCTCGATACGCTTGGCGCCATCCTCCTGGCGCTGGCGTTCAGCGCAGCCGCGGTGCCCACACCGCTATCGCTGTCAGTTCCGTCGCCCATGAGCGAAAGGATCGCGGCCCTGGCCGCCGGATCCGGCCCATACAACATATTGCGATTTTGTACCCAATATGGAGTAGTCCGAGCAAAATTCCACCATCAGCCCCCTTTCCACGTCCTATAGTCAGCGCTTGTCGATCCGCGCGAGACTCGGGAACCTCATATTCCGGAGTCAGCGATGCGGGGTCGGCCGACGCGGACAGGGAACCCGCGCGCAATAAATAAAAAATGGCAATACGGCTTTAGGGGGAGCGCGCACGCGCACCGTACCCAACACATTTCGATATCCGGGGGGATATATGAATCGCTTCAGTACCAAGCTGGGCAGGGCCGCTTCAGGCTTTGCCCTCTCCGCCTGTCTTATGCTCGCCACATCCGGCGGCGCATTCGCACAGGGTAATGCGGTCTCGGCGGCCCGCGCTCCTGGCGCACCGCTGACTCCGAGGAAGATCAACCCGTCCAAGGGCGATCCGCTCAAGCAGTTCGAAGACTGGCGCCGTGCCAACCGCACGACCATGCCGGTTCCGCCGGACGTGCGTGCGGCGCACATCCAGTGGGCGCAGAGCCATGGCTACGGCCCGGGCGGTATCAACGGCAAGGGCAAGGGCCCGCACACCAAGATCACCAGCACGGCCCTGCAGAATGGCGTGACGGTGACAGGCCTTGCCGGCGCCACCGGCAGCAACACCTACTTCACGCTGGACGTACCGGCGGGCGCGACGGGCCTGAGCTTCGTCATGAGCGGCGGCACCGGTGATGCCGACCTCTATGTGAAGTTCGGCACTGCCCCGACTCTGAGCAGCTACGACTGCCGTCCCTACATCACGGGCAACGGCGAGACCTGCAATATCTCCAATGTGCAGGCCGGCACCTATTACGTGATGATCAACGGCTATCAGGCCTACTCCGGCGTCAGCCTCACCGGTTCCTACAGCACCGGCGGTGGTGGCGGCGGGAGCACGCTTTCCAATGGCGTGCCCGTCAGCAACCTTTCGGGCAGCTCAGGTCAGCAGCTCAACTTCACCATGGATGTCCCGTCCGGCGCGACCGGCCTGAGCTTCGCCATGAGCGGCGGTTCGGGTGATGCGGACCTCTATGTGAAGTTCGGCTCCGCACCGACCCTGTCCAGCTACGATTGCCGTCCGTACATCACGGGTAACAACGAGACCTGCAACATCTCCAATGTGCAGGCCGGTACCTACTACGTGATGATCAACGGCTACTCGTCGTTCTCGGGCGTGACGCTGACCGGTTCCTATACCGCACCGAGCGGCGGTGGCAACCAGGCACCGACGGCCAGCTTCACCAAGAGCTGCACCGATCTCGCCTGCACCTTCGACGGCAGCGCCAGCAGCGATCCCGACGGTTCCATCGCCAGCTACGCCTGGGACTTCGGTGACGGCAATACCGGCACCGGCGCAACCCCGAGCCACAGCTACAGCGCGGGTGGAACGTACACGGTCCAGCTCACGGTCACCGACAACGGCGGCCTGACCAACTCGACCAGCCAGAGCGTCACGGTCACCGCGCCCACGGGTGGCGGCGGCAACACGCTCACCAATGGCGTGGCGGTTACCGGGCTGTCCGGCAGCACCGGCCAGCAGCTCAACTACACCATGGACGTGCCGGCCGGTGCGACCAACCTGAGCTTCGCCATGAGCGGCGGCACGGGTGATGCGGACCTCTATGTGAAGTTCGGATCAGCGCCCACGCTGTCGAGCTACGATTGCCGTCCGTACATCACGGGTAACAACGAGACCTGCAACATCTCCAATGTGCAGACCGGTACCTACTACGTGATGATCAACGGCTATTCGTCGTTCTCGGGCGTCAGCCTGACCGGCTCCTACACCGCGTCCAGCGGTGGCGGCGGCACTGGCGGCGGCGGCGCGACCATCGGCGCCAACGTCGACCTCAGCACCGTCTCCGGCTACCAGGGTGAGGTGACCATCGCTGCGGATCCGAACAACGCGCAGCATCTGGTCGCAGGTGCCAACACCTTCTATCAGGACCCGGCAAGCAATTGCCAGGCGACCAGCGGCACCACCTACGGTACGCAGGCCCTGTACTTCTCCACCAACGGTGGCAGCAGCTGGACCTACAACTGTGCGCCCTGGCCGAGCAACCTGACCGGTGGTTCCGGTACCCAGCGGTTCGGCAGCGACCCGTCTTCGGCGTTCGACAGCAATGGCAACGCCTATGTGTCGTACATGCTGATCGCCACCGACGGCACCACCGACACCGGCGCGATCGTCGTGGCCAAGACCACCGACAACGGTGCGTCCTGGCAGCCGTGGGGCATCGTGGTCAACAACTTCGCCAACTCCAACGTGTTCGACGACAAGAACATGATGGCGATCGACACCACCTCCGGCGGTACGTACTCGCACACCAATCGCGTGTATGTGATCTGGGACGAGAACAACGTCGAACGTGTGGCCTACTCCGATGACGGCAGCACCTGGACCACCAAGGTTGTCGAGAGCAACGGGGTGAGCAGCGATATCGGCGGCGATCTCGCCATCGGCTCCGACGGCACGATCTATGCTGTCTGGAACCGCACGGCGTCGACCAGCGAGAGCACGGTGTTTTCGAAGTCCACCGATGGTGGCAACACCTGGACTTCCCCGAGCACGCTGACTTCGCACACGCTCTACTCGTTTGGCAGCAACAACAAGCCGCCGGCGCAGGACACCCGTGGTGTGAACAGCTTCGCGTCGATCGCGGTGGATACGGATGCGTCTTCCGCCAACTTCGGCAACCTGTACGTCGTCTATGACGATTTCCCGTCCGGCACCAGCTCAGGTACCAACCTGAACGTGTACATGCGTCGGTCCACCAATGGTGGTTCTACGTGGAGCTCGGCGGTGAAGGTCAATGACGACACCGGTTCGGCGACCCAGTTCTTCCCCTGGGTGGCGGTTGATGAAGGCACGGGTAATGTCGTGGTGTCCTGGTATGACACCCGCAACGACTCGAACAACACGAGGACCCAGACCTTCTTCAGCTACTCCACCGACGGCGGACAGACGTTCAGCGCGAACCAGCAGGTCGCTGCTGCCAGCTCGGCGTTCTCCAACAGCTCGATCGATTACTCGGACGAGAATACGTCGGATAACTCCAGCGGTAACGGCAACCAGTATGGTGACTACGCTCAGATCGCGATCAGCGGCGGCATCGCCCACCCGATCTGGACGGACACGCGCCAGTTCTTCCCGAGCAATTCCAGTAACGCTGCGAAGGAAGACGTCGGCACGGCTGCGGTAACCCTACCGTAACCGACGACGTGAGGACTGCGGCCGGTACCCCATTCCGGCCGCACCCCCAAAAGCATTGCGCCCCCTTTCGGGGGCGCTTTTTTTTTGGACGCGCAGGAGCGCTCAGTTTCCGGGTTCCATACGGGTCGGTTCCGGGGGCGCTTGCGCGACGCTGTTTTCAGTCAATCTGAACGAATCGACGACACTCTTGAATGCAGGCAGGCCGTGATCGAAGTAGTAAAGCTCCGGGGCCTTGTACATCAGCATGTAGAATCCATCGGCGGTGCACAGCCCGTAAGTGACCGAGCGGTAACGCAGACCATCGGCGGTCTTGAATTCGAACTCCACGCGAAAGCCGGGCTTGCCCCCGACCAACGCCGGACTGTTGTCCTTCACCTCGGTCCCGTCGTTACCGTCCTGCTTGTTCTCGGCTATGAAGACATCTGCCAGATCGGATGGCAACATGTCCGGAGAGACGGTCTTTTTGGTCTTGGGGAACGCCTTGTCGTTATCGAAGCGATTGATGACGATCTCATCGAGACCGAGACCGTCTTCGGTAAGCAGGATATGGTCCGGCTTCGCGGGCTTGGGCGTGAGCCAGCCTTCCGGCAGTTTGACCGCATATCCGGACCGGGGCGCGTCGAACTTTCCCGGTTTGACCATCTGCCACTGGGCACAGCCTGCGAGCAGCGCCAGCACCGCGAGCGCCGCCGGGCGCAGGATCTTAAAGCTCATGGTTTCTCTCCCTGTAATGTATTTACGTATTGTTCGATGTACTTCCGCTGCCCGGAGTCGGGCGCTACGGCGAGGTATCGCTCGAATTGCGCAAGCGCCTGCTGGCGTTTCCCCGTGCGCAGATATTCCTTGCCTAAAGCAGCGTAGTCGGGCGCATAGCCAGGCGCCTGCGCGATCGCCTTTTCGAAAGCCGCGATGGCTTTTCTGCCATCGCCCTTCTTGCCGCGCTGCAGATAGGCCCGAGCGAGAAAGTACTCCGTAGGTTCGGCATATTCGGCAGCGTGGTCATGGCCCTCGAGCATGTAGATAACCGCTTTGTACTGCTCTTTGCCCACATATGCCTTGAGCACCCACAGCCTCGCACCGGCAGTCATCTCGAGATAGCGCTCGCGGTAGCGTCGTGACGGATCCGGCGTCTGTCCCGCGGTAGCGGCTTCGAAGTATGTGATGCGGTCCTTCAGCTTCGGATGAGAAGCGAAGAAATACGGCTGATCTATATCGAGGGCCTTGACGTAACCGTCGAGTTCCACGAATGGCGCCGCCGCATCAGTCACGTCATACCCGCTGGTACGCAGGTGCGCGAGACCATACATGTCGGCCTCATGCTCCATGTCCCGCGAATAGCCGTAGATGGACGAATAGGCGACGAGATTCCCTACCAGCGGGATCCCGGCCAACCCGACCATCGCGCCAAACACCGCGGCACTCTGGATCTGTTCATGCTCCCGATAGCTGTGACGCCGCAGGAAATGTGCGCCTTCATGGGCAAGCACGGTGGCCAACTGCGCTTCGTCCTGCAGTTGATTGAGCAGACCCAGCTGCACGTAGGCGCTGCCATTGGCCATCATGAACGCGTTGGGATCGGTGCTCTTCAGGGCATGCACATGGAGGGTGCCCTTGAACTCCGGGTACACCCGATCCACGATCGACTGCAGATACGCATCGAGCCTGGGATCGGCGAAGGTGGCGCCACTTCGCGCAAAGGCCTTGTCCTGATCTTCAGCCTGCTTCCACAGGCCTTTCTCGTCGAAGGTAAGATTCCGCGTGTCCTGCTTCGATGAGAACGGACGTACAGCCGGCCCGCCAGCGCAGCCGGCCAGAGCCAGCACAGCCAAAGCCACGCCCAGGTTGCGCGCGACGCTCATCGTACCGCTGCGGTTGCCGAATGCAGCGAACCTTCCGGATATTTCTTCAATAGGCTGTCGGTGATCTCGACCATCGACTTGTCATTGGTGAAATCACTCGCCCCGGATGTATCCAGATTGAGCCAGTCGATATGGCCGGTATCGAGATCGACGAGGCCGCTGGTGAGATAGTTGCCCCCCATCCCGATGCCCACACCGAATGCGGCTGCAAAGATGAACATCGCTTTGCGCCCTCCGGTCGACTCATAGTCACGCCCGGACACTATCAGCAGCTTGTCGGCGCCGGTCTCCTGCTTGAGAAAGCGCAGACCGGGCCCGACCGTATAGTCGAAATGTTTGAGGCGGTCGTTCCAGACGCCACCCATCTGCCGGGCCTGGAAAACCTGCGCTTCGACGGTATCGAACAGCGCGACGTGCTCGGCAAGAGCAGCCTTCTCCGTTGGCGTAAGCTCGGGCATCGGCATGGCCTGCAGCATCGGTTCGCCGGCCAGCACACTATTGCATACGCCTTTCACGACCTGCCTGGCCTTCTCCGACCAGGCGGGCACTTCTTCGGTAGTGCCGGCAACTTCGAGCTGGTAGACCTTCACGTCGGGATCCATCACCAGAACCTTCTCGACCGGAGCCGGTGCGGCGAACGCGGAGACATAAGACAGACACAGCATTACCACTGCGCCGGATGCGCACAGAGCAGAAGTCTTCATCAGGATTCCCCTATCAGATTAGTTCCATCTAATATTCAACCTCTTCTTTGCGAGAGGCCTGAAAACCTATATACCAGCGTCAGCCGCTGCAGTTCAATCGCCCCTGGCGGTCGGCGCATGGGCCGCCGGTCGGGTGTTGCGAGTGCCGGCGTGCACTCGCAGCAACCCGGGCGAGGGCCCAGAATTACGGGCTCGCTATCTTGGTGTTCTTGTCTGTGGACGGACTCATCTTTCGGCGCATGAAGTCGACCAGCCGATCATAGAAGTCAACGCGGTCACTGAGCAAACGGAACCCGTGGCCCTCGCCTGGATAGGCCTTGAACTCGACATCCTTATGCAGCTTTTCCAGTACCGCCCGCATCCGATAGGCCTGCTCCGGATCGACCCGTTCATCATCCAGGCCCTGCGCGATGAATATCGGTCGGCTGATCTTCGCGGCAAGATAGACTGGAGAGATCGAACGAAAATGGGCCATGTCGCGATTCGGATCGCCGATATACTCGGCGAATTCTTTCTCCAGCAGATGGTTCCGCCCGACGATCCCGGATGCCAGCAAGGCGACGTCGGTCACGCCCGCGAAACTTATCCCACACCGGTAAAGTTCGGGGTGCTTGATGATACCCATGAGGGCAGAATAGCCGCCATAGCTCCCGCCGAATATACAGACTCTGCGCGGATCGATTGGCGCAGTGGCCAACACCTTCTTCACTGCGGCGGTGATATCGGATTCGATGCCTTCGCCCCATTGATGTTTGCCGGCATCGAGCAAGTGCTTGCCGGCGCCACCAGAGCCGCGGTAGTTCACCTTGAGCACCGCGAAGCCCCGGTTCGCCAACAGCTGCGTCTCCGGATCGAAATCGGCGGTATCGAACACCTCGTGCGGCCCGCCATGCGGGACGACTACCAACGGGAACGGCCCTTTCCGATTAACCGGCAACGCCAGCAGATAGCTGATGACCAACCCGTCATCGGTCTTCAGAGTATGTGCCTGGACATGTGCCATCTTGTCTTGCGGCAGCCAATCTGCCAGCTCACCGATGAGCTGCGCGTGACTGTTCTGCGCATCGAATACATAGTATGCACCCGGGGTCCGGTCCGAAGAGACGAAGACCAGCAGTTTGCCGCCATCCCGGCTGCGGTCGACCGGAGTTATCGATTGATCTTTGAATGCCTTATGCAGTGCCGGCAATTGGGGCAAGTTATCGCTGTCGAGCATCCGGAAATGTTCGACTCCATCGCGATAAAGCACCACTCCTGTTACCGCATGGCTGCGCCAATCTCCGACATAGGATGTCACATCGGCATGCGGATCGCTGACCAGGGTGCGGGTGAACTTGCCCGTTTCCAGATCCAGCTCTTTCAGTGCGCGCGTATCCCGGCCGGCATCGCTGACCGCAAGGATATGTTTATCGTCCGCGGTAAACCCGATAGGCCAGAAGAATTCGTCTCCGCGCACCGTCCTGTATTCGAGCCACTTTCCCTGCTCCGATCGCCGCCAGAGAAAATGCTTGGCGCCGTCATCATCCTGGCGCGCCGCCAGGCGCAGTAGACCTTTTCGATCCACTTTCAGGCCAAATTCGTCTTGCGCTACGTCCATCACCTTATTGGCAGAAACGAACTCGCTCTCGCCCGCGTTGATGTTTACCCGATACAGACCATCATCTCCGTCATCCCCCTTGCTTGAAGACACATAGGCGGCGTGGTCGCCTTCAGCCACATCGACAAAGCTCACTCCTTCAGGCCAGGTGGTGATGTGGGTCTGCGGCTTCTTGTCTTTGAAGCCATCCCAACGCAAAGAGATCAGCAGGCGGGGCCCGTCATACGTGTAGTCGTAAAAGATGATGGTGTCGTCGGCAACCCACCTCGGCGCACCAAAACTTTCGTTGTTTGACGAAGTCTGTACGACATCCACGCTCCTGAGCGTAGCCAGATCGACGATGGTGACGTACTCGTCCTTCTTGTCCGGATAGGTAACCATGGCGACCAAGCGGCCGTCTGGGCTCAGATGGGCACTGCGCAGCGCATATGCGCGGAAGAAGTCGCTCGTTGCAAATTCGCCCGCCTTAAGAGTTTTCCCGCTGTCCGGTACGGTCGGCGACTTGATAGCCGTCTCAGCATGGGCCAACATGACGAACATCAGCATTAGGGCGGCACACAACCTCATTGATATCATCTTCATGTCACTTGCCCGCCAGCTTCAGGTAGTAGGCCGGAAATTTATCTTCGCCGGGCCCCGTGTAGACCAGACCCAGATCGCGCACGATCGCCGTCTCGCTCGCAGTCAGATCGCCCAACAGCATCGCGGCACGATCTTTGGTCTCAATCGAGTATTTGTTTCCACCGTAGTAGCCAAAATGCATCCCGCCGGGCCCGTCGACGGTGTAAGTCGAGTCTTCGGTTCTGACTACGAAATCGCCGGGGTAATTGACTTTCCCCGCCTTGACCTCGAATTCGAAACGCTTCTTGTCTTCATCCTTATTCAGCTCGACCCAGGTGTGGTAGTCGAACATCCGGCTCATGTCGGCTCGTGCCCACGCATAATGTCCGGCCGGCACCACTATGAAACGGATGCTTCTGCCCGCGGGTATGTTGCGCGCGGCAATCGCGGCAAAGACATCGTTCGGCTGCGCCACCCGCAAGGTCAGGAATGGCGTGTTCGAATCGATTACCACGGCCACTGCACCCTCGCCCTTAGGCAATCGGGTGGGCAGCTCGTTGGTCTCACGAACGCCGGTCACGCAGCCAGCGAGCAGCAAGGTGGCCAACAGCGCCAATAGAGGCCGGGCGGCGATCAGGAAAGAACGGTCAACTTGCGCTTTCATCAAAATACTCCATGTCGCAGACCGGCAGGGCGGCTGGTTCGTACTACTAACGAATCACATGGGAATCGAGGCAAAGGTCGGCGACATCCGTCACGCGCCATGAGAGCCGGTCTTCCGGCGGTGTTCCCCAAATCCGATGCATATCCCTATTTCGAAAAACTGCATATACTCCCTCGAGCGGGGAGTTAGCATTTATATTGCAGGGCACTGCCCCGGCGCGCAATAGGGCCCCGGAGCCCGCTTGGAGCGGCCGGGCGCGGCCCTACCGGCTTGCCGTATGCGCGGCCCGACACCATAATCGATACCACACACGCGCACAGCGCAGGGCCATATGCAACTCGATGGGAAATCAGGATGACGCTTATCAAGACTTCTGTTGCCATGCTCGGCATCGCGTTACTGGCCGGGTGCGTGACCACTCCGAGCACATCTGCGGCGATACCCGAGCATGGGGTCCGATTTGAGGCCAACGCAAGTGGCGGCAATTATCAGGGAGCCAAGTTTGCCGGCAAACTAGGCAACGGGAAGACACTCATCACCTTGCAGATGCTGGAACCTCACCCGGATCCGAAATGGAGTTCGATCGTCAACGTCTATGTGAGCGCGGGTGAGAACAACAAGGAAGGTGAGATCGTGATCCGGTTCCAGAACCTGCAGGGAAGTGACGCGATGGCCGGGTTCGTTGATACCTTCCTGCACGGCGACCTCATAGCGCGTTCCAGTCTGGGCCAGGTACATGGCCTGTTCGTGGGCAAAAAGATATCGATCGAACTGGACCGGATCGACGCACATCACATGCGCTACTCTGTGAATGACAGCGCGTCCCTCACGGCCACCGAGACCCCGTTCGCATTGGACTATCTCGGCACGACGACCTCCGGCGCACATACAGTTGTCACCGTCGTGCGCTAGCGCCAAAGATCAATCCACCCGCGACGTGCGGCACAGGAAGACGACGCCATACCGTGGATTTTGAACACCTTATCCAGATCAACGATCCGCTGAACCCGCTGCTGACACCAGTCACTCGCAACCAGCTCTGGCGCGGACTGGTAGAGCGCGCGGAAGATCCGGTTCCTTTCACCGAAGGCCTGGACGCCTGCCGGCACGTCAACCGCGATGGGCAGATCCTGGAAAGAGAACTCTGCTTCGGCTCCACCCTGATACGAGACCGTGTGGTGTTCGTAGTTGCCGAAGCCATACATTTTCTGGTCGAGGAAAGCGACAGCTTCGCGGCCAGTTCGTTGGAGATCCGTATCGAAGAACCCGCGGCAGAGCAACTCTATCTGCGCTTCACCTATCAAAGCGCCCAGCAGAAAACGCCGGAAGCAGGCCAGGAAGAAGTCGAAGAGTTCGTGCGTCAGGCGTACTACAAGGCGGATCTGGATACGGTAAGCAGGATACGCAAACTTGCCGAACAGGGCTTGCTCGGTTGATCAGGACCGCTTCGGTTCAGCCGCGCGCGATGCGCCATATGAGAATCAGGATGAACAAGCCGGCAACGAACGAATTTCTGGCCACGGTGCGGCCCTCGATAACACGCCGGCGACGTTCCACCCAGTAATCGCGGACGCGCATGCTGGCCGTGCCGCCATCGTCGGCCAACGCGCGCAGACGGCGCGGTGCCAGATGATAAGCAAGGATATATTCACCGAGTGCCCGCAACATCAGCACTGCCGCCACCGCTGCGTCCACCGTCGTCCACGGTATAGTCATCGCGCTCTCTGATCCGCTCGGCGCGCCTCGCGCCGCCTATCTCGATGATAGCCAGCATGCGCCGCGGATTTCCGGCAGGATCGCCGCTAATACTGCGATTGGGTGAGGTCCGGCCTGCGCGCCAGGGCATCAGCGCTATCCATTAGCATTTGCTTAAGGTTGCGCGACTCCGGACGGTATCGCGATATGGTGCGTGCGGCGTTGGAGTACGCGGACGATGTTCGCGGTGATGCGCGTGCGAAAATCGGGACCTATGGAAGCGCCGGGCGCCGCATGTGCGATGCTGAATGACTGCACGTTACGCGCGACACTGGCCGGCGGCCGCGCCCAGACATCGGTGCGATTATTGGTGTTGCCGCTGTTGGTCTTCACGAAGAATGGCAGGAACTCAGAGCCCACAGCATCGAGCCCCTGGTAGTCGCCCAGAAACAGGCCTTCGGCGTCAGGCGCCGTGGTCAAATCGAAGGGACCCGCGATCTGAGTTTCACCCCAATGCAGTCCGTCGGTCGACTGCGCCAGCCAGAGCGTCGTCGGCAACGACGAATCGCCCGTGTTATAGCGAAAATCGTAATAGGTAACGCCGATGGTGCCATCAGCCTTGACGGTGACGCTTGGCGTGAAGGCCTGCACCTCCGGCCGCCCATTCACCTCGACCGGAGGCGACCAGGTGTTACCGCCATCGCTCGATTTCGAAAATGCGATACCGTCGTGATCGCCTTTGCTGAAGCGCGCATCCTGCCAGACCATATAAAGCGATCCGTTCGGGCCCACGGTGACGTCGGCGAGCCCGGATCCATCGCGGATCGTATCGCCCGTTTGCGGATCGGTGACGCCGACAGATAGATCTTCGGCAACGGTCACCGGCGTAGACCAGGTCGCGCCATGGTCGCTGGATCGGATGAATCCCAGCGTCGAGTAGGCCTGGCTGCCGCCGAAATTGATATGGGTGAAGGTATCCAGCAGCGTGCCGTCGGCGAGCACGACGATGACATTGTTGATGGTCTGGTTGGTGGGGCCGGGATCGTAGATGTTTCGGGCCGGCTCCCAGGTCTGGCCGCCATCGGTCGTGCGCGCAAAATAGGTAGGGCCCAGCTGCGAACCTTCCAGACGGTCCCAGACCGCGTAGACATAGTTGGAGTCGTAAGGATCGGCGGTTATCGATTCCTTGTCGTTGAAGACGCTGAGTTTGATATCGCTGATCAAGGCAACGGGGCCGGTCCATGTGCTGCCGCCATCCGCGGAGCGCGCGACAAGGACACCGTTGAACTTGCCCGGACTGTCATTGAAAGAGATCGAGATCGCATACGCAGTGCCGTCCGGAGCGAACGTGACCCAGGGATCGGAGGCGCGCTCGTACTTGCTGCTGCCCGCGCAATGCGAGAGCGGCAACGCCTGGCGCTTCCAGGTCTTGCCACCGTCGAAGCTTGCGGCGGCCATCAAGCCCTGGGCCCCACCGGTGGACCAGCGATCCTGCTGCCAGGCGCCGATGATGTTCGCGGGATTGGCCGGGTTCACCGCCACGTTCGGCTCGACTTCCGCATTCAGATACAACACGCCGGTCTGCGACGCGCCGTTGCAGGTAGCGGTGAACGGCGTTGTACCGGAGATGCGGACCAGTCCCGCGGTCGATTCCGGCGGGATGGTGCTGGCACCCGGGACCAGCCCCGAACTCGAAGAACCGCCCCCGCCGCAGCCTGCCAGCAGCAATACCGCCAGTGCCCCCAATCCGTTCACCGCCCGCCGGCTCGTCTCGCGCATACCAGATCGCTCCAGATGTTCCGTTACTTTAGAGTCTACCCGATGGCTCATGGTTCTGCGGCCAGCAGCGCCAATTTCGCAATTTGCGCAACCCGGCGCCAAGGCGGGCAAGATTGACTCGCACAGTTCGCCCATAGTAGAACTCTGGGGCACTTCCGCGGTCAGTCCGACTCTAATGTAAGCGCTGTGCCGCGTGGCTCCGGATATCGAAGCCGATACTCCGGAACCGCTGCCGATTGCATCCTGTCGCGGTCACCGCACCGCAACAAGAGAAAAACCTCCCCAGGAAGAAGGAAGTCTCATGAAACGAATCAGCCTCTTTATCACTCTCGTCATGGCCGGAGCCCTGGCCGTGCCCGCCTATGCGGCGGACAAGGCGGATGCCGGCAAGGCGAACTCCAACGCCCCCGCGCCCAAGCATTCGATCACCCACGGCCGGGTCACGGTCGAAGGCAACCGCATCAACTACGATGCCAAGGCCGGTACGCTCATCCTCAAGAACAAGGATGGCAAACCCATGGCCAGCATGTCCTATGTGGCCTACTTCAAAGCCGATGTGAAAGACCCGGCCACCCGCCCGATCACGTTCTTCTATAACGGCGGCCCCGGTTCTTCCACGGTGTGGTTGCACATGCTCGCTTTCGGACCCAAGGTGGTTCGCGTCGGCAACGGCACCCTGACCCCGCCCGCGCCGTACAAGCTCGAGAACAACGACTACAGCCTGCTCGACGCCACCGACATGGTATTCGTGGATGCACCGGGAACCGGCTTCGGCCGCGTGCTCGACAAGGATCACGGCGGCGCCGGCAAGCCCAGCGACGTCTTCGGCATCGACGAAGACGCCCATGCCTTCTCCCAGTTCATCACCCGTTTCCTGACCCAGAACAACCGCTGGACTTCGCCCAAGTATCTGTTTGGCGAGAGCTATGGCACCACGCGCGACGCGGTGCTCTCCAACATCCTGGAAAGCGATGACAGCGTCGGGCTCAACGGCGTGGTGCTGCTCTCGGCCATCCTCAACTGGAGCACCAGCGTCGACTTCCCGCAGGTCAACCCGGGCGTGAACCTGCCTTACGAGCTGGGCCTGCCCACCTACGCCGCCACAGCCTTCTATCACAAGAAGCTGCCGCAGCAGCCGAAGGACCTTCAGACCTTCCTGCACGAGGTCGAGCATTTCGCCATGACCGACTACGCGCAGGCGCTGGATCAGGGCGACCAGATCGATGCCGCCACCAAGCAGCGCATCGCCGAGCAGATGCATAACTACATCGGCCTGCCGGTGGCCTACATCCTCAAGGCGGATCTGAAAGTCACGGGTGGCGAGTTCGCCCATGAACTGCTGGGCGACGATTCCGAAGTCACGGGCCGCCTCGATTCCCGCTACAGCGGTCCGAGCATGAACCCGATGGGTGAAGATGCCAGCTACGATCCGATGGATTCGGCGATCAGCGCACCGACGGTCGCGGAGTTCAATGACTACATCCGCAACACCTTGAAATTCGGCCAGGATATGACCTACAAGCCGCAGATCAACGTGTTTCCGAAATGGAACTTCAAGCATCAGCCTCCGGGCGCACCGTTCCAGCTCCCGTTCACCCCGAACGTGATGCCTGATCTGGCCGCCGCCATGAAGTACGACCCGAACATGAAAGTGATGCTAGCCGGCGGTTATTTCGACCTCGGCACCACCTTCTACTCGGCCGAGTACTCGATGCATCACCTGGGCCTGCAGCCGAATCTTCAGAAGAACATCAGCTATGCGTTCTTCCCCTCCGGCCACATGGTGTACCTCAACCCCGAGGCGCATAAAGGCCTGCACGATGCCGTAGCGAAGTTCATCGAGAGCAACTACAAACACTGATATCCTTGAACGCTGGAACGAAAAAGGGCCCTTCGGGGCCCTTTTCTTTTTCGACCCGAAGGTCAGTCTGGCAGCGCCGGCGCACGAACCGATGCGGCATAGGCGACCGTAGAGTTGCGGCCCCGTTCCTTCGCCGCATACAGGGCGCTGTCGGCGGCCGTTATCAGGGTATCGAAGGTCGTCAAGCCGATCTGATTCGAGGCGGCCACGCCGATACTGATGGTCACTGTCGGCAGGTCCTTATCGTCCTTCACCGCCTGCGCGAACCGGGTGGTCAGGCGCTGCGCTGCGCGCAGCGCACCTTCAAGGTCCGTCTCGGGAAGCAGCACCGCAAACTCTTCGCCACCATAACGCGCTGCGAGATCGGTCTCGCGCAGCACTGCGCGCAAGATCTCGCCCAGGCAGCGCAGTACCGCATCTCCGGCTACATGACCGCAGGTATCGTTGACCTGTTTGAAATGATCCAGATCCATCATCAGCAGAGACAGCTCGCGGCCATAGCGTTCCGCGCGTCGCACTTCGCGTTCGCCGCGGTCAAAGAACTGACGGCGGTTCGCCAGACCGGTCAGTTCGTCGGTGATCGCATGGCGGCGGATCTCGTCGTAGAGCAGTGCATTCTGAAGTGCGGTTGTTGCCTGGGTGCGCAAGGTGCGGCCGAGCTGCCGGCGTTCGCTGGTGAACACACCGGCATGCGGCGCCGACAGGAGCAGGATGCCTTCCGCCTTGTCCTCGATCACCAGCGGTATGCCCAGCATGCACATCTCGTTGATGTTGGCGTCCGTGACCTGGCATAACTCGGCAGTGACCGCGTCTCTGACTCCGACCGTGTCGCGTTGGTCGCGCGCCGCGGCAAGGATCCGCACTTCCAGTGCGGACGGCCGACTGTCAGCGTCGCCCTCGGGGATGCCGGCGCGTTGCTGGAACTCGGCCCCGGCCGGCACGAAGGCCCGGCCGCTGCGGAAGGGGATGAAATCCTGCAGGGCTGTCAGATAGCGCGCAAGGATCGCGTCCGTATCGAGCGACTGGTTGAAGGTCTGCCCCAGGGCGTGCAGTTTCATGATCGTCGCGCGCGTGTTGCGGCGCGTGTTGTAGCGCGCCAGCACAGTCAACAAGAGCGCGCCCAAAACGGCATAGATGGCATAAGCCCACCAGGTCTCCCAGGGCGGCGAATCGACGATGATCGGGATGCTCGTGCCGGTATCGTTCCACACGCCGTCATTGTTGCTGGCGATCACTCGCAGCCGGTACGAGCCGCCATCAAGATGGGTGAACGCGACATAGTCGCGATGGTCGTTCTGGATTAACGTGTCATCCAGACCTTCCATCTGATAGGCGTAGCGATTGGCCTGGGGCGCGGCGTAATCAAGCGCAGCAAACTGGATCGAGAAGAAATTGTCGCGATACGAGAGGTGCACCGGCCGGCCCGCACGCAGAGACTCGCCGATCGCAAGCACGTGATCGAAGACCTTGAATTCCGTGATCGCGACCGGTGGCACATGCAGGTTCGGCTTGATGGCTCTGGGGTCGAAATAATCCAGCCCGTTGACGCTGCCGAAGTAGATGTTGCCGGAAGTATCGCGGTAGCAGGCGCCGGTGTTGAACTCGTCACTGCTCAGGCCGTCTCGGGTCGAATAGTTGGTGAACTTGTTCGCGGCAAGGTCGAGACTCGACAGTCCGCGGTTGGTGCTTATCCAGATCCGGTCGTGGTCGGGAACGATGCCGTAGATGAAATTGTTGGGCAGGCCGTTGGCCGTGGTGTAGACATCGAAGCGGCCGCTGTGCGGATGGAAGTGGTTCAGGCCCATGTCGGTGCCGATCCAGAGCGTGCCATCGTCGGCGCGAACCACGATCCCGACACCATTGTTGCTCAGCGAGTGCGGATCGCCGGCGTGGTGCGTATAGGTCCGGAACCGCCCCGTTGCCGGATCGAAATGGCTCAGTCCGGTGAGCGTGCCCAGCCAGTAGCCGCCCGCGCCGTCCGGCTCGATCGTGTATACGTCGCCTTGCGGCAGACGATTCGGGTCGGCCGGTTGGGGCGGGAAATGACGGAACTTGCCGGTCGCGAATGACAGGTGTTCGAGGCCCGCTCCGGCCGTGCCGATCCACAGACCGCGATCACCGTCAGCCACGAGCGTGAGCAGATCGTCGCTCGCCAGGCTATCCGGATCGGCATCCGCATGGCGGAAGTGGTCGAATCCGTGCCGCGCGGGGTCGTACCTGTCGAGGCCGCCGCCGCGCGTCGCGAGCCAGAGCCGCCCCTGGCCGTCCACCAGCAGATCGCGCACGTTGTCGTTCGCGAGGCTTGCAGGGTCTGAATCTTCATGGCGGAATTGGCGGACCTTGCCGGTGGCAGGATCGTAGCGATTCAGCCCCGATTCGGTACCGATCCAGAGATCGCCCTGGTCATTCTGGACAACACTCCACACCACGGCATCGCTCAAGCCCGCACCCGGGGTGGCAGAGGTGCTTATCGACTGGAACACCTCGTGGCGCGGGTTGAACTTGCTCACCCCGTTGCTGAGCGTACCGATCCAGATCAGCCCGGAGGCATCTTCCATCAACGAACCGATATTGTCATCGGAGATGCTCTTCGGGTCGCCCGGCGTGGTACGAAAGTGGCGGAAGCTGCCGGTCTGCGGAAGGTATCGGTCGAGGCCGTGTTGCGTGCCTATCCACACGTTGCCACGGCTATCGACCAGCAGCGCATGGACTTCATCGTTACTCAGGCCCTGCCCCGGGTGGGCCGGATCATGCACGAAATGGCGCTGCGAACCGTCCCCGCCGATGACGAACAGGCCCTGATCGGTGCCGACCCACACCGCACCGTTCCCATCCGGCGCGATCGCCAGGATCTGGAGCGGCCCGCGTGCGCCCTTGAGCGCGACCGGCTGCCACGCGCCCGCCTCGGTATCCAGGCGGCACAACCCGTGGCGGGTCCCGACCAGCACAGCGGCCTCCCCCTGCACGCCGAGGCTCGACACCTCGGCACTGCAGCCGCTGGCCGGCGGTGGAACGAAATGCCGGAAGCGAGCGTTCTCCGGGAGATAGAGATCCACTCCAGCGCTCTTCAACCCCACCCAGATCTGCCCGCGCCCATCGCGCGCGAGCGCAGTGACCCAGTTCTCTGCAAGGCTTGCCGGATCAGCCGGCTCATGACGAAAGACGCGGGTGCGGTTGCTGAACACATCCAGATCCGCCAGACCGCCGCCCTCGGTGCCGACCCAGAGCGAGCCCGCCTTGCCTGTCGCGAGCGCGTGGATGGTGTTGGCGGGCAGACTGGAGGGGTCGGATTCGTCGGCACGCAGGATCAGGAAATGCTGGCCGTCGTAGCGGTTGAGACCATCCTGGGTGCCGAACCACATGAAGCCGCGGCTGTCCTGCGCGACACTCATCACGGTACTCTGAGACAGACCGTCGGAGATGGTCAGGCGGTCGAAACGCACGTTCGCGCTTTTCCCGGGTGCCGCCCAGGCCAGCAGGATCAGCAGCAAGATTGTGGGTTTCCAGCCAGGCATCGAAGGTCTCGTCAAAAAGCCGGATCCCTGGCGGGGAAAAAGAAAATGATACAGTCCTGTTTACATAATATTGTAGCATCTCGGCGCCGACGCGCGAGACTTTTAGGCGCGAATCGTGAATGCCGTCATGCGGGAACATGTTCCCACCAGAACAGCGGAAACAGTGCGAGGCGTCCGTCCAGACGCAAGGCTGCGATGACTTCGCTTGCAGGCCTACAGCGATGAGCCCGCGGCTGTGCGGCGCTCGGGGTAATCCGTAAATACACCCGCCAGCCCCATCGCTCTCGCCCGCGCGATATCGCGCGGGTGGTTCACCGTCCAGCCGAAGACCGGGATGCTGGCGGCTTTGAATTGCGCCAGCAGTTGCGGGTCGATGGAACGGAAACACACGCCGGCTTCATCCGCCCCGGCCTCGCGCACCAGACGTACCGGATCGACGGGCGCGCATTCGAAGACCGCCATGAGACGCAATTCCGGATGCCGTGAGCGTAGGTCGCGCAAGAGTCGGTGGTGGAACGATGACAGCACCAGGCGGGCCGCAGGATAGTGCTGGAGCGCGACGCTCGCGACGGCCTCGCCGGCATCGGCGGTGACGATCTCCAGATACGCTTGCACCCCACTCGGGCGCAGCACATCCAGCACCTCGACCAGCGTGGGCACGGGTTCGCCATTGGCGAGCCGTGCCTGCTCGCGAATCGCGGCAGAACTCATCTCGCGCACGTAGCCGGAAGCGGTAGTGGTACGGTCCAGCAGCCAGTCGTGGATGACGACAGGCACGCCGTCTGCGGTGAGCTGGATGTCGAATTCGACAGCATGGGCGCCGTCGGTCACGGTACGGCGAAAGCCTTCCAGGCTGTTCTCCGGAGCACGCAGCGGGCTGCCGCGGTGGGCGATGATCTTGAAGGGCTCGGCCATCCGACCTTCCTAGCCCGTACCACGTCTCCGTGGCCGCGGGATGAGTGCCGGCACGCGCACGGCGTAGGCAGCGTATTCCTCGGGAAAGGCCTCGCGCAAGAGCCGCTCTTCCATGTGTGTGCGCCAATAGGTGGCGGCCAGATAGATGGCGATGGCAACAACGATCACCAGCGGCGCACTCAAAGCCAGCCCAGTGGCCAGAAGCATACCGAGCAGGCCTGTGTAGATGGGATGGCGAACCAGCGCATAAGGGCCATCGGTGATCAGCTGATGGTTCTCGGTGAGTCGCGCTTCCAGACTCCACTGCTTGCCAAGGCGGCGCACGGACGCCCAGACCAACAGCAGCGAAAACGCAAACAGGACGATCACCACCACATCGGTTGCGATGTAGACCCAATCGCCCGCAGCGAACAACGGTTCGCCGAAGCGGCGCTCGAACATCCAGACCATGCCGACGGCATAACCCTGGAACGCGATCGCGACCCAGGAAAGCGGTTGCCGCTTGACCTTGGCACCCTTCGGCGGTCGTGTGCGCAGAGCGAAGACAAGGCCGAACGACACCCACGCCGCCAGGACCGCATAGACCCCGGCAGCGGCAAGGTGATGACTGCTGAGCTGGAACACACGAATCTCCCGAGTCTCGCTCACTTGGCTGTGACGCTTGGCACGGCCTTGCGGTCCGGCATGCGCCGATTCTACTGCAGGACCTGGATACCGCGGGAATCGATCCGCCACAGGATGCGATTGCGGGTCATGAGATAGACCGGCTTGTGGTATTCCAGCATCAGGAACACGTGCGCGGCTGAAGGCACGTCGAGCGCGCCGTCGGACGCCATCATCGCGACTGCATCAGCTTTCGGCGCCGGGCTGTCCAGGCAGCTGCGCGAGAGTTCGCGCACTTCGAGCACCGTCTTCGCATCAGCTGCCACGCGGACCAGCGCATGCCCGCCGACGGGAATGGTATCGGCATCGGTCTGCGCCCGCAGCAGGTACACCCGGTATTCGAGCGTGCCGTGGTGTTGATAGGGAATCACTTCGGTATTGTAGGCGCCGTTGCAGACCTGTACCGACGAGGTGACCGCCGCCATCAGCGCGTCATAGAGCCTCTGCTCGGCCTTGTCGAGCGGCCGGGGGCGGTCGAATATCCTGATCCCCGAGACCGTACCGAAGCCCGGCCCGGGCGCCACGTCGATCGCAGCTATGACGCCAAACGCCTCCGGATCCCGGCTGACGAATATCACCCGGTGGCCGTCGCCAAGCGGCTCGACCAGATACGTGCCGTGGCCGTGCTCGCGCCCGGCGACGTCGAATGCGCTGGCCGTATCGGTCGCCTGCGCAGCAGCATCGTCATAGGCTTTGAGGATCGCGCCCAGCTTGAAAGCCGTCTCGGCTTCAACGCGAAAGCGCGCGGGTGGCGGCTCCGCCCGCACTGGCACGCGCGAAGGCGTGGCACAGGCGGCGAGCAGCACGCTGCACACAAGCACCGACGCCGCGCGCGACAGGCTCCTTGCGATCATCGCGTCAGTTCCACTTGCCGCCGGCGCCGCCGGCGCTGAAGCGGCCGGCCCCCATCAGTGCTATGGCCAGCCCGCCCAGTCCGTAAAAGAACTCGAGTTCGAGGCCGAGCCCGCCGTAGGCATTGAGATAGAAGATATGGATCCCGCGCGTGGCGAGTACCGCCACGACCATATTGGCGAGGATCACCCAGCCGGCGATGCGCGTGTACACGCCCAGGATCACCAGCGCGGGCGCCACCACCTCGCCGAGATAGACCCCCCAGGCGAAGAAGTGCGGCAGGTGCAGCGAGGCGATCATCCCCGCGACTGCGTCAGGTCCGGTAAGGATCTTGTGGAATCCGTGCAGGATCAACAATCCGCCGACGAGCAGACGCAGCACCAACTTGCCCGCGTCATCCGATTTCATGTTCATGACAGCGCCCCCAAGGCAGTGATGTGGCGCGTTCCAGTATAGAGATTCCCCCGCCCGCGCGCACTGGCGCGCGGCGTCAAATCAGTTTGACCAGCCGCCGGGCGCGTGGCAAGTTGGGTGGCCTCCGATCATTGCAACCATGCGGCCCGCCGCAAGGAGCCAAGCATGAGAATGAAAATCGTCTCGATCGCACTGCTTTCGCTGGCGTTGGCCCTGCCCGCCACCGCCAGCCTCGATGTCGGCGCGAAGGCGCCGCTGTTCACCGCGCAAGCCTCGCTGGGCGGGAAGGTGTTCACCTATTCGCTGGCCGACCAGCTCAAGAAAGGCCCGGTGGTGCTCTACTTCTATCCGGCCGCGTTCACCAAGGGCTGCACCATCGAGGCACACGATTTCGCCGAAGCGATGCCCAAGTACGCAGCGCTCGGCGCCTCGGTCATCGGTGTCTCGCACGACAAGATCGATGTGTTGCAGAAATTCTCGGTGAGCGAATGTCGCAGCAAGTTTCCGGTCGCGGCCGACACCGACCAGAAGATCATGAAGTCCTACGATTCGGTGCTGCTCAGCCATACCAGATACGCCAACCGCACCAGCTACGTGATCGCACCCGACGGCACGATCATCTACACCTACACCGACCTGAGCCCGGACGATCATGTGAAAAACACGCTGGCCGCGCTCAAGAAGTGGAAAGCACAACAGAAGAAGTAAGGCACATGTCGCGCACTTTGCGGTTCACCGGTCGAGCCGCCGGTAGCATGCTGCTGGCGGGAGCGGCCATCGCTCCCGCCCTGCATGCAGATCCGAAGCCTGCCGCGCATGAGCTGATCCAGCTTGAGCACCGGTGGATACGTGCGTCCGCGACGCACGACACCACTGTTCTCGATCAACTGCTGGCCGCGGATTTTGTCGAGATCACCTATGACGGCCGGATCAGGCACAAGGCCGACGTGCTTCGGGGTCGGGTCGCGCCGGGCACCGTACAGACGCTCTCCGACCTCCGCGTACGTTTCTTCGGCACCACAGCAATCGTTACCGGTCTGAATACGGCCGCCAACAACCAGCATGGATGGACGGCACGATTGCGGTTCACGGATGTGTTCATCCGCGACCGTGCCGGATGGCACGCGGTCTCGGCGCAGGAGACGCTGCTCAAGCCCTGACCTTCAACAGATCCGCGGCAGTGGATCGTCTTCCAGTTCTTCGAGCACGCGTTCGCCGCCCAGTTCGGTCTGCACGATCACCTGGGCGAGAGCCCGCGTGATCTCACCGATTAGCGCCGGTTCCATGCCGGCATCGCGCATCGCCGCGAGCGCGGCATCGGCTTCCTCCGGCGCCACCACGCTGACGATCCGACCCTCGCAGGCGAGATACAGCGGATCGTAGCCGAGCAACTCGCACACCGAGGCGACCGGATCTGCGATGGGTATCGCTCGCTCCTGCAAGCGCACGCCGTAACCGGTCGCGTGCGCGATCTCGTTCACCACCGTGGCCAGACCGCCGCGGGTGGGGTCGCGCATGAAGCGCAGCCCGGACAGACGACACAAAGCCTGTGCGCCCTTCAGCACGCTGGCGGCATCGGACCTGAGTTCGCCGTGGAAGCCGAATTCCTCGCGCGCCAGGAGCACCGCGGCGCCGTGATCGCCCACCGGCCCGCTCACCAGCACAGCGTCACCGGGCCGGATCGCAGCCATGTCAGGGTTGATGCCGGGTGGACGGATGCCGAATCCAGTGGTGGCGAGATAGACGCCATCCGCTTCGCCGCGTCGTACCACTTTGGTATCGCCCGCGACGATCATCACCTCGCTCTCGCGCGCCGCCGCCGCCATGGCATCGACCAGACGCTCAAGCAATGCGATCTCGATGCCTTCTTCGATGAAGGCGTTGAGTGTGAGATAGCGCGGGATGGCACCGGCCACGGCCAGATCGTTAACCGTGCCGTGGATGGCAAGTGAGCCGATGTTGCCGCCGGGAAATTCCAGCGGATGCACGGTGAACCCGTCGGTGGTGACCACCAGTTCACCAGCGCCGAGTGAAGGCACCACGGCGGCATCCCGGCCGGTATCGAGCAGTGGATTGCGAAGACGCGAGACGAAAAGATCCTCGATCAGCTCGCGCATGAAACGCCCGCCATTGCCATGCGCCAGCGCGATGTGCGTGTCTTTCGCCACTTTTCGTGTCTCCATCTCCATCGCCCGTCATGCCGCGCGGGCGGCGGCCTCGATGATCTGACCATAGCTGATCCCGGCATCGTTCACCGGCAGTTGGCGGGGCAAAGACACCGCGAACCCGTGCGCGCCCAGCAAAGCCTCGGCCTGCGCCACAAGCACGGCGTTCTGGAACACACCGCCCGTGAGTATGACCCGGTGTATGCCATAGGCCCGGCGCGCTGCGCGCGCCTGCGCGAGTAACGCATGCGCGAGACTGGCATGAAAAATTTCGGCCCGCGAGTGCGGTGCGATCGCGGCATCGGCCAGCACGGTCACCAGGGGCGACCAGTCGCTGCGCCAGATGCCATCCGCATCCTGCGCCAGGGGCAGCTCGACCGGTTCGCCGTCGCCCCTGCAAAGCGCCTCCAGCAGCATCGGACCCTGGCCCTCGAAGCTCGCTTCCTGCACCAGGCCCACCAGCGCCGCGGCCGCATCGAAGAGGCGCCCGATCGCACTGGTGGGTGGACAGTTGATGCCCTGCTCCCAGGCTCGGTGCAGGATCGGGTCCGGGGCGCCACCAGGCGGCGTCCACTCCACACCCACGCTCCAGCAAACGCTGAGGGCCGAGCGCCAGGGTTCGAGCGCCGCTTTCTCGGCGCCCGGCAAGCGGAACGGCCGCATGCTGGCCACGCGTCGCCACGCCCCCGGCCCGCCCAGCAGCGCTTCGCCGCCCCAGAGCGTGCCGTCCTCGCCCAGGCCCACGCCATCCCAGGTGAAACACAGGCAGGTTTCGTCCAGGCCGCGTTCGGCGGCCGCCGCCGAGGCATGCGCGTGATGATGAAAGACCGGGATCACCGGAAAGCCGGAAGCCCTGGCCCAGCGCGTGTTGGGGAAATCCGGATGCGCATCGCAGACGATCTTGCGCGCCTCGACACCGTACAAGGCCTGCAGATCGGCCGCCACCTGGCGGAACACCTCCTGCCCGCGCGCACTGGCAAGATCGCCGATATGCGGCGAGATCACCACCCGGTCCTGCCAGGCGAGCGCGAGCGTATTCTTCAGGAAGGCGCCAGTGGCAAGCATCGGTTCGGCGAGCGTGAACGGCAGCGCGAGTTCGAGCGGCGCGTTGCCGCGCCCGATGCGGACCGGGCGCAGGCGTCCGCCGACCTTGCGCAACACCGGGTCGTCCGCCGGCCTCTGGATGGGCCGGTCATGCTGCAGGAACGCATCCGCGATGCCATACAGGCGGCACTCGGCCTCGGCGGCATCGGTCAGCACCGGTTCGCCGCTGATGTTGCCGGAGGTGGCCACCAGCGGGCGGCCGAAATCGTCCAGCAGCAGATGGTGCAGCGGGCTGTAGGGAAGCATCAGACCGACTTCGGGCAGGCCCGGCGCGATGCCGGCGGCGATCGGCGCTTGCGCGGCACGCGGCGCGAGCACGATCGGGCGCACCGGGTCGACCAGCATCGAGGCCTGATCCATCTCCAGCGAGACCACGCGCCGCGCCCAGCCGAGCCCGCTCTCGCCCGCCAGCGGCACCATCAGGGCCAGCGGCTTGTGCGGGCGGTGCTTGCGTTCGCGCAGGCGCGCCACCGCGGCCTCGTCCGCCGCATCGCACACGAGGTGATAGCCGCCGATCCCACGCACCGCCACGATCGCGCCCCGGTCAAGCGCGGCCACACAGGCAGCAAGAGCGGCGGCGTTGCCTCGAATCGCGCCATCCGCGTCGATGAACGTCAACCGCGGTCCGCATTCGGGGCAGGCGAGCGGTTGCGCGTGGAAGCGACGATCCAGCGGATCGCCGTATTGCGCCGCGCACTCGGCGCACAGTTCGAATGCGGCCATGGTGGTGTTGGGGCGGTCGTAGGGCATGGCCCGGATCAGCGTATAGCGGGGCCCGCACTGGGTGCAGTTGATGAACGGATAGCGATACCGGCGCGCGGACGGGTCGCGCAGCTCCTCGAGACAGTCGTCGCAGAGGAAATAGTCGGGCGGGATATGGATGCGCGGGGAGCTCTCGCTCTGACTGTGCGCGATGCTGAACTGCGCGCAGCCCTCGACAGCGGCGATTTCGTTGCGTACCAGACGCGGGCGCGCGAGCGGCGGCGCCTTGTTCACCAGTTCACTGGCGAAGCGCTCCAGTTCCACCGCCACACCTTCGGCCTGCACGTGCACCATGCCGGCGTCGTTGCACACCCAGCCGCGTAAGGCATGCGCCTGCGCCAGCCGATACACGAACGGGCGAAAGCCGACGCCCTGCACACGGCCTTCGACCACGATCCGGCGCGCGCAGATCTCGGGCCCATCCATATCCCTAGCTTCCCGACTGCGCGCGCTGTGCGCCGAAGCCAAGCTGGCGATGCCGCGCCAGATGCAGCGGTGTCCAGGCATGCGGCACGTGATGGACGAAGCGGTAGCGCGCGACATGGTAGCTGGGATCGAAGCCATAGAAGTTGAGCTTCAAGTGCGCCAGCTCGTCAGCACGATAGACGGCGAGTGGACACTGCGCCTCATCTGCATCTCGCTGCGCTCTCTTGGCCTCCAGCGCGGCGTCAAAATCGACATTCTCGGCCAGTTCCCGAGCCAATTCCTCCACCTGGGTGACACACTGAACAGGCGCGGCCGGCAGACAGCCGTCCGCGAGCCCGATACGCGCAGCGGTCACGGCCAGCATCGGCAGGCGATGCGCCATCACCTCCTGTGCGCCGCGTTCGCCGATCCGGCCCGGAAGCAGATAGGTCCAGTATTCCGAGCCATAGAGATTACCCATGTTCATGTAATGCGGGTTCAGCACTACCCCTTCGCGCACATACAACCTGTCGGCGGCCAACGCCAGAAAGACGCCGCCCGCCCCGGCATTGGCGCGGATCGCAGAGATGGTGAGATGCGAGTCGGTGGTGATGATCGCGCGCGCGAGATCGTCCATCGCCTCGATGTTGCGCCAGGATTCGTCCGCCGGACTCGCAGCCGCCTCGATGGCGTTGAGATCGAGCCCGTTGGACCAGAAATCGTCGCCGCCCATGAGCACGATCACCCGGGTGGGCCGTGCTCGCGCGCGCTCGAATGCCGACAGCAGATCGCGACACCGGCGGGTGCTCATGGCGCCGTTGTAGAAATCGAAATGCAGGTAGCCCACCCGGCCCTGCTCGCGGTAACGGATACCGGTGAATTCGTCCGCCACGCCAAAGGCATCGAATCGCGGTGCGGCAAGCGGCGCCGCCAGCCGTTCATCCAGCACCTGCGTTGCCGGCAGCTTGAGCGCGCCGTTACCGGCCTCGATCAGCTTGAGATGACCGATCCACACCGCGCCGTTCGCGGTGGCGCGACAGATCGCGGTTTCGCTGCGCGCGATGATCTTGCCGGGTGGCCCGCTGAGAGAGCTATCGCCCCAGGCATCGAACACACGCACGGCGAGCCCGTCGATCTCGTCCACGACGCCGGGCACGCCGTCGGCGGCATGGAGCTTGCGCAGTACGGTCTCGGTGGTATCGCGGCACCAGTCGATATGCCGATCGCGCTGCGTCATCGGCGCGTTCCAGCCGTAGCCGGCAGCGGCCGGTATCGCTGCTGCCGGACGCGGCGTGAATGCCTTTGAGCGCAACCGTTCGATCGCCTCGAAGACGGCGGCGACCGCGGCTTCGGTCACTTCGGTACGATACACGCTGCTCTTGCGCGCGACGCGCAGCGGGAAAATCCGCCAGGCCCACACCGGGCCCGCGTCCATCGCCTCCTCCGCCTGGAGCACCGTCACGCCCCAGCTCGTCTCGCCGCGCATGATCGCCCAGTCCAGCGCACTGGGTCCGCGATCTCCCGGCGGCCCGGGGTGGACGACCAGGCACAGATGGTTGCGCCAGATGATTTCGGGGATGGCGCGCTTGAGAAAGGGCGCCAGGATCAGATCGGGCTGCCAGAGCGCGACCGCTTCGCGGGTGATCGCGTCGTTGATATCCAGCTCAACCGAAAGCTCATGCCCGGCGGCGGCAAGCTCCGCGTACAACCGCTGAGCGAGGCTGTTGAAACTGTGCGCGAGGATCAGGATGCGCATCATTCACCCGCGCCGGTGGCCGTGCGCCGCGCCGCGGGAGGACGGCGGAAGCGATAGCGGTAGTAGGCGGCACAGGCGCCTTCGTTGGAGACCATGCACGAACCGATGGGATCGCGCGGCGTGCATACGCTACCGAAGAGCTTGCAGTCGGTCGGACGCTTGGCACCGCGGATGATGGCAGGGCATTCACAGGCGCGGTTCTCGCGCACGGTCCTTTGCACCAGCCCGAAGCGGCGTTCGGCGTCGAACTCGGCGAACGCCGCCTTCATGCGCAGGCCGCTGTAGGCGACGTTGCCCAGACCGCGCCACTCGAACGCGGGACGCAATTCGAAGACATCGGCCACCAGCTCTTGCGCCTTCACATTGCCCTCGCGGCTGACGCCGCGGGTGAACTCGTTCTCCACCTCGGCGCGACCCTCATTGATCTGGCATACCAGCATCTGGATGGATCGCAGTACATCCAGCGGCTCGAACCCGGATATCACCACCGGGCGCTGGTACTCGCGGGCGAAGAACTCGTAGGGCCGGCTGCCGATGATGGTACTCACATGCGAGGGCCCGATGAAACCATCTACGCGCACGTTGCCGATCTCCCGCACTTGCGGGGAATCGAGGATGCTCTGGATCGCCGACGGTGTGAGCACATGGTTGCACAACACACTGAAGTTCTTCAGCCCCAGGCGCTGCGCCTCCCTGACCGCCAGCGCAGTCGGCGGCGTAGTGGTCTCGAAGCCGATGGCGAAGAAGACGACTTCGCGCTCCGGATTATCGCGTGCGATGGCAAGCGCTTCGGTCGCGGCATAGACCATGCGCACGTCACGTCCCGACGCCCGCGTCTTGAGTAGACTGCGTTTGCGCGATCCGGGCACGCGCAGCATGTCGCCGTAGCTGGCAAGGATCACATCCTCGCGTTCGGCCAACTCTAT
Organism: uncultured Pseudomonadota bacterium; assembly: GCA_963739695.1. Lineage (GTDB taxonomy): Bacteria > Pseudomonadota > Gammaproteobacteria > Natronospirales > CAVUBB01 > CAVUBB01. Next base: position 284,676 of record CAVUBB010000023.1, on the reverse strand, counting down.
CGCCATGTCGAGCCGACCCACGGCGAGCACGCAGACGGGGCATCCCGGCCCGTGCACCAGGCGCACGTTATCGGGCAGCATATCCTGCACCCCGTGGCGGAAGATGGCGTGCGTATGCCCGCCGCAGAATTCCATCAGGTGATACTCGCGCCCGGGTTCGACCTCGGCGGCGATGGCACGGGCGAGCGCGGCGCCCGCGCGCCCGTCACGAAACTCGCGGATATAACGCATCGGGGGAATCGCCTAAGGCCGTGGCGATCTCGGCAAAGAGGGCGAGCGTCTTCTCGGCTTCGGCAACATCGAGCCGCGCTATCGCGAAGCCGGTATGCACGATCACGTAATCGTCCACGGCCACGTCATCCACCAACGCCAGCGAGATCCGGTTGCGCACCCCGCCCACTTCGATCACGGCCTGCTCGTCGGGCAGACACTCCACCACCCGGGCAGGTACGGCGAGGCACATAGCTAACACCCCGCCGGCGTAAACAGCGGCGCGGCCGCGGGACCCTGGGCAAGCGCCCGGAATCCCTTGCGGGCTTCGAGTTCACGCTGCAACCAGGCGATCCAGTCATCGAGCACTGGCTCGCCGCGAACCGCGGTGCGCAGCACCGGTGTATCGCGTCCGAGTTCCCTGAGCGCATGCTCCGCGCGCGCGGGGTCGAAATCGTCGAGTACGGTGAGCAGGTCCGCCTTGGAGAGCACGACCAGATCCGCCGCGCGAAACATCACCGGATACTTTGCCGGCTTGTCGTCGCCTTCGGTCGTGCTCAGCAGCGCGACGTTGAGGTGCTGACCGAGATCGAAACTCGCCGGGCAGACCAGATTGCCGACATTCTCGATGAACAGCAGATCGAGGTTGTAGTGATCGAGCGAATGGAAGGCATCGTGTACGAGATGGGCATCGAGGTGGCACGCGGTGCCGGTCTGGATCTGGACCGCGGGTACGCCGCGCGCGCGGATGCGCCCGGCATCGTTCTCGGTCTCCAGATCGCCTTCGATCACGCCGATGCGCACGCTGTCGCCCAGCGCTTCGATGCTCGCTTCCAGCAGCGCCGTCTTGCCCGACCCGGGCGCCGACATCAGGTTTATCGCGAGCACGCCGCGACGATCGAAATGCTCGCGGTTGTGAGCGGCCTTGCGATCGTTCTCCGCCATCAGGCTCTGCAGCACATCGATGGCGGCGGTGCCGCCCGCAGCCGGACGCTGCGCGAGATGGCGGTTGCCGTCCGTCACATTGCAGCCACAGGTATCACACATGTCGCACCTCCTCCCTGACAGCCGCTGGCGCCTTGCCGGCGGCATCGTCCCTCGTCAGTTCCACACGCTGCAGGATCAGTTCATCGCCACTGAGCAGGTCGGTATGAAAGTCGCCACACCAGCGGCATACCAACCGCGTCGGCGAAGCTTCGCCCTCGGTGCCGCAACTGCGGCAACGCACCCGCACCGGAACCGGATGGATCACCAGCTCTGCTTCGGCGGCGATGCCGCCGGCGCACGCCACCGTGAAGGCTCTTTCGAGCAGATCGGGGACGACGCCGGACAAGGGCCCGATCATGAGTGTGATCCGGCTTACGCGCAGACCTTCGTTCTCGGCCGCCACCATCTGGACTTGGTCCAGCAGCGACTGACATACGGCAAGTTCATGCATGACGCTTACCTCGATGATCATGATCGAAGCGCTTCCAAACTCTCAATGTAGTACCCGGTGGCGCGAGGACTTTGACCTACGTCAAGTAAAGTCGATATGCATCTTGAATAGCGCTGCAAACGGGATTAAACCAACACTGAGGAAAACCGGATGTTCCGGTGTTCGCGGTGCGAACCGTCTTCCTCTGCCGGAAAGATCGCTGCCTCCGGTACGCCACAAGGGGACTGTGGCCAGGAAGATGCTGTGAGGGAGCGATGAACGCATCGAACACACACGATGTCGACGTCTCGCCGTCGGGCAACGATGCGGCGAAGCCGTTGCTTGTCCTCGGGCTGGGCAACAGTCTGCTCGGAGACGACGGCACCGGCCCCCGGGTCGTGGCCCGATTACGCGCCGTCTCCGGCCTGCCTGCGGGCACCAGCCTTCTCGACGGCGGCACGCTCAGTTTCACCCTGCTCGCAGAGATCGAAGACGCCGGCGGACTGATCGCGGTGGACGCCGCCGAGCTCGATGCCGCGCCCGGGACGGTGCGTGTGCTGGAGGGTGAAGCGATGGATGCCTTCCTGCGCAGCGGGCGCTGTGCCAGCGTGCACGAAGTCAGCCTCTCGGAACTCATCGATATGGCACGCCTCACGGACCACCTGCCCGAACGCCGGGCACTGGTCGCGGTGCAGCCGGAGCATATCGGCTGGGCGACCGAACTCTCGCCCGCGGTAGACATGGGCTTGCAGCTGGCCTGCAACCGGGTCGGCGACCTGCTCCTGGCATGGGCGCCATGAGCAGCCTCCAGAATATCCCCGTGAAGGTCGAAGGCAGAGCCTGTGGCGCCACCATAGGCGCAGGCCTTCAAGCATTGCTGCGCGAGATCGAGCGCATGCTGGATGGCCTGACAAGTGAAGGCCGTACCGACAGCATCGACCTGCGCAGCCTGCCCCTCAGCATGGACGATCACGCGCAGTTGGAGACCTTTCTCGGCCGCGGCGAAGTATGCATCACGCTCGATGCCGACGGCCGATCGGAGCTGCGCGAGACGACATTCCCCGGAATCTGGTGGGTCCGGCATCGCGACCGTGACGACCAGCTCGCAGCCGAATTTCTCGAGATCGCACAGATACCCGCCATCGCCGTGACCGAATCCATCGAGATCAGCGACGGCCTGGACAGACTCCGCGAACGCTTGCGCGTGGAGCGCGGATAGGAGCGCACAATGACGGTGGCCAAAGACGACGACACGATAGGCAATGTGCTGGCAAGCCACGGAGTAAGCCGGCGCAACTTCCTGAAATTCTGTATCTCCACAGCATCTTTCATGGCGCTGGCACCAAGCATGGGCTCGGTGATCGCGAACAAGCTCACCGGCTCGCGACGACCATCCGTGATCTACATGTCGTTCCAGGAATGCACGGGCTGCCTGGAATCGCTCACGCGTTCGTTCTCGCCGACAGTGGAGAACCTCATCTTCAACGCCGTCTCGCTCGACTATGACGACACGCTGATGGCAGCCGCCGGCCACCAGGCCGAACAGGCACGCGAGAAGGCGATGAAGGATAACTACGGCAAGTATGTGCTGGTTATCGACGGTTCGGTGCCACTGGCCGACGGCGGGGTGTATTGCGCAGCGGCCGGCAAGACCGCGCTGCAGTTGCTCAAGGAGACGGCAGCGGGCGCGGCCGCTATCGTCTGCGTGGGTACATGTTCCTCGTTTGGCGGTCTGCCCTTCGCACACCCCAACCCGACCGGCGCGGTGCCGATCTCGCAGATCGTCACCGACAAGCCGATCATCAACATCTCCGGGTGCCCACCGATCCCGGCGGTGATCACCGCGACTCTGGTCCACTTCGTGACGCTGGGCGTACCGGCCCTCGACGAACACCATCGCCCCAAGGCGTTCTTCGGCAACGCCATCCACGACCGCTGCTACCGGCGCCCGTTCTTCGACCAGGGCAAATTCGCCGAGACCTTCGACGACGAAGGCGCACGCAACGGCTGGTGTCTGTACAAGCTCGGCTGCAAGGGGCCGACCACCTACAACGCCTGTGCGACCACCAAGTGGAACGACGGCACCAGCTTTCCCATCGAATCCGGTCACCCCTGCCTGGGCTGTTCGGAGCCGAATTTCTGGGATCGCAACGGCAGCTTCTACGCGCCGCTCTCGGCAGGCCTGGTCGGCGGGCTGGGCCCGGTGGCGGAAGCCGCCGGTGTCGGCGCGGCCCTGGGCGGCGGCGCGGCGATCTGGTCGCGTGCCCGCAATCGCAAGCGCGATGCCGAGCGCAAACCCCTGGAACAGGCGGAAAAGGAGGATTGAACATGGACCTTCTCCAATTCGCACGCGGCCCGGCACTGAAGTTCGCCCTGGCGGTATTCTGCCTGGGCGTGCTCTGGCGGTTGCTGACTACCATGCTGTTGCGCCATCGCAAGCCGCTGTCCGCCGCCCGTGTGAAAAGATCCACCGCGCTCGCTCGCGGCACTATGGTCATGGGTTCGCGTTCGTGGCCGCATCGTCAGTTCATCGGACGTACGGGCTACGGCGAGGCGCTGGGCTACAGCTATCACATCGGGCTGTTCGTGGTGGTGCTGCTGTTCGCGCCGCACATCGAGTTTTTCAAGAGCCTGTTCGGGGTGAGCTGGCCGGCCCTGCCCAACAACGTGATCACCATGGTCGCCGTACTCACGCTAACCCTGTTCATCGCGGTACTGATCCGGCGCATCGCACATCGTGTGATCCGGCGCTTGTCGAACTTCGACGACTATTTCAGCTGGTTCGTGACCGCACTGGTGATGGTCACCGGCCTGATGGCAACCACGCATATCGGCGCACGCTACGAGACGCTGCTGACCTGGCACATCCTCAGCGTCGATCTGCTGTTGATCTGGTATCCCTTCGGTAAATTGATGCATGCCTTCTACATCTTCCCGTCGCGAGCGATCAACGGCTACTTCCTCGAACGCAAGGGAGCACAGTCATGAGCGCACAGATGGATATTGCCGAACTCCGGCGCAAAGCGAACGGCGCCAAGGCGGACCGGCAGGGAAAGCTGCCCGATGCGGAGCGGGTACGACGCGCGATGCAGAGCTTCGCCGGCGATTTCGGCGCGCTCGCATCACTCAGGCTCGAATCCTGCATCCATTGCGGGATCTGCGCCGACGCCTGTCATTTCTATATCGCCACCGAAGACCCGCAATACACGCCGATCCTCAAGGTGGAACCCTTCAAGCAGGCTTACAAGCGCGAAGCAGGCCCGTTCGCGCCCTTCTTCCGCTGGTTCGGCCTCAAACGCAAGGTTACCGAAGAAGAACTCGAGCGCTGGCAGCATCTGCTCTATGACAGCTGCACCCTGTGTGGCCGCTGCAGCGTGATCTGCCCCATGGGCATAGATATCGCCACGCTGATCGAGCAGGCACGCGCCGGCCTGTTCGAAGCCGGCCTTGCGCCCCAGGAACTCTATGAATGCGCCGAACAGCAGGAGCGCACCGGCGATGCGTGGGGTTCGCAGACTCCTTACCTCGAGAAGCTCAAAGCCATCGGTGCCGAACACGGCCTGGAAGTCCCGCTGGACAAGCCGCAGGCCGATGTCCTGCTGCTGGTTTCGGGCATCGAACTCAACGACTACCCGGCGCAAGTGGCCGCGCTGCTCAAGACCATGCAGCATCTCGGCGTCTCGTGCACCTTCCGCAGCGAGGCGCTGCTGGCCGAGAACATCCCCCACTTTGCCGGCGCCCGCGAATGGCAAGACAAGCTCAGCCGCCAGATCATCGACGCGGCGGTCGCCTGCGGCGCCAAGACGGTGATCGTACCCGAGTGTGGACACGCCTACCTGGTATTGCGCTGGCAGGCAGCTGAATTGTCGGGCAGGGAACTGCCCTTCCGCGTACTCCACATCACCGAGTTCCTCGCCGAGCAGCTCGATGCCGGGAAACTGCATCTCAGCAAGGCCGACGGTGAACCGGCGACTTTCCACGACCCGTGCCAGATCGTGCGTAAAGGCGGCGTCACCGAGGCGCCGCGCAAACTCATGCGCGCCATGGCGATCGACCTGAGGGAGATGGAAGACGCCGGCGGATTCAGCTTCTGCTGCGGTGGTGGTGGCGGTGTGATGCTCATACCCCGCGCCGCGCCGCTGCGCCATCGCGCCGTCGAGAACAGGTTCCGGGAAGTGGATGCCACCGGCGCGAAGATTTTTCTCACCACCTGCGGTGGCTGCCGCGCGACCTTCGACGAAGGCAAGCAGCATTTCAACTGGAACAAATCACCCCACAGCCTGCTCGAGCTGGTAGCCGAGCATCTGGAATAACGACAGGGGCCGAATCATGAGTACACAAAAAGTCGTCGTCGACCCGATCACCCGCATCGAAGGTCATCTGCGCATCGAAGCCGAGATGGATGGCGCGGCCATCAGTCAGGCGTCGAGTAGCGGCACCATGGTGCGCGGCATCGAGATCATCCTGCGCGGACGCGACCCGCGCGATGCCTGGGCTTTCACCCAGCGCATCTGCGGCGTATGCACGCTGGTACACGGCATCGCTTCGGTGCGCGCCGTCGAAGATGCGCTGAGATACGAGATTCCGGCAAACGCGCAGCTGATACGCAACCTGATGATCGGCGCGCAGTTCATCCACGACCATGTCATGCATTTCTATCATCTGCATGCCTTGGACTGGGTGGACGTGGTCTCGGCACTGAGCGCGGATCCCAAGGCCACCTCGGAGCTTGCACAGTCGATATCCGCTTATCCGCGGTCATCGCCAGGCCACTTCGCCGATGTGCAGGCACGCGTGAAGAAGCTGGTGGAATCCGGCCAGCTCGGCATCTTCGCCAATGCCTACTGGGGGCACCCGGCCTACAAGCTGCCGCCGGAAGCGAACCTGATGGCGGTGGCACATTATCTCGATGCGCTCGAATGGCAGCGTGAAGTAGCCAAACTGCACACGATATTCGGCGGCAAGAACCCGCACCCGAATTTCCTCGTCGGCGGCACACCGGCGGCGATCAGCGTCGGTGCCGGCGATGTCACCGGCGCCACCGCGGTGAACATGGTCGGGCTGGCCAAGGTAGCCGACATCATCGATCGCATGCAGATGTTCGTCGACCAGGTATACGTGCCCGATACGCTGGCCATCGCTTCGTTCTACAAGGACTGGTTCACGCCCGGCCACGGCGAAGGCATCGGCAACTTCCTCTGCTATGGCGATTTTCCGGAGCGGGGTGCGGCGGACCTGTCGAGCTATCTGATCCCGCGCGGCGCGATCCTGGATCGCAACCTCAACGAGATCCAGGAAGTGGACCTCAACGCCGAAGACCAGATCCGCGAGTTCGTCAGTCATTCCTGGTACGACTACAGCGTGGGCAAAGACCAGAGCCTGCATCCCTACAAGGGCGAGACCAAGCTCGATTACACCGGCCCCAAACCGCCGTACGACTATCTCGATACCGACGCGGCCTACTCCTGGCTGAAATCGCCTCGCTGGCGCGGCCATCCGATGGAAGTCGGCCCGCTCGCACGCGTGCTGACGCTCTACGCCAGCGGCGATGAACCGACGCGCGAACTCGCACACAAGGCACTGGGTCAGCTCGGTCTGCCGCTGGAAGCGATGTTCTCGACCATGGGGCGCACCGCCGCGCGCACGCTGGAGACGAAGATCATCGCCGACAACATGAAGGTCTGGTATGGCAATCTGATGGGCAACATCGGCAAGGGCGACGTGCGCACTTTCAACGAGAAACTCTGGGAGCCTTCCACCTGGCCGAAACGGTGCCAGGGCGTGGGCTTCACCGAAGCGCCGCGCGGCGCGCTGGCGCACTGGGTGGTGATCGAGGACGGCAAGATCGCGAATTATCAGGCGGTAGTGCCGAGCACGTGGAACGCCGGGCCGCGGGACGCCGGTGGCAATGACGGACCTTACGAGGCTTCGCTCAAAGGCCAGATTCTTGCCGACCCCGATCAGCCGCTGGAGATCCTGCGTACGATCCACAGCTTCGATCCCTGCATCGCCTGCGCGGTGCATGTCGTCGATCCGGCCGGCGAGGAACGCGTCAAAGTCCGCATCTGTTGAACGGGCGCCGCGTGATCTTCCGCCTCAGAAGTACGGTCGTCACAGTCGCGGCGCTGAACCTCGGCGCCGCCGCCGGCCTGCTGGTGCTCTGGCAACTGGGCGCAGGACTTGCCGCGATCGGGCTGATCGCCTATGGCCTGGGGATGCGCCATGCCTTCGACATCGACCATATCGCGGCTATCGACAACGCCACCCGGCGACTGCGCGCGCAGGGTCAACGTCCGGCTGCGGTCGGACTCTTCTTCTCGCTCGGCCATTCCACGGTGGTATTCGCGCTCACCGCGGTGATGGCGCTTGCGGCGGGCCGCTTCAAACCGCTGGATGCGACGCTGTCGCATCTGGGTGCGGTGGCGGCGAACGTCGGCTCCGCGCTTTTCCTGACCCTCATCGGTCTGCTCAATCTCGCATTGCTCACACGATTGCATCGCCAGCGCGAAGCCGGCGAGCAGCTCTCCACGGTGTCCTACCGTCCGTTCATCCGCCTGTCGTTCGCTCGCATCGATCGCAGTTGGAAGCTTTACCCGCTGGGCATGCTGTTCGGTTTGGGTTTCGACACCGCTTCCGAGATCGCCGTACTCGCCATGTCGGTGACTGCGGTGCAGACGGGTGTACTCTCGTCGTGGGAAGTGATGGCGTTCCCGCTGCTGTTCGCAGCCGGGATGAGTCTGATGGATTCGGTCGAAGGCCTGCTGGTATTGCGCCTCTATGACTGGGCGGTGGACGACCGTGCGCGCACGCTGCGTCTGAACATGCTGCTCACCGGCTTGTCCGTATGTATCGCACTCGGTGTGGCCGGCATCCGCTGGGTCCAGGTGCTGATGCCCTCGGCAAGCGCACGTGCATTCACCGACTGGGCCGGCAGCGGTCTGCTCGGGGTCGCGGCAACTCTGGTCATGGTCGCGCTCTGGGCACTTGCGGTATGGTTGCGTGCGCGGCGCCATGCTGCCGCCGACGGAGCCCGGACCCTCCCCTCCCAAGACCGAGTCTAAGCGGTATCATTGATCGGCACTCACGGGCGCCGTCGTCGCTGCGCGCCCCGGCGGGCCGTCGGGCCAGCCAAGGACCCGGCGGAGGGATGCCGATGATGAAACTGCGCGCGCTTGCCGGCACAGCCCGGCTCAACTTCCTGATACTGACCCCGATCTGCGTCTATCTCGGCATCGCACTCGCCGCACAGCAGGGCACAGTGCACTGGCCGGACGCCGTGCTCTGCCTGCTCGGGGCGCTGGCGGCGCATATCAGCGTGAACATGCTCAACGAGTACAGCGATTTTCGCAGCGGGCTGGATGCGATGACCGAGCGCACCCCTTTCAGCGGCGGCAGTGGAACCCTGCCGGCCAACCCTGAAGCCGCAGCGGCCACGCTCGGCGGCGGCATGCTCACCCTCCTCCTGACTGCCGGCGTCGGCATCTATTTCCTCACCCAGACCGGCCTGGCGCTGCTGCCGTTGGGGCTGATCGGCCTCGCCGTGGTCGGCGGCTACACCGTCTGGATCACGCGTCACCCGCTGCTGTGCCTGCTCGCGCCCGGCATCGGCTTCGGCCCACTGATGGTGATGGGCACCGGGGTGGTCCTGAGCGGTGGATACGCCTGGCCCACATTCACCGCATCGCTCACGCCCTTGTTCCTGGTCAGCGGACTGCTGTTGCTCAACCAGTTTCCGGACGTGGCCGCCGACAGGGAAGCGGGGCGGCGACATTTCCCCATCGTGCTCGGACGCCGCCGCAGCGCATGGATCTTCGCCGGCCTGGTGATCGGTGCTTACGTGCCCCTCGTTGCCGGCGTCGGGCTCGGGTTGTTCCCACGGCTGACTTTGATCGGCTTGTTTCCGCTCCCTGCAGCCATCGTGCTGGCGCGCGCCGCGATCAGATACGCGGAGGATATCCCGCGCCTGGTACCGTGGCTGGGCGTGAACGTGGGCGTGATCACACTCACGCTGGTGCTAAGCGCGACCGGGATCGTCCTCGGCTGACGCAAACACTTCGGCGCGGGCCACGAAGGCGTCCAGCATCCGGCGGGTGAAACCCGCGATCAAAGCTTCGCCCACCATTGCCATCGCGGCGTTTGAAAACCGCCAATCGACGTTGCAATCGATGCGACAGCCGGGCCCGAGCGCGGTGAACCGCCACTCGGTCTCGAGGCGCTCGAACGGCTCATCGGTGCTGGTGATGCGGATCGATTCGGGCGTGTCGAAATGGGCCAGTGAACGATAGTCGAATCTTACCCCGGCAAATTCGACCGTCTGCATGACCTCGAGTTGATCGACAGCCCGGGAGAGGATGTGTACTGCACGATACCCGGGCACGAATTCCGGATAGCGTTCGATATCGAGCACGAGATCGAACATCCGCGCGGCTACGTAGAACAGATGGCGGGTGGCGTGGAATCGAGCCATGTCCGCGCGTGCGCCGCGCAACTCAGGCGCGCGAGCCCGTACGCCCCCGCCTGAGCAGACTGGTCACACGCGCCATGATGGCCGGCAGCAGCAGCACCGCGAGCGCGTTCACGCCGTATTTGATCCACGGCAGATCGTGCAGACCGCTGTCGTAGGCATGGTAAGCGCTGTAGAGGATATCCACCGCTGTCGGCACACCGACCGCCAACCCCCAGGTGAAGGCCTTCTCGCGGATGAACCAGCCCACGCCGCCGCCGATAACGAGTGCGGGCACGAAGATCGCACCCAGATAGATCAGCGCAAGCAGCGCACCGCTCGCGTCGGGGGAAGCGATATTGGCCGCTGCGCGCACTGCAAGTGCGACCGCGACCAGATACGCGATCGCAGCGATGACGATAAAGACGATCCTGACCGGACGCGAACTGATCACATGAGGCTCCACTAATATCTCGGCTCACGCCGCAGTGTACACGGAAGAAATCGCGGACTCGATTGCAGACTTTTTGCCGTCAAAGACTTCGAGTCTTGCAGGCATCCCGCGTGAACTGGACTCGTGGATATCTGGGTCGATATGAACTCGTAGGAATTTTCCTAGATTTTACACGGCATTTTCTCAAAATTTGGGACTCAGGACTCCAGAACAACCTTGTTCCCACACCCTGGATTGACCACCTTGGTTCACGTAGCATAATCGCTGCACACAGGGAGTATCTCGCAGGGATATTCAAATATACGGAATTCGACCGGGACGGTCTTTTTGGGGAAATCACCATGCACTTATTTTCTCGCCATGCCGCTGCGTGGAGCGTGGCTGCGTGTCTTCTATTTGCATTTCTGACGCCTGCGCTGGCGACCGGCTCCATCGACTGGCAGTCGGTGAATGCCACCGTCGCCATGCATTCCATAGCATACGATGGGACCACTTACGTCAGTGCCGGGCGCAATGGTATCTGGACGAGCACGGACCTGAAATCGTGGCAGCGGGCAACCCTGCCGGCTACGGCCTCGGTCGACTATGCCACCGTGATTCATGCCAGTGGCGAATTCATCGCCGTCGGCTCAGGCGTGATATCGAGCACCGATGGTATGACCTGGACGGTCCGGTACGCACCGAAACCCGATAACTACTGGTCAACGGTCGCATATGTAAACGGCATCTATCTTGCGGCTGGAGAGGGCACAAGCCTCCTTGGCAGCACAGATGGACACACATGGAATACGGTCTCCACGGGGTTGTCAGTTGCTGCCAATACCACACTCATTCTGAATGGCGTCGCCTGGAATGGTTCGCTGTTTGCGGTGACTGGCGCGAGCTACACGGAAAACAGCTCCCACCTGATCACCAGCACGCAAGATCTGATATTGACCTCGACTGACGGCCTGAACTGGACGCAGCAGACGCTGCCGACAACAAGTGGTGGCGGCACTGCCGGATACAACCTGGGCGCTGACAACGCGATCGCCTGGGGCAATGGTGTCTTCGTCGCAGGCGGCAGCGCAGGTGTTCGTACCAGCAGCGACGGCATCACCTGGACTGATCATGGGTTACCCGACCCAAGTGGTTCGTATAGCAGCGCCTTCTGGGCCTTCAATCGCATCGAATTCATCAATGGCCGGTTCATGGCGAGCGGCCTTGACTCGAATACTGACAATGAACTTGCTGTGTTCTCCAGTACGGACGGCGTCTCCTGGACGCCCGTCGACCTGATCAAAAAAGGTGCGTCCTGGTTCGGTGTTTCGGCACTGGCATATGACGGCAGCAAATACGTCGTCGGCGGGTATCGGGGTGTGTTTACGAGTTCGGACCTGAGTACCTGGACGCAGGTCTTCTCGAGTCCGCAGAGCAACTTCGAAGCCTGTGTGATAGACGCGGGAGGCCAATTCTTCGTTCCGGGCGAAGGCGGGTCTCTCACAAGTTCGGATGGCACGACCTGGCCAGACACCGTTGAGGGCTCCGCATTTACAGCTTATACGGGGCAGGGTTGCGCGACTTATGGAAACAATACGTATGTAGCACCGCTTTATGGCGGCACAGTCGAGTGGTCGACGGACGGTCTCTCCTGGACCTCGGCGACCGGCCTGCCAACCTATATCGGTGCCGTTGGGTGGGATGGATCGAATTTCCTTGCGGTGGAGTATGGGGGCAGCAGTAGCATCGGTGTCTATAGCAGCCCCGATGGCAAGGCCTGGACCAGTGCCGGCAGCATCGATGTTTCCGGAGCGAGCTCCACGCAAATCGGTGGCGGTCATAACATCGGCGGTGGTCTGGCCCGTATCAACAGCCATTGGGTCGCCTGGGGCCAAGCGGATGGCACACCGTTCGTCGCCACTTCGAAAGACGCTTCCACTTGGAATGTCGGTACGGCCGGATTGCCTTCCGGCATGGAAATCAAGGCTGTGAGCTATGGCGGAAGCCAGTATGTGACGATCGGCAATCTCCCGGATAGCTCGACTGTCGTTGCCACCAGCGCCGACGGAATCACATGGAACGAAGTCCCAGGCGTGGAGATCGGAAAGGAAACAAACTGGAAGTCGATGCTCTGGGATGGCAGCCAGTTCCTGGTGGTTGGCTGCCGCACTGACGTTGACAAAGGTGTGTTCATGACCAGCCCCGATGGGGTCAACTGGACAGAAGATACGACGCCTCTGAGTAACTGCATCTATGGCGTTGTGTACGACGGCAATCAATATGTCGCAACTGCCTACTACGATATCCTGCAATATAGTCCGCCCGCCGATAACAGCGGTTCGGGTGGCAGCACCGGCTCTGGATCGACCGGATCAAGCAGTACAGGCTCCAGCTCCGGCAGTTCGAGTTCCGGTAGTCCCTCAAGCGGCTCTTCCAGCAGTTCCTCCTCGAGTGGCGGTGGCGGCGGTGGTGGTGGAGCATTCGGCCTGATCGGTCTGTTCGCTCTGCTCGGCCTCGCGTTGCGAAGGCGCTGCATCTCACGCTGATCGAAGTCTCGCATTTGCGATGAAATGGGCCGGAGCGCTTGCGCTCCGGCCTTTTTTACTCTGCTTCATGAGGCGAATTGTATCGTTTCGTTGGATTGACCACACCGGAGCGCCCGCTCACTCCGTCTGGCAATGGTTCGGGCACGGCCTGACAGGTCCGAATCCGGCCAGCAGCACGCTCTGCCAGAGGCTAGGATGAGTGCTGATCGCAAACCGGAGAGCATGCATGAGTTTTCGCCTCAGTGGGCTTGCCTACGCCCCCTTTGCCCAGTTTTTCGCGCTCAGTGATGGCGAGCTTGCGGCGCGGGGCGCCAGCCGCGTGTTTGCCGACTCCGATTTCGGATTCCCCTGTCGGGTAAGCCTGGATGATGCCCGGGCCGGCGAGGAGCTTATCCTGCTGACCTTCGAGCATCTGGGCGAGCTCACGCCGTACCGTGCCAGCGGGCCCATCTTCGTACGTCGAGACGCGAGCCGGCGCATATGCGAAGCGGATGAGATCCCCGATTACGTGGCCCGGCGGTTGATAGCCGTGCGCGCCTATGATGCCGCGCACATGATGCGCACTGCCGCCGTGTGCGCGGGTACGGACGCGGGGACAGAGATCCGGCGTCAATTCGAAGACGCGGATATCGCCTACATACACCTGCACAACGCCGCGCGCGGCTGTTTTTCCTGCAAGGTCGAGCGTACCTGAGGCTCGCTCGCCTGCGCGCCCCTGATGCCGGGACGGTGCTGGCTCACCCGCCATCTACAGCCCCTCGACTTGCGGCCGGGCCATAGCAGCGCGAAGCTAGGTCTTTTCGCTTTCACGCGTGCATGCACGGAGAGGAGGCAGGCATGAGCAAGGCAATCCGCTTCGAAAGACAGGGCGGGCCCGAGGTTTTGCAGTGGATGGATGTCGACGTGGGTGAACCCGGCGCGGGCGAGCTGCGCATCCGCCACACCGCTGCGGGACTCAACTTCATCGACATCTATCAGCGTAACGGTCTCTACCCCATGGACCTGCCCAGCGGACTGGGCATGGAGGCCGCGGGCGTGGTGGAAGCCGTCGGGCCCGAGGTGCGGGATTTCAAACCGGGCGATCGCATCGCTTACGGCTTCGGACCGCCGGGCGGTTATGCCGAACAGCGCCTGATCCCCGCGGCGAAGGTCGTGCACCTGCCGGATGAGATCGACGAGCGTACCGCCGCCGCGATCATGCTCAAGGGGATGACGGCGCAGTATCTCCTGCACCGGACCTATCCGCTGAAAGCCGGCGAGACCGTGCTCGTACATGCCGCCGCAGGCGGCGTGGGCACCCTGCTCTGCCGATGGGCCAGCCATCTCGGAGCCACCGTGATCGGCACGGCGGGTTCGCCGGAGAAGCTGGAACTGGCAAGCCGGAGTGGCTGTCATCAGGTGATCGACTACCGCAAGGAAGACTTCGTCGAGCGCGTGCGCGAGATCACCGACGGCGAAGGCGTGCATGTCGTCTATGACGGTGTGGGCAAGGCGACCTTCGAAGGCTCGCTCGACTGCCTGCGTCGGTTGGGCATGATGGTCAGCTTCGGCAATGCCTCCGGCCCGGTGGAATCGGTGAAGCCGCTGGACCTGGCGAGTCGCGGCTCGCTGTTTTTCACGCGCCCCAGCCTGGGCCATTACATCGCCACCCGCGAAGAGCTGGAAGCGACGACCCGTTCACTGTTCGCCGCGATCATCTCCGGCGCCATCGAAGTGACTATCGGTCAGACCTTTGCCATGGCAGACGCCGCCCAGGCGCAGATGGATCTGGAGGCACGCAAGACGAAGGGTGCGACTGTCCTCCTGCCCTGAGCCTCCCATCCGGAACGAACCGGCCGCTCGGGCCCGCGATCGGAAAAAAAGAACCGGGCGTGTCACCACGCCCGGCTGGAACGCATCATCCTTGATAGCGGGTGTCAGTTGCCAACCTCGGCAGAGGCCTTCGCTCCGATGCTTTCGCCCGCGCCGGCAAGGCATCGGAAGCCTCCCACCATGATGGCTGTCGCCTGGCGCGTGTTGCCGCCGGATGCCGGTGGCGCCACATTCGTCAAACGACCCTTACTGGTATAGCAGAGATAAATTGAGAATCAAGTCCCATTTTCTATAATCCCACTATTTGGGATGAAAGGCTTATCGGCACCCATCAAGTAAGTCGGCAGATGCCAAATTCCTTCCCGATTCCCGGCTCCGGCGGGCTGCCCCGGCGTCTGCCTACAGTCCGCTTTTTACTTAAGCTGGCCAGCTTACGGTCACCGCTCCATCCGTTTCCAGGAGTGCGAATCAGGTCACGCAAACCGGCCATCCACCGGCCTATGGTGGAGGCCGTTATCACGCGGAGCTCCCACAAGCGCCAGACAGAGCGTGGCGGGATAAACCGGCCTTGCGGCACAGTCGGTAGCGGTGCCGCACCACCTGAAATTCGGGGGAAAGATCATGTCCGGCGAACAATTGCTGACCCTGTGGTCCAATTCGGTGGCGGTCTCCGGCGTCGTCTGGCTGACGCTGCTGATCGTAGTGCTCTATGTGGCCCGACAGCCCGCGCACCAGTTCATGCGCGCCCTCATGCGCACGCTCCATCGCAGCCTGCGGCTTGCTTCCAGAGCATTGATGGCGGCGGAGGCGCGCCTGCGCGAGCGCAACCGCGAAGTCCTGCTGGCGCAGGCACGCGAACACCAGACCCAGAAGCTCCATCGCGAGATGGAACGGGTAGCCGCCTATGTGAACCGCGATCTCAGCGGTTATCCGAGCCTGCATCGCAAGCTCAGCGAGCTGGCGACCAGGGTGGAGGAAGATTTCCAGAATTCCAGCGAGGTGCCGCCCCCGCCGCCAGCATGGATCAACGCGATCGAGGCGATCGCCAAGATCCCCTCCAACGGCGATGCCATGACCGGAAAGATCCTGCGCAACACCGAGACCATCCTCGAACGTGCGAGCAAGGATGTGGTGGCGGAATATCAGAAAGCCACCGGCACCCGACACAAGTTGCTGCAGAAGATGCTGCCCGAATGGCGGCAGATGAACCACCAGCTCGAAGCCGTGGACAGGATGTATGCCGGGCTCGATGAGCGCACGCAGAAGATCGACAACCAGATGCTGCGCTATGAAGAGGTGCTGGCCGGCACCGATCGCGTGGAAGAGACGCTGAAATCGTCCGCCCTCACGCAGTTCTTCGTCGCCAGCCTGCTGCTCGGCATCACCATCGTCGGCGGCATCATCAACTTCAACCTCATCGCCATGCCGATGTCGGAGATGGTGGGTGGGGCGAGCTATATCGGCCCGTTCCGCGCATCAGATGTGGCGGCGCTGATGCTAATCGCGATGGAACTCTCGACCGGGGTGTTCCTGATGGATTCGCTGCGTTTCACCCACTTGTTCCCGGTGATCGGCACGCTGGAAGACAAGATCCGCCACCGGGTGACGGCGCTGATGCTGGTGTTTTTGGCCACGCTCGCCTTCATCGAGGCCGGTCTCGCCTTCATGCGCGACATGCTTGCCGCCGATCATCAGGCTCTGGTGCAGCAGCTGGCGGGCGCCGCGGTACCTGCCACGGCCGCCATGCAATACAGCTGGCTGCCCTCGGTGGCGCAGATGGTGCTGGGTTTCATCCTGCCCTTCCTGCTCGCCTGGTCGGCGATCCCGCTGGAGATGTTCGTGCACTCCGGCCGCACCGTGGGCGGCCTGGCCTCGGCCTCGGCACTGCGCATCTCGGCGTTCAGCCTGCGCCTGGTGGGAACGCTGGCCGATGCCCTGGGCAAGTTGCTGATCTCGCTCTATGACGCGCTGGTCTCGCCTCTGCTGCTGGGCGAGCGTGGCATCCGCAACCTGCTCGCCGGCCAGGCGCGCAAGCGCACCGCGTAAGGAGAGCACCATGCGAAGCCGATATCTCGCTTTCCTTCTGGTGCCGCTGCTCGTGCTCGGCGCCTGTACCGACACCAGCGGCCGCCATTCACGCGCTGTCTACATGCTGCTCGATGTGTCGGGCACTTACAGCCAGCAGCTCGACAAGGCCAACACCATCCTGAACTACCTGCTGGGCACGCTGACCAGCGGCGATTCGCTTGTCGTGGCTCGCATCGACAGCGGCAGTTTCACCGAGAAGGATATCGTCGCCGACGTGACTTTCGACAGCCGGCCCTCGCAGGCCAACGAACAAAAGCGCCTGTTTCGCAGCAAGCTCGATCAGGTGCTCAAGGACGTGCACCCGAGTGCGCACACCGATGTACGCGGCGCCGTATTGCAGGCGGCGCAAAGGCTGAACGAGATCCACGCGGGCAAGAGCGACATCCTCATCTTCTCCGATCTCGAGGAAGATCTGCCCAAAGGCTACAAGCGCGATTTTCGTATCCCGCTGGACGGCATCGACGTGGTCGCGCTCAACGTGACCAAGCTGCGCTCGGACAACGTCAACCCGCAGGACTATCTCGACCGGCTCGATCGCTGGCACAAGATCGTTACCGAGAATGGCGGCAAGTGGCGGGTGATCAACGACTTCAACGATCTCGATCGTCTGCTGCAAGACTAAGTGATGCAAATACTCCGCGCACGGCACCTTCCTGCCGTGCGCGGCACCTGACGTACGCAAACGTACCGTCAAGGCAGCGGCCAAGCTAAAATGGACGGGCCCGGAACGGGCCTGGTTCCTTTTTAAGCTTGGATACCCCTGCCTTGCTGCGGTGCGCCGCGGCGGGCGCATATCAAGGAATTACCGATGAAGAGATCTCCTGCAAAGAGTTACCTGGCTCTGGCAGCCATGCTCGTGCTGCTCTCGCCCCCGACCCTCGCCGTCTCGCGGCCGGAACCGGGCGCCCAGACAAGACCCATCACGATCGAGAAGGTTCAGGAGATCATCGCGGATAGCGGCAAGGTCGTCTCGCCGCATGGCATCGAAGAAAACCGGCTGCTGCCGATAAACGGCATCATGCAGTGGATTTCCATCCGCGGCCGCGATCTGCGCAATCCGATCCTGCTGGTACTGCACGGCGGGCCGGGCTCGCCCGAGATGCCGGCGGCCTGGACCTTCCAGTCACCCTGGGAGGACTATTTCACCGTCGTGGAATGGTCCCAGCGCGGTACCGGCAAGACCTACGCCGCCAACACCGAAGCCGCCATGGCTCCGGGCATGAACATCGACGACATGGCTGATGATGCGGCCGCACTCATCCAGTACCTGCGAGCCCGCTTCCACAAGCACAAGATCTTCCTGATGGCGCACTCATGGGGCACGGTGCTCGGGGTGACCGTCGCCCAACGTCACCCCGATTGGCTCTATGCCTACATCGGTGTGGGCCAGATCGTGAACTTCCGCAAGAACGAGGAGGCGGGCTACCAGTTCGCGCTCTCGCAGGCCAAGGCACACCACGACACGCAGGCGGTCAAGGAGCTGGAGGATATCGCGCCCTACCCCGGCAAACTGCCGACCATCGCCCAGGTCGGTGTCCGCAGCAAATGGGAGATGTACTACGGCGGGCTGGCATGGGGGCGAAGAAACTTCGATTTCTCTTCAAATACCTGGAAGCTCTCGCCCGTCTACAACAAGACGGATCTCGAAGCGATCGATGCAGGCAGCCTGTTCTCGCTCGAGCATCTGTTGCCGGCGCTAATGGATGTCAACTTCGACCACACGACCAAATTTGCCTGCCCCATCATCCAGTTTGTAGGCGCCCATGATTACACCACGCCTTATGAACTGACGCAGAGATGGTTCGAGACCATTCACGCGCCGGCGAAAAAACTGGTCGTGTTCGCCGATTCCGCGCACATGATCATGCAAGAGCAGCCCGGGCGTTTTCTCGTCCATCTCGTGACCGATGCACGGCCCTACGCGGTTAAAGCGGGCGATACCGCACCCACCGAGGTGAGCCGCCGCTAGCACCGATCGGGCCCGTCCCCACGGGCCGCGGATCGAGCGGCAGAGGATGGTCGGGAGGCATCCGCCCCCCTGGCATCGGCGCAGCTCTCAGCCCTGCTCCTGGGCAAAGGATTGCAGCGCTCTCATTCCCGCCTGCATCGCCTGCTCCCGGCGCTGCAACTCCGCACGTTCGGCGGCGGTAGAGACCGTCGCCTTGCCGTGTTTGAAGTGCAGGTGGTGTATGGCCTGCAGATGATCCAGATAAGCGTAGTAGGCCATCACCTCGTTGGCGCCGGCAGACAGCGCCGAGAAAGCGTGCAGATCTTCCCGCCGCGCTCCATCGAGGTCGTGGGCCGCTAGCACGGCGAATCGGGCATATTCCCCACCCTGCTGCTGCAAGCGTGCGAGCGCGGCGGCCGAGCGTGATGCGTCGGCAGTGACCTGGTCGCTGGCGTCGTCCGCCGTCCCGATCAGATCCCTGGCCGGTGCGACCACATGTTGCGGCTGTTTCATGTCGGCCGAGTTGCGCGCGAGCCGGGTGATCGTGGCCACCAGATCGCGGGTCTTGGCGCGAGATTCAGACTCGGCGGCGTAAGCGTCGTTATAGAAGACGGTCACGTCTTTCAACGAAGCCTGGTACGCCCCGTAGCTGGAACCGATCTCGGCCGGATCGGTGGCGCTCCCCTGAGCATAACGCGCGGTGATCTTGTGGTATTCGCGCAAGACCGCCTGCGCGTCGGAAACGGCTGCGGGAGCATTGCGCTGCGCCGCTTGCGGCTGGGAGCTGCCATGCGTGTGTTCAGGCCGGGCGGGAGATGGCTCGGTGCTCGCCAGTCGCGCCGGCGCGTTGGAGTTCGTATCTTTGGCAGGCCGGTGTGAATGCGGGCGGACCGATGGCCGTTGCCCCGGCTCGTCCTGCGCGGTTGCACCGTGCGACGGCGTGTTCGTTCCATGGCCGTGCCCATGGTTGCTTGCGGCCTGCGCGGGCGGCGCCTCCCCGCCCTCATTCCCGGCATGGCCGGTATCGTGCTGCGGATGCTCGGCGACCCTGGTCGGATGGCCCTTGTCGGCCTTCTCGTGGCCCGGGTCGGCGGCCTTGTCCGGCGCCCGGCCGTGCGCGATCCCGGTCGCGGATCTGTGCTCGGCATCGTGCCCGGCCGGATCGTGCGACGGGTGCACATGGGGATTGTGCCGTGCCACGCCGCCTGGCTCCTCCTGCGAACCCGCAGTGGGCACCTGGTGCGATTTCGCTTCAGGCGAGGCTTGCGCAGGCAGGTCATGCTCATGGCCGTGGTCGTGGTCGTGGTCGCGATCATGTTCGTCATCCGACCGGGGCGACTGATCCCGATCGCCGTTGCCGGCGGTCCACACTACCGGCACCGGATGATCGTTGGCGCTGGGCGGCTGACCGCCCGGCGGGCGCTCCACGATCTGGATGGTACAGGCCGCGGACGCGGCAGCGAGTATCACGATGGCGACGCGCGCACATCCTGAGGCCAGAGCCCGAAGGCCTGTCCGGTCATGATCGATCATTGCAGATTCCCCAAGTAAGGCGATCCAAACTGCTCTGACAGCATTTACTAATATTTGAGCAGGCTTTAACCAGAGCCTAAAGTAGCGGCCACCAGCGCGCAAATCCGTGACCCGGCTCCCGCTTTGGTGTCGCCGGGCATCGCCAACCGGGCCCCGACACGAAAAGGACGGGGGCCCTGGGGCCCCCGTCCGGCGCTGATCGTCGCGATCAGTCGTGCTGCGGCGGATAGGCCGGCAGCAATGCGGGTGGTCTGGGTATGGTCATGGGCTGAGTCTTGAGCTTGTCCATGATGTACTTCAGGCCCGCATCCAGCTGTGGATCGCGCCCCTGCATCACATCCTCCGGACGATTGTCGACTTCCATATCCGGTTCAACGCCGTGGTTCTCGATGATCCACTGCGAATCCACACCGTAAAGGCTGAACTCGGGGATGGTGATGTAGCCGCCGTCCAGCAGCTCCCATTCACCGCGGATCCCGCGTACGCCGCCCCAGGTGCGTTCGCCGATCACCGGACCGAGCTGATACTTCTTGAAGAACCAGGGGAAGATATCGCCGTCCGATGCCGAATAATGGTTGTCGAGACAGGCCATGAACCCGTGCAGGACCTGCCCGGGGATCGTGCCCGACATCCGTTCACGGTTGGTCTCCATGCCGATCAGAACGCGCCGCAGGCGCTCGAGCAGGATCTGGTCGATGAAGCCGCCGCCGTTCCAGCGCACATCCACGATCAGGCCCTTCTTGTCGATCTGCGGGTAGAACTGGCGGATGAACTGATCCATCCCGGTGGAACCCATATCGGAGAGATACAGGTACCCGACCTTACCGTTGGACTGCTTGGCCACGTAGTCGCGGTTGTGCTCGATCCAGGCATGCAGGCGCAGCTGCAGTTCATCCTTGATCGGCTTCACTGTGACATCGTGCCGGTTCCGGCCTGCCGCGTTGTCGGCCAGCGTGAGTGTGACCTGCCGGCCGAGCGTGCCTACCAGGAGGCTGTAGGGGTTGGTCGGTGCCTTGAGCTCGTGGCCGTCGATGGCCAGCAGATAGTCGCCTTGTTTCGCCCTCACCCCCGGTTCCGACAACGGCGAGCGGAATTGATCGCGGGTGTTGTCACCGGGATAGATGGTCTTGAGGAAATAACGGCCCGATTTTTCGTCGAGGCCGAAATCGACTCCCAGCAGACCCGTGCGCACCGATTCGTTCTGGAAGCGATCGCCGCCGCCGACATACGTATGCGAGTTCTGCAATTCGCCGATCATCTCGCCGATCAGATAGTTGAGATCCTCGCGGCTGGCCATGCGCGGAAGCAAGGCTGCGTATTTCTCGCGCACCTCGCCCCAGTTCTTTCCGTTCATCTTCTCGTTGAAGAACAGATCGCGCTCGAGGCGCCAGGCCTGGAAGAACATCTCGTGCCATTCGGCCACCGGGTAGACCTGGACCCGCATATGCGAAAGATCGAGCCGGGTCGCGTCCTTGGGTTTGGCATCGGGCATCGCGGAGCCTAGGTAGAACGCCGGCTTGCCGTCTCCGCCGCGTTGCGCGTAGAGCATCTTCTTGCCGTCGGCGCTGAGGTCGAAGGCCTGCACCTTGCTCACCAGCGTGGTGTCCTTGCGCTTTGCCATGTCGAACACATGCAGATCGGGGGTCTCGCCGGGCAGGGGGCCGCCGATCGTGAACAACGGCTGGGAGGTGTAGTACACGCGCCCCTCCGTGGCAACCAGATTGCGGTAGTTACCCGCAGGCACCGGCAGCTTCACGGCACGCTGGGTGAGTCCGTCGAGATCGATCTTGAAGCGCTTGATCGCACCGGCTTTGGCCGCGCCATCCTCCTTGTTCTTGTCCGCTTCGGGTACGCCTTCGTCCGAACGCGGGGCGAACGGTGAGGCCAGATCCGTGCGCAGAGTGGTCACGTAGATGCCCATCATCTTCTGCGTGGCGATATTGAATTCGCTCTGGCTGAAGATCGGGTTCTCGTGCCGCGCCGAGATAAAGAACAGATACTTGCCGTCCGGACCGAATGTGGGCTCGACGTCGTCGTTCATCGGATCGCTGACCCGCGTGGCCTTGCCGTCATCCAGGCTGAACAGATAGACGCTGTCCATCTGGTTGTCTTCCGACTTGCTGTAGGCGATCCAGCGTCCGTCGGGCGACCAGCTGTAGTCGTGGATCTCGCGGTGGGTATCGCTGTCCACCTTGTGGACTTTGGCATCCTTGATGTCGATCCACCAGAGGTTGTGATTGCCATCGCCCACCGCGAGCTTCGTGCCATCGGGCGACCAGCGTGGCTGATAGAGATAGCCATGGATGAAATTGGTGACCAGACGTTCCTTGCCCGAACCATCGGCCGGACGTACGGCGATCTGACTCTCGCCGCTCGTGTCGGTGGCATAGGCCACCCACTTGCCGTCGGGTGACCACGAAGGAGACTGCTCGCGCGCACCGGAAGTCTGCGTCAGATCACGCGTGTTGCCGTGCTTCTCGGGTACCGTGAAGATATCGCCACGCGCACCGAACACCGCACGTTTTCCATTCGGCGCCACCGCCGCCGACTGGATCAGCTTGCTCGCATCCACCCAGCGCTCGCGGGTATAGACGCCATCCGCCGGAACGCCCACATCCAGCTTGTGCAGCTTCTCCGAGGGCAGGTCGATCACATAGAGATCGCCGCCGTCCTGGAAGGTGATGCCGTTATCGCCCAGGCTGGGCCAGTCGACGTCGTAGTTTTCGAAATGGGTAAGCTGGCGGAATTTTTTGGTGCCCAGGTCATAGGCCCAGATGTTCTCGCGCTGCTCCGGCCCGCGATCGGAAGCGAAATACACCGTATCGCCGTACCACATGGGGTCGGTATCGGTGCCCTTCCAATGCGTCAGACGCTCGGATGTTTTCTTGTTGAAGTCATACAGCCAAAGATCCTGCGCCATACCGCCGTAGTAGTGCTTCCAGGTGCGGAAGTTGCGGAAGATCCGGTTGTAGATGATCTTGCTGCCATCCTTGTTGAACGAGGTCATGCCGCCTTTGGGCAGCGGCAACTCTTGCGGCATCCCGCCGTCCACAGACACCTTGAACAGGTGGCCAAACCATGAATTTATGGTGTTGCGGCGGGACAGGAACACGACATATCTGCTGTCGGGGGTCCAGGTCACCACCATGTTGTCGGGCCCCCAGCGCAGCGGCGCATCGTCCACCACGTCCGAGTGATAGGTCAGCCGGCGCGCCATGCCGCCACCGGCGGGGATCACGTAGACGTCGGTGTTGCCGTCGTATTGGCCGGTGAAGGCGATCCACTTGCCGTCGGGCGAGAAGCGCGGCATGAGGTCCATGCCACGGTCGGTCGTGAGCCGTTGCGCGGTGCCGCCGTCACGGTTCACCTGCCAAAGATCGCCCGCGGCCTCGAATACCACGGTGTTGCCGTGGATCGTAGGGTAGCGCGGCAACGCCTTCTCGGCGGCCTGAGCGATTGCGAAAATACTCAGCGCCGCAAGCGTGATCAGCGGCAGCGCGAGACGTGAACAAAGGGTTCGCCAAGACATGAAGACTCCTTTTGGCCGAACGCCATCCGGGATGGGGAGGCAAAAACATAGCACAAAGGGGATCGAGACTCTCGTGGGGACATTGGCAAGGCCGGGACGAGCGGGCGGTGTACGATCGGCACCGGCGCGCCGGAGATAAAAAAGCGCCGGCGACGCTCACGCATCGCCGGCGCTGATCAAGGTCTCAAGTCAGGGCTTCGACCTTAGTAGGACATGACGCAGCCGCCAGCCCCGTTGTTGAACGCGTTGCTCCACAGCGACTGCACCGCATAGGTGCCGGTGCCGATCTTCACGTTCGCCGAAGCGCCCTGCGAACCGGTCGAGATCCAGGCGCACTTGTCGGCATTCTCCGCACCGCCGGAATCGGTCCAGCCACCACTCGGGAACTGATCCGAGATGGTCTCGGCAACTTCGTGTCCGGAGACCATGGTGATGCCGGCGTTCGGGCCCAGGCCATTGAAGCCGGCCCCGCAGCTCGAACCCGCGTCGGTGATATACGGCAGGTTCGTGTAAGCCACGTTGCCATACGACGAGCTGGTGTAGCTGTGATAGGCGCAATACTGCGTACCGAAGCCCTGCGGGCTCACGCCCGTGGGCAGCGCGATGACATACTCGGCATTG
This sequence comes from uncultured Pseudomonadota bacterium, assembly GCA_963739695.1. GTDB lineage: Bacteria > Pseudomonadota > Gammaproteobacteria > Natronospirales > CAVUBB01 > CAVUBB01. Next base: position 260,096 of record CAVUBB010000023.1, on the reverse strand, counting down.
TCGTTCACGCTCGAAGACGTATTGCCGAAATGCGCTGCCGCCGCCACGGCTTCAGCGGCGATGTCGGACTGGCGCGGACGGCTCTTCGGGTTGGAGCCCGTGTCGAACCACACACCCTGATACATGCCCGCCGGGTTGCCCGCAGCCGTGCCCTGACCGTTACAGAACTCGGTGCCCGTGGCCACGCCCTGGCAGTACTGGGTCACGCTGTTCATCCAGGAACTGCCACCGAAATCGGCGAAGAACGACTGCAGCAGCGCAGCCTCGCCGCTCGGATCATTGTTGCTCCACGCGGAGCCCCAGAAGACCAGGTAGACCCGCGGCGAGGTCGCGACACCGACACCGCCGACGCCACCGCCATAGAGCAGGTTGTTGGTAGCGCTACCGCCACCGCCCGGCTTGCCGTGGCCGCCCTTGGCCAGACCGCGCTGGTACTGCGCACCCTGGACAGTCGGATGCATCACCACTTCAGGCTGGCCAGCCTGGATGAAGCGCACATTGCTGTTGGACTGCATCGGACCGCCGAAAGCCACGCCCGCCAGTGCGGCCAATGACAAGGCAGTAAGAAATTCCCCCATACGTTTCATGAACGTCTCCTCGAAATGTTGACTAGTCGATCGCAGGCCGGATATCCCAGACCGACAGGCGCATGCGCCCATCGCCACCTGCACAGAGCGTTACTTCACCGTCAATCAGATCGAAACTCCCACGACCGAGCGGCCGCGAGCAGCGCCAGGCGCCGCTTCAAGGAGCATGATGGTTCGCGATGGAACCCCCCCGATTGCCAGATGAAACCCCGACGCCATGCGCCGGAATGTGCTGCCTTTATTGTCCTTTTACCGGAACCCCCTCCGGTGGCAGCACCCCATGGGTATAAGAAAAACGCCGCGCCAATGCAAACGCGGAGGGATTAAGTGATTGCTAATACGCACGCGATGCGCGACCCCTCGGGGCCTCACAGCGTCTCAGGGAATTGCGGCGGACACCATCAGGCACGCGATCTGGGCGAATTTTGCGCATGATTTCACGCCAAAACGGACTGCTTGCGGAGTGGCGCCAGTTCGGCGCCAAAAAAACGCCGGCGATGCATGGCATCGCCGGCGTGGATGGGCGCTGCCTGAGTCAGACGCTCAGACACGGATCCATCAATAAGACATCACGCAACCGCCAGCGCCGCCGTTGAAGGCATTGCTCCAAAGCGACTGCACCGCGTAGGTGCCGCTGCCGATCGCAACGTTCGCCGACGCGCCCTGGCCCGACGAGATCCAGGCGCACTTGTCGCCATTCTCGGCACCGCCGGAGTCGGTCCAGCCGCCGCTCGGGAACTGGTCGGTGACGGTCTCACCCATCTCGTGACCCGCCACCATGGTGATGCCGGCATCCGGACCCAGGCCGTTGAAGTTCGCGCCACAGCTGGCACCGGCATCGGTGATGTAGGGCAGATTGGTGTAGGCCACGTTGCCGTACGAGGAGCTGGTGTAGCTGTGCCATGCGCAGTACTGCGTACCGAAGCCCTGCGGGCTCACGCCGGAGGCGGTAGCGATCACATACTGGGCATTCTCATTCACCGTGGCGGAGGTGTTGCCGAAGTGCGCGGCCGCACGCACGGCCTCGGCAGCCAGCTGCGACTGACGCGGGCGTTTGGGCGAGGTCGAGCCGGTGTCATACCAGATGCCCTGGTACATGCCGGCCGGGTTGCCCGCCGCGGTGCCGCTGCCGTTGCAGAACTCGGTGCCCGTAGCCACCCCCTGGCAGTACTGGGTCACGCTGTTGAACCAGGCGCTGCCGCCGGCATCGCTGAAAAACGACTGCAGCAGAGCGATCTCGCCGCTCGGATCGTTGTTGTTCCACTGGGAACCCCAGACGACCAGATAGACCTTCGGCGCCGTCGCCACACCCACGCCACCGACGCCACCGCCATAGAGCAGGTTGTTGGTGGTGCTGGCCTGGCCGCCGGCCGCCTGACGCGAACTCTGAGCAGCCGCTACGGTGGGATGGATCACCACGGCGGGCTGGCCCGCTTCGATGTAACGCACGACACCGGCCGAGCCCTCATAAGCGATCACCTGGTTCGACGGCGCAGCAACAGCCGCACCGGCCAGGACCGTCAAAGAACATGCAGTGAGAAGTTTCCCCAAACGATTCATAAGAACGTCTCCTAAAGGGTTGTTGGATCACAGTCTGGTTCTTGTTTTTCTGAACCCCAACGCCTTGCGCCGAGTCCGCGCTGGCTCGTTCTTCCCTCTACCGGCACTCCGTCCGGCGGCAGCGCGTCGTTGGTTTTAGCAGACTTGCCAAACCTTTCATAGGGAATTTTTCCACATTTTTTAAAATATATTCAATTTGGCTTTTTTAGATAACACAAACTAAGTAATGAGCTGCTGAAAGTGCCATTTTTCAGGGCCACCAGCACACCGTACGCTCTGGCATTCCGACCGAAAGCCGCTAATCCTGGGCGTATGCGTTACGCTTTTGGGAATTTTGGAGCGATGTCGGATCGACAGCGCACAGGCGCAATCATCACTGCCGCGCACCCTTGGCACGCGCATAAAAAAGCGCCGGCGATGCTCACGCATCGCCGGCGCCGTTCGGTCCAAGTCAGAGACTTGGATCGATCAGTAGGACATGGCGCAGCCGCCAGCCCCGCTGTTCATCGCATTGCTCCACAGCGACTGCACCGAATAGGTGCCGCTGCCGATCTGCACGTTCGCCGAAGCGCCCTGCGAACCGGTCGCGATCCACGCGCACTTGTCGCCGTTCTCAGCACCGCCGGAATCGGTCCAGCCGCCGCTCGGGAACTGGTCGGTCACGGTCTCGCCCAGCTCGTGGCCTTCAACCATGGTGATGCCCGCATCCGGGCCCATGCCGTTGAAGCCGGCGCCACAGCTCGAACCCGCGTCCGTGATGTAGGGCAGGTTCGTGTAGGCCACGTTACCGTAGGTGGAGCTGGTGTAGCTGTGATAGGCGCAGTACTGCGTACCGAAGCCCTGCGGGCTCACACCCGTGGGGCTCAGGATCACGTACTGAGCGTTCTGGTTCACGGTCGAAGACGTGTTGCCGAAATGCGCCGCGGCCGCGACAGCCTCAGCAGCAATCTGCGACTGGCTCGGCGAGTTCGGTGTGGCAGAGGCGGTGTCATACCAGATGCCCTGGTACATACCGGCCGGGTTGCCCGCAGCCGTGCCCTGGCCGTTGCAGAACTCGGTGCCCGTGGCCACGCCCTGGCAGTACTGGGTCACACTGTTGAACCAGGCGCTGCCGCCGACATCGCTCAAAAACGACTGCAGCAGTGCAACTTCGTTGCTCGGGTCGTTGTTGACCCACTGCGAACCCCACACCACGAGATAGACCTTCGGCGCGGTCGCCACACCGATACCGCCCACACCACCGCCGTACAGCAGGTTGTTGGTGCCGCCGGAAGTACAGTTATGGTGACAGCCGCCCTTGCCGCCCTTGGCCAGGCCGCGCTGATACTGCGCGAACTCGACCGTCGGATGCATCACGACTTCCGGCTGGCCGGCCATGATGTCGTTGGCGCCCTTGTGCGAATTCGCCGGACCGGCGAAGGCCACGCCGGCCAGGGCCGACAGGGAAAGGGCAGTAAGAAATCCCCCTACACGATTCATATACTTCTCCTAGATAGACTGGTAGATCACAACAACGTTGTTTTAATACGAGTTCGACGGCTCGATCGCCCGGCTCGCCCGCTTATCTATGCAATACACCCGCCGTAACGCTGCGCATCCGTCGGCAGACCGCACTCGGCCGCAGACGGCGCACAGCGCCGCATTCAGGAGAAGGCTGACCTTCATGGAACCCCCCGATTGCGTGACAGTAACCCGTTGGCCGGGTACGCGCAGACTTGTATTTTCCTTGTAACCGGAACCCCCTCCGGCGTCAGCGCGCATAAAGGATTAGACCAAATTCGGCGGGAGCACAAGATGAATTTTGAAAAAAACGAGAAAACGGCCAAAATCTGTTCGAATCGTCCGCAAACTTAACTCAATCGAGTGACAATCCGTCACAAATTCGGCGCCGGCCATGGCGGCTGCATACGCCCGTTGACGGTTCGCGCGCGGAATATCGTTTCGGCAGGCGCGCCAGCTCGCCCCGGTTGATGCGCGCATGGACCGATCCTGCGGGCAGGAGCGATCCCCGCACCCGACGCGGTGACTTCGCTACGTCGGCGAGCCCCACCCCCGGTCTACCGGCTCCGGCATCTCCGCTTGCGCTGCCCAGCGATCGGTGGAACCGCGTTGACTGCACGAGCGCCCTGAGAAAGACGGCAAGTTGGCGATAAAAAAAGGGCGCTGCCGAAGCAGCGCCCTGTTAGCCGTACGTAGCGGCGGCTCAGTAGAACGGATAGCTCGGCAGGTTGGCGATGGGCAGATAGGTGCCGTCGGTCTGTGGTGCAGTCAGCTGGTAGAGCTGCCCGCCGGCGACATCGATCGCTACCGCCGAATTGCCGGACGGCTGGCTAACAAAGCCGATCGCGAGCGGACCCCAACCGTAGGCTGCAACCCGGCAGGCGTCCGCGGGAACCCCACTGATATTTGCCGGGGTCAGGGTTGCGGTATCGACCGAGGTGAGCGTGCCACCCGAGCAGGAAGCCAGATCATTGGCCTGATACAGGAACATCTTCGAGCGCACGACTACCGGGTCGTCGCTGATCTGAAAACCGCCCCACAGATCGTTGGCCGCCCGCGCGCTGTAGGTCGCGAGGATGGTGCCATCGCCGTCGGTGACCTGGCTGGTGTAAGTCGGCACGGAAGAAGCGAGATCGCCAACGATATTCACCCAGGCATGGCCACTGGCGATGTAGCTGGCATAGACGTAGCTGCTTGCATCGCCCTGCGCCATGAGCACCGGAGTCTGCGTGGCCGGCCCGCCTTCGGCGATGCCCACTATGCGGTCGGTGCCATCGGTCATGTTGTATTCGGTCACTACCACATGGCCGGCGCTCGCCTGTTCGCCGTTCACGGTGCCGCACTGCACGCCGCTCGCATCCGCATAGACGGTTGTCGCCGCACCGCCGGTGAGCGGGATGGAATAAAGCGCATACCCGGTAGCGGTGGGCTCACTGAAAATCAGCTGCCCGGTGCCCGCATCGATGACGTTCGCGTTCGGCTGCGAGAAAGACATGCACAACGCAGTATCGGCAAAGGAATGTGCGGTGGCCAGCGAACCGCCGGTGGGGGTGACGTGGTAGATGGAATCGGTGGTGGTGCCGCTGTCCACGCTGACCCGGAGGAATACGTCGTTGCCGTGTTGTCCGATCACATAGGCGTTCGCCCCATCGAGACCGCTGATACCCGTCAGCAGCGTGCCCTGGTCACTGAAGTTGATATCCATCTTGTGGAGATCGCTGCCCTCGGCCACGAGGTACCCGTTGAAGCTGCCGTCGCTGAGCCCGGCGAACGCTCCCAGTACGCGCCAGTCGGCTGCGTGCACCGTGGGCGCCGTGGCCGTGCCGGCATCAGCGCGGATGAGCCAGTTCTCGGTACCGGTCGCACCGTTGCAGCTCGCACCCGAGCCGCTCGGGGTCACCGAGACGAACACATAGGAGGTGAGCGGATCGTATGGCGCCGGATCCACGGCCTCGATGTTGCACAGCTGGTCGTAACTGCCGCTGGAAAACTGGACCGCGCCGGCCGGCGAACGCAGATCCACCTTATAGAGGTGCCCGCCCTGGCCGTAGACCAGCACGCTCGGCGTCACGTTATCGGAGACGCCGGTGGAGGTGTTGAACGTCCAGCTGTCGAGCACGGCGGCTGTCTGGCCGAGACCGTCCAGCGTGGCATTGGTGATCTCGATCGGCGGATTGGAGGGCATCTGCTCATCCGCGAGCCACACGCCACGAAACTGCCCGCCGGGCAACTGGATACTGAACGGCTGATAGTAATTGCCGGCGGTGGCATGCGGGTTGCCGGCACCATTCGTCCAGCCGTAATGATGCCCCTTGCCCGGGAACCCCGAACCGGAGCCGTGCCCCCCGGCCAGAGCCGGAACTGAAAAAACGAAGAGACAGAGGCTTGCTGCGACGGCAGTAAGCCCGCGAGTAGAAGGTTTCATCAAGCGATCCCCTTGCTTGGGTATTTCCATCGGTCGTGTGAACTTTCCTGATCCACGCCGATAATCCCGCGCTCCAGCGGAATTAACATATCGTGTCGCTATTCTTCCAGGCTGAGTTGGCGACGACCCCCGTCAGGATGGCTCCTGCGCAATTAAGCGTAGCAGCGAACCGTGGGAGCGCAAGCATATCGCCCGGACCGAGTGCATTTCAGCAGACCGTTGAAAAGAAGAACGCGATATACAGCGCGAACCGATAACGAGCCTATCTGAGCGCGGCCAGGATACGCCGGCGATCGTAGCCGCGGATGACCTGCTTGTTGATGATGAGGATAGGCACGCCCACGCCATGCAGGCGGTGAAACATCTCCCGCCCTTTCGCGGTGTTGTCCACATCGTATTCGGTATAAGGCACGTTCGCGCTGGCCAGCAACGCCTTCGCATGCTCGCACCACAAGCAGGTCTGATCCGAGAGCAGTACGACATCGTTCGCGCCCGGCGTGGCATGGAAGTCCGCCGGCACGCCGGTATCGGACAAGGCATTCCACTGGTAGTGCAGCTGATAGGAGAAAAGCGCTATCGCCACCGCGATCCAGAACCAGGGCCGGTTCTGCCTCGGTCTTCCAGCCGCCGGCTTGCCCGGCTGCGGATATCTCTCGTACTTGAGTTCCTTCATCCCTGGGTCCCCCTGAAAGCGTCCCTGCCAGTCTTATCGGCAAACCCCCCTGGCTGTCAAACGCCCACCGCCCCCGCTAGTGCAGTGTGACCGTGACCGGCTGCGCGCGCGGCAGGGGCGGCACTACCGAGGTCTTCGCATAGTCGCTGTCGTAGGCCTCTTCGGAGAAGGTCACGGTACCGTCACGCCCCAGAAAATCGCTGTAACTGTAAGTGTAGACATCCACATACGCCAGCAAGGCACTGGCGTACGCGTTGTAGCTCGGTATGCTCAGGCCGCTCAAGCAAGGGGTGCTGCTAAGGCTGCCACTGCCCTTGACCTCCGCGTCCACGATGGCCGCCGCACTGGTCTTGACCATCACCTGTGGTGGCATGCAGGGCAGCCCGGGCGCCTTATCGATCGCCGAGGGTGGCGGCAGAAGGCCGGCCGCCTGGTAGGCCGCGATAGCGCGGCCGATCACCGCGCGGTAAGTCCCGTTCGGGCCCCACAGCCCCTGGTTGTCGAAGAACGTGGCCGCATCCACGTTCTGCGGGTTCGAGTTTCCGCTGGTCGGATCGACATACTGATGGCATTCGCCCGATCCCGTGGCCTGCAGAAAGTCGCAGGCGTTGAACTTCGTGAACACGATCTGAGGCGTGTCATAGCATGGCTTGTCCTTGTTGTGCCCGCAGGAGTTCACGCTGCTCATGCCGGGCAGGCCCGCCACGGCATAGCCGTTCGGGCAGGTGCCCGAATAGCGCTCGAACGCGAGCATGCCGCTGGCGTTCACCTGACCTTTCACCACGCAATCGTCGGCCGGCCGTATCTTGCCCTGGTCGTCACCCACGCCGCTGGCGTTCACCAGCAGGTAGTTCGCCGTGCTCGAGCTCGGGGTGTAGTAGGCCCATACCTTATCGATGTAGCTGTCGTAGTAGTCCGCCGGGAAAGGATCCAGGCCCGGTACCTGGCTGAGCGAGATCGGCGCGCGGATCCATTTGACGGATTTCTTCTTGTTCACGGTCTGATATTCGACCAGGCCCGGCCAGGGTCCACCCAATTTGCCGAGCCGCTCCGCGACATCGGTGAACAACTGCTGGGTGGTGGCGTCGGTCACCGCGCCGAAGGTGACATTCTCGGTGACCATCACGTTGCCGTGGACATCGTCATGCCCGGCGTTGCCGATGGCGTTGATCTTGGCCAGTATCGCCATGCTGTTCACATAGGATTCGTCCACGGTCAGCTCCGGGCACACGTCCGGCGCCCACGCACAGGCGGGCTGCCCGTTGCTCAGCGGCGGCAGATTCTTGACATACGTCGCTTCCAGCACCACATAGGGCGGCTCCTCCGGCCCGGCCGTGACCGATGGCACCGCGGGGATACTGAAGTTGTTGTTGGTCTGGGCGATGTAGATCTTGAGCCCGCTACCGTACGGCAGATATACGATGCCGTTCGCCGGCAGCGGATAGCTGTACTTCTGGAAATCGATCGTGCCGGCAAACTTGCCGATGCCCCCGGCCGAGAAATCCAGCGAGGTTCCACCGACAAAGCCGGCAATGAGTGTCCGCTTGCCGCCGGGGTTGTTCACCCGGAAAGCCACATAGTCGGGCTGATAGTCAGCCAGGTAGATCCGATCGGTGTGCTGCGCCAACAAGCTCTTGCTTGCGTCCATCAGCTTCACATACACATCCAGATCCCGCGTATCCGATTCCGCCGCAACAGTGTTGTTCAACGTGCCGGATACGGTCAGATAGGCTTTGTCGGCCAGCGTACAGACCGGGCTCGCGGACTTCGTGCCGTTGCAGTCGTATTCCACACCGCCCAAGCCCTGCGTCTCTGCCGAACCGACGGCCAGGCTGCTGCCCGAGGTGTTGGTGAAGGTATATCTGACGTTGTAGGTGAAGGTCGTCGCCTGACCGGGCAGGTTCGCATAGACCGTCTCGGCGATATTTTCCGCGTACTGGAACGTGAGTCCGCCGGCAGTAACCCCTGCCGCAAGGCCTGCGCTGCCGGTAGTCACCAGGGCCACTGGAAAGTATTGCGCGTCGAGCGGTGACGAGCCGCTCGTCCGCGCGACTTTCACATAGTCGGTGATGCCGATGGGCGGGTCGGCCGGCACCGTGAGCTGCACTTCGCAATCCGCGCCGGAGCTCGTCGGCAGCGTGCACATGCCGCTTCCGGATACGGCCCAGCCTTTCGGTGCCTGCACGGTATAGCTCCCCACGCCCGCAGGGCTGGAGGTGGAGCTGAACACCACTTTCAGCGCCTGTCCCGGCTCGGCCCGCGTCACCGGCTCGCCATAGGCATCAATCAGCTGGTCGGTGACGCTGCCGTCGTTGATGACCTCGACCAGGGCGTTGCTCGGTGGATCGCTGCTCTCGGGAATGCTGATCGCAAGTGTGTGCTCGTTACTTGCCGAGGGCATGGCCTCGGGCGCGGTGCAGGTGAACTGGACCGAATCGCCATCCACATAAACCGGTTTCTCGTCGCCGCAGTCGATGGGCGCCCCCGGCGGATTCGTATCCACGATCTTCACGTTGCGCACGCCACCGGGGGAGATAGCACTCGAGGTATCGGCCCCTGACGACAATCCCACATCTACAGTGAAGCTCGAACTCGCGGTGACCTGCTCGGGCACGTGGTAGGTGGTCGCCGTGTGCCAGTCCGCGGTCGAGTTGGTCCCACCCACGGGACAACCCGAAAGCAATGCAACGAGGCCAGAAACGCTCAGCAGACAAAGCATGGCTCGCACGGTGGCAGTCATGGCGATTTACCTTGATTGGATTATGTGCAATAAGTATCAAGTGGCCTCGGCCATCGGTCAACATCGGCCGATCTCGGTCTGAGCGCTCAAGCCGGCGTGGCCCGAGTTGGATACGAGGACCCTACAGTGAGCGCAAGCCCATGAAAAATATACACAACCCGACTCCATCGCAGATCTGTGAAGGGCAGCTTTTCGCCTCACACGCCCCGTCGATGTCCAGATTCGGGGCGGGTCTGACCTTGCTGGCAACGATCTTGCTGAGCGCATGCGGACCGGGCAGCTCCTCCAGCACCAGCGTGCAGCCACCGCCCAGCGACAACACCCCGCCCTGCACACAGACCTATTGGGTTGCCACCAGCGGTAACGATACGAGCGGAGATGGCAGCGCCTCCGCCCCGTTCCTCACTCTTGAGCGCGCCCGCCAGGCTGTGCATGACGACCCCGATAAAGGGCAGTGCCCGATCGATGTGAACATCGGAGCAGGCACCTACGTCCTCACCGCACCGCTCACTTTCGATGCCAGCGACTCCGGTTCGGCACAGGCGCCGGTCACCTGGCAGGCCGCGCCCGACAACGTCGGCCCCGTGGTGATTTCCGGCGGCGTGCCGGTGACGGCCTTCACCTGTGACTCGATCGGCTATTGCACGGCCAAAGTCGCCGGCCTGCCGGCAGATACCATGCCACGCCAGTTCTACGTGGACGGTACGCGCGCCACCCGCGCCCGCACCAACGTCGGTGCTCCGGTGAACGCGGACTATGCGCGGACGAGCTCGGGCTACAAGCCGTATATCGCCGTGGGGCTGACCCACCCCGAACTGGTGGAGGCGGTGACGGCCACCCAATGGAAGATGATGCGCTGCCCGGTGGCAAGCGTTGCCAGCGACAACACGCTGGTCATGGCACAGCCGTGCTGGGACAACGCCAACACCTACCCCGAGCCGTGGAACTTCCAGCTTCTGAGCTGGCTCGAGAACGCGCCTGAATTCGTGACCGAAGTGGGTATGTGGTATCTCGACCCCTACAGCCAGGAACTGACCTATCTCGACAACGCGGGCGCCACACCGAAACGCGCCGTACTGCCTGTGCTCGAGAGCCTGGTGGAGTTGATCGGCACGCCCGATGCTCCGGTTACCGATATCGGCTTCAAGGGGCTACAGTTCTCCTACGCCACCTGGCTGGAGCCCAACTCGGCGAACGGCTACGTGACCGATCAGAGCGGCAACATCCTCGAGGGCAGCGGCTACCAGGCCAACGTGATCGGGCACCAGAAAGTCACCTACAAGACACCGGGCAATATCACTCTGCGCTACGCCCACCGCATCACGTTCGACAGCGATGCCTTCGCGCACCTGGGCGCCACCGCGCTGGATCTCGACACCGGCAGCCAGAACAACCGCATCGTCAACAACCTGTTCACCGACATCTCTTCCGCCGCCATCCAGGTGGGCGGCTTCACGCAACAAGACATGCGGCCAGACAACGCGCACGAGACCAGCAACAATCGGATCGCCAACAACATCATCTCCTACACCGGGCAGGACTATTACGATTCCGCAGCGATCTTCGTCGGCTTCACCTCCCGTACGGTGATCACCCACAACGACATCAGTTACACCCCCTGGGCCGGGATCGCCATCGGCTGGGGCTGGGGGCTGTTCGACAAAGGCTCCTTCCCGGGCCTGCCGCACGCCACGCCTGGCATGTGGGGCACCTACGACACCGCCACGATCCAGCAGAACAACGAGATCAGCAGTAATCTCTTCGACCACTTCCTGCAGCAACTTTGGGATGGCGGCGCGATCTACACCAACGGTGCCCAGGGCCAGAGCTACGATAACGGCTTGCTGATCAAGCAGAACGTGGCCATGAACAAGCGGCCCGAGGCGGGCGGCAATACCTATTACACCGACGGTGGCAGTCGGTACATCACGCTGCAACAGAACGTCTCGCTGAACGACCCGGTGGGTACAGTCGACTTCGGCCCGTGCCTGACCGGCTCATCCTTCGACCCGCTGTGCGCCGGCACCGGGCTCGTCTCCTACGGTGCCGATATGGGCGGCTGCCTGCCGGTGGGCGATATCACCTACGACCGGAACTACCTGGCCGACACCATCACCTTCTTCGGGCCGTCGCTGTGCAGCAACAGCTACATCCCGCCCTACCCGGTGAATCTGGTGTTCATGAATAACGTGCCCACCAGTTCGATCGCCGACGTGCCCACCTGGATCCTTCTGCAGGCGGGCACGCAGTAAGCGACATCGGCTCCGCGGCGCCGGATCTCGGGTCAGAATCAGTCGCGACGCAAACTTCCCGCTGCGCTATCGGCAAGCTTGCGGAAAGACGCACTTATACGTTCATCATCGGCAACAAGTTTCCAGTATGTGTGCGCAAGATCAGCCGCCTCAGTCCAACACTCAAGCAGTTCGCTGGTTGGCGAAGGCTTCACGTATTCTTTATCAACGACCATACCGCCTGCCGCCGGCGCAAAAGACATCGGCAACATGTCGTAGATCGGCGACAAGGAAAATTCGTGTTCTTTGGCAAAAGGATTCCAGAAGAACGTGATATTTCCGAAATGACGATCGCTATTCGCAATCAGGCGCGCAAATGCCTCCATAAAGAGCATCGTGTCGTATGAGGCTTGATCGAGCAGATTGTCTGCATACAACCGCGCGGCTGCCTTGGGCCAGCTATCTCTATGGCCATGGAGCCAATCATCGACAGCCCCCAGAGACATGACGGGGCGGCGGCCGGATTCGCCTACCCTGTCAAAGCGCTCGACCTCAAGAAATGCCTGGCGATCGATCTGGATCAGCCCGGTCGCCGGTACCGGGACCCCGAAATCGGCGAGTACCCGAGCAGCAAGTTCCTCGCTGATCAAGAGATCGCGCCAGCGGATATCTACATCCGAGCCATCCCCACTCGTAAACTTGACCAGTAGGTGGCGGATTCCATCGAATGCCGTGAATTTTGGAAACTCTCCCCCCGCTGATGAGCCGACAGCATGCACAGCAAGATCACGCGTGATAGCCGGGTATTGCTCTCGCCTCGTAATCTCTTGCCGGCTACTCAAGTAGCGGTTCATCGAATCATGACCCGCTACAAGGTTTCCCACCGCATCATCGACCCGCAACGCGATCGCCTGTATGGAGTGGATATCAGACCAGTCCATAATCCTCGCAGGGAGATCGAGATCCGGGTATCGCTCCGGAAAGAATCTGCCGAGATATCCCTGTGGAACCATATCGGCAAGAAACGGAGGAAGCCCTTCGTACAAGCTCCCTCGCGTGCGTGATTGCAACTGATGCGACGGTTGGAACCAGTAGTGCTCATCATGCAGAAAGTGAACTACGCCAAAGTCGGCTGCCTCGCCCGCCTCATCAATGCTCCAGATCGGCAACTGCGTACCGACATTGGGCACCGAGGACCGAACGGCATATCGAGCACCGCGAGTGCGCCCCAGCCGCAAGATCTGCTCGTCCGCTCTGCGCACCAGACGTGAGAGGGTTGCCGGACTGATATCCAGAAGGCGTGTGAGCTCCCGAGCAGGCGTGACGCCACGGCGCTTCAGAACCTCGATCAGATCGGTTTCAGTAGCCATACTGAAATGATATATGAAAAGATAAAGACAGTCTAACTACATGAATACAAAACAATAATGGCTCTACAGTCCGGATATTCTGCAAAGATAATCAAGCAGTTAATGCGCCTGTACCCCGGTCCGCCCCCGACCAAGCCACCGCCCTGGACCGACCATGTCGACCCCCTGTGGCGCTCCAGGACTGGATACAGCCCTTTTCCGGGGCGTTTCTTCGTTCTAATTAGTCAGTTGCGTTGGTCCGACCCTGAGCCATCCGACGAATTCGGATTTTTCCGATCCTGCAGGATTTCAGATGTCAGCACATCAAGTCCTTTCGCTTTTTCGATTTTTAGAATGACGTCTTCAGCATCATGCGCTTGCTTGATCTTCTGTGGCTTCTGCTGCTCTTCATATGGAGCCATATGAAACGCCTGAGAGATGTTAAATGCGCTCTCATATTTCGGAATTTTCAACAAACTTGAGAAGTCTTCCATTACTTTCAACCGTTGATGCTTAGCTGACTTTGCCGTCTGTGAATAATCGCTACACGCTGACTTATACTCCCAGCCTGGCTTATATGCCGGGTCAGTTGATGGATCCCAATTTTCCAATCTTCTGACAATGCGGGCGTATAGAGCAGGATCGCGTGATACTTTCGGGTTGATCATTTCGCCAATCCCATATTTGAATGCACCCAAGGCCACCAATGGACTATTACCACCCTGCCCTTTGGGTGGATAACATTCTGTATCTGCGAAAGCACGGATTTCCGCGGCAAAGTACTGAATGCTGGCGCCGTAAAGGTCTGCATCTAAGCTTTTGGCGGCACCCTGGAACAATTGGAATGAATTCTTGCCTTTGGTACCAGACAATTCATCTTGGTAGCCGCCTGCCGCTGTCGTAGGTTTTTCCTTACCGGCGACCGCGGACGGTTTAATATCATCGGGAATGGTGCAATCTGAAAGCGACACTTGCTCAACTGCCAGATAATGTACGGCGCCGCCCTTCACCTGCGCCGTGGTGTCGAGAGTTGCACCAATTTCTCTAGCCAATGCCCATGCGCACGCAATCTGATCATCCCCGCCCGCAGTCAGGACTATCTTCTTGACATTTTGGTCCGTGGCCTCCGAGATAAATGCCTTCGGCCCAAAGGCTTCGTTATTCCACACTATATAGCGGAACAGATTCCCCCACGCGTTAGGTTCGTCCTTGACCTGAATCCGCGCGACACTCGGCTTTACCGGTGGAGGAGGATTCGTAGCACAGCCCGCCCCCAACATCGCAATGGCCAGCACGAAAAGACGCACATGAGTTCTTCTGTCCAATTTTATGTTCCCCACGCATTATTAAGTCAAACCCGACTGGTAAGGCGCTAGACTACCGACGTCGACCGCAAGACGGACCTTTTCAGGCTCTAAATTGGCCCTTCCGGAGACTTTTCTTCGTTCTCTTCAGGCAGTGACGCCTGTCTGACCTCGACAACAGGTCTCTTAGTAAAAGAAAAAGATAAAGTCTTCGGATAGGATCGTCTTGTTCCCAAGTTGTACTTCCAGTTGACCTAGCGGCATATCCTTCGGCCCTATAACATTTTCATAGCAAATGTATGTGTACTTACCGTTCTTGAAGACGTACTGTCCGTTGCCCGCATTACCGTCCGCCTCCATATGCCCGTGTAGAAGAACCAGCTTAGGCTTATCTGAATCGGTCTGCTCTGCTACCCAGGCCGCATAGCGATAGCTCCCGTCTGGCATACGATCAATGCGGACCAGATAGTGTTTCGTTTTCCACTTTAGCATCGGGTCTTTAAAGTGTCGTAGTGCAGGATAGAGATGCGCCTTCTGGCTTGCTATCAGAGCAGCGCGTTCTTGCTTCTCTTTGGCTGTTATATAGTTAACCGAACGAACTTTTCCGTCATAGTCCACCCAAACCAAACCGTTTTTGAACATGACACCACGCCAACCGACTGTAGACCAGTCTTTGTCTAGCTTGGAGTTCGCAATCTGGGTGAGAATGTTTTTGTCTAACACCTCGTCAAAGCGCTTTACCATCTCTTCGGGTGAACTGATTCCCCGTATGGGAACCTCTAACGAAATTGGATACTGAAATTGGCGGGCAATCTGCAACCTATCACCCGACTTTACCGCAGCTATGAATTGCTCCGCGGCCGAAACGTTCCATTGCGGCAGGTCATCACCAGCATGAGAAAAACTACAGCAGCAAACAAGCGTTAATAGTGCAATCAGCCGCTTTCCTGCGAACATTCTTTTCCCTTCTTTTCAATTCGGCCCAAAACCCTTATAGCTCGCCCCAGCCTACCGATTTCGACCCCAGAATGGGCCCTCTAAGGCTCTAAACAGCTCCTTCCCAAGGCCTTCTTCTTTCTAATTAGTCAGTTGCGCTGGTCTGGCCTCAATATTCTTTCCTCAGTAGACACCGGTTTGAAATACTGCAACAACCATTTTATCCCTGACTACCGCAATACCTGCGGCACCAAACATGCTAGCGACTCCACTTACGGGACCATTCGCCTCAAACTGATATAGAACATCGCCGCTTCTAATCATTCGTTTCTTGAAGATCAACCAGTTCTCGTCTGTGCGTCCAGACGGAAGTGCCGGGTAAGAATCGGGATGTTTTTGCACCCATTCATCAGTCGCCTTTTTTTCTAGCTGTTGCAAAGTGAAAGGACTGGAAAACCAGGCTACGCCCTTCTTGAAGGAATCAATAGACAATGGAAGAAGAGCGTTGGCGCCATAGGTATCAATGCGCGTATCACTCCATTCATATTGAAGGTCCCATGGGCCAGCAAGGCGAACTCGGCACCTACCGGCTATGTCAGTGCGAAACTGTCCTTCGCATTCGGAGTCCATCCATTTTTCATCTGTTCGGTATACCAAATAGACTGAAAATAGATTACCCATCTTCACCTGGTACCCTAGCGTAATTGAAGTCCCTCGATAGCCTTTCTGAATGTTAGTTACTCCGGCGTTCTTGAGCAGCGCGAGATATTGCTTCGCTACTCGGCTCGTCAATTTCTGCCAATGCCCGTTTATCGTTCGGTAATCTGTGCGGCCATCAGCATACCCCGGGCCCATGGAGATGAATTCTTTATCTTTGGTTACCACCGATACCAATCTATTCAGGGCGTTGCCATGCCTAGCCACGAGTTCCTCAGCCGAACTTTGGAACGGTAAGGTGGTTTCATATCTACCAAGAATCGCACCGAGGCCAATAATGATGACACTGAGCAGCACAGTAAGCAGTCCGTAACGTCGGTCCATTAGATATCGAATTCCCTCTTACGCTTGGAGACAAATTGTTATAGGCATAACCTGGCTTCTAAAACTGAGTATCACGCCTTAGAAAGACTCTTCCTTCTTCAATCAGTTGTGCCGCCACATACCGAGTTGGCATACTGGTTCGGCTCGACAGCGTTGGATTAAATAGATCTTCCCTGTCATTCATAGAAAACCCGTGGTCCTACCCAAGTTTCTGCGCGAAATCATAAATCGAAGACCTGACCCCAATTCACCGCCCGCCCAAAGCATCCGACCTCTGGACCGCTCAAGCCCATTCCTGTCCGCTAATGAGCGGAGCGGAATAACCACCGGTTTGTCCGGCGGCGTGAAGTTATCCATACGTCCCCCAATCTTCCTTGTCATCCATATAAAGACCGTGGTCTGCCCCCTATTTTCGCGCGTAGGTTCTGCAGGGGCGATTTGGCTACTGCCAGAGGACGACTAGGCCCATCGTCCAAATCATTGCGCCGAACAAAAACCCATAGAGCAGGGACCGGACATTCTCCGCTTTCTCCTCCAAATCCAGGATTCGCGCCGCAAAGACGATTCCAAACATATAGTAAAGCGCACGCCCGTTATCGTAGAGAAGATCGTCGATACTGTTGTGATCCGACACAGCAGCCATGGTCGCTAAAGCGAGAAAACAAAAACCAAACAGCCTCACCGCTCGCGCAACGTAGTCAATCGCTTCCACTTTCGTGAGCATTTCCCCCTCCGACTTGGCCCTCCAAGGCTCTTTAGAGCCCCTTCCGAAGCTTTTGATGTTTCTATCTAGTCAGTTGTATTGGGCAGACCGCGGTCGACGTCGGCGTAATACCGCCGATAGGACAGCTCCGCATAATCATCCCAAATCGTTATCTTGATGCTGGCCGGATTGGCTGTACGGAAGATATCACGGAGCTGGGTGAACTCCTCCTTATCCAAATTCCGGGTCCTCAATTTGCGGTAAAGATAGAACAAGCCCCAGATTATCGTCTTCAAACCATCCTGCATGGTCCGCTGAAGATACGGCTTGCTTTGAACTTGGAGGATATCGAACAGTGGCGCTGCGACATACCAAGTCTGCAGGCTGATTCGCATCGAAAGCGTTGGATTAAATGGATCTTCTCTGTCAGTCATAGAAAAACCGCGGTCCTACCCAAGTTTCTGCGCGAAATCATAAATCGAAGACCTCGTCCCGAATTCCCGCTATCCATCAGACGGCCTTTCCTCTACTCCGCACGTTCGAGGGGCTGACAGTATGCTTTGACGTCGGCACTAACTTCCGAGACATAAGACACGCTAAGCATGTTGTCTGAAGTCAGTTTGGCGACAGTAACTCGTGCGGCGGTTGCAATTGATGTCAGGCAGACCTGCTCCTCCTCCGTGGTTTCACGCACAAGAAGGCCCTTAACCCCTTGGCGCCGAAGGTAGGCCGGGAAATCTACGAAGTTCATCGCCTTCTCACCCTCAAGAGCTATCTTTCCGTCCTTGATCGTGACGTAAAAATAGCCATCTGGCACCGCTGACCTAGCGGCGCATGCCGAGTTACAACACAGAATGAGCGCAAAGAGCGCGATGAATCGTATTCCTCTCAATAGATGCGCCCCCTCCAAATCCGCCCCCAATCTTCCCTGTCAATCATAGAAAACCGTAGTTCGACCCTATTTATTCTCTTCTGGCTTTATTGCGCAGCTCCGTACGTACGCCATCACTTCCTGGGTCATCTTGTAAAGAGCGTCATGGGCTTCCAATACATGGATAGCGACCATTGCATCCGCGCCATTGTCCATATAGTAATGATAGACATCAGGAGAATCGAGATAGATCTTCTCAGGTCCTTTCACAGGGTGCACTAAGCGGGCCACGAACAATGCACGAAGTTTCGAATAGTAATTCGTAAGTTCGGGACAACGCATGCTGCTCACTTTGTAGACCTTGGGAGCCAGCGCCTTCATCATAGCTTCCTCTGTCCGCACTCCTTTTTCGAAGGCAGCGCCCGCTGCCAGCATTACGCTACCCTTGTATTCATCCAACCGCGCATGAAGCAGCTTGGTGTTGTGCTCGAGTTTTATGCTGAACTGGACATCATCGGCATTCCCCCAATCATTGTAGTGCTCGTAGGCAAAACCTTTGGCGATTGCAGTTAAGTCTGATCGCCATCTTATCTGCTCTGGCACCTCGTAGATCGCTTCGGCGAAGGTATGGTAATCGACATCCTGCCAACCAATATTTTCGAGCGTCAGTCTTTTCCTATCAGCCGTGCAACCGACTTGATAGTGATAACCAGCGAGGATGTGAATAGCAGTTTGCTTATCATAAGAATGGAGGTCTGATGGATCCGCATCTGGATCAAGGCACGTATAGCGCAAATCAAAGGTCCCGGCCGAGACCCAGGTTCCATCGTCGATGATTGCAGCTTCTACCGATCTATCAGCGCCATGCGGACGGATGGCAGCCTTTATATAGAGCGCGCTCAGCAAGGATGCGCTGCTCTTCTGCACTGGCTCCGAGTCAAATACACGCGGCGTTGCACAGCCTGCAATCAGGCTGAACCCCAACACAGCTAATATCGTCCGAATCACCGTCTTCGGGCCCCCAATATCCATCGCCAACCCAGTTGGCACGCTCTCAGACTACCGGTTTCGAGCCCAGAATGGGCCTTTCAACGCTCTAAGAAGCCCCTTTCCGAGGCTTTTCTTAATTCAATTTAGCCCATTGCGCTGGTCCGACCCCAATGAGGCCGCGAACCCAAAAAGGGTAGCGTCCCCTTTTCCCGCTTGCGGTGTAGTTTCAGCGCTGACCAGCGCTCGGCGTGCTCGCGTCATCCGTGACGACTCCTTTAATTCAAAAGCCAGCAATCCTTGCAGGAACGAGCCTAGCGAAAGACCTCAGCCCCTATTAAAGATGTGGGTGTCCCATGTTTTACTTTTCTTGGAATTCCTAATGCGTTATGCGGATCTGGCCCCGGTGGTATCCAACTTGGATCCATTTCTCGGGTTTTTCCAACCGCTGCAAAGACCATCGATGTGCTCAAACAAGTCCGGGTTTACATGATTCCACATCGGATCGAGGACAAAGTCTATGCCATTCCGACGCGCTAATTTGGCCGCAGGCACGAAATCACTGTCCCCGGCCACCAATATTATCTGGTCAACATGACCTCCATAGGCAAGAGAAGCTACGTCTGACGCAATCTTCATGTCGACGCCCTTTTGCTTGGCGTAGTAGACGACGTCATCTGGCTGGAGATCTTTAACTTGAATTTCGCCCTTCAGCAGTTTCTTGAGGGGCGCATCCTTAAGGTTCCATCTAGCATTCTCACCATCGAGTCTCCCAAGTCTAAGCGCAACCTTACGCTGTCGCTTCAACTCGTTGTGAAGTGCATTTCTAAAAGTTGCTCCCGTAGACTGGCCTAGCTTTACACCGGACTGACTGATCGGGTGGTGAACATATTTATTGAGTGGTGGGCAATCGTAAAAGAATATACGGTAGAGCTCACGGAACCTCGGTGCTCGATTCGCCTTTCGCAACAGGTTAATCGCCCCCGAATACAGATTTCTGACCGTCGTCTCTATGGGCTCGCCCATCTTTTCTGGGTATAGGGCCCTGTAGCGCTTTATAAAAAATGCGCCATCGATAAGTATGGCTGCTTTCATATTGAAGTCCTTTCTCTAGCCGCCAGACACAAAAAAGCCCCAAATTTCCGAACCCTGGCTATGCGCGGGGGACGTACTCTAAGGGGCGCTATTAGCTGGAAGTATAGTACCAATGGTCCTATTTTCAACCCCCCGAGAAGCCGCAGAAAATACGAACGCGGCTTCGGTAGGCTGCGGATTTAATACGACTTTTAGACTAAACCTACCGATATCAGGCACTAAACAAACTTATTGCCCCCCCATTTCAATGCCGTAATGGACCATATTTCAACGGCCCTACCGCCTTGATTCCTCATGCCCGCGACCGTGACCAGATGTAAAATGTAAAGTCTGACCCCAATAGCTCTTTCCGTTTCTATCACTGCTGTAACAGTGTCAATATGCGCTCAGGATCGTCTGTTTCCTCAAGAATCTGTGCAATCCTGGTGAATACTGCTGCGGCTTTAGTAGGGTTTGCCTTATATGGGCCGTCTAAGTCCACATCCCAACCTGCAAGTTTTAGTACAAAATTTTTGTACGCAAAACCGGCCCAGCTGCCGCTTGGTACGCGTTCTCTACCCAAGAGTGACTCAAGTAGACCTCGCCTACGACTTGCCCCCATTCCAATACGCTGAAGTTGCTGCTCGATACGAACATGCTCTGGAAAGGAGCCCTGCTCTACTTCGAAGTCCTCTTCATTCATAAATGATATCTCCCTGCGTGATATCTAGAAAAGAAATAGGTCTGCCGTTCTAGCGCTCCCTGCTCCCGAGCGGTCTTGAATGGGGCTACAAATTTTATGATAGCGTAGTGGTCGCTGGGCGTTAATAACCACCCTGCCGCCGTAGCTGTTGCGCTGCACCGCCGAGGGCCGACCGAGAAACTATAGATGGACGAACCTGAGGAATTTAAGTCCTTAGAAAAGCTATTCGTAGGCGATTGGAGGAGCCGTATGAGAGGCTTCTCACCTGCAGCGATCCACGGGGAGTTGTCCCATATTGAGTTGCGTGAGTTCGTGCCGATTCCAGTTCAAAGTGCGTTCAATACAGCGAAGAACCTGGTGCTGTACGGCGCCTTTGCGTATCCGTTTCTATCCTTAGCGTTACAGCATGCTCTGCAGTCGTTCGAACTCGCCTTGAGGATAAAGCTAGCTGATTTGGAAGCGGATACGGACCGAAATGACAAGCCTTTACGTTTTTCCGCGTTGATTGATAGAGCAAAATCCATGGGACTGCTCACAGAGCGAAATACCGGAGATCGCCGGGCCATAGCTATAGAACGCTGCATAATAAAGTCCTCAGTGCAGCTAGGAGTTCATTTAACTGAGGAACACCCAGAGATTCCAATACCTGAGCCGACGGAAGCAGAAATTCAGAGAGAGATGGCAGGAATGTCGATACTTGATGACGTCTGTCGAGCGACCCCGCAGCTCAGGAACACCCTAGCTCACGGGACACACCCACTGGGTGTCAACCCGATTTCTCATCTGCGCATGACAGCAAGTCTAATAAATCAGCTTTATCCGATAGATGAACAGTGAAAACAGGCCCGATACCCTTTACCCATGCCTGCCGGGTTGCATTATGCCTGGATCCAAACTTGCCAGCCTTAGATCAGGGCGTGTAATCGCTAACTAGCGGCTTCACGGCCCCGTAAGGCCCTATTCGGCGGATTTCCATCTTTCTGTATATTCTGCGCCGCAGATGCGGTGGTAATACGGCGTGGTTTCATCGCTGACCAGCGCTCGGCGTGCTCGCGTCATCCGTGACGACTCCTCTGTTCAAAAATCCAGCATGGACTTCCCCCGATTCCCTAGACACTCACTGCGCAAGCTTTGAGGCTTGCTCGAAAGCATAGGGACTCTGCATTCCGAGATGGCTGTGGCGTCGGGTTCGATTGTAGAAGATCTCAATATAATCGAACACATCGGCCCGCGCTTCGTCTCGGGTTCGATAGATACGCTTCTTGATCCGTTCCTTCTTGAGATTACTGAAGAACGCTTCCGCGACAGCGTTGTCCCAGCAGTTGCCGCGCCGGCTCATGCTGGGTTCCAGGTGGTGTTCCTTGCAGAACCGCCGCCAGTCGTCGCTGCCATATTGGCTACCCTGATCGGAGTGCACGAGCACGCGTTGTCTCGGCCGCCGCCGCCACACCGCCATCAAGAGCGCATCGAGCACGATCTCTCGACCTAGCGTCGGCTTCATCGACCAGCCGATGACGGCTCTTGAGTACAGGTCCAAGACCACCGCCAGATACAGCCAGCCTTCCCAGGTCCGGATGTAGGTGATGTCCGTGACCCAGACCCTATCCGGGTGCTCGACTGTGAACTGACGGTCCAGGGTGTTCGGCGACAGCCGGTCCGGCCGACCGGAGCGATAGCGCGGCTGCTTGTAGGTCCGCAGCGCCTTGATCCGGTGCTCGCGCATCAGCCGGGCCACGCGGTGCTTGCCACAGGTCTCACCGGCCTCGCGCAGATCGACAAAGATCCGCGGGCTGCCATAACTGCCACCACTCAGGTGCCAGAACTCGCGGATCCGCCCGACCAGGCGGGCATCCTCACGGGCCCGTGCCGATACCGGCGCCTTCAGCCAGGCATAGAACCCGCTGCGATGTACCTTCAGTACCCGGCACATCGTCGTCACCCGAAACTCGGACTGGTGATCGCGGATGAACGCGTACTTTACCCGGACTCCTTGGCAAAGTACGCGGCGGCCTTTTTTAGGATCGCGCGCTCCTCTTCGGAACGGGCCAACTCGCTCTTCAGGCGGGCGTTCTCCTGCCGGAGCGCCTCGAGATCGTCCCCCTTGCGCTGTTCGCGGCTTCGACCGGCGGCCCGAAGCCACACGTACAGACTGTGTGTGGACACGCCAAGGCGTTCGGAAACGTCAGCGACGGTATAGCCGCGCTCGACCACTTGCTTGATGGCTTCAGCCCGAAACTCGGGCGTATAACGAGGTCTGGACATGACTTCCTCCTGTAGACTCAATAGTATCAATCATCTGTCTACAGAACCGGGGGAAGTCCATAGGCATGCAAATGCATGTGTCTAAGCTCTTGACTTCCCGATTTAAAGGCTCTCATTACGGCCTTTTGGCTGTCAGCAAGAATCACGAAATCGTCCACATAGCGAACAATCGTGCCGCCACTATTTGCAACGATTTGGTCAAAATCATCTAACATCACGTTTGCGATGAGGGGGGAAAGCGAATTTCCTTGCGCGATACCAAGCTCCTCTAGCGGAAAGTAACGCTTTAGGTCACCCAACGCCGATGTGTTTTCGAGCTCTACATTTATTGCTTTGCGAAATAGTTCTAGAAGACGTACATCCTCAAATAGAGGTTCAAACTTTGCGGCGACGGACTCCTTGGGTATGGAGTCGAAGAATTTCCGGATATCCGAACGGATATACCAACTACATCCTTTAGAGATGTGGCCCAGTACAGCTTGCCAGGCTTGCGAAACTCGTCGTTTCGGCAGAGCGCCAAAATTGTACTCAGACTTTTGGTACCGGGTAAAAGTTTCATCATGCTCAAGGAGATCCAGAAGAGCGCGGCACACCAATCGGTTAGTTATTGAAGACTTAACAATTGGTCGAATTGATTTCTTCCCAGGCCTAGGCACTGGAACTCCAACCGATGGATCGAAGTGGAATGTACTCTTAGAGAGTCGAGCAGATATTGACAGGATTTGGCTGTTAGCATGGAGGTCAAATTCTTTTGCTTCAGCACGAGTAGTCGGTGACGGGGAATCAAAAGCATTCGACCGTACTTGTCTCCACGCCTTCCATAGCGTCTTGTGTTTCTTGAGTTCTGCAAACGTTGCTGTTGCCAATATATATCCTTGTCGCCAGCACAGGCCCTTCCAGTTAGCTTCGGCCCGGCTGTTCCATGGAGCGTTACATCGACTGGGGGATTCCGTTTCCGGGCCTTCCCAGCCAGCGGTCACCTCATAGGCGCCACTGGAGCATCCGCAACTCGCCTCAACGACAACTTGTGCCTCAAGCCGCGCGAACGCACCGAATCCGACCATCAGCGCCAGAAGTCCAACACCTATGGCCCGTGCCAACTTGGCACGTTTTTGCATGTCATCATATTTCGGCCCTCAATAGGGGTAAATATGGTAGCTTTTTGCGCATAGCGCGCAAGCGGCCGACATGCCGTATGAGCCCGTCCAACCAATAATGTTCAGCGGCCGCCTGGAAGCGCGTAGTTAACGCGAAAGTCACGACCAACTGAACAGCCAGACGAGCGTTACATCGACTGGGGGATTCCGTTTCCGGGCCTTCCCAGCCAGCGGTCACCTCATAGGCGCCACTGGAGCATCCGCAACTCGCCTCAACGACAACTTGTGCCTCAAGCCGCGCGAACGCACCGACATAATTTCAATTCCTAAGTAACCTCCGTTCGCCAACGCCACCAAAATGCTTAGCGCACAGCCAGTCTTCGGAAGACAAGGCGCGAGGGCTTCTGAGGCGCGGAGTTTACGATTCATGTAAATGAGCACCGAAGAAGCCTCTCGCAACGCCGTATTACGACGACTGGCGCAGCGCTAACCGCATTTGGAGTCGCCGCAAGAGAGACAAGTCATACACCCATCCATCATCACCACCGCCGCCGTATTGCACTTGGCACACAGCTGCGCCCCGGCCGGGAAGTCGCCTGCGGTCTCTTTGGCGAAGGCGTCTTTCTGCTTGGTGGCGGCTTCGAATTCCGCGCGCTTGGATTCGATGAGCTTTTTCTGGTGCTCGTCCAGGCCGTCTCGCGCGATCATGCCGATGGTCTGCAGATGGCGTTCGATGACGGTGCCGATCTCGGCGATGAGCGAGGGCATGTATTTGCCGCCCGGCTTCCAGTAGCCGCCGCGCGGGTCGAACACGGCTTTGAGCTCTTCCACCAGGAAAGTGACATCGCCGCCCTTTCGAAACACCGCGGAGATGATGCGCGTGAGCGCCACGATCCACTGGAAGTGATCGAGGTTCTTGGAGTTGATGAAGACCTCGAACGGGCGGCGCATCTCGTGCTCGGTGCCTTCGTTCAGGATCATGTCGTTGATGGTGATGTACATGGCATGGTCCGAGATCGGCGTTTTCACCTTGTAGGTGGAGCCGATGAGCATATCCGGCCGCTCGAGCTTCTCGTGCATGCGGATGACTTCGGCCTTGGCGCGGGTCGGCGCGGCCTCACCCACTGGCGGCATCACGGCCGGCTCGGCTTTCCTGGCCTCTTTCTCTTCGGGTTTCACCACACCGTAGTCGGTGATCTTCTTTTCGATCTTGATCGTCATCTCTCTTTACTCCTGGCAGCGGACTACACTGGCCCACCGCGAAAATACTTCCTTAAAAAATTCTACCGTCTGTTCTCTACTTTTTCGGCCCGCCGTAAGCGCGTTCCACACGCGCCACCCGGACCTCAAATTCGCTGTAGAAGCGTTCACGCCCGAGGCGCTGCGCTTCTTTATGCTCGGCATCCGCCTTCCAGGCCTTGATGGCCTCTTCAGAGGCCCAGTAGGAGACCGTGATGCCGATGCCGTCTTCTCCGCGGGCCGAATCCAGCCCTAAAAAACCGGGGCGGCTACTGGCCAGTTCGACCATCCGATCGGCCAGGGCCTGGTAGGCCGCCCCGTCTTCATCCGTGCGCCGGCTGGTGAAGATCACCGTGTAGTACGGTGGTGTTGGCGTCCGCGCCAGCTCTTTACCTGCCATGTCAGTAGACTCGCCTCATGGGCCTGACCCGCACGCCCCGTCTTTGCGGGGACCTTCTCCTCCCTGGACCTTGTGGCGACCTCCCTGACCGCCTTCCTCTTCGAGCCAACTCTTACAAGATTTTCCGTAATAGCCTTCCAAGGTGCTTATTCCGAAAAATTCTAACGCGTCTGAATTTCCCGTCTATGGCAATTTCCAAAAAGCCAGTTGGTGAACTCTTCTATCTCCGGCCGCCTTCTTTCTAAGGTATCTATTCCGTGAAATTTATAGGATGACACTGTCAATCGTGCAGGACCTAGGCGCGCGCCGCGTCGAGTACCGGAGCTACCTGACAGCGTAGTGAGAAAACTCGGCGTGGTGCGCAACAACGGTCCTGGGCGATTGAGGAAGTCATCCTAAAATTTCCCGTAATAGCCTTCTTTAAGGGCGTCGTATAAATTCGCGGCCGTATGCATCTCCCCGTCGTACTCCACTTCTTCATCGCCCTTGAGTTCCACCACTGAACCGTCGTCCAGCGTGAACCGGTAGGTGGTGTTCTTCAGATCCGATTCCTTGACCAGCACGCCCTGGAAGGCTTCGGGGTTGAAGCGGAAGGTGGTGCAGCCCTTCAAGCCCTGCTCGTAGGCGTAGAGGTAGATATCCTTGAAATCCGCGAACGGATAATCGGTGGGCACGTTGGCGGTCTTGGAGATGGACGAATCCACCCACTTCTGCGCCGCGGCCTGGATATCCACGTGTTCCTTGGGGTTGATGGTCTCGGCCGTGATGAAGTAATCCGGCAGCTTCTCGTCCACCGCTTCCGAATACGGCATGGCCCTGGCGTTCACCAGCGCGCGGTAGGCGAGCAGCTCGAAGCTGAACACGTCGACTTTCTCTTTCGATTTCTTGCCCTCGCGGATCACGTTGCGAAAGTAGTGATGCGCGAAGCTGGGCTCGATGCCGTTGGAGGCGTTGTTGGCCAGGCTCAGCGAGATGGTGCCGGTGGGTGCGATGGAGCTGTGATGCGTGAAGCGGGCGCCCTCTTCGGCCAATGCTTCCACCAGTTCCGGCGCCTCGGCGGCGACGCGCTGCATGTAGCGCGAATACTTGGCGTGCAGGACACGGCCGGGGACGGTGTCGCCCACCTTGTAGCCGTCTTGCTTGAGCTCGGGGCGCAGGCGCAGCAGCTCTTCGGTGATGGGGAACTCTTCGACCATGATGGGCGCGGGGCCCTTTTCGCGGGAAAGCTCCAGCGCCTCTTCCCAGCCGGCGATGGCCAGTTCGCGCGCGACGCGTTCGGTGAATTCCACCGAATCGGGTGCGCCGTATTTCATGCGCAGCATGGTGGCGGTGGAACCCAGCCCCAGAAACCCCATACCGTGGCGGCGCTTGCGCATGATCTCGTCGCGCTGCTGGGGCAACGGCAGGCCGTTGATCTCGACCACGTTATCGAGCATGCGCGTGAACACCTTGACCACTTCGCGGAAGGTCTCCCAGTCGAAGCGGGCCTTGTCGGTGAACGGATCGAGCACGAACTTGGTGAGGTTCACCGAGCCCAGCAGGCACGAGCCATACGGCGGCAAGGGCTGCTCGCCGCAGGGGTTGGTGGCGCGGATGTTCTCGCACCACCAGTTGTTGTTCATCTCGTTGACCTTGTCGATGAGCACGAAGCCCGGCTCGGCAAAATCGTAGGTGGAGGTCATGATCATGTCCCACACCCGGCGCGCGGGGAGGGTCTTGTAGATCTTGCACGCCACCAGGCCTTCGGCGTTGACGATATAGCCTTCCTTCACCGGCCAATCGCGCCAGACCACGGTGCCGGCATCTTCCAGGTTCACGCTTTCGTCTGCCGCTTCCTTCGCATCCAGCGGGAAGGCGAGCTGCCAATCGGCGCCGGCCTTGACCGCCTCCATGAAGCTCTGGGTGACCAGCAGCGAGAGGTTGAACTGGCGCAGACGGCCGTCTTCGCGCTTGGCGCGGATGAAATCCATGACATCGGGGTGGCCGACATCGAAGGTGCCCATCTGCGCGCCGCGGCGCCCGCCCGCGGAGCTGACGGTGAAGCACATCTTGTCGTAGATATCCATGAACGACAGCGGCCCGGAGGTGTAGGCGCCGGCGCCCGCCACATACGCACCCTTGGGGCGCAGCGTGGAGAACTCGTAGCCGATGCCGCAGCCCGCCTTCAGGGTGAGGCCGGCTTCGTGCACCTTGTTGAGGATGTTGTCCATGGAATCGCGGATCGAGCCCGACACCGTGCAGTTGATGGTGGAGGTGGCCGGCTTGTGTTCCTGCGCGCCCGCATTGGAGGTGATGCGCCCGGCAGGGATGGCCCCGCGGCGCAGCGCCCAGAGAAACTTCTCGTACCATTCTTCGCGCTTGGCCTCGTCTTCGACGTCGGCGAGCGCGCGCGCGACACGCTTGTAGGTGTCGTCCACTTCCTGGTCGAGGATGGTCCCGTCTTTGGCCTTGAGGCGGTATTTCTTGTCCCAGATGTCGTAGGAGGCTTCTTGTACTGGAATCTCGGTAACGGCGGTGGGCATGACTTTCAGCGCAGTCTTTGTCACTGGCTCAGTCCTCCTTGAGTAAAACGTTCTCTTCTAATAATGAGGAAGCACAAACGGACCCCTCGTTTTTTATTCGCCG
The DNA here is from genome assembly GCA_963739695.1 of uncultured Pseudomonadota bacterium. Taxonomy (GTDB): domain Bacteria; phylum Pseudomonadota; class Gammaproteobacteria; order Natronospirales; family CAVUBB01; genus CAVUBB01. Next base: position 231,789 of record CAVUBB010000023.1, on the reverse strand, counting down.
AGCCCGCCCGAACGCTTCCCTTGCGAGCTCTCCCCGGCGCCAATCCTGGGCAAAAACAGTGCACAACTTGTGGAAAACCTGGGGATGGATCAACCACAACATATTGTGAAGTGCCCGTTAAGCCTAGGCGCCGGAAGCGGGTCTGTCAAGGCAATTTTAGCAAGTTTTTAGTCCTATCAAATCAATGCTTTAGATCTACTACCTCGACTCGGGCCAAGGTTTGTCGAGGGCTCGGCGAGGGCGTGCATTGCAACACAATATCTAGTGCCGCGCCAGTCTTGACAACGCTTCGAAACGGGTGGGCCCGAGCCCCGATCTCACACGCTTGAAAGCGCCCCGGACGGCCTTATTAAGGCCTCAACAGCGTCATCCAACGGATAGTTCGGGCTTTCCCGAAGGAGGTAAAACCAATGACCCTGATGCGTTATCAGCCCTGGAGCGTGATGGACCGCCTGCGCGCCGACCTCGACCGCATGGTGCACGAGAGCTTCAACGGCCTGGACGGCGACCGCGCCGAGGTGGTGACGACCGACTGGGTGCCGGCGGTGGACGTGCGCGAGGAAGGTGCTCGTTACGTGCTGCGCGCCGATCTGCCGGGCGTGGACCCGAAAGACATCGACATCACCATGGAGAACAGCGTGCTCACGATTGCCGGCGAGCGCGTAGAAGAGCATGCCGGAGACAGCAAGGGCTTGCACCGCGCCGAAAGGGTGAGCGGCAAGTTCTTCCGCCGCTTCGCGCTGCCCGACTCGGCCGATTCCGAAGCCATCAGCGCGCGTTCGGACAAGGGCGTGCTGGAAGTGGTGATCCCCAAACAGGCGCAGCTGGAGCCGCGCCGGATCAAAGTCACGACCTGAGCCACCCTGACCCGCACAGCCCGGCGGGCGGAACTTTCCGCCGCGCCGGGCTGTCAGCATTGGAGAGCCCGCCGCGGCCACCCGCCAGGCACGGGCTCCCGCTAAGCCATAGCGGCGCCGGCCCGGGGGATCAAGGCCAACAGGCGTCCCGGCTTCCAGGAGCCTGTCGGATTTAGGGTATTGTCGCGAGGCGTGTGGAAATCGAGGAAAGATTGCCGATCTTTCGAGGAGCATAGTGGTGACTATGCGACGAAAAAGATCGGAAATATGGACCGATTCCCGCGCGCCGCAGTAGATGAGCCTAAGTCCGACAGGCTCCTGATTTCTGGCGATGCCGCCGCGGATATCGGCCCTGGCCGAGTGAGACCGACCGCGCACCGTTTCGCCCGTATCGATCCATGGTAGGACCATAAGAGGCATTAACGTGATGAAACGACTGTTCCTGGCCGTGCTGATGACGGCGACCGTAACCCTGCTGGCGCCGAGCCAGCCCGCGCTGGCCGCGCTGCCCGCCGCCGTGAACGGCACCCCGGTGCCCACCCTGGCGCCGATGATCAAGCGGGTGATGCCCGGCGTGGTGAACATCTCCACCCGCGGCCACATGAAGGTGCAGCAAAACCCCATGTTCGCCGACCCCTTCTTCCAGCAGTTCTTCGGCCACCAGATGCCGCAGCAGCCGGCGGAACGCCAGTTCCGCAGCCTGGGTTCGGGCGTGATCGTGAACGCCGAGAAGGGCTACATACTCACCAACAACCACGTGATCGAGAACGCCGACAAGATCTCGGTGACGCTGAACGACAACCGCAGCTTCGACGCCAAGGTGGTGGGCAAGGATCCGGATACCGACCTGGCCGTCATCCAGATCAAGGCCAAGGACCTCACCGCCGTGCCGCTGGGCGATTCCAGCCAGTTGCAGGTGGGTGACTTCGTGGTGGCCATCGGCAACCCCTTCGGCCTCTCGCACACCGCCACCTCCGGCATCGTGAGCGCGCTGGGCCGCACCGGCATCCATGACGGCAGCTACGAGAACTTCATCCAGACCGACGCCTCCATCAACCCGGGCAACTCCGGTGGCGCGCTGGTGAACCTTCAAGGCCAGCTCGTGGGTATCAACTCCGCGATCCTGTCCAAATCCGGCGGCAACATCGGCATCGGCTTCGCCATTCCGGTGGACATGGCGCGCTCGGTGATGGAGCAGATCATCAAGTACGGCAAGGTCAAACGCGGCCTGCTGGGCGTGACCGTGCAGGACCTCACCCCGGACCTGGCCAAGAGCTTCGACATCAAGCAGACCGAAGGCGCTGTGGTCTCGCAGGTGATGAAGGATTCCGCCGCCGAGAAGGCGGGCGTGAAGCAGGGCGACGTGATCGTGAGCGTGGACGGCAAGCCGGTGAAGACCTCTTCCGAACTGCGTAACGACATCGGCCTGATGCGCCCGGGCGAGAAAGTGACCCTGGGGATCGTGCGCGACGGCAAGCAGCTCGAGGTGACCGCCAAGATCGGTGAGAAGACCGAAGGCGAAGGCACCAGCGTGGGCGGCCACGAAGATCTGGGCGCGCGCTTCAGCGACCTGACCCCGGATTCGCCGCTCTACGGCGACGTGCACGGCGTGGTGGTGACCAACGTCGAGCGCGACGGCAAGGCCGCCGAAGCCGGCCTGCGCCCGGGCGATGTGATCACCTCCGTGAACCGCCACCCGATCCGCAACCTGGCCGAGTTCCGCCAGGCGCTGGAGCACTTCAAAGGCACGCTGCTGTTCACCGTGCGGCGCGGAGACAACGTGTTCTTCACGGTTATCAAATAAAGCTGCAGGAATGGATTCGCTTTAAGGGCAAGGCAGTGCCCCGCAAGGGCTTCCCGGTTTCGGCCGGGGGGCCCTTTTTGTTTGTGCCGGCTGCGCCGACGGGCTTGTGCTGATTTGGATAGCGGACTTGCGCGCCCACCACACTGAAGAAGTGAAGAACGAAAGACAAACCACGTACGTGGATTAAGAACTGCCTTTCGGATCCCCGTGGGTGGCGCCGGTCAGCGCAGCGCCCGCAGGGTTAAGCCCTGCCGCAGGCAGGGGCGAGGCAGGGATGCCGAAGCCCGTCTCGTTGAGCCAGGGAAGGCCCATCGAGACGGCTCGCGAGGACGCGAGCATGGCCGGGGACGCGCTCGAAGCTTCGCTTCGAGCAAGCGCGCCGCGTTCGGGGCCGCCTTTCCTTTGCCTACTTTCCTTTGGCGGCGCAAAGGAAAGTAGGTCGCTCAAAGCCCCGTAGGGGCGAGCGAAATTCCTGGAGGAGCGCGAGCTCCGCTCGCATCGATGGCACCCGTCGCGCGGGCACGAAAGCCCGCTATCTAAATAAAAAGCCCGTCGGCGCAGCCGACACAAAACCCAAAGGAGCGTGAGCACCGCTCACACCCTAAGTCCACCCGATACTCCGCCCCCCATCAACAGGCAGAACGACCCCGGTCACATACCGCGCATCCCGCGCCAGGTACAACACCGCCCCGGCGATGTCTTCGGGTTCGCCGGTGCGCTTCAAGGCGATGCGTTCGACGATCTTCTGTTGCGCGTTTACGTCCATTGGCGCTTCGGGCCAGAGGATGGCGCCGGGGGCGACGCCGTTAACGCGCACCGCGGGGGCGAGTTCGCGCGCGAGCGAGCGGGTGAGCATCTCGAGCCCGGCCTTGGCGGTGCAATAGACGGTGTGGCGACGCAGCGGGCGGCGGGCGTAGATATCGACGATGTTGACGATGGCGCCTTCGGCGGCGCGCAGCGCCGGCGCGGCGGCCTGGGCGAGGAAGAACGGCGCCTTGAGGTTGCTCGCGAACAGGGTATCCCAGTCGGCTTCGGTGACCTCGCCCACGGGCGTGGGGCGGAAGCTGGAGGCGTTGTTCACCAGCAGATCCAGACTGCCCCACTGGGTGGCAGCCTTGACCAGCGAGGAGAGGCCTTCGACCTCGGCGAGATCCATCTGCGCGGTGACCGCGGTGCCGGGGCGGATGGCTTCGAGCTCCTGGGCGAGCGCCTGCGCGGGGGCCTGCGAGCGATGATAGTGGATGACCACATTCATGCCTTCTCCATGCAGGCGCCGCACGATCGCCGCGCCGATGCGCTTGGCGCCGCCGGTCACCAGGGCCGTTTTTCCGGTGAGGGTCACTGTATTATCCTTCTTCGCACCAAGACTTGTTTGCTTAACTTTACACCGTACCCGCCCGTACGCGTACGCACCACCCGGCCGAGGTCCGCTTGAAACCGAATCCCGACGACATCGTGCTACCCGAACCTTCTGCCGAGGCCAGCGCGCACAGTGCGCGGGTGGTCGAGCGCATCGCGCACGAGATCGCCAACAGCCCGAGCGCTTCGATCAGCTTCGCGCGCTACATGGAACTCGCGCTCTATGCGGCGGGCCTGGGCTATTACAGCGCGGGCGCGCGCAAGTTCGGCGAGGCCGGCGATTTCACCACCGCGCCCGAACTCTCGCCGCTGTTCTCGCGCTGCCTGGCCCGCCAATGCAGCGAGGCCATGCGGGTCTGCGGTGCCGATACCGTGCTCGAACTCGGCGCCGGCTCGGGCGTGATGGCAGCCGAGATGCTGCTCGAACTCGAACGCACCGACGCCCTGCCCGCACGCTATCTGATCATGGAAGTGAGCGCCGATCTGGCCGAGCGCCAGCTCGAGACCATCAAACAACGCGCGCCCGGACTGCTCGCGCGCGTGCACTGGCTCGACACCTTGCCCGACGCCGATCTGAACGCGGTGGTGGTGGGCAACGAAGTGCTCGATGCCCTGCCGGTGGAACGCTTTCGCATCGGTGACCACGGGGGTGTGGAACAGGCCCGCGTGGCCCTGGAAGACGGGCGCTTCGTGGAACGCTTCGAAGCCGCGCCCGACGCGCTCGTGCACGCCGTGCGCGCGCTGGAGCAGGATCTGGGCGCGCCGCTCGCCCCCGGCTACAGCTCCGAGATCCAGCTCCAGCTCGAACCCTTCATCCGCTCGCTCGCCGGCATGCTCGAGCGCGGGGTGCTGATCTTCGCCGATTACGGTCTGCCCCGGCGCGAGTACTACATGGAAGAGCGGCGCATGGGCACGCTGATGTGCCACTACCGCCACCGCGCCCACCCCGATGCGTTCGTGCTGCCCGGCCTGCAGGACATCACCGCCTACGTCGATTTCACCGCCGTGGCCGACGCCGGCGTACAGGCCGGGCTGTCGCTGATCGGCTACACCTCCCAGGCTCTGTTCCTGCTCGGCGCCGGCCTCGAACAGCTGCTGGCCCAACCCACGCAGAGCGAGGTCGAACAGATCGAACGCGCGCGCCAGGTGAAGCTGCTCACCCTGCCCGGCGAGATGGGCGAGCGGTTCAAGTTCATCGGCCTGGCGAAGGGCTGTTCGGTCGAGCTGGGTGGGTTTGGGTTAAGAGATCTGACACACCTGTTGTAGGGCGGGCGGCTCTCTTACTCGAGCTCTTCGTTCCACAGGCGGTCATTGCGAGCCTGGACCGCGCTCACTCAAGAATTTCGCTCGCCCCTACGGGGCTTTGAGCGACCTACTTTCCTTTGCGCCGCCAAAGGAAAGTAGGTAAAGGAAAGGCGGCCCCGAACGTGGCGCGCTTGCTCGAAGCGAAGCTTCGAGCGCGTCCCCGGCCATGCTCGCGTCCTCGCGGCCTCGCAGACAGCACATCCTTGTGCTGGCTGCGAGGGCTTGCCCTCCCTGGCTGCGCCTCCAGCTTCGCTGGAGCTATTCGCTGCGGGCGCTGCGCTGTCCGGCGCTACCCACGGGGACCCGAAAGGCAGTCCTTAATTCACGTTCGTAGTTGCTCTTCCACATCTTCGGGGTGGTGGGCGGGCTCTGGTCTTGGGCCGCCCCGTTCTCGCGCCGAGCAGTGCAGCGGCCAGCGGGCGGAAAGCGAGGAGTGTTTGAGCCCGTGACGAGGCAAGCCAAAGGCGCCGCCGAGTCCGGCGAGTTGCCGAGCGGGCCCGTCGGCGCAGCCGACACAACGCCCAAGTGAGCGCGAGCCCCGCTCGCACCCCTCAATGATGGTGCACTTTCCGATAGGTATCGAAGCGCCCCTTCACCTTGCCGCCGGCGAGGTACAAGGGCGCCACCGCTTCCAGCGCGGTGGGCACGATGCCGAGCCGGTCGAGACCCGACTGGGTGCATACGCTGTCTTGCTTGAGCGAGTTGTAGTTGTCCACCGAGAAGGGCTTGCCGGGCACGAATTCGAACACGCGTGCCTGCAGCGCAGCGGCCCAGTCGGGCAGGCCCACGATCATGCGCTGCACGCCGATGAGATCGGCGGTGTATTCCACCAGCTCGCGCAGCGTGTATTCGCGCGGGCCGCACAACTGGTAGCGCTGACCGAAGGTCTCGCGGTCTTCGATGGAATTGACGAAGGCATCGGCCACATCGCCCACATACACGGGTGCGAAGCGTGCTTCGGGGCAGGCGAGCGGGAACACGCCGGGCACGAGCCTGAGCAGGGCCGCGAAGCGGTTGATGAAGCTGTCGTCGGCCCCGAAGATCACCGAGGGCTGGAAGATGGTGGTGGCGATGGTGCCGCCGCCACTCACCGGCAGCAGGTTCTCGGCTTCGCCCTTGGTGCGCAGATAGTGGCTGGGCCCGGTGGAGGCGCTGGCGTTCAAGGCGCTCATGTGCAGCAGGCGATTCACACCGGCCTGCTTGCACGCCTGCACCACCTTGCGCGTGAGTTCGACATGGGCGTGGCGGAAGCCGCTGCCGTCATGTCTGTTCTCGTTGAGGATGCCGACCAGGTTGATCACCGCATCCACGCCGTGGAACTCGCGCACGAGCGTGGCTTCGTCGTGGATATCGCCTTCGATCAGCGTGCATTGCGGCAGGATCTCCAGATCGCGATGGTGTTCGGGCGCGCGGGTGATGATGCGCGTGCGGACCCCCAGGGTCTCGAGCCGGCTGGCGATTTCGTGGCCGACAAATCCTGTGCCACCGAGGATGCAGACCGTCTGTTGCGCCATGGTTTTCCCTCTTTCTTGCGGTCCTTCGGAGCGCTCTGTAAGCCTATAAATTCGGGTTTCAGCGCTTCCATGGCGCTTCACAGCAAGGCGCCGTGCGCCAGCAATGGCCGTAGCCCTTGGTAAGCGCGGCAACGCCGCTGGGGAGCGCCATGGGAGCGCCCTTCGGGTTGTCTTGTCAGTGCCCCTGGACGGCGTTGTGCCCATTGACAAGGACTCAGGCCATTGCCTGCAGGGCGCGCCTTGCCAGGAACACTGACAAGTCAACTGAACTCGTAATTTACAGGCTTACAGAGCACCAGGCATCGTCTTGCTTTTGTCTGGCGGGGTCAAGGCGGGGGTCCAACGCGCCGGCTCGAAATTTGTTAAGGTAAGCGCTGTCGTCGGCCGCCCGGCTGCGCGGCAAATCTCCGTTTCCGCACCTATCCGGGTGCCCAGCCTTTCAAGGTGAAGCCATGGCATTCACGTCGGTCAATCCCGCGAACGGCGAGACTCTCGCCACCTATGACGAATGGAGCGCGGCGCGCCTGGAACAGGCGCTCGAACGCACGGCCAAAGCCGGGCCCGCCTGGCGCGCGCGCAGCGTGGGCGAACGCGCCGGATTTCTGCTGCGCCTGGGCGAGGCGATCGACGCGCGCGCTGAAGAGCTCGCCACGCTGATGACGAAAGAGATGGGCAAGGTCATCGCCGAGGCGCGCGGCGAAGTGGCGAAATGCGCGCTGCTGTGCCGGTATTATGCCGAGCACGCCGAGACCTTCCTTGCCGACGAACCCGCCGAGAGCGACGCCACCCGAAGCTATGTCGCCTACCAGCCACTGGGCACGGTGCTCGGCATAATGCCCTGGAACTTCCCGCTCTGGCAGGTGATCCGTTTCGCCACGCCGGCGCTCACCGCCGGCAACACCGGCCTGCTCAAGCATGCCAACAACGTCTCCGGCTGTGCGCTCGCTCTGGAGGAGTTGTTCCTTGCCGCGGGCTATCCCGAAGGCGTGTTCCAGACCCTGATGATCTCGATCCCGGCCGTGGACGAGATCATCGGCGATCCGCGCATCAGCGCCGTGACCCTCACCGGCAGCGAACGCGCGGGTGAGGTGGTGGCGGCCGAAGCCGGGCGGCACCTGAAAAAGACCGTGCTGGAACTGGGCGGCTCCGATGCGTTCATCGTGCTCGACGATGCCGACATAGATGCCGCCGTGGAGACCGGCGTGAAATCGCGTTATCAGAACGCGGGGCAAAGCTGCATCGCCTCCAAGCGCTTCATCGTGCTCGATGCGGTGGCGGACGAGTTCGTGGCGCGGTTCCGCGCGCGGGTGGAGACGCTCAAGCCCGGCGATCCGCTCGACCCCGCGACCAACTTCGGGCCCATGGCGCGCCCCGACCTGCGCGACGCCCTGCACGCGCAAGTGACCGATGCGCTCGAGAAAGGCGCACGCGCGGTGACCGGTTGCGGTTCAGTGCCCGGCGCGGGCTGCTATTACCAGCCTTCCATCCTCGATGGCGTGAGCCCGGGCATGCGCGCCTGGGAAGAAGAGCTGTTCGGGCCCGTGGCCAGCATCATCCGCGTGGCCGACGAAGCCGAGGCCGTCCGCGTCGCCAACGGCGTGAGCTTCGGCCTCGGCGGCAGCGTGTGGACGCGCGACCCCGCACGCGGCGAACGCGTGGCACTGGCGCTGGAATGCGGCAGCGCGTTCGTGAACGGTCTGGTGAAGAGTGACCCGCGCCTGCCCTTCGGCGGCACCAAGCGTTCCGGCTACGGCCGCGAGCTCGCGCTGCACGGCATGCGCGAGTTCGTCAACGCGAAGACGATCTGGGTCGCCTGAAGCGCGCCGCGCCACCCGTTCAGGGGCTCTCGGTCACCGGAATGTAATCGAAGGTGGTCGAATCGAGCACGGTGCCGTCCTGATCGAGCACGTCCACCTGCCAGGTGCCGGTCCAGGAAGGCTCGAGACGCTTGGACGACCAGACCCGCCAGCGCTCGCCCTTCACCTGGAAGGTGACATCGGCCTTGACCTTGCCCTGGTAGATCCAGCGGTGGGTGATGGTATGTCCGGCCAGACCATGCAGCTCGGTGAAAAAATACACCTTGTCGTGATCGTCGCTGAGCTTGGTGAACGAATCCACCGGCTCGTGATCCTGCACGCCGCTGGTGAATACCGCACGCGCGACTGCATCGGCGGGCGGCGCCGGTTGGGCGGGCGTTTTTGCAGCAGCGGGCTGGGCCGGAGCGGCGGCCGGGGCGGCTGCGGTGGTGTCCGCGGGCATGGCGGGCTGGGCAGGCTGCGCGGGGGTCGCGCTCGGCGTCGCCGGCGCGGCGTCCTCGGCGCCAGCCCAGGCCGGAACCATAAGGAATGTCGTGAGCACGATGGCAAAGATGTGACGCATGACAGACTCCCTGTGATACTCCATTTGCGGGGCAATCATCATACGCTTGCGGAGAACAGGGTGTGAGCGGACTTTACGAAATATCGGTGTTCCTCACGGTGGGTGCGTTCGCAGGACTCGCCGCCGGTCTGCTCGGCATCGGCGGAGGGCTGGTGGTGGTGCCGGCGCTGGTGTGGATATTCCATAAGCTCGGTTTCGCACCGGCGATCCTCACCCATCTCGCGCTCGGCACCTCACTCGCTACCGTCGTCTTCACCGCGGCCTCCTCGGCGTTCTCGCATCACCGTCGCGGCGCCGTGCGCTGGGCGCTGTTTCGCCGCTATGCGCCGGGCGTGGTCGCGGGCGCGCTCATCGGCGCGGGTCTGGCCGACACCTTGTCCAGCGACGTCTTGCGCCGCGCGTTGGGCGTGTTCGAACTGGTGATCGCGCTGCGCCTGCTCTGGCCCACGGCCGTGGTACCGCACGGGCGCGCGCTGCCCTCGGCATGGGCGCTCGGCCTCACCGGCACCGGCGTGGGCACGCTCGCCGCGCTCGCCGGCATCGGCGGCGGCGTCCTCAACATGCCCTATTTCCTCTGGTGCGGATTGCGCGCGCCCGAAGCCGCCGCCACCTCCTCGGCCACGGCCTTGCCGGTGGCGCTCGCCGGCGCTATCGGCTATGTGATCGCCGGCTGGGGCGCCCCCGGTCTGCCCGCCTATGCCACCGGCTTCACCTACTGGCCGGCGGTGGCCGGCATCGCGGTGACCAGCGTGAGTCTCGCCCCCGTGGGCGCGCACCTCGCCCACCGCTTGCCGGCAGCGCACCTGCGCCGCGGCTTCGGGGTAGTGCTCATCGGCATCGCGCTCGCTATGCTGTTGCGCTAGAACTCGTCCGCGCAGGAGACAGCCCATGCGCTTGCACCTCATCGCCGCCGCAACCTGCTTCGCATGCGCCAGCGCGCCTGCCCTCGCCGCACAAGCCTCGCCCTGGTACTACGGTGCCGGGCTCGGCAGCTACCGCCCGGATGTGACCGCCGGCAAGAGCGCCTGGGGCGTGCTCGGGCGCGGCGGTTACGCGTTGCCCTGGGGCAAAGGTTTCAGCGTGGAAGGCGAACTCGGTCTGAGCTTGAGCGCAGGCAAGTGGGCCTATCGCGATCTGCGCGTGAGCCACGCCGCGGCCTATGCGGTCTGGCGCAGCCCGGGCGAGGTGTATGTGAAACTGCGCGCGGGCGGCCTCTACGAACACGTGCGCGTGGGCGATGGCAGCGCCACCGATCCCGGCGCCAGCCTCGGCGCGGGCGTGGGCTGGACCACGGACTACGGACGGTTCGAGCTGGAATACACGGTGATCGAGAATCACATCGAATTGATCAGTTTGGTTTGGGGGCCTTAGGGGGCGCCCCAATACCCCATTTGGGTTTTGTGTAGGCTGCGCCGAGGGCTCGTGTTGATTTAGATAGCGGACTTGCGCGCCCGCCACCCCTGAAGAAGCGAAGAACAGAAGACAAGGCAGAGACGTGAAATAAGGACCGCCTTTCGGATCCCCGTGGGTGACGCCGGTCAGCGCAGCGCCCGCAGCGAACAGCTCCAGCGAAGCTGGAGGCGCAGCCAGGGATGGCAAGCCCTCGCAGCCAGCACAAGGATGTGCTGTCTGCGAGGCCGCGAGGACGCGAGCAGGGCCGGGGACGCGCTCGAAGCGCAGCTTCGAGCAAGCGCGCCGCGTTCGGGGCCGCCTTTCCTTTGCCTACTTTCCTTTGGCGGCGCAAAGGAAAGTGGGTCGCTCAAAGCCCCGTAGGGGCGAGCGAAACTCTTGAAGTGAGCGCGAGACACACTCGCAATGACCGGCGCCTGACCACCGCCCGACTCATTCACTGTTCACTGACCGCGAGCAACTTCTCGATCGCCTTGCGGCGATCCGCACTGCTCATGCGGGCGAGCGAGCGCACCTTTTCATAGAACGCGGGCAGATCACCATTCGCCTGCGCGAGCAGCGCGCGAAATGCCGGCGTCAGCCGCTCGTAGGTATCCACTTCCGAGAGCAGCGCGTTGTTGAGGGGCAGCGAGAAGAAACCGTCGTAGCCGTCATACCCGGGCCAGCCCCGTTTCATCTTCTCGTAGTCGGCATAGAGCCGCATGAAGATGTGGGCTTTGCGCGCGCGCATGGTGGTGGGCGGGAGTTTCTCGGCGTAGAGGGCCTTGAGCTCACCGCGTGCGCGCATGATGCGCGCACGCACGGCGGCGTCATGGGCGTTGTCTTGCTGCCATCGCTCGTACTTCGCTTCGCCGTCAGGTCGTTGCATGAGCCAGCGGCGCACACCTGCCGCGGCCACGGTGGTGGCGAAGGCTTCGTTGAAATCGGCATCGCCTTTCACGTAGATCAGCCGGTGAGCGAGTTCGTGGAAGATGAGTTGCGCGAGTTCGGTGTCGGACCAGTAAAGCATGCTCGAGAGCAACGGGTCGTCGAACCAGCCGAGGGTGGAGAACGCGGGCACCGGACCCACCATCACATCCAGGCCCTTGACGCGCAGGCCTGAGGCGAAGCGTTCGGCGTCGGCGCGATCGAAGTAGCCGCGATAGGGCACGCAGCCGGCAAACAGGAAGCACCACTGTTCGGGTTGCAGCGAGAACTCGGGTGCGGCGATCACGTTCCAGACCGGAAATTCGCGATCGAGCAGCACGAAGCTGCGGTAGCTGTCGTCGTCGGGCAGGCCGAGTTCGCGGCTGGCGAAGGCCCGGATCGCGTGCGCGGTCTCGAGGCGCCGGCGCAGTTTGGGTGGCGTCGCCGGATCGGCGAGCACTTGCTCCACGGGGCGCGCGGAGTCGAGCAACGCGAGCTCGCCGTGCACCGCCTGGCCGTAATAGGCGAGCGTGCTGCAGCCGCCGAGGAGCGCAGCGAGCAGTGCGCAGATCACGATCCGATAGCAGCGAACGCTCATGGGCCATGAGCATAATCGGTTTTGGCGCGCGCTGCCCGGCGGCGGCCGCGCGCCAGTTCAGCTAACATGACGCCATGAAGACCTATCTGGTGGGCGGCGCTGTCCGCGATGAACTGCTCGGGCTGGACGTGGGCGAACGCGACTGGGTCGTGGTCGGCGCCACGCCCGACGAGATGATCGCGGCCGGCTTCAAGCCCGTGGGCAAGGATTTCCCGGTGTTCCTCGACCCCAAAGGCGAGGAATATGCGCTCGCACGCACCGAGCGCAAGACCGCGCCCGGTTATCACGGCTTCGTCTTCCATGCCGCGCCCGACGTCACCCTCGAAGACGATCTGGTACGGCGCGATCTCACCGTGAACGCGATGGCGCGTGACCCCGATTCGGGCGTGCTCATCGATCCGTTCGGCGGTCAGGTGGATCTCAAGCAACGCAAGCTCCGTCATGTCTCGCCCGCCTTCGTCGAAGACCCGGTGCGCATCCTGCGTGTGGCGCGCTTCGCTGCACGCTTCAAGCCGCTGGGTTTCGCGGTTGCCGACGAGACCATGGCACTGATGCGCGAGATGGTGGCCGCGGGCGAGGTGGATGCGCTGGTGCCGGAGCGCGTATGGGCGGAGACCCAGCGCGCGCTCGCTGAGGCCGCGCCCGGCGCCTTTGTGGAGGTGCTGCGCGAGAGCGGCGCGCTCGCGCGCATATTCCCCGAACTCGAGCGCCTGTTCGGCGTGCCGCAGCCGGCGAAACATCATCCCGAGATCGATTGCGGCGTGCACACGCTCATGGTGCTCGCCGAGACCGTGAAGCTCTCACCCGACCCGCTCGTGCGCTTCGCCGCGCTGGTGCACGATCTGGGCAAGGGCACCACACCCGACGATGTGCTGCCCAGTCATTGGGGGCATGAGGAGCGCGGCGCGCGCATGGTGGACAAACTCAGCGAACGCTTGAAGCTGCCGCGCGAGTATCGCGATCTCGCCGTGCTGGTGGCGCGCTACCACCTGCACTGCCATCGCGCACTCGAACTGCGCGCCTCCACGGTATTGAAACTGCTCGAAGCCGCCGATGCCTTCCGCCGGCCCGAACGGTTCGCGCAGTACCTGCTCTGCTGCGAGGCGGATGCGCGCGGGCGCACCGGACTGGAAGAACGTGATTACCCGCAGCCGGCCTATCTGGCGGCCTGCCGGGAGGCCGCGGCCGCGGCGCGCCTGCCCGCCGAGACCATGCGCGAACTCAGCGGACCCGAGATCGGCGAGCGGGTGCGCGAACTGCGCGAACAGGCGATCGCGGCCGTGGCCAAGCCTCAGGCGAAGATGTAGAAGAGGACGATCCCCAGCACCACGCGGTAGATCACGAAGGGCAGCATGGTGCGCCGTTCCAGCCAGGCAAGCAGCCAGCGGATGCACAGGTAACCGGAGACGGTCGAGACCACCAGGCCCAGGCCCAGCGCCGTCCAGTCCACCGGCGTGTGATCTTCCAGCAGCTGTACCGCTTCCAGCCCGCCCGCCAGCACCCCCACCGGGATCGAGAGCAGGAAGGAAAAACGCGCCGCCGCGCGCCGGTCGAGCCCCAGCGCCAGCCCCGCCGTCATCGTCGCGCCCGAACGCGAGGTACCCGGGATCAACGCCAGCGCCTGAGCGATGCCGATGAACACGATGTCGAACAGCCCGATACTGTGCTCGTCGCGCCGGTGCCGCCCCCAGTAATCCGCCGCCCAGAGCAGGATGCCGAAGAAGATGCTGGTGAACGCGATCACCAGCGGCGAACGCAGCTCGGTGGCCACGATCTTCTCGAACAGGATGCCCGCCAGACCCACCGGGATCGTACCCAGCAGGACCGCCCAGGCCAGACGTCCATCCTGAGTCAGCTCGCGCTTCGTCACCGAATGCCAGAACCCGTGCCACAGCGGCACCAGGTCGTGACGGAAATACCAGAGCACCGCGATCAGCGTGCCGGTGTTGGTCACCACGTCGAAAGCCAGCCCCTGATCCGGCCAGTCGGTGAACTTCGGCACCAGGATCAGATGGGCGGAACTGGAGATCGGGAGGTATTCGGTGAGCCCCTGGACCAGGGCGAGAAACAGAGCGTGCCAGAGGTTCATCGGGCGGATCCGGGAAGTGTGCGTGAGGGGTGATTATGCCCGATGGGGCCGGGGTGCCGAAATAGCGCGAATGGACTGCGGTGCATTCGCGCTGTTTCGGCGCTGGGTGCGCACTACCCTTGCGAGCGTGCGGTGCGAGCCGAGCCCGCGCTCCTCCAGGAAGTTTCGCCGCTGCTTCGCAGCGATGGCGAGTTACTTTTCGCATTGCGCCAAAAATAACCCGTCGCGCGGGCGCGGAAAGCCCGCTATCTAAATAAATAGCTATCTAGATAAATGGCTATCTACATAGCGCCCGTCGGCGCAGCTGACACAAAACTCATCCGGCCGCTGGCGCGCCCGCGCGCGCCATCGCCTCACTCAATACCCGGTCAATGAATGGAAATCATACCGTCGTGCGGGCGGCGCCAACCGCGGCACATAGCCCTGACTCGATCTGACCACGGGACAGGCGCCGCTGCCGATGTATTGCAGCGCCGCGGCGAGCGAGCCTTCGCTGGTATCGCCCAGGGGATGGCTGAGATCGTCGGCGGCGGGGCAGTCGGGCGCGAAGCCGGAGTAGTAGTCGCCGGAACCGGCGGCGTTGGTCATGGCGAAAGTGACTGCGTGCAGGACGTCGGCACAGAAGTTCTGGCCGTTGAAGCCGACCGGCTTGCCGTAGGTGGTACTGCCGATCAGGGTCACACCGATGAAGGGTTTGAGCGAATTGATCACAGCCTCGCTGGCCGAAGCGGTGCCGCCCGTGGTGATGAACACGACCTGATCGAGCCCCAGTGCGTTGACCGGCGTGTTGAAATCCAGGGTCTGGTTGGAGCCGCTCTGCTTGTCGTTATAGGTGAGCTTGGCGAACACGCGCCCGGTGGTCTGGGTACCGCCGATGAGGCTGCCCAGATACTGCGCCACCGAGAGCAGGCCACCGCCGTTGTAGCGCAGGTCCACCACCAGCCGGTCCACACCCTTGGATTTGAAGTCCGCGAAGGCGGCGCTGAGCGAATCGAATGAGGGCTGCACGAAATTCGAGAACACCAGATAACCGACCTTGTGGCTGCCGGTATCGATCACTTTCGACACCGGCACGGTGGGGATGGTGATAACCGCCTTGGTCAGGGTGACGGTGTGTTGAGCGCCGGACAGATCCTGGTAGGTGACCGTGCGCTGCAGCCCGATGGTGCTCGCGCCGAAGGCATTATCGTAGGTGCCCTGGTTGATGAGATCGACCACGCTGGTGCCATCCACCGCAAGCAGCTTGTCGCCGCGCGCGAGCCCGCCCTGCTCGGCGGGACTGCCGGGAAACACTTCCGCGATACGCGGATCGGTGGCCGCGACGAGTACCTGCTCGAAACCGAAGCCGACGTATTGGCTCGACGAATAATAAGCTGTCTCTTCGGCCTGGGTGTTGATGTAGCTGAAGCGGTCGAGCTGCTTGTAGGTGATGCCGGCAAGGAGATCGTCCAGCGAGGTGAACTGGGTGGGGTCGAGCGCGGGCATGTGCTGGTACCAGAGATAGACATCCTGCATATCCTGGTACACCCAGGCTTCCTGGCCCGCGAGCGAACAGTCGTTGGCCGCTGCCGTGACCGTGGCGGAGGCGAGCGTGGAGGAGTTGGAGCCGCCGCAACCGGCGCTGAGCGCGAGTATGAAAGCAAGGACCAGACCGGCAAGAAATCGCATCGCAGGACACCCCGTGCACGACGGCGGCGACCGGGCTCAATCCGCGAGGTCGACCGCGACCAGAGGCTGAGTGGAGGCGTCGAAGCGCCGCCACAGTTCGCTGAAGTCTTCGCCCGTCTCGGGGTGCGCGCGCGCGCCGGCGAGTTCGGCGAGAGGCTTCAGGACAAAAGCATACTCCATGATCTCCGGGCGCGGCACATCCAGCCCGGGCTCGTGGATCACGGCATCGCCGTAGAGCAGGAGGTCCAGATCGAGCGTACGCGGCGCGAACCGCGGCTGGCTGCGGTCGCGCCCGCAGGCATCCTCGATGATATCGAGCGCCGTATCGAGTGCATGGATATCGAGATCGGTGCCGAACGCGACCACCAGATTGAGGAAATCGTCGCCGTCGAACCCCACCGCCTGGCTGCGATAGACGCGCGAGATGCGCAAGGGCCCGAAGCGCGCTTCCAGGAGCCCGAGCGCCTGGCGCACGTGTTGCGCCGGGGCGATATTGCTGCCGACACCGACGAAGACTTCAGGCATCCGGCTGCCCGCGTTCGATGCGCACACCCACGCTGCGGCTGCCGCGCACCGCGCCCGGCTTGGCCAGACTCAGCCGCAGCCAGCGCACCTTGAACTCTTCCATGATCAGCGCGGCCACCCGTTCGGCCAGCGTCTCCACCAGCTGGAACTCCTGCGCGGAGACATATTCGATCACACGCTTGGCCACCGCCTTGTAATCGAGCGCGTCGGCGATATCGTCGCTGGCGGCCGCCGCCCTGATATCCGCCGCGAGCTCGAGATCCAGGCTTACGGTCTGGCGCACGCGGCGTTCCCACTCGAAGATGCCGACCACGGTGTCGATGCGCAGATCCTCTATGAAGACGATATCCATCGCAGTGATTCCTTATCGGGTGCCCGCGGGCGGACGCAGGCTGTCGAGCGGCCAACGCGCGGTCACGCTGGCGCCGCGGCCTTCGCGTTCCCCCGCCGCCAGCCGCTGCCAGCCGGCGAAGGCGATCATGGCGCCGTTATCGGTACAAAACTCCGGGCGCGGATAATACACGCTCGCGCCACGCGCCGCCGTCATCGCCTCCAGGCGCGCGCGCAGGCGCCGGTTGGCACCGACACCGCCCGCGACCACCAGCCGGGTGGAGGCGGTTGCTTCGAGCGCACGTTCGCATTTGATCGCCAGCGTGTCCACCACGGCTTCTTCGAATGCGCGCGCGAGATCGGCGCGAGCCTGTTCGGTACCGGGGAGCTTGCGCGTCTGCACCAGCACGGCTGTCTTGAGGCCGCTGAAGCTGAAATCGAGACCCGGGCGGTCGGTCATCGGGCGCGGCAGGCGGTAGACGCCGGGCTCGCCCTGTTCGGCAAGCCTGGCCAGCGCGGGCCCGCCGGGATAACCCAGGCCCAGCAGCTTGGCCGTCTTGTCGAAAGCCTCGCCGGCGGCATCGTCCACCGATTCCCCGAGCAGGGTGTAGCGCCCCACCGCTTCCACCTGAACCAGCAGCGTGTGTCCGCCCGAGACCAGCAGGGCCACGAAGGGGAAGGCCGGACGCGGCTCTTCGAGCATGGGTGCGAGCAGATGGCCTTCCATATGGTGGATGCCGAGCACCGGCACCCGCCAGGCATAGGCGAGCCCGCGCGCGAGACAGGCACCGACCAGCAGCGCACCGATCAGGCCCGGGCCCGCGGTGTAGGCCACACCGTCCACCGCTTCGGGGGCGGAGCCGGCCTCGGCGAGCACTTCGCGCACCAGCGGAGCAAGCTTGCGGATGTGATCGCGCGAGGCGAGTTCGGGCACCACGCCACCGAACTCCCGGTGGATATCCACCTGGCTGAACAGCGCATGGCCCATCAGACCCTGGCTGCTGTCGTATAGCGCGACTCCTGTCTCGTCGCAGGAGGTCTCGATGCCCAGTACCCGCATGCATGCCCCGGAAGCCGTTGTCAGCTTTGCAATTTTACACGCGTATGTTTAGAATTCCCGCCCTTATTTCCCGGGTGCTCCGATTCCGGATTGCGGACGCTGAGAACCCAACACAGGTGAGATTCTAGATGCCTAGCGTACGAGTGAAGGAAAACGAACATTTCGACGCCGCCCTGCGCCGTTTCAAGCGTGCCTGCGAGAAAGCCGGCGTGCTGACCGAAGTGCGTCGCCGCGAGTATTACGAGAAGCCGACCCAGGAGCGCAAGCGCAAGCAGGCTGCCGCGGTCAAGCGCCACATGAAGAAGCTGGCGCGCGAGACGGCCCGCCGTACCCGCCTCTACTGATCGCCGCAGCGGCGGCCGTCCCGGTCCCATGAGTATCAAGGACTCCATCCAGGCGGACATGAAGACGGCCATGCGTGCCGGAGACAAGGAACGCCTGGGCACCATCCGCCTCATCATGGCCGCCATCAAACAGGTGGAAGTGGACGAGCGCATCGAACTCGACGATGCGCGCATCCTCGCGGTGCTGGACAAGATGGTGAAGCAGCGCCGCGAATCCGTCGCCCAGTACGAATCCGCCGGCCGTCAGGAACTGGCGGACAAGGAACTGACCGAGATCCAGGTCATCCAGACCTACCTGCCCGAACCGCTGACCGACGCCGAGATCCAAGCCCTGATCGAAAAGGCCATCGCCGATACCGGCGCCGGCTCGATCAAGGACATGGGCAAAGTCATGGGCGTGCTCAAGACCCAACTTCAGGGTCGCGCCGACATCGGCGCCGTGAGCGCCCGCATCAAGGCGCGCCTGGCCGACTGACCCCTTGCCGATCACGGGCCCTGCCCGGCCGCGCCAACGGCTACCGGACGCGTCCTTTAAGCTATCCTTAGAACTTCCCAGACACCCGCGCCCGCGACCGGGCCGGCAGGCTCGCTCCGCGGCGAGCGGCTCGAGCCCGGAATCCGGATGACATGGCAGGCAGGATACCCAAGCACTTCATCGACGAACTGATCAGCCGCGTGGATATCGTGGAGCTGATCGACGCGCGCGTGCCGCTGAAGAAATCCGGCCGCGAGTTCGCCGCCTGCTGCCCCTTCCACAGCGAGAAAACCCCCTCGTTCACGGTCAGCCCCGCGAAGCAGTTCTACCACTGCTTCGGTTGCGGCGCGCACGGCACCGCACTCGGTTTTCTGATGGACTACGAGCATCTGGAGTTTCCCGAAGCGGTGCGCCAGCTTGCCGCCAGCGTGGGGCTGGAGGTGCCGGAGGAAGCCGGCAGCCCGCGCGAATCCGGCGGCAACCAGTATCTGTATGAGATCAGCGAGCGCGCTGCGCAGTATTACCAGCGCGAACTGAAGAACCACGCCCGCGCGGTGGACTACCTCAAGGGCCGCGGGCTCACCGGCGAGATCGCCCAGGCCTTCGGCATCGGCTACGCACCGGACGGCTGGAGCCACCTGCTCGACGCACTGGGCAGCGACGAGCGCGCACGCCAGGCGCTGGCGGCCTGCGGTCTGGTCAAGCACCGCGACAGCGGCGGCCTCTATGACAGCTTCCGCGACCGCATCATGTTCCCCATCCGCGACACCCGCGGACGGGTCATCGCCTTCGGCGGACGCGTGCTCGACAAGGGCGAACCCAAATACCTCAACTCGCCCGAGACGGCGCTGTTCCACAAGGGCCGCGAGCTGTACGGGCTGTATGAGGCGCGCAAGGCGCTGCGCGACATCCCGCGGCTGCTGGTGGTGGAAGGCTATATGGACGTGGTCGCGCTGGCGCAGATGGACGTGCACTATGCGGTGGCCACACTGGGCACGGCGACCACGCCCGAACACCTCGACCGCCTGTTCCGGGTGACACCGGAAGTGGTGTTCTGCTTCGACGGCGACCGCGCCGGGCGGGCGGCCGCCTGGCGGGCCCTGGAGAACTCGCTGCCCGCGATCGAGCGCGGGCGACAGATCCGCTTCCTGTTCCTGCCGGACGGCGAGGATCCGGATACGCTGATCCGCGCCGAGGGCGCCGAGGCCTTCGAGGCGCGGATAAAATCCGCCGTGCCGTTGTCCAACTTCCTTCTCGACCAGCTCTGTGCGCAGGTCGATCTCGTCAGCGTGGACGGACGGGCACGTCTGGTCGAGCTGGCGCGGCCGCTGGTGGACAAGCTCAAAGACCCGGTCTATCGCGAGATGCTGCTGGATGCGCTGGGTGAAATTGCCCGGATGGATCGCCAGAGATTGTCTATGCTTATGCAGACGCGCGCGAAGGACAGCGGCCACGAGCAGTCGCGGCGCCGGCCCCGCCACCTCGGCGGCGGCAGGCTGACGCCGGTGCGCCGCGCGGTGGCGCTGCTGCTGGCCCAGCCTGCACTGGCCGCTACCATCGACGATCCGCAGAGCTTGCGCGCGGTCGAGATGCCCGGTGCCGACGTGCTGGCGGAACTCCTTGAATTTCTTAAGGAAAGACCCAAAATCAACACCGCAGGCGTGCTCGAACACTACCGCGACACTAGCGAGGGTGCCGCGTTCATGAAGCTGGCCGGCGTCGACCTGCTGACCCCGGAACAGGGCATGGCGCAGGAACTGAGCGACATCGTCGCCCGCCTCACCGGGCACGAACTGGCCGGGCAGCAGATCGATGCGCGGCTCGCACAATTGCAGGGCAAGGCCCCCAGTGCCATGAGCCAGGAGGAAAAAACGGAATTGGTCCGGCTTTTGCATGTGCGCCAGAGCCGGGCAGGTACGGACGAGGATTCCTGAAGCAGTTGATTTGACTGGAAAAACCGGGCTCGACCGAGTATACTTAATCGTTTGCGGCTCGCCCCATTAAGGCGGGCCGTTACCACACTCTACAGCGGAAACGAGATGAGCGAAGATCGCCAATCGCAACTTAAGATCCTGATCGCACGCGGCAAGGAACAGGGCTACCTGACCTATGCCGAGGTCAACGATCATCTGCCCAACGACATCGTCGATCCCGAGCAGATCGAAGATATCGTCAACATGATCAACGACATGGGGATCACGGTGCATGAGGTCGCGCCGGATTCCGATGAGTTGCTGCTGTCCGATTCGACCGCATCCAGCGACGATGACGATGCGGCGGAAGAAGCTGCCGCTGCGCTCGCCGCGGTGGATGCCGAGTTCGGCCGCACCACCGACCCCGTGCGCATGTACATGCGCGAGATGGGCACCGTCGAGCTGCTCACGCGCGAAGGCGAGATCCGCATCGCCAAGCGCATAGAAGAAGGGCTCAACCAGGTGCTCGCCGCGATGGCGACTTATCCCGAGTCCGCCGCTACCGTGCTCGCCGAGTACGCGTTGGTGGAAGAGGGGCAGGCGCGGCTCACCGATCTCATTGCCGGGTTCATGGATCTTTCCGAAGGCACCGAAGCCGATCAGAACGCATCGCCGCAGGCGGCCAACGACAACGCCTATAACAACAAGAACAAGAACAAGAACGATGACGACGATGATGACGATGATGACGACGCCGACGAGAACCCGGTCGACACGGGCCCCGATCCGGTAGAGGCCGCGGAGCGTTTCGCGGTGCTGAAGTCGAACTTCCACAAGACCATGCGCGCCATGGGCAAGTACGACAACCAGCACAAGTCGGTGATCAAGGCGCGTGAAGCGATGGTGGAATCGCTGCTGCAGTTCAAGCTCACGCCGCGTCTGGTCGACCGCCTCACCGGCGACCTGCGCAACATGGTCGCGCGTATCCGCGAGCAGGAATACGCGATCCTCGATCTGTGCGTGAACCGCGCCAACATGCCGCGCAAGGATTTCATCAAGACTTTCCCCGACAACGAGACCAACCTCGAGTGGGTGGACAAGCAGATCAAGGCCAAGCGCAAGTGGTCTTCGGCGCTGGGCAAGCATCGCGATGAAGTGATCCGCCTGCAGAACCGGCTGGTCGCGATCGAGAAGGAGACGCGCCTTTCCATCGCCGAGATCAAGGAGATCAACCGGCAGATGTCGATCGGCGAGGCCAAGGCACGGCGCGCGAAGAAAGAGATGGTGGAAGCCAACCTGCGTCTGGTCATCTCCATCGCCAAGAAATACACGAATCGTGGCCTGCAGTTCCTGGACCTGATCCAGGAAGGCAACATCGGCCTGATGAAGGCGGTAGACAAGTTCGAATATCGGCGCGGCTACAAATTCTCGACTTATGCGACGTGGTGGATCCGGCAGGCGATCACGCGTTCGATCGCCGACCAGGCGCGCACCATCCGCATCCCGGTGCACATGATCGAGACCATCAACAAGCTCAACCGCGTGTCGCGGCAGATGCTGCAGGAGATGGGTCGCGAAGCGACGCCGGAAGAACTGGCCGAGCGCATGGAGATGCCGGAAGACAAGGTGCGCAAAGTGCTCAAGATCGCCAAGGAGCCGATCTCCATGGAGACGCCCATCGGCGACGACGAGGATTCGCATCTCGGCGATTTCATCGAGGATTCCTCGGTGCCCTCGCCTATCGATTCGGCCACCAACGAAGGTCTGCGCGAGACCACACACGCCGTGCTCGCCGGGTTGACGCCGCGCGAAGCGAAAGTGTTGCGCATGCGCTTCGGCATCGACATGAACACCGACCACACGCTGGAAGAAGTGGGCAAGCAGTTCGACGTCACCCGCGAGCGCATCCGGCAGATCGAAGCCAAGGCCCTGCGCAAGCTGCGCCATCCGACGCGTTCGGAGCAACTGCGCAGCTTCCTGGACGAGACCTGATCGAGCCTCGCAAGACGCAGGATGAAAAAGCCGCCCGATGGGCGGCTTTTTCTTTTCCGGCATGCTTTCGACCTAGACTGACTGCGCGTCGTCGGCCAGGGCGAAGATGTCTTCGACCGCCACGCCGAAGACCCGCGCGAGCTTCAGGCTGAGTACCGTGGAGGGAACATACACGCCGCGCTCGACCGTATTGATGGTCTTGCGCGTCACACCCACGCGATTGGCGAGCGCTTCCTGCGTCCAGTCGCGCTCTGCACGCAAGACCTTGATGCGGTTGGTCAGCCCCGTACTCACTCGACGAGGTTCCGCTCGGAACGCCATTCCTGCCACAGGTACGCACCTATCGCACTACTCACGGCGATCACCAGGCCGAGCTGCATCAAGGGGCCTGTGCCGCCAACTGGCTGGACCAGTTCGACCAGACAGACGCTACCCATGTAGACGATGAGGACGCTGAAGGCGAAGGCCATCGCGCGCAAACGCAGACTCTGCACCCGCTCGTCGTTGAGTGCCTCGCCCACTGCCGGTTCGGTTCCCGCACGGCGAGCGATCATGAGCAACTGCCAGCCGTAATAGGTGAATCCGATCGCACCCGCCACCGCCATCACCGGCAGTACGATCGCCAGGTAGTATGGCAAGGCCCCGGGATGCAGGCCATGGACGATCTGCGGTATCTGCCAGGCCGCATAGCCATCCAGAAAGCCCAGCAACATGCGGCGACGCGCCCGCTCGAGTTGTTCCACCGTCAGATCGTCCATCTGCCCCCCCGAATAGTTACGTTAATGACACTATATGTGTCGTTTCGGTTACATGATAGAACCTAGCCGTTACAT
The DNA here is from genome assembly GCA_963739695.1 of uncultured Pseudomonadota bacterium. Classification (GTDB taxonomy): domain Bacteria; phylum Pseudomonadota; class Gammaproteobacteria; order Natronospirales; family CAVUBB01; genus CAVUBB01. The sequence continues at coordinate 208,428 of CAVUBB010000023.1, read as the reverse complement.
AGTCAAGCTTTGACATGGAAGCGGCCTCAGGCGGTCTTCGGTTTGCGCTGGAGGAGCGTGCGCGGCAGGTTGCTGCTCTGGGCGACATCCGCCCAGGTGAGCACGCCGAGGATCTCGGCGGCACTCTTGAGTTCGCCCTTGGGGGTGACCAGGGCGATATCGCAGTTGGCATCGCGCAGGCGCGCGACCACGTCGAAGATCATGTCGTCGGCACCGACCACGATGTATTGGCGTTCGCCATGATCGGCAAGCAGATCCTCCAGCCCGCGCGCCAGATCCATGCTCAACAGGCGGTCGGCGGGGAATACGGCCTGCACCTTGCTCTCGTCCACCACCACGATATGCGGCAGGCGGCCGTGACGCGCGAGACGGCGGCGCAATGCCACCATCTCCGGATCGAGATCGATGCGCATGACCGGCGTGCGCAGGATGTCGCGGGCCTTGTTGAGCAGATACATGTTGGTCTGCAGCGCTTCGGGTATGTAATGCCCGCGGCGGGTCAGCTTCATGTCGTAGATGCTGTCGTGCAGATAGTAGCGGCGCACGCCATAGGCGACCGAGACCGTGATCATGAGCGGGATGATCACGTTATAGTCGCGCGTCATCTCGAAGATCATCACGATGGCGGTGACCACCGCTCCAGTCGCGCCGCCCACCATGCCCGCCATGCCGATTATCGCGTTCGCGCTGGGCGAAAGTTCCACGCCCGGCACGAAGCGGCTGATGAGCAGGGCCCAGGCCGCGCCCAGGGTGGCGCCGATGAACAGCGAAGGAGAAAACACGCCACCCGATGCGCCGGAACCCAGCGTGAGCGAGGTGGCGACAAGCTTGCAGGCGCAGAGCAGGAGCAGGAACCACGGATCGGTGAGTGTGCGCGCGAGCACATCCTGCACCGTCGCGTAACCCACGCCCTGGATGTAGTAATGGCCCGTGTGATGCATGAACAGATACATCATCACGCCGACGATCAGCATGCCCAGGCCGTGGCGCGTGTAATAGTTTCCCGGCATGCGGTCGAAGAAATCTTCAGCGCCGTAGATGGCGCGGATATAGATGACGCTGGCGATGCCCAGAAGCGCGCCGAAGGCGAGATAGGCCAGCGCCGTTCCCGGCGTGATCGCATACGCCCCCGGCAGACTGAGTGCCGGGATGTTGAACGCCGGATGGTCGCCGAAGAAGAAGCGGCCGACGAAAGTGGCAGCGCCGGTGGCCACGGCGACCGGCACCAGCGTGCGCGCACTGATCTCGGGCATGATCAGTTCGATGGCGAACAACAATCCACCGATGGGCGTGTTGAAGGTGGCGGCGATGCCGCCGCCGACCCCGCAGGAGATGAGCGTCATCCGCTGCCACTGGCGCATGGGCAGGATCTGCCCCACCGTGGAACCGAACGCCGCGCCGATCTGGATGATCGGCCCCTCGCGCCCGATCGCACCGCCGGAACCGATGGAGATCGAAGATGCCAGCGCCTTGATCACCGCGACCACCGGGCGGATGATGCCGCGGTTGTAATACATCGCGTCCATCACTTCCGGCACGCCGTGGCCCTTGGCTTCGGGCGCGAAAGTCTTCACCAGGAATGCGACGGCGAACGCGCCGACGACAGGGATGAGGATGATCCAGGCCCCGAACGGACTGGGCAACGTGTGCAGGTTGGCGTCGTATTGAAACGAGAAGATGTGCAGGAACAGCGCATTGTGGAAGAAAGCGATGAGCGCGCGGAAGGCGGCCGCGCCCAAGCCGGCAACGATGCCGACCAACACGGCCAGGATGGCCAGCCGTGACGAAGAATCCTCCGCCCAAAGGCGTTTGAACATCTCCTCCCCCGGAGCTCGCAGCGTTGACAGGAAATCTGGAACGGGCGATCGCCGCCCGCCTGGATACATTCCATCATGCGATAGTCCGACGCCCGGGTCAAAGAAATCAGGGCCTTAAGGAACGCACGGATCTGCGCGGCGTGACTATTCCCCGAGTGACGTCAATTGCAGTCAGTCAGCTTCGGTTTCGCTATAATGGGCGCACCTCGACAACTTGAATCTGTAGCGGGGCTGCGTAGCAGCAAGGTTTGGCAGGGGACTCGTCGATCCATCCGTCCCCTGCTCGAAAAAACGCCGAACCCGCAAGGTTCTGCAAAGGTCAGTTTGTTAAGTTTGGGCCTGTAGCTCAGTTGGTTAGAGCAGGGGACTCATAATCCCTTGGTCCCAGGTTCGAGTCCTGGCGGGCCCACCATTTTTATTCTGCAGAAACATTCCTTGCGAGCGGCCGTCTCTGCAGCTCTCCACCCCGGCCGGAGACTCAGTCGCGGTGCGGCGGCGTGACGCACTATACTTGCGCTTCGTCATACCACTGCTCGGACCAGGACGGCTCAAAGATATGTCGACTACCGCCAAAGAACTCGAAGCCGGTCGCGAGCCGGTCATCTCGATCAAAAACCTGTCCAAGACCTATGCCTCTGGGTTCCAGGCGCTGAAAGATATCGATCTGGAGATCCGGCGCGGCGAGATATTCGCCTTGCTCGGCCCCAACGGTGCGGGAAAGACGACGTTGATCAGCATCGTCTGCGGCATCGTGAACCCTGGTCCGGGCGAGGTGCGCGTGGAAGGGCACGATATCGTCAGCGATTATCGCAAGACGCGTTCGATCATCGGGCTGGTGCCGCAGGAGCTGACCACGGATGCGTTCGAATCGGTGTGGGGCGCGGTCACGCTCAGCAGGGGCCTGTTCGGCAAACCTGCCGACCCCGCACATATCGAGAAGGTACTGAAGGAGCTCTCGCTCTGGGACAAGCGCGACAGCAAGATCATCACGCTTTCGGGCGGCATGAAACGCCGCCTTCTGATCGCCAAAGCGCTGGCGCACGAACCGGAGATACTGTTCCTCGACGAACCCACGGCGGGCGTGGATGTGGAACTGCGCCGCGACATGTGGCGCATGGTGCGGCGCCTGCGCGAGGGCGGCGTGACCATCATCCTCACCACGCATTACATCGAAGAAGCCGAAGAGATGGCCGACCGTGTGGGCGTGATCCACAAGGGCGAACTGATCGTGGTGGAGGAGAAGGCAGAGCTGATGCGCAAACTGGGCAAGAAGCGGCTCACCCTGCATCTTGCTCAACCGCTGCGGGAACTGCCAAAGGCGCTGGCCGGTTTCGATCTGGAACTGAAATCCGGTGGCGGCGAGCTGACCTACACCTATGACACCCACGCCGAGCGCACCGGCATTACCGCGCTGCTCGCCGCGTTGAGCGAGGCCGGTATCCGCTTCAGCGATCTCAATACCAGTCAGAGCTCGCTGGAAGAGATCTTCGTCAGCCTGGTGGGGGATGAACGATGAACATCTATGCGCTGAAAGCGCTTTATCTGTTCGAGATGGCGCGCATGAAACGCACGCTGGTTCAGAGCATCGTCTCGCCGGTGATCTCGACCTCGCTCTATTTCGTGGTCTTCGGTGCGGCGATCGGTTCGCGCATCAAGGAAGTGGACGGGGTCGGTTACGGCTCGTTCATCGTGCCCGGCCTGATCATGCTCTCGCTGCTCACCGAGAGCGTATCCAACGCCTCGTTCGGCATCTACTTCCCCAAGTTCACCGGCACCATCTACGAGCTGCTCTCGGCCCCTGTCTCCGCCTTCGAAGCGGTGCTTGCCTACGTCGGCGCGGCGGCGACCAAGTCGGTGATCCTCGGCACTATCATCCTCGCCACCGCGCGACTGTTCGTGCCCCTGCATATCGAGCATCCGGTGTGGATGGTGCTGTTTCTGGTACTGACCTCGATCACGTTCAGCATGCTCGGCTTCATCATCGGGATATGGGCTGACAACTTCGAGAAGCTCACCGTGGTGCCGATGCTCATCATCACGCCACTCACGTTCCTCGGCGGCAGCTTCTATTCGATCAAGATGCTGCCGCCGCTGTGGCAGAAGATCTCGCTGTTCAACCCGGTGGTTTATCTGGTGAGCGGGTTTCGCTGGAGCTTCTACGATGCCGGCGATGTCGGTGTCGGTATCAGCCTGAGCATGACCTGCCTGTTCCTGCTCGCCTGCCTGACCGTCATCTTCTGGATCTTCAAGACCGGCTATCGGTTGAAAGCGTGAACGGCTATGGCGGCGGAAGGAGGAATGCCTATGAGTCCACGCATATCCACGCAGGCCCTTCGCGCCGGATTGGAGCGCGATGATGCTTTCGTGCTGATCGACGCCTTGCCACAAAGAGCCTGCAAGAAAGGGGACCTCGAACGGCGGGGCTGCACGCGCGTATCCGACTATCACGAAGGCAAGGGCGGCGGGCTCGATGCCGGCTGTGGCCTGGAATCCGAAGCGTGAGTCCACTCGCGAGCGACCTCGCCTTCTATATCGGCGCCGCCTTTGCCGAGATCGGCGGCTGTTTCGCGTTCTGGGCCTGGCTGCGCCTGGGGCGCAGCCCCTGGTGGCTGCTCCCCGGCATACTCAGCCTCGCCCTGTTTGCCTTCCTGCTCACCCGCGTGGACCTCGAGTTTGCCGGACGCGCCTACGCCGCTTACGGCGGTATCTATATCACCGCGTCGCTGGTCTGGTTGTGGCTCGTGGAGGGGAGGATGCCCGATCGCTGGGATATGGCCGGGGCGCTCGTCTGCCTGGCTGGTGGGGGCATCATCCTGCTGGCACCGCACCGGGGCTGAGTCCGGCCGATGGCTGACGCATTGCGCCTCTATGCCGGTCCGACAGCCCGCGCACACATCCGCGAGAAGGGCCTGGCACCGCAGGACATCGATGTGGTCGTCGGCGCCTCGGGCGGACCCAAATGGCTGGCGCTGGCCGGACTCGACCGGGTGATCTTCAGCGAATTTGCGCGCCGCGACCGTGAACGTCCGCTGCACCTGCTCGGCTCCTCCATCGGCAGCTGGCGCATGGCCTGCCTTGCGCAACGCGATCCGGTGGCCGCGATCGAACGCTTCGAGCACGCCTACCTCGGCCAGCGCTACAGCAAGCGCCCGCCGCCGATTGAGGTGGCCCGGGTGAGCCGTGCGCTCTTGCGCGAACTGCTGGGCGCGAGCGGCAGCGATGAGATCCTCGGCAACGACACGCGGAGACTGCATGTCGTCACCGCACGCTGCCACGGTCTGGTCGGTAGCGAGTCGCGCACGCTGGAGGGTCTGGGCCTGGCGCTGGCTGCAGCGGGCAACCTGATCTCCCGCCGCACGCTCGGCTGGCATGCGCAACGGGTGATCTTCAGCAGTGGCGACGACGAGGGCCTGTTCGCCGGGCTGCACGACCAACCGACACGCAGCGCCGCTCTCACGCGCGACAATCTGACCGACGTCCTCATGGCGTCGGGCTCCATCCCGCTGGTGTTTCCGGGCGTACACATCGCCGGCGCACCGGCCGGGGTCTACCGCGACGGCGGTCTCATCGACTACCACCCCGACCTCGATCTGCGCCCCGAAGGCCTGATCCTGTTTCCCCATTTCTATGCGCATATCACCCCGGGCTGGTTCGACAAGAGCCTGGCCTGGCGCCGCAGCAGCGCGCACCATGTCGATCGCACCGTCCTGGTCGCTCCGTCAGCCGAGTGGGTGGCCGGCCTGCCGGGCGGCAAGATTCCCGACCGCAAGGATTTTTTCACGATGGACGATGTCGAGCGCACAGCGGCCTGGAAGCAGGTGCTGGCGGCCGGACGCCGGCTGGGCGAGGAGTTCGCGGAACTGATGATCCGCGGCGATTGGGCCGAGCACGTCAGACCGCTGGTCTGACGCACCCGGCGCAACCATGTGTCAGTGGACGATGAGCTGCCAGGCGATGATGGCCTGACCCACGAAACCGCCGGCGAAGGCGAGCGTACGCAGCCAGGGGATGGCGAAGGCATAGACGAAGAAATGGACGACGCGCGACCAGAAATACAGCGCACACGCGAAAGCCACGGTGCTGTTGCTCACACCGGCGGCTTGCGCTGCAAGCACCAGCGCGGCAAACACGACCAGATTCTCGACCGCGTTGGCGTGCGCCGCCTTCATGCGCTGCGCCCAGCCCGATTGCGGCCGCGGGTTCTCCGGATAGCCGACGGTATCGCCGATACCGCGCACCATCATGCGATCGAGTACGTACGGGATCCACATCACCCCGGTGAATGCGGCAGTCCAGACCAGATAGGTGATTTCAGCACTCATGTTTCCCCCTTTTCGGGTTGTTGGTGGTCCCTGTAACTATAGACGGGCGCCGGCAAAGCGCCGGCATGGGGGCCGGTTCAAAGGAGTGAGAGCTGGTCCGAATCGGGCATAGGCGGCGTGAAGCGCGAACAATCCAGACGTTCGCGTTCGCCCTGGTTGAGTCCCAGACGCCGGCAGGCAAGCCGGAAGCGACGCGAGAGCAGGGTGGCGAACTCGCCCTCGCCGCGCATGCGCGCACCGAAGCGGGGGTCGTTATCCCGCCCACCGCGCATCTGCTGCACCAGACTCATCACATGCGCGGCCTTGAGCGGGTAGTGCGCATCGAGCCAGGCGCGAAACAGGTCTTTCACCTCATGCGGCAGGCGCAGCACGATATAGGCGGCGCGGCTCGCCCCGGCCGCGGCCGCACGCTCGAGGATCCTCTCCATCTCGGCGTCGGTGATGGCGGGGATGACCGGCGCGACCAGGACCCCGACCGGCACACCCACTTCACGCAGGCGGGCGATCACGCGCAGCCGGGCTTCGGGGGCCGCCGCGCGCGGCTCCAGCGTGCGCTTGATGGAGTGATCGAGACTGGTGATGCTGACCATCACCGAGGCCAACCCCTGTGCCGCCATCGGTGCGAGCAGATCGAGATCGCGCTCGACCAGCGCGCCCTTGGTGATGATGCTCACCGGATGGCGCGTCTCACTGAGCACTTCCAGGATCTGACGCGTGATGCGCAGACGCCGCTCCAGCGGCTGATAGGGGTCTGTATTGGCCCCGAGCGTGATCGGACTCACCCGATAGCCGCGCCGGCCGAGTTCTTCGCGCAGCACCCGCGCTGACTCCGCCTTGTAGACGATACGGGTCTCGAAATCGAGGCCGGGCGACAGATCCAGATAGGCGTGGGTGGGGCGGGCATAACAATAGATGCACCCATGTTCGCAGCCCCGGTAGGGGTTGATGGACTGGTCGAAGGGGACATCCGGCGAGCGGTTGCGGCTGATCAGCCGGCGCGGGATCTCGGCGCTGACCTGCGTGGGCGGCAGCAGGGATTCTTCCTCCCGGTACCAGCCATCGTCCACGCCCTCGTGGCGGTTCTCGAGATAACGCCCCTCGGGGCTCGAGACCGCGCCGCGCCCTTTGATCACGCGCTTGTCGTTCATCGTCTGGACCGCTACAACTGGATATCCATACAGTAGTCTAGCATGGGACCGGCGACGATGCCTTCCAGATGGCACTCTGGGTTAAGCTCCAGATACCACTTGCACGCACCCGATCGCATGTATCCAGAACCGCTCGCATTCGTCGACCTCGAGACCACCGGCACCCATCCCGCACACGACCGCGTGATCGAAGTGGGCGTGGTGCTGCTCGACCCGGACGGCACGGTACGCGAATGGAACCGGCTGGTCGATCCCGGCGCAAGCGTTCCGCCCTTCATCCAGAAGCTCACCGGTATCACCGATGCGATGCTGGCCGACGCGCCGCCATTCAGCCAGGTCGCCGACGAGTTGGAGGGATTGCTCGAAGGCCGTGTGTTCGTGGCACACAATGCGCGCTTCGACTACGGCTTCCTGCGCGAAGAATTCGCTCGCCTCGGACGCCGCTTCCAGCGCCGCCCCCTGTGCACGGTGAAGCTTTCGCGCAAGCTGTTTCCGGGACACGCCCGACACAACCTCGACAGCGTGATCGCCCGCTGTGGACTTGCGGTGGGCGAGCGCCATCGAGCCCTGGGCGATGCACGCGCGCTGTTGGCGTTCTTCCAGCACCTTTATGCCACCCGCCCGGCCGAGGAGATCGCGGCCGCAGCCGCGGTCGCGATGCAGCGCCCCTCGCTGCCGCCGGGCCTGCCACGCGAGCGCGTCGATGCGATCCCGGAAACACCCGGCGTGTATCGCTTCCTCGGCGAGGGTGGCACCGTGCTCTATGTGGGCAAGAGTGTGAATCTGCGCTCACGCGTGCTCGGCCACTTCAGTGCCAGCCAGAGCCGCGCCGACCGCGAGCTCGCGCCGATGGTGCGCGACGTTGACTGGACCGGGACGGCCGGTGAACTGGGCGCGTTACTGCTGGAGACGCGCGAAGTGAAACGTGTGCAGCCGGTCCTCAACCGCTACCTGCGGCGCGCGCGCACCCTGTATACGATCGCACCGCCGGCGCTGAGCGCGCCGGATACGCCGCTGCAGGTGATCGAACTCGATGACACCGCACAGCCCGAGACACGCGATCTGTTCGGCATCTACCGGCAGCGGCGTGACCTGCGCAGAGCGTTGACCGAACTGGCCGATAGCCATGCGCTGTGCTTACGCGCTCTCGGTCTGGAGAAGGGCCGGGGGCCGTGTTTCGCGCATCAGCTCGGACGTTGCAAGGGCGTGTGCGCCGGCATCGAGACGCCGGCCGCACACACGCTGCGCCTGCTGACCGCACTCGCACCGATGCGGATCCAGCCATGGCCGCTCGCGGGCCCCGCCGTGGTGATGGAGAGCCGGACCGGGGAAGATTGCGGCGATCTCCATCTGATCTATCGCTGGCGGCATCTGGCCACAGTGCATGAGATCGAAGCGCTGGATACGGTCGAGATCCCCGAGGCGCTCGCCTTCGATGTCGACGAGTACCGCATCCTGCAACGCTGGTATGCCGATGGCCGGCTGAAGTTGCGGCCGCTGGCCGCAGTTCACGGCTTCCAGGCGACCGCCACGAGATAGGATTCCAGAGCCGCGACCGGCAGAGGACGGCTGAACAGATAGCCCTGCGCCTTGTCGCAGCCGGCGTTGCGCACGAATTCGAGCTGCGCCGGTGTCTCGATGCCTTCTGCGACTACACGCATCTTCAGGCTGCGCGCCATGGCGATGATCGCGTTGGTGAGAGTGCAGGAATCTTCGTCACCGGGGATGCCGTGGATGAAGGTGCGGTCGACCTTGAGTACATCCACGGGCAGTTCCTTGAGATAGCCGAGCGAGGAATAGCCGGTGCCGAAATCGTCGATGGCGATGGTGATGCCCATGTTGCGGAAGGTCTCCATGACCATGCGCGTACGCTGCCGGTCGAGGAACATGGTGCTCTCGGTGATCTCGATCAGCAGCGCTTCTGGCGGCAGACCGTGGGTGGCCAGCTGGTCGGCGACGAAATCGGTCAGGCCCTCGTCCTGGAACTGGCGCGCGGAAAGGTTCACGCCCACGCGGCCAGGCCCGTTGCCGGTGGCGCGCCAGGCCGCCACCTGCGCACATGCGGTACGCACCACCCAGCGCCCGAGACGCTGGATGAGGCCGATCCGCTCGGCCAGCGGGATGAACTGATCGGGCGTGATCATGCCGTCGGGCCGCGGCCAGCGGATGAGCGCCTCCACCGCAACCACCTCATCGCATTCGAGGTCGACGATCGGCTGATAGTAGAGTTCGAAATCTTCGCGCTCAACGGCTTCGCGCAACTGCGCGGTGAGTTCCAGCGTCTCCAGGTTGGAATCCATGCCCGGCGCGTAGAAGCTCATACTGTCGCCGCCTTCACGCTTGGTATGCGTCATCGCGCCGTCGGCGTTCTTGAGCAAGGCTTCAGCGGTGGTCCCGTCAGACGGGTATAGCGCGACACCGACACTGACCGTGACCGGGAGATTGACCCCGGCATCGACGAAGGGACGCCGGCACGCTTCGACCAGTTTGCCACCCACCACTTCAGGCCCGTCGCCCTCGGCATTGCGCATGACCAGGGCGAACTCGTCGCCGCCGACGCGCGCCACCACGTCGGTATCGCGCAGCACTGAACGGAAGCGCTTGGCGACCTCGCGCAGCAGGCGGTCGCCGACCGTCGAGCCGAGACTGTCATTGAGGCTGCGGAACTGATCCAGCCCGGCCACGAGCACCGCGACTTTGCGCCCGCCGATACGCGCCTCGCGGATGGCCTGTTGGACCTGGCGATAGAACAGGCTGCGGTTTGCCAGGCCAGTCAACGGATCGTGATGCGACAGATATTCCAGGCGTTCCTCGGCCGCGCGGTAGTCGGTGATATCGCGCGCCACACCGATCACGCCCTGCTGGAGGTCGTTGTCGTCGCGTACCGGCGTGTACTGTGTCTCGAACACGCGGCCCTGGACTTCGGCCGTGGAGATCACGGACTCGCCTTCAAGCGCCCGGCGGATGTCCGCGGCGACATCCGGCAGATGTCCGTAGAGATCGAGCGCGGAGCGTCCCACCACCTCGCCTGGCTGCAGCCCGAGCCCGCTTAACGCCATGCCGTCGGAGAAGGTGAACTTGCCTTGTGCATCCAGCGCGAACAGGATCAGCGGCGAGTTGCGGATCACCGTGCTCAGGCGTGCCTCGCTCTCGGCGAGCGCCTCCAACGCGCTGTGCTGGGGCGTGATATCGCGGTAGATGCCGTATACGCCGACTACTTCTTCACCGACAGTGATCGGCACGCCGAGGATGGATACGTGCAACGGGCGCCCGTCGCACGTGTGACGGATGGTGTCGATCGCGACGGGCTGGCCGGCCAGCGCCCGGCGGGTAAGTTCCAGTGAGCCATCCGTCTCGCCCGGCGGTACGATGAGTTCGGTCAGCAGATGGCCGATGGTCTGCTTGCGAGACAGACCGAAGAGTTCGAGAAAGCGCTGGTTCACGTCGATCACGCGATCGTCCGGGGCGAGCATGGCGATGCCTTCCGGCGAGTGCGCAAACAAGGCCCTGAGCTGGCCCTTGTGGACATCTGCAAGCTGGCCGCTGACCGCGGCGTCTCGTTCCAGTTCACGCAGCACTATCAGGCCGAGACGTTCGCCCTCCCAATCGAACGCATGGATCGCCAGATCTGTCTCCACGCGCGAGCCGTCGCCGCGCGTGCACAGACAGGCCTGACGCACGCCGGCGCCTTCGATGGCGCCGGAAAGGCAGGCCGACAGCGCTTGCGGAGCACCCATCGAATCCACCGGGTAGCAGTTGCTGTGCAATGACGCGAGGACTTCCGTATCGCTGTCGACGGCGAAAAGTTCGCACGCAGCCTGGTTACACGCGAGTAGCCGATCTGGCGAGAACAGGATCACAGCGTCGGGACAGGCGGCAAGCACGGCAACACAAGGGCCGGGCGGGGTCCGCTCGTCGATACTCATCAGGGCGCTCCGATGCCGCCCGGGGCGGCAATGCCAAATACGAGGCTGCTTTATTGTTTATTCTTGTTCACCCGACGGCACCGCCGTTCCCGAACCGGCGCCTGACGATGCGGATCGGAAGCGCGCGGGACTGAAGCCCTCTCATTTTCCCGATCCCTGCACATAATGCGGTGCAGCACCCGAATGGTGCGCAATCCCCAATATACTTGTCAACTGTGGCAATCCGCCCGCTGGCAAAGTCACGAAGGCATGGTAGTCTTTGCGCTCTGGAGCCTCGCCAGACATGGCGGGTGTGGCGTGGATCGGCCAACAAGGTGAGCAAAGATGAGTCTGACTGTCTGTTTTGAACTCGGCGACAAAGACCTCGAACATTTCCGCGAAGCGATGGCAAAGGCCACTCAGGTGGCGCAGACCAGTCCGCCACAGGCCATCATCACCTCCGCCCGTGCCCTGCTCGGCAAACTCGACGGACGCGACATCCCTGCCTTCGTCCGCACCCGTCTCGATCAGCTCGGCACGATGGTGGCGATGACCGAAGACGAAGAATGGGCACTCCCCGAAGAGGACCGCAGCCATGTCCTGAGCGCGTTGGCCTATTTCGCGGATCCCCAGGACCTGATCCCCGACGAAGTGCCAGGTCTGGGCTTCCTCGACGATGCGATCATGGTGGAACTGGTACTCGAGGCCCTGCAGAGCGAGATGGACGCCTATCAGGAGTTCTGTCAGTTTCGTGACCAGGAAGCGGCCCGCCATGGCGGCTCGGTCAACCGTGAAGACTGGCTGGCCGCAAAACGCCAGGAACTCCACGAGCGCATGCGCGCACGCCGCAAGGAACGCAACCTCGGCGGCGACCGACCGGTCCGTTTCTCGTTCTGGTAAGGCATCAGCCCGACAGATAATGCTCGATCTCTTCAGCCGGCAACGGACGGCTGAAGAGATAGCCCTGAGCGCGATCGCACCCCAGTGCGGCAAGAAACTGGAACTGCTCTTCGGTCTCCACGCCCTCCGCCACCACCGTGAGTTTCAGGCTGTGAGAGAGCGCGATGATGCTGCGCGCGACCGCTGCCGCGGTGGTGTCCGTGCACAGGTCGGTGACGAAGCTGCGGTCGATCTTGACCTGATTGAGCGGTAAGCGGTTGAGATAGCTCAGCGACGAATAGCCGGTTCCGAAATCGTCCACCGCTATCTCGAAGCCCAGCTCCTGAAGTTCGCTGAGCAGACCGACGGCGTGATCCACATCGTGCATCAACTGGGTCTCGGTCACTTCGAATGTGAGCAACGGCCGGTGATCCATGGCGCCGACCATATCGCGCATGCGCGCGGCAAAACCCTGCTCGTAGAGTTGCAGCGCCGAGACATTGACCGCTATGCGCCCTTCGAACAGCTCTCGCTCATGCCAGGCGAAGCCCTGCCTGCAGGCCGTGCGCATGGCCCATTCGCCGAGAGCCGTTATCAGCCCCGCTTTCTCCGCTATCGGGATGAATTCGACTGGCGGAATGTTACCCCGGGAAGGATGCTGCCAGCGCGCCAGCGCTTCCATGGCTACGACCTTGCGCGTGGGGATCTGCACGATCGGCTGATAGTGCAGCACAAGCTCGCCACGCTCCAGGGCGGTGCGTAGATCATGCTCGAGTTGGTAGCGTTCGCGCGTGGCGCGATCTACCTCCGGCGAATAGAAATGATAGCCGGTGCCGTCATTGCCCTGGGCGGTATGCAGGATGAGTTCGGCATGCCGGACAAGGTCGGCCGCCGATTCGCTGTCGCCCGGATAGACCGTGATGCCCGCGCGCGCGGTGAGGCTGATCTGTTCGTTACCGGCCTGCACATTGATCGGGAATGTCTGCATGATCCGCCGCATGACGGTGAAGCTGTCCTGCTCGGCCTGCATGTCGTCGAGCATGACGCCGAAGGTCTGCCCGCCGATACGCGCGAGCGTATCGCCCTCGCGCAGATGTACCTCCAGAGCCTGGGACAGTTGCTTGAGGATGTCGTCGCCGGTGGCGAAGCCATGGACATCGTTGATCCGTTCCAGTTCGTTGATCTGGATCGCCGCGACCGCCACCGCGCGGCGGTCGATCGCCGCACGCGCCAGCGCCTGCTGCACCCGGTCCTCGAACAGCAGCCGGTTGGGCAGTCCCGTGAGCGCGTCGAAGTTCACCATGAAGTTCAACTTGCCGAGACTGGCTATATGCTCGAGCGCGTAACTGATATTGCTCGCCACCTCGGTGAACAGCTGTGCCTCGTCGGCATCGAAATGACCGGTCTCGCCGGCATAGATCGTGAGCACCGCGACCACCGCGTGTTCGCAACGCAGCGGGAATGCAGCGGACGCACGCAGGCCGTGGCGCGCAGCCGCGTCGCGCCAGGGAGCCATCTCGGGCGCGTGCGCGATGTCGTTGCAGATGCGCGGCCGCCCCGAGCGGTAGGCCATGCCGCTCGGCCCGCGTCCGAGCCGCTCGTGCTGGCTGGCCGATACGGCGATCTCTTCGAGATAGGCACGTCCGCTGCCCAGACTCGCAACGGGCGTGAGCAGCCCGCTATCGGACTCGGGCACACCGACCCAGGCCAGCGGATAACCGCCCTGATCCACGGCGATCCGACAAACCTCCACAAACAATGCATCTCGATCGTGCAGGCGCATCACCGCGCTGTTCATGCCGGTAAGGACCCGATAGACGCGATTGAGCCGGGCGACCCTGCCCAGATGTTCGTGGATTTCGCGTTCGCGCCGCGCCAGATCCTCGGCCATCAGATCGAAGCCGCGGCCCAGCTCCGCGATCTCGCCGCGTCCGTGCATGCCGACACGTCCCGCAAGATCACCGCCGCGGATTCGCTGCACGGAACCGAGCAGCCTGCGTACGCCGCGCAGGACGAAGCGATCGCTGCCGACCCAGGCCACGACGACGAAAAGCAGACTGAGCGCGCCGAGCAGACTCAGATCGCGCGCCAGCAGATAGTCGCTCTCCGCATAGATCGCCTGCAGGGGCACGCTCACCGTCACCTGGCCGAGAACCACGCCTTCGCTCGTGCAGATCTGGGTGGCATCCGCGCAGCGTCCTCTGGTGATATCGCTGCGCAGCGACAGCAACGGGTCCTCCGGAGGCGCGGCGCTGGCGTGCTCGGTGTACTCGGCCGTGGGCTGCATCACGCCGATGGGCAGCTGAGTGACTACGTCACCGGCCGCTGAATGCACCGTGAGCACGGTGCCAAAAGGCAGATTGGCGGCCGTCAGCGATCGTACCCAGCGCAGACGGAAGACGAAGAACAGGACCGCGTCCCGCGCCGGCAGCTTATGTGCCAGTACCAGGTTATCGCCGCCTTGCGGGCCCAGCACGCCGTCGCTGAGGGAGAAGCCGCCGGGGCTTGCCGCCGCGACCAGGGGCGGATACACGGCGCGCCCGGTCGGCGCGGCGGCGCACTCGATCCGGCCCTGGAGATCCGCCCGGCCCAGGTTCGCCAGCGCGGATGATGCGGCCAACAGGGATTGCAGCTGCCGGCTACAGACCGTGGGATCGCCGCGCGTCACGGCATCCACTTTGGCGAGGGCTGCGACCAGCAGCTCCACCGAATCGACCAGCGAACCCAGGCGTCGCGCCTCGAGTACCGCCACGACCTTCGCTTGTGCACGGGCATGTTCGACGCTTTGCCGACGGTGGATCACGGTGGAACCGATGATGGTGGCGACAGCGGGCAGGACAGCCAGCAGCACGAGCGAGATGATACGCACGCGCAAGGGCGCAAAGAAGTCCAGTATGCTTTCCTTGAACCGGGTATAGGCCAAGGCCGCCTCCCTGTACGCACCGCTGCCGCGGACCAGCCGCGACCTCCCCTCGCCGACCTGGCGATGGTATGGCGATACTGCAACGGCGCAGGCAGCGCACACAATCGCTAATTACACGGATACGCAAGCCATGATCAAGCAGCGAAACCCGCTTCAGCGCAATCTGGACCGCCTGAACATGCTGCCACGCAGCCTGCGGCCCTGGGCTGTGACCCGGATGCTCGGACTGGCGATCCCTTTCGTGCGCACCGCGCGACTGGAGATCGAGGCACTCGATGAGGGGCGATGCCTCATCCGGCTGCGTGCGCGCCGGCGGGTACGCAACCACATCGGCGGCGTGCATGCGGCAGCGCTGGCGCTGCTCGCCGAGACCGCCTCGGGCCTGGTGTTCGGGATGAATCTTGCGCCCGACCAGCTACCCCTGCTCAAGCGCATGGAGATCGACTACGTGAGCCGCGCGCAGGGGGGACTGACCGCGCAGGCGATGCTGACGCCGGACAGCGGCGCCCGGATCCGCGACGAGTCGCGCGGGGAAGTGGCGGTGCCGGTGAGGATCACCGATGCATCAGGCGGCGAACCCGCCCGCTGCACGCTGGTCTGGGCGTGGGTGTCGCGACGCGGAGAGGTTCAGCCGGGCAGGTGATATTTACCGGCGTAGGCCATGCCGACCAGCAGGGCCTCGACCCGGCCCAGCAGGTGAGTGCCGAGATCGATCCTGAACAGGGCCATCTCCGGGCGCGCCAATACCGAAGCAAGCGCCGGCGGCGCATCGGCCAGATGCTGGAGGCCGATGATGAAGGCATCGATATCGAGAAGCAGGCGCGCGCCCTGGCCGGGCTTGAGGAAACGCAGGAAGCGTTCGAGCGTACTGCCGGTCGCTTCCAGGCGGCCACGCAGGCCCTCGCGAAACTCGGCGAGAACTTCGGCACGGACATTGCGTTCCAGACCGCTGTGCACGATGGCGATCAACCGCATCAGTGCCGGGCGCTGTTCCAGACTGGTGCCGAGCGCATCCAGAAAAGTGGCGATGCTGCTGCGCGTGGCATCTTCGGCGAGCGCGGCGTCGAGCGCCTGATGCCAGCGCTCCAGTTCGCGCTCGTAGAGCGCGAGAAACAGTTCTTCCTTGCTCGCGAAGTAGAGATATACCGTGCCCTTGGCCACCCCGGCGCGGCGCGCCACATCGATCACATTCACGCCCTCGAAGCGGTGATCGGATTCCGCGAACAAGGCTTCAGCGGCATCGACGAGGCTGGCGCGGCGCACCTGCTTCTGTGCTTCAGTGGTCGCGCGCGGGCTTGAAGACATGCTCACTCCTGACAGGCGGCTGGGGGCCCATATATAGAGAGCGCGGCCCAGGGTGTCAAAGATTTCATTCCGGCACCAGCCACTCGCATTCCATCCGTGAGCGCGGGTTCCCGAAGACCTCGCGCAGGCGGGTGAGCATCGGCTCGAGTGTCTCCTCGATGCGCCAGGGCGGGTTTATCAGTACCATGCCGCTGCCCTGCAGGCCCGGTCCGCTCGGATCGAACACACATTCCACGCGCATGATCCGGCGCAAGCCGCTGCGCTCGAGCCGGCGCAGGAACGCCGTGGCCTGCGCATCGGCCTTCACCGGATACCAGACCGCGTAGATCCCGTTCGCCCAGCGCCGGAGCGCGCTTTCGAGGGCCTCGTGCAGGCACTCGAATTCGTCGGCCCGCTCATAGGGCGGGTCGATGAGTACCAGGCCGCGCTTGGCGGGCGGCGGCAGGAACGCCTTGAGCAACTGGTAGCCGTCCATGTGATGGACCGCGACGCGGCGATCGGCACACAGATGCGCATGCAACGCACGGTGATCGTCGGGATGCAGCTCCGCGAGTATCAGCCGGTCCTGAGAACGCGCCAGTGTGGCGGCGATCAGCGGGGAACCGGGATAGCGGTGTACGCGCCCGGGTGCGGACCCTGCAGGTTGCACACTGCCCACGATATCGAGCAGGCGCACGAGCAGCGCGCCGGGACCCGGCCCGGCGCGGAACAGAGCCTGTATGCCCTGCTCGGCTTCTCCGCTGCGGCGGGCCTCGGCACCATCGAGGTCGTAACAACCGCAACCGGCGTGCGTCTCCAGATACGCGAACGGAGCCGGCTTGCGGATGAGTGCCTCGAGCAGGCCGATCAGGACGGCGTGCTTGAACACATCGACTGCATTGCCGGCATGGAAGGCGTGGCGGTAGTTCATGGTTCACACGGTGCGCGGAGCGAACGGGGATTATAAGCCCTGCCCGTCGCGCACGCGTCAGGCGCCAGGGCGAGCGCGGCGCAGATAGTCGCTCGGAGCGATACCCAGTCGGCGCTTGAAACTGCGATAGAAGGTGCTGCGGGACTCGAACCCGACGCGGTCGGCCACGGCACCGAGATCGTCCGCACCCTCGCGGATGGCAAGTGCGGCCGCGTCGACCCGGCGGTCGGTAAGGTAGCGGTGTGGCGTGACCCCGAAGCAGGCGCGGAACAGGCGCAGGAAATGATATGGCGAAAGGCAGGCCACGCCGGCGACCCGCGCCAGGTCCAGGGGTTTCGCATGGCAACTCTCGATGAAGTCGCGTGCGCGGCACAGACGCCGGTAAAGCTCGCGCCGGGTGCTGGCGCGAACCGCCGGGAGTGTCCGGATCTGAGGTTCGAACAGGGCCTCGCGCAGCAACAACCGCTCCAGCAACAGCTGCAGCTTCTCTTCCAGCCAGGCTTCGGAGCAACTCCCCTCGCGCACGCGATCACGTATCGCGCGCAAGCCGGGGGTGACCAGGCCATCGTGGGGAGAGAACCGCTCGATGAATTCGGGCGCAAGATGATCGCGAGGCTCGGGGTCGTCGAGCAGGGAATCGGTAGTGCGCTTGAGCGTATCGACCATCCCGGCCGCCATGCCGGGACGGAAGAAGACGGCGAAGCTTTCCACCGGAGCGGTGGCCTCGATCAGACTCCCGTACACGCGTCCTTCGTTCAGCACCAGATAGCGATCGGGTCTCACGGCCAGGGTAGCTTCGCCGATGTAATACTCTTCGGCGCCGCTCCAGGTGGTCTTGATCGACAGGCACTGGCGGTAGGGTCCGTACGCGGCGAAGTCGGTGCGGGCGTCGATGACGAAATTCTCCCGCCCCCAGCGCTGATAGAAATGCCGGGTGAATTCCGGATCCTGTAGCCTTGGCATCTCGGTGAGGATCATGCCGCCCCCTGTGGCGGAGTTCGCCGCGTCTGCCCGGATACGTTAGCAGGTTTCAGGTGCGGATTGTGGGAGCCGCTCGCGCGGGACGGCTCACAGGTCGCGGAATTTCTCGTGCAGCTCGTAACCCTTGTCGGTGACGATACGTTCGAGCACCTTGACGCGCTCCTCGAGCGAGCGCAGGCGGTCGTTCTGGGCCTGGGTGAACTGCTGGTCGGAGGCCCAGCGCCGGCTGCGGATGAATTCGCGTCCGAGGCGAGTAACCATCACCATGAACACGATCAGGACCACCATTTCAAAAGGATTCACTACCTTACTCCTTGCATGCGTTCTTGTTCTTGCCTGGGTCTTCTATCGCCACCGGGCGCGTGCGGGCTCAGCTATCTTCGAGGTCGCGGAACTTGCGGTCAAGGTCGTAGCGATCCGATGTGACGTACGTCTCCATCCGCCCCAGACGGACCTCCATCTCACGAAAACGGTGGCGGACATCCGAGAAGGTATCCTGTGGCGCGCGGCGCACGCCCTGCCAGAAGTAACGTTCTTCGGGCTCTTCGTGAAACTCCTCGGGTTTGCGCGGCAGCACGAACCCGAGGATCAGATAGGTAAGGAACGTGAAGGGCGGGAAGAACAACAGCGCCAGCAGCGCCAGTACCCGCGTGGCAGTAACATTGAAGCCGAAATAATCGGCTATGCCCGCGCATACGCCCATGATGCGTCCATGACGCGGATCGCGATAGAGACGCTGATGACTGCGATAGGGTTCGTTATAGGATGTCATTGCTCTAACTCTTATCCGTTCTGACGGTTGCCGGATTTCCAGAATGCGGCTTCGTCCTGCTTGCCGTAATAACGCAGTGGCTTGCCCTTCATCAGCAGACCCGCGATCGCATACCCGATCAGGGTCGGGATGCTGAGCATGAGCAGGGCCACCAGCGCGAGCACGCGCAGCATGCCGACGTTGAGGTCGAAGTACTCCGCGAGACCGGCGCAGACTCCGAACACGACGCCACGCTCCGGGTCACGATACAGCGGACGCCCGTAATCGCTGGCGCGATAAGTGGTACTCATGTCCTGCTCCTCCAACCCGGAGCCTCGGAATCGAGGATCGTCTCCAGGGTATTGATGCGGCTCTCCATGCGCTTCGCCGATTCCCAAAGTTCGGCCAGCATCTTCTCGTCTTCACGCGAGAGGCCTTTGGCCTGCTTCCACCGGGTGACGTAGTGGAAGAAGATCCACAACGGCGCGACCACGGTGAGGAATACGATGATGATGGCCAAGATGTTGTCACTCATGGGTCAGGCTCCCGGCCGACTTACTTGTCTTTCTGGCTGGCCGCTCGATCGCGCCCAAGGCGTTCCTTGAGAGCGGCGAGTTCCTTGTCGATGCTCTCGGTCGATTCGAGCTCGGAGATCTGCTGATGCAGCGTCTTCTTGCGCCCGAGATCGAAGGCTTCGACCTTGCCTTCGACATGCTCCATCTTGCGTTCGAAATGCTCGAAGCGCGAGAGTGCATCGTCGATACGCTCGTCGTTGAGGCGGCTGCGCACCTGCAAACGGTGGGTGGCGGTGTTGCCGCGCACCACCAGCGCCTTCTGCCGGGCTTTGGCGTCGGCCAGTTTGGCCTGAAGCTGCCCGATATCGTCATTGAGCTTGGCCAGACCCTGCTCGACATGCTCGAACTGTTCGCGCATGGCTGTCGCAGTCTCGCCCAGGGCGGCCTTCTCCACCAGCGCGGCCTTGGCCAGGTCGTCGCGGCCCTTGCTGATCGCCAGTTCCGCCTTGCGCTCCCATTCCGCTTCTTCGCGCTCGGCCGCGGCGATCTTGCGCGCCAGCTCCTTCTTGTCGGCGATCGCGCGAGCGGCGGCCGAACGCACCTCGACCAGGGTGTCTTCCATCTCCTGGATGATGAGGCGGACGATCTTTTCCGGATCCTCCGCCTTGTCCAGCATCGCATTGATGTTGGAATTGATGATGTCGCTCATTCTGGAAAAGATGCCCATGATCTTCGTCCTCGTCTCGTTGATTTCAGTCGCGCGGACCGATGTCCGTTTGCTTATAGACAAGGCAGAAAGCGTGCCAAGTTTTTGATTATTTCGTAACTAATTGATTTATATAGATCGAATCAGGCGATGGTGAAATATTCACCACCGCCGTTGTTAGCTTTTTTGACTATTTATCGGTTTTTTCGGCTATATTCTGGCACAGATGAACAGCTTCAGACCCTTAACCGAAGCCGGACAGCTGATCGGTGAGTCGCCCGCCTTCCTCGCGCTGCTCGAGCAGGCCTCGCGCGTGGCCGGGATCGACAAGCCGGCGCTGGTCATCGGCGAGCGCGGCACCGGCAAGGAGCTGATCGCCGAACGCCTGCACTATCTCTCCCCGCGCTGGGAAGCGCCCTTCATCAAGCTCAATTGCGCGACCCTGACCGAGGGCCTGCTGGAAAGCGAACTGTTCGGACACGAGGCCGGCGCCTTCACCGGGGCCAGTCGTCGCCACACCGGACGCTTCGAGCGCGCACACGGCGGGACCCTGTTCCTTGACGAGCTGGCCACCGTCTCGTTGCGGGTGCAGGAGAAGATCCTGCGCGCGGTGGAATACGGCGAGTTCGAACGTGTGGGCGGCGACGAGACCATCCAGGTGGACGTGCGCCTGATCGGCGCCACCAACGCCGATCTGCCCGCGCTGGTGGAGGCCGGCGGATTCCGCGCCGACCTGCTCGACCGGCTCGCGTTCGAGGTGCTCACGGTACCGCCGTTGCGCGCCCGCCCGGAAGACATCATGGCGCTGGCCGAACACTTCGCGCTCGAGATTACGCGCGAACTGGAGCGCGAGTTTTTCCCAGGTTTCAGCGACGCAGCCATCGAGACCCTGCGCACGCATGCCTGGCCGGGCAACGTGCGCGAGCTCAAGAATGCCATCGAGCGTTCCGTGTATCGCAACGAGCCCTCGGACATGCCAGTGGCCGAGATCGTGGTCGACCCGTTCGCCTCGCCTTTCCGGCTCGCGCCCACTGTGCCGGCGGACACCGCTGCGGCGCCGAGCGCGAGCCCGCCGAAGACGACGCCAAATATGCCCATGGACCTGAAGGCGCACCTCGAACAGATCGAGACGCGACTCATACGCGAGGCCCTGGCCGCTGCCCGCTACAACCAGAAGCAGGCCGCCGGTCTGCTCGGCCTCACCTACCATCAATTCCGCGCGCGGCTGCGCCGCCTCGATATCGATCCGCGCAACGCCTAGGGCCGACCCGCCGCGAGTGCTAGAATTCTGCGGTCGCAGCCACTCCCAGCACACCATGTCCGACCCTAATCCGCTCCCGCGCAGCCTGTGGATACTCAGTGGCGTGATCGCCCTCATCTATGCGGTGGGGCTGTTCAACCATGGTCCGATCCCTTCCATGGAACCGCGCTTCGCCGAAGCGGTCCGGGAGATGATGACTTCGGGTCAGTATCTGATTCCGGTCAAGAACGGCCTGCCCTATATCGAATATCCCCCGCTGTATTTCTGGCTGGGCCTGGCCGGCCACGCCGCGGGCCTGCCAATTCCGGCAGCGATCCGCTTGCCGGGCTATCTCGCGTTCATCGCCTGGATCTTGTGGCTGCCGCGTCTCAACCGCCGTCTGTTCCCGGCGTGGCCCGCATTCCTGCCCGTTGTCGTCGCCACCGCGCTGCCCGTCGCGCTCTACAGTTTCTTCACCGCCCAGTCGGACAGTCTGCTGGTGCTGGGCGTGGCGATCGCCTGGGCAGGGTTCGCCGGCTTTCGTGCGGAGGGGCACAAACGCTTTCCCTGGGAACTGTGGCTGGGCGCGACCCTGGCCATGGCCGCGAAAGGGCCGGTGGGCATCGTGCTCACGCTGGTGCCCATGGGCCTGGAGATGGTCTGGAGCGCGTGGCGCCAAGGCACGGACCTGCGCCAGCGTTGGCAACGTCTGTGGGCACTGGCCTGGCCGATGGCCTGGCTGCGCGGTATCGCGCTCATCCTGCTGTTCAACCTGCCCTGGTATCTGGCGGCCGGCGCCACGGTGGGCTGGCCGTTCATCAAGGCGGTGGTGATCTACCAGAACTTCACCCGCTTCCTGGTCGGTTTCGATCACGGCCATCCGTGGTGGTTCTACGCCACCACCATCTGGGGCGATTTTGCGCCCGGCTCACTCCTGCTGCCGTTCGGCCTCTATTTCGCATGGCGCCGGCGTGACGAGCGCAGCGTGCGCCTGGTATTGAGCTGGGCCCTGTTCACGCTCGTCTTCTTCTCGATCTCGCAATCCAAGCAGGGCAAATACATCCTGCCCGCGGCGCCGGCCTATGTGGCACTGATGTTGATCGGCATCGAAGGCCTGTGGAAAGAGGTCTGGGCGCGGCGCGCCCGCCATGCGCTCGCCGGCCTGGCGCTGCTGATGATCGGCGTGTTCGCGGGCGCGGTGTTTTTCTGGCTGCCCGGGCATGCGGGCGATATCGGCGGCGCGGCGCAATTCAGCCGCATCCGCGACGAGCTCGCCGCCAACCCGGGACACAAGATCGTGGCCTACCGCTGGCCGCGTTCGATGACGCTGTATGAACTCGGCGGACCCATGCCCTGGGTGCGCAGCGCGCGCGATCTCTACCGGCGCATTGACGACGGCGACATCAAGCCGGGCGACTACCTGCTGGTGAACGTGAAATATCTGCCCGAACACCGTCCGGCGCCGCCTTCGGCCGTGGCCTTCTTCCCCGGCCCCACGCCGGATACTTTCCGCAAGGTGTTGCAGATCGACGCCGAAGACGGGCTCGCGCTGTATGTAGTGCTGCGCGGCGCCCGCGACGTGCCCGCGATCGCCACGCCACAACCGCCCCCGCATCACTGGTGGGAGCAGTTCGATACCGATTGAGAAGAGCGCCTGCTCAGGCGGGCTTGCGTGAACGCGCAGTGACCAGGATCACGCCGGCGAGGATCACCACCATCCCGGCCAGGCGCGGACCGCTGAGGCGCTCGTCCAGCACCCACCAGCCCAGCAGCAGCGCGATCATCGGATTGACGTAGGAGATGGTCGATAACTTGTCGGGCGTGGCGTGGCGCAAGAGCCAGACATAGGTCGTATAGGCCAGGCACGAACCGAACAGCGTGAGATAGACGAGCGCGCCGATGCCCTGCAGCGTCCAGTGCCAGCGCGTGGCCTCGCCCGTGGCC
Source organism: uncultured Pseudomonadota bacterium (assembly GCA_963739695.1). Taxonomy (GTDB): domain Bacteria; phylum Pseudomonadota; class Gammaproteobacteria; order Natronospirales; family CAVUBB01; genus CAVUBB01. The sequence continues at coordinate 185,082 of CAVUBB010000023.1, read as the reverse complement.
AAGCCCAGGGCAAACAGCACGATGCCGCCCACGAACATCTGGATGGCCGTGAACATGAGTGGCGGCGTCTCCAGATTCAGCGAACGGCCATACATCGCCCCCGCCGCCCAGCAGACGGTCGAGCCGAGGATCGCGAGTTCCGCGGCCAGGTTGCCGGGCGCGAAGCGGTGCCCCGGCCCCGGCACCAGCATCAGCACCGCGCCGGCAAAGCCGATCACCAGACCCATCTTCACCCGCGCGCTCAGCGCATGCCCACGCGGACCGAAGGTGCCGAACCAGGCGATCCACAGCGCCGAGGTGGTCACGATCAGTGCCGAGAGGTTCGACGGCACCCACTGCTCGCCCCAGGTCACCAGGCCGTTGCCGGCGACGATCATGAGCAGGCCCATGAGCGCGGCATCGCCCCATTCGCGCCGACGTGGCGGCAGGGCCTGGCCGCGCAGGCGAGCGATGAGCCCGAGTGCCAGGCCGGCGACGATGAAGCGAGTACCCGCGAGCAGCGCCGGCGGAAGGTCGTGCACAGCGAGGCGGATGCCGAGAAAAGTCGACCCCCAGACCACATAGACCACGAGAAAGGCAGCGGTGAGCTTGAGCGCACTGACGGCTTCAGCCATGGCGGCGACGTCTCCGGATACGAAGGCCAGACGAAAAGAGTCCTGCAGGATACGCCGCCGGTCCGGGCACGCCAATATCGCGGTCGGGAGGCTGGACAGGATGTCCGGGGCGGCCCGCCGGCGCAGGCCGGGGCACGCGCTGTCGCACGCATTGCGGCGCCGTCCCGGCAAGACACCTGAACGGAGATAGGCTATGGTACTGGCCAACCCCGGTGACCGCGCCGGAGGGAGAGGCTCCGTCCGCCGGCCGGAGCGAAAGCTTACTGGCAATCGGGGGAACCACCAGTGAATACCGCATCGCGCCCCACTGACGGCGCACTCACCGAACTCACGCTCCGCGGGCTGATCATCGGCATCATCATCACGGTGATCTTCACCGCGGCGAACGTGTATTTCGGCCTCAAGGCCGGCATCACCTTCTCCACCTCGATCCCCGCCGCGGTGATCTCGATGGCGATCCTGCGGAACTTTAGCAACGCCACGATCCAGGAGAACAACATCGTGCAGACGGTCGCTTCCGCCGCCGGCACGCTGTCATCCATCATCTTCGTGCTGCCGGGGCTGATCATCGTCGGCTGGTGGACGGGCTTCCCGTTCTGGATCTCCTTCGCGATCTGCGCCGCCGGTGGCATCCTCGGCGTGATGTACACCATCCCGCTGCGCCGCGCGCTGGTAACCAACTCGGACCTTCCCTATCCGGAAGGCGTGGCCTGCGCGGAAGTCCTCAAGGTCGGCTCCAACCCCGCGTCCGAAGAGGCTGCCGAATCCGTCGAGTCGGGCGGCTCCGGATTGAAGGCAGTCATCGTCGGGTCGGTCGTATCCGCGGTGTTCTATATCGTGGTGCAGACGAAAGTCTTCGCCTCTGACGTGGCGCAGTACTTCCATGTCGGCGGCAAGGGCGGCTCCACAGGCTACGATTTCAGCCTCTCCTTCGCGCTGTTCGCGATCGGGCACCTGGTGGGGCTGTCGGTGGGCGTTGCGATGCTCATCGGCGCGTTCATCGGCTGGGGCTGGCTGGTGCCGCACTTCACCATGGCGCATGCGCTTGGCGGATCGGCTTCCGATATCGCGCAAGGCGCCTGGGATCACTATGTGCGCTTCGTCGGCGCCGGCGCTATCGGCGTGGCCGCGATCTGGACCCTGGGCACGCTGGTCAAGCCCGTCATCGGCGGTCTCGCCGGTGCGATGGCGGCCTCCAAGGTGCGCAAGGCGGGTCAGCTGCACACCCTGGACCGCACCGAGCATGACATCTCCATCGGCATGGTCGGCCTGGTCTCCTTCGTCTGCCTGATCCCGGTCGCGTGGCTGCTCTGGCACTTCGGCGTGGTCAGCGGTCTGGGCTCGCACGCCCTGTTGCTCACGCTTGGCGGCCTGGTCTTCGTGGTGGTGATGGGTTTCCTGGTCTCGACGGTATGCGGCTACATGGCCGGCCTGATCGGTTCGTCGAACAGCCCGCTTTCCGGCATCGGCATCCTGGTGGTGGTGGTCGCCGCATTGCTGCTGGTGCTGGGCGTGAAAGCGCTGATGCCGGCGGAGTCGGGCAAGGCGCTGGTGGCTTTCGCGCTGTTCGTCACCTCGATCGTGTTCGCCGTCGCTTCCATCGCCAACAACAACCTGCAGGACCTCAAGACCGGACAGCTCGTCGATGCCACGCCCTCGAAGCAGCAGTGGGCGCTGGTCATCGGCGTGCTTGCCGGCGCGGCCATCATCCCGCCCGTGCTCGATCTGCTCAATCACGCCTACGGTTTCCTCGGCGCCCCGGGCGTGGATCCGGCGCGCGCCCTGCCGGCGCCGCAGGCGGGCCTGATCTCGGCGCTCGCCCAGGGCGTGATCCAGAACAACATCGACTGGTCGCTGATCGGCATGGGCGCGATCATCGGCGGCGTGTGCATCGTCGCCGACGGGGCTCTGAAATACACCACCAAGGGTGTACGGCTGCCGCCGCTCGCAGTGGGCCTGGGCATCTACCTGCCCACCTCGACCACGCTGATGGTCGTGGTGGGTGCCGTCGTCGGCTGGTGGTTCAACCGCCGTGCCGAACGCAGCAGCAAACCGGATGCGACCAAGCAGCTCGGCGTATTGCTGGCATCGGGCCTGATCGTCGGCGAGAGCCTGCTGGGAGTCGTGTTCGCCGCGGTGGTCGCCTTCTCGGGCAACGCGACCCCGATCGCGCTGGTCGGTGCCGGCTTCCAGAAGGCCTCGATCTGGATCGGCGGCATCGCCTTCGTGGCGGTAACCTACCTGCTCTACCGTTGGATCGAGAAGCTGGGGCAGCAGACCGGCGCAGACGCCTGACCGATAAGCGCCGGGCACCATCGCTGGTGCCCGGCGCTTATTCCTCTTACCCCGCTTCCCGCGAATCGCCGAACGGCTCTCAGCAGCATCGCGGCCGATCTGAATTCCACCGGCCCGCTCTCATACTGGAAGTGCTCCTTGGAAGAGCTTCGCACTCTGGACGGAGCGCGGAAGGGGTCTATGCGCGAAGCCTGTTGTGAGCACATCGGTGTCCAGCAAGGTCCGTGCCGCAAGGATCCACCAAGGAGATTGGCAGCCGTAGTTGTTCTTCACCCAGCCCGCTTTCAAGGAGCGCAGGTGCCGCTTCTGCGCGAGCTCTGTTGTCAGCCCTTTCGTGTCCAGCAAGGCGCGTACCGCAGGCAATGGCCGTAGCCCTTGTCAAGGTACGCAACGCAGTTGGACGCGAAAGGGCTGGCAACCCGAAGGGCGGCGTACACGCCGCAGGGCCGCGCAGAAGCGGCACCTGCGCTCCAATAAAAAAGCGGGCAGTAAACTGCCCGCTGCTGGCTTGGGGGACAAGACCAATCGTCCCCCGACCAAGGGACCGGAAATCTCTTAGTCGATACCTTCACCGATCAGATAGCGCTGTACCGGTTTGGCGAATACTCCAAAGAGTATACCAGCGCCGACGGTCATATAGACCACTTGCAGGAAAACGTCCGGCATCTGCTGGATATTCGACGGATCGAGCTCGCCGCCGGCCAGCCCGGCGATGACGTTGCCCAGCGCCGCACCCATGAACCAGGTACCCATCATCTGCCCCGCGAACTTGGGCGGGGCGAGCTTGGTCACCGAGCTCAGCCCCACCGGGCTCAGGCACAGCTCCGCGGTGGTATGAAGCAGATAGGTCAGGATCAGCCAGGTGGGTGCCGCGAGCTGACCGGAGACGGCGACCTTCGCGGCGCCGACCATGACCAGGAAACCCAGACCGAGCTGGATCAGACCCAGGCCGAACTTCAGCGGGATCGAAGGGTTCAGGTTGCGCCTGGCCAGCCACACCCACAGATAACCGAAGAACGGCGAGAGCACGATGATGAAGATCGGGTTCACGGCCTGGAAGATACCGGCCGGGATCTCCATGCCGAACATGTGCCGGTCGGTATAACGGTCGGCGAAGATCGTGAGCGAAGAACCCGCCTGCTCGAAACCCGACCAGAACAGCGCCGCGCCGATGAAGAGCAGGAAGATCACCAGCACGCGTTTCTTCTGTTGCCTGTCGAGACCGCCGAAGAACAGGACCGCCCCGAAGAACAGGACTGCCGCGACGAAGATGATCCAGCCCGTGTATTGCGCGACGGTGTTGACGTCGATCTTGAGCGCGCCGGTCTTGAGCAGACCGCCGAGCACGACGATCAGCGCGAGCACGGCGATCACCGCCATCCAGCCGAACCGCCTTGCCCTGGCATCGCGCACCGGGTCGCCCGATGTCGACGGATGCGCGCCGGCATCGCCGAGATGCTTCTGGAAGGTGCGGTACTGGAACAGACCGATGACCATCGCGCAGCCGGCCGTGAAGAAGCCCCAATGCCAGTTGATGTTCTCCGCGATCGGGCTCACGACCAGCGGCGCGATGAAGGCGCCGAGATTGATGCCGGAATAGAAGATGGCGAAACCGGCATCGCGGCGCGCACCGCCTTCCGGATACAGGTAACCGACGATGGTGCTCACATTGGGCTTGAGCAGACCGGTGCCGATGACGATCATCACCAGACCCGAGACGGCGGTGCTCAGCCCCAACGGGATCGCGAGCAGGAACTGGCCGATGGCGATGAAGATACCGCCGTACCAGACCGCGTTCTGCTGCCCGATCAGCCGATCGGCAACCCAGCCTCCCGGCAGTGACATCAGATAGACGAAACCGACATAGAGCGCGTAGATGCCGGCCGCGGTCTGATCGTCGAGCCCCAGCCCCCCGCGCCCGGTCTGGACCGCGTCGACAAGGAACAGGATGAGCATCGCGCGCAGACCGTAGAAACTGAAGCGCTCCCACATCTCGGTGAAGAACAGGGTGGCGAGACCACGAGGGTGGCCAAGGAACTGCGCCTGCGTACGCTCGTTTGCGTTACTCATATCTGTTCGACTCCCCGATGCTCTTCGGCAAAATTCCCGCAAGGATTCCTGATTTGGCGCGCCGCCGTCAACTCCGGGCGGACGACGACGATACCCAAGCGGGCGTTGGGAGACTATTTATAGGTGAGATTGAACAGCGCCTGGTGCAACGGGCGCTTACTGGCCTTGCTCTTCACGCTGCTTGTCGACCTCGCGCGAGCCGGGCACGAGGATGCGGGCGAGGATGATGCCGAACTCGTAGAGGAAGTACATCGGTACCGCGAGCAAGGTCTGCGAGATCACATCCGGCGGCGTCAGCAGCATGCCGACGGTGAATACCAGCACCAGCACATAGGGGCGGTGGCTGCGCAGCCAGCCGGGCGTGATGAAGCCGGCCCAGACCATCAACACGGTGGCTACCGGCATCTCGAAGGCGAGACCGAAGGCGAAGAAGATCGTGAGCACGAAGTCGAGATAATTGTTGATGTCCGTCATCACGGTGACACCCTGAGGCGCCGCTGAAGTGAAGAAGGCGAACATCATCGGGAAGACGATGAAATAGGCGAAGGCCACGCCGAGGTAGAACAATATCGTGCTCGACACCAGCAGCGGCACGACCAGACGGCGTTCGCTCTTGTACAGGCCCGGGGCTATGAATGCCCAGATCTGATAGAGCAGGATCGGTACGGCAAGAAATATCGCCGCCACCAGCGCCAGCTTGAACGGCGTCAGAAAAGGCGAGGCCACTTCCGTGGCCACCATGCTCGTACCCGCCGGCATGCGCCGGATCATGGGCAGCGCCACGAACCGGAACAGGCGATCGGCAAACGGTGCCAGCGCGATGAAGATGACCAGCACCGAGACCACCGCGATGAGCAGACGACGGCGCAGTTCGATCAGATGGGCAAGCAGCGGCGTCGAAGTCGCCGCGTCCGCTGCAGGCTCGCTCACGACTTGTCTTCCGGCGCGTCGCCTGATTCCGGCGCCGCGGATGCATCTTGGGCCTTATCGGCAGCCTCTTCGCGCGCGGGTTCGGTGGGCCTGGTCGGGGCAGACGAAGCGGTGATGCTCGTCTTGCTCGCTTCCAGCTCCTGCTCGAGCTGCATCTGCACGGCGCGCATCAGGGCGCGACCGCGACCTACCCAATGGCCGATGCGGGTAGCGATCGCCGGCAGGCGCTCGGGACCGAACACGACGAGCGCGATGACCCCGATAAGGATGAGCTCCCAGAAACCGATATCGAACATGGATCAGTCGCTCAGGACTTGTCCGCGGGTTTGTCTTCCTCGGTCTCGTTCGTCGTCTCGTGCTTTTCAGTGGTGCCGGACACACGGCCGGATTCGCCGGCATCCATCGCGTGCTTGAAGCTTTTCACCGCATCACCCAGATCCTTGCCGATACCGGGCAGACGCTTGGTGCCGAACACGAGCACGACGATCAAAAGCAGGATGAGCAGTTGCCAGATGCTGATTCCACCAAATCCCATGGGATGACTCCAGATGAATGATTCGGGCGGACGAAGTCTGCCGGGCCTCGTATTGTAACGCGCAGGGGGCCGAATCGCCCAGCGCCTGACTCAACGCCGGACCGGGATGCCCGCAGCAGCGAGATGCGCCTTGGCGTCGGGTATCGCGTGCTCTAGAGAATGGAACAGCGTGGTCGCCAGCACGGCATCGGCGCCGCCCTCGGTGATGGCCTCGGCCAGGTCGGCCGGCTTGCCGGCGCCGCCGGAAGCGATGACGGGCACGTCCACGCGGCCGACGGCGGCGCGCAGCAGCTCGAGATCGAAACCTTCCCCGGTACCGTCCTGATCGGCACTGGTGAGCAGGATCTCGCCCACGCCGGCGATGGCGAGTGCCTCCATCCATTCCAGGGCATCGATCTGGGTCGGCTTGCGCCCACCGTGGGTGCACACCACCCAGTGCGGGTCTCCGGGGTTGCGCCCGGAGCGTCGCACATCGACAGCCACCACCACGCATTGCGATCCGAGCCTGGCCGCCGCTTCTGCGACGATACCCGGTTCGCGCACGGCGGCGGTATTCAATGCGACCTTGTCGGCGCCGGCATTGAGCATGCGCTGCATGTCCTGGATGGAGCGGATACCGCCGCCGACGGTAAGCGGGATGAATATCTCATGCGCGATCTGATGCACCACCTCGGCCATCATGTCGCGACGCTCGGCACTCGAGGTTATATCGAGGATGAACAGTTCGTCCGCGCCCTCGTCGACGTAATAGCGGGCGACCGCGACCGGATCGGTCGGGTCCGGCATCCAGGCCGGACGCTCACCGCGAGGTACGCGGCCCTTGTTCACATCCAGACAGGCGATGACGCGACGGGTGAGCGGCATCCGATCAGGCCCCGGCACCGATGAGGGCGAGTGCGGCCGCGATGTCGAAGTCGGCGTCGGGCAGGCCTTCGCTCACCACCACGCCGGCCACCGCGTCCTCGTCGCCGGCGAGCGCCTTGAGTTCCTTCCAGGCCCCGGCGGGCCCGGCGGCGAGCACCGGGATGGTCAGTTCCTGCGCGAAGCGGCGGGCCGCATCGAGGTTGAACCCCCCATCCTTGCCGCCGGCATCATGGTAGATGATCCCCTCGACGCCATCGCGTTCGAAGTGCTGGCCGAGCTCCACGGCATCCTGGTTTGCCAGCTTCGACCAGCCGTCGGCATCGAGGCGGCCTTCGTGGGCCTGGAGCGCGACCAGCACATGGCCCGGATACTCCAGACACAGATCGCGCAGCAGATGAGGCGCACTCAGGGCGCGCATGCCGATCACCACGTAGTGCGCACCCGCCTCCAGATAGGCCTGCACCGTATCCTCGTCGCGGATTCCACCGCCAACCTGGATCGTGAGGTCGGGCAGCTCGGCGACGATCTCGCTGATGAGAGCGGCGTTCGCCGCACGCCCCTCGTTGCCGTCGACATCGTTGACCTGGAGGCGGCCGATCCCGGCCTCTGCCCAGGCCGATACGACGCCGACCGGATCGTCCGTCCTCACCTGCTCGGGTGCCAGCGCATCCACGCACACGCCTGCGCGGAGATGGATCGTGGGTATCAGCAACATGTCTTCTCCCTCATCGACGCACACTCTCGCCACCATCCCAATGGGCGAAGTTGGCCAGCAGTGCCAGACCGGCATGCTGGCTCTTCTCGGGATGGAACTGGACGCCAAACAGTGCACCCCGGGCGATCACCGACGCGAAATCGATGCCGTAGCCCGTCCGCGCCGCGATCAGCGCGGGATCCTGGGGATGCACGTAATAACCGTGCACGAAATAGAAGTCGCTGCCCTCGGGGATACCGGACCAGAGCACGTGCGGGCCGGTGGCGTGGACCTGGTTCCAGCCCATATGCGGCACCTTCAGCCGGTGGCCCTGGCCGTCGCTCGAAGGCAGGCGGCGCACGCTGCCGGCGAGCAGATCCAGGCCAGTGGAATTGTCAGGACTCTCGATCGCGCCGAACAGCGCCTGCATGCCCAGGCAGACCGCCAGCAGCGGTTTGCCGCCGGCGAGGGTCTCGCGCAGAAGATCATCCAACCCGAGCCGGCGCAGCTCGTCCACGCAGGGGCGCACGCGGCCCACGCCGGTCAGCACGAGCCGGTCGGCGCGGGCCAGCTCCGCGGGATCGTAACTGATGAACACACGCTGGCCGCCGGCCACATGGGTCAGGGCGCGTGCCATGGCATGCAGATTGCCCATGCCGTAGTCGATGATACCGATACGGGTCATTGAGCAACCTGGGCTGCGGATGTGGGTTTCATGGCGCTGGCGGCTTGGCGGGATATCGTTTTAAGAGATCGTTTTCGGAGTTTCCCGGATGCTGAGCGATCGCATGGACGGTTTCCCCACCGCCCGCTTGTCAGCCATGGTAGACCAGCCGTCTCGCGGCCACAAATGCCGCCGTCAGGCCGGCGCCACCTGGAGCCAGAAGGTAACCGGGCCGTCGTTGATCAGACCCACCCGCATGTGGGCGCCGAAGCGCCCTCCGGCCGTCTCCGGATGCCGCGCGCGCGCCTGTTCCTGCAGGTAGGCGAACAGCTGTCCGCCCTGTTCCGGCGCGGCCGCCGGCGTGAAGCTTGGACGATTGCCGCGACGGGTGTCGGCCGCCAGCGTGAATTGCGGCACCAGCAGCAGCGCGCCGTGTGCCTGCCCCAGGGCCAGATTCATGCGACCCTCGGCATCGGCGAACACGCGATAGGCGAGGATCCGCTCCAGCAGGCGGTCGGCCTCGGTCTCGCTATCGCCCCGTTCCACGCCGATAAGCGCGAGGAGCCCGGGGCCGATCTCACCGACCCGCTCGCTGCCGACATCCACCCAGGCCTCGCTCACACGCTGCAACAATGCGATCACGTTCGTGCTCCCGTCTTGCCAAACTCGGCGCCGGGCTCCTTGCCCGACAGTCCCGGCAGCAGTCTACGACCTCTCGAAACGGGAGACGACCGGAGCCTTGCCGTGCATACCGCGTAGGATTTTGCCTACACGCCGTGTCGGCACCCGCCGACTGTGGGCGGCTGGGAACTGTGGCACAGTGGATTCCGCCTGAGCTGCCAATGGATGGCGGGGCAAGGAAGCACAAGGGATTATCCGAGGGGGGCGAGGCATTAAGGAAGGCAAGGACGCCGGCGCCCGGTTTCTCGGACTGAGTATCAGTACTCAATCACCTCCAGCCAAGTAAGGCATTGTACCCCGGCCCCCCCGTCGGGGTATTTTTTATGGGTGGGTGCTCGCTGCGCCTATTCCATACCTCATGCTGCCGCCCTTCGGGTTTCGCCGGAAATCGCGCTCTGCTTTGTTGCGCGGCTTGGCAAGGGCTGCGGCCATTGCCGGCGCCACGCGTCGCGCAGAACACGATTTCCGACAAAACCTGAGGCACGGAATAGGCGCAGCGAGCACCCGATGTAACCGCTTCTGGTCCGGCGAGACTGCCACGGAGCAGCCCTCCGCCTGCGTCGCCGCGCCTTGGTCCAGGCGAAAAATGGCGCTGGCAGGAGCATCTCAGAATCGCAGCGACAACCCATCTGCGCAAGAAAAACTGGATCGACGCTGGCCCGCGAAAATGTCGATTCTGCTAGGCTCTGTCTTCCAGCTATCGACGCCCGGCCGCTGGAGCCGGGGAGCAGGTATGGACGAATACGTGACCGTCGCGACCTATGAGACCGTGACCAACGCGCAGATCGCGGTGGGCCGCCTTGCCGCTGAGGGCATCCATGCCGTGCTCGCGGATGCCAACATCGTGCAGATGGACTGGCTCTATTCGATCGCCGTCGGCGGTATCAAGCTGCGCGTGTTGCGCGGCGACGAGCAGGCCGCCGAACAGGTGCTGGCCACGGATTACTCCGACCTGCTCTGAGCGAGGTTTCGCTACTCCTCCCGCAACCGCGGGCTCACTGTGCACTCGCCCACCCGCGCCACGGCGGATCACGACGGCCTGCACGGGACATGAGCGACGAGCACGATCGCTTCCTCCACCGCTGATCATACGGCGCTGTGATATGTTTTCCGCTGAAGAGGTTGACTGACAGCGACGAATCACGTGGCCATCGATACCAAAGCTCTGGAAAAGATGCTCGCCGGCGGGCAAGACACGCCACTGCTGCGTTTCACGCTCGGCCAGGCCTATTATCAGGCCGGCGAGCTCGCCCGGGCCCTGCCGCATCTCGCCGCCGCCGTCGAACACGACCCGGACTACTCCGCGGCCTGGAAGGTCTACGCCCGCGCCCTGGCGGCGGCGGGCCGGGCAGAGCAGGCCCGCGAAGCCTTCCGCAAGGGTATCCATGCCGCCACCGTGCGCGGCGACAAGCAGGCCGTGCGCGAGATGGAAGTCTTCCTGCGCAGGCTCGAGCGTCCATCATCATCCGATCCGGAGCCATCCCCATGAGCGAGATTCAAAACGGTCACGCCGGCCGGCGCATCACCGTGAACGACAGTCTGCTCAGCCGCGAATCGTGGAAGATATTCCAGATCATGGCCGAGTTCGTCGAAGGCTTCGAACGCCTGGTCACTATCCGCCCCTCGGTGAGCATCTTCGGCTCGGCGCGCACGCCCGAAGACCATCCGCATTACGCGCTGGCCGAGAATATCGGGCTCGCGCTGTCGGACGCCGGCTTCTCGGTGATCACCGGCGGCGGCCCGGGTCTGATGGAAGCGGCCAACAAGGGTGCCTTCGCGGGCAAATCGCCGAGCATCGGTCTCAACATCCAGCTGCCGCATGAGCAGAGCGCCAATCGCTACCAGGACATCTCGCTGAGCTTCCGCCATTTCTTCTCGCGCAAGGTGATGTTCGTCAAATACGCATCCGCGTATGTGATCCTGCCCGGCGGCTTCGGCACGCTGGATGAACTCTCGGAGATACTCACCCTGGTGCAGACCGGGAAGTCGCGCCGCATCCCCATCATCCTCGTGCATACACCGTTCTGGGAGGGTCTGCTGGAATGGTTCCGCGCGCGTCTGGTCGCCGAACAGATGATCGCCGCCGCGGACATGGATCTGGTGAAACTCGCCGACGACCCGGAAGAGATCGTGAACATCATCTTCGATCACTATGGCACGCGCGGTTTCGAACCCTCCGCGCAGGAGCGCGAGCTGATGCTGGAGCTCTGAGCTCTGGCCGGAGGCGAAGCTCGCCTAACGGCGCCAGAACGCAGGCGTGAACAGCACCAGGATGGTGAAGATCTCGAGGCGGCCCAGCAGCATGCCCGCCATCAGCACCCACTTCGCCGCATCCGAGATGTCCTTGAAGTTGGCAGCCACCTTGCCCAGGCCCGGGCCGACGCCGTTCATGCAGGTGGCAAGGCCGGAGAAGGCGCTGACCTGATCCATCCCCGCTGCGAGCAGGAGCAGGAACAGGAAGCTGAAAGTGCCGACATAGACGGCGAAGAAACCCCACACCGCTTCCACCACGCGATCCGACACCGCCGCCTTGCCCATCTTCACCGGGATCTGTGCGTTCGGGTGGATCAGGCGCATCACTTCGCGAAAACCCTGCTTGAAGATGAGGTGGAAGCGGATGACTTTCATGCCGCCGGTGGTGGAACCGGCACAAGCGCCCATGAAGCCGATCAGGATCAGCAGTACCGGCACGAAGCCGGGCCACTGGTCGAATCCGGCCGAGGTGAAGCCCGTACTGGTGGACATCGATGCCACCTGGAAGGTGGTCTTGACGAACGACTGCCACAACGTCGGGTAGGTGCCCTGCGCATAAAGATAGAACGTGATCAACGTGATCATCGCCACGAACACGCTGGCGTAGGTACGAAATTCCGGATCGCGGAAATAGGTGCGCGCACTACCCGAACGGAAAGCCAGAAAATGCACCGAGAAGTTCACGCCGGAGATGAACATGAAGAACGCGGCGATCAGTTCGATCAGCGGGCTGTGGTAATAGGCGAAGCTGGCGTCGTGCATCGAATAGCCGCCCGTGGCAACCGCCGCGAAACTGTTGCCGATGGCGTCGAACAGGGGCATGCCCGCAGCCCAGAACGACATCGCGCACGCGAAGGTGATGCCGAAATACACCAGCCACAAGGCCTTGGCCGTCTCGGTGACGCGCGGCGTGATCTTGTCTTTCACCGGGCCCGGCGTCTCCGCGCGATAGAGCTGCATGCCACCGACACCCAGCATCGGCAGGATGGCCAGCGCCAGGACGATGATACCCATGCCGCCGAACCACTGGATCTGTTGCCGGTAGTAAAGGATCGACCGCGGCAGACTGTCGAGACCGATGATCACGGTGGAACCGGTGGTCGTGAGACCGGAGACGGATTCGAAGGCGGCATCGGTGAATGACATCTGCGGATTGTGTGCAAACCACAGTGGCAGCGCGCCGAACAGCCCGATGAGGACCCAGGTCAGCGAGACCACCAGAAAACCGTCGCGCACGCGCAGGTCGCGATGGTGTCTGCGTGCGGGAAGCCAGGCGATGAAGCCGGCGGCGAAGATCACGGCGAAGGCGTCGATGAACGGCGCCAGGCTGCCGTCGTGGTAGAAGAGCGAGACGCCCATGGGCGGCAGCAGCGTGATGCTGAAGAACATCAGCAACACGCCGAGTATCCGCTGGATGATGCCGAAGCTCATTTTGCTATCGCCCCCAGGCAAGCACGGATGTGCAGGACTCGACCGGACGCTGCCGCGTTCAGACGAAAGTGACGCCGACCTGGAACAGCTTCTCCACCGCGGGGATGTGCTTGCTGTCCACCAGGAACATGATCACATGGTCTTCGGCTTCGATCACGGTGTCGTGATGCGCCATCAGCACATCTTCCCCGCGTACGATCGCACCGATCGTGGTACCGGGCGGCAGCTGGATGTCCTGCACCGCGCAGCCCACGACCTGCGAGCTGTCAGGGTCGCCATGCGCCACGGCCTCGATCGCTTCCGCCGCGCCGCGGCGCAGTGAATGCACCATCACCACATCGCCCTGCCGGATATGCGTGAGCAGGGTGCCGATGGTGACCTGCTGCGGCGAGATCGCGATGTCGATGTCGCCGCTTTGCACCAGGTCCGCGTAGGAAGGGCGGTTGATCAGCGCCATGACCTTGCGCGCACCCAGACGCTTGGCCACCATCGCCGAGAGGATGTTCGCCTCTTCGGCATTGGTCACGGCACAGAACACATCGGTGTTCTCGATATTTTCTTCCAGCAGCAATTCTTCGTCGGCCGCATCGCCGGTGAGCACGATGGTCTTGTCGAGGATCTCGGAGATCGCGCGGGCGCGATCGCGCCCGCGTTCGATGATCTTGACGTTGTGCGCGGCTTCCATGGATTTGGCCAGACGCAGGCCGATGTTGCCGCCACCGGCGATGATGATGCGCCGCGCCGGACGATCGAGCTTGCGCAGTTCGCTTATCACGGAGCGGATATCGCGGCGGGCGGCGATGAAGAAGACTTCATCGTCGGCCTCGATGACGGTATCGCCCTCGGGGATGATGCCCTGGCCGCGACGATAGATCGCCGCGACGCGCGTCTCCACGTTGGGGATGTGTTCGCGGATCGCGCGCAGTTCCTTGCCCACCAGCGAACCACCGTAATAGGCCTTAACGCCGACCAGGCGTACTTTGCCGTCGGCGAAGTCGAGTACCTGCAGCGCGCCCGGATACTGGATCAGCCGGCCGATGTAATCGGTGACCAGTTGTTCGGGGCTGATGAGCTTGTCGACGGGGATCGAATCCTGCGCGAACAGCTCCGGGCTGTTGAGGTATTCCGCCGCACGGACGCGCGCGATCTTGGTCGGCGTATGGAAAAGCGTGTTCGCGATCTGGCAGGCGACCATGTTGGTCTCGTCGCTGTCGGTGACCGCGATGATCATGTCGGCATCGTCTGCACCCGCTTCGCGCAACACTTCCGGATAGGAGGCGAAACCGTGCACGGTGCGGATGTCGAGACGATCCTGAAGGTCGCGCAGGAGGTCGGCATTGACGTCGACGACCGTGATGTCGTTGCTGCCGTCTTGAGCCAGATTATGGGCCACTGTCGAGCCGACCTGCCCGCCGCCCAGGATTATGATTTTCATGGGGGCGGAACATTACGCCCAAGCGCGCCCGGGTTCAAGATTACTGCGGCCAGTCCAAACCTGGCGCCCGGACCGCGCTCAGCGCCGCCCCAGGCCTTTTCTGAGCGCATCGATCAGGCGCGCTTCATCGGCCTCGGAGTTGTATACGTGCGGCGCGATGCGCAAGGCGTCGCCGCGCTGGCTGACGAAGACGCCCGCTTCCCGCAGGCCCGCCACCATGCCCTCCGGGATCCCGCCCGGTACGCGGACACCGAGGATATGGCCCGAACGCGTGGCCTGGGGCGCCGGCTGCAGTCCGAGCTCCTCGGCCGCAGCAGCGATGCGGGATGTGATCGCGGCCAGGGTGGCCTGGATCGCAGCGACACGCCAGGACAGCACCTGCTCCAGCGCGGCCACCGCCATCGGCATCAGTGCGAAGTTCGACTTCTCGCCGACATCGAAGCGGCGTGCACCGGGCGCGAAGTCCTCCGCATATTGGGCGAGGCTGGTGAAATCATTCGCGTTGGCGCGATTCATCCAGTTGTATTCCAGCGGCACGCCGCCCTGGTGCGGCGGCGCCACGTACATGAAACCCATCGAGTAGGGACCGAGCAGCCATTTATAGGCCGCGGCGACGAGAAAATCGGGACGCACGACAGCCAGATCCAGCGGCATCGCACCCAGCGATTGGGTGAGATCGAGCACCAGGCGGGCATCGGCATCGCGCAGCGCCTTGCCGATACGCTCGAGATCGAGCGCACCGCCGTCCGACCAGTGCACCTGCGGCAAAGCCGCCAACGCCACATCGCTGTCGATGCGTTCGAGCACCGCGCCCGTCCAGTCGCCGTCGGCCGGACGCGGCACGACCATGACATCGCCCTGCTGGCGCCGGGCACACTCGTACCAGGGATAGACGTTGGAGGGAAACTGCTCTTCCAACACCAATATATGTTTGCCCGCGGGCACGCTCAGGTTGGCCGCGGCCACCCCGAGCCCGTAGGAGGCCGAAGGGATGATGGCGATGTCGTTGGATTCGGCGCCGACGAGCTGGGCGAACAGCGTGCGCGCGCGGTCGCTCTCGCTGAAGAAATCCTCCGGACTCAGCTTCCACGGCTGTGACTTGCGGCGCACGCCGTCGAGCCCGGCCTCGAGCACCGCGCGCGAGAGCGGCGACATGTAAGCGCAATTGAAGTAGGCGATATCTTCAGGGATATCGAAGGCTTCGCGCTGACAAGGGATGAGAGTCTCGGTGTTCATACCGCCTCCAGTCGCGCCAGCGAGACGACCAGCCACTTGCTGCCGGCATCGTTGAAATTCACATGCACCTGCGCGTGCGCTCCGGTGCCGCGATAGTCGAGCACCACGCCTTCGCCGAACTTGGCGTGGTGCACGCGCTGGCCCAGGCGCAGGTCTGCCGGTGCCTCATCGAGCACGGCGGCGCTGCGACCATGCAGCGGGCGTGCCACCTGGACGCGCGGCCGGATCTCGCGCACGCGTTCGCACGGCAGCTCGCGCAGGAAGCGCGAAGGCACGCCGTAATTGTCGGTACCGTGCAGGCGGCGCTGTTCGGCGTAGCTGAGATAGAGCAGCTGCATCGCGCGCGTCATGCCCACGTAGCACAGGCGGCGTTCTTCTTCGATCCCGGCGGGGTCTTCGATGCTGCGCTGATGCGGGAACAGACCGTCCTCCAGGCCCACGATGAACACCAGGGGGAACTCCAGGCCCTTGGCCGAGTGCAGGGTCATCAGCTGGATGCAGTCTTCCCAGGCTTCGCCCTGGCCTTCGCCGGCTTCCAGCGCGGCGTTAGCGAGAAAATCGGCCAGCCCCGGCAGCTCGGATTCGGGGTCGGGCTCGAAACCGCGCGCGGCGCTGACCAGTTCCTCCAGGTTTTCCACTCGCGCCGCGCCCTTCTCGCCCCGTTCGCGGCCATGGTGTTCGATGAGGCCGCTCACGCGCACGACGTGATCGACCTGTTCGTGCAACGCGATCCCGTCGATGGCCACCGCCATCTCCTCGATCAGGGTCTCGAAGGCGGCCAGGGCTTTCGTCGCCCGCGCGGGCAGCTCGGCGGCCGCGATCACCGCGCGCATGGCATCCCAGAGCGAGACGTCGCGTTCGCGCGCCGTCCGCCGCACGACTTCGAGCGTGCGCTCGCCGATACCGCGTGTGGGCAGGTTCACCACGCGCTCGAACGAGGTGTCGTCGAAACGCGACTGGGTCAGGCGCAGATAGGCGAGCGCATCCTTGATCTCGGCGCGCTCGAAAAAGCGCAGGCCGCCGTACACGCGATACGGCATGCCGGCATTGAGCAGACGTTCCTCGAATACGCGTGATTGCGCGTTGGACCGATACAGGATGGCTACTTCGTCGCGGCGCCCGCCCTCGTCCACCCAGCGCCGGATCCGGTCGAGCACGAACTCGGCCTCGTCCTGCTCGTTATAGGCGGCATAGACCTGGATCGGATCGCCTTCGCTGTCGGCCGTCCACAATTCCTTGCCCAGCCGCGTGCTGTTATGCGCGATCAACGCATTGGCGGCGCCGAGGATATTGCCGGTGGAGCGGTAGTTCTGTTCCAGACGCACCACGCGGGTGGCGCTGAAATCCTTCTGGAAGCGCTGCAGGTTGTCGGCACGCGCGCCGCGCCAGCCGTAGATCGACTGATCGTCGTCGCCCACGATGAACGGCACCCCGGCCGCGCCGGTAAGCAAGCGCACCCAGGCGTACTGGATGGCGTTGGTGTCCTGGAACTCGTCGACCAGCACATGCTGGAAGCGGCGCCGGTAATGCTCGAGCAGATCGGGGTTGTGCAGCCACAGCTCGTGGGCGCGCAGCAGCAGTTCGGCGAAATCGACAACACCCGCGCGCATGCAGGCTTCCTCGTAGGCGTGGTACAGGCGTACGAGCTGTCGCTGGTGTGGGTCGCCGCCATCGTCGAGGTGCTGCGGGCGCAGGCCTTCGTCCTTGCGCGAATTGATGAACCACTGGATCTGGCGCGGTGGCCAGCGCGTCTCGTCCAGATCCAGATTCTTGAGCACACGGCGGATCAGCCGGTGCTGGTCTTCCGCATCGAGGATCTGGAAGTTCTGCGGCAGTCTGGCCTCGCGCCAGTGCAGGCGCAGCAGACGGTGGGCCAGGCCGTGGAAGGTGCCCACCCACATGGCGCCCGCCGGCATGCCCAGCAACTGCTCGATGCGTCCGCGCATCTCGGCGGCAGCCTTGTTGGTGAAGGTGACGGCCAGTACGCCGAACGGGGAGACCCGCTCGACCTGGATCAGCCAGGCGATGCGGTGCACGAGTACACGGGTCTTGCCGCTGCCGGCGCCGGCGAGCACGAGAGTGGGCGCGGCGGGGCCGGTGACGGCCTCGTTCTGGGCGTCGTTGAGGCCTTCGACGATGGGAGTGACGTCCATCCATATATTCTACCAGAGGCCCGTGATCGCCGGCCCTGACTCGAACTGGCCCGTGGACAGGATCGAGATGCCGACCTTCGCGCCGAGCCCGGCCAGACTGTCCGGCCGGGCGTTTCTTTCCAATCGCGTTCGCCGGCGCTAGCCTGTGCAGCCTGGCCGAACCACTGACCGGAAAAAAGCATGAAACGCATCACTCATGAAGACCTGGCACGACTCGCAGCCACAGCCGCCGGCGCAGCGCGCCGACGGCTGAACCTCAACCTGCACGAGCAGGCCGACGATCCGATCCAGCGCCTGTTCCTGGTATTCCAGCCCGCCACCTATGTGCGCCCGCACTGCCACCGCGACCGCTGGGAGCTGCTGGTCGCCCTCAACGGGCGCGTGCGTATCCCCTGCTTCGACGACGCGGGCCGGGTCACCGACGTACTCGAACTCGGCGCCGAGACCGGTCTGCGCGCCGTCGAGCTGCCGGCGGGGACCTGGCACACCGTGGTCGCGCTCGCCGCCGACAGCACGCTGCTGGAAGTCAAACACGGTCCGTATCTGCCCACGGCGGAGAAGGATTTCGCGACCTGGGCGCCGGCCGAGGGTGCAGCGGAGGCTGAAGGATTCGAGCGCTGGGCGCGCGGCTGCGTAGCCGGAGAAAGCTACGCCGGATAGGTTTCTGCGGAGATTACGGATTTGCATGATGGGTCTTGCGGGACTACAATATTAGTTCTTCCTAATATTATGGGGGTCTGCCCATGTCCATCGACCGCATCGTGCTCGCCTTTGCGGGCAGTGTTATCCTCGCAAGCCTGGTGCTTTCCCAGCTCCACAGCGTGTACTGGCTGTGGCTGACCGCCTTCGTGGGTGCGAATCTCCTGCAGTCGGCGTTCACCGGTTTCTGTCCGCTGGCTCGCATCCTCAAGGCGATGGGCGTCAAACCCGGACTCGCCTTCAACTGAAGCCGCCGAAGACGGCGGCCGGGAGGAGACCATGGCTGCCGTCATCCGCTTGTTTGCCGCGCTGCTGGGCGGTCTGACCCTGGCCGTCACCGCCACGGCCGGCGCAGGAGTCGCCCCCATGCAGATACAGGCACCGGCCTACACCGCCGATCATCACATCCCCGCCCGCTTCACCTGCGACGGCGCCGATATCTCACCGCCCCTGCATTGGACCGGCGTGCCCGCCGGCACCAGGAGTCTGGCGCTGATCCTCGACGACCCCGACGCGCCCGACCCGGCGCATCCGCGCATGACCTGGGTACATTGGGTGGTCTATGACATCCCGGCCGATGTCAGCAGCCTGACCGAAGACGCCAGTGGCAAAGGCCTGCCGGCCGGCGCCCGCCAGGCGATCAACGACTTCAAGCGCACCCGCTATGGCGGCCCCTGCCCGCCGATCGGCGAACACCGTTACGTGCACAAGCTCTACGCGCTGGATATCGTGCTGCCCGACCTCGGTCCGAGCGCGAACAAAGCGGCCCTGGAAGACGCGATGGCCGGCCATGTACTCGCCGAAGCGAGGCTGATCGGGCTCTACCAGCACTGATGACGATGCGCTCCACAGACGCGGCCCTGCGCGAGGTCCGTGCCGAGGACCTGTGTGCCGTGCGCGCGCTCAACGAGGCCGCCCTGCCCGCGGTGAACAGCCTCACGCTCGAGGAGATGGCCGCATTCGTGCCCAAGTCGATCTATTTCAAGGTCGCGCTGGCAGACGGGAACATCGCGGGCTTTCTGATCGGACTCGGGCCCGACAGCAATCACCCCAGCGGCAACTATCGCTGGTTCCAGGAACGGCGCGACGATTTCATCTATGTCGATCGCATCGTCATCGCCGCCGAGGCTCGTGGACGGGGTCTGGGGCGCGCGCTGTATGCCGACTTCGCGCAAGCGTGCGGCACCGGTGCGGCGGTACTCACTTGCGAGGTCAACCTCCGCCCGCGCAATCAGGAATCGCTCGATTTTCACGCTCGGCTCGGCTTCACCCCCGTGGGCGAACACACCAGCGACGAAGGCAAGCGCGTGGTCATGCTGGAACATGAGTTGCCCTGGTAAGCAGGCCGCCCGCGCATGCGATAATGCGGCCCTCGCCGGAGGATGCCATGGACCAGACCGCCACTCAGCCCGAAAGCTTCAGCGTCCGCCTGGACGCCGACGGCGCGAGCCGTATCGAGGGCGCGGGCTGGAATCTGCGCGTCTGCGGGCCGACGGTGCGGCCAGACAGCATCACCTTGCTCGCGGCAGCATTCGGCGCTTGTGCCGCACAGGTCTGTGCGCCGATCCTCTGCCGCGCGGGGCTGACCACAGAAGCCTTGGACCTCGAACTGAGTCTGACGTCCGGCGGCGCGCAGGGCCTCACCGGCATCACGGTCGATCTGCACCTTGCCGGCGGCGATCCCGAGCTGGCGCAAAAGCTGGTGCGCGCGATCCGCAACTGTCCCGTGCGCCGCTGCCTCAACCGCGAGATCATCTGCACCATCCGCCTGTGTGAGAGCCTGGCATGAACACCCGCAACCCGTTCGCGGCGTCCACCCTGGCGCGCCTCACCGACCGGCGCGGCGATGCGGCCTGGCTCGAACAGGCGCTGGCCGCCGACACCACCTGGCTGCTGCCGGTCTGGGCCGACCAGATCCCGGTCCGCAGCGACGAGCGCGCGCGCCTGGGCCTGATCGCGCGCGCGGACGCGGCGGAGCTGGTGGATGCGGCTCGCGAGACCGTGCTGCTCGGCGAACACGCCGGCCGCCCGTGTTTCGCGCTCGACATGGGCGAGACCCCGCCCGGGGCGATGCCGGCAGGCGTACGCGGGCTCGAGCTCGCCGGCCTGCGCGAGATCGCGGCACTGGGCGCGCCCGAAGACGCCGCGCTCGCGGCCTACGCCCGCGCGCTGCTGCACTGGCATCGCCACCATCGCTTCTGCGGGCGCTGTGGCGCGCCCACGCTCAGCGCAGAAGGCGGCCACCAACGCCATTGCAGCAGTGAAAGCTGCACCACCGTCAGTTTTCCGCGCACTGATCCGGCCATCATCGTGCTGGTCGAAGACGGCGAACGCTGTCTGCTCGGACGCCAGGCGAGTTGGCCGGCCGGCCGCTATTCGACCCTCGCCGGTTTCGTCGAACCCGGCGAGGCGCTGGAAGATGCGGTGGCCCGCGAAGTCATGGAAGAGACCGGGGTGCGGGTGCTCGAAAGCCGCTATCACTCATGTCAGCCCTGGCCGTTCCCGGCTTCGCTGATGCTCGGCTTCATCGCCCGCGGCGCGCCGGACCCGGTGCGTCTGCACGATCAGGAACTCGAGGACGCGCGCTGGTTCTCGCGCCACGAGATGATCGCCGCGCTCGAATCCGGGACGCTCAAGATGTCCACCTCCATCTCCATCGCTTACCGCCTGGTGAGCGACTGGTTCGACGCCGATGAACCCGGGCGCCTCGAGACCCTGCTCGCGGAGCTGCGCGCACCCTGAGGGTCGCCGCCAGCCTGTTACAATCGCGCCCTTCACGCGCACCCCGGAGGCCATCATGATCCGCGAACACGCCTCACGCGGCGCCATCATCGCGCTCGCCGTGCTCGCCATGTTCTGGGGCTACAACTGGGTGGTGATGAAGATCGCGCTGCACTATGCGGCGCCGTTCGATTTCGCCGCCCTGCGCACCGCTGGCGGCGCACTCAGCATGCTGGTCCTGCTCGCGCTGCTCGGCCAGCCGCTGCGCCCGCGCTATCCAGGGCGGACCCTCCTGCTTGGCCTGCTCCAGACCACCGGCTTCGTGGGCCTGGTGAACTCGGCGCTGCTGCACGGTCATGCCGGCAAGAGTGCCATCCTCGCCTACACCATGCCGTTCTGGGTCATCCTGCTCTCGCGGCCGCTGCTCGGCGAACGCATCCGCGGCCTGCGCTGGGTCGCCGTCGGCCTCGCAGCATCGGGCCTGGTACTGATCCTCGAGCCCTGGCAGAACCCGCCCGATCTGGCCAGCAGCCTGCTCGCGGTGACGGCCGGCGTGGCCTGGGCGGTAGCGGTGATCGTGGCCAAGAAGATCCCCGTGGCCGATCGCTTCGAGCTGCTCTCGCTCACTGCCTGGCAGATGGCCTTCGGCTGTATCCCGCTGATCGTGATCGCCCAGCTCGTGCCCAGCCATCCCGTGCAGTGGACGGCGACTTTTGTCGTCGCGCTGGCCTACAACATCATCCCGGCGAACGCGCTGGCCTGGCTGCTCTGGCTCTATATCCTGCAGAAGCTGCCCGCCAACATCAGCGGCCTCAGTTCGCTGGTGATCCCGGTGGTCGGCGTGGTGGCAGCCTGGATCCAGCTGGGCGAACGACCGGGGATCTATGAGGGTGCGGGCATGCTCGCCATCGTGTGCGCGCTGGGCGTGCTCACGCTGGCGTCGCGGTTCGCCCGCCCAAGCCGCGTATAATCGTTCCCATGTGCCTGCTCGTATTCGCGTGGCGGGCGTGGCCGGATCACCGTCTGGTGCTGGCCGCGAACCGCGATGAAGCCCACCGCCGGCCCACGGCCCCGGCCGGTTTCTGGGCCGACGCGCCGCAGCTGCTCGCCGGACGCGACCTGGAAGCGGGTGGTACCTGGCTGGGGTTGACCACCGGCACACGCATCGCCGCGCTCACCAATATCCGTGAACGCGCGCCGGCCCCGGCCGGCGCGCCCTCGCGCGGGACCCTCGTGAGCGAGTTCCTGCGCGGCGACGACACCCCCGAACATTTCCTGACTCGCCTGCGCGATCAAGGCCCGGCCTACGCGGGCTTCAATCTCGTGTTCGGCGATGCGGGCGGGCTGTTCTATTACGCCAACCGGGGCGAGCGCTCGGGCGCGCTCGCCCCCGGCGTCTACGCACTCAGCAACCACCTGCTCGATACGCCCTGGCACAAGGTCGAACGCGTGCGCGAACGCTTCGAAGACCTGCGCACCCGAGGCACCGCGCCCGATCCGGGCTCCCTGTTCGAGCTGTTGCGCGATACCACGCCCGCCACCGACGACGAGTTGCCCGCCACCGATCTGCCGCGCAAGTTCGAACGCGCGGTCTCGGCACCCTTCGTACGCGGCGACGTTTACGGAACCCGTTCGAGCACCTGTGTTCTCATCCATGATGAGGGGCGCGCCAAGTTCGTGGAGCGCAGCTTCGATGCGGCCGGCGAGGACACCGGTACGCGCCGTTTCGAGATCGACTTGCACGAGTGAGGCCCGTCAGCCGCAGGATGCCCGCCATGACCGACCGCAAAGCCCCCGCCACCGCGCCCTATGGCAGCTGGGAATCGCCCATCACCTCGGCGCGCATCGCCGCGGGTACCACACGTCTGGCGCAAGCGCTGCCCGCCGCGGATGGCAGCGTGTACTGGCTGGAAGGCCGGCCGTGGGAGGCGGGGCGGGTCGTGCTCATGCGCTGGCATGAGCACGGCTGCGAAGAGGTGCTGCCGGCGACCACGAACATCCGCAGCCGCGCGCACGAATACGGCGGTGGCGCCTACACGGTCGCACCCGGCGGCGACATCTTCTATGTGGACGACTGCGACCGCTGCATCCATCTTCTGCGCCGAGGCGAAACGCCGCGGCGGCTCACCGAGCCCGGCGCGCGCGCCTTCGCCGATCTCACTCCCGACCCGGCACACCAACGCCTGCTCGCAGTCTGCGAACGCTACCCCGAACACGGCGAACCGATCGCCGAACTGGTCGCGATCAATCCCGATGGCAGTGGCTCGCACGTGCTCGCCCAAGGGGCCGATTTCTACAGTTCACCGCGCCCGAGTCCGGATGGCACACGCCTTGCCTGGCTGGAATGGGACCACCCGGACATGCCCTGGGATTCGACCCGCCTGATGTGCGCCGAAGTAGATGCAAACGGCAGCCTTGAAAGCGTGCGCCGGGTCGCCGGCGGCAGTGACGAGTCGATCTTCCAGCCGCAGTGGAGCCCGGCCGGCGAACTCTTCTTTGCCAGCGACCGCGACGGCTGGTGGAACCTCTACCGGCTGGATGCGCGCGGCGAAAGCGTTGCCGTGACCACGGGGTGTCGCGAGTACGGCCTGCCGCACTGGGTGTTCGGGATGTCGGTGTACGGATTTGCCGATGCCGGCACGCTCCTCGCGGCCGGGGTCGAAGACGGTCTCTGGCAGATACTGCGCATCGATCTTGCCAGCGGGCACCTGCACGCGCTCGATCTGCCCTACGACAGCATCGACCACCTCGCCGTCGGTGCACACGGCGCGGCGGCGATTGCGGGCTCGTCCACGATGGCACCTGCGATCGTGCGTATCGATGCGCGCGCAGAGACAGGCACAGTCCTGCGCTCGTCGACGCCCGAAGTGCCCGATCCCGCCTGGCTCTCGCCCGCACAGCCCATCCGCTTCGCCACGGCGGGAGGCGAGTCCGCTCACGCGTTCTACTATGCGCCGCGCAATCCGGATTTCACCGCGCCCGGCGGCGAGCATCCGCCACTGATCGTGAAATGTCACGGCGGGCCCACCGGCGCCACCAACACCGCGCTCGATCTGCGCATCCAGTACTGGACCAGCCGCGGCTTCGCGGTGCTCGATGTGAACTACCGCGGCAGCACCGGCTTCGGCCGCGCCTATCGCCGCGCGCTCTACGGCAACTGGGGCGTGGCAGATGTCGAAGACTGCCTTTATGGCGCCCGCCATCTCGTCGACCAGACTCTGGCCGACCCGGAACGGCTGGCGATCAGCGGCGGCAGCGCGGGCGGATTCACCGTGCTCTCGGCGCTGACCTTCCACGATCTGTTCCGTGCCGGCGCCAGCCACTACGGTATCGGCGAACTCGAATCGGCGATGAACGACACCCACAAGTTCGAATCGCGCTACGGCGAGCGCCTGCTCGGGCCCTGGCCCGAGGCACGCGAGATCTATCGCGCGCGTTCGCCCATCCACCATGCCGACGGACTCAACTGCCCGGTCATCTTCTTCCAGGGGCTGGACGACAAGGTGGTGGTGCCGGATCAGACCGAGCGCATGGTGGCGGCGATGCGCGCGAAAACCCTGCCGGTCGCCTATGTCGCCTTCCCCGGCGAAGGCCATGGCTTCCGCCAGGGGCCGAACATCCGCATGGCGCTCGACGGCGAACTTGCCTTCTACGCCGCAGTCTTCGGTTTCAAGCCCGCGGGCGAGTTGCCGGCCATCGATATCGAGAACCTGCCGAAACCATGAATGCGAACCTGCGCACCTGGATGTGCGTGGCCCTCCTCGCGCTGTTGCCGTTGACGGCCTGGGGGCAGGCATCCCCGCGCGTCGAAGTGCGCATCGAAGGGATCGAGGGGCAGTTGCTCGCCAACGTACGCGGCTTTCTCAGCATCGAGCGCTACCGCGACATGCCCAACCTCAGCGCCGCATCGGTGCAGCGCATGCACGCGCGTGCGCCCGCCGAGATCCGCCAGGCGCTGGAACCGTTCGGCTATTACCAGCCCGAGATCAAGAGCACGCTGAGCGCGAACGACACCGGCTGGATCGCAACTTATGTCGTCGATCCCGGTACGCCGGTGCGGGTGCGCGATGTCGATGTCGTGGTGGCGGGCGCCGGGCATACGGACAAGGCGTTCACGCAGTACCTGGCCGCGCTGCCGATGCAAAGCGGCCAGGTGCTCGAACACGCACGCTATCAGCAGATCAAGGACCGCCTGCAATCCATCGCCGCTGCACGCGGCTATCTGGACGCCCGCTTCACGGCCAGCGAACTTCTCGTCAACCCGGCCGAACATCGGGCGGATGCGCACTTGCATCTGGCCACCGGCCCGCGCTTCAAGCTGGGCAAAGTCACTTTCAAGCAGGACATCCTCGACCCCGACTTCCTGCACCGCTACGTGCGCTTCAAGCCAGGCAGCGACTATGCCATCTCGAAACTGCTGAACCTGCAATACGCGCTCGGCGACAGCGACTACTTCACCGCCGTGGATGTAAATGCGGACCGCGCGCGCGCCAAGGGCGACGAGGTGCCGGTGGTGGTGGAGATGCAGCCGCGCAAGCGGCAGAAGTACTCGCTTGGCCTGGGTTATGGCACCGACACCGGACCGCGCATCAGCCTGGGCTGGGAGAACCGCCGCGTGAATCGTCGCGGGCACCGTTTCGCCACCACCATCCAGGTCTCACGCGTGGCGACCAATGCCACGGCCGCCTACACCATCCCGCTGGCAGATCCCACGCGCGAACGTCTCACCCTGAGCGCCACCGGCACCAGCCAGGAGCTGGGTGGCACCATAAACCACCACACCGAGTTCAAGGTCGCACGCACGACCATGCTCGCGGGCTGGCAGCAGACCGCGTTCGTGCAATGGCAGCGCGATCGCAACGAGATCAACGACACCTCGACACTGACCCGGCTGGTGGTGCCCGGCATCACCTGGACGGCGACCGACACGGACGATCCCATCTTCACGCGCGACGGCAGCCGCTGGCTGGTGGACCTGCGCGGCTCGCATGTGGCGCTGGCCTCGGATACCAGCTTCGCGCAGATCCGCTTGCAGGGTAAGTTGATCCGTCCGCTGGGCGCACACAGTCGACTGCTGCTGCGCGGCGAGGCCGGCGCTTCGGTGGTCTCGGATTTCACCAACCTGCCGCTGTCGCAACGCTTCTTCGCCGGTGGCGATCAGAGCGTGCGCGGTTTCGGCTACAACCAGCTCGGTCCCACCGACGCCAGCGGCACCGTGGTCGGCGGCAGGGACCTGCTCGTCGGCAGCGTCGAGCTCGACACTCTGCCCTGGGGCAACTGGGGCCTCGCCGCGTTCTTCGACGCCGGCAACGCCATGGACAGCTTCACCACGCCACTGCATAAATCGGTGGGCGTGGGCCTGCGCTGGAAGACACCGATCGGCATGGTCCGGCTCGATCTCGCCCACCCCATCCGCGATCCCGACTACGGCCGATTGCGCGTACACATCAGCCTGGGGCCGGACCTGTGAGGCGGCGCTGGCTGTTCGCCGCTCTCGCTGCGGGCGCCGGCGTGCTTGGGCTGGCGCTCGCGGCGCTGCTGTATACGCCTGCCGGGCTGCACTGGGCGCTGGCGCGCGTCCAGGCGGGCAGCGAAGGTGCCTTCAGCGTGGCTTCGGAAGAAGGGCGTCTGGCCGGACCATTCACCCTGAAAGAGGTCCGGATCCGCACCGGCAGACTCGAGCTCGAGATACCGTCTGTCCACCTCGACTGGCGCCCCGGGGCGCTGCTGATCGGTCGCGTGCATGTCCTCGATCTGGCGCTCGCGGACCTCAAGCTGACTATTCCCGACGCGGGCGGAACCGGCGATGCGAAGGTCCCCGGCGCGCTGACACTGCCGCTCGATCTTAGCGTGGACCAGCTGACCCTCAGCGACAGCCGCATCCGCCTGGGCAAAGGCAGCGCGTTCAGTATCACCCGGCTCGAACTCGCCGCGCACACTTCGGCTCTGCGCCTCGCCCTGGACCGCCTCGATGCCGCCGGGCCTGGCTATGAGGTGCATGCACACGGCGCACTGGGAACGCTCGGTGCGCACAAACTCGAGCTGGACACCCGCTACCAGCTGCACCCGGTCGGCCTTGCTGCCATCGTGGGCAGGCTTTCCGCTCGCGGCGATCTGACCGGTATCGAACTGGGCCAACGGCTCAGCGCACCGACCGCACTCACGCTGCAGGCGCGGGTGGACACACCCTTGACCGCGCCGAGATTCAGCGGCCGGCTCGATCTGCCCTCGACACCGCTGGCCGCACTGGTGCCCGGGGCCCCCGCTGTCACTCTCGGCGCAGCGCTGACATTCAGCGGCGATCCGCGGCGGCTCGAAGTGCACGGTCGGCTCGCTACACCGCCCTCCCTGGCCGGAACGCTCGACCTGGATGCCACTCTCGGCTATGCCGCCGACGTGCTGCAGATAGAACAGTTCACACTCGCCACCGCCGCGCACACGCAGCTCCAGCTGAGTGGCGCTGTGGCATTGCACGATACCCCGTCCCCCGATCTGATCCTGCGCTGGACCGACCTGCGCTGGCCCCTGACCGGCACCGCCGCATTTCCGCTCGGCGACGGCCAGTTGCATGTTGCCGGAACCGCGACGGACCTGACCGGCACCCTCTCGAGCACATTGCTCGGCGGCGCGCTCGAAGGCGACATACAGCTGCGTGCGGGAGCGACACCGCGCGTGCAGGGTACACTCGACTGGTCCGCTCTCGCGTTCAGCTTCGGTGGTCATCCGGTGACCCTGCCGCGAGGGTCGCTGCGCGCCTCGGGTACCACCACCGATACCTACGCTATCCAGTTCGACACCCGTGCCTCGTTCGACGGCCTGCCTGCCACGCTCGCCCTGCGCGCGACCGGACGCGCAGACGGCGTGGCCCTCGAGCATATCCGTCTCGGTGCGCTCGGCGGCCATATCGGCGGCTCGGCCGACATCGATTGGCAGGCAAGACCCCACTGGCAGGCAGACCTGCAGGCCCGCGGCATCGACCCCGGCACCATCTGGCCCGAGTGGCCGGGTGCGCTGCAGTTCAGGCTCCAGGGCGAAGGCGATGCCACTGGCCCGCAACCGGGGCTGAAGGCACACATCTCGGCCCTCGGCGGCAAGCTGCATGCGCAAAAGCTGTCCGGCGGCGGCGCACTGATCTTGGCCGGCGGCCACTGGACCATCCGCGCCCTGGCGCTCGATCTGGGCAAGAACCGTGTCCGCATCGATGGCGGGCTCGCCGGCAAGGATGGCCTGCACTGGCGCGTATCCATACCCGACGCCGCCACGCTCGCGGACGGGGCACACGGGAAGCTGAGCACGAGCGGGGCTGTGCGCGCTGGCGATGGTGCCCTTCAGGTCCGGGCCGGGGCGAACGCGGCGGGCTTTCGCCTGGGCCATCTCGCGCTCGGGAAACTCAGCCTCGATACCGCCTTCGACACCGCCTTCACCGGGCCCGCACGGCTGACCCTCAAGGCAGCGGATGTGAGCTATGCCGATATCAGCGTGCCTTCCGCTTCGCTCAGCGTCAGCGGGCCCGCGAAAGCCCAGCAAGTGCAGGCGGAACTGGAGTCGAACCTCGGCACGCTGCACCTTGAAGGTGTGGGGCATCTGCGCGATGGCGGCATGCAACTCGAACTCACGCGCGCCGATCTCGACGCTGCCGATGCCGGAGACTGGCACCTGGCCGAACCGGCGCATCTCACCCTGGGCGGGCAGCAACAGACACTGGCGCAAAGCTGCTGGCAGGCAGATACCGGCCGGATCTGTGCCCGGGCACAGCACGCCCGAAACGATTGGGATGCGAAGATTTCGCTGGCGCAGGTCGCGCTCACGCCACTCGGCCGACTGCTCCCGGGAGCGCTGGCCTTGAGCGGTGCGCTGAGCGGCACGCTCGATGCAAGTACCCGGCACGGCCGGATCCAGGCCGAAGCCGATCTGACCAGCGCCGGTGGCAAGGTGCTCCATCGCAGCGGCGACCAGACGCTGACGCTGCTCGATTTCACCGGCGCCCGCCTGCAGGCCTCGCTCGCCGACCACAAGCTCGGCGGCAAACTGGATCTCGCCCTCGCCGACGGCGGCTTCGTCGACGCCCGCCTGCGTACGCACCTGGATGGCCCGGTGCAAGACCGGCCGCTGGAGGCGAGCCTGCGCGCACGCCTGGACGACCTGGGCCTGTTACCCCTGCTGGTTCCCGACCTCGGCAGCCTCAGCGGCCATCTCGCGGCGGACTTGAAATTCGGCGGCACGCTGGCCGCGCCACAGCTGAACGGCAGCGCCAGTCTGGAACAGGGCGACGCCAGCCTGCCCCGGCTCGGCATCCATCTGCAACAGGTGAGCGCCCGCTGCACCGGCACCGGCAGCGGATTGCATGTCGAACTCCGCGCCGGGTCCGGCGGCGGCAGCCTCGCGCTCACGGCGGACGCGGACCGCGACGGTAACGGTTGGCGCACCGACGGCAAGTTGACCGGTCAGGCGTTCAAGGCAGTGGATATCCCGGAAGCCACGATCTACCTCACTCCGGATCTGGAGTTCAGCGCCGCCGGTCACCATCTTGACGTCCACGGATCGCTCGACGTGCCCAAGGCACGGCTCGCGCCCCGCGATCTGTCCGGTACCGTGCAGGTCAGCGACGACCAGATCATCGTCGGCAGCAACGCACCCAAGCAGCCACGCTGGCAGATCACCGCCGATGTGCGCACCCAACTCGGCGACGCGGTGCAATTCGATGGCTTCGGGCTCAGTGGCCTGGTCCAGGGTGGCGTCCGCCTGCGCGAACAACCCGGCCGACTGACCACCGGCAGCGGCGAGTTGACGATCGCGGACGGGAAATACAAAGCCTACGGACAACAGCTCGACATCGCACGCGGACGTCTGCTGTTCAGCGGCGGGCCGGTGACCGAGCCCGGCCTCGACATACGCGCCACCCGGACCAGTGGCGAGGTGATCGCGGGCGTGGACATCCGCGGCACCCTGCGTTCGCCGGTGCTGAGCGTGTTCTCCGATCCCCCCATGCCACAATCCCAGGCGATGTCCTATCTGCTGCTCGGCCACGGCATCGACCAGACCAGCAGCGCCGAACAGGGCACGCTCAACACCGCGGCGGTCGCCGTCGGCGGCGAGCTGCTCGCGCAACAGCTCAACCGCCGCCTCGGCTTCGGCGAGGTGAGCGTGGAAAACGGCGACACCCCGGGGCAGACATCACTGTTCCTGGGCAAGTATCTCTCGCCACGACTCTATATCGGCTACGGGGTGGGCCTGTTCCAGCAGCTCAGCCTGTTCAAGGTGCGCTACGAACTGAGCAAGAAATGGACGATCCAGGCGGAGTCGGGCACCAAGAGCAGCGCCGATCTTCTCTACACCATCGAGCACTAGGTCCGGGCGGGGTCTCGCAACACGCGCGCGAGAAAGCTGCGGATATCTTCGATCTCCTGCGGACACACGGCGTGCGGCATCGCGTAGGTATGCCATTCCACCGGGTAGCCACTGTGCTCGAGCGATTCACGGGTCGCCGCGCCCAGCTCGGGCGCCACCACCGGATCGTGCTCGCCGTGCGCCATGAACACCGGCAGATCGGCGTTGGCGGTGCTGCCCTGGAACGGCGTCTGTGCAGGCGTGAATGTCGACAGGGCGATCAGACCGGCGAGCCGCTCGGGGTGGTTGAGCGCCGTGATCAACGCCACCGCCCCACCCTGGGAGAAACCGGCAACCACGATCTTCGCGGCGGGGATGCCGCGCGCGTTCTCGCGCGCGATCAACGCGCTCACTGCGGCCTGTGCGCCTTCGATGCCGGCGATGTCGCGCACGCCGGAAGGGTCGATGGAGATGAGGTCGAACCAGGCGCGCATGGGATAGCCGCCGTTCAGGGTCACCGGGCGCACGGGCGCATGCGGGAACACGTAGCGCACGGGCAGATCGAGTTGCAGCGAGGGTACGATAGGTTCGAAATCGTGGCCGTCGGCGCCGAGGCCGTGCAGCCAGATGATGCTCGCCTCGGCGCTGCGTTCCGGTTCGATCTCCACACACTCGAGCAGTTTGCGGTCCACGTTCACTCCGATTCTTGTCTGTCGTTTGCGCCGCGTACGAGCACGGCCATGGTCAGACGCGAGACACAGCATGCGCGCCCGGCCTCGTCTTCGATGCGGATATCCCACACCTGGGTGCTGCGCCCGATATGTACCGGTCGCGCGGTACCTGTCACCGTGCCCGACGCCACCGCGCGCAGATGGTTGGCGTTGATCTCCAGCCCGACGCAGAGGAAGCGCGCACGATCGACGCACATGTTCGCCGCGGTGCTGCCCAGCGTCTCCGCGAGCGCCACCGAAGCGCCCCCGTGCAAGATACCTTCCGGCTGCACCGTGCGCGCGTCCACCGGCATGCTCGCGCGCAGGTAATCGGCGCCGATCTCCGTATAGCGCATATCCAGATGTTCGACCATGGAGCCACGCTGATAGGCGTCCAGCTCCTGCAGCGTGTATTCGCGCTGCCAGATCATCGCCCGTTCCTCAGGCATCGGTACCGACCTTGGTCCGCCGGCGCATGTTCAGCATCTCCACGCCCACCGAATACGCCATCGCGAAATAGATATAGCCCTTGGGGATGTGCAGGTCGAAGCCTTCGGCGATCAGCGCCACCCCGATCACTACGAGGAAACTCAGGGCGAGCATCTTGATGCTCGGGTGCCGGTGCACGAAATCGCTGAATGGATCGGCGGCCCACATCATGAAACCGATGGCGATGACGATCGCCGCGGCCATCACCGCCAGATCGTTCGCCATGCCGATCGCGGTGATGATCGAATCCAGCGAGAACACCAGATCGAGGATCAGCACCTGCACGATCACGCTGAAGAAACTGGCACCGCGCCGGACCTGATGGCCCGCCTCGTCCAGGCCTTCCACCGTGTCGTGGATCTCGGAGGTACTCTTGGCGAGCAGGAACAGACCGCCTCCGATGAGCACGATATCGCGCAGCGAGAAGGCGTTGCCGTAAATGGTCAGGATGGGCTGGGTGAAGCGGGTGAGCGCGAACACCACACTCAACAGCAGGATCCGCGTGATCACCGCCAGCGACAGCCCCACCTTGCGCGCCCTGGAGCGCTGATGTTCGGGCAGCGAGCCGGTGACGATAGAGATGAAGATGATGTTATCCACGCCGAGGACGATCTCGAGCGCGGTCAGGGTGAACAAGGCCGCCCAGATCTCGGGGTCGGTCAACCAACTCATCACTGCCTCCTGCAGATAACGTGAATCAACTGCGCAGGTACGAAGCGCCGTTCATGTCGAGGATGGCGCCGGTGGCGAAACCGATACCCTCGGCCGCGAGAAACACCGCCGCGCGGGCGATCTCTTGCGGTTCGCCGGCACGGTTCAACGGGCTCTGCGCCCGGATGCCGTCGCCTTGCGGTCCGTCGAGCAGGGCCTCGGTCATGTCGGTGCGCACGAAACCGGGCGCGATCACCGCCACGAACACGCCGTACGGCGCCAGCGCCTGCGCGAGCGACTGACTTAACGCGTTGAGCCCCGCCTTGGCCGCGCCATAGGCGGGCGCCCGCGGCTCGCCGCGAAAGGCGCCGCGCGAGGAGATACTGATGATCTTGCCGCTGCCGCGCCGCGCCATGCCCTGGCCGACCAGGAAGCTGAGGTTTGCCGGCGCGGTGAGATCGGTCTCCAGCGTACGCCGCCAGCTCGAGCGCCAGGCAGCGTAGTCGAGCGCCATGACATCCACCAGTTCATAGATGGCGGCATTGTTCACGAGCACATCGGGCACGCCCATGCGCGCTTCCACCGCCGCCACGAGATCGGCACAGGCATCGGCGTCGGCGAAATCGGCCTGGAACAGCTCGTGTCCCGCGCCGGGCAACTCTTCAAGTACCGCACGCGCGGCTTCGACACCGCGGTTGCAGTGGACCGCCACGCGCGCGCCCTGTGCCGCGAAGGCCTTGGCCACCGCACGCCCGATGCCGCGGGAGGCACCCGTCACCAGCACCAGTCTGCGTTCGCTCATCTCATCTCCTCGTCCGGCGCCCTGGCGGAAAGGTTACCGGGCCTGTGCCGGGGCGTACAGAGTGGCGGTCCAGCGCCGCGACACCCGCGTTTCGCTACCAGGTCTGCAGCGCCTCGCGTGCGGCCGCGTTGGCCGGTCGGGCGAGCAGGCCGCTGGCGCTCAGAGTGATGCGATAGGCCGCGCCATCGGCCATGGGCAGATAGGTCGCGCTGCCATAACGCGCATCGAAACCGGGCAAGACGGCGCCAAGCCGCGCAGTCAGACGCCAGGCATCCAGCCCACGCGCATCGACCAGACCGATCACCGTGCGCGGCTGCGAGCGCTCGGCCGCGAGATCGCGATAGCGGCCGCTGATCCGCTCGAGCCGATAGACCGTATCGAAACCGGCGAGCCGGGCGAGGCCCGACCACGTGATCACGCGCGCGTCGAGCTGCCATTCGTCGCCATCGAGTTCGAGTGTGCGTGCGTGCCCGTGCGCCGGCTCCAGCACCGCCTGGAAACGGTCCGGTGCCAGCGTCCGGAAGCGGATGTCAGCCACCGCCTGCTCCGCACCGAGGCGGTGATAGGTGTAAAGATTGAAACCGATCGATGTACCCAGCGCGACCAGCGCGCACAGTGCCGTGCCGGTCAGACTGCGCAGGCTTCCGGAAACCAGGCGCCCGCGCAGGATGCGCACCAGCCCTCCGATCAGCGTGAGCAGGCCGACAGCGCCCGCGATCACGCCGGCGACGACGGCCCAATCGACGATATCCAGGCTTGTCTGCTGCATGGCTGCCCTCCTGATTCCTACTTTAGACCCAGGCACAGGGTTTATACTGGACCGCACCGACGGATCGACCGGCCAGACGAGAACCCGCCGTGAGAAAGATTGCCACACTCCTGCTGCTGACCACGCTCGCCGCCTGCGGCCAGAAAGGACCACTTTACCTGCCCAGGGACACGGCTGCGCCGGCAACCAAGGCGCAGGCCCCGGCCAACGCCACGCAGACACCTTCGGCCGAGGGTCCGGCGCCGAGCACCGAAACCCCGGCAAAGGACGCTTCACCGGTGCCGCCGCCACCCGCCCCGCGCAATCGCTGACCGCCGGAGCCGAAATGAGCAAAGCGAAGCCGCTGGTCCTCGTCGATGGATCGTCCTACCTCTACCGCGCCTTCTACGCCCTGCCGCCGCTGACCAGCGCCACGGGCGAACCGACCGGCGCGGTGTACGGCGTGGCCAACATGCTGCGCAAGCTGCTCAAGGACTATGCACCGGACCACGTGGCCGTGGTCTTCGACGCCAAGGGCAAGACCTTCCGCGACGAGCTGTTCGAAGCCTACAAGGCGAATCGGCCGCCGATGCCGGACGACCTGCGCGGTCAGGTTGAGCCGCTGCTGGAGCTGGTCGAGGCCATGGGCTTCCCGGTGCTGCGCATCGGCGGGGTGGAAGCGGACGATGTCATCGGTACGCTGGCGCGCAAAGCCGGCGAGCACGGGATGGATACCCTCGTCTCCACCGGAGACAAGGACATGGCGCAGCTGGTGGACGGGCACGTGACGCTGGTCAATACCATGACCGGCAAGACCATGGACCGAGAAGGCGTGCGCGAGAAGTTCGGGGTGGACCCGGAACAGATCGTCGATTACCTGGCCCTGGTGGGCGATACCTCCGACAACATCCCCGGCGTGCCCAAGGTCGGCCCCAAGACGGCGGCGAAATGGCTCAACGAACACCCCACGCTGGACGAGATCGTCGCGCACGCCGACCAGATCAAGGGCAAGGTCGGCGAAAGCCTGCGTGAGAACCTCGAGCAACTCAAACTCTCGCGCGAACTCGCGACTATCCGCTGCGATGTCGAACTCGAAGAGGATATCGCCGCGCTGGTGATGCGCGCGCCAGATACCGACAAGCTGGCCGAGCTCTACCGCCGTCTCGATTTTCGCGCCTGGCTCGAACAGCTCGACGCCGATGCGCCAGCTACGGTGGCCACCGACGCCAGCGACGGCGAATACGACACCGTGCTCACCCAGGCCGACTTCGATACCTGGCGCGAGCGCCTCGGGCAGGCGAAGCTGTTCGCATTCGATACCGAGACCACCAGCCTCGACTACATGCAGGCCGAGATCGTCGGCGTGTCGTTCGCGGTGGAGAGCGGAAAGGCCGCATACGTGCCGTTGGCGCACAGCTACATGGGCGCGCCCGATCAACTCAACCGCGAACGGATACTGACCGCGCTCAAGCCGCTGCTGGAAGACCCCGACCGGGCCAAGGTCGGACATCATCTGAAATACGATGCGCACGTGCTGCTCAACCACGGCATAGCGCTCGCCGGCATCCGCCACGACACCATGCTCGAATCGTATGTGCTCGACAGCACTGCCACCCGCCACGACATGGATTCGCTGGCGCGCCGTTATCTGGGCATCGAGACCGTGCATTACGAAGACGTCGCCGGCAAAGGCGCCAAACAAAAGCGCTTCGACGAAGTGCCGATCGAGGACGCGGCACCCTATGCCGCCGAAGATGCCGACATCACCCTGCGCCTGCATGAGAGCTTGTGGCCACAACTCGAAGCCGAGCCGCGCCTGCGCGCCGTGTATGAAGATATCGAGATGCCGCTGGTGCCGGTGTTGCTGAAGATGGAGCACACGGGCGTGCTGGTGGACCGCGCGATGCTGGCGGCGCAGAGCAAGGAGATCGGCGCCAAGCTGCGCGAGCTGGAAACCAAGGCGCACCACCTTGCCGAGGGGCCGTTCAACCTCGATTCGCCCAAGCAGCTGCAGGAGATCCTCTACCAGCGGCTGGGCATCCCGGTGCTGCGGCGCACGCCCAAGGGCCAGCCTTCCACGGCCGAAGACGTGCTCCAGGAACTGGCCGCCAGTCATGAACTGCCGGCGGTGATCCTCGAGTATCGCGGCCTCAACAAACTGCGCTCGACCTATACCGACCGCCTGCCGGAACAGATCGATCCGGACACCGGCAGGGTGCACACCTCTTACCATCAGGCCGTCGCGGCCACCGGACGACTCTCGTCGTCGGACCCGAACCTGCAGAACATCCCCGTGCGCACGCCCGAAGGGCGGCGCATCCGCAAGGCCTTCATCGCACCGCCCGGTTACCGGCTGCTCGCGGCGGACTACTCGCAGATCGAGCTGCGGATCATGGCCCATCTTTCGGGCGACAAGGGTCTGATCGCCGCCTTCGAACGCGGCGAAGACATCCATCGCGCCACCGCCGCGGAAGTCTTCGCCACCCCGCCCGAGGCGGTCACCGCCGACCAGCGCCGCTCGGCCAAGGCCATCAACTTCGGCCTCATCTACGGCATGTCGGCCTTCGGCCTGGCCCGCCAGCTCGGGATCGATCGCGCCTCCGCACAGAGCTATGTCGATCTCTACTTCGAACGCTACCCCGGCGTGAAGGCCTTCATGGATGCGACCCGGGAGCGCGCGCGCGAACAAGGTTATGTCGAGACGGTGGCGGGGCGCCGCCTGTATCTGCCCGAGATCAAATCCCGCAACGCCCAACGCCGCCAGTACGCGGAACGCACCGCCATCAATGCCCCCATGCAGGGTACGGCCGCCGACATCATCAAGCGCGCCATGATCGCGGTCGATGCCTGGCTACAGAGCGATGGCGTGGATGCCCGCATGATCATGCAGGTACACGACGAACTGGTGCTGGAAGTGGCCGAAGATAGCGTGGAGGCCGTGCGCGACGAGGTAGTGAACCTGATGGCCGGGGCCGGCCAGCTGAAGGTCACGCTCAAGGTGGATGCCGGCGTGGGGCGCGACTGGGACGAAGCGCACTAGGACCCTGGGGCCCCGCCCATTTGACCGGTCTTGAGCTTATGTCGCCAAACCGGAAAATCCGCCGAAAATTTTTCCGATTCCCGGAACTTTTTCCGGGTGCCTTGTCGAACCTTCGTGAGCGCCGCAATGACGCTCGTCCGCTCTCCTCCCTGAGCGGATCCGCGGGTTCGGTCTTCCCCAAGCCGGGCCTGTAAATTGCCCCGGTGTTTTCCCCCCTTTAACACCGGGGCTTTTTTTATTCTTTGTTCCCTCGATCGAGCCGGCACACGGCGCTGCTTCGCCCTTGCGGGTTGCGGCCGGATGCCGCGCCCTGCTTTGTTGCGGCCTTTGCCAAGGGCTACGGCCATTGGCTGCAGCCCGCGCCGCGCAGGACACGACCCCGCCCGGCAACAGCACTCGCGTGCCGGCTCGATCGAGGGAACGGGAAGAGTGCAGAGATATAGGAGCAGCGTCTAAAGAAGACAGGCGAGGCCGCGCAGAAGACGGTCCGAGACTCCTTACCCTCGCCTCCCTCTGGACGCTGCGCCACGAGCCCTGCGGCGTTGCGGGCCTTGCCAAGGGCTACGGCCATTGCCTGCGGCCCGCGCCTTGCAGGACGAACTTTCGGACGCAATGGCACTACCGCGCAAACCAAGTCCAGGATGCCACCGCTCGGAACATGGCGCCTTCCACGATCTCGTATTCGGGCCATAGGGGTTGAATTGGTGGCGCTCGCGTGCCGGCTCGATCGAGGGAACGGGAAGAGTGCAGAGATATAGGAGCAGCGTCTAAAGAAAACAGGCGAGGCCGCGCACAAGACGGTCCGAGACTCCTTACCCTGGACTTGGTTTGCGCGCTGCGCCACAAGCCCTTCGGGTTGCGCCCGAAAGCCTGCCCGGTCGCGGGGATGGGAAGCGGGATCAGTCGCCGGTCAGCCAGGCGGCGAGGTGGGCGCGGGCGGTATCCACACCCTCGTTCTTGAGTGCGGAGAATATCTGCACGGTCGCGGTATCGCCGAGTTCGCGGCGGACCTGGTGCAGCACTTTCTGACCTGCGCCGCGGCTGAGCTTGTCGGCTTTGGTGAGCAGGATGTGGACGGCCACGCCGGTGGGTTGCATCCAGGCCAGCATCTGACGATCGAAGTCGGTCAGCGGGTGGCGGATGTCCATCATCAGCACCAGACCGCGCAGACACTCGCGCTCGGTGAGATAACTTTCCAGCAGCGCCTGCCAATGGCGCTTCACCGCCACCGGAACGCGCGCGAAGCCGTAACCCGGCAGGTCGACCAGGCGCCTCTCGCTGTCCAGTTCGAACAGGTTGATGAGCTGGGTGCGGCCCGGGGTCTTGCTGGTGCGTGCCAGGCCGCGCTGGCCGGTGATCGCGTTGATGGCGCTGGACTTGCCGGCGTTGGAACGCCCCGCGAATGCGACTTCCGCGCCGGCATCGGGCGGCAGGTCGCGGGCGTGGTTGGCGCTCTTGAGGAAGCGGGCCTGGCGCAGGTCCACCTTCGGTCTTTCGTCGTCCACTGGTAACCCCCGCTGGAGGCGGCATCGCGGCTGAGTTAGAATTGGTCTTCAACCCTCGCTCCACGAGGGCATCACGCAGTCTAGCATGGGCCGCCGCAGCTCCACCCGCGCGGGCGACCTTCAACAGGAGTCTGTAAATGAAAAACATCGCGATCGTGATGGGTGCGCTCTTCGTGCTGGGTTTTGCCGTAAACGCCCAGGCCGCCGGAGATGCCGCCGCCGGCAAGAACAAATCCGCAGTGTGCGCCGCGTGCCACGGCGCCGACGGCAACAGCATGAGCCCAACGTTTCCCAAGCTCGCTGGCCAGAACGCGAGTTACATCGTCAAGCAGCTGCACGATTTCAAGTCCGGCGCGCGCCAGAACCCGATCATGCAACCGCAGGCCTCCAGCCTGAGCGACCAGGATATCGAAGACCTCGCCGCCTACTTCTCGAGCCAGAAGGTGACCATCGGCGAGACCGATCCCAAGCTCGCCGATGCCGGCAAGAGCCTGTACCAGGGTGGTGACGCCGCAGCCAAGGTGCCCGCGTGCATCGCCTGCCACGGCCCGACCGGCAAGGGCATGCCTGCAGCCAAATACCCGGCGCTCTCCGGCCAGCACGCCGAGTATGTCGTGGCGCAGCTCCAGGCCTTCGCCAATGGCAGCCGCGCCAACGATCCCAACCACGTCATGCGCGATGTCGCTTCGCGCCTGACCGAAGACCAGATGCGCGCCGTGGCTTCCTACGTCCAGGGCCTGCATTAAGTCGAACGGCGATCTGTCGGGGAAAGGGCGGCCGCTGGCCGCCCTTTTCTGTTTCGAGTTGTGCACGCCGTGGCGAAGCCATAATCTATGCTCAGGAGCCTGTCGGATTTAGGGCATCGTTGCGAGGCTCGTGGGCATCGAGAGCAGATTTCCGATCGTATGAGAAGCATAGTGGTGACTATGTGACGAAGAGGGATCGGAAATCTGTATCGATTCCCGCGCGCCGCAGTAGATGAGCCTAAGTCTGACAGTCTCCACGATGAACTTTGCCCGCTTGCGGCAATCTCAAACCCCGTAGCTCTCGGCAGGAGAATAACGATGAAGTATCTGGCAGGTCTGTTTCTGGCCATGGGGCTGCTCGGTGTCGCTGCCGCGGCCGATGCGCCGGCGAGCGACCCGGGCTACGTGGCAGGCAAGAACTATCAGGAAGTCGTGCCCGCGCAGCCGACGAGCGCCGGTCCCGGCCAGGTCGAGGTGATCGAATTCTTCTGGTACGGGTGCCCGCACTGTTTCGCGCTGGAGCCGCATCTGGAAGACTGGCTGAAGAGCAAGCCGGACTACATCAAGTTCGTGCGCATCCCGGCCACCCTGAACCCGAACTGGGCGGTGCAGGCCCGCGCCTACTACACAGCGCAGGTGCTGGGCATAGTCGACAAGATCCACGAGCCGATCTTCAACGAGATCCACGTCAATCACGACTTCCTCAATACCGAGGACAAGTTCGCGGACTTTTTCGCCAAGTACGGCGTGAGCGCGCAGGATTTTCACGACGCCTTCAATTCCTTCGCCGTGGATACCAAGATGCGCGAAGCCCAGGCCATGCAACAGCGCTATCGTATCCTCGGGGTGCCTACCGTCGTGATCAACGGCAAATACAAGACCGACGGTTCGATGGCGAACGGCTGGGATCAGATGCTGGACATCGTCTCCTGGCTCGCCGCACGCGAGCACGACCACCAATCCGTGCGTTGAGCACAGGCTTTACATACGCGCCGAAACGGGGCCCTCGCGGCCCCGTCTTCGTTAGCGCCGTGATCTTCAAGCCATGATCCGTGCACTTCCCCGCTGGGTCTGGCTCGGCGCTCTGGTGCTCTCGTTCACCGGGGGGCTGGTCAACGCGGTCGGCTTCGTGGGCCTCGCCCACACCGCGGTCTCGCACGTCACGGGCACGGTCACCGAAGGCTCGATCGCCCTCGCCCATGGCGATATGGCGGCGGTGTTCGCGGCGATGGAACTGGTCGCCGCATTCCTCGCGGGCGCCGTTGCGAGCGGTGTGATCATCGGCAACGAGCGCCTGCGCATCGGTCGTCGCTACGGCGTGGCGCTTATCTCCGAGAGTGGCTTGCTGTTCATCGCCTACCATCTGTTCATCAGCGAACAAGCCTATGGCGATCTCTTCGCCGCGGCGGCATGCGGCCTGCAGAACGCCATGGTGGCCACCTACAGCGGCTCGGTCATCCGCACGACACATCTCACCGGGGTGACTTCCGACCTCGGCGCCTGGTTCGGCGCCTACCTGCGCAAGCGCAGCGGCGATATCCGCCAGTTCGCGCTGCTGGCCACTCTGTTCTGCGGCTATGCCGGCGGCGCCATGGTCGGCGCCGCGGTGTTCGCGCGCATCGCCTACCACACCCTGCTGCTGCCCGTCGTACTCACGCTGGTAACGGGTGTCGCCTATGCGATCTACCGGCATCTGCACCCCGAGATCGAACCGGTCGCCGGAGGCTGATCGTGCATATGCGCAGGCAGCTCTCCCGCGCAGCGGTGGATGATACCGATACGCTCGTCGCGCTCTTCGACGATTGTTTCGCGGCAAGCGAAAACACGGTGCTGGTACGGGGCGGCTCTGAACCCGTCTATCTGCCCGCCGATGAGCTGCACCCTCGCGATCGCGTGATCTTCGCGCACGGCTTCTTCGCCAGCGCCCTGCATGAGATCGCGCACTGGTGCCTCGCCGGACCCGCGCGGCGGCGCCTGGTGGACTACGGCTACTGGTATCGGCC
This sequence comes from uncultured Pseudomonadota bacterium, assembly GCA_963739695.1. GTDB lineage: Bacteria > Pseudomonadota > Gammaproteobacteria > Natronospirales > CAVUBB01 > CAVUBB01. The sequence goes on along the minus strand of CAVUBB010000023.1, from coordinate 143,786 downwards.
CGACGGGCGCTCCGCCGAAGAACAGGCACGATTCGAACGGGTGGAGACGCGCCCCCAGGCCCTGGAGTGGGCCTTCCATCTCAGCGCCGGTTCGCGTTTCGATGTCAGTGTCGACAACCTGGCCGGGGCGCCAGCGGACCGAGGGGCCTTTCGCCGCCGCGTCCATGCCGAACTCCTGCGCCTCGCGGCCCGGGGCCTGCCACCGCGCGGGCAGAAGTTCAGTGCGGCGCTGAGTGCGCACTTCGGCGGCCGGTTCACACCGCCGCCGCAGGCCGACGATTACTGGCCCGACGGTTGACGGCTCAGGCCCGCCCGGGCAGCTTGAGCTTCGAATCCAGGCTCAACGCCCCCGCGCCGTAAGCGGACAGGATCAGGAAACCGCCCGTCATGGCGATGTTTTTCATGAAGTTGATCATCTGCCCCTGATCGCCCGGGTGAAAGTGCACGAGGAACGCGGTGGCCACACAAAAGCCCGCCAGCACCAAGGCCACCCAGCGCGTGAACAAGCCCAGGATCAGCGCGATGCCACCGCCGATCTCCACCACGATAGTCGGCGCCACCAGGATGGCGGGCAGACCCAGATGCTGGAAGTACTGCTCCATGCCCGCGTAACCGGTGAGCTTGCCCCAACCGGCCACGATGAAGATGTAGGCCATCAGGACGCGCCCGATCAGATTTGCTGCGTCTTTCATGTCGATACCTCCGAAAAGATGCGTGGGGATAGGGGAGGACACACTAGCGGCTTGCAAATTAGATTGAAAACGCAATTTTCGAGCCGTATATATCCAATATTTGGATAGATAGGACGCCCGGCGGTGCTTCGCGTACCCGTTCACGGGGTTTGGAGCGGATGCGTGAATCAGGGTAAAGTGCTGGCTTTATGGCTGGCGCTCGCGCCAACCGATCACGGTTCAGACCAGCACGAGGACATGCCCTGATGTATCGGACTCTCACGCTCACCCTTCTCGGCGTACTGGCGCTCGCCGCCTGCTCCAAATCTCCGGAGCCCGCCGACAAGACCGAAACCAAAGCCCCGGCCGCAAACACGCAGGCCGCTGCCGAACACACCAACCCCTTCTTCGAGGCGAGCACGCTGCCCTTCCAGGCGCCGGAGTTCGACAAGATCAAGGACAGCGATTTCCAGCCCGCGATCGAGAAGGGCATCGCCGAACAGCGCGCCGAGATCGAGAAGATCGCCGATAACCCGGATGCGCCGACTTTCGACAACACCCTGGTGGCGCTGGAGAAGTCCGGCCGCCTGCTCACCCGCGTGAGCCGCGTGTTCTTCGCGCTGACCGGCGCCAATACCGACCCCACCCTGCAGAAGGTGCAGGAAGAACAAGCGCCGAAATTCGCCGCGCTCAGCGATGCGATGTATCTCAACACCAAACTGTTCCAACGCGTCGAGACCATCTACAACGAGCGCGACAAGCTCAAGCTCGACCCGGAATCCGAGCGTCTGGTGGAGTACTACTACCAGCAGTTCGTCCATGCCGGCGCCAAGCTCTCGGCCGATGACAAGGCCAAGCTCAAGAAGCTGAACGAAGAAGAAGCCACGCTCAGCGCCAAGTTCGTCAACCAGCTGCTCGCCGCCACCAAGGACGGCGCCGTGGTCGTGGACGACAAATCCAAGCTCGCCGGTCTGAGCGATGCCCAGATCGACGCCGCCGCGCAGGCGGCCAAGGCACGGGGCCTGGACGGCAAGTGGGTGATCACGCTGCAAAACACCACGCAGCAGCCCGCGCTCACCAACCTCACCGACCGCGACATGCGCCAGAAGCTGTTCGAGGCTTCCTGGAACCGCGCCGAGAGGGGTGACGCCAACGACACCCGCGCCACCATCACCCGCATCGCCGAGATCCGCGCCGAGAAAGCCAAGCTGCTCGGCTTCGACAGCTATGCCGGCTGGAAGCTCGAAGACCAGATGGCCAAGACCGCACCCACGGTCGAGAAGTTCCTCGCCAAGCTGGTGCCCGCCACCGTGGCCAAGGCGAACGCCGAAGCCGCCGATATCCAGAAGCTGATCGATTCGCAGGGCGGCAAGTTCAAGCTCCAGCCCTGGGACTGGAACTTCTACTCCGAGCAGGTACGCAAGGCCAAGTACGATCTGGACGAATCCGAGATCAAGCCCTATTTCGAGCTCAATAACGTGCTCGAGAATGGCGTCTTCTACGCCGCCAACCAGCTCTACGGACTCACCTTCAAGGAACGCCACGACCTGCCCGTGTGGCAGCCGGACGTGCGCGTGTTCGAAGTGTTCGACAAGGACGGCTCGCCGCTGGGTCTGTTCTACGCCGATTACTTCAAGCGCGACAACAAGTCGGGCGGCGCCTGGATGGACAACCTCGTGGGCCAGTCCAAGTTGCTGGGCACTCAGCCTGTCATCTACAACGTCTGCAACTTCCCCAAGCCGGCCCCGGGCCAGCCTGCGCTGCTGACGTATGACGAAGTGACCACCATGTTCCACGAGTTCGGTCACGCCCTGCACGGCTTCTTCGCCAGCCAGGAATACCCGAGCCTGTCGGGCACCAACGTGGCGCGCGATTTCGTCGAGTTCCCCTCGCAGTTCAACGAGCACTGGGCCATGGATCCGAAGGTCTTCGCCCACTACGCGCTGAACTACAAGACCGGCAAACCCATGCCGCAGGAACTGGTCGACAAGATCAAGAAAGCCTCCAAGTTCAACCAGGGCTATGCCCTGACCGAACTGCTGGCCGCCGCCGATCTCGACATGGCCTGGCACACCATCAGCGCCGGGACCAAGATCGATGACGTCGACGCGTTCCAGACCGAAGCGCTGAAGAAAGTGGGCCTCGACGTACCGCAGGTACCACCGCGCTATCGCTCCAGCTACTTCATGCATATCTGGGGCAATGGCTACGCCGCGGGCTACTACGCCTACCTGTGGACCGAGATGCTCGACGACGATGCCTTCGAGTGGTTCAAGGAGCATGGCGGCCTGACCCGTGAAAATGGCCAGCGCTTCCGCGACATGATCCTCTCGCGCGGCAACACCGAAGACTACGCGACCATGTATCGCAAGTTCCGCGGCGCCGATCCCAGCATCGAGCCGATGCTGGAAGATCGCGGGCTGAAATAGGCCTGGCAGTCAGACTTCAGTCTGAAAGTGAGAAGGCCTCCGCAAGGAGGCCTTCTTTTTTTGGCAGAGTATTCGGGTAAAGAGTGGTCCGAGCGGCAGGATTCGAACCTGCGACCTCCTGGACCCAAACCAGGCACGCTACCAGGCTGCGCTACGCTCGGATACAGGCCGATCAGCCCTGTTCGCCGCAATTTGAAGAAGCCGGCGTCCTCGCGCTAACGCCCGAACCGTTTGGGGTATGAGCACACGCCACGATGCCCGCGGGCTGGAAGAAAGTATAGCGGGCGATAGGGCACGGGGCACGTCGATGATGTACCGATGGCGCCGTGAGAGCCTGCAAGCGCTCTGGGGTTGGCTGCCAGACGGCTACACTCCGGGCTCTGGAGGTATGGATGTCCTGATTTTGTTTTTTCCAAATAAACTCCGATAACCTTTTCCACACACCGAAAAACGCTCTACGCGAACCCTTGATTCCAGAATTGCGTGAATCACCCCCTTCTATCAGATCGTTTTCAAATAATGGATGTCCAATGCTTGTACGAAGCGCTTGATCCCCGCGTGCGCGGGGAACCCTTCGCGCGCACGATGCGCCCGCCCTTGAGATACGGTGGATCCCCGCGTGCGCGGGGAACCCATCTCCAGCAGCAGTTGCAGGTAGTGGATGGCCGGTTGATCCCCGCGTGCGCGGGGAACCCATGAGCGTGGCCGGCCCGCCGCTATTGAAAGCCGGTTGATCCCCGCGTGCGCGGGGAACCCCTGCGCCACGATGATGCCTGGTGGCGAGTTCACGGTTGATCCCCGCGTGCGCGGGGAACCCCAGGGGCTGAAGGCGGCCCGGGAAATGGGCGCCGGTTGATCCCCGCGTGCGCGGGGAACCCGAGTACGAGCACAGCCCGCGCGAGGGCGAGGACGGTTGATCCCCGCGTGCGCGGGGAACCCCGCTGCTGGAGGGTATCTAGGGCCGCCTGAGCCGGTTGATCCCCGCGTGCGCGGGGAACCCTCTTAAAAGGCGGCGGACAATCGTTTATAAGACGGTTGATCCCCGCGTGCGCGGGGAACCCCCTCGCCGTCTACTCTCAGGAATTTCGTGACGCGGTTGATCCCCGCGTGCGCGGGGAACCCAGCGGCAATCTATACCACCAATTCACCGAGGACGGTTGATCCCCGCGTGCGCGGGGAACCCTCCGCCGATCTGCGTCGGCTTCATGAACACGGCGGTTGATCCCCGCGTGCGCGGGGAACCCTTGCTTGTGCGCATCGCGCAGCAGGAGAGCGACGGTTGATCCCCGCGTGCGCGGGGAACCCCAGATGGGCGCGTCCGTCCCGTATTCGGAAGCCGGTTGATCCCCGCGTGCGCGGGGAACCCTGCTTGGGCCGCACGATCGGGTAGTTGGCCACCGGTTGATCCCCGCGTGCGCGGGGAACCCGCCGTCGCAATTGCTTTCTGCCAGATAGACCGCGGTTGATCCCCGCGTGCGCGGGGAACCCAGCTGGATGTTTCATGGCAGCATGTGTCAAAACGGTTGATCCCCGCGTGCGCGGGGAACCCCTGTTCCCGGCCTACGCGAGAACGGTCGATATCGGTTGATCCCCGCGTGCGCGGGGAACCCCATCTATATCCGCGCGATGCGTACGACCACGCCGGTTGATCCCCGCGTGCGCGGGGAACCCCTTGCTGCTCTCGGCAAGGATGCGCTTCACGTCGGTTGATCCCCGCGTGCGCGGGGAACCCTAGATCGTAGTTTGGCATAGCGGTTACACCTACGGTTGATCCCCGCGTGCGCGGGGAACCCTTCACGCTTCCCTGCTTCATAGTTCATCGTTCCGGTTGATCCCCGCGTGCGCGGGGAACCCTTGCTCAGAGAATCGGTTGGATCGCCACCGAACGGTTGATCCCCGCGTGCGCGGGGAACCCGAGACGTATTCATCCACCATGCGCCAGTCTGCCGGTTGATCCCCGCGTGCGCGGGGAACCCGTCAACCACGCGATCAGCGCGTCCACGGTCGGCGGTTGATCCCCGCGTGCGCGGGGAACCCTTGCTCAGAGAATCGGTTGGATCGCCACCGAACGGTTGATCCCCGCGTGCGCGGGGAACCCGAGACGTATTCATCCACCATGCGCCAGTCTGCCGGTTGATCCCCGCGTGCGCGGGGAACCCGTCAACCACGCGATCAGCGCGTCCACGGTCGGCGGTTGATCCCCGCGTGCGCGGGGAACCCTTCGGAAACCGCTTACCACGCCCTCGGCAGGTCGGTTGATCCCCGCGTGCGCGGGGAACCCGAGGTAGTGCTGGCCGTACCGCATCACGAGCCCGGTTGATCCCCGCGTGCGCGGGGAACCCGCAAGACCGATACTTCAAGGAGTAACCATGCACGGTTGATCCCCGCGTGCGCGGGGAACCCGCCGGGTTGACCATGGCGACGGTATGCGGGTGCGGTTGATCCCCGCGTGCGCGGGGAACCCCTGAATCAGGCCGAGGACGCGATAAGCGCGGTCGGTTGATCCCCGCGTGCGCGGGGAACCCCGGATATCGTGGAACGTGAACCGCGCCGCCTGCGGTTGATCCCCGCGTGCGCGGGGAACCCGCCTGGGCCATGCGCGCACTCGCGCATTATGACGGTTGATCCCCGCGTGCGCGGGGAACCCGCGAAGGTGCGGAAGAACCGCTCGATATGTGGCGGTTGATCCCCGCGTGCGCGGGGAACCCTTCCTCGTCCCGGTGGGTGGTTAGGCGGTGGCCGGTTGATCCCCGCGTGCGCGGGGAACCCTCGGCCGTTACGTCTGCACCATCGGCGACGGTCGGTTGATCCCCGCGTGCGCGGGGAACCCAGCGGCCATCGCGGTCGTGTTGACCGTGTGCGCGGTTGATCCCCGCGTGCGCGGGGAACCCCGGGGGTATTCGACCAGTATCCCGCAGATACCCGGTTGATCCCCGCGTGCGCGGGGAACCCTTTGAGGGCTGGGATATGCCCAGCTTCAGCGACGGTTGATCCCCGCGTGCGCGGGGAACCCCCGTTCCGCCATCTTCACGGCATCGCTGTGGGCGGTTGATCCCCGCGTGCGCGGGGAACCCATTCCATGCCACGGCGACATCATGGTAAAAGCCGGTTGATCCCCGCGTGCGCGGGGAACCCGTCGCGACACGGGACATGCGCGCCTGTGCATCCGGTTGATCCCCGCGTGCGCGGGGAACCCGCCAGGATAGCGATGGCTGAGGCAGGAGCCAGCGGTTGATCCCCGCGTGCGCGGGGAACCCAACTTCGCGCCGGGGAATATCTGCCGAAACCACGGTTGATCCCCGCGTGCGCGGGGAACCCTACTGGGCGCGTTCCTGCTCGGCATGGAGCAGCGGTTGATCCCCGCGTGCGCGGGGAACCCGGCGCACTTGCTTACCTTGCGTCTAGCAGTGCCGGTTGATCCCCGCGTGCGCGGGGAACCCCTTGGCCGGTCTCCCGGGTATAAACCGGGCGCCGGTTGATCCCCGCGTGCGCGGGGAACCCCAGATGTGGGATGTGGGGGTGGAGAGGTAAGCCGGTTGATCCCCGCGTGCGCGGGGAACCCCCACGCTGTCAAGGTCGTGACGGGGCTGTAAACGGTTGATCCCCGCGTGCGCGGGGAACCCGGGAAATCCTGCATCATGCGTCCTACTGGGGGCGGTTGATCCCCGCGTGCGCGGGGAACCCTTGCGTGCTCCCGCGTACTCGCGCAGTTCATCCGGTTGATCCCCGCGTGCGCGGGGAACCCTCGGACTCGGACGGCATCGTCCGCAGCGACGTCGGTTGATCCCCGCGTGCGCGGGGAACCCCCTTAATGCAACTTATTGTTCCACGGACACTTTCTCGTCTATGAAGAAGTTACCGGGGGAGTTGCATCTAGAATTAATTCTAGCCGAATTGTTAAAGAGCAGCTGTCCTAGCCGGATGTTCCCGGGAAGAACGAGACCAGACGCAGACCGTCCCAATCAACGGGCTCTCGACGATTGGCGCCAAGTGTCTGGAATTCGAAACCGGACTCGCTCCGGCTAGTCCAAGCAAGAACAACGTTGCCGTCCTCAACCCCAGCCTCAAGTTGTGACCAAAGCATCTCACGAGCACGACGGCTGAGATTGCCGAGATAAACGCCTGCGCGTACTTCAATCAGCCACACGGCCAAACGTCCTCGTAGTCGGGGCGGCACATTTTCGGTAACCACGGCAATAAAGCTCATTCCTGCACCCGATGCCCGCTGTCGCCGATACTCTCGGGAAGCGGTATGGCCGGTGGCACGGACTCGGGCGCGGGCTCCGGAGGTTTGATCTGCCCAGCCGCCAGCACGTCCTCGATAGCCGGGATGATCCGATTCAGCAAACGCGTTTCGCGAAACATGTCGCGGCAAGCAAGTCGGACTCGCCGAACCGCATCAGGTCGCCCAGAGGCGGCTATTCTGAATGCCACAGGCACGACCGTCTCGAACTTGAAAATATCGGCAACATCGTAAACAAAAGACAAAGGTTTGCCGGAATGGATAAAGCCGATGGCCGGCGCGTAGCCGGCCGCCAGGACCGCCGCCTCGCTGATGCCATAGAGGCAGGATGTCGCTGCCGAGAGACACTTGTTGGGCAAGTCCGCCTTGTCCCAATTCTGCGGATCGTAGCGCCGTGAGTTCCAGCGGAGGCCATGTCGCTGCGCCAAGCGCTTATACGTTTCCCGTACTCGGGCACCCTCAATTCCGCGCAGCTGCTCGATACTGCGCCGTTGCGGTGCTTTTTCGCCGAAGCGGACTTCATACATCTTGCGGACTACCTTGAGGCGCAGCGAATCGTCCAGCGCCAGCTGCGCCTGATACAGCAACTTGTCAGAGCGAGCTCCGCCCGGCTGGCCGCTACTGTATAGCCGGACCCCGGCCTCTCCCACCCAGACCAACAGTGTGCCGACGCGTGACGCCAGGGTGATTGCCGCATGCGACACGCGAGTACCAGGTTCGAGCATCAGGCAAGCGACGGAGCCAACCGGTATATGCGTTCGCACACCCGTCTGATCGATTACGACGAAGGCCCCATCCAGCACGTCTATACGTCCGTACTGGACAAATACCATTGAGATTCGGTCCTTGATCGGCAACGGCTTGAACGGCGGCAACATCAGGCGCGGCGAATCATCAACAAACCGCAGCCGAAGGCCTTGGCCGGACCCAGACCCTGGAATAGCCTTTCCGTCAGTCTGTCTGGATCGACGACACTCAACAAACCGGAAAAGTCCAGCGTGCTTAGCTGGATGGCTTTGCCGTTCTTTCGTTTGGCGAATCGAAGCTGTTGATATCCGTCAACGCGGGTCTGCTCGGGATGCACCTCAAAACCACCATCACCCGACCGCTCTTGCAACCAATTGAGGCCGGCTTCGCGAATCAGGGTCTGTTTCGATGCTTGGTTATCTGCGTCGGAGGATTGGCGCTTCAGATCCATCACCACATCATGCCGCTTCTGCTTGCCATCGCTATCGCGCCGACTGACCACAGGATTGGCTCTCAGCATGAATTGCAAAACATCGTCCCGCTTTAGCTGGGGATGATATTCCTTGCATTCGACAGCGAGCGCGGGATTGGCTTCGTCGGGCCGCAGTTCGCTTACCATGTAGAAACAGGGTAACGACCCGCCAGCTTCATGCCGGAAGAGAAAGGGGCGTTCATCCTGGGTTTTGTCGAACAGGGTCCAGAGAAGCTGATGTTCACTGTAGGCATCGCCGAGAAGCAGTGCACGAAAAGGCAAATGATCGCGGCGAAGTGTGATGCGGCTGAAATACATTGTTATCCCTCCTGTCCGAAACAGCCCAACTCACTGCGTACCGTGAACTGCCATCGCTCCCGGCTAATTGGCTCGTCATGCCGGGTGAAGGCCATGGTGGCCGACATACCGCTGAACCCCGGATCGCAGTCGTCCCAGTAATAACGAACGCCCTGCTCCGGTGCGGTGACGAAATAGTCGGCAAGATAGTCAGGTAGCCGATTCACTGGGTCGGGATATTGGTCAAATGCCTCGCGCAATGTCTGTGCTGCAACAACTGCTGGCGCCAGAGGGAGGTCTGGCGGACATGCTTTGCGCCCCAAATAAAGGACGAACCGGGGCTGCCGCAGCGCGGCTTCCAATTCGGCCAGGGAATAGAGCGCATCCGACCGTGCCCAAAGTGCAAGCAGATAGCTCGAGCCAACCCGGTAGTCGCGAGTGGAGACTACCGTGTAGCGGTCCGCGAGAGCGAGTTCATCGCGCCGGCTCCGGTATCGCGAATTCTTCCTGGCTACCGGTGTCTGCACGGTATGGTAGTCGCGCAATAACGCACCGGGAGAATCGACGCGTATGCCAAGACCATATCCGACGCGCATGGCCTCGTGAACGCCGGATCGGTCACGCTCGACGCCCAGGGCCGCGGCCAGCAAGCCGAGTATTGCCCCACGCGAGGGATGCTCGTCGCTGGGCCGATATTCGCCCACGGCGGCTCTGCCCCATGATGCCAGTGAGCCCGTGAGACGGAAAACGAGGAATTCAGCCATCTTGCCACTCCGTCGCGCAGGTAATCAGATCGGCCAGGCGGCCCTCACCCTTAGGGACGTTGAACGATGCACTCGCGGCGGCGCCATCCTCGTACACCTTGTCAAAAGCAGCGACGGTTCCCTCGATACGTTCGACGGATTCCTGTAGGTAGTCTTTCCCGTCGATTGCCTTGAGGAACGCGCCGGCCAGGGAACGAGGCTGCGCATTGCCGCGCTCGGCCAGTCCGTACATGGCGCGAGCGCGGGAGCCGAACGACGCCTGCTTGCCGGTAGGCGCGACCGTTGCCACGGCCTCGGCCAACGCGGCGATTGCCTTGGTTGCCAGATCACGATCGCCGGCCAGGTTCTTGAGCAGCAACTCCCGGTCGATACAGGTGTAGAGGTAGAACAAGCCCGCACCGAATTCGGTAACCCCCATATGCCCGGCGCCAACGTCCTCATCGCGAGGATTAAGGTCGTCAACGGCGGTGAAGAAGTCATCTTCGACCGCCACCTTGTGTACGCTGATGGCATGCCCGACCTGGGCGGCGGCTTCGACATTAAATGCCGGCGCCGCAGCCAGCATGCGGCCAAACATGGCAATATCGGCAGCCGAACTGTGCTGATGAAGTGCTTTCAGCTCCCCTTCGTCGGGGGCCTTACCCCGTTCGGCAACCGTGTCTGCCAGGGCATTGATCGCCTCGATTTCAGCAGGACTGAAATGCGCGAGCTGCTCAATATAAAGGTTTGTCGGCTCCTTGGGCTTGCCTGTTACAGGCTTGCCGAACTGTTTGGCAATCTCGGCGGCCCATTGCAGCGCGTCTTTCTCCTTTACCCCTTTTTCCGCGAGACGCCGATAAACCTGTTCGCCCATGCGTTTGGTGCGGGTACCGACATGCTCCGCCAGCGCTTCGGCAAACACGTCGGAAGTGCGCCAGGCGCGCTTCAGGCTTTGCGAGGACACACGCAGCCGCTCGGCGCCGCCCATGCGGACGGTCTTGGGCCGACCCAGATCGTCACGGTTGAGGTTGGCGGGCGGATAAGCAGTCAGAAAATGCAATTGTACAAAGCGGTCCATTATGGATTCCTCCATGGTCGATCAGGGTTATTCGGAAACTCGCGGGAAATAGTCGAACGCCCAACGGCGCCGCACGTGATCGCCCCAGTAGTAGACGCTGTCGGCAAGATCATAGAGATTGGCGGCACCGTCCAACATGCCAATCACGCGAAGCATGGGCCGGTAAAGCTCATCCCGCTCCAGTTGCAGCAGGCGCCGAAAGCGCAAGCTGGAAACGACGGGGGAGTTGTTCTCGCCACGGTGCTGTGCCATTTGACTTGAGAGCGCGAGATCCGAGGCAATGACGCTCTTAGCCGCTTCAGGTTTCAAGTGGGAAGCCAACCCGAAAATCAATCCCAGTCGTGGAAGTTCGCCCGGCGTCGCAGCAAGTTCCCGTGCGGCGAAGCGCACGAAAGCAGGCTGCACGGCGACAGCGTTTTCGTCCCGGCAACGCCGGATTGTTGCCCGTTCACCGTGATTCTCGCCCAGTTGCCTGAGCCAGGCTTCTAGCGCGTCGCCACCCGCGGTGCCCTTGGCGAATTTGCCAACTTTCATGCTGCGTTCTCTCCATGCCGAGCGATACCTAGCTCGGTCGCCAGTTTTTTGCCATAAAGATATTTGCGAAGCTTGTCGCGCGCCCTTGCAATACGTGCCGGGTCGGCGAACGCCACGTCGCCGCTTGCTGCGTATTGGTCGAAAATTTTCAATGCGCTTTTTTGTAAAGTCGCTCGCCATGTGGCAGAGACGCTACCGGCAGAATTGCCATGCTGCGCCAGGACTTGGGCAATTCGGTAAAACTCGGCTTCGGTGCGCTCGTAAAATGCGTCGGTCACAACCGAAAGGTCGCCACGGACCTCGCCCGAACTCGGCAGCCAGGCGTCACGGACCGCGCCGCGGAGTCGGCTTGCCACAGTAACCGCTGACGTTACGAATGTTTCGACCAGGCCGGCGAAAGCATCAATTCTGTCGGCGGGAATGAGATATAGCGGCATCTCCGCTTCGTACCAGCACCTGGCCTTCATGTTGTCCATGTCGTAGCCAAAGGCACGAATCCGCCGCTGCTCACCCTGGGTCAGTCGATCCTGCTGGGTACAGGCACGCACCACATCGGCACGGAGAGTCTTGCCAGGTTCCAGTTCGTCCTCGTAGGCCAAACCCACCCAGTGCCGATAGGTAATGCCGCTTGGTTGCGGATGCATTGGCAGCGCTTGCCCGGCCTTATCGACGTAATGCGGGGTCAGCGGATGGGCCCAAGCCCCGATGTAGTTGGTGCCGTAGTTCTTGCTTCGGTATTGGGTGTATACCAGGTCCGCGGTCCTGCCGCAGACACCGCAGCGCTTACTCTGTTCGGTCGGCGGCTCCAGGCGAATCCGGCGCGGCATGGCCCAATACATCTGGAGCGGATTGACGTCGTCCGGTGTCGTATCGACGCCATTGGTCTTCGGGTAGCTCGTGCGGGTGTCGCCCAGCCACGGGAAGATATCGGCGGGTGCCTTCCTGGCGGGATTGCCGCTGCGCAAGGTATCGGGTGTCAGGACATTCAACCAGAGGTCATGCCAGAGGCCCGACCCATTTTCCAACTCGCTACGCGGATCACAGGCGACGAGCGTGGTTAGCGGCCCGCCGCCACGTAGCCCGGTTCGATGGCCTACGCCACCACTTGGCGCGTTGATTTGCAGTGTGAATAGAGCTGTGGCGGTACATACTGGGCACATGGCCTGGACGCCTCCCCGCTTGGTGAAGACATCAGCATTGTTTTTTAGCGTATTTCCGCCGGGCATATCGATGAGCAGATTGGCGATACCAGATTCACGCGCTCCGTCGAGCGAATCGAGATCCTGCATGAACCGAGGCCCGTCGCCGTCGAGCTGGAATATCTCCGCATACGAGGCGAACGCCTCTTCCAGTTCCGCCTGCGTCGGCGGCGTTTCAAAGCGATCGGCCCACACGTCGCTGTCGTTCGGCGGCACCGCGGTCTGCAGGAGACCGATCAGCCATTGCGCGAGGGCACCGTTGAAATCCGCACGCGGGGCGGCAAGGCGTACCGGCGGATCATCGCCGGCCGTCAGGTCGGCCGGGCGAATCCAGTCGGAACGTCCCGAGCGGCGCTGTACAGGAATCCAGGGGTCATCGATAAGAGACAGTCCCGTCATTGCGTTCTCCATAATCGGTTCAAAAGACCATGCCCAACTGAGCTGAATAGCGCAGGTCGACCTCCTCGCCCTTCGCGTTGCTGGCCGTGCCCACCCATTCCGCATCCGACTGGCCCAAGATCGTGAGCACACTCCATCGCCCCTTGTCTGGCAAGTCTTCAATGGCGTTTTGCCACATGGACTCAGGGATATCCGTTGGGCGCTTGGTCTCGGCGGCGAGACGTTGGGGCACGGTGATAGTACTGAGGTGCCAGTCTGGGCCGAAGGGACGAATCTCACCTTCTTCGAGCTTGCCCAATACCAGGCGGACGCTGGGTTCGCCCAAACGGGTTGGCGTGATGGTGTCGTCCGACCACGCGTCGCCACTGATATAGCCGGCATCGACACGAATACTATTGAGGCTTGCGACACTGGCGTCGGCCATGCCACCACCCTGCCAGTCGCGCCAGGCGCGTTGCAGGTGATCGGGTAATGCCGACTCCGCCTCCGCTCCATAGACGGCCTCAATCAAGGCACGCAGGTCGCCTGGAATTTCCACGGCCCCGTAATCCAGCAGACGTTGTTGTGTCAGCCACAGGTGGGCGTCCATGTGTCGATACACAGCTGCCGTCCTGGGCAAGGCCCGACGCAACCAGTCTCTGTCGGGCTCTTGACTGGGCTCCGGACCGAAAACATCCAGGCAAACCGGTCCACGTCCATCGTCGTGTGCGACCCGGTTGCCGAGAGCGTCGCGGCAATGCCGCCTTAGCCGGCCGGCACGTTGCAGAATGGCATCGATCGGTGCGAGGTCGGTCACAAGGCAGTCGAAATCCAGGTCGAGGGATTGCTCAACGACTTGGGTTGCCACCAGAATTTTCCCAGCGCGGTCGCGCTCACCGCTATCGGGCCCAAACGCGTTAACCACCCCCGCCTCAATGGCCAAGCGATCGGCCAGGGTAAATCGTGCATGGAACAGGTGGACGGAATGTTCCGGGAAACGCCGACTCAGCTCTTCATATGCATCTATCGCGTCTTGCACGCTGTTGCGAATCCAGCAGGCGCATTGGCCCGCAGCCGCCACATCTCCCAGGAGCTCGTAAACCTCGTCGAGGCGGGAAAGCAGCTCGATTGCGAGAGAGCGCTTTACCGCTGGGCGAGTTGCTACCGGATATTCTGCGTTTCCGGCGTCATGGCAATACGTCAACAGCGGATATTCCATACTCTCGGGAAGCGAGGCCGAGTCGCCACGCCCCCGGCCGGCGGCGTAAGCGGCAACCAGTTTGCCGCGCGTTTCCAGTGGCAAAGTTGCAGAAAGCAGGATCGCACTGCCGCCGGCGCGCGCGTGCATGTTGAGAAGGTTTTCCAGAACGCGCAGCATGTAGGCATCGCAGGCATGGACTTCGTCAACGATCAGAACCTTGCCCAGCAGCCCTAGAACACGCAGCGACTGATGGCGCGCATGCAAGACGGCCAGCATTGCCTGGTCAACGGTGCCCACGCCAACGTCTGCGAGCAGCGCCTTTTTGCGGTTATCCGCAAGCCAGGCGGTGCAGATTGCAGCGGCCGGAGCGGTACTGTCACCGTAGTCAGCGGGCTCCCGTGTGGGTTGCGGAACGACTGTTTCGCGAAATCCGCTCATGCGGCCCGCCTGACTGTGCGCCAGCGCCAGCGTGGGTGCGGCATCGCTATGAAACATTCGGCGATAGGCTGCTGCGACACGCGCATACATCGCGTTGGCGGTAGCCATCGTCGGCAACCCGACATAAAAACCTTCCGCCCGACCTGACTTAAGCAGCCGATGACAGAGCAAAAGGGCTGCTTCGGTTTTGCCAGCGCCGGTGACATCCTCCAGAAGAAACAGCCCCGGCCCGTCTGCCAAAGAAAGTTCATTACAGCGCTTCTGAAGCGGTGTGGGGGTCGGGTCGACGTCAAAGTCTTTGTTTGCAAAGCAGTCGCCGAGGTCGAAATGCCGTGATGCCGGCGAATATTCGAACCCCGCCTTATCGACCGAGCCTTCCGCAACCGCAAGCGCGTATTGCCAATAGTCGTGGAGCGGCTGCGGCTCCTGCCGGTAAGCAAAGGCGGTTTGATCAGAGCCCAGCCAATCGCAAAACACGGTCAGCCCGGCCAACCACCAGCTCACCTCGCGCAGGCGTGTCGTATCGCACAATGGCAGGGTCTCGTCGGATGGGATCAAGCACTGTGCGACATCTATCACGAAGGCGTGGGCGGCGGGAATATCTCGCTCAAGATCAAACCACTGCGCCAAATTTCTCTGGTCCGGCAGTGCAGGCGGCTGGCCATGGTGTCCGGTGACGGCAGCAAGCCAGAAACGCAGTGATGAAGGGCGCCTGGGCCGGGGTGCTTCAAGACCAGACACGGCATCGCTTTGAGCAAGACGCGCATGTAAATCCCAGGTCCAAAGGGCATAGCCGAGACTGTCATGGCGGAGGTTGTAGGGAGGCAGGGCGCTCGACGAGCCCAACCTCGCGGCAATGTCGCTGCGCAAACCCTGGAAGGCGGCCGAGAACTTGCCCAGGTCATGAAGGGCGATGAAAAACGGTAGCCAAATTCGAAGGCGTTTGGGCGGCAAACGCAAAATATCGGATAGCCTCTGCGACAGGCGAGGACGTGCGTCCAGCAGAATTGCGCTGCAAGCCGCTACGTCCAGGGAGTGGAACGGCAACAGGTGATAACCGCCGTCCTGATCTGCTTTTCCCCAATACATCCAATATGTCATTTCATAACTCGTGACGGAATTTGCTTAGTAAGAGACGTTCAATAACAGAACGGTGTCTCAAAACGGGAGACTAACTGCATATCAGTAGAGTCTCAGCGCTGCATCTAGCTGCCGCAGAATGTGCTCCCGCAGTGTCTTCGGTCCCACCACCTCCACATCCGCCCCATATTTCAAGATCTCCATCATGAGTTCCGTCGGGTTGCCGTAGGGCACGCGAAGTTCGTAGCTACCGTCTGTGAGAAACTGTCCCTGCTGCTGCGGATGCCATTGCTCGTCTGCCACCCAGCGCGCGCGTTCGGGCGTAAAGCGCAACACAGCGGTGTGCTTTGCGGGACCGGCGAAGATGCCGTAGGCGCTGGCGAAGTGGTCGTTCAACACCTTGTCGCCCACCTCCTTTGCGGGCGCTTCCAGCCTACTGGCGGTTTGGATGCGTTCTACGGCGAAGCTGCGCAACGCTTTTCTGGTATGGCACCAGGCATCGAGGTACCAGCAATCGCGGTAGTGGGTGAGGCGCTGCGGAGAGACGATGCGTTCCGTTCGCTTGTCGCGTGCCCGGCCGAGGTAGGTGATACGCAAGCGGCGGCGATCCAGGAGCGCATTGGCACAGGCGTGGAAGTGCTGGCCCGGGTCCCGCGCGGCCATACCGAGAATCCGGATGCGGCGTTCCAGCTCGCCCTTGCCGGCGGCCTGCCCTGCGATGAGCTTCTCGATCTTTTCGCGAAAGGGGGCGAGTTCGGTGTCCAGCAGGCCGGGGCCCAGTGTATGGAGGAGTTGTTGGAAGACGAGCAACGCGCGGATCTCGGCTGCGTTGAACCACAAGCCCGGTAGTTCGAAGGTTCCGAGCGCGGGGTCGTAGTAAAAGCCCTTGCCCCGCTCGTCCGGAATGGGCGCGCCGAGATAGTCGCGGAGTTCGTTGATGACGCGGTATGTGGTGGGGCGCGACCAGCCGAGCCTTTCGGCGATGGCATCCGCCGATATCGGCGTACGGCGCCCGCGCAGCAACTTGTGTAGCGCGTATAAGCGCTCCATACGGTCCATCGGTAACACACTCCATCGCCGCCGACCGGCCTGGTCGGCTTAGGCCGGGCTGCCGGCCCGCCCCTTCTTCCTGATCGGAATATGTAAAGGGTAGTACAGAATCGCGGGAACGTGGCCCCAACGGTTTAGAACGGGTCTATGTTTATTCAGGGCTGGCGCGCCCGAGAGGATTACTGCGGGGCTCCGCCCCTTGCCCTTCGGGTTCCGGCGCTTCGCGCCGGAATGGTTTCGCCCGCCAAGGCGGGCTCGGCTCGAACCGACCGATTTATACGTCAGAGGTTCGAACCCTCTAAACCAGAAAGGCCCCACAAGGGGGATGAGTACGGATGGGCGCCCTCGAGGATTACTCCGGGCTTCCATGCCCTCCGCCCTTCGGGCCAGCGCCGCGTTAGCGGCGCTGTTCCAGATCGCTCCCGGCGATCTGGTGTCTCGGCCCATCCATGACCGTACGATCCGCTAACGCAAGCAGCCATCCCTGGATCGTTCGCCAGGCTCGCCTTCCCTGGCGAGCCGCCTGGCCGGGTCGAAGCTGTGCTTCGCCTCTCTCCGGCCACGCCCCGACAAATTTGTCGAACCTGAGGTTCTCATCGGGCGCTCTCGAGGATTACTCGGCCCATCCCTGGGCCTCGCCCCTGCGGGGCCCGCCTTCGGCGGTTCAAAATCGTTCCCGACGATTTTGTCGAACGCCAATCTATACGTCAGAGGTTCGAACCCTCTCGGGGGGTTCGAACCGTCTAAACCAGAAAGGCCCCACAAGGGGGTGAGTACGGATGGGCGCCCTCGAGGATTACTCGACCCATCCATGGGTCTCGCCCCTTCGGGGCCCGCCTTCGGCGGTTCAAAATCGTTCCCGACGATTTTGTGTCGGGGTCCGTCCATGGACCCCGCCCCTTCGGGGCCTGCCTTCGGCAGTCCAAATTTGTTCCCGATAAATTTGTCGAACCTGAGGTTCTCATCGGGCGCTCTCGAGGATTACTCGGCCCATCCCTGGGCCTCGCCCCTGCGGGGCCCGCCTTCGGCGGTTCAAAATCGTTCCCGACGATTTTGTCGAACGCCAATCTATACGTCAGAGGTTCGAACCCTCTCGGGAGGTTCGAACCGTCTAAACCAGAAAGGCCCCACAAGGGGGCCTTTCTGGTTTAGTGGCGCGCCCGAGAGGATTCGAACCTCTGACCTCTGCCTCCGGAGGGCAGCGCTCTATCCAGCTGAGCTACGGGCGCTAAACCTGATTGTCTCTATGATCGTTTGCGGTGGATCAAACCGGTAGCCCTGCGGGCTACTGCGCTCGTCCTTGCGCTCTCGCCTTCCCGGCTCCGCGCGGCGGACCCCTGGGCTCGGCTTTCCCTGCCTCGCCCGTTCGGGCGACTGCGAGATGCCACCGGCATCTCGGTTCGCCCTCACCCAGCTGAGCTACGGGCGCTAAACTTGATCTTTCGTCGCAAAACCCTGTGACACAGGGGCCGCGAGGCCGGTAAGGATACAGCGTGGCCGGGGTTCAGTCTATCCACGGGAATGGGACGTAGCCCACTTGCGGCGTTTTCCCGCAACCGGCTTTGTGTTTATAATCCGCGCCTTGGGCCGGCTTCCGGCCAGCTCTCATCGAGCCAATCCTAGACGTGCTTTCGAGACAGGGGACTGCTGTGGGCCACTCTCAAGACAAGAAATTCATGGACACGTTCATGCTGGTGCTCGGCATACTGTTCGCGTTCATGGTTGCCATGTATTTCCTCGCCAATCACATCACCGATCAGAGCCATGACATGGACATGAGCTCCAGTTCGATGGCCAAGCAGATGGTGGCTGAGCGCCTCGCCCCGGTGGGCCAGGACGCCATCGCCGGGCAGACGCCGCCGCCTTCCGAGCAGCCGGCCGCGGCCACTGCCGCCAAGCCCGCCGCGCCCAAATCGGGCAAGGAGATCTGGGAGGGCACCTGCTCGGCCTGCCACGGCACGGGTGCGGCCGGCGCACCGAAGATCGGCGACAAGAAGGCCTGGGCCCCGCGCATCGCGCAGGGGCTCAAGACCCTGGAGCAGCACGCTCTCAAGGGCTTTTCCAGTAACGGCCTGATGATGCCGGCCAAAGGCGGTAATCCGGGCCTTTCGGATGAGGATGTGATCAAGGCTGTGAAATACATGGTGGATCAGAGCAAATAAGCTCACTGGCGATTGACCGGAGAAGGGCCGCTCTCGCGGCCCTTTTTCGTTTCAGGCGCCGAGCAGGCCGCGCAGGTTGTCCAGATGCAGCTTGCCGCGTTCCTTCTTCTCTTCGGCGCTGGTCTCGTGGTTCACGCCTTCCCAGGCCAGATCGTTCTGCGGCAGCTCGGAGAGGAAGCGGCTGGGTTCGCAATCGAGTTCTTCGCCGAAGCGCTTGCGCTTGCTCGCGTAGGTGAGCGCCAGGCCCTTGCGCGCGCGGGTGATGCCCACATAGGCCAGGCGCCGTTCTTCCTCCACGGCTTCGTCTTCCAGACTGTTGCGGTGTGGCAGCAGTTCTTCCTCGATGCCCACGAGGAACACGTAGGGAAACTCCAGCCCCTTGGCGGCATGGAGTGTCATCAGATGCACCTTGTCTTCGCTGCCCTCGTCGGCGTTGCGATCGAGCATGTCCATCAGGCTCATGTGGGCGAGCAGATCGGGCAGGCGTTTGTCCGGATCCTGCTTGGCGATGTTGCCCAGCCAGGAGAGCAGGTCCTCTACGTTCTCCATGCGCCGCTCGGCCTGCTTGGGGTCTTTGCAGTTCTCGGCGAGCCAATCGCCGTAGCCGATCTCTTCCACCAGCCGGCGCGCGAAGGCGGCCGGCGCCTCGTCGTTCTCGGCCTCTTCCGCCTTGCGCGAGAGCCATTCGCCGAACTGGCGCACGCGCACCGCGGCACGCTCGCTCAAACTCTGCGCCAGCCCCATCTCGAAGCTGGCCGAGAACAGGCTGATGCCGCGCTGGCTGGCGTAGCTGCCGAGTTTCTCCAGCGTGGCCGCGCCGATCTCGCGCCGCGGCGTGTTCACGATACGCAAAAAGGCGGTGTCGTCGGCCGGGTTCGCCAGCACGCGCAGATAGGCGACGATGTCTTTCACCTCGCCACGATCGAAGAACGAGGTGCCGCCGCTCAGGTGATAGGGGATGTTCGCTTCGCGCAAGAGTTTTTCGAACGCACGCGACTGGTGGTTGCTGCGATAGAGGATGGCGTAGTCGCCATAGCGCGTACGGGCGCGCAACTGGTGCTGCATGATCTCGGCCACCACGCGTTCGGATTCGTGCTGGCCGTCGCGGCAGGGGATCACGCGGATGGGGTCGCCCTCGCCCAGTTCGCTCCACAGCTTCTTGTCGAACAGATGCGGGTTGTGGCCGATCAGATGGTTGGCCACGCGCAGGATGCGCGCCGTGGAGCGGTAATTCTGCTCCAGCTTGATCACCTTGAGCTGCGGGTAGTCGCGCTGCAGGAGCAGCAGATTTTCCGGCTGCGCGCCGCGCCACGAATACACCGACTGGTCGTCATCGCCCACCACCGTGAAGTTCGCACGCGGCCCGGCGAGCAGGCGCAGCAGCTTGTACTGGGCACCGTTGGTGTCCTGGTATTCGTCCACCAGCAGATATCGGAGCCGGTTCTGCCAGGCATCCAGCACGTCCGGCTCGGCTTCGAACAGACGCACCGGGCGCGCGATCAGATCGTCGAAATCGAAAGCGTTATAGGCATGCAGATGGCGCTGATATTCCAGGTAACACTGGGCCGCCTGCAGCTGGATGTTGTCCTCCGCGCTCGCCGCCGCCTGTTCCGGATTGATCAGCCCGCTCTTCCAGGCCGAGATCTGGTTCCGCACGCGGTCCACCACGCCGTTCAGGTCTTCGTTGCGCAGCTTGAGTATCTCGCGCAGCAGGCTCGCACTGTCGTCGGCATCGAAGATGGTGAAGCCGCGCTTGTAACCCAGCCGTGCATGCTCGCGCTGCAGGATGCGCAGGCCCAGGGTATGGAAGGTGGAGACGGTCAGGCCCTTGCTGCGTTCACGGTCGAGCAGCTCGGCCACGCGCGCCTTCATCTCGCGCGCGGCCTTGTTGGTGAAGGTGACCGCCGCGATGTTGGCCGGCGAGATCCCGCACACGCTCACCAGATAGGCGATCTTCTGCGTGATCACGCGCGTCTTGCCGCTGCCCGCGCCCGCGAGCACAAGCAGCGGGCCGTCGATGTAGCCCACCGCGGCCCGCTGCTGCGGGTTCATATGGGTAAGTGTCCCTTCAACCATCTATTGTCGGTCTCAGTTGGTCTGTCCGCGTTCAGGGCAAGGTGCGCTGAACCCGACAATAGAGGGCTGATGGGACACCAGGTTGGAATCGAAGCGGCCGGACATCGGGCTATTGTACCGGCGCGCCCGACCACTGACAGTCTTGTATTCGCTCCCCGCTTGTGAACTCAGGCGTGGGCGATGGCAGCATCGAGCCGGCGCAGATTCACCGCCTCGCCGACGTGGGCCACGCTCACGCCCGTGCTGGCATCGAGATCGGCCAGGGTGCGCGCCACCTTGAGTACGCGGTGATAGCCGCGCGCGGAAAGCCCGAGGCGGGCCATCGCATCTTCGAGTAACTGCTGGCCGGCGGCATCGGGCGTGCAATCGCGCTTGATCTCGCGATGATTGAGCGCAGCATTGGGTTTTCCGGCGCGTTCGAGCTGGCGCTCGCGTGCCGCCAGAGCGCGCGCGGCCACTACGGCGCTGGATTCGCCCGGCGGCGCGTCCGGGCGCAGGGCGTCGTGCGGCAGGCGCGGCACTTCCACCTGCAGGTCGATGCGGTCGAGCACCGGGCCGGAGACACGCGCCCGGTAGCGGCGCACCTGGTCTTCGGTGCAACGGCAGCGCCCGTCCGGTTCGCCCAGATGGCCGCAGGGGCACGGGTTCATCGCCGCGATGAGCTGGAAGCGGGCGGGGAATTCGGCCTGGCGGGCCGCACGCGAGATCACGATGCGCCCACTTTCCAGTGGCTCGCGCAACACTTCCAGCACGCGCCTCTCGAACTCGGGCAGCTCGTCGAGAAAGAGCACACCATGATGCGCCAGCGATATCTCGCCCGGACGCGGATGCGAGCCGCCACCGACCAGCGCCACACCCGAGGCCGTGTGGTGCGGAGCGCGATAAGCGCGCACCGCCCAGCGTGCCGGGTCGAAGCCGTCGGCGCTCAACGAAGCCACCGCCGCCGCTTCCAGGGCTTCTTCGTCGGTCATGGGCGGCAGGATACCGGGCAGGCGCGCGGCGAGCATGCTCTTGCCGGTGCCCGGCGGACCCACGAAGAGCAGGCTGTGAGCACCGGCAGCCGCCACCTCCAGCGCGCGCCGCGCCTGATGCTGGCCGCGCACGTCGGCCAGGTCTTCATACACCATGGCGGGTTCGCGCCTGGATTCGGGTTCGGGCAGCAGCCGTTCCTGCCCGCAAAGGTGCGCGCACAGTTCGAGCAGATGACCGGCAGCGAAGATATTGCAGCCGGGCGCGAGCGCCGCTTCGGCGGCATTCTCACGCGGCACGACCAGCGCGCGGCCCGCCGCGCGGGCCTGCATGGCCGCGGGGATCACACCACGTACCGGGCGCAGATGACCGCTGAGCGAGAGTTCGCCGAGAAATTCCATCGTCGCGCACGCCGTCGCGGGTAACTGACCCGAGGCGACCAGGATGCCGAGTGCGATCGGCAGGTCGAAGCGCCCGCCCTCTTTGGGTAGATCCGCGGGTGCGAGGTTGACTGTCGTGCGTCGTGCCGGGAAATCGAAACGGGCGTTGATGAGCGCGCTGCGTACGCGATCCTTGCTCTCGCGTACGGCCGCTTCAGGCAGGCCGACGATGGACAGGCTGGGCAGACCGCCCGAAAGATGAACCTCGGCTTCGACCGGGGGCGCTTCCATGCCGCATTGGGCGCGGCTGTAGATCTTGGCTAATGGCATCCTTCCCTCCCTGGATGGATATGAGTCGACCCTACCAGCCCGGCAGGGCGTGAGTAAACTTCACTCCTTGCCGCGCTCCTTGAGTGCCGCCTCCATCTGCTCGACCTGTTCGATCAGAAATTCAAGTTTCTCGCGGGTGCGCGCCAGCAGCGCCGCCTGCACGTCGAACTCTTCGCGGGTGACCAGGTCCATGCGCGAGAGCGCACCCTGCAGGATGCCGCGGAAGTTCTGCTCCAGGTCGCTCTGCACATGGCGCAGGCCGTCCGGCACCGCCTCCGCGAGCCGGCGCGAAAGATCGTCGAGAATCTTCGGATCGAATGCCATGCCCTGCGCTCCTCTGGGTTGCCACGCTTGCCGAGTATAGCGCGCGCGGGACTCCTTGCGCCCCGAAGCGGGGTGCTAGACTAGGGTCAGCCAGCCCGATCGGGTGGCCTGCGGTTCCAGACCACGGAGGACCTATCCGCGATGAAGATGATTTCGGCGATCATCAAACCGTTCAAGCTCGACGATGTGCGCGAGGCGCTTTCGGATATCGGCGTCCAGGGCATAACTGTGACGGAAGTCAAAGGTTTCGGGCGCCAGAAGGGCCACACTGAACTTTATCGCGGTGCGGAATACGTGGTCGATTTCCTGCCCAAGCTCAAGATCGAGCTGGCAGTGCCCGACGAGCTGCTTGATCGTGTGATGGAAGCGATCGCCGCGGCGGCACGCACGGGCAAGATCGGCGACGGCAAGATATTCGTATTCAGCCTGGAGCAGGCGGTGCGCATCCGCACCGGCGAGACCGACGCCGACGCCCTCTAGCGACTGCAAGCGGGGCGTGGGCGGCTACACTTAGATTTCCGGAATCGAATCGAGGCAGACCACATGCGCTCTTCGTCCAAGTTCCTCATCGTCGCCTTGATGCTGGGTGCCGCTGCCACGGCGATCGCCGGCGGCGTCTACCGCTGGGTGGATGCCAACGGCAAGGTCCATTACGGCGACCAGCCGCCTGCCGGCGCCCAGGCTCAGCAGATGAAAGTGAAGCAGGCCAAGCCGGCGCCCACCGCCCCTGAAGCCGAAGCGCCGCCCGAGCCCAAAGACCCGGTGCGCCACCAGCAGTGCGAGCTGGCCAAGGCGATCCTGGCGAAATACGAAGCCGCGCCGCACCTGCTCATGCGCCGGCCCGACGGCAAGGTGCACCAGCTCACCCCTGACGAGCAGGCCAAGACTATCGCCGAAGCCAAGGCCCGCGTGGCCACCGATTGCAATCCGGCGCGCCCGGCCGACGATCTCGGCCCCAGCCAGAACCGCAAGCCGGCGCCGCAAGGCGATGGTGGAGGCCGCTAGCATGCGCCGGACCACACTCATGCTCGCGCTCCTCATCCTGGGCTGTGCGTTGGCCAACGCCGCGGTGTATCGCTGGGTGGATGCCAACGGCAAGGTGCACTACTCGGACAAGCCCCCCGCCGCCGGCACCAAACCGTTGCCGATCAAGTCCTCGCCTACCGATCCAAGCCAGGTCGAGGCGCGCGAGAAGACGCACCAAAAGACCCTGGACCAGTACGCCAAGCAGGAAAGCGAACAGGACAAGGCCCAGGCCCAGGCCGAGAAGAAGGCCGCCGAACGCAAGGCTGCCTGCCAGCAGGCGCAGCAGAAACTCACCCAGCTCGAGCAGGCTCGCCGGGTAACGCGGACGGACAAGGACGGAAACAAAGTCTACCTGGATGCCGACCAGATCGACGCCGCCCACGCCAAGGCGCAGGCGGAGGTCGACAAGCTCTGTAACGGGCCCGGATAGCCGCTGGATCCGAGCCGGTCTAGGCGCCGATCTCGGCAGTGAAAAACTGTGGCATCACGAATGCCGCGCGGTGGATTTCGGCGCTGTAGTAGCGCGTGCCCCGGAGCGCGGCGGCATCGGTCTCCCGCAAGCCCTCCACACTCTGCCCCTTGCGCGCGAGGGTGGCGGTCCACCAGCCCGAAGGGTAGGTAGGCTGCGGGAACTGCAGCGTGCGCACATCGGCGAAGCCGGCATCGCGCATGGCCGCGTGCATGTCTTTCAGCAATTTCATGTGCAACAGCGGCGATTCGCTTTGCTGTACGAGCAGGCCGCCTTCGCCCAGCGCGTGCAGGCAGTCGGCATAGAATGCCCGGTTGAACAGCCCTTCCGCCGGCCCGATCGGATCGGTGCTGTCGACGATGATCACATCCATGCTGCCGGGCTCGGCGTCCTTGACCCACTTGATGCCGTCGTCGAACAACAGATGCGCGCGCGGATCACCGTTGGACTCGCACAGATCCGGGAAGTAGCGTTCCGACACGCGGGTGACGCGCTCGTCGATATCCACCTGCCAGACGGCTTCCACCTCGCGGTGCTTGAGCACTTCGCGCAGGGTGCCGCAATCGCCGCCGCCGATGATCGCCACGCGCCTGGGCGCGGCATGCGTGTACAGCACGGGGTGAGACATCATCTCGTGGTAGATGAAGTTGTCGCGGTCGGTGAGCATGACCAGGCCGTCGATGGTCATCAGGCGCCCGAAGCGAGTGGTCTCGTATACGGCGATGGTCTGGAACTCGGAGCGCTCCTCGTGCAGCTTCGCGCTGACGCCGAGAGCGAGCCCCAGGCCTTCTGATTCGCTGGCTTCGATGAACCACTTGTCGTCCAGAGTCATATCGGATCCCCCGCGTGGGCTGGCGTGCCGGACCGGGGATTATAACGCGGGCGCCGCTTTCATCGGGGGCCAATATCTTTTACGCTTCGCGCTCTGCAATCCCGCATCTCGCAGGCCACGCCGATGAACGATTCCGCCAAACCTCAGCCTGCCCGCGCGCCCTACAACATCGAGCATTGGGGCGAGGGTTATTTCGCCATCAATGCCGCAGGCCACGTGTGCGTGCATCCCGATGGCCGCCCGGCCGGCGCCGGCGTGGACCTGTTCGATCTCAGCGCCCAGATCCAGGAAGCGGGCATGGCGCTGCCGGTACTGGTCCGCTTCAACGGCATCCTGCGCCACCGCGTAGATACCCTGTGCGGCGCCTTCGAGCGCGCGCGCGAGGCGCAGGATTTCACTGGCGGCTACACCGCGGTCTATCCGATCAAGGTGAACCAGCAGCGCACGGTGGTCAGCGAGATCATCGGCCACGGCGACGGTCGTGTGGGTCTGGAAGCCGGCAGCAAACCGGAATTCATGGCGGTGCTTGGGGTGGCACCGCCCGGCTGCACCATCGTGTGCAACGGCTACAAGGACCGCGAGTACCTGCGCGCGGCGCTGATCGGCCAGCAACTCGGGCACAAGGTCTATGTGGTGGTCGAGAAGCTCAACGAACTCGACGTGCTCCTGCGCGAAGCCGCCAGCATGGGCGTGCGCCCGGCGGTGGGCATCCGCATCCGCCTGGCGAGCATGGGAGCCGGCAAATGGCAGACCACCGGCGGGGAGAAATCCAAGTTCGGGCTTTCCTCGGCGCAGATCCTGCAGGCGGTCGGACGCATGCGCGCCGCCGGCATGCTCGATTGTCTGGAACTCCTGCATTTCCATCTCGGCTCGCAGATCGCCAACATCCGCGATATCCAGACCGGCATGGCCGAAGCCAGCCGGTATTACGCCGAGCTGCACCAACTGGGCGTGAACGTGCGGGTGATGGACGTGGGCGGCGGCCTCAGCGTGGATTATGAAGGCACGCGTTCGCGCAGCTTCTGCTCCATGAACTACAGCGTCGATCAATACGCCCAGGCGATCCTGCGCGCGCTGCGCGAAGTCGCCGACGAACACGAACTGCCGCACCCGCACGTGATCAGCGAATCCGGCCGCGCGATGACCGCGCACCATGCGGTGCTCGTCACCGACGTGATCGACCGCGAACTCGTCGCCCAGACCTCGCCCACGGAGCCCGGCGAGGACGATCCGGCGATCCTCCATGATCTGTGGGAAGCGCTGCAGAACAGCAGCGGGCGCACGGCGCTGGAGACCTACCAGGACGCGCTCTATTTCTACAGCGAAGCGCAGTCGATGTACGTGCATGGCGTGCTCAGCCTGGAACAGCGCGCACGCGCGGAAGGCACCTATCACGCCATCTGCCGCAAGGTGCGCGACGCCCTGACCCCGAGTCTGCGCAGCCATCGCGATGTGCTCGACGAACTCAACGAGAAGCTCGCCGACAAGCTGTTCTGCAACCTCTCGGTGTTCCAGTCGCTGCCCGATGTCTGGGCGATCAAGCAGGTGTTTCCTATCGTTCCACTGCAACGCCTGCATGAGACGCCGACCCACCGTGCCGTGCTGCGCGATCTCACCTGCGATTCCGATGGGCGCATCGACCAGTACGTGGATACCGACGGTCTCGAAGCGACGCTGCCGGTACATGCGCCCGATGCCGATACACCCTACCTGCTCGGTTTCTTCCTTGTCGGCGCCTATCAGGAGATCCTCGGCGACATGCACAACCTGTTCGGCGACACCGATTCGGTGAATGTCGAACTCGGCGCCGACGGCGAGGTGGAACTGCTCGGCGCCGAGCGCGGCGATACCGCGGACGAACTGTTGCGCTACGTGCACTTCGACACCGCCAAACTGCTCGCCAGTTATCGCCACAAGATCGAGGCGGCCGACATCGCCGCAGCCGACCGCGAAGCGTTCCTGCAGGAACTCGAGGACGGCCTCACCGGCTACACCTATCTGGAGCATTAAGCGATGAGCCTGAAAACCGGATTCGTCGGACTCGGGGCGATGGGCCTGCCCATGGCGCGCAACCTGCATAAAGCCGGCTTGCTGACCGGCGTATGGAACCGCAGTGACGACAAGGCTCGCCGCCTGGCCGAGGAGAGCGGCTGCACCGCCGCGGCCTCGCCCGGTGAACTCGCCACCTTGTGCGATGTGCTCGTCCTGTGCGTGAGTGCCGATTCCGATGTGCTCGAAGTCGTCGATGCGGTGGCCGGACGCCTGCCGCACGGCGGTATCGTGATCGACTGTTCCACAGTGAAGGCCGAGACCGCCCGCACGGCGGCCGAACGCCTCACCGAATATGGCGTGAGTTTCCTCGATGCACCCGTCTCGGGCGGTACCGAAGGCGCCATCAAGGGCACCCTGGCGATGATGATCGGCGGCGACGCCGCCGCGTTCGAGCGCGCCCGGCCCGTGCTCGAAGCGATGGGCAAGCGTATCGTCCATCTGGGGCCGGTGGGCGCGGGCCAGGCCACCAAGGCGGTGAACCAGATCATGGTCGCCGGCATCAACCAGGCGGTGACCGAAGCCCTGGCCTTCGCCGAAGCGATGGAGCTGCCTCTGGACAAGGTCATCGACGTCGTCGGCAGCGGCGCGGCCGGCAACTGGTTCCTCGATCATCGCGGCCGCACCATGGTGCGCGGCGAATACCCGCTCGGCTTCAAGCTCTCGCTGCATCAGAAGGATCTGGGCATCTGCCGCGACATGGCCGCGAGCCTGGACGTGCAGCTGCCGGTGGTCGAGATGACCCTGCTGCAATACCGGCGCCTGCTCGAACAGGGCCACGGCGACGAGGACATCTCCACGCTGTTCCGGCTCAAGCACGCGATGTTCGCCAAGCCCGCGGACTGAATGCGCTTGCGCTCGAGGGCCGCGCAGCCGACACTTTCGAGCATGAGCGACGACAACAGACCGGCCCCCGGCGCCGCTTTCTTCCTGCCCGACCTGTGTCGGCCGCGCGCGGTCGCGGCCGTAGCCGTGATCGCGGAGCTGGTGGCACTGGTGATCACCATCTCGCGCGATTCCAGCCCGCTCGGCGCCTGGATAGATTTGTTGCGCATCTCGCTCTTCCTGCAGTGGATCGCGCTGTGCAGCGCCGCCGTGCTGTGCCTGAGCCGGCGCCATCTGACTCATCTGCCGGTGCCGCAGGCGGCACTCGCCAGCTACGCGCTGCTCCTGCTGACTACGGTCACGTTGAGCGAGGCCGCTTTTCGGGCGCTGGACTATATCGGACTCACGCCATCGGTGATCGCCACCGATCATCGCGGCTTCCTGCTGCGCAATCTGGGTATCAGCGCGATCATCAGTGCCGCGGTGTTGCGCTACCTGTATGTGCAGCAGCAGTGGAAAGAGAACGTCAAGCGCGAGGCGGGCACGCGGATCGAAGCCCTGCAGGCGCGCATCCGCCCCCACTTCCTGTTCAACAGCCTCAACACCATCGCCGCCCTGGTACGCGAACGCCCCGAAGTGGCGGAAGAATCCATCGACGATCTTGCCGACCTGTTCCGCGCCAGCCTGAGCGATGCCGGCACGCTGGTCAGCCTGAGCGAGGAGATCCGCATCACCCGCCAGTATGAACACATCGAGACCCTGCGCCTGGGCGAACGCCTGCGTGTGCACTGGGATCTCGACGCGCTGCCGCCGACCGCGCAGGTGCCGCGGCTCACGCTGCAACCGCTGCTCGAAAACGCGATCTATCACGGAATCGAGCAGATCGGCGAAGGCGGCGAGGTCGCGATCAGCGGACGCGTGATCGGCGACCGGGCGGAGATCGAGATCCACAATCCGCTGCCCCGGGTGGCGGGCGCGCACACCACTCGCCAGGGCAACCGCATGGCGCTGGGCAACGTCAGCGAACGCCTGGCGCTCGCCTACGGCGGGCAGGCGCGGCTGGAAGCGAGCGCGGAGGCGGGCAGTTACTGCGTCCGCCTCATCTTCCCTCTGACTAAGGGAGCTCCCGCATGAGAGTGTTGATCGTCGACGACGAGGCCAACGCCCGCCTGCGGCTGCGGCGCCATCTCGAGAGCCTGCAGGACGTGGAGATCGTGGGCGAGGCGGCGACCGGACGCGAAGCGCTGGAGCTGATCGCAGCCGTGCCGGTGGATGTCGCCCTGCTCGATATCCGCATGCCGGTGATGGACGGCCTCGAGACCGCGTTCCACCTGGCTGCGGAGGAGCACCCGCCGGCGGTGATCTTCACCACCGCCTATGAGGAGTTCGCCGTGGAAGCCTTCGAGGCACGCGCCGTCGCCTATCTGCTCAAGCCCATCCGCCGCGAACGGCTCGAAGCTGCACTCATGCACGCCGCGCGCCCCAACCGCGCCCAGCTCACCGCGCTCGGCCACAACCACCGCGCCCGCGCCCACATCTGTGCCCGGGTACGCGATGAACTCAAGATCGTACCGATAGAAGAAGTCTTCTATTTCAAGGCGGATCAGAAATACGTCAGCGTGCGCCACCCCGGCGGCGAACTGCTCATCGACGAGCCCCTCAAAGCGCTGGAAGACGAGTTCGACCCGCGTTTCGTGCGCATCCATCGCAACGCGCTGGTGGCGCTCGAACACATCGATGCCCTCGAGAAAGACAGCGAGGGGCATTTCTTCATCCGCTTGCGCGGTGTGGAAGAGCGCCTCGAAGTCAGCCGCCGGCTGGTGGCGGAGGTACGCCGGGTACTGCGCCAGCGCTGAGACCCTTCGCCGCACCTTGGCTTCCGGGAGCCCTAAACCCGGGCGCGCCAATCTGCGACAATAGGCATTCACTCAAGATCACGCATCGGATGCCGCCATGCCCAAGACCCTTCGTATCGCCACCCGCAAGAGTGCCCTCGCCCTGTGGCAGGCCGAACACGTCGCCGACCGCCTGCGCGCCGCCCACCCGGGCCTCGAAGTCGAGGTGGTTGCCATGAGTACGCGCGGCGACGAGATCCTCGACAAGCCGCTGGCGCGCATCGGTGGCAAGGGCCTGTTCACCAAGGAGCTGGAGCGCGCCATGCTCGATGGACGTGCCGATATCGCGGCGCATTCGATGAAGGACGTTCCGGTCGAGCTACCCGAAGGCATGGCGCTCACCACCGTGCTCACGCGCGAAGACCCGCGCGATGCGTTCGTGTCGGTCAAGCACGAATCGCTGCTGGCCTTGCCGCACGGCGCGCGCGTGGGCAGTTCGAGCCTGCGCCGGCAATGTCAGATCAAATTCCTGCGCCCGGACCTCGACGTGCAGACGCTGCGCGGCAACGTGGGTACGCGCCTGGGCAAACTCGATGCGGGAGATTACGACGCCATCATCCTCGCGGCGGCCGGCCTCAAGCGCCTGCGCCTGGAAGAGCGCATCGCCGCGCTGCTCGATCCGGAAGACTGCCTCCCGGCCATCGGCCAGGGCACGGTCGGCATCGAGTGCATGAGCGAAGATACCGAGACCATCGCCCTGGTCGCGGCGATCAACGACGCCGATACCTGGACGCGGACGCTCGCCGAACGCGCGCTCAACCGCGGCCTGCACGGAAGCTGCCAGGTCCCGGTGGCGGGATTCGCCACGCTCGATGGCGAGAACCTGCACCTGCGTGGACGCGTAGGCGAGCCCGACGGCAGCAAGCTGATCCGCGCCGAGATCAAGGGGCCGGCGGCCGAGGCCGAGAAGCTGGGCGCCGAGCTGGCGCAGGAACTGTTGAGCAAAGGCGCGGACAAGATCCTCGCGCGTCTCGGGGCCGACGCCCCCTGATGAACAGGGCGCTCGCCGGGGCCAGCATCGTGGTGACGCGCCCGGCCGGGCAGGCGGATGCGCTCTGCGCGGCTATCCGTGCCGCCGGCGGCTTGGCGCACCATATCCCGTTGCTGAGTATCGAAGCGAGCGAGCCCGACGCGACCGCCCGCGCGGCACTCGCGCGGGGCGGCGCGTGTGATCTCGTGATCTTCACGAGCCCCAACGCCGTGAGCTACGCGCAAGCCTATGTGGATCCGGCCGCGTTGCCGGCCACGACCGGGGTGGCGGCGATCGGGCCGGGAACGGCACGCGCCTTGAAAGATGCCGGACGGGAGGAGGTGATCCTGCCCCTCGAAGGCGCCAGCAGCGAAGCCCTGCTCGAACATCCGGCCCTGCAGGACCTGTCGGGCCGGCAGGTTCTCCTGATCAAGGGCGTGGGCGGGCGGCCCGTACTCGCCGATACCCTGCGCGAACGTGGCGCCCGGGTCATCGAAGCCGCGGTCTATCAGCGCCGGGCGGCGGATTCTTCGGCCGCGCTGGGAGCGATCCTGGCCACCGGCGAGATCGATGCGATCATCGTCACCAGCGCCGAAGCGCTGGCCCATATGAGCGAACTTGCCGGCACGCGCCGGATAGCGGCTTTGCGCAGTGCACAACTGGTGGTGCCGAGCGAGCGTGTGGTAAAACAGGCCGCAGCACTGGGCTTTCGCACCGCGCCCATCGTGGCGGCTGATGCGAGCGATGCAGCCTTGCTGCGCGCGCTCGGGCGCTGGTGGAAGACGGCAGAACTGGACGAGGACGAGGCATGAGCGAGGAAAAGGGCGGGCCGGCTGGCAAAGATGCGCGGGTCAAGGTCGATGCTGGCGACCCGGACGGCGGCACGGTCGGTGCAAGCGCGCCCCGCAGGGGCGAACCGCTGGCCTGGATCGTCCTGTTCCTGCTGCTCGCCGCCGCTGGCGGCAGTGCTTTCCTGTGGCAGCAGTTCCAGGTGCGCCATCGCATGGCGCAGAACCAGTTCGACGACCTCGCCCAGCGCGTGCAGACGGTATCGGCGCAACTCGACACCCTGCGCAGCCAGACCGCCGACCGCGAGGCGCTCAAAGCAGTGGCCGACAGTGCCGAACGCTCCGCAGACGCGCTGCAGAGCCGGGTAAGCGCGCTGGAGAGTGAGCTGGGCGAATTGCGCAGCCTCGGCAGTCGTGATCGACGCGCCTGGCTGGATGCCGAGACCGGACATCTGCTGCGGCTCGCGGACGACGAGGCCCGCATCGCAGCCAATCCGGCAGCCGCGATCGCCGCCCTCGAGGCCGCAGACAGCCGCATCCAGACCATGGCCGACCCGCGCATGACACCGGTGCGCGCAGGCATCGCCGATGCGCTCACGCGACTGCATGCTGTCGCCATACCCGATATCGCCGGCATGAGCCTCGAGCTCGATGCACTGGGCAAGGAGATGCCGACACTGCCGTTGGCGCATCGGACGGGCCGCGATTACGCGGCCAAAGCGCCGGTGCCGGCACCGACCGACAAGCAATCGCTGTGGCAGCGCTTTCGCGCCGAGATCGGCGCCGCGTTTCACGCCATGGTGACCATCCGCCGCGACAACCCGGACGCGCGCCCGCTGCTGGCACCGGATGCCGAACAATACCTGCGCTTGAATCTGCAGCTGCGCCTGGATGCCGCGCGGGTCGCGCTGCTGCGACACGATCAGGCGGGTTTTCGCGCCAACCTGGAGGCCGTCTCGGAGTGGCTGGGGACCTATTTCGCGGCTGACGATGCCGGTGTGAAGGCAGCCCGTGTCGAGCTCGCCGAACTGGCGAAGGCGCCGGTCGCGCTGGAGCTGCCGGATGTCTCCGCGCCGCTGACCACCTTCGAGAAAGTGCGCGCCGCGGAGGCCGCGCCAAGATGAGGTTGCCGCTGATCGTCCTCGCCGCGCTCGCGGCCGCCGTGCTGCTCGCGCTCGCGATCCACGCCGATACCGGTTACGTGCTGCTGAGCTATCGCCACGTCAGCGCCGAGATGGCATTCTCCACGCTGGTGATGCTGGTGCTGGTCGGCTGGCTGTTGCTGAGCCTCGCGGTCTGGCTGCTCTGGCGCATCTGGACGCTGCCCGCACGTACCGCGCGCCTGTACCGCCGCCGGCGGCAGCGCCGCGCCCGGCGTGCGCTCAACCGGGGGCTGATCGAGCTCGCCGAGGGCCGCTGGAACGAAGGCGAACGTCATCTCGTGCGCCATGCCAAAGACTGCGAGACGCCGCTGATCAATTACCTTATCGCGGCCCGCGCCGCGCAGCTGCAGCGGGCGGACGATCGCCGCGACGACTACCTGCGCCTCGCCTATGAGGCCATGCCCGCGGCCACGGTCGCCGTGCTGCTGACCCAGGCGGAGCTGCAGATCGCGCATCGCCAATTCGAGCACGCGCTGGCAACATTGCGCCGGCTGCAGGAGATCAAGCCGCGGCACACTTTCGCTCTCAAACTGCTCGCCCGCCTGTACCACGAACTCGGCGACTGGGATCAGCTCGAAGAGCTGCTGCCGAGATTGCGCCAGCAACAGGCCATGCCCGCTGACGAACTGACCCGCTTCGAGGAACGCGTGGCCACGGAACGCTTGCGCGGCTTCGTCGGCAGTGACGCACTGTCGCGGCTGGAAGAATATTGGGGCGCGCTGCCCCGCCGCCTGCGCCAGCAACCGGCTCTGGTCCAGGAATATGCGCTGGCGCTGCATGGAGCGGGGGCCGACGATGCGGCGGAATCGGTGATACGCGACGCGCTCAAGCGTGAATGGAACGACACCCTGGTGCTCGCCTATGGCGGCCTCAAAGCCAGGGATGTCTCGCGCCAACTCGCGCGTGTGGAGGCGTGGCTCAAGGAACGCGGCGACAGCGCCGCGCTGCTGCTGACGGCAGGAAGGTTGTGCATCGCCAACCAGCTCTGGGGCAAAGCCCGCAGCTACATCGAATCGAGCCTTGCGGCACGTCCCAGCGCGGAAGCCTACGAGGAACTTGGGCGCCTGTTACAGGAACTCGGCCAGCCGGAGGCGGCGATGCAGGCATTCAGCCGCGGGCTCGCGACGGCTCTCGGGCACGCACCGAGGTCGCTGGCGCGCCGGCCGCTGCGTCCAGCAGGTCAGAAGTCGCCGTAGAGTGTAGCGGCCGCCTCGGCATCCAGCCGCGCCCGGACCTCGGGCGCGAATTCGAACGCATCGTAGTAGAGATACGCGTCCGGCAGGCCGGCCGCGGTGAACGCAGTGTGTGCGGCCTCGATCATCGGCGGCGGGCCGCTGAGATAGACGTCATGTTCGGCGATATCCGGATGCTCGGCGAGCAGTGCCTCATGGACCCAGCCGCTGCACCCCTCCCAGCGATCGCCCGCCTCGGGATGCGAGACGACTGCCGTATAGCGGAAATTCGGGTACCGCTGGGTCCAGGACTCGACCAGCGCGTGCTGGTACAGATCCTGGGGCCGGCGCGCGCCCCAGTAGAGATGCACCGGCCGCGAGATCGCCGCATGCTCCAGCGCGTGGCGCAGCATGCCCTTCAGCGGCGCGAAACCGGTGCCGCCGCCCATCATCAGGATCGGTCGCGTCGAATCCTCGCGCAGATAGAAGCTTCCCAGCGGACCTTGCAGGCGCAGCAGCGCTTTCTCTTTCATGCGCTCGAACACCAGTTCGGAGAAGCTGCCCCCCGGGACATGGCGCACGTGCAGTTCCAGCAAGGCATCGTCGTGCGGGGGATTGGCGATGGAGAAACTGCGCCGGTGACCGTCCTTGAGGATGATGTCGACATACTGCCCGGCGAGGAACTGCAGACGCTCCACGGCGGGCAGGCGCAGGTAGAGGCCCATGACATCGTGGGAGAGCCGCTCCATGCGCTCGACACGGCAGGGCACGGTGCGGATACGGATATCGGCGGCGGCGGTCAGTTCGCGCGCGTCGAGCACCAGGTCGGTCTCGGGGCGCGCCTGGCAGAGCAGGATCTGCCCGGCCGCGGCTTCGCTCTCGGTGACGCCCAAAGGCTGCGGGCCGGGATAGGAGATCTCACCCGAGACCAGGCGCGCACGGCAGGTGCCGCAGGTGCCCGTCCGGCACCCGTAGGGCAACACCACGCCCTGGGCGAGCGCCGCCTCCAGCACTGTCTGGCCCGCACCCACCGGGAAACTGCGCCCGCTGGGCCGGAGCGTGACCGTCTTGCTCATCAGCTCTCAAATCTTGCGGCAGAATCGTATATTCTCGCGCAATCGCGCCAGAGGAGAAACCATGCAGCGGATCTTCATCGCAGGATGCGGCGACATCGGCAAGCGCATCGCCCGCTTGATCCAGGCCCGGAGCGAGGCCGAGATCGAGGCACTCGCCCGTACCGAACGGGCAGCGCAAACATTGCGTGGACTGGGCCTGGCCACGCTGGTGGGCGATCTGGATGCCGGTCTGCAGACGTCCCCGGATGTCCATCACGCCACGGTGTTCTATCTGGTACCACCGCCCCCAAGGGGCGACGACGACAGCCGTGTGGAGGCTTTCCTGGCTCGACTTGACCCGCTGGCGCCGCCGTCTCGCGTGGTCTATGTGAGCACCACGGGCGTGTATGGCGATTGCCAGGGCCGCTGGATCACGGAATCGCAGCCGCTGAATCCACAGACCGACCGCGCGCGCCGGCGGCAAGCCGCGGAGCGCCGGATGCTGGCCTGGGGCGAGAAGCATCACGTGCCGGTCGTGATCTTGCGGGTGGCCGGCATCTACGGTCCGGGCCGTCTGCCGCTGGAACGCCTGCGCCAGCACACCCCCACGGTGCATCCGGACCAGAGCGGCGCCAGCAACCGGATCCATGCCGACGATCTGGCGGCGGTGTGTCTGGCGGCAGCAACCCGCGGCCGCGCGGGGGCGGCGTACAACATCAGTGACGGCAACCCGAGCAGCATGACCGACTACCTCGACCAGGTCGCCGATCTGGTGGGTCTCGAGCGCCCGCCGCGTATCGGCCTCGAAGCCGCCAAGCGCCAGCTGCCGGCCGGGCTGATGTCCTTCCTGCTCGAATCGAAGCGCATCGACAACCGGCTCATGCTCACCGAACTCGGCGTGAGCCTGCGCTATCCATCGCTGGAAGAAGGCCTGCCGGCCTGTATCGAAGGCTAGGCCGGGGCGCGCCAGAGCGCGATCGCGAACAGCGTCCAGGCCGCGATGAAGCAGACCCCGCCCAACGGCGTGATCGCTCCCAGCCAGCGCATTCCCGTGAGGGCCAGCAGGTAGAGGCTGCCCGAGAAGAGTACGATTCCGGCGAGCATCAGCCATCCCGCCCAGCGCGCACCGGCGGCATCGCCAAGGTACGATGCCGACAAGCCAACCAGGATCAGCCCCAGCGCATGGACGAACTGGTAGTGCACGCCGGTCTCGTAGACGCTGAGCATCGTGGGTGTGAGCTTCGTCTTCAGCGCATGGGCGCCGAAAGCGCCCAGCGCCACGCCCAGACCCGCGGCCACACTGCCGGCAAACATGAACAGACGTGCCCAGACCATAGCCTCGCTCCCGTGAAGTTCCCGACGCCTATTATGCCGCCGCGGAGCGGATGGTTTCATTTCGCCAGCAGGGCGAGAGCGGCGAGACCGAACTCGATGCCGAACCAGATCAGGATTAATACGCTCAGGTAAGCCACGATGACCATGGCCGAAGCCACGCGCGCACCCACCCAGCGAAAGGCATAAGTGATGAACACGCTGTAGACGCTGAGGGCCGCGAACATGCCGACGATGCCCGGCGGCCCCCAGCGGCTGTAGAGCACGGCGCCATTGGCGAGCCACCAGGCGAATGAAAAGGGGCTGGTGAGCACGGTGACATAGCCCAGGCGCCAGGACCCGCGCAGACGCGTGCCATGCACCCCGGCACGCGCTGCGCGGAACGTCGTGAACGCCATCCACAGCAACAGTGCCGCGCCAAGCAGGCCGAGCACGCCGATCGCACGCGGGTGGCCGCCCAGCAGGCCGATCGCACCAAAAGTCGCGAGCGCGAGCCAGGTGAGATCCGCCGTCATCGCGCCGCAAGCAGTCAGCAATGCGCGCCCCGGGCGCCCGTGCATGGACTCTGTCGCCATCACCGCCATGATCGGACCCGGCGGCGCCGCGAGACTCACGCCGAGGATCGCGCCCGAGAACACGGCCGACCAGCCGTTCGCGCTCGCGAACAAGCTCAATTCCAAACCCCGGTCTGGATCCTCGTCGACACCATGCCTTGACCCCGGATGCTGCGCGGCGGCCAAGGATAACACCGCTATCCGTAAAACTGCGGATTGAGCGCCCGGGCCATTACGGCAAGATGGGCGCTGGGTTGACCCTTAGAGTTTCAAGGAGTTACAGGCATGAACAAAGGAATGGTCATAGGTGCGATCGCCGCGGCTCTGGTACTGCCGTCGACTGTCCTCGCGGCCGGCACCAACTGGTACGTGACAGCCGGGGTGGGACAAAGCAGCATCAAGGATCTGTCCAGCGAAGCGACGACGCTGAGCAACGACTTCACGACCCTGGGAATCACCAATACCGTCTCAGTGGACGATAGCGATACCGCCTATCAGATCACCTTCGGTTACAGCTTCAACGAGTATTTCGCGGCTGAACTGGGCTACGTCGATCTCGGCAGCGGCACCGCCGACTACACCATCACCGCTCCCAGCGCGGGCAACGCGAAAGTGAAGTGGAGCGCCACCGGCTGGACGCTGGAAGGTGTCGGCACCTACCCGTTCGGTAACGGCTTCTCCATCTACGGCAAGCTGGGCATGATCGCGGGCAGTGAAGACCTCAAGGTCACCGCGACCGGCGGCGGCGGCATCGGCGCTTCCAAGGATACGGCTTCCGATACCGAGTTCACCTACGGTGTCGGCGGCGCCTACGACTTCAACGAGATGTGGGGTCTGCGCCTGGGCTACCAGGTCTACAGCAATCTCGGCGATCAGAATACGACCGGCGAGAGCGATGTCGATATGTGGTCGCTGGCCGTGCGCTTCAACTTCTAAGCCAAGCGCACTGACCACGACACGACAGAAGGCCCGCTCAAGCGGGCCTTCTTCTTTGCTCAGCCGGCGTCTTCGTCAGGGCATCGAACGCTTGCTCTCCAGCCAGCCGGTGACCGGCTCCCATTGCTCCCAGTCGGGCCAGGCCAGATAGGGCGGCAGCTCGAAGATGCTCAAGCCGCGCGAGAACGCGCGGATATAGTTCTGCGCCTCACGCAGCCTGCCGATGAAGGGCATGCGCAAACGGGTGAGGAACTGTTCCAGATCGTTCCAGATCAGGGTCTGCTCGTTGATCCGGTTGGCCACTACCGCCACCTTGACCTCGCCACGCGAGACCCGGCCCACTTCACTCAGCTCCGAGGTGAAGCGCTTCACCGCGTTGATATCCACCGGCGAAGGCAGGACCGGGATCACGATCGTCTCGGCGCGCCGGGTCAGGTCGGTCAGTTCCGCACCGTGGGAGCGCGCCGGCGAATCGATAACCAGCACGTCCAGGCCGCGGTGTACGGCCTTCAAGCCCTCGTTGACCGCATCGATGCCCTGGATCCCCACTCGTTCCGGCGGTCGCGCCGCGAGCCAGTCGAGGCTCGAACCGAGAGGATCGAAATCGGCGAGCGCCACGGCCGCGCCTTCGTTGGCGAAATGAGCCGCGATATTGGTCGCGATCGTCGTCTTGCCGCAGCCACCCTTGGCGTTCATCACCATGATCGTACGCATGCCGACTCCTTACTCGGTTGGCTCGGATCGAGGCATGCGCGCAGGCGCAGGTGCCGGCCCGACCCGAAGGAAATGATCTTTCGAGTTTTCAAAAGATTATAGACGGCTGAGGAAATCCTGCCGGGATCTCAGTCCCGGTCCAGCCCCAATTCTTCCCAGAGCGTATCGATCCGCTGGCTGACTTCGGCCGACATGCGGATGGGCCGGCCCCATTCGCGCACGGTCTCGCCCGGCCATTTGTTGGTCGCATCCAGGCCCATCTTGGAGCCGAGGCCCGAGACCGGCGAAGCGAAATCGAGATAGTCGATGG
The DNA here is from genome assembly GCA_963739695.1 of uncultured Pseudomonadota bacterium. GTDB lineage: Bacteria > Pseudomonadota > Gammaproteobacteria > Natronospirales > CAVUBB01 > CAVUBB01. Next base: position 104,895 of record CAVUBB010000023.1, on the reverse strand, counting down.
GGGTGTTCTCGACCAGCACGGTATCGCGCGCGGGGTCCATGCGCGTGGTCATGGCCCAGATAACGTCCTTCCACTCGCGCGCGTCGACATCCTCATCCACCACGATCACGAACTTCGTGTACATGAACTGGCGCAGGAACGACCATACGCCGAACATCACGCGCTTGGCGTGGCCCGGGTATTGTTTCTTGATGCTCACCACGGCGAGGCGATAGGAACAGCCCTCCGGGGGCAGGTAGAAATCCACGATCTCCGGAAACTGCTTTTGCAGCAAAGGGACGAAGACTTCGTTGAGGGCGAGTCCCAGCACGGCCGGTTCGTCGGGCGGGCGCCCGGTGTAGGTGCTGTGATAGATCGGCTTCTCGCGCTGTGTGATGCGCTCCACCGTGAATACAGGAAAGCGCTCGACCTCGTTGTAATAGCCGGTATGATCGCCGAACGGGCCTTCCGCCGCCGTCTCGTCCGGGTGGATCACCCCTTCGAGCACGATCTCGGCACTCGCCGGCACCAGCAGGTCGGAACCCTTGCACTTGATCAGCTCGGTCTTGGCGCCGCGCAGCAGACCGGCAAAAGCATATTCGGACAGCGTGTCCGGCACCGGAGTGACCGCCCCCAGGATGGTGGCCGGATCGGCACCCAGGGCGACAGCGATGGGGAAGGGCTCGCCGGGATGTTCGGCACACCAGTCGCGAAAATCCAGCGCGCCACCGCGATGCGCAAGCCAGCGCATGATCACCTTGTTGCGCCCGATCACCTGCTGGCGGTAGATGCCGAGATTATGACGTTCCTTGTGCGGACCGCGGGTTACCACCAGGCCCCAGGTGATCAGCGGGCCGGCATCGTCCGGCCAGCAGGTCTGCACCGGGATACGGGAAAGGTCGACGTCGGCGCCCTCGATGACCTCGGCCTGGCAGGGGGCACGCTTGACCACGTCCGGCCCCATGTTCATCACCTGCTTGAGGACGGGCCACTTGTCCCAGGCATCGCGCAGACCCTTGGGCGGCTCAGGTTCCTTGAGGTAGGCGAGCAGACGGCCCACTTCGCGCAGCGCCTCGACCGAATCCTGGCCCATGCCCAGCGCCACCCGCCGCGGGGTGCCGAACAGGTTACCCAGCACCGGCATGTCGTGACCCTTCGGATTCTCGAACAGGAGGGCCGGCCCGCCGCGCTTGAGGGTGCGGTCGCACAGTTCGGTCATCTCGAGATACGGATCGACTTCGGCCTGAACGCGGCGCAATTCACCCATGCCTTCCAGCTGGTCGATGAAATCGCGCAGATCCCGATATTTCATGCCGGCTCCATTCGCCGCGTTGATGTGCGGCCACTATAATGGGCCGCATCCGCTGAGAAAAGCGCCGTCCGGACCCCGCCATGGAAGCATTCACCAATCCTCCGCCCGCCGAGATCCGTGCTTTGCTGGAACGCGCGCGCACGATCGCCGTCGTGGGACTCTCGCCCAAGCAAGACCGCCCCAGTTATCGCGTCGCCCGCGCCCTGCAAGATTACGGCTATCGCATCATCCCCGTGCGCCCGGGTATCGACGAGGTGCTGGGCGAACCCGCGATCGCCGATCTGACCCAGCTCAAGGAGCCGGTGGACATCGTCGACGTCTTCCGCGCCTCCGAACATGTGGGCCCCATCGTCGATGAGTGCATCGAACTCGGAGTGCCGGCGATCTGGCTGCAGGAAGGCGTGGTGAACGAAGAAGCCGCCGCGCGCGCCCGGGCGGCCGGCATCTTCGTGGTCATGGACCGCTGCATCTACAAGGAACACAAGGCCCTGTTCGGCGAATGAGCGTCTACCGCTTCATCAAGATGCAGGGCGCCGGCAACGACTTCGTGGTCTTCGACGGCCGCGAACCACTGCCGCCGCTCGACGCGGACATGTTGCGGCGCATCGCCGACCGCCACCACGGCGTCGGCTGCGACCAGATCCTGGTGCTGTCCCCGCCCACGGCGCCGGACGCCGTGCCGGGCTATCGCATCTTCAACGCCGACGGCGGCGAGGTCGGCCAGTGCGGCAACGGCGCGCGCTGCCTCGCCCGCCATGCCCTCGACAGCGGGCTCGTACCCGGTCCGGGAGTGAATCTGGCCAGCCCCGCGGGCGAGATCCATGCCCGCCTGCGCGCCGACGGCCTGATCGAGGTGGACATGGGCCCGCCGCGGCTCGAACCGGAAGCGATCCCGTTCCATGCACAGACACGGGCGACCGACTACCCGCTGGACGTCGACGGCGAACGCATCCATATCGGGGCCGTGTCCATGGGCAACCCCCACGCCGTGCTGAGCGTGGACGACGTCGCCACCGCCCCGGTAGGCCGCCTGGGCCCCGCGATCTCCGCCCACGAGCGCTTCCCCGAAGGCGCCAACGTGGGCTTCATGCAGATCCTCGCGCCCGACCGGATCGCGCTCAGGGTCTTCGAACGCGGCAGCGGCGAGACCCTGGCCTGCGGCACCGGCGCGTGCGCGGCGGTGGTGTGGGGCCGGCTCGCCGGATGGCTGGCGCCGGAGGTCGAAGTGGCGCTTCCCGGCGGCTCACTCGTGGTACATTGGTCGGGAGCCCCGGGCGAGGCGGTGACGATGGCCGGCCCGGCAGAACGAGTCTTCGAGGGGACGATCGAGATATGAGCAGCGAGCGCAAGGCGGGGATGAAGGAACCGGCGCTGAGTGACAAGACCATCGCCGATTACCTGATCAGCCACCCCGACTTCTTCGACAACCACAGCGAATTGCTGCCCAAGTTGCGCATCCCGCACCCCAGCGGTTCGGCGATCTCGCTGATCGAACGTCAGGTCGATGTCCTGCGCCAGCAAAACCGCACGCTGGAGCGCAAGCTCGTCGATCTGGTCGAAGTGGCGCGCTCCAACGATTCGGTGCTCGAACGCATCCACCGGCTCGCGCTCACCTTGATGGAGTGCGACGAACTCAGCGAGCGGCTCGCGGCGTTACAGGATTCCCTGCGCACCAACTTCGGCGCCGACGAAGTCGCCTTGCTGCTCTTTCGCGGCGCACCGGAGCAATTCGGCACGGGCCCCGCGCGCCGGATCGAGCGCGATGACAGCGAACTCGAGCAGTTCAGCAACTTCCTCTCCGCAGGCAAGCCCCAATGCGGCCGCCTGCGCCCCTCCCAGCTCACGTTCCTGTTCGGCGCCCGCGGCGAGGACGTGGGCTCGGCGGCGCTGGTACCGGTCGGCGAACGCGCGAGTGTCGGTATCCTCGCCATCGGCAGCCACAAACCCGAGCATTTCAGCCCCACGCTGGGCACCGCCTTCCTCAGCCGCATCGGCGAACTGGTGGACCGCGCGCTGAGGACCGGGCTCAGCGGATGAATGCCGCCAGCCGGGACTGGATCGACCGGTTCTGCGCACACTTGAGCCTCGAGCGACGCCTGTCGCCGCATACGGCCAGCAACTACCGCCGCGATCTCGAAGCCGCCGTCACAGTGTTCGACGCTGCGGGCCTGGACGACTGGACAACCGTGGACACCCAGCATGTGCGCATGCTCCTCGCCAGCCGCCACCGCGCCGGCCTCGCTCCGCGAAGCCTGCAGCGTCTGCTTTCGGCGCTACGCGCTTTCTATCGCTTTCTCGAACGCGAAGGCGAGACGCAACGCAATCCCGCCGTCGGCGTGGAGGCACCCAAGACCCGGCGCCGCCTGCCCGCCACGCTCGATGCCGACCAGATGGCCCACCTGCTGGAAGTCGACGACGTCGCCCCCGAAGGCGTGCGCGACCGCGCGATCATGGAACTCCTCTACTCTTCGGGCCTGCGCCTGGCCGAACTCGTGGGCCTGGACCTGCATGACGTCGACGCGGGCGATGCCGTGGTGCGGGTGACCGGCAAGGGCGCGAAGACGCGGGTGGTGCCGGTGGGTCGTCACGCGTTGACGGCATTGCGCGCCTGGCTGAAACTGCGCGGGCAACTGGCCGCGGCCGGCGAGACAGCGCTGTTCGTCAGCCGCCGGGGCAAGCGCATCAGCCCGCGCAGCGTGCAGAGCCGCGTACGCCGCTGGGCCATCGTCCAGGGCATACCGGCTGACGTGCATCCGCACATGTTCCGCCACTCCTTCGCCAGCCATCTGCTCGAGTCCAGCGGCGATCTGCGCGCGGTGCAGGAACTGCTCGGCCACGCCAACATCTCCACCACCCAGATCTACACACACCTTGATTTCCAGCATCTGGCCCGCATATATGACGCTGCACACCCCCGGGCCAAGAAGAAATCCTGAGTCCGGGCCCTGACGGCCCGGCCGCGCGGCTGCCGTGGCGGCGCCGGCTCACACGACAAGGAAAGAACTCCATGGACCAGTTCCGAGGCACCACCATCCTTTCCGTGCGCCGCGGTGGCCAGGTGGCCATGGCCGGCGACGGCCAGGTATCGCTGGGCAACACCGTGATGAAAGGCAACGCGCGCAAGGTGCGCCGCCTCTACGACGGCAAGGTGCTGGCCGGTTTCGCCGGTGGCACGGCCGACGCTTTCACCCTCGCCGAACGTTTCGAGGAGAAGCTGTCCAAACACAGTGGCAACCTCACGCGCTCCGCGGTGGAACTCGCACGCGACTGGCGTTCCGATCGTATCCTCCGCCGCCTGGAAGCCCTGCTCTGCGTGGCCGATCGCGAAGTCTCGCTGATCATCTCCGGTAACGGCGATGTGATCGAACCCGAGCAGGGCATCATGGCGATCGGCTCGGGCGGGTCATTCGCCCAGGCCGCCGCGCGTGCCCTGGTCGAGAATACGGAGCTTGGCGCCCGCGAGATCTGCGAACGCTCGCTCGAGATCGCCGCCGATATCTGCGTGTACACCAACCGCAATCTCACCGTCGAACTGCTCGAAGACTGACGCCAATCGAAATCCGGAGCCACAATGCCTGAGAACATGATGACCCCGCGCGAGATCGTGCAGGAACTCGACAAACACATCGTCGGGCAGGACGCCGCCAAGCGCGCCGTGGCGATCGCGCTGCGCAACCGCTGGCGGCGCATGCAGGTGTCCGAGGCGCTGCGCCAGGAGATAACCCCCAAGAACATCCTCATGATCGGCCCCACCGGCGTGGGCAAGACCGAGATCGCGCGCCGCCTCGCACGCCTGGCGCGCGCCCCGTTCATAAAGGTGGAAGCCACCAAGTTCACCGAGGTGGGGTACGTCGGCCGCGACGTCGACTCGATAGTCCGCGATCTCATGGATATTGCGGTGAAGATGGGCCGCGACGAAGCCATGAAGAAAGTCCGTCATCGCGCCGAGGAAGCGGCCGAGGAACGCATCCTCGATGCACTGTTGCCGGCGGCTCAGGTCGGCTTCGCCAACGAACCGGTGCCGGTGCGCGATTCCGAGACACGCCAGAAGTTGCGCCGCAAACTGCGTGACGGCGAGCTCGACGAGCGCGAGATCGAGATCGAACTGCGCGCGCCGCAGGTCGGCGTCGAGATCATGGCGCCGCCGGGCATGGAGGAGATGACCAACCAGCTGCAGAGCATGTTCCAGAACCTGTCGGGCCAGAAGACGCACGAACGCAAGGTGAAGATCGCCGACGCGCGCAAGCTGCTCACCGATGAAGAGGCGGCGGGCATGGTCAACGAGGAAGAGGTCAAATTGGCGGCACTCGGCAACGTCGAGCAGAACGGCATCGTGTTCCTCGACGAGATCGACAAGGTCTGCCGGCGCGCCGATTCCGGTGCCGGCGGCGCGGATGTCTCCCGCGAAGGCGTGCAGCGCGATCTGCTGCCGCTGGTGGAAGGCAGCGCCGTGAGCACCAAGTACGGTGTCGTGCGCACCGATCACATCCTGTTCATAGCCTCCGGCGCCTTCCACCTCGCCAAGCCTTCCGATCTGGTGCCCGAACTGCAGGGCCGCCTGCCCATCCGCGTAGAGCTCGACGCGCTCAAGACCGAGGACTTCGTGCGCATCCTCACCGAACCGGATGCCTCGCTCACCGAGCAATACACCGCACTGATGGAGACCGAGGGTCTGAGTCTGACGTTTGCCGGAGACGGCATCCGCCGGATCGCGGAAGTGGCCTTCCAGGTCAACGAGCGTACCGAGAATATCGGCGCGCGGCGGCTGCACACGATCATGGAACGCCTGCTGGAGACGATCTCCTACGAAGCCTCCGACCGCTCCGGCAACCGGATAACCGTCGATGCCGCGTATGTGGACGCGCAGGTCGGCAAGCTGGTCGAGGATGAAGACCTGAGCCGCTACATCCTCTGATTGCCGCCACCGAAGAGAAAGGCGCCCGCATATGGACATCAATGCACGACCGACTGAGATCAAGCTGCGCAAGTCCGCGCGCGAACTGGTGGTGAGCTTCGACGACGGCAAGGTGTTCGCGCTGCCGTTCGAGTATCTGCGTGTGTTCTCGCCCTCGGCGGAGGTGCGCGGCCACGGCGGGCCGATGATGCTGGTGATCAACAAGCAGGATGTGCAGATCACGCGGGTGGAACCGGTGGGCAACTATGCGGTGCGCCTGGTGTTCGACGACGGCCACGACAGCGGCCTGTATTCCTGGAAGCTGCTCTATGAACTCGGACGCGACCGCGCGGCGAACTGGGCAGACTACCTGGAGCGCACCTCGCGCGTGGGCAAGGCCCGCCGCGCCGACTGACCCTGGCTGCGCCGGAGCCGCAGCCCGGCTACAATGCTCTTTCTCCAGCGAGCGTGGACACGCAGCATGAGCCAAGACGACAACAGCACCCATTTCGGCTTCCAGAAAGTGCCCTGGGAGGAGAAGGCGCGGCGGGTGGCCGGCGTGTTCGACTCCGTGGCCGACCGCTACGACGTCATGAACGACCTCATGTCGCTGGGTATCCATCGCCTGTGGAAGTTCTTCACTCTGGAACAGACCGGGCTGCAGGCCGGGCACAAGGCGCTGGATCTGGCCGGCGGCACAGGCGATCTGGCGCGGCGCATGGCCAAACAGGTCGGCCCCACCGGCGAGGTCGTTCTCTGCGACATCAACGGCGCCATGCTGCGCCGGGGGCGCGACCGCCTGCTCGACGCCGGCGCCGGCGGCAACGTGCGCTTCGTCCAGGGCGATGCCGAAGCGCTGCCGTTCCCCGACAACACCTTCAATTGCATCACCATCGCCTTCGGCCTGCGCAATGTGACCCGCAAGGAACGCGCGCTCGAGAGCATGTACCGCGTGCTCAAGCCGGGCGGACGCCTGCTGATCCTCGAATTCTCGCAGCCCGTGGCACCTGGTCTGAAGCCGGTCTACGACCTGTATTCGTTCAAGGTGCTGCCCGTGCTCGGCCGCATCGTCGCCAACGATGCCGAGAGTTACCGCTATCTGGCCGAATCCATCCGCATGCACCCGGACCAGGAGACGCTGAAAGGCATGATGGAGGCCGCCGGCTTCGCCCGCTGCAGCTATAACAACCTCACCGGCGGCATCGTGGCGCTGCACAAGGGCTTCAAGCTCTGATGGCACTTTCGACCTTGTTCGTCGGCCCCATCGAGCGCGGCCTCAACGCCTGTCTCGCCGCCGCCCCGGGCAGCCGTGCGCGGCTGGCGCCGCTCGCCGGGCGCATCATCGACGTCGAACTCGTCGAACTGGGTCTGCGCCTGCGCTTCATGCCCGACATCGAACTCGTGCACGTCGATATCCCCGACGCATCGCCGCCCGACGTCAGCATCCGCGGTACTCTCGTGGGCATGGCGGCAGCGACGCTGGGCCCTGCAGAGACCGCGATGCGCGGCGTCGAGGCTACCGGCGACATGGACGTGGCACAGGATTTCACGCGCTTGCTGCGTGAGGCCGACGTGGACTGGGAAGAGTTGCTTGCAGGAAAAATCGGCGATGTCGCCGCCCACCAGCTTGGGCGCTTCGGCCGCGGCCTCGCCGGCTGGAGCAGGCAGGCAGGCGATCATCTGGTACGCGATCTCGGTGAATACCTCAGCGAAGAAGCCGCACTGGTACCGGCGCGCGCGGAGCTCGACGATTTCCTGCGTTCGATCGACCGGCTGCGCGACGACGTGGAACGTATCGGCGCCCGGGTCACTCGTCTGCGCCGCCAACTGGGGCCGGCGGGATGATCCGGCCGCGCCAGGCGCTGCGCCTCATCCATATCAACTTCGTCCTCGTCCGCCATGGACTGGACGAGATCGTGCTCGCCGCACACATCATGCGCCCGTTCCGCTTCCTGCTCTATCTCTCGCCATGGCGCTGGCTGCGCAGAAACACTCAACCGCAGGCACTGCGCCTGCGCGAGGCGCTGGAAGATCTGGGGCCGATCTTCGTCAAGTTCGGGCAGATGCTCTCCACCCGGCGCGACCTGCTGCCCGGGGATTTCACCGACGAGCTCGCGCACCTGCAGGATCGCGTACCGCCTTTCCCGGGCCGCGAGGCTCGGGTGATCGTCGAGCGCGCCCTGGGCGCGCCAGTTACCGAGACGTTCCTCGAATTCGACGAGACGCCGCTGGCCTCGGCTTCCATCGCCCAAGTCCACGCCGCCACGCTGAAGGACGGCCGCAAGGTCGTTGTGAAAGTCCTGCGCCCGGGTGTCGAACGCGTGATCCGCGGCGACGTCGAGCTGCTCTATCTCATCGCGGGCCTCGCCGAACGCTACTGGAAAGACGGCCGGCGCCTGCGCCCGCGCGAGGTGGTGGCGGAATACGAGAAGACTATCTTCGACGAACTCGACCTCATGCGCGAGGCAGCCAACGCCGCTGCCCTGCGCCGCAACTTCGCCGACTCCGAACTTATCTACATCCCCGATGTGGACTGGCCGCACACGCGCCGCAACGTGATGGTGATGGAGCGCATCAGCGGCATCCCGGTGAGCGATATCGCCACGCTGCGCGCACGCGGCACCGACATGCGCGTGCTCTCCGAGCGCGGGGTGGAGATCTTCTTCACCCAGGTGTTTCGAGATAACTTCTTCCATGCCGACATGCACCCCGGCAACATCTTCGTGGATGCCACGGATCCGCAGGATCCGCGTTATATCGCCGTGGATTTCGGCATCGTCGGCACCCTGAATCCGCGCGATCAGCATTATCTGGCGGCCAATTTCGTCGCCTTCTTCAATCGCGATTACCGGCGCGTGGCGGAACTGCATGTGGAATCGGGCTGGGTGCCGCCCGGCACGCGCGTGGACGAGTTCGAATCGGCCATCCGCACGGTCTGCGAACCGATCTTCAACCGCCCGCTCAAAGACATCTCCTTCGGCCAGCTGCTGCTGCGCCTGTTCCAGACCGCGCGCCGGTTCAACATGGAGGTGCAGCCCCAGCTCGTGCTGCTGCAAAAGACGCTGCTCAACATCGAAGGCCTCGGGCGCGAGCTCTACCCCGAGCTGGATCTTTGGCAGACGGCGAAGCCTTTCCTCGAAGACTGGATGCACGAACAGATGGGCGGGCGCGCAGCGCTCAAGCGCCTGCGCGGCAGCCTGCCCGGGCTGGGCGACCGCCTGCAGGAAGTGCCGCAACTCGTCTACGAAGTGCTGCAAAAGGCGGCAGACGGGCGCCTGGAACTGCGCATGGCTACGCCCTCGGTGGATCGGCTGCGCGAAGAGATGCGTGATGGCCGCCGGCGCCAGCACGCCGCGATCACGGGGGCGGTGCTGACCGTTTCCGGCAGCATTCTGCTGGCGGCATCGATCACGCCGTGGTGGCTGGGCTGGTTGCTCGGCGGGCTGGGCCTGGGCCTGTTACTCGTGGCGAGTCCGCGACGCTGACGCGCGCGCATTGCCGCGTCGGCCCGGCCAAGCGGCGACACCGTTACTGACCGAAACCTCGATCCGCTCCCGGTCGGCGCGAGCGCGGTATCGCTCCGCAGTCGGACCCGCGACGGTTATCTCGGCCGCACCCCGGCGCAGCAGGTCGATGACGCTGACCGATTCGAACTCTTCGCAGCCAACTGCGAACGGAACGATGACGGCGGCCATTGTCGCTTCGGCACTTCTCCCTGAAGGCGTATCAGCTCGCTCACCGACACCAGGGAGATGCCCTGGGCCGCCAGTTCGGGAATCTTCTCGCGGAGTACCGACAGCGTCACCGGATGCGGATGCCCGATCGCCAATGCGGTGCCCTTGTCGCGGGCTATCGCGATGAGCCTGGCAAACTGCGCCGCTACTGCAGCCCGATTCTGCACATCGTCCAGGAACACGTCGCGCCAGGTCGCGGGCAGACCGGCGTTACGGGCCGCATCGAAGGCGACGGTCCGCGTGGTGGTGCGACTGTCAACGAAGAACAGCCCGCCGATGCCGTGCAGGATATCCATCAGCCAGGCCATATCGCCTGGGTGCTGAGTCATCAGACTGCCCATGTGGTTGTTGACGCCGACCACATAGGGCACGGATGCCAGATCCGCCCTTACATGCTCATCGATCTCTGCACGGGTCATGTCCAGGGTGATGCCACCGGGGCCGAGCGGACGGTCGTCGGTGGATTCGAGCGGCAGGTGGAGGATGACCTCCTTGCCCCGCCGATGGGCCTCGCGTGCGTAATGATCTACATAGGGCAGTCGGGGCAGGAACGCGCATGCGACGGCACCGGGGAGCCCGACCGCAGCCTGGGTCTCGCTGGCGGAATTGCCAAGATCGTCGATGATGATCGCCACGGCCGGACGCTCCGCGGCACGGGCGCACATGGTGGCCGAGATCAACAGCAGGATGATGGCGGCCAGCTGCGGCCGGTACCGGGATCGCATGCTAATGCGCACCTTGCAACCACCGCCTCGGATCGACGGCCTTGCGCTCGTGGCGGATCTCGAAATAGAGGGCGGGTTCGGACTGACCGCCGCTCTCGCCGACGGTCGCGATCTTGTCGCCTCTTTGCACCCAATCCCCGGCCTGACGATACAGACTCTGTGCGTGGGCATAGAGGCTGAGGTAACCGTCGCCGTGGTCGAGGATCATGATCAGCCCGAAATGGGGCAGCCAGCCCGCATAGGCGACGCGCCCATACGCCACCGCGTGCACCGTATCGCCGAGAGCCGCCCCGATCAGATCGCCGCGCCAGCGCAGGGCATCGTCGCTGCGGCGCTGTCCGAACCGGGCCAGCAGCCGGCCCTTCACCGGCCACGGCAAGTGGCCGCGCTGACTGGCGAAAGCCACGTGGCCGTCGATGTTGGCAGGGATATCCGCGAGATTCTGATGCAGGGAGTCGAGCAGGTCGCGCAGGGCCTTCTCGTCGCGGCGCAGGCGCGCGAGCTTGTCGCCCTGGGCGTTGATCTCGGCGTTCAGGTCGCGCACGACCTGCTTGCGCTGCTCCCGGGTCCGGTCGAGCTGGCTGAGCGCCTGGCTGCGGTCGGATTTGAGCGCTTTTTGCCGGTCGAGCTCCTTGTCGGCTTCGGCGGCGAGCTCGCCGATCCGCTGGAGATGCTGATTCACTGCTTGTATCCGGGTCGCCCGGGCGCGATTGAAATAATCGTAGTAGGTCAGCATCCGCCCCAGTTCGGCCGGATCCTCCTGGTTGAGCAGAAGTTTGAGCCGCTCTTCGCGTCCAGCCATATAGGCGGAGCGGATCTGGCGGGCGAGGGCGTCGCGCTCGCCAGCAAGCGCCTTTTCCTCGGCCCGGCGCTTGGCGTCCAGCGCATCGAGCCGGCGCTGACCGGCGCCGATGCGCCTGTCGATATCGCCGATCTCGCGCGCCAGCTTGCCGGCCTGCTGCTCGACATCGCGCAATTCACGCGTGACCTTGTCGCGCCTGGCCACGCGAGCATCCATATCTTTCTGCACCGCTTCGATACGCGCGCGCACCTTGGCCAGTTCCTGCGCCTTGGCTGCGGCATCCGGTGCCGCCCCTGCACCGATACAGAGCGACGCGATGCCGGCTCCGACCAGGCTGAACAGGAGTGCCCGACGCAGCCGCATGCAGCGCGTCATGTCCCGCGCAGCCGTACCAGCGGATGGCCGGTCATCTCCGGCGGGATCGGCAGATCCATCAACGTGAGCAGGCTGGGCGCGATGTCGGAGAGGACACCGTCATCGAGCAAGTCGGCCGGACGGCCGACATACACCAGGGGCACCAGGTTGGTGGTGTGGGCCGTATGCGGCTGCCCGGTCTTTCTATCACGCATGAGTTCGGCGTTGCCGTGATCGGCCGTGATCAGCATCTCGCCCCCCGCTGCGCGGACCGCCTTCACCAGACGGCCGATGCACGAATCCAGCGCCTCTATCGCCGCCACCGCGGCATCGAAGATGCCGGTATGGCCGACCATGTCCGCGTTGGCATAATTGCACACGATCAGGTCATAGACGCCGGAACCGACGGCCTCGACCAGACGATCGGTGACTTCGGGCGCGCTCATCTGTGGCTGAAGGTCGTAGGTTGCCACCTTCGGGGAGGGGACTAGGATACGGTCTTCGCCAGGGTAGGGTTGTTCTTCGCCACCGTTGAAGAAGAAGGTGACATGGGCGTATTTCTCGGTCTCGGCGATGCGCAGCTGGCGCATGCCGAGGCCGGAGACATATTCGCCCAGCGTGTTGCGGGGACGTTCCGGAGGGTAGGCCACCGCTACGGGCAAGCCGGCCTGATACTGGGTCAGACACACGAAGGCGGCCACGGCCGGGCGGCGTTCACGCGCGAAGCCGGCGAACTCGTCCTCCACGAAACAGCGGGTGATCTCGCGTGCGCGATCAGCCCGGAAATTCATGAACAGCACGGCGTCGCCATCCGCCACCGCCATGTCCGCCTCGCCTATGCGCGTGGCGGTGATGAATTCATCCGTCTCGCCGCGGGCATAGGCCGCCGCCAGTCCCGCTCCGGCATCCGCGGCAACGTGGGCGGCGCGCCCTTCAGTGTAGAGGGCATAGGCCTGCTCCACGCGCTCCCAGCGCTGATCGCGGTCCATGGCGTAATAGCGCCCGATGATCGAGCCGATGCGCCCGCGACCGAGCTCGGCGCACAGGGCGTCGACCGCTTCGAGCGAGGCCAGCGCGCTCTTCGGCGGCGTGTCGCGGCCGTCAAGGATGGCGTGCACGAAGATCCGCTCGGCGCCGCGCTGGGCGGCCAGGCGGATGGCGGCATGGATATGCGCTTCGTGGCTGTGTACGCCGCCCGGCGAGAGCAGCCCCAGGATATGCACTGCGCGCCCGCCTTCGACCGCCGCGTCCACCGCCTGGCACAGCACGGGATTGGCATAGAAGCTGCCGTCTTCGATGGCCAGCGAGATCCGCGTGTATTCCTGATAGATGACCCTGCCGGCACCGAGGTTGAGATGGCCGACTTCCGAATTGCCCATCTGCCCCTCGGGCAGACCCACACGCCGGCCGGACGTGTCGATCAGCGTATGCGGACACGCGCTCAGCAACGCGTCCCAGTTGGGGGTCGCGGCCGCCGCGATGGCGTTGTCTTGTGTCGAATCGCTATGCCCCCAGCCGTCGAGGATGGCGAGTACGACCGGGCGCGGGCGATCTGGCATGGGCGGGTCCTTGCAATCTGGGTGCGACGAAGGCGCAAGTTTATTGGCTTTTGTGGCGCGAAACAAAGCTTTGCGCCTCGCGGCCCGCCCCGATGCTGGTATACTCTGCCCCCGCCCAGACCCCCGCGGGACGATCATGAGCCGATTCTTCGAATTCATGCACAACCACCCGATGCTGTTCGCCGCAGCCGGCGTGGTGATACTCATCCTCGTCATCGACGAGTTGCGCCGCCGGCTGCGCGGTTTCCACGACGTGGAACCGATGCATGCCGTACAGATGATCAATCGTGGTGCCCAGGTGGTCGATGTGCGCAGCGCGGGCGATTTCGCCCAGGCGCATATCGCTGATGCCCGCAACATCCCGCTGGCCGAGATCGATACGCATGCCGAGGAACTGAGCAAGCGGGGCGGCCCGGTCATCCTCTATTGCGACAGCGGCGTGACCAGCGCTCAGGCGGGAAGGCTGCTGGTGCGCGGCCGCGAGCTCGAGGTGCACAATCTGCGCGGTGGACTGAATGCCTGGCGGAGCGAGAATCTGCCGGTCGTCCGCGGCTAGAGAATCCCGAATCCAGACCCTAACCGGAAACATCGCATGAGTGAACAAGACGCAGCCCCGATCGGGGCGACCGACAGCCAGGGCGATCGCAAGTTCGTGATCGAGAAGATCTATATCAAGGATTGCTCGCTGGAATCGCCCATGAGCCCTGATATCTTCCTCGGCCCCTGGAATCCGAATATCGACATGGATCTTTCCAGCAGCCACCGCCAGGTCCGCGACGATCTCTACGAAGTCGTGCTGACGGCGACAGTGCAGGGACGCAAGGACGACGGCGCCGCATTTCTGGTCGAAGTGCAGCAGGCCTGCCTGTTCCGTATGGCGGGCTTCACCGACGACGAGCGCGGACCGCTGCTCGGAAGTTATGTCCCCGGCCTGATATTCCCGTATATCCGTGAAGCCGTGTCCGACTTCACTGCCAAGGCGGGCTTCCCGCCGCTGATGCTGCAACCGGTGAATTTCGACGCGGTCTACGCCGAACAGCAAAAGCAGGGCGAACAGGCTCAAGCCTGATGAGGCAGGGGAAGGCGTGAGCGGACACACCACGATCGGCGTCCTCGGCGCCGGGTCCTGGGGTACCGCGCTCGCCGTCCACCTCGCCCGCAACGGTCATCGCGTGGTCCTGTGGGGCCGTTCAGCAGACCAGGTCGCCAAGCTCGACGACGAGCGCTGCAACGAGCGCTATCTCCCGGGTGTCGGGTTTCCCGATAGCCTCGAACTCGAAGCCGATCTCGACGCTGTCCTGGCTCGGACGCGGGATCTGTGGCTGGTGGTGCCCAGCCACGCCCTGCGCGAGATGCTCGAGCTCATTGGCAGACATGGCCACGACGGCCTGCGCCTGGTGCTCGCCTGCAAGGGCCTGGAGCACGGCAGTTCCAGCCTTCCCCATGAAGTGGTCGCCGACGTTCTCGGCGGTGATATCCCGCTGGCGGTCGTCTCGGGGCCTACGTTTGCGGGGGAAGTGGGGCGGGGCCTGCCCACTGCGATCACGGTAGCCAGTCTCGACGCGACGTTCGCCGACGAGATCGTCAATCTGCTCTTCAGCGACTGCCTGCGCCCCTATGCCACCGCCGACCTCATCGGGGTCGAGGTGGCCGGCGCGGTGAAGAATGTCATCGCGATCGGCGCCGGCGTCTCCGACGGGCTGCAGTTCGGAGCCAATGCGCGCGTCGCGCTGATCACGCGCGGGCTCGCCGAGATCATCCGCCTGGGTGGCGCGCTGGGCGCGCACAGCGAGACTTTCATCGGACTGGCCGGGGTGGGCGATCTGATCCTGACCTGCACCGACAACCAGTCGCGTAATCGGCGCATGGGTCTGGCTCTGGCACAGGGCGCGAGCCTGACCGACGCGCGCGCGCAGATCGGACAGGTCGTGGAAGGCGTTCAGGCTGCGGCCACGGTCCACCGTCTCGCCGGACGGCTTGGCGTCGAGATGCCGATAACTGCCGTCGTCTACAGGATGCTCTATGAGGAGCTCACGCCGGCGGATGCGGTCAGCCTGCTGATGGAACGCAAGCCCCGGCGAGAGGACGGCTAATCTGTCGCAGCCTGGGCAAATCCCAGTTGGCGCCAGGCCTCGTAGACCGTCACGGCGACGGCATTGGACAGGTTAAGGCTGCGGTTGTGAGGGCGCATGGGTATACGCAGCCGCTGCAGCTCGGGCACAGCGTCACGCAGCGCGGGAGGCAGGCCGCGAGTCTCGGGGCCGAACAGGAACACATCGCCCGGCCGATAGGCCGGCTCCGTATGCACGGTGTGGCCGTGACTGGAAAGTGTGAACAGGCGCCTTCCGGCGAGCACGGCCCGACAGGCAGGCCAATCGGTGTGTTCACGGATGCACGCGGTTTCGTGATAATCGAGGCCGGCGCGCCTCAGTCGGGGCTCGCTCAGATCGAACCCGAGGGGATGCACGAGGTGCAGAGTGGCCCCGGTGTTCGCGCAAAGCCGTATGATATTGCCGGTATTGGGCGGAATCTCGGGCTCGAACAACACGACCTCAAACATCGGCGCGCGACCCCGTGTGCGCACCCATGCGGATATCGCCAGGGAGACGGATGAGCGATTCTGACTTCAAGCTGGACCCTCGCGCGCTCGAGATAGACTTCTGCGGCCTGCATTTTGCCACACCCCTGGTGCTGCTCTCGGGCTGTGTCGGATTCGGCGAGGAATATACGCGGGTCGAGGGCTTCTCGAACCGCGATGTCGGGGCCGTCTGCCTGAAGGGCACCACAGGGGAGCCGCGTCTGGGCAACGCCCCACACCGCGTCTTCGAGACCCCGGCCGGCATGTTGAATGCCATCGGCCTGCAGAACCCGGGGGTCGACGCCGTGGTCGATCGGATCCTGCCCACGCTGGACTTCTCCGAGACCCGGTTTATCGCCAACGTCTCCGGCTCCACCGTCGAAGAGTATGTGCGGGTCACCGAGCGCTTCGAAGACTCCGCGATCGACGCGATCGAGATCAACATCTCGTGCCCCAATGTGAAGGAGGGGGGGGTCGCGTTCGGCAACGATCCGGATATGTCCGCCCGCGTGGTCGCGGCCTGCCGGGCGGTGACGACCAAGCCGGTGATCACCAAGCTCTCGCCCAACCAGACCGACATCGCGGAGAACGCACGCCGCTGTATCGATGCGGGCACCGATGCCTTCGCAGTGATCAATACGCTGATGGGCATGGCGGTGGATATCGAATCGCGGCGCCCGGTGATCGGCAACATCCAGGGCGGGCTGTCCGGCCCCGCGATCAAGCCCATCGCCCTGCTCAAGGTGCACCAGGTATATCAGGTCGCGCGCGAACACGGGATTCCCATCATCGGTCAGGGCGGGATAAGCACTGCCGAGGACGCGATCGAGTTCCTGCTCGCCGGAGCCAGTGCAGTGGGCATCGGCACCGCCCTGTTCTATGACCCCCTGATCTGCGCCAAGATCAATGCCGGGATCGTCGCGTATCTCGGCCGCCACCGGTGCGCCACCGTAGGCGAGCTCGTCGGAAGCCTGGGATCGGCTCGATAGCCTTTCGCCCAGGGTGGGCTGATGAGCCCAAAAATTGTCGAAAAGGGTCCTCGTGCCCGATTTAAGCTATTGGCCTACTTGATGAAATACAGGTAAGCTTCTGATGTATGGCATTTTGTCTATTTTGAACATAATATTGCCTAGCTTGACGAAAACCGGTACTGTTTGTGCCTGCGCTGGCAGACAAGAAGACTATAAGAGTACCCGCCCGGGCTGCGCGCCCCACCGGACGCCAGCCTGACGCCGGTGGCGGGCCGACTCGGGGACCTCAGGAGGACGCGCCCTGTTCCCATTCCTGAAAAGCCGCATCAAGACCGAAGGCCTGACCGGCGTCGATTACACCGATGCCGGCATCGGCGTCGCTCGCGTCCTGCGCGAGAAGACCCGCAAGCCTCGCCTCGAAGCGTGCGCACACGTGCCATGGGATGCCGATACCGACCAGGGCAAGTTCACCCGCAATGTGGTCGAACGCCTGGATGTCGGCGATACCCTGTGCACCACCGTGCTGCAGCCGGATGACTATCAGCTGTTGCTGGTCGAGGCGCCCGACGTCGAGCCGACGGAGCTGCGTGCGGCCGTGCGCTGGCGGATCAAGGATCTGATCAGCTTCCATATCGATGATGCGGTGATCGACGTGTTCGAGATCCCGGGCCAGAACCGCCCCGGCCAGCCCCGCATGATGTATACCGTCGCCGCGCGTGCGAGCGTGATCCAGCGCCGCGTCGAATGGCTGGAACACTCGGGTCTGCAGCTCGACGTCATCGATATCCCGGAGATGGCCTTGCGCAACATCGCCGCACTGCTTCCTGAAGATGTCGACGGCGTGGCGACGCTGTGCCTGACCGAAGAATTCGGATTGATCGTGCTCACGCGACAGCACACGCTCTATCTCACGCGCCGGCTCGATATCGGCACCCGCGCGCTCGCCGAAGCGGCCGCGGAGACAGGCGGCGAAGTTCGCGACGGCAGCCGGCTTGAAAACCTGCTCGGAAATATCGTCCTCGAGATGCAGCGCTCGCTCGACTATTACGAGAGCCATTACACCCAGGCGCCCATCGGCACCGTCATGCTTGCGCCGACGGCCGAACCGCTACCCTATGTTTCCGGCTACCTGAGCCAGAACCTGGGTGCGCGAGTGGGGGATATCGACCTCGCGCAACTGGTCGACGACATCAACGGGACGCTGGACCGCGCTACCCAGGCCGAATGCCTGTTGGCGATCGGTGCGGCGTTGCGGGTAGAGGGGTATGCGCTGTGAACCAGCAGATAAACCTCTTCCAACCGATCTTCCGCGCGCAGCGCAAAGTCTTCTCCGCCATCGTCATCGCGCAGATGCTCGGCATAGCGGCAGTGGTGTTGATGCTGATCTATGGCTACTCCTACTGGCGGACTCAACAGCTGTTCGCGGAATACAGCAGCCTGCAGGCGCATCAGGATCAGCTCACGGCGAGATTGACGCAATTCCAGAGCAAGTTGCCCAAGCCGGCCCGCAACCTGGCCCTGAGCAAAGAGCTGAAAGATCTCGAATCCGAACGCGATCTCAAGGCCCAGGCCGTCAACGCATTGAAAGACCGCACGCTGGGCAGCACCTCCGGCTTCTCCACCCAGCTGGCCGGCCTCGGCCTGCACCCCACGCACGGTCTGTGGCTGACCGATATCCTGTTCGCGGGCGGCGGTGCCGATTTCGAGCTGGCCGGACGCGCGATGGATGCCCGCCTGGTGCCGCAGTATCTGCAGGCGCTCGCCACGGAACCCGCCTTCGGCGATATCGCATTCAAGAGTATGCGCATCGGACAGGCGCCCAAGCAGGTCCGCGGCAAGATCAGTTTCCTTCTCTCTACCGCGTCCGACATAAAAGACGCGCAGACCCAGGAGGCGCAGGATGCAAAAGCTGATCGATCGCATTGATGCTCTCAGCCTGCGCGAGCGTCTGCTGCTGCTGGCCGCGGCTCTGTTCGTGCTGTTCAGTGCGTGGAATTTCCTGCTGATCCAGCCGCTCGACAAGCAACAAGCGGCGGCCCAGAAGCAGATCGCGATGCTGCACAAGCAGGTAGACGCACTCAATACCGCCATCAGGACGAGCGTGGAGGCCAGCACGCGCGACCCCAACGCGATCCTGCGCCAGCAGATCACCCAGACGCGGCATCAGATCTCGACGCTGGACGCGAGCCTGCGGGAAGCGACCGGCGGGCTGGTCGACCCCAAGGACATGGCGCCGCTGCTCGAGCAAGTGCTCGAAAAGCAGCACGGCCTGCGCCTCGTGAGCATCCACAGTCAACCGCCGGAACCGCTGATCAAGATCGACCACGGCGTGAAGGATTCTGCGGCCGCGGTACCGGCCGTAAGTCTGATCTATCGCCATGGGCTGACGATCGAGCTGGAGGGCAGTTATGCGGCGACGCTCGCCTACCTCCAGGCGCTGGAGAAGCTACGCTGGCATTTCTATTGGGACAGTGTTGAACTGCACATGGACCGATATCCCAACAACAGGGTCACCATCGTGGTGCATACGCTCAGTCTGAACGAGGGCTGGCTCGGTGTTTAGGGTCGCACCCGCCCTCATCGGCGTCGCGTGGCTGCTCACGGTCGCGATACCCGCCTGCGCCGCGGATTCGCCCAACGACCCGATGCGTCCGGATTATGCAACGCCCGCACACTCGACGCCGCGGGCACCCCATTGGTACTTGAGTTCCACCCTGATCTCGGCCGAGCGCCGGATCGCGGTGGTCAACGGTCGCAGCGTGGGCGTGGGTGACAGGATCGACGGCGCGCAAGTGCTGGCTATCCTGCCCTATGCGGTACGCCTTAAACACGACGACACGGTTCTGACGGTGTATCTTGTATCACGAGATGTGAAACACCATGAGAACCCGTAATAAAGAGATGACGGGAATGCGCGCCATGAGCCGAGTGAAACTTCCAGGTCTGCTGATCGCGGTGGCCTGCCTGATCAGCGCGTGCGCCGGCCAGCCGGCACACGAGCGCCAGATTCGCGCCGACATACACGACACCCTGAATCAGAGCGCCCAGGCACACCAGGCAGCGCCGCAGACACCGCCGGCCGCAGTCAATCAAGCCTTGCTCCCGCCGGCCGGCGGTGCCCTTCCGGGCATGCATTCGGCACGGGAAGAGCGCTTCGATGTCTCGGTACGCAACATGGATGCGCGCGACTTCTTCATGGGTCTGGTCAAGGACACGCCGTACAACATGGTGGTCCATCCCGACGTCAAGGGCACCATCTCGCTGTCGCTCAAGAATGTCACCGTGCCCGAAGTCATGCAGACGGTCCAGGATGCTTTCGGCTACGACTATCAACGGACCTCCACCGGATTCCTGGTATTGCCCGCTGCGCTGCAGACCCGCATCTTCCAGGTGAACTATCTCGATTTCACTCGCGAGGGTTCATCGCGTACGCGCGTGTCTTCCGGTCAGGTCACCGATGCCCCGACGACCGGGGCGTACGGTGCCGGAGCCGGCGCTGGGGCCCAGCCTTACAATACCGGACAGCAGGGTGGAACCGGGCAGACCGAGAACGCGACCAAGATCGAGACCAAGGTCAATTCCGATTTCTGGGCGGAACTCAAATCGACGCTTACCGCGATCGTAGGCGACAAGGACGGACGCTCCGTGGTCGTCAACAAGGAATCAGGTGTGGTCGTGGTCCGCGCCATGCCCAGCGAATTGCGCGACGTCAAGCAGTACCTGGCGACCATCCAGGGCAACTCACAGCGCCAGGTGATCCTCGAAGCCAAGATCGTCGAGGTCGTGCTCAACAACGGATTCCAGTCGGGCATCAACTGGGGCGCGCTGGGTCGGCCGGGCAGCGGCAAGACGATCTTCGGTGGCCAGGTCGGCGGCCAGGGTCTGTTCGACAATGGCGCCTCGACCTTGCAGAGCCTGCCCCTGACCATCGGCCCGGGCAACCCCGTGAGCAGCCTGCCCAGTACGGGATTCGGCGGCACCTTCGCGCTGTCGCTCAACTTGAACGATTTCAACGCGTTCATCGAACTCCTCGATACCCAGGGCGATACCCATGTGCTCTCGAGTCCGCGTGTCGCGACTTTGAACAACCAGCAGGCTGTGATCAAGGTCGGTTCGGATGAGTTCTTCGTCACCGGCGTGACCAGCAATACAGTGACTTCGACCGCGACTTCGACCAATCGCAACGTCGTACTTACGCCCTTCTTCTCCGGTATCGCACTCGACGTCACGCCGCAGATCGACGAGCACGGCGATGTCATCCTGCATATCCACCCGACGGTCAGCAAGGTCATCGATCAGCGCAAGGATCTGACCATCGCCGGGGAGAAGACTGACCTGCCACTGGCCTACAGCCAAGTGCGCGAATCGGACAGCGTGGTACGGGCGAAGAGCGGCCAGATCATCGTGATCGGCGGTCTGATGAAAAATCAAACCGAAGACATCACCGACAGCACCCCGATATTGGGCGACATCCCCCTGCTGGGCGAGCTGTTCAAGCAGAAGCGTCAGAAGCATGTGAAGACGGAACTCGTGATCCTGCTCAAGCCGATCGTGGTCGATAGCGACCAGGCATGGCGCGATGCCGCGAAGACGAACCTCAAGGACTTTCAGGACATGGAAGGCGGCGGCAAGTAGTGTCCCGCCAACCGTCTATTGTCGGGTTCAGTTGGTCTGTCCGCGTCCATGGCAAGGCGCGCCTCGCAGGGAATGGCCATAGCCCTTTCCAAGAGGCGCAACGCCGCCATGGACGCGGACAGACCCACCCTTCGGGCGCTCCTGTGGTGTCCCGCCGCGGCGTTGCGGTACTTGCCAAGGGAATGACCATTGCCTGCGTACCGCGCCTTGCGGCGAAACGCAACAGGAACGCTGAACCTGGCAATAGACGGTTGGCGGGACACTAGAGAAGAGCGAGCGTGCGGCGATGTATCTGGAACATTTCGGTCTCAGCGAGCTGCCGTTTTCGATAACGCCGGACACCAGCTTCTATTTCAATCACGCCAGTCACCGGGAAGCGCTCAACGTACTGCTCGTAGCCCTGCGTAGCGGCGAAGGCTTCATCAAGGTCACCGGCGAGGTGGGGCTCGGCAAGACACTGCTCTGCCGCAAGCTGCTCAATTCGCTCGGTTCGGGTTTCGTCACCGCCTACATTCCCAACCCGCATCTCTCGCCAGGATCGATGCGCCTGTCGCTGGCCGAAGAGATAGGGGCGCGCGTCAACAAGAGCCGCTACACCCAGGAGGAGCTGCTGCGCGCGATCACCGTACGCTTGCTCGAGATCGCGCGCTCGGGCAAGCACGTCGTGCTGTGCCTGGATGAAGCCCAGGAATTGCCGCTGCAGACGCTGGAGGCCGTGCGCTTGCTGACCAATCTCGAGACCGAGAAATCCAAGCTGCTGCGCGTGGTGCTGTTCGGCCAGCCTGAACTGGACGAGAAGCTCGCTCGCCGCGAGATCCGTCAGCTCAAGCAGCGGATCACCTTCAGCTATTCCCTGGCGCCGCTCGATCGCGATGCGACCAACGAATACATCAATCATCGTCTGCGCGTGGCCGGTTATCGCGGCGCCCCGTTGTTCGACCGGCGTGCGATCGATCTTATCTATCGCGCCGGACGCGGCACGCCACGGCTCGTCAACGTGCTCTGCCACAAGGCGCTGATGGCCGCCTTTGGGCCGGGCTCGCGCCAGGTCACTCGCGCGCATGTCCGCGCCGCGGTAGCCGATACCGAGGATACGCGTGACCGGCCGCGATGGTGGTGGCGCCCGGTGATCATCGGCAGTTTGCTCAGTCTCGGCGCGGCCGGGATCTATCTCGGCATCCAATTCCTGCTCAGGGGCGGTATATGAGCCTCATCAATCAGATGCTGCGCGACCTGGAGGGACGCAAGCGCGAAGAGGCAGGAAAGCCTGCCGAGGTCAGCGTAGTCGTGCCGCCACGACGGCGCAGCAGCAGCGTGCTCAGCTGGCTGATCGTGGTCGCGGGCCTGCTGATCGCTGCCGGTATCGGTCTGTGGTTCGGCCAGCGCCTCCCAGCCGGCGGCAACGCCGCCTCAGGACCGGCGCCGACGAAGGCGCCCGTCCGGGCTGGCACGCGCGCGGACGCCGAACCGGGGAACCGCGCAGTGGCCGTGACGCCGGACGCGCCGACCGTCACCGCCCCGGCGACTGTGAAGGCGCAGCCCGTGCGCGCACCGGAGCCGGCTCTGGTGGCCATACAGCTGCTGCACGAGGGCGGTCGTGACGGCCTGGATCTGCGTCTTTCGGCGCCCGCCAAGTCAGATTTCTTCGCGCTGCAGGATCCGCCCCGCTGGGTGTTGGATATCGAAGGGGTGAGTGATGTGCCCGCGAACCTCGCTTCCGCGGCGCTGCCGGCAGGGATCAGCAAGTTGCGCTACAGCGTCGCAGACGGACGCCTGCGGCTCGTGTTCACGGCAGCCGAGGCGATACCGGCCGACAAGCAGGTGGTCTCAGCGACACAGATGAAGCTGTGGTTCGGCAAGGCGCCGCCCGCCCCGACTGTGGTGGCAAAGACGCACGCGCAGGCACCGCCCGCGGCCGTGGTACCCGAAAAGCACAGCACCGGCGCGGCTGATACGACCGAGATGGTCAAAGTGCCGCGCAGACCATCGCCTCGCGAACAGGCCGAGCAGGATTATCAGGATGCCGTGGGCGCCGCTCGCGCGGGCGAACTGGGCACCGCGGCGCAGGCACTGGATCATGCCTTGAGCAGCGACGCAGCTTATGCGCCCGCGCGGCAACTGCTGGCGCAGATCTATCTCCATCAGGGCCGCAAGAGCGATGCCGTCACGCTGTTGAAGCAGGGGCTGGCGCGGGGCGGAAGCGATGCCGACCGCGCACGCCTGAGCGACCTGTACGCGCGCATCCTTGCCGACGACGGCAAGCTGGATCAGGCCATCTCACTGCTGCAGGCCGCACAGCCGGCCATGGCACAAGCACCGGATCATTATGCGTTACTGGCCGCACTCGATCAGCGCGCAGGCGATTATCAGGCCGCCGCCACGATCTACAATAGCCTGGTCGAGCTGCAACCTGACAGCGGTGTATGGTGGATGGGACTGGGCATCTCATTGGAGCACCTTGGCAAGCCCAGGGATGCGGTGATGGCCTACCGGCGCGCGGCATCGGCCGGCAGCCTCGAGCCGGCGGTACAGAAATTCGTTGACGGGCGCATCGCTGCGCTTTCGCAATAGGCGGCGCCACGTGGAACAGGTAGCGGGCATGAGCAATCGCAAACAGAAGATCCGGATCGGCGATCTGTTGGTCCAGAACAAGATCATCTCCGAAGCGCAGCTGCAGAGCGCGCTTGGGGAACAGAAAAAGAGCGGCCGCAAACTGGGCCGGGTGTTGATGGATCTGGGTTTCCTGAGCGAAGACAAACTGCTGGATTTCCTGTCGCGTCAGCTCAATATCCCCTTCATCGATCTCAAACACTTCAAGTTCAACCCGGAGACGATCCGTATCCTGCCGGAGACCCATGCGCGCCGGTATCGGGCGCTGGTGCTGGGAAGCAAGGGCAGTGAGTTGCTCGTGGGGATGGCAGACCCGACGGATATCTTCGCTTTCGACGAACTCTCGCGCCTGTTGCGCAAGCCGATACGCCAGGCTCTGGTCCGTGAATCCGATCTGCTGCGCGCGATCGACCTGGTCTACCGGCGCACCGAAGAGATATCCAATCTTGCCGAGGAGCTCGGCGAAGAGCTTTCGCGCGGCGATTACGATCTCGCCCAGCTCGTCGAACAGGAGGCCGTGGTCGATGCGCCGGTCATCAAACTCCTGCAGTCGATGTTCGAGGACGCGGTGCAGGTGAACGCATCCGATATCCATATCGAGCCAGACGAGCAGGTGCTGCGTATCCGCCAGCGCATCGACGGCATCCTGCACGAGCAGATCATCGAGGGGCGGCGTATCGCCTCTGCCCTGGTGACCCGTCTCAAGCTCATGTCGGCGCTCGACATATCCGAGAAGCGGTTGCCGCAGGATGGCCGTTTCAGCATCAAGGTGAAGGGCAAGACCATCGATGTACGTCTTTCCACCATGCCTATCCAGTACGGCGAGTCGGTGGTCATGCGTCTGCTCGACCAGAGTGCCGGCCTGCGCGATCTGACATCGCTGGGGATGCCGGACGAGTTGCTGCCGCGTTTCGTGCGGATGATCAACAAGCCGTCGGGCATGGTCCTGGTCACCGGACCGACCGGTAGCGGCAAGACCACGACCCTCTATGCGGCGCTCAACCGCATCAATCAGCCCGAGTCCAAGATCATCACGGTTGAAGATCCGGTGGAATACCGCCTCGCGCGCATCAATCAGGTGCAGATCAACTCGCGCATAGGCCTCGATTTCGCGCGAGTGTTGCGGTCGGGCCTGCGCCAGGACCCGGACATCATCATGGTCGGCGAGATCCGCGACCACGAGACCATGGAGATCAGCTTGCGCGCGGCCATGACCGGTCACCTTGTCCTGTCCACGCTGCATACCAATGACGCGGTCGCCACGGTCAGCCGCCTGTTGGACATGGGTGCCGAAGGCTACATGGTGGCCACTGCACTCAACGGCGTGATCGCGCAGCGCCTGGTACGCCGTGTTTGCGACAGCTGCGCGACCGTGACCGAGCTCAACGCCCACCAGCGTGCCTGGCTGGAAGCCCAGGTCGGAGCCGAGCGTGCGGCGGACATGAGCTTCAAGCGCGGCAGCGGCTGCACCTATTGCAGCAGCACGGGGTACCGGGGTCGCATCGGTGTGTATGAGTTCCTGGAGATCGACCAACCGCTGGCCGATGCTCTGCGCGACGACGACAGTCTGCTGTTCTCGCAAATCGCCCGGGAACGCGACGATTTCCGCCCCCTCGTCGCCTGCGCGCTCGACTACGCCCAGGCCGGAGTGACATCGCTGGACGAAGTGATCCGTCTTTCGGGCGACGTCGAAGCCTACGAGATCCAGGATCTCTACACTGGCGATGTGAGCGCCGCCTTCGATACGCTCGAGGTCGAATCATGACCATGTTCCACTACCGCGGGCGTACGGGTCGCGGCGATCTGGTGACAGGCGAACTGGAAGCTGAGTCGGCCGATGCGGTGGCCAACCAGCTGTTCAATACCGGGGTCACGCCGATCGACGTCACCGTCGCACGGAAAGCGGAGGTCAGTGCTCTCGAGGAGCTCTCGCAACGCCTGACATCTTCCCGACCCAAGCTGGAAGATGTGCTCCACTTTACCCGGCAGATGTATGCGCTTACCCGATCCGGCGTGCCGTTGATCCGTGGACTGACGGGCATCGTGGAGTCCACCCGGCATGCGGGTTTCCGACAGGCGATCCACGATGTCGTCAACGCACTGGAATCGGGTCGCGATCTCGCGGGATCGTTGGCGCGACACCCGGAGATATTCTCGCCGCTGTACATAAACATCATTCGTGTCGGCGAGAGTTCGGGCAAGCTGGAAGAAGCCTTCGAACGTCTGTACAACTATCTCCAGCTCGAACGGGAGACGCGCCATCGGGTGAAATCTGCGGTGCGTTATCCGATATTCGTGATCCTGGCCATCGCCGCCGCGATCACCGTGATCACCATCTGGGTGATCCCGGTCTTCGCCAACATCTTCGCGCATTATCATGCGCAGCTGCCGCTGCCTACGCGGATCATCCTGGCCGTATCCAAGTTCGCGGTAGCCTACTGGCCGGCAGTGCTGGTGGCCATCGCGGCCGCGATCGGAGCCACCCGCGCCTACCTGCGTACCGATATCGGGCGCTACAAGTGGGACAAGCGCAAGATCTCGCTCCCGGTGATCGGCTCGATCCTGTTCAAGAGCTCGCTGGCCCGCTACGCGCGTGCGTTCGCCATGACCTACCGCGCCGGCGTACCGCTTATCGAGGGCCTGACGCTGGTCGCCCGCGCCGTCGACAACCAGTTCCTCGCCGAACGCATCCTCAACATGCGCAACGGTGTCGAACGGGGCGAGAGTCTGTATCGCACCTCGGCCGCGGCCGGTGTCTTCACGCCGCTGGTGCTGCAGATGGTCTCGGTAGGCGAAGAGACCGGCGCGATGGACAGCATGCTCGAGGAGGTGGCCGGCTTCTATGAGGGCGAGGTCGATTACGAACTCAAGACACTCAGCCAGTCGATCGAGCCGATACTTATCATCGCGATCGGGATCATGGTGCTCATCCTCGCGCTCGGTGTATTCCTGCCCATGTGGGACTTGGCCCAGGTCGCGCATGGCGGGGGTTGATGCGTCTGACCGCCAGTATCGGCGGGCAGCTCACAAGCGTCAGGGTGGCGCGTCGATGTTCGAGTTCGTCGTCGCCGTCATCCTGGTCAGCATCCTCGTCGGCGTCGCTGCAAATCGGATAAGCCTCATCCACGGGCGTTATGAAGCAGCTGCGATGGCGGGCGTTCTGGGCTCGCTGCGCAGCGCGCTCGGTATCGCACTCGCCGCGCGCATCGTCGACAAGCACAACGGTTCGATCGCCGCATTGGACGGCTGCAATCCATTCGACCTGCTGGCGCGGCGGCCGGAAAACTACGGCGGCGTGGTCGACAAGCCGCAGCCAAGCTCTTTGCAGCCGGGATACTGGTATTTCGATTCCGCTTCGGGAGAGGTGATCTACCGGGTACGCGAGGCGGCATGGTTCAAGGGCTCGCTGCCGGGTCCCGCGCGCGCGAGGTTCCGGGTGGTGCTCGGCTTCACCGACCGCGATGGTGACGGCCAGTTCACCGCCGGGGTCGACAGCCTCCACGGCATAGACCTCAGGGCGATTGACGACTATTCTTGGCTTGACTGAGGGTAATCGCCGATTCGAGGTCCGCCATGTTCGACGCGCTCCGGCACCTGTTCACTCTGGACACGCTCGTCACGCTTTTCATGGCACTCGCCGCGCTGACGCTGGCGATCGGCCTGCTACTGTTGATAAGCCCGCCCTTATTCGAGCGTATCTCACGGCCGATGAACACGCTGTTCTCGGCACGCAAAGCCCTCCGTCCCTTGGAGATTCCACGTTCGACCGAGCGCTTCTTCTACCGGCACCATCGAATCTTTGGTGCGTTCATCCTGCTCGGGGTGGGGGTGTATTTCGGCGCGCTGGCCGGCGATACCCGCAGCCAGCTGATCGGCGCTTTTTCGACCTATCTGCCGCGCGGGACGGCTGACTGGCTGATTCCCGGGCTGCTCGACTTCTTCGCCGCAGCGAACGTCCTGATATTCGGGGTGGGGCTGGTCGTGCTGTTTCGCCCGAGTCTGCTCAAAGGCCTGGAGCTGCGCGCCAACCGCTGGGTCTCGACCCGCCGGATGACCCGCGACCTGGCGCGACCAAACGAGGCTGCGGATAGCTGGGTCGTGCGCGCGCCGCGCCTGGTCGGGGCCTGCGTGGTAATCGGGAGTGCCTATATCCTCGCCAGTTTTGCGCTACTCTAAGACAGACTGGGCAGAAAAGCCGCATCGATGGGGGGTTATTCCCAACGATATTATTCGTATTTCTGCTTGCATGGCGGCAGAACCGTCGTTATTCTGTTAAATACGTCAATCCGGGATATCTTCTGAACGACTGCGGTCGCAAGCGGATATCGTGATCAAAATATCGGGGCTGGGGCTGCGGCCATCCAGTCCAGTGGAGAGTGAAATGAAATCCAGACAAAGTGGCTTTACTCTGATCGAGCTGGTGATGGTCATCGTCATCATCGGCATCCTCGCGGCGACCGCGATCCCGAAATTCATCGACCTGTCCTCACAGGCCGACAAGGCTGCAGCCCAGGGCGTGGCCGGGGCGCTGAGTTCGGCGGCCGCCATCAACTATGCCGCGCAATCGGCGGGCAGCGGTTCCGCGGTCACTGTGACCGATTGCTCGGGCGTCGCCTCCGCGCTCGCCGGCGGCATGCCGGCCGGCTTCACCACCTCTGGCGGCGGCTCGCTGACTGCCGGTGGCACGGCCAGCTGCAACGTCACCTCATCGAACGGTGCCACGGCGACGTTCACCGCGATCGGCGCGTAATCGCTCGCTTGCAAGACTGGAAACGCCCGCTTCACGCGGGCGTTTTTTTTCGCGGCGCCAGCCCTGTACAGCACCACCCCGCTTGGCTAGTCTTGATCGGAAGATTGCCGTGGCAGCGAGATACATGTCTTCACGCTCCTTGACCCGACCGCGCTCTTCCGCACATGGCTTCACCATGTTCGAGCTGGTGGCCGTCATCCTGATCACGGGCATCCTTGCGGTCACTGCGTTCGCGACATTCCGCTCCGGATCGGTCCAGGCTGACGGATATTACCAGGCGATGGTCAATGCAGTGCGCTTCGCACGCGACACTGCCGTGTCGACCGGCTGTGACGTGGAGGTGACGATCACTGCGACAAGCTATGCCGTTACCGTACGCGATACGGCATGCAAGACGGGGAATTTCACCGTCCCGCTTCGCGACCCGGCGGGCGGTTCGGCGCTGTCGGGAACGGCGCCCGGCAGTGTGGTGGCTTCACCTGCAAGTACCTTCTTCTTCAACGATATCGGCGCTGCCAGTACTACCGGGACCAACGCCTATATCATCAATTTGAGCGGTGACGGGATCAGCAAATCGTTCACCGTCTATGTGAGCACCGGCTACGTGGCGGCTTCATGATGCTACCTGCGACTTGTCAGCGGGCGCGCCAAGGCGGCATGACATTCATCGAACTGATCATGGCGATCGTGATCATCGGTGTCGGCGTTACCGGAATGATGATCGTCTATACGGAAACCGTCGCCCGCAGCGCGGATCCTGCAATCCGGATCCAGGCCGCTGCAGTCGCCGACGCCTATCTCGAAGAGATAATGTCGAAGCAATTCAGCGATCCAGACGGGACCAGCCCGGAGCCGGAATCATCGCGCGCCCTCTATGACGATGTCGGCGACTATGCGAGCCTCTCGCCCAACCCCGGCCCCCCGGCGACGCCGTCCGGCACTGCGGTCGGACTGCCCAACTACTCGGTCAGTGTGAGCGTTGCGCATTCAGCCGCGCTGGGACCGGCCGCCATGCGCGTGCCCAGCAGCTGCACCTGGCTGATAACGGTCACGGTCACCCCGCCGGCCGGTGGCGGCGAGCCGATCACGGTGTCGGGCTATCGCACGAGTTATGGATCATGCTGAACCGGAGCAGGCAGCGGGGCATGAGCCTGGTCGAGCTGGTCATGGTCATCGTGATCACGGGGATCATCGCGGTGGTCGGGGCAAGCATCATCTTCGGCCCCATGCGCAGCTACCTCGACCAGACCCGTCGCGCCGCGCTGGTCGATGCCGCCCAGCAGGCTCTCAACAGGATCACCGTGGATGTCCACAACGCACTGCCCAACAGTATGCGCGTATCCGGCGGTACCGCGCTGGAGATGCTCAACGTGCTCGATGGCGCGCGCTACCGTACGGCCACCGGCGGCGGCGCGACGCCGGACCAGCGTCTGGAATTCAACAAGGCCGATACGGCTTTCAACGTGCTGGGACGTTTCATCAATATCCCGCATCCGACTTTCGACTCCAACGCCGGGAGCGAGTACCTCGTGGTCTTCAACCTGGGGCCCGGTTCCGGCGACGATGCCTATACCCTGACCAACGTGATCACCGATGGCGGCAGCCAGTTTCATGTCACCGACGACCCCGATCCGACCAAGGGCGAAGATCACGTCACCCTCGACACCGGCTTCAAGTTCGACAACAGCTCGCCCAACCACCGCGTCTACATCGTCGACAAAGCCATCGGCTATCTGTGCAGTGGTGGCGCGCTCAAGCGCTATGCCGGCTACGGTTTCGATACCTCACAGCCAACGACCGATGCCGCCTTCGCCGCCAAATCGCCGACCAGCAGCGGCGTGGTGACGGATCTGGTCACCAGTTGTGCATTCGCCTATGACGCGGGCGCCTCCAACCGCGCGCCACTGGTCACGGTGGCGATCACCCTGACCAAAGGCGGCGAGAGCGTCCATCTGCAAAACGAGATCCAGGTGGAGAACGTGCCATGATCCGGCGCTCCGGGCCCAACGCACAGCGCGGCGTGGTGCTCATGGCCGCGATCTTCCTTCTTGTGGTACTGGCGGCGCTGGCCGGCTACCTGCTGACCATCAGCGGCACCACCCACTATTCCAGCCTGATGGCAGTACTCGATGCACGCGCCAACAGCGCCGCCCGCGCCGGCGTGGATTGGGCGGCTTACGAGGCGCTTCACGGTGGTGGCGCCTGCAGTGCCGATCCGGGCACCACGACCAGCTTCACCCTCACCGAAGGCGGACTCAGCGGCTATGCGGTGACTGTCACCTGCACCAGCAGTGCACACGCAGAGGGCACCTCGACGATCAACGTCTATGTCATCGACTCGATCGCCAGCCGCGGGAGCCGGATCAGCGGCGGCTACGGTGACCCGACCTATGTCCGGCGCGAGCTCAGGGCAGTGGTCACCGACGCCCCCTGATCCGGGGCCTGCAGGCGCGTTCATCCCTGTTCCGGCTGCGTCTGTCGGGCGCCCTGGCGGCAGCCGGCCCGGCGCAGTATCTTTAGCGTGGGATAATTTGATTAAGTTAAACGGCAGGGCTGCACGGCGGGGTTGATCTCTACCCGGTGGCCAGCCATTCCGAAGTCTGAGGTATGCTCCGGACCATGTTCTCGCCACGCCGTCATCCACGCCTGTCCAGCCTCATCATGGCCGCCACCCTGATCGCCGGCCTGGGGGCGACGGCACCGGCGCTGGCGAAGAGCAGCCAGGCGTCGGTGACCGGCATCAGTCCGACCAGCGGACCGTCCATCGGCGGCACGGCTCTCCAGGTTCTGGGCAGCCAGTTCGGGCCGTCTAGCGGCTACACCTATTGCGTGGTATTCGATGGTTCGGCCTCGGGTACGGGCAGCGCGGGCCCGGTCACCGCCACCCGTGCGAATGCGGGCACGCTGACACTCACCACGCCATCCCACGCCGCGGGTCTGACCACGGTGAAGGTCCTGGAATACGACACCGGTGGCGTGAACTGCCAATCGCCCAGCGTGTCAGTGAGTGCAACCTACAGCTTTGGCGATGGCGTCAGCACGGGCTTCTACTACAACCCCAGCAGTGCGACCCACGTCGCCTTCCTGACCCAGCCCAGCAACACCACAGCCGGCACCACCATAGCGCCCAGCATCCAGGTGGAGTTGCTGGATGCCACCAACAGCGTGGTGACGAGCGACAGCACCAGCCAGGTCGCGCTCGCGATCAGCAACAATCCGGGCGGCGGCACGTTGAGCGGCACTGTTACCGTGACCGTATCCAACGGGGTCGCGACGTTCTCGGGGTTGTCTATCGACAAGGCGGCTACAGGCTACACCCTGGTCGCGACCAGCGGTGGCCTCACCAGCGCAACCAGCGCGAATTTCGACATCACAGCAGGCAGCGCCAGCAAGCTCGCGTTCAGCAACCAGCCGTCCAACACGGCCGCCGGTTCCGTGATCACGCCGAACGTGACCGTACAAGTGCAGGACAGCTACGGCAACGTGGTCACCAACAGCACCGCAGCCGCGACCGTCGCGATCGGCGCCAATCCGGGCGGGGGCACGCTCTCGGGCACGACCAGCATCAGCTTCGTCAACGGCGTAGCGACCTTCAACAATCTTTCGATCGACAAATCGGGTGTCGGCTATACGTTGACGGCGGCCAGCCCGGGGCTCACCGGTGCCACCAGCAACAGCTTCAATATCACGGCCGGCGCGCCGGATCATCTCGCCTTCAACCAGCAGCCGACCAATACGGCATCCGGTACCAGCATCACTCCCGCGATCACGGTACAGGTACTGGACGCTCAGGGTAACGTGGCCACCGCCAGTACCGACAACATCAGTATCAGCATCGGCAATAATCCCGGAGGCGGCACGCTGTCGGGGACCACGACCGTCGCTGCGGTGAACGGGGTCGCGACGTTTTCTAATCTTTCCATCGACAAGGCCGGCAATACATATACCCTGCTGGCGACCGATACCACGACACCGACACTGACCAGCGCCACCAGTAACGGCTTCGATATCCTGCCCGGCGCGGGCACGCAGCTTGCCTTCGTCCAGCAGCCGACGAATACGCCGCCCGGAACAGCGATAAGTCCCGCGGTAACGGTCGAAGTGGAGGATGCCGGCGGCAACCGGGTGACCAGCTCCACCGCCAGTATCACCATCGCGATCGGCGCCAACCCGGCGGCGGGAACGCTGTCGGGCACCGTGACCGTAAACGCGGTCAACGGCCTGGCGAGCTTCTCCAGCCTCGCCATCGATAATGTGGGCACCGGCTACACGCTGACCGCGAGCAGTTCCGGCCTGAGCACAGGTACCAGTTCCGCATTCAACATCCAGGCGGGAGGCGCGGCAAAGCTGCGCTTCGCCCAGCAACCGACCGACGCGATAGCGGGTCAGATCATCTCGCCCTCGGTGACCGTGCGCGTCGAGGATGCCAACGGCAACCTCGTCACCTCGAGCAGCGCCACCATCAGTGTGGCGATCAGTACCAACCCGGGCGGCGGTACACTTTCCGGAACGCTGACCACCAACGCGGTCAACGGCATCGCTACCTTCTCCAACCTCGCGATCGACAAGTACGGTACCGGTTACACACTGCAGGCGGTGAGCGGTTCGCTCAGCGGGGTGATCAGCAACGGCTTCAATATCTCACCGGCTTCGCCTTCGCAGCTGGTGGTAAGCCAGCAGCCGACAACCACCACTGTCGGCCTGGCCATCTCGCCCGCGGTGACCGTGCGTATCGAAGATGCCTTCGGCAACCTGGTGACCAGTAGCGCGCAGACCGTGAGCGTCGCCATCGGCGCGAACCCGGGCGGTGGCGCGCTCGGCGGTACTACCGCGGTGAACGCGGTCAACGGCGTCGCCACGTTCGGTAACCTGACCATCAGTGCTCAAGGCAATGGCTACACGCTGGTAGCCTCAAGCTCGGGCACCACCAGCGTCACCACCAGCGCCTTCAACGTCACTGGCCCGACCCAGCTGAAATTCAGCGTGCAACCCAGCGATACCACTTCCGGCACGGCCATCAGCCCCGCCATCCAGGTCCGGGTGGAGGACTCCAACGGCAACCTGGTCACGGCGAGCAATGCGGGCGTGACCCTTTCGATCGGCACTAATCCGGGCGGCGGCACGCTTTCCGGTACCGTGACGGTGACGGCCGTGAACGGCATCGCCACATTCAATAACATCAAGATCGACAAAGTGGGCAACGGCTATACCCTGATCGCGACCAGCGGCACGCTCTCCGGCGATACCAGCGGCGCGTTCAGTGTGACTGCGGGTGGCGCCTATCAACTCAAGTTCTCTTCGCAGCCGACCAACACGACCGCGGGGCAACCCATCTCGCCAGCGCTCACCGTGCGTGTCGAAGATGCCGGCGGCAATCTCGTCACCGCGGGCTCGGCCAATATCACGCTCGCCATCGGCACCAATCCTGGCGGTGGCACGCTGTCCGGCACGACCACAGTCGCGACGGTAAACGGTATCGCGAGCTTCAATGACCTCTCTATCGACAAGGCCGGTAGCGGCTACACCCTGGTGGCGACGTCGGGCACGCTGGGCTCGGACACCAGCGGCACGTTCGACATCTCGGCCGGCGCGCCGGCGCAGCTCGTATTCACACAGCAGCCGACGAGCACGCCCTTCGCACAAGTGATGCAACCCGCCGTAACGGTCGAGATACAGGACGCGAACGGCAATCTGATCAGCGGCAGCAGTGCTTCGGTAACCATCGCCATCGGCACCAACCCGGCAGCAGGCACGCTCAGTGGCACGCTGACCCAGAACGCCAGCGGCGGTGTCGCCACCTTTGGCGATCTGCAGATCGACAACGTCGGCACCGGCTACACCCTGGTGGTGAGCAGCACGGGTCTGACCGGCGCAACCAGCACCACCTTCGATATCACCAACGCGTCCTACACCATCGACAGCGTGTTACCCAACTCCGGCCCGGCCGCGGGTGGCACCGCCGTGGAGATCAATGGCAGCGGCTTTTCGGCTGGCGCCACCTACACGGTATATTTCGGTGGTGCCGGGCCGGTCACCGCGACGCGCCTGAGCAATGTGAGACTGAGCTGCACCACGCCCCCCCATGCGGCCGGACTGGTAGACGTCGTGGTCGTGGAAGACGGAGCCCGCAGTGTCACCAAGACCGACGGCTACACCTATCAGGCGGGCGGCCCCGCCCAGCTGGCGATAAACCAGCAGCCGACAGACTCTATAGCAGGCGCACCGATCAGTCCCGCGATCACCATCCAGATCGAAGATACCGACGGCAATTTCGTCAGCACGGCAACCAATGCCGTGACTGTTGCAATCTATTCGAATACCGGCGGCGGCACGTTGAGCGGCACCCTCACGATCAACGCCGTGAACGGGGTGGCCACGTTCAATGATCTGTCCATCGACAAGGCCGGCACCAACTATTCGCTCGTGTTCACCAGCCCCGGCCTGAGCCAGGCTATCAGCATCCCGTTCAACGTGAGCGTGGGCGCGGCCGCGCAGCTGGCTTTCGGGCAACAACCGGTCAATTCGCCACCGAACAGCAATTTCAATCCAGCGGTGACGGTGCTCGTGGAAGACAGCTTCGGCAATCTCGTGACCAGCAGCACGGCAGCGGTTACCTTGAGTATCGGGACCAACCCTTCTGGCGGAACGCTGCTGGGCGGGGTGAGCGTGAACGCGGTGAACGGTGTCGCCACTTTCGACAGCGTGGCCATCGATACCGTCGGCACGGGCTACACCTTGCAGGCGGCGAGTTCGGGCCTGGCGAGCGCCACCAGCGATCCATTCAACATCTCGGTCGGGGGTCCAACCACGCTGATATTCGGCACGCAGCCCGGCAACACCACGGCGGGCAGTTCGCTAGCGCCGGCGGTAACTGTAGAGATCACCGACTCTGCGGGCAACGTTGTCACCACGAGTTCGGCGACGGTTACCATCGCGATCGCGAACAACCCCGGCGGGGGCACTCTCAGCGGCACGACTTCGGTCGCAGCTGTAAACGGGGTGGCGACCTTCTCCAATCTCTCGATCAACAAGTCCGGAGTCGGCTACACGCTCACCGCCACAAGTTCGGGTTTGCTCGACGCGACAAGTACCAGCTTCAACATCAATGCCGGGGCACCGGCCACTCTGGTCTTCGTCCAGGAGCCGTCCGACGGCACGGTAGGCGTCGCGATGTCGCCGGCGCCTACAGTCCAGTTGCGCGATGCTTTCGGCAACGATGTCGCGGCGGGGGGAACGTCCGTGACCCTGTCGCTGGCGAGCGGTACGGCGGGACTGAGCGGCGCGAGCGCGACCACCGATTCCACTGGCCTGGCCACGTTCGCAAGTTTCAGCCTCGACACCGCCGGCACCTACACTCTCAACGCGAACAGCGCGGGGCTCACCAGCGCCACCAGTACCTCGTTCGTCATCAGCAACTTCTCCGCCGGCTTCAACGTTATCGAGACCAGCGCCGCAACCGGCACCACCGTGGGTCCGCTGAATACCAAGATCGCGGGCTCCGCATTCACGGTGCGCGTGGTCGCACTCAGCAATAATGGCACCACGGTCAACACGACCTACGGCAATTCGGTGCAGGTCAAACTGCTGGATGCCAGCAGCGACAGCGGCGCGCTGGATTCCAACAATTGTCGCAGCAGCTGGACGACCATCCAGACGCTGACGCCTGCGGGCACTTTCACCAACGGCACGCTTGATGTGACCTTCACCGAGAACAGCGCGTGGCGGGTCGCTCGAATCGAAGTGGTATCGACCACGGGAACTTACTTTGCCGGTTGCTCGAATGACGCCTTCGCGATCCGGCCCGCCGGCTTCGCCACGGTCTCGTCCAATATGAGCAATACCGGCACCACCGGTTTGCCGGTGGCGAAGGTAGGGACCCAATTCAGTATCACCGCCATCGCCGGTGCCGGCTACAGCGGCACACCGAAGTTCGATGGCGCCAAGCTGGCGGCATTTACCGGGGCACCCAGGATCGGCACCCTGACCGGTACATTCAATCCGGCCAACAGTACCAGCGGAAGCTCCACGGGCAGTGCCTTCACCTACTCGGAAGTGGGTGCCTTCCAGTTCCAGGCCGACGGGGTCTACGACGACACCTTCACCGCTGTCGATCAGCCCAGCGGGTGCACGAACGACTTCTCCAATACCGCCACCGGCGGCCTGGTTGGATGCAAGTTCGGCAACCCTTCGGCGACGGCACTGTTCGGACGATTCACGCCGGACCATTTCGACGTCGTGGTCGCCGACGGCTGTACCGGGGGCGCCGGCTTCACTTATTCGGCGCAGCCGTTCACGGTGACGGTTACCGCACGCGATGCCGGCGGCGCCGTGACCCAGGATTATTCGAATAACACATCGGGTCCGACTTACGCACAGCTGACTACCTTGTCGGTCGGCGGCAATACCGCAAACCTGGCCAACAACCAACTGCAGACTGCTGACTTCAACAACGGCGTCGGCGTGATCAGCACCGCGACCTATACCTTCCCGGTGAAGGACACTGCACCGACGACGATCTCGATCCGGGCCACCGATGCCGATAATGTAAGCTCCGTCGGACATACCGAGCAGAGCACGCAGATCCGCTCGGGTCGGCTGGCTATCGACGACGCGGCGGTGAGCGAACTGTACCCGCTCAACGTGGCGGTGCGTCTCGAGTCCTATCAGGAATATCCTGCGGCGAGCGGCACCTATCAGTGGGTTTCCGAGACAGCCGATACCTGCACGAGTCTTGCCTCGTCCAGCTTCCAGCTACAGGGCGCCACCGGCGGTGTTGGCAGCGTGACCATAAGCGGACCCAACATGAGTTCCGGCACGGGAACGCTCACGCTCTCGGCACCGGGACTCGGCAATGGCGGGCAGGCGAACCTGACCGACCCGACGACGCCGGTATGGCTGCAATTCGATTGGAGCAGTACAGGCAGCGTGGCGGCTGATGTCGCTCGCGTGCAGTTCTTTTCCACCTATGAAGGCGAGAAGCAGCGGGTCTATATGTATCCCGTGCACAGTGGCGGCTAAGCCGTCCTCTACAGGTCGTAGTCTTTCATCTTGCGGGTAAGTGTGTTGCGGCCCCAGCCCAGGAGGCGGGCGGCGGATTGGCGGTGTCCCGCGGTGTGCTCGAGCGCCCGCAGAATCAACTCTTTCTCGATCGCCTTCTGGCTGCGGGTCAGGATACCTTCCCGGCCGGCGGCCATCTCGGCGCTTGCCCATGCAGATAACAGACGCAGCCATTCTTCGGTATCGCGCCCGGTGCCGCCGCTGCTGTTAAACGGTGGAGGAAGGCTGGGCGCGGCGATCGTCGTGCCCGGGGCCATCGCGGTCAGGCGGCGGCAGAAATTGCGTAACTCCCGAACGTTGCCCGGCCAGTCATATTCGTTGAGCAGCGACAGCGCTTCGGGCTCGAGACGCTTGATCTCGGTATCGAGTTCTCTGGCCGCTTCACCCAGGAAGTGGTCCGCGAGCAGGGCGAGGTCGTCGCCGCGCTCACGCAACGCGGGCATATGGATACGCACGACGTCGAGACGGTGATAGAGGTCTTCGCGGAAGCGGCCTTCGCGAACGTGGGTCTCGAGATCCTGATGTGTGGCGGCGATGATACGGACATCGACGCGGACCGGCTCATGACCACCGACTCTGAAGAACTCACCCTCGGCGAGCACGCGAAGCAACCGGGTCTGCAATGCAGGCGGCATGTCGCCGATCTCGTCCAGAAACAAGGTGCCCCCGTGCGCCTGCTCGAAGCGGCCCTTGCGCAAACTGTTGGCGCCGGTGAACGCGCCACGCTCGTGACCGAATAGTTCGGATTCCAGCAGCTCGGCCGGGATGGCCGCCGTATTCAGCGCGATGAAGGGGCCGTGTGCGCGGGGGCCGTGGCGATGCAACGCATCGGCCGCCAGTTCCTTGCCAGTGCCCGATTCGCCGGTGACCAACACAGTCATGCTGGAGCGCGCCAGGCGCCCGATGGCGCGGAATACGCTTTGCATCGGCGGCGATTCGCCGAGCAGGTCCGGCTTGCGGGCGGGCGTGCTGGGTGCCGGGATCTGGTCGGAGCCGCGGCTGTCGAGTGCTCGGCGCGTGACCTCGACCAGTTCATCCACATCGAAAGGTTTGGGCAGATATTCGAAAGCGCCACCCGCATAGGCGGCTACTGCGCTGTCCAGGTCGGAGTGCGCGGTGACGATGATCACCGGCAGGTAAGGATGAGTGTTCGCCAGTTCCTGCATCAGCGTCATGCCGTCGAGACCGGGCAGGCGAACATCGCTGATCAGGACGCCCGGCTCCTCTGCGACAAGGGCTGCGGTGAAGGCCTCGCCGGAATCGAAGCCGCGCACCGACAGACCAGCGCGCGTGAGTGCGCGCTCGATCACCCAGCGCACTGACGCGTCGTCGTCCACGACCCAGATCTGGTAGCCGGTGGTCATGTTTCCCTCTGCATCGGCAATACGACCGAAAAGATTGTTGCTCCGGGTATCGATTCGAATTCGATCACGCCACCTTGGCGTTGGATCAGCTCCTGCGCGATCGCCAGACCCAATCCGGTGCCCCCCG
Organism: uncultured Pseudomonadota bacterium; assembly: GCA_963739695.1. Classification (GTDB taxonomy): domain Bacteria; phylum Pseudomonadota; class Gammaproteobacteria; order Natronospirales; family CAVUBB01; genus CAVUBB01. Next base: position 65,444 of record CAVUBB010000023.1, on the reverse strand, counting down.
GCGCGCCGCTGACCATGGGATAGAAGAGCCGCGAACCGAGTTCGGCCGGCACACCGGGGCCGTCGTCTTCGACTTCGATTCGCGCCACCAGGCGGTGGACGGTGCTGGCGACGGTGTAGTTGCGCGCCACGCGGGTCCGCAGCGTGAGCGTACCGCGGTCGCCAAGGGCCTGACGTGCATTGGTGACAAGATTCAGCAGCGCCTGCACGAGGCGGTCGCTGTCGGCGGCGAAATCGGGGATGCTCGGATCGTAATCGCGTCTCAGCGTGAGTGTCTGCGGGGCGTCCATCTCGACCAGGCGGGCCACGTGTTCCAATGGCTCGTGGACGTTGAGCGGGGTGGCATGATTTTGCTCGCGCGGGCCGAGAAGTGCGTCCACGAGGGCGCGCAGTCGGTCCGCCTCTTTGATGATGACCCCGGTATATTCCGCAAGGTCCGGATCGTCCAGCTCACGCTCAAGCAGCTGCGCTGCGCCGCGCAGACCGCCGAGCGGGTTACGGATCTCGTGAGCGAGGCCGCGGGCGAGGGCGCGCGTCGCTTCGTGTTGGGTCAGCAGAGCTTCTTCGCGACTGATCTGCAGGTGCCGGTCCAGGGGCGAGAGTTCGATCAGGATCTCGGGTGGTGACGATTCGTCTTCCCAGACCGGGTTGAACACAGCATCCACCATGACCTCGCGGGCGTCTTCCGTGCCCACGGGGATAGCGAGCTCACGGACGGTGAGCGAGCGCGGGGCTGCGCGGATCGACTCGAGATGCTGCTGCAGAGTGCGCGCGCGCGGCAACCATTCTCTGAGCGGCTGTTCGCGAGCCTGGCGCTCGGTCACCGCGAGCAGGCTGGCGGCCGCTGGATTGATGAAGCGCGCGTGCAGGCCAGCGTCCAACCACAGGATACCGGTGTTGAGGGTCTCGAATGCGGTGGCGAGCAAGGGCTGCGCCGTGGATGTTGCGAACATGGGCCTGATAATGGTGCGTTTGCACCATTATAGTGCAAAACGTTCCGGGACGGATACAGCGTCAGTGGGGCTTTATGATGGAATGCTGCTTGACGTAGAAGGTAACAGCGGCGGTGCTGATGCGCGCCTTGCCGTCGGCGCCGATCACGGCGGCACCCACTGAATGGGTCCCGCGATAGACCTCGGTGAGAGTGGTCGACAACGAAGGCGCCGGCTGGCCCACTGGCTTGTCGTCGTAGAAGAACTGGACCGTGTCGCCTTTCATCAGTGCCGGTTCCAGAGCGGCCGTCACCGAGAGCGTGCCGCCGGTATTCCACAGCGTCTGCCCGGGCGTGGGCGAGGTGATCGTAAAACTGGTGTAGGTTGGCGCAGCCTTGGCCGCCGGCTTCGCGGTCTGGGCGACCTGCAGATCGGCCGGGGCGGCATAGGTCTGGGTCTTGGGCAGGACGACCTGCGTGGCCCCGGGGTGGGGCTGATCGGAGTAATGCACGTTGCCGTCCTTATCCACCCAGCGATAGGTGGCGGCGAGGGCGGGTACCAGCATCAGGGCGAGGACGAGGATCGTGGTCACAGTTCGCATGCGCTGAGCATAGCTCCGCGCTGCGGGCTGGGCAACGGGGCCGGGACCGGGCGGGGCCGGACGGTGGTCCGGCCCCGCTGAACGGATGTTTAGAGGCTGTAGTAGAGGTCGAATTCCACCGGGTGGGTGGTCATGCGCAGGCGCGTCACTTCCTGCGTCTTCAGACCGATATAGGCATCGATCAGATCGTCGCTGAACACGCCGCCCGCCTTGAGGAAGTCGCGATCGGCAGCAAGCGCGTTCAACGCCTGTTCGAGCGAATAACAGACCTGCGGGATGTTCTTTTCCTCTTCCGGAGGCAGATCATAGAGATCCTTGTCCATCGCGTCGCCCGGATGGATCTTGTTGGTGATGCCGTCGAGGCCGGCCATCATGATCGCACTGAAGGCGAGATAGGGGTTGGCCATCGAATCAGGGAAGCGGATCTCGATGCGCCGCCCCTTGGGGTTGGCGATGTAGGGGATGCGGATCGAGGCCGAGCGGTTGCGTGCGGAGTAGGCGAGCATCACCGGGGCTTCGAAGCCGGGTACCAGACGCTTGTAGCTGTTGGTGCTGGGATTGGTGAAGGCATTGAGCGCACGCGCGTGCTTGATGATCCCGCCGATATAGAACAGCGCCGTCTCGGAGAGGCCGCCGTAGAGGTCGCCGGTGAACAGGTTCTTGCCGTCTTTGGCCAGCGATGTATGTACGTGCATCCCGCTGCCGTTATCGCCGACCAGCGGCTTGGGCATGAATGTAGCCGACTTGCCATAGGCGTGGGCGACGTTCATGACCACGTATTTCAGGATCTGCACCTCGTCAGCCTTGCGCACGAGCGTGTTGAACGCGACGCCGATCTCGCACTGTCCGGCCGTCGCCACCTCGTGATGGTGAACCTCGGTCTTCAGGCCCATCTCTTCGAGGGCCAGGCACATGGCCGAGCGGAGGTCGTGCAGGGAATCGACCGGGGGCACCGGGAAATAGCCGCCCTTCACGCTGGGACGGTGGCCGAAGTTGCCGTCCGGATAGACCTTCTCGGAGTTCCAGCCCGCTTCCTGAGAGTCGATCTTGTAGAACACGCCGCTCATATCGGCGCCCCAGCGCACGTCGTCGAAGATGAAGAATTCGTTCTCCGGACCGAAATAGGCGGTATCCGCGATACCCGTCGATTTGAGATAAGCCTCGGCGCGGCGCGCGATCGAGCGGGGATCGCGTTCGTAGCCCTGCATCGTAGCCGGCTCGATGACGTCACAACGGAGATTGAGCGTCTCTTCGTCGGTGAAGATGTCGACGACGGCGGTGCTCGGGTCGGGCAGGAGGATCATGTCCGATTCGTTGATGCCCTTCCAGCCGGCGATCGAGGAACCGTCGAACATCTTGCCGTCTTCGAACGCGGAATCGTCGATGGTGTGCGCGGGCACGGTGACATGCTGTTCCTTGCCCTTGGTATCGGTGAATCTCAGATCGACGAACTTGATCTCGCCGTCGCTGATCAGTTTAAGGACGTCCGCTGCTTGCATGTCATGCCTCCGCGATGATGGGATGGATCGTGGCCTGAAGGGCCGGCCTGCCCTTCATACTTAGCACATAGCGTGCCAAACTTGGTCTGGCCAGCGCGCGCGGCTTCGGGCCGGGCCCCGCGTGCGGGCAGGCACCGTGTTGGTGCAAAGCTGGAACTCGCGGGTCCAGCGTGGTGCACGCCGGGCCCGAGGGTGCACGGCCCGGCGGCGCCGGGATATACTCTGCCGCTTGCCAAAAGAGGGCCGATGGACTAGTGCTCTGCCACCCTATAAATTGCGGTTTCAGTTGGTTTGTCAGTGTTCCTGGCAAGGCGCGCCCTGCAGGCAATGGCCTGAGTCCTTGTCAAAGGGCGCAACACCGTCCAGGGGCACTGACAAGCGAACCCGAAGGGCGCTTCCATGGCGCTCCCCAGCGGCGTTGCCGCGCTTGCCAAGGGCTTTCGGCCATTGCCGGCGCACGGCGCCTTGCTGTGACGCGCCATGGAAGTGCTGAAACCACTATTTATAGGGTGACAGAGCACCAAGCATGAGCAGCAAACCCGAGACTTTCCAGGATCTTATCCTCTGCCTCCAGGAGTACTGGGCGGCGCGCGGTTGCGTGCTGATGCAGCCTTACGACATGGAGATGGGCGCGGGCACGTTTCATACCGCGACATTCCTTGGTGCGATCGGTCCGGAGCCGTGGTCGGCCGCCTACGTGCAGCCCTGCCGGCGTCCTACCGACGGTCGCTACGGCGACAACCCCAACCGTCTGCAACGGTACTTCCAGTTCCAGGTCGTACTCAAGCCCTCCCCGGCGGATATCCAGGATCTGTATCTGGATTCGCTGCGCGCGCTGGGCGTGGACCCTCTGGTGCACGATGTCCGCTTCGTCGAGGACAACTGGGAATCGCCGACGCTGGGCGCCTGGGGTCTGGGCTGGGAGGTCTGGCTGGATGGCATGGAGATCAGCCAGTTCACCTATTTTCAGCAGGTCGGCGGCCTGGAATGCCGCCCCGTCACCGGTGAGATCACCTATGGACTCGAACGCCTGGCAATGTACCTGCAGGGTGTCGACGATGTCTACGAGCTGACCTGGACCGACGGGCCGCGTGGCCGTGTGAGTTACGGCCAGGTCTACCATCAGAACGAGGTCGAGATGTCGGCTTACAATTTCGAGCAAGCGGATACGGCCAGCCTTTCCGCGTGGTTCGATACCTGTGAATCCGAATGCACGCGGTTGCTCGAAGCGGCGCTGGTGCTACCGGCCTACGAGATGGCGCTCAAGGCCTCGCACAGCTTCAACCTGCTCGACGCGCGCCGCGCGATATCGGTCAGCGAGCGGCAGCGCTTCATCCTGCGGGTGCGGAGCATGGCGCGCGCGGTCGCCGAAGCCTACTACGCTGCACGCGAGAGGCTTGGTTTCCCGTTGCTCGCCCAGGAGACAGCCGATGTCTGATACCCGCGAGCTGCTCGTCGAGCTGGGCACCGAGGAGCTGCCGCCAAAGTCGCTCGAACAGTTATCCCTCGCGTTCCGCGACCATGTCCGCGACGGGTTGGTAGCTGCGGGCCTGTGCGCTGCCGGCGTCGAGGCGCAGGCCTTGCGTTCACCACGGCGGCTGGCGGTTAAAGTTGCCGCGGTACGCGCGGCGCAGGCGGACCAGATACAGGAACGCCTCGGCCCCGCAGTACAAGCCGCATTCGACGCCGCAGGCAAGCCGACGCGGGCGGCCGAAGGCTTCGCCGCTTCCTGCGGGCTCGAGGTCGCGGCACTGGAGCGGCGCCAGACCGATAAGGGCGAACGCCTCGCCGCCACGGTGACGATCACGGGGCGCAGCGCTCGGGCGATCATCCCGGAACTGCTGGCCTCGGCGCTGCAGCGTCTGCCAATCTCGCGGCGTATGCGCTGGGGCGAAGGTGACGCCGAATTCGTCCGCCCGGTGCACTGGGTAGTCGTGCTCCTGGGTGAAGACGTCATACCGTGTACGCTTCTGGGTGTCACGGCAGGCAGGGTGACCCACGGTCACCGGTTTCATGCGCCAGCTCCCATCGAACTGCGAAGCCCCGCGGACTATCCACACAAGCTCGACGAGTTCGGCTGGGTGAGGGTGAATGACGGCGCGCGCACGCTGGATCATGCGCTGCATGCGATGGTCGAACAAGCGGCAGCCGGGCTCGATGGCGAGGCCGTCGGGCTGGCCGACGGCGACGGGCTGCTGGCAGAGGTGGCTGCGCTCAACGAATGGCCGGTGCCGGTAGTCGGGCACTTCGACCGGCGTTATCTCGGCCTTCCCGAGGAGGTGCTGATCATCACTTTGCAACAGCACCAGCGCTATTTTCCGGTGCGCGATCGGGCGGGCGCCTTGCAGGCCGCATTCATCACCTTCGCAAATATCGAGAGCACCGATGCGGACGTGGTCCGGCGCGGGAACGAGCGCGTGGTCGAGCCGCGGCTCGACGATGCGATGTTTTTCTGGAATCAGGATCGGCAGCGCCGCCTCGACGAACGCGCGCCACTGCTGACGGAAGTCGTTTTCCAGAAGGGCCTGGGGACACTGGCCGCCAAACAACAACGCATCGGCGAACTCGCGGTCACGATTGCTGGGGTCGCGGGTGCTGACGGCGCGACCGTGGAAAGGGCCGCAGTGCTGGCCAAATGTGATCTGCTCACCGACATGGTAGGCGAGTTCCCCGAGCTGCAAGGCATCATGGGCCGCTACTACGCGCTGGCCGACGGCGAGCCGGCACCGGTGGCGGAGGCGATCGAAGAGCAGTACCTGCCGCGCTTCGCAGGTGACCGGCTGCCGGCGGGTGCGGTCGGCCGCACATTGGCGATCGCCGACAAGCTCGACACGATCTGCGGCATCTTCAGTCTCGGCAAGAAGCCCAGCGGCGACAAGGATCCGTTCGGCCTGAGGCGACTTGCGCTGGGGCTGGTGCGGATAGTGATCGAGTGCGGGGTCGATCTGGACTTGAAGGAATTGATCGCACAAGGACTCGCCCTGCAGCCGATGGCACCAGCAGGCGGGCTGCGTGAGGAGGTCTACGAGTTCCTTATGGACCGTCTGCGGGCCTACTACCAGGATCGAGGCGTGCGCACAGACGTGTTCGAGGCGGTGCTGGCAAAACGGCCGGCGCGGCCGGTGGACTTCGCGCGCCGGATCGCCGCAGTGGAAACTTTCCTGCAGCTGCCCGCTGCGCAGAGCCTGGCGGCGGCCAACAAGCGTATCGCCAACATCCTGCGCCAGGCTGGGCAAGCGCCGGATGGACATTTCGATACTGCGCTGCTGACCGAAGCGGCCGAAGTCAGGCTCGGCGCGGCGGTCGACAAGCTCGCCGAGGCGGTGGTCGCAGATGCCGAAGCCGGGCGTTATGAGCAGGCGCTGGGGGGACTCGCCGCATTGCGAGACGAGGTCGATGCCTTCTTCGACGATGTCCTGGTTAATTGCGAAGATGAGGCGGTTCGCGCCAACCGGTTGCGCCTTCTCGGCACGCTTAACGGCCTGTTCCTGTATACGGCTGATCTTGCGCAGATCCAGGTGACCTGAGGTGACCTTAGTCGTTCTCGACCGCGACGGAGTCATCAATTTCGATTCCGACGACTATGTGAAATCGCCGGCCGAATGGACGCCGATACCGGGAAGTCTCGATGCCATCGCTCGGCTCAAGCGCGCGGGTTACCGGGTGGTGGTTGCGAGTAACCAGTCGGGCGTCGGGCGGGGCCTGTTCGACGTCGATACCCTGTTCGATATCCACCGCAAGTTCCTCGGCTTGCTCGAGGAGGCAGGCGGGAGGCTCGATGGTTTTTTCTTCTGCCCGCATCACCCGGATGTCGGCTGTGAGTGCCGCAAACCGCGGCCGGGCATGCTCGAAGATATCTGCCAGCGCTTTGGCGTCAGTGGCAGTGAACTGCTGATGGTAGGAGACACGCAGAAGGATCTCGACGCGGTCGCTGCGGTAGGTGGACAAGGGGTGCTGGTTCGCACGGGCAAGGGCGAGCAAACCATAGCGCGGTTGCCGGCCGGTACCAAGGTGCAAGTGCACCACGACCTCGCCGGTTTCGTGGATACGTGGTTGCGCGCGCAAGCAAGACCCGAGGACTGAACCCGGATGTTGCTGCTGCGTTCGTTCGCTGTAACCGCGTTCATGTTTTTCAGCATCCTGGCGTATGCGTTGGCGGTGGTACTGCTGGCGCCGGCGCCTTATGCGTGGCGCGAGCGCGTGGCGAAGGCCTGGGTGCGGCTTGCCCTGTCGGCGCTGGAGAGTTGGTGCGGTCTGGGCTATCGCGTAGAGGGCCTGGACAATCTGCCCGGGCAAGCCTGCGTGGTGTTCTGGAAGCACCAGTCGGCATGGGAGACGCTGGCGCAGATCGAACTGTTCCCACGCACCGCCTGGGTATTGAAGCATGAGCTGCTGTGGATCCCGGTCATCGGTTGGGCGATCTGGGTGATGCGCCCGATCGCGATCAACCGGGGCGCCGGACGCGCGGCAGTCGAACAGGTCATCAGCAAGGGATCGCAGCGTCTGCGTGAAGGATTTTGGGTCACGATCTTTCCGGAGGGCACCCGCATGCCCCCGGGTGCGACCCGGCGCTACGGCCTCAGTGGGGCGCTGCTGGCGCGGGCAGCCGGCGTGCCGATCGTGCCGGTCGCGCATAACGCGGGCGATTTCTGGCGGCGGCGCGGGTTGATCAAGCGGGCGGGCACGATCGTGGTACGTATTGGTACGCCAGTGCCCACAGCGGGCCGTGAGCCGGAAGAGATCAACGCTGAGGTACAGGCCTGGATCGAGGCCCAGATGCAGGAGATCAGCGAAGGCTACCAGCGGCGCCGCGAGGATGGCGCCGCTTGAGACTCAGACGTCCAGGTTGCTCACTTCGAGCGCGTTGCGCTCGATGAACTCGCGTCGCGGCTCAACCTGGTCGCCCATCAGGGTGGTGAAAATCTCGTCCGCGGCGACCGCGTCTTCGATCCGGACCTGCAGCAGACGGCGACTGTCGGGATCCATGGTGGTCTCCCACAACTGTTCCGGATTCATCTCGCCGAGGCCCTTGTAGCGCTGGATGCTCTGGCCGCGCTTGGCTTCATCCAGGAGCCAGGTGACCGCTTCCTTGAACCGGCTGACCTCGAGACGCCTCTCTCCGCGGCGCACATACGCGCCTTCGCCGAGCAGCCCCTGAAGCCGCTCCCCTAGCTCTGCGATGCTCCGATATTCGCCCGAACTGAAAAACTCACGCTGGATCGGTCGCTCGCTGGTCACGCCATGATGGGTACGCGCGACGTGGATGACCGGAGGCACGTCGTCGACACCGTTGCGGACACTCACCGAGTAGGCCAGCGAGCCGGTATCGTCCGCTCGCAACATAGCCTGGAGCTGCTCGGTCCAGGCGCCTAATGACCCAGAGTCATTGAAGTCCGATGTGCTCAGGGTGGGCATGTATATGAGCTTGTGCAAGACGTTGGCGTCGTAGCGGCGGGCCCAGCGCTGGATCATCGCCATCACGCTCATGTACTGGCCGGCAAGCTCTTCCAGCGCCGCACCGCTGATGGGTGGCGCATCGGCGCTGACGTGAAGGCTGGAATTTTCCAGCGCGCTTGCCAGCAGGTAGGCATTCAGCTCTGCCTCATCTTTAACATAATATTCCTGCTTGCCCCGCTTGATCTTGTAAAGCGGCGGCTGCGCGATATATATGTGGCCGCGCTCGACCAGTTCGGGCATCTGCCGGTAGAAGAAAGTGAGCAGCAAAGTGCGGATGTGCGAGCCGTCGACATCGGCGTCGGTCATGATGATGATGCGGTGATAGCGCAGCTTGTCGGGGTCGAAGTCTTCATGGCCGATGCCGCAGCCCAAGGCCGTGATCAAGGTACCTACTTCGGCCGACGAGAGCATCTTGTCGAAGCGGGCTTTCTCGACGTTGAGGATCTTTCCCTTGAGCGGCAAGATGGCCTGCGTGCGACGGTCGCGCCCCTGTTTGGCGGAGCCGCCCGCAGAATCGCCCTCGACCAGGAAGAGCTCTGACTGGGCAGGATCTCGCTCCTGGCAGTCGGCAAGCTTTCCGGGCAGGCCCGCAACATCCAGCGCTCCTTTGCGGCGGGTCATCTCGCGCGCCTTGCGTGCGGCTTCACGTGCTCGAGCCGCGTCGATCACCTTGCCGACGATAGTCTTCGCCTGTTGCGGAAATTCGAGCAGGAAATCCTGCAGTTTCTCCGCCATCAGTGATTCGACCACGCCCTTCACTTCCGAGGAGACCAGCTTGTCTTTCGTCTGCGAAGAGAACTTCGGGTCCGGCACCTTCACGGAGAGGACCGCGGTGAGCCCTTCTCGCGCGTCGTCGCCGGAAAGGCTGACCTTCTCGCGCTTGGCGAGACCTTCTGCGTCGATGTACTGGTTAACCGTGCGGGTCAGCGCGCTGCGAAAGCCGGCCAGATGTGTGCCGCCATCGCGCTGCGGGATGTTGTTGGTGAAGCAGAAAACCGTCTCCTGATAAGAAGTGTTCCATTGCAGCGCAACTTCGACGGTGATGTCGTCCCGGTCGGCCTGGAAATAGAACACGTTCTCGTGGATCGCGGTCTTGTTCCGGTTCAGATGCTCTACGAACGCACGGATACCGCCCTGGTATTCAAAGACATCGTGCTTGTCTTCGCGCTGATCCGTGAGCACGATCCGCACACCGGAATTGAGGAATGAAAGCTCGCGCAGGCGGCGCGCGAGGATATCGTAGTGAAAGCCTATGTTGGTAAACACGGCCGGGCTCGGGCGGAAGCGGAGTTCGGTCCCGCTGTCCTTCGCGTCGCCGATCTCGCGCAGGGGATACTTGGGCTCGCCCATGGAGTATTCCTGTTCGAAGACGCGGCCATCGCGACGGATTTTCAGATAGAGATATTCAGACAGCGCGTTCACGACGGAGACGCCTACGCCGTGCAGACCACCCGAGACCTTGTAGGAATTATCGTCGAACTTCCCGCCCGCATGGAGGACGGTCATGATGACCTCGGCCGCCGAGCGGCCTTCTTCCGGATGGAGATCGACCGGGATCCCGCGCCCGTTATCGGTCACGGTTACGGATTCGTCCGCGTGTATCGTCACCCCGATCTCTGTGCAGTAGCCGGCGAGCGCTTCGTCGATGGAATTATCCACGACCTCGAAAACCATGTGGTGCAGACCGGTGCCATCGTCGGTGTCGCCGATGTACATTCCGGGCCGTTTGCGGACGGCCTCCAGGCCCTTTAAGACTTTGATATTACTGGAATCGTAGCGCTTGGGTTCTGTCATATCATGAGACTCGGGAAGGTTCGAAGCATTATATCATTTCCCGCACCCGGGCACGTTCCACGTGGAACATTCTTTCCGGCTCAAGCCCTGCGGAAACCAGGACCTCCGCGTCCACCGCGCTGACAAACAGTTGCGTTCGTAGCTCGTTCAACTGAACCAGAAACCGCCGCCGGTGCTCGAGATCCAGCTCGGCGGCCAGATCATCGCAGAGGATGATCGCTGTCCGCCCCGTGCGCTGCTGCAGGATTTGCGCCTGAGCGAGGATCAGGGCCCCGGCAAGCACCTTCTGCTGACCGCGCGATATCCGCTGACTGGCTGGCTGGCCTTCTATTCGCAGCTGGATATCGGCTCGGTGCGGTCCGTGCTGCGTAGCCCCCAATTGCCGATCGCGCGCCCGGCCCGCCGCCAACATCTCAGCGAGCGCAAGCCCTTCGGGCCAGCCGGGTCGGTAGCCAAGCTCCAGGCCTTCGAGCGCCGCCACCGCCCGTACCTGCTCCTCCGCCAGCGGCACGAGGTCCCCAAGATAAGCTCTGCGCCCCGCATCCAGCGCTTCGCCGGACTCGGCCAGTTCGCGCTCCCACGCCAGAAATTCGCTTTCACGACCCCCGCGCTTGAGCAGTGTGTTGCGTTGGAGCAGCGCTCGGCGGTATTGGCGCCAGGCGGGAAGGAAACGGTGTTCCACGTGAAACACCCCCCAATCCACGTAGCGTCTGCGCTCCCCCGGTCCGCCTTCGATCAATTGATGGGACCGTGCGTCTATCACCAGTAGCGGCAACGCCTCCGCGAGCTCGGCCAGCCCGGCAGCGACTCCCCCTACCCGCACAACCAGCCCCTCTCTCGACCACCCGACGCCCAGAGCCGACGTGCCCGTCTCACCCACCCTGCCGAAGACCTTGAGCGCGTCCGCACCTGCCCTGACCAGGCTTTCCGCCCTCGGCGCGCGAAACGATCGCCCGCGCCCCAGAAAAAAAATCGCCTCGAGCAAGCTCGTCTTGCCCGAGGCATTTTCACCGAAGATCAGGTTACTGCCGCTCGCGCACTCCAGTTCCAGCGCGTCGAAGCAGCGAAAGTCGCTGGCGCCTACTGTCCGAAGGCCCACGGAAACCCGCGGATCCTAGAGACGCATAGGCATAACCACATACCGACAGCGGGTACTGTCCGGCGCGTGGATCAGGCAACTGCTGTTGGAATCCGTCATCGTCAGTGTGACTTCTTCTCCATCCAACGCGGCCAATGCTTCCATCAGATAGGTGACGTTGAAGCCGATCTCCAGCTCCGCGCCCTCATATCCCACGGCAACTTCGTCCTCGGCCTCTTCCTGCTCGGGATTATGGGTCTGCAAGCCGATCTTTCCCGGTGCCAACTGCAAACGTATGCCCCGGTACTTCTCGTTCGACAGGATCGCCGCGCGCCCCAGCGCTTCTTTCAGCGCGAGCCGCTGCGCGGCAACTACCTTGTCGCCGCCCTTCGGCACCACTCTCTCATAGTCTGGAAACCGGCCGTCGATCAGCTTCGAGGTGAAGCGCAGCCCGGGCAACTGTACCCGGATGTGATTCCCCGCCGTCTCTACCCGCGCCGGCTCTTCGCTCTCTTCGAGCAGCCGCAACAGCTCGAGCACGCCTTTTCGCGGCACGATGATCTGCTGGCCCTGCGCTCCCTCCAGCGCCTGCTCCACGTCGCACAGCGCCAACCGGTGTCCGTCCGTCGCCACGGCCCTCAGCTTGTCCGGATGCATCTCCAGCAACAAGCCGTTCAGGTAATACCTCACATCTTGCTGCGCCATCGAGAACTGCGTGCGCTCGAGCAGGTCCTTCAACACCTTCTGCGGCATCTCGAAGCTCTGCTGACCCGCGATCTCGTCCACAGTCGGGAATTCCGCCGCCGGCAGGGTCGACAATGTAAACCGGCTGCGCCCGGACCGGATGATCAGACGCTCCTTGTCCAGGCTCACCTTCAACAGTGATCCTTCGGGCAGCGCCCGGCAGATATCCAGCAGTTTCCTGCCCGGCACCGTTACATCACCGGGGTCCCCTACCTCGAGCGCCGCCTGTGCGACCAGCTCGACTTCCAGATCGGTACCCGTAACCGAGAGCCCGTTCTCGCTCGCACTGAGCAGGATATTGGCGAGAATCGGCATGGTCTGCCGTCGTTCAACCACGCCTATGACCGCCTGGATCGGTTTCAGCAAAGCTTCGCGCTGGACCTCAAATTTCATGATCGCACCCGTATCGCTGGTTTCTTTCTTATAAACATGTTTGAGTTAATTGTTATTACTATTAACCACAAAACTCCTGTCTATAAGCCCACTTTTCCTATATATATTAGATACTTACAATAATATTAAACCAGTTAACCGAAGCCCGGAGAGCTGCTTGTATGCTGTGGATAGAATGGGGACAAGTCGCGTTAGGCTACTTATCCACAGTTCATCCACATCACGTTCTCAGGGTTCTCAACAGGTTTTGGTAGTCCTCGTCTATCCGCTGATCTTCACGGCGCAATTCCTCGACCTTGCGGCACGCGTGCAGCACCGTCGTATGGTCGCGTCCACCGAAGGCATCGCCGATCTCGGGAAGGCTGTGGTTCGTAAGCACCTTCGCGAGACTCATCGCCAATTGGCGCGGCCGCGTTATCGAACGGCTCCGACGCTTCGAGTGCAGATCCGAGACTCTTATCTTGTAGTACTCCGCCACCGTCTTCTGGATATTTTCCAGGGTGATCAGCTTCTCCTGGAGCGCGATCAGGTCCCTCAGCGCCTCCTTGGCGAAGGCCAGCGTGATCGGTTGGCCGGTGAAGCGCGAATTCGCAGTTACACGGCGCAGCGCACCTTCCAGCTCGCGGATATTGGAACGTATCCGCTGGGCGATGAAAAAGGCGACCTCGTCCGCCAATTCGACCCCGTCGAGTTGAGCCTTCTTGATCAGGATCGCCACACAGGTCTCGAGTTCCGGCGGTTCGATCGCCACGGTGAGACCCCAGCCAAATCGCGATTTAAGGCGCTCTTCAAGCCCGTTGACCTCTTTCGGGTAGCGGTCACAGGTGAGGATGACCTGCTGCCTTCCTTCCAGCAAGGCATTGAACGTATGGAAAAACTCTTCCTGCGAGCGCTCTTTGCCAGCGAAGAACTGGATGTCGTCTATTAGCAGGGCATCCACGGAACGGTAGATGCGTTTGAAATCGTTGATCCGGTTGTGCTGCAGGGCCTTGACCATATCTCCGACGAAGCGTTCGGAGTGCACGTATGCGATCCGCGTGCCGGCATCGCGGGCGAGCATCATGTTGCCCACCCCGTGCATGAGATGGGTCTTGCCAAGCCCGACCCCGCCGTAGATAAACAGCGGGTTGTAGGCTCTTCCCGGATTCTCCGCCACCTGGATCGCCGCGGCCCGGGCAAGCTGGTTCGACTTGCCCTCGACGAAACCGTCGAAGGTGTATTCGGGATTGAGCCGGCTGCCGATCACCTGGCTTGCGACCGGCTTGGCTTCGGCGGTCTCCGTGGCCGGGGCGTCCACCTGAGCGGCGGTGCCAACCTCCAACACCACGGCAACCTTGTCCTCCGCCAGCTGCCCCGCAAGCGACTGGATTCGCTCAAGAAATTGCGAACGGACCCACTCGAGGACGAAACGGTTGGGCGCGAGCAGACGCAAGCCCGCGGCCGACTCCTGCACATGCAGGGGGCGGATCCACGTACTGAGCTCTTGATCGGAAAGCTCCGTCTCAAGATGGCTGATGCACCGCGTCCATAGCGATGGCGTCACTATCTGCTCCCCCTAAGGAAGAAAGTCGGCCTGGCCGCTATCACGCAACCCGCCGTTAGTGTGCAGGGAAACCTCAGCAGTCTATACCGGAAGACGGGATGTATCTACCGCTCCCTGCGGCGTGGTAAAACAGCCTCAAGGTTGACAGCAAGCCCCTGTTTCCTTTCTAATATCGCGCCCTTAACTATGTGGCAGACCAGCGAAGCGCGTGGTCAGTAAACCGGAAAACGACGATGAAAAGAACGTATCAGCCCAGCAACCTCCACCGGAAGCGGACGCACGGTTTTCGCGCGCGCATGGCCACCAAACGTGGGCGTCAGGTCCTCAAGGCACGTCGGGCCAAGGGCCGGGCGCGACTCTGCCCGTAAGCCGAAGCGCGCCACAGCGAGCTGACACGTCTTTTCCCCGCAGCGCGCGCCTAGACAGGCCCGCGCAATTCAAGCGGGTATTCGCGACGGGTGTCCGCTCGAGCGACGGTTTTTTTACCGTCCTCGCCTGCCCGAACGATCTCGCCAACGCCCGCCTCGGCCTTGCCATCTCGCGCAAGGCGGCCGGCAATGCGGTTTCCCGAAACCGCATCAAGCGGCTGGTCCGCGAGAGCTTCCGTCAGTATCGAGCCGATCTGCCTGGCCTGGATCTGGTGGTGATGGCGAAAATCCCGGCCCGTGAGGCGCCAGCGCAAGCGCTGCGGGCAAGCATGGCAAAGAATTGGCGACGCGTGGTACAGCGATGCGAACGATCCTGATCCAGTTCATCCGCCTTTACCGCTATCTCCTGAGCCCGCTGCTTGGGGATAATTGCCGTTTCTATCCGTCCTGTTCCGAATATGCGCTGACGGCAGTCGAGCGCTTCGGAGCGATCAGGGGAGGCTGGCTTGCCACCCGCCGCATCTGCCGCTGCCACCCGTGGCACCCCGGCGGTGTCGATCCCGTGCCCGAATCAAACCAGACGAGAACCTCATGGAACACTCGCGCCTGATCCTGTTCGCTGCTCTGGGCGTCATCCTGTACTTCATGGTGCAGGCCTGGCAGCAAGACTATGGTCCCAAGACAGTAACGCCGACCCCGAGCGCCGAGACCGCACAGCCATCGGCGCAGACCACAGGCCCCGAGTCCCTGCCGCCACCCACCCAGGCCCCGGAGACCGAAGCGGCAGCGCCGGCTCAGCACGCCGAGGCCGTGGCCGCGCCGGTACTGGCCCAGGGTCGCCAGATCCATGTCACCACCGATCTCCTCGATGTCAGCATCGACACCATCGGTGGCGATATCCGACATGTGGCTCTGCGCAAATACCCGGTCAGCCTCAAGCGCAAGAACACGCCGGTGAGCCTGCTCGACACCGGCGACGGACGCCTGTTCGTCCTGCAGTCGGGCCTGCGCGCAAAAGAGGGCGGCGAAGCGCCGACACATCACGCTCTCTACCAAGCCGAGCAAAGCGAATACACACTCGCCCAGGGCGAGAAGACGCTCAGGGTAAACCTTGTCTGGACCGCCGCTGACGGCGTTCAGGTCACCAAGACCTACACTTTCCACCGCGACAGCTATGCGGTCGATCTCGACTACACGGTCGACAATGCCAGCGCTTCACCCTGGGCTGCCGAAGACTACCTGCAGTTCCAGCAGCTTTATGTGCCTACCCAACATCATTTCCTCAGTCCGCACCGGCTGACCTATGACGGCCCCGCGATCTACGACGGCAAGAACTACACCAAGGTCTCCTACAAGGACCTGGACGAGAAGGCGCTCTCGCAGACGATCGCGGGCGGCTGGACGGCGATCAACGACCAGTACTTCCTGGCCGCGATCCTGCCGCAGGACCAGGGCAAGAATCTCTATTACGGCCGCAGCCTGGCCGGCGACCGCTACCTCGTAGGCGTGGTCCAGCCGGCGGTCCGGATCGAACCGGGCAAGAGCGGGCAGATCCACGACCGGCTGTTCTTCGGGCCCAAACTTCAGGACCTCCTCGGCGGCATCGCGCCCGGCCTCGAACGCACGGTCGATTACGGTCGCGTGACCATCATCGCGCAGCCATTGTTCTGGCTGTTGCAGCAGATCTATCGCTTCGTAGGCAATTGGGGCTGGTCCATCATCCTGCTCACCCTCGGCATCAAGGTCGTGTTCTACAAGCTGAATGAGACCAGCGGCCGCTCGATGGCGAAGATGCGCATGATGCAACCGCGCATCAAGGCACTGCAGGAACGTTACAAGGACGACCGTCAGCGTCTCAGTCAGGCGATGATGGAGCTGTACAAGGAAGAAGGCGCCAACCCGATGGGTGGGTGTTTCCCGATGCTGCTGCAGATGCCCATCTTCTTCGCACTCTATTGGGTGCTGGTACTGAGCGTGGAACTACGCCAGGCGCCGTGGATACTTTGGATCCACGATCTCTCGCGCCCCGACCCCTACTACGTGCTGCCGATCATCTATGCCGGAGCGGCCCTCATCCAGCAGCGCCTCAACCCCGCGCCGCCGGACAAGACCCAGGCCCGGATCATGATGTTCATGCCCATCATGTTCCTGGCCTTCGCCGCTTTCCTGCCGGCGGGCCTGGTGCTCTACTGGGTGGTCAATACCGTCCTCGGCATCGGTCAGCAGTGGCGCATCAACAAGGTGATCGAACAGACCAAGAAACGGGCGCGACGCTAGCCGGCGCGCCCGGTCTCGCGCAGACGCGAGCGGATCACGACTTCCGAGCGCAGGGTCCGATGCACCGGACAGCGGTCGGCGATCTCCAGCAGCCGCCCGCGTTGCGCCTTGTCCAGATCGCCTTCGAGCGCGATCTCGCGTTCGATCACATCCACGCGCGACGTCTTCGCGTCGCAACTGGCACAGTCTTCGGCGTGTTGCTTGTCATGCCTGAGATGTACCGTAACCCCTTCGAGTGGCCAGTCTTTCTGCTTCGCATACATGCGCAACGTCATCGCGGTACAAGCGCCCAGTGCCGCGGTGAGCAGACCGTAGGGAGACGCGCCGGCATCGGTACCGCCGACTTCGCGCGGCTCGTCCGAGATGAGCGCGTGCGTGCCGGCAAACACTTCCGTACGCAAGCCCTCGCGACCGATACGCGCCACCACTTCGCCTTCACTGGCGGGTGAGCGTGGCGGGCGGTGCCCGAGCTCGCCCAGATATTTTCGCACCCAGGCCGCGAGGATCGCGCCGACGTATTCCGAATCCTCATCATTGCTCATGAGGTGATCCGCCTGGTTCAGGCTCACGAAGCTTTTCGGGTGCACTGCATGCGCGAAAATCTCGCCCGCGTTGCTCACATCCACGGTCTGGTCCACCGGTGAATGGAAGATCAGCAGCGGTTTTCGCAACTCGTGCAGACGCGCGCACCAATCGCGGCCCGAGATATCCTCAAGAAACTGGCGTTTGAACGTGAACCTGCGCCCCGCCAGCGATACCGTCGCCTCGCCTTCGTCCTCGATCGTCGCGCGCGCGGCCCCGAGCAGGCGGGCGACGTGTTCCGGGTTCGCGGGCGCGGCGATAGTGCATACGGCCACCACGCTGTCGATATCGTGTGCCGCTTCCAGCACCACGGTGCCACCCAACGAGTGTCCGACGAGTATCTTCGGCGCCTCGAATTCGCGGGCGAGAAAATCCGCAGCCGCGCCGAGATCGCTCACCCGGGTACTGAAGTTGGTGTCGCCGAAATCGCCTTCGCTCTCGCCGATACCGGTGAAATCGAAGCGCAGCACGGCGATGCCTTTCAGGGCCAACGCTCGGCAGATGTTCACTGCGGCGCGCACATCCTTGCCACAGGTGAAACAGTGCGCATAGAGGGCGAATGCGCGCGGCTTATCGTGAGCCGGCATCTCGAGCCGTCCCACCAGAATCTGCCCGCGGCCGTTGTCGAAAGCTACCCGGTTCCCTGCCATGCCTGTGTCCTCATGGATGTCTGTGTTGGTGCGTCGGCGCGAGCGCCGCCGTAAACTTGGGTCGGAAGAGGTTCTACTACCTTACCGCAAAAGCCCCGGAGCGCTCGCATGCCGCAGACCGACACCATCGCCGCCATCGCGACCCCGCCGGGCAGAGGAGGGGTCGGCATCGTCCGCGTATCCGGACCAGCCGCGTTCCGCTATGCCGATGCGATAGCAGGCCGCGGTCCGGCCGCGCGTACCGCCGCCCTACGCCAGTTCCGCGACAGTACCGGGGAGATCATCGACTACGGACTGGTGATCCGCTTTCCTGGCCCCGCCTCGTATACCGGCGAAGATGTGGTGGAGTTCCACGGCCATGGGACGCCGGTGGTTCTCGATGCCCTGATTGCCCAGTTGCTGGAGCTCGGCGCGCGCATGGCAAGACCCGGCGAGTTCAGCGAACGCGCCTTTCTCAACGAGCGCCTGGATCTGGTCCAGGCGGAAGCCGTGGCCGATCTGATCGACAGCGGCAGCCGCGCGGCGGCACGCGCGGCCATGCGTTCGTTGCAGGGCGAGTTCTCCGCGGCCGTGCATGAACTCGTGCAGACGCTGACCGAGGTGCGTGTGCTGGTCGAAGCGGCCATCGACTTCCCCGAAGAAGAGATCGACGTGCTTACCGACTACCAGGTGCGCGAGCGCCTGGAGGCGCTCGATGCACGCTTTTGCGCGCTCCGCGGCAAAGCCCGCCAGGGCGTGTTGCTGCGCGAGGGCATGACGCTGGTGTTGGCGGGCGCGCCGAATGTGGGCAAGTCGAGTCTGCTCAATCGCCTGGCGGGCCACGATGCCGCGATCGTGACCGACATCCCGGGTACCACCCGCGATGTGCTGCGCCAGACGCTCGATCTCGACGGTCTGCCACTGCATGTGATCGACACGGCCGGCCTGCGCGAGAGCGACGATCCCATCGAACTGGAAGGCGTGCGCCGTGCCCGCGAACAGATCGCGCGCGCCGATATCGTCCTGCTCGTGGTCGATGACAGCAGCGACCCGGACGGTGCCGAGACCACCGTGGGCGCGAGCCTTCCTGAGGGCCCGCTGCGACTCACGGTGCGCAACAAGATCGACCTGACCGATACCCCCCCCGGAGCCCTTGCAGAGATACGCGGGCGCGGCTTCGCGGTGAGCGCCCTGACCGATGCGGGTATGGCGGAATTACGCGACGGCCTGAAATCGGTCGTGGGCTTCAGCGCCGATGCGGGCGGGGTCTTCGCGGCCAGGCGCCGGCATCTGGACGCTATCGCACGTGCTTACGAAGCGCTCGCCCGGGCGCGCGAACAAGTTCGCACGGGCGCTCAACTCGACATGATCGCGGAAGAACTGCGCCTGGCTCAAGCCGCGCTGGGCGAGATCACCGGCGCAGTCACCAGCGAGGATCTGCTCGGGGAGATCTTCTCCAGCTTCTGCATCGGGAAGTGAGGGTCCTTTACTCCGCGCCGGCGAGCACGCAACGGTCGCGACCCTGTTCCTTCGCCCGGTACAAGGCGGCATCGGCGCGCGCGAGCAGCGATTCGACACTCTCGCCTTCTCGATATTCGGCCGCACCGATCGAGACTGTGATCGAGACTCTACCGCCGGTGTGTTCGACCGGCGCGCCGTGTACCGCCGCGCGCACCCGCTCCGCACAACTGCGCGCGCCGTCCGCTCCGGTCTCGGGCAGCAACAGCAGAAACTCCTCGCCGCCGTAGCGACCGAGGGCGTGCGTGTTCTCGCTGACGAAGCCGATGCGGTCGAGCGCCCGCAGTTCTTCGCGCACCCGCTCGGCAAAAGCGCGCAAGACGGCATCGCCCGCAAGGTGTCCGCGCGAATCGTTCACTTCCTTGAAATGGTCGATGTCGAGCAGACAGATGGAAAACGGCCGCTGGCTGCGTGCGCAGCGCCTGATCTCGTCGTCCAGAAGCTCGAAGATGTAGCGGCGCGTGAACGCGCCGGTCAGTTCGTCATGCACAGCCAAATCGCGGATGGTCTCCAGCGCGGCGCGAAGGTCCGCATTGCGTTCCCGCAGGATCTCGCGCAGGCGATGCACATAACTCCCGAAGAACGAGAGCCAGAGCAACACCACACCCAGAGAGACAAACTGGAAGATTTCCAGACTGTGGCCTTCGACCGCGCCCGAAGACCAGCCGACGGCCCATTCGACCAGACCGTAACTCGAGAGCGCGAACGCGGTCAGCGCCAGGAATTGACGCCGGCGCAAGCGGAAGACACCGAACAGGAACGTCACCACATAGATCATCAGGAACGTGCCCCGCGCTTCACGCACGGAACTCGCGACGATCAGCATCACCCAGACCGTGGCATTGAGGATCTGCGGGATGGTCAGGCTGGGATCGCGGAAGCGCCGGTTGGTGCCACTGCGGATGAGCCAGTAGAAGACCAGGTTGGCAACGCAGCTTGCCCCGATGCCGGCAACCAGCAGCCAGACGGGCATCTTGAGAAGGCCGAGCCAGAACGCATACACGATCAGGCCGACCCACATCGCATACGATATGGCCGCACTGAAGAAACGCTGCATGCGCAGTGTCTGTGCGGGGGAATTCACGGGTGCCACATGACCTCCAGACGGAGCGGCCGCAAGAGCCGCGCGCTCAGAGTGCCACAAGCGTAAACACAGGCAAAATGGCGTCTGGGAAGCAAATAGCAATCGCCAGGCTGGCGCCCGGCAACCGGCGCTGTCAGTCGACGATCGACTCCCGACCGAACAGGTGCGCCGCGATCACCGCCAGCACGAGCCCGATGGCCACCGTACTGACCACCGAAAGCAGCACGTGCACGGGATCAAGCGCTACGCCTTTGAGCAGGTCGGTCAACAGCAGGTTCTGGCTCAGACTTGGCACCAGCATCATCCACCACACCGTCCGCACCGGATACAGTGCCGTGACGATAGTGGGGATCAGCGGGATCACCAGGACGACAGACAACCAGGTCTGCGCTTCCTTGAAACTCTTGGTCAGCGAGGCCACCACGGTCAGGATCGCCCCGCCGACAACAGTGAACGGGGCGGCCACGAGAAACATGTGCCACGCCACCGTGGAATTCATGTTGATGGCCAGACCGATCTGCTCGACATGTACGAGCGGCAGACTGATGGCAAAGGCCGCCACGCTGACCGCGAGGGCGAGGATCGAGAATACGATGGTCGCGCCTAGCTTGCCGTAGATCAGCGCGCTGCGCGGAGCCGCCGTGCCCAGTAGAGGCTCCAGCGACCCGCGCTCACGCTCGCCTGCGGTGGTGTCGATCGCCAGGTAGAAGCCCCCCAGGAGGATGGCGAAGATCAGAAAATAAGGCACCATCCCGAACAGCAGCGCGCCCTTGGCCTGCGCCGTGGCGATGTCGTCGGTCACTACCACCAGGGGTTGTGCTGCGCGCGGGTCGATTCCGCGCGCGAGCAGCTTCAACGCTGCCGTGCGTTGCGCATAGCTTTCCAGCGCCTCGCGCACGCGGCGCAATACCTTGCCTGAAGATTTGCTCGAGCCGTCCACCACCAGCCGTATCCGCGCCGGCTGCCCGGTGCTGAAAGACCTGGCGTAGTCGGCCGGGATCACCAGCACGACCTCGGCTTTGCCCGCGCGTACCGCGGCATGCGGGTCCGCCGGCCCGTCGGCGATATCGATCTTGTGTTGCTTGAGGAAGGCGACGAGATTGGGGGCGTGTTCGGCACCCACGGTAGGCAGCGACAGGGCCTTCTCCACATCGCTGATATTGAGCTTCAGCGCGGTGTTCATTATCACCGCGAAGAAGACCGGACCGAACAGAGCGCCGAAGACGACGGAACGAAGCAGCGTACGCCGGTCGCGGAAGTTATCCAGCACTTCCTTGCGAAAGACGGTGAGGATGATCTTCATCATGAGGCCTCGAGCTCCCCTTTACCGATGGCGCGGACGAAGGCCTCCTCCAGATCATGCTCGCCGGTCTGCGCGCGAATCTCCTCCGGCGTGCCGCGCAACACCACGTGTCCATGCGCGATGATCACGATCTCGTCGCAGAGCGCGGCAACCTCCTGCATCACATGACTGGAAAACAATACACAATGGCCTTGGTCGCGCAGCCTTCGGATGATCTCGCGCAGCGAGCGCGTGGCCATCACGTCGAGGCCGTTGGTGGGTTCGTCCAGCACGATATTACGCGGTCCATGGATCAGCGCGCGGGCGAGTGCGACCTTCATCTGCTGACCGTGCGAGAAACCTTTCACGCGGCGGTCGAGGATATCGGCGAATTCGAGCATCTGGGCCAGCGTGTCGATGCGTTCTTCGAGCGCTTTGGCGTCGAGACCGTTGAGCTTGCCGTAGTAGCGGATGTTCTCCCGCGCCGTCAGTCGAGGATAGAGCCCGTGCGCGTGTGGCAGCACTCCCAGACGCATGCGCGCAGCGCGTGAATCGGCCACCGTGGACTCGCCATCGATCAGCACCTGGCCGGCGTCCGGTGTCAGCACCGTCGAGATCATCCGCAAGGTGGTGGACTTGCCGGCGCCGTTGGGTCCGAGCAAACCGGTGATGCGCCCGTCGTCCGCCTCGAAGCTCACGCCTTCGGCGGCGCGGACTTCGCCGAAATGTTTGGAGATGTTGTCGACGACGATCATCGCGCTTACCTCAGGGCGTGGGGCCGTCGAAATCGACGAAGAATGGCGCCGGCTCGATCTCGCTGACACAGCGCGTATCGAGTCCCTTCGGGCTCGCACGCGTGATGAACTTGCTGATCAATTCCGGGATACAGCCGCGGTAGCCGTTGTTGTGCCCCTGCCCCTGGACCACGATCTGGAGGCTGTCGCTCAGCGTCTTTGCAGCGTGGGCCGCATTCGCAGGTGGCGTGATCGGATCCGCGGAACCCGAGATCAGCAGCACAGGTTTGCTGGAGACCACCGGCTTCTTGAAGTCGGGCTCCATGACGCCATGTGGCCAGCCCTTGCAGGCCTCCATCAGGCTGCGCAGCGTGCGTCCCCCAAGATAGGTGTTGGCGGTGGCGGAAAGTGCGGCGTCGGTATCGGTATAGAAGGGCACATCTTCGGTACATACGACGGCGTTGCTCATGCCGCTGGCAAGGTCCTTCTGCATCTCACCCGCCGTAAGCATCGACACCGCTGCGAGCGGTTGCAGGTTGCCTTCGGCTGCCGAGTGGATCAGCAGCGGCGTCAGCGAGAGCGTCTCGCTCGCATAGCTGAGCAGGCGGATACCGCTGCCGAGCAATTCCGGCCCGAAACGTATGCGCCGCGGCTCCGCAGTGAGCGGGTCGGGCACATCCAGCATCACGGGAGATTTATCCGCACGCGCCCGAAGTTTCGCGAAATCGCCTGCCAGATCCGGAAAATGCCCATGACAGGCCGCGTCTGCCGCACAGCGCTTGAACAGCAGCTCCAGCGCATGCTGGGCATTGAGCGAGATCTGCGGACCCAGGGCCAGGTCTGCCGGCACCACGCCGTCGAGCACGACCGCACGGGTGTGCTGTGGAAACTCACGCAGATATTCAAGCGCGACGCGCGTGCCGTACGAGACGCCGTAAAGGTCGATCGCCTTGCGGCCCAGCGCTGCGCGCACCGCATCCAGATCCTTGACCGCGACCGTGGTGGTGTAGAAACGCGGATCGCCCGGCAGTTTTGCGGGGCAGGCCTTGTAGGCTGCGATCACCGCGTCGTCGTCGGGTGGCTGGTCGTCCGGCATCTCGGGTAACGGGCAGACGAGGCGGTTGGAATCGCCCGTGCCGCGCTGGTCGACCAGGACGATGTCATGGTGTTCACGCAGTGTGCCGAAAGCCGGCAATTGCGCGGGGAAGTCCTGTGTCGCGGCCTGGCCCGGCCCGCCGGCAAGGAAAAATACCGGGTCCGCCGCCGGCGTGCTGTCGAGCGCGGGCACCAGTGCCAGGTTCAGGCTGATGTGGCGCCCTTGCGGGTGGGTGCGATCTTCGGGCACGTCGAGCGTGCCACAGCGTGCATTGATGAACTGCGTGCCGCCCGATCTGCCGACCTGGCAGGGGGTGAGCTGGAGCGTGGGGGCCGCGGCGGCGAGGCCGCCGGAAAGCAGTAACGCGGCGAGCATGAGGCGAGCGAACATCTGTGGGCTCGATGGTGATCCTGCAGGCATCGTGCCATCCGGCCAGAAGGCGGTCAACGTGGTAGTTTCCGCAACCGGGCGCGGTCTCCCCCGGACGTCGGCTATCTTCGTGCTGGTCAATAAGTCGCCACCCGCCTAAAATTGCCGACTTGCCAATCTGCAGGAGCGCGCCCTGGATGGATCATCCGGAGCAATTTGAAGTGATCGTCGTCGGTGGCGGCCATGCCGGCACCGAGGCCGCATTGGCGAGCGCGCGCGCGGGTGCCCGCACCCTCCTGCTCACCCAGAATCTGGAGACCGTGGGTCAGATGAGCTGCAACCCCGCTATCGGCGGGATCGGCAAGGGCCATCTGGTCAAGGAGATCGACGCCCTGGGCGGCGTCATGGCGCGCGCCACCGACCGTGCAGGCATCCAGTTTCGTACCCTGAACGCGAGTAAGGGCCCTGCGGTGCGCGCGACCCGCGCGCAGGCCGACCGCAGCTTGTATCGGCGCGCCATCCGCGCGCTGGTCGAGGCCCAGCCTGGACTGACCCTGTTCCAGCAGGGCGTGGACGATCTTATCGTCGAGGGTGAAAGCGTCTGTGGCGTGGTCACCCAGATGGGGCTGCGCTTCCGCGCCCCGGCCGTGGTGCTCACGGTGGGCACGTTCCTGGGCGGGCGCATCCATGTGGGCGAGAGCCAGTACGCGGGCGGGCGTGCCGGCGACCCGCCGGCCAACCGCCTCTCCGAGCGGCTGCGTGAGCTGCCTTTTCGCGTCGGGCGCCTGAAGACGGGCACGCCGCCGCGTCTGGACGGTCGCAGCATCGACTATTCGCGCCTCGCAGGGCAGCCGGGCGATACCCCGGTGCCGGTGATGTCATTCCTGGGCAGCCCGGACGAACATCCGCGTCAGATCGAATGTCATATCACCGCAACCACCGAACGCACGCATGAGATCATCCGCGCCGGTCTCGAACGCTCGCCCATGTATTCGGGTGCGATCGAGGGCGTCGGCCCGCGTTATTGTCCGTCGGTGGAAGACAAGGTCGTGCGCTTCGCCGACAAGACCTCGCATCAGATTTTCGTCGAGCCGGAAGGCCTGGAGACGCACGAGGTCTATCCCAACGGTATCTCCACCAGCCTGCCATTCGACGTCCAGTACGAACTGGTGCGGTCCATCCCCGGGTTCGAGCACGCGCACATAACCCGGCCCGGCTACGCCATCGAATACGATTTCTTCGATCCGCGCGATCTGCGCGCATCACTGGAGACCCGATTCATCCGCGGGCTTTTCTTCGCCGGCCAGATCAACGGCACCACCGGTTACGAAGAAGCGGCTGCGCAGGGACTGCTCGCCGGCCTGAATGCCGCACGCCAGGTGACGGGTGAAGCGCCCTGGTGTCCGGCTCGCGATGAAGCCTATCTCGGTGTTCTCGTGGACGATCTGATCACGCGCGGGGCGAGCGAGCCCTATCGCATGTTCACCAGTCGCGCCGAGTACCGGCTACTGTTACGCGAAGACAACGCGGATCTGCGGCTGACACCCATCGGCCGCGAGATGGGCCTGGTGGACGACCAGCGCTGGAAAGCATTCTGCCGCAAACGCGACGCGGTAGAAGCCGAGCAGGAACGCCTCGCGGGTATCGTGCTGCATCCGGATCGTGTCGATGCACAGACGATGGAGCGCGTGTTCGGCGCGCCGCTGGCGCGCGAGAGCCGTGCCCTCGACTTGCTCCGCCGGCCGGATGTCTCCTACCGGGATCTGGCGGGCCTAGAGGCCGTCGGTGGTGCCGTGTCCGACCCGACGGTCGCCGAGCAGGTCGAGATCCAGGCGCGCTACGCGGGTTATATCGAACGTCAGCGCGCGGAGATCGAGAGAGCGCGCGCGCAGGAAAGCACCTTGCTCCCCGAAGATATCGACTATGCGGATATTCCGGGGCTGTCCAACGAGGTGCGCCAGAAGCTTGCACGCATCCGTCCCGGCACACTCGGTCAGGCCGCACGCATCGACGGCATGACGCCGGCCGGCGTCTCGCTGCTTCTCGTCCATCTGAAAAAACGCCGCGCCTGACCATATGGGTCCGCCCGGCCGCACAAGGTGATGCGGCGGCGGTGGGTAGGGTATGCTCTGGACCGGGCCCCGAAAACCAGGAATGCCGCATCCATGATCCGCGCGCCGTCCGCAGCGCTGCTGCTGTTCGCCTGTTCCGTACTCCCTGCCGTCGCCAATGCCGCCGTCGTCCCGCACGATGCTCGACTGGCGCCGAAGCAGATCCTCTATCGCGGCAACGGACTCGAGCCCGAGACCATCGACCCGGCGCGGGCGCGCAGCGATTCGGCCGCCAGGATCATCCGCGACCTGTACGAAGGCCTAACTACCGAGGCACCTGACGGCAAGGTGGTTGCGGGCGTTGCGGACCGCTGGCAGATCAGCGCCGACGGCCGCAGCTACGAATTTCACATCCGCGCGACCGCGCGCTGGTCCAACGGGGCGCCGGTCACGGCGCAGGACTTCGTCGCCGGCATGCAGCGGACGGTGGATCCCGCCACGGCTTCGCAATACGCGACCGTGCTCTCACCGATAGTCAATGCCGACGCCATCATCGCCGGCAAGCTGCCGCCGTCGAAGCTCGGCGTCGAGGCGCTGGATGCGCACCGTCTGCGCATAACGCTGGCGGCGCCGACACCCTACTTTCTCGGCCTGCTTGCCCAACACAGCACGTTCCCGATCTATCGGCCCGGGCTGAAAAAATACGGGCATACCTTCACGCAGCCCGGGCATCTGGTCTCCGATGGCGCCTACAAGCTGAGCGAATGGGTGGTGAACGGGCATATCACGCTGACCCGCAACAAGTATTACTGGAACGACGCCCATACTGTTGTCGACCAGGTCGTCTACCTGCCCATCGACGACGAGAACAGCGAGCTCGCCCGCTATCGTGCGGGCCAGCTCGATATCACCTACACGGTACCGATCAACAAATACCCCTGGCTCAAGGCGAATCTTGCCGACCAGCTGCATGTGGCCCCGTATCTCAGCACCTACTATTACGGCTTCAATCTCACGCGTCCGCCGTTCAAGGATGCCCCGAAACTTCGTCAGGCGTTGAGCATGGCGATCGACCGCAAGATCCTTGCCGACAAGGTCATCGCCACCGGCGTGAAGCCCGCATACGGTTGGGTACCGCCGGGTGTCAACGACTACACGCCGCAGCATTTCGCCTGGGCGGACTGGCCGCGCGCGCGCCAGATCGAGGAAGCGAAGAAGCTCTACCGGGAAGCCGGCTACTCGAGCGCCAGGCCGCTGACCACAGAGCTGCGTTACAACAGCGGCGAACAGCATCAGCGCATCGCCGGCGCGATCGCCGCGATGTGGAAATCCGTGCTCGGGGTGCAAACGCACCTGGTGAACGAAGAATGGAAGGCGTTTCTTGAAGACCGCAATGCGATGCAGGTCACCCAGGTCTTCCGCTCGGCATGGGGTGGCGATTATAACGATGCCTATACCTTCGCCGGCGTCTTTCTGAGCGACAACAGCATCAGCGATACCGGCTATGCGAGTACGGCTTACGACCGGCTCGTCGGCGCCGCCGCTGCCGAAGCCGATGTGGTCAAGCGGCGCAGGCTGCTGCAACAGGCCGAACAGACCCTGCTCGCAGACAACCCGCTCATACCCCTCTACTTCTATGTCAGTAAACACATGGTCAAACCCTACGTAGGCGGCTGGCGCGACAATGTGATGGACCACCACTACACTCGCGATCTCTATATCCTTCGTCACTGAGCCATGGTGTCCAAGCATCTACGGCCATGCCTGATCGCAGCACTAGCGCTGGTCGCGCTGGCTGGGTGCAGCGGCGGTGGCGACACGAACGGCAAACTGGTGGTCGAAAACCGCCTCGCGCCGCCGGCCGAGCAGGTCTTGCGCAGATCCAACTTCGCCGAACCTGACACACTGGATCCGGCGCGCAGCGACTACAATTATTCGGCTTTCATCCTGCTCGACATGTACGAAGGCCTCACCAACCTGGATGCCCGGGGGCGGGCGGTGCCTGGTGTGGCCAAGAGCTGGGTGGTGAGCGCGGACGGAAAGACCTATACGTTCCATCTGCGCGGCGATGCGCGCTGGTCCAACGGTGAGCCGGTTACGGCAGACGATTTCGTCTTCGCCATGCGCCGGGCGCTCGCTCCCAGGACCGCAGCCGCGCTGGCCGACCTGCTCTCGCCGCTTCTGCATGCCCGCGCGATCCTGGCAGGCAGGCTGCCGCCCGCACAGCTCGGGGTGTCGGCGCCGGACCCCCACACTCTGGTGATCCGCCTGCGCTCGCCGACCCCCTATCTGCCAACCTTGTTGGCCAATCCCATCGCCTTCCCGGTCTATCGGCCCGCGCTCAAGCGTTGGGGCAACCGTTTCACCCGGCCCGGGCACAGCGTCAGCAACGGGGCCTACCGCTTGAGCGAATGGGTGGTGAACGATCACGTCACCCTGTTGCGCAACCGCCAGTACTGGGACGACGCGCATACCCATATCAACAAGGTCATCTATTATCCGATCGGCTCGGCAGATGCGCTGAAGCGATTCCGGGCCGGGGATCTCGATTTCACCTACCAGGTGCCCACCCGCGAGGTCGGCTGGATACAGAAACACATGCCGCAGGTGCTGGTGACGCAACCGTATTCCGGCGTGGTCAAGTTTGCCTTCAATCTGCTGCGTGTGCCCTTCAAGGATGCGACCGGCCTGCGCCGCGCCCTGTCCATGGCCATCGACCGCAGGATCATCACTGACAAGATCATGCGCGGGGGGCAGCAGCCGGCGTACAGTTTCGTGCCGCCGATGCCGGGCTATCCTTCTCTACAGCCCGCCTGGGCCAGCTGGCCTGCGGCCCGACGCCTGCGCGAGGCCAGACGACTCTACCAGACGGCCGGATATTCCGCGGCGCATCCTCTGGCGGTGCAGATATCGTTTCCCACCGACCAGAACAACCAGCGCATCGCGGAGGCGATCGCGGCCATGTGGCGTGAGAATCTCGGCGTGCAGGCGCAGCTGATGAACAAGGAAGCGAAAGTGAATCTGGAAGACGCGCATCTGCGCAAGGTGACGCAGTATGTCTTCGATAGCTGGGTGGCCGATTATCTCGACCCCTACGATTTCCTGCAGATGTTTCTAAGCCATAGTGCCGACAACTTTTCCGGCTATGCCAACCCGCGCTACGATGCCTTGCTCGAGAACTCGCAACAAGAACCGGATCCGCAGAGACGGGAACACCTGATGGCCGAAGCCGAACGGCTGCTGTTCGTCGACCAGCCCGCGATGCCCATCTACTACTACACGCGCACGCGTCTGATCGAACGCTATGTTAAAGGTGTGAAGCCAAACCCGCTCGATTATCATTACACGCGCGAGCTGTACATCCTCGCGCATCACCGGGAGCCTCACTGATGCAACGAGAAGTATTGTCTCA
Organism: uncultured Pseudomonadota bacterium; assembly: GCA_963739695.1. GTDB lineage: Bacteria > Pseudomonadota > Gammaproteobacteria > Natronospirales > CAVUBB01 > CAVUBB01. The sequence goes on along the minus strand of CAVUBB010000023.1, from coordinate 36,002 downwards.
TTCAGGGTTCCGGACAAATTCGCCTGCAAGGCAAAGTGGCGAAGGCATAGTTGCGCTAAGTCGAGCTGCTTTAACGCAATTGTCCGGAGCCCCCGCAGGGCTTGCCTCTCGGCGCCCGTGGACTGCGTTGTCGGCGCTTGCTGTAGGCCCGGCTACACTTGCGCGCCGACGCCTTGCCGCAAGCGCCGGGAGGCAAGCTGAATGACACAATACTTCTGGTTGCATCAGTAATGCTGCGCTATGCCGTGAGACGATTCCTGGGTGCCTGGCCGACGCTCTTCGTCATCATCACGGTGGCGTTTTTCATGATGCGGCTGGTGCCCGGTGGCCCGTTCTCCAGCGACAAGCCCGTGACGCCGGCAGTGAAGGCCAATCTCGAGCGCATGTACCACCTCGATGAGCCGCTGTACAAACAGTACCTGCGCTATCTTGGCGACGTCGCCCGCGGCGATCTCGGCCCGTCATTCAAATATGAAGACCATACGGTGAACGATCTGATCGCCACCGGCTTCCCGGTCTCGTTCCGGCTCGGCGGCGTGGCCATGCTGCTCGCGCTGCTGCTGGGTGTGAGTGCGGGTTCGTTCGCGGCGTTGCGCCAGAATTCCTGGCTGGACCATACGGTGATGGCGGTATCGATGACGGGCATCTCGATCCCCAATTTCGTCATGGGTCCGGTATTGATCATGTGCTTCGCGGTCGGCCTGAAGTGGCTGCCGGCCGGCGGCTGGAACGACGGCGTCTTCGCCAATACGGTGCTGCCCACGATCAGTCTCGCCCTGCCGTACATCGCCTACATATCGCGCCTGACGCGCGCCAGCATGATCGAAGTCCTGCGCAGCGATTACATCCGTACCGCCCGTGCCAAGGGCTTGCCCGAGCACATAGTGATCTGGCGTCACGCGCTCAAGCCCGCGCTGCTGCCCGTGGTGTCGTTTCTGGGTCCGGCGCTGGCCGGGATCATCACCGGCTCGGTGGTGATCGAGCAGATCTTCGGCATCCCCGGTATCGGCCGCTTCTTCGTGCAGGGTGCGCTGAATCGCGATTACACGCTGGTCATGGGTGTGGTCATCTTCTACGGGGCGCTCATCATCGCGCTGAATCTCGTGGTCGATCTGCTCTATGCGGTGCTCGATCCCAAGGTGCGCTACTCATGAACGCGAGACGCCGCGCCGCCGAGACCCTCGATGCCGCCGTCGCCGGTCGCAGCCTGTGGCAGGACGCGCGCCGCCGGCTGCTGGCCAACCGTGCGGCGATGGTGGCAAGCGCGGTCCTGGCCGCGATCGTGCTGCTGACCCTGTTCGGGCCGATGTTCAGCCAATACAGTTTCGACACCCCGGACTGGAATCTCATCTCGGCACCGCCTTCGTTTGCCGGCGGCCATATCTTCGGCACCGACGATCTCGGCCGCGATCTGTTCGTGCGCACGCTCGACGGCGGGCGCGTCTCGCTGATGGTGGGCATCGTGACCACGCTGGTGAGCCTGCTGATCGGCGTCGGCTACGGCGCGACGGCGGGTTATCTCGGCGGGCGCGCGGACGGATTGATGATGCGTATCGTCGACGTGCTCTATTCGCTGCCGTTCATGTTTTTCGTCATCCTGCTCATGGTGCTGTTCGGGCGACACCTGATCCTCATCTTCGTCGCCATCGGCGCCATCAACTGGCTGGATATGGCACGCATCGTGCGCGGGCAGACCCTTTCGCTCAAGCGCCGCGAGTTCATCGAGGCGGCGCAGGCGGCCGGCGCTTCGGGCCGGCACATCGTCTGGCGCCATGTCGTGCCGAACCTGCTCGGTGTGGTCATCGTCTATGTCACCCTCACGATCCCGCAGGCGATCCTGGTGGAAGCGTTCTTGAGCTTTCTCGGTCTCGGCGTGCAGGCGCCGAATACCTCCTGGGGCGCGTTGGTGAGCGCGGGCGCGGGCCAGATCGAATCCGCCTGGTGGACGCTGGTGTTTCCGGGCCTGTTTCTCGCGACCACGCTCTTTTGCTTCAACTTCATCGGCGACGGTCTGCGCGATGCGCTCGACCCGAAGGACCGCTGAACATGGCGTTGCTTGAAGTCAGCGATCTGTGCGTCAGTTTCGATACACCCGACGGCACCGTGCCCGCCGTGGACGGCGTGAGTTTCGCGCTGGAACCCGGACGTACGCTCGGCATCGTCGGCGAATCGGGCTCGGGCAAATCGCAGACGGTGCTTGGCATCATGGGTCTGCTTGCCGCCAACGGCCGCGCCTCGGGAAGCGCGCGCTTTCGCGGCGCCGAACTGCTGGGCATGCAGACCGCCGCGCTCAATCGTATCCGCGGGCGCGAGATCAGCATGGTGTTCCAGGACCCGATGACCTCTCTCAATCCGTATCTGCGCGTCGCCCGGCAGATGACCGAAGTGCTGGAGCGCCACGAGGGCGTGAGCCGGCACGCGGCGCGCGCACGCGCCATCGACATGCTTGAGGCGGTGCGTATCCCCGATGCGGCAAGTCGTATCGATCGCTACCCGCATGAATTCTCCGGCGGCATGCGCCAGCGCGTGATGATCGCCATGGCGCTGCTGTGCAAGCCGGCGCTGCTGATCGCCGACGAACCGACCACCGCGCTGGATGTGACCGTCCAGGCGCAGACCATCGAACTGTTGCGCGATCTGGGCCGCGAACTGGGAACCGCAATCGTCATGATCACCCACGATCTCGGTGTGGTCGCGGGTCTGTGCGACGAGGTCATGGTGATGTATGCGGGCGAAGCGGTAGAAAAAGGTCCCGTGGAAAAGCTCTTCGCCCGGCCGTGGCATCCGTATACCGAGGGCCTGCTGCGCTCGGTGCCCCGGCTCGATACCGACGCCGAGACAGCACTGGCGGGGATCCCCGGCAATCCGCCGGATCTGCTGCATCTGCCTTCCGGCTGCCCGTTTCGCGAACGCTGCGAATATGCGCTGGCGCGTTGTGCGGAGGTGCGTCCGGCGCTGGCGCCGGTCGCGAGTGGACATGCGCGGGCCTGCCATCTCCCGGGCCCGCCCGGAACGCGCGCGAAGGAAGGCCTGTGAGCGCGGCGCTGCTCGAAGTGGAAGGGCTCAAGGTCCACTACCCCGTGCCGGGCAGCGGCCTGTTTGCGGCGGCGCGTACGCTCAAGGCCGTGGACGGCGTGGACCTGGAACTGGCCTCCGGCGAAACCCTGGGCGTGGTAGGTGAATCCGGTTGCGGCAAATCCACTCTCGCACGCGCGATCCTCGGTCTCGCGCCGGTCACGGCGGGCAGCGTGCGCCTCAGCGGCGAAGTCATCAGCACGCTCTCCGGCAAGGCGCTGCAGCCGGCGCGCCGGCGCATGCAGGTGATCTTCCAGGACCCACTCGCATCGCTGGATCCGCGCATGACCGTGGGCCAGATCATCGCCGAGCCGCTGGAGATCCATTTCCCGCGCATGGAACGCGGTACGCGCATGGCGCGCGTACGCGAACAGATGGAACGGGTCGGTCTGCGCGCCAACCTGATCAACCGCTATCCGCACGAGTTTTCCGGCGGCCAGTGTCAGCGCATCGGTATCGCCCGTGCGCTGGTTCTGGAACCGGAATTGGTCATCTGCGATGAACCGGTAAGCGCGTTGGACGTCTCCATCCAGGCGCAGATCATCAACCTGCTGGAGACTCTGCAGCGCGAACTCGATCTCGCGTTGCTGTTTATCGCGCACGATCTCAGCGTGGTACGCCACATCAGCCACCGTGTATTGGTGATGTATCTGGGCCGCGTGGTTGAGGCCGCCGATCGCGATACGCTGTATGCCAATCCGCGCCATCCCTACACTCAGGCTCTGCTCGCCTCGGTGCCGCGGCTCGATCCGCAGGCGGCGCGCGCCGAGCCTGCACCCTTGCGCGGCGACCTGCCCTCGCCCATGGATCCGCCCAGTGGTTGCGCGTTTCGCACTCGTTGTCCGTTTGCTGTCGCGCGCTGTGTGCAGGAGACACCGGAATTGCGCACGGTGGCCGGCCACCGTGTTGCCTGTCACCGAGCCGAAGAAGTCGGTATTTGAAATCGACCCGAGGAGACCGATCATGCAGATGCGTTCAGAACAACAGTCCGCGCTGCGCCTGTGGCGGCCTCTCTCTTTCGGGCTGGCGCTCGCCTGGATAGGCGTGTGTATCGGCGCTGTGGCCGGCCCCGGAATCTGGTTTCTCAACTTCGTCCATGTCGGTTCCGGCGTGCTGTGGACCGGCATCGATCTTTTCATGGGCTTCATCATCGGGCCGGTGATGCGCCAGCTCGACCCGGGTGCGCGCCGCGAGTTCATCCTGCGGCTGATGCCGCGCATGCTCTACCTCATGCCGACGCTCGCGATCGTCACCGGCACCGCCGGCTGGTTTCTCGCCGCGCGCCTGGGCTTCTTCCAGCTCGCCTATCCGGCTTATTACTGGTTGATCGCGGCGCTTGTCATCCTTGCCTTGCTGACGGTCCAGGGCCTGGGTTTCCTCCTGCCCACCAACCTGCGCGTGTGCCGCGAGCTGGTGCGTCCGGAACCCGATCAACAGCGGATCGGCCGCTGGATGAAGAGCTATGTGAAGGTCGTGGCCATACAGGGCCTGCTGCAGATCGCGATCCTGGTGATCATGGCGCACTTCGCTACGGGCGTGCTCTGAGCAGCCTGTCAGATGCGGGCTCATCTACTGCGACGAATGTGAATCGGTCCATATTTCCGATCCTCCCCGTCAGATAGTCATCACGATTGTCCGCGGCCAGATAGAAAATCCGTGCGCGATTCCCGCTCGCCTCGCTACGATGCCGCAAATCCGACAGGCCGCTGCACCCCCGGCATTCCCAATGCGCGCCGGGCCTGCTAGCGTGTAGGCGTACGCATTGAAGCGGCAGATAAGGGGAGGGGATATGAGCAGCTTTCACGAGTTCGAGGTCAAGACGATCGACGGCAAGGCGCTGCCTTTGCGCGTGTTTGCCGGTGGACCGGTGCTGGTGGTGAACGTGGCCAGCGAATGCGGCCTCACGCCGCAATACGCCGGGTTGCAGGCGCTACAGGAAAAATACCGCGGTGGCGGCCTGACCGTGCTCGGTCTGCCCTGCAACCAGTTCGGCGGCCAGGAGCCCGGTTCCGAATCGGAGATCCAGCGTTTTTGCACTACGCGCTACAGTGTCACCTTTCCCTTGAGTTCCAAGATCGAAGTCAATGGCGAGGGCCAGCATCCGCTGTATGCCTGGCTCAAGGCCGAGACCGGCGGCGACGATATCAGCTGGAACTTCGAGAAATTCCTTATCGGTGCCGACGGCAAGATCATCAAACGCTACTCACCGCGCACGCCGCCGGACGACGCCGCGCTCGCGGCCGATATCCAGGCCGCCCTGGGCTGAAATAAATCAGGCTCCGGCCGGGTCTAATCGGGGTAAGGGCTGCGCGCGACGCGGGCCCCTGCCTTCAAGCCACCGCAATATCCGAGGAGCCCCCCATGCCCAGGCTGAACACCGGCGGCCGCGCCGGCCTCACTCTGGCCGCCACATTGGCCATGATCGCAGTCGCAGGCCCGGTGCTGGGCGACACGCCACCCGTACAGCCTACGATCAGCGCGGAACAACTCCCTGTCTGGGTGGAACATGACGGCGCCCGATCCTCGCTCCGGCCAGGCGATCATGTCGGCGGCGGCGATGCGCTGCTCACCGGGCCTGGTGCGCGCGTGTATGTCGATCTGCCCGATGGCAGTACCGTGAAACTGGGCGCGTCGGGCCGCCTCGAGCTGCCGGAGCTCAAGATGATGACCCCGGCCGAGATGCACGACGAAGCCATGGCGCAGAGCCAGGGCAAGGCACCGCCGGTACCCGATCTGGACATGAGCGCGCAGCCGGCCGCCAACAGCGTGTTCCGCGGTGTGATCGACCTGGTGCAGGGCGTGTTTCGCTTCACCACGCGATTGGCGGACAAGCAGCGCGCGCGGCGGGTGACCTTGCGCGTGGGCGTGGCCACCGTGGGCATCCGCGGTACCGACGTCTGGGGCAGGGCGGACGCCACGGGCAGCCTGGTGGCGCTGCTGGAAGGCAAGGTGTCCATGAGCATGCCCGGTCATCCCGTGGAGATGATGGATACCGCCATGCATTACATGGAGATGCCGACCCAGGGTCAGATGATCAAGGCCGCCGTCACCCAGGCCAATGTGGCGGCCTGGGTACCGCAGACGGATATCCGCAAGGGCGGGGGCGTGCTGGTACCGGATGGCGCCTGGAGCGTGTGTCTGAGCAGCCGGCGCGATGCCGCGGCCGCCGCGCGTTTCGCCGCCAGCCTGCGCAAAGCCGGTTACCCGGCGCAGGTGGCCGCTGCCGAGGTCGACGGGGTGAACTGGCACCGGGTGATCATCCGCCAGCTGGCAAGTCTGGCCGATGCGCGGGCTCTGGGCGGGCAGCTGGAAGGCGTGCAGGGCGTGCATGGTGCCTGGGTGCTGCGTCAGGGCCTTTGAGACCGTCTGCATGACCGACGGCTGTTCATGGGGTGCGGACAGGCCCTATCATACGGGGCCCTGACCCGGCCCCGAGAAGTCCATGTCCCAGATTCCCGAGCTCACCGATACCGCCCGCCGTGTCGGTTTCGTCAGCCTTGGCTGCCCCAAGGCGCTGGTCGATTCCGAGCGCATCCTCACTCAGTTGAGAGTGGAAGGCTACGATATCGTCGGGGGCTACGAGCAGGCCGATCTTGTGGTGGTCAACACCTGCGGTTTCATCGAGGCGGCGCAGGAAGAATCGCTGGACGCCATCGGCGAGGCGCTGACCGAGAACGGCAAGGTGATCGTCACCGGTTGCCTGGGCGCGCGCGAGAACCTGATCCGCGAACGCCACCCGGACGTGCTCGCTATCACCGGGCCGCATGATTACGAAGCCGTCATGCGCGCCGTGCATACGCAGCTGCCGCCGGCGCCGCGCGATCCCTACCGCGATCTGCTTCCGGCAAGCGGCATCAAGCTGACCCCGCGCCATTACGCCTATCTCAAGATCTCCGAAGGCTGTAACCACCATTGCAGTTTCTGCATCATTCCCGCCCTGCGCGGGCGCCTGGCGAGCCGCACGCTCGATGACGTCATGCGCGAAGCCGAACGGCTGGTGCGCGACGGCGTGCAGGAACTGCTGGTGGTCTCGCAAGATACGTCGGCTTACGGTGTGGACATCAAGTACGCCGCGGCCGAATGGCGCGATACCGCATACCGTTCCAACATGAACGATCTCGCCCGCGCGCTGGGCGAACTCGGCGTGTGGGTGCGCCTGCATTACGTCTACCCGTATCCGCATGTGGATGAAGTCATCCCGCTCATGGCAGAGGGCAAGATCCTGCCCTACCTCGATATCCCGCTGCAGCACGCAAGTGCTTCGGTGCTCAAGGCCATGCGCCGCCCCGCCGGGGGCGAGAAGGTGCTCGAACGCATCCGCAAATGGCGCGATATCTGCCCCGACCTCACCATCCGCTCCACCTTCATCGTCGGCTTTCCGGGCGAGACCGAGGCCGATTTCGAAGAGCTGCTCGAATTCATCGAGGCGGCCCAGCTCGACCGCGTGGGCTGCTTCACCTATTCGCCGGTGGAAGGCGCGAGCGCAAACGAGCTGCCGGGCTGGGTCGCACCGGAGCTTGCCGAAGAGCGCCGCGAACGCTTCATGCAGGTGCAGGCGGGCATCAGCGCGCAGCGTCTGCGTCGATTTGTCGGGCGCGAACTCGAGGTGATCGTGGATGCCATCGAAGGCGATACGGCCATCGCCCGCAGCTTCGCGGACGCTCCCGAGATCGACGGCATGGTGCAGGTGGAGGGCGGCGGCAAGCTGCGCGTGGGCCGGCGCGAACGCGTGCTGATCAAAGACAGCGACGCCTACGATCTCTACGCGCGGCCGCCGGCCTCGAGCGACTAGACTTCTTTCGCGTCAGGCGACATCAGGCTGGGCGTGCGCGCGGCTTTTGAGCAGTACGCCGCCGTAATAGACCAGATAATAGCCGATAAGGGTCATCAGCACGGCCAGGGTGACCGGCGAGTGCAGCGCGGCCTGGTTCTGCTGCGCCGCCTGCAGCGCCTGCGGATCGGACAACCCGTGGCTCGCGCTATAGAGGAGATCCATCTTGTACGCCACGCGGCCCAGGATGATGGCGATCACCGCCAGCCCGACATAGAGGTTGGGTACGTAATAGAGCTTCTCGTCGCGCCATTCGAAGCGCGTCATCTTGAGACCCGCAACGGCCAGCAGTGCGCCGGCAACCAGGCCGGCGCCATCCGCTTCCAGCAGCGAAGGCACATGCAGGCCCGAAGAGACAAACAACGCGCCCACCAGCGTCAATACCAGCAGGCGCAATTTCATGCGCTTGGGCATCACTTCCTGGGCGCCGATATGGCGGCGCGCGCGGCGGTAGAGCATGAAGATGAAGAATGCGCCGAACAGCAGCGCTACCAGATATCTTGAAGTCATCGTTATCCCCGATTCATCGGGCCCGTTCTGTGCCGGGGCGCCGGACTGTTAGAATGGCTTTTCCACCTGCCCAAGTGCAAGCAGTTTCCATGAACATGGTCGATTTCAATCACGGCATCTGCGCCATCGACACCGACTACGTGCGTCCCCAGCTCGACGCGTCGCATCTGGTCATACGCGAGGGACGCGCCGCTTTCGTCGATACCGGCACCACGCTTTCAGTACCCAATCTGCTCGCCGCGCTGGACGCGAAAGGCATCGCCCGCACTGCGGTGGACTGGATATTCGTCACCCACGTGCATCTCGACCATGCCGGCGGCGCGGGTGCACTGGCGCGCGAGCTTCCCAACGCAAGAGTCGTCGTCCACCCGCGCGGTGCGCGCCACCTCAACGACCCCGGAAAGCTCATCCAGGGCACCATCGCCGTCTACGGCGAAGACGTGTTTGCCAAACTCTATGGTGAGGTGGTGCCGGTGCCGGCCGAGCGCCTGCTCGAAGTCGCCGACGGCGATACGCTCAAACTCGGCAACAGCGTGCTTGAATTCATCCACACACCCGGCCACGCCCTGCATCACTACTGCATCGTGGACCACGACGCCAAGGCCGTGTTCAGCGGCGATACCTTCGGCATCTCCTATCGCGTGTTCGATACCGAGCGGGGTGCATTCATCTTCCCGGCTACCACGCCGGTGCACTTCGACCCCGAAGCTGCGCACAATTCGATCGACCGCATCCTCGGCTACAAACCCGAACAGATCTTCCTCACCCACTACAGCCGGGTGACGGACGTCGAGCGCCTGGGCAGGGACCTGCACGATTGCCTCGATGCGTTCGTGGATATCGCCGAAGACGCGAAGGACAAGCCCGACCCCGAAGCCGCCATGCGCGAAGCGATGCATGCCTATCTCGTCGCGCGCCTCAACGCGCATGGCTGTGAACTGGAAAAGCGCCTGCGCGATACCTGGCTGCAGATGGACGTGCGCCTCAACTGCCAGGGCATCAAGGTCTGGCTGGAGCGCAACGCTGGCTGAAGGGGCGGTGGTATCATCGCGCGCATGGAAATCGGGCGCGAAACCTTGCTGAGCGCGATCGGCCTGGCCTTGCTGGCGCTGGCGGCGGCCTTGTTGCTAGCGCTCGCGTGGGTGGTCTGGGGTCTGGCTATACATCCTCTGGACCAGCCCCTGGTGCAATGGGTCATGAGCCAGCTCGAAGCCGCGCCCGCCGCGCTCACGGGCAACATGGACGGACGCCATTTCGAGATGGCCGTGGCCAGACCGATCCTGGTTCTTGCTTATCTGTTCATCGGCGCCATGGTGCTGGGCGCGCTCGCTTCCGTGTTTCGCGCGCTCACGAGCGCCGGTGTCGGCCTGCTCAAGCTGGCACGCCGGCCGCATGAAAAATCTGGAGACTGAGATGAAACCGTTTACCGCCTATCGCGTCCATCAGGAAAAAGGCAAGATCGTCGCCCGCTTCGAGCAGATCACGCTCGACGATCTCGGTGAAGGCGAAGTGGTCATCCGTGCCGCCTGGTCCGACGTCAACTACAAGGATGCCCTGGCTGCCACCGGTGCGGGCAAGATCCTGCGCCGTTTTCCGCTGGTGGGCGGAATCGATGTCTCGGGGACGGTGCATAGCTCCACCGATCGGCGCTTCCGGAAAGGCGACAAGGTGCTTGTAACCGGCTGCGGACTGGGCGAAGACCACGATGGCGGCTACGCGGAATATGTGCGGGTGAAAGGCGAATGGGTGATCCCACTGCCGGAAGGGCTCAACCTCAAGCAGGCCATGGCGCTGGGCACCGCCGGTTTCACCGCCGCGCTCGCCATCCACCGCATGGAGCACAACGGGCTCACGCCGAAAGGCGGTCCGGTGGTGGTCACCGGCGCCACCGGCGGCGTGGGCAGCCTCGCGGTGAACATGCTCGCCGGGCGCGGCTACGAAGTGGTCGCCGTTACCGGCAAGCCGAAGGCCCAGGATTATCTGAAAGAGCTCGGCGCCAGCAACATCCTCTTGCGCGGCGAGATCGACTACGGCAAGCGCCCGCTGGAGCGCGCGCAGTGGCAGGGCGCGGTGGACAATGTGGGCGGCGAGATGCTCACCTGGCTCACCCGCACCACGAGCTGGTGGGGTTCGATCGCCTCGATCGGCCTGGCCGGAAGCCACGAGCTGCATACCACCGTGATGCCCTTCATCCTGCGCGGCGTGAGCCTCCTCGGCATCAATTCAATGGCCACACCGCGCAAGCTGCGCCTCAAGGTGTGGAAGCGCATCGCCACCGATCTCAAGCCCAGTCGCCTGAATGCCGTTATCGCCGAGACCGTCCCCTTCGCGGAGTTGCCCCGGGCGTTTCAGCCTTTGCTGGACGGCAAGCGAACAGGGCGGACCATCGTAAAGATCCGCTAGTCGCTTTTTCATGGCAGATACCTGCCTGTTCGGCACCATATGGCGCCGGCCGTGCGTATCTGTCTGCAACATCCGGGAAATGGTCTTGAAACCGCTTCTCAGGTAAAATTGGCGGTCTTGCATGCGGCGCTCAGCGCGCCGCTGGCAGATCATCAGCGTATTTAAGGAATCCGGATGTCCACACTGCAATCAGCCGGCGCCCGCCTTCGGGCTGCCGTGGAAGCAGAACGCCCGCTTCAGGTGGTGGGCACCATCAATGCCTACACCGCCCGCATGGCAAAGAATCTGGGCCACAAGGCCATCTATCTTTCCGGCGGGGGCGTGGCCGCCAACTCGCTCGGGATGCCGGATCTGGGCATCTCCAGCATGGAAGACGTGCTCACCGACATCCGCCGCATCACCGACGCCTGCGACCTGCCGCTGCTGGTGGATGCCGACACCGGCTGGGGCGGGGCCTTCAATATCGCCCGCACCGTGAGAAGCTTCATCAAGGGCGGTGCGGGGGGGCTGCACATCGAAGACCAGGTGGCCGCCAAGCGCTGTGGCCATCGCCCGGGCAAGGCCATCGTCTCGAAAGAAGAGATGGTGGACCGGGTGAAAGCCGCGGTGGATGCACGCACCGATGACGGCTTCGTGATCATGGCCCGCACCGACGCGCTGGCCGTGGAAGGCATGGAAGCGGCCATCGAGCGCGCCGTGGCTTGCGTCCAGGCGGGCGCGGACATGATCTTCCCCGAGGCCATCGCCACGTTGGAGCAATACCGCGAATTCAAGCACGCGGTGAAGGTGCCGATCCTGGCCAACATCACCGAATTCGGCAAGACGCCGCTGTTCACGCGTGAAGAGCTCGCCGGTGCCGGTGTGGATATCCAGCTGCTGTGCTGCGGCGCCTACCGCGCCATGAACAAGGGCGCCGAAACCTTCTACCGCACCGTGCTCGCCGAGGGCACGCAAAAAGACGTGGTCGAGATCATGCAGACGCGCGAAGAGCTCTACACGCACCTCGATTACCACAGTTATGAGAAAAAGCTGGACGAACTGTTCAGCAAATAAGCAACGCCGCCGACCGGCGCCGCGGGCGCCTTCGTGACGGCCCATCAGGAGACGGAAGATGAGTGAAGCAGCCAAGAAGAAAGCGGGCGGACTGGCCGGCATCAGCGCCGGCGAGACAGCCATCGCGACCGTGGGCAAGGCGGGCGCGGGCCTGACCTACCGCGGCTACGATATCTACGATCTCGCCGAACACGCCACCTTCGAAGAGGTGGCCTACCTCCTGCTCTACGGCAAGTTGCCCACCCGGCGCGAGCTCAAGGCCTACACCAAGCGGCTCATGGGCATGCGCAAGCTGCCCAAGGCGCTGCGCGAGACGCTGGAGAAGATCCCGGCGAACAGCCATCCGATGGATGTCATGCGCACCGGCTGCTCCATGCTCGGCAACCTCGAACCCGAAGGCGATTTCAAGAATCAGGGCAAGGTGGCCGATCGCCTGCTCGCGGCCTTTCCGGGCATCCTGCTCTACTGGTACCGCTTCCACACCGACGGCAAGCGTATCAACACCGATACCAAGGAAGAGAGCATGGCCGCTCACTTCCTGCGCCTGCTCCACGGCAAGAAGCCCAAGGCCATGCACGTGCGCGCCATGGATGTCTCGCTCATCCTCTACGCCGAGCATGAGTTCAATGCCTCCACGTTCACCGCGCGCGTGATCGCCGCCACCCTTTCGGATTTCCATTCCGCGGTCACCGGCGCCATCGGTGCGCTGCGCGGCCCGCTGCATGGCGGCGCGAACGAAGCGGCCATGGAGTTGGTGCAGAAGTTCCGCACCGTGGAAGCGGCCGACAAGGGCATCCGCAAGATGCTCGAAGAGAAGGCCAAGATCATGGGCTTCGGCCACCGCGTGTACCGCGATTCCGATCCGCGCAACGTGGTGATCAAGGAATGGTCGCGCCGCCTGGGCGAAGAAGTGGGCGACAAACGCCTGTATCCGATCTCGGAGGCCATCGAGAAGGTCATGTGGGACGAGAAGAAGCTCTTCCCCAACACCGACTTCTACAGCGCCACCGCCTATCACTTCATGGGCATCCCCACCGAGTTGTTCACGCCGATCTTCGTGATCTCGCGCATCACCGGCTGGTCTGCGCACATCATGGAGCAGCGCGCCAACAACCGCCTGATCCGCCCGGGCGCCGACTACACCGGCCCCGAGCCCACCAAGTGGGTGCCTATCGAGAAGCGCAAGGAGCCCAAGCGCGCCAAGCGCAAGGCGAAAGCCAAGAGCAAGGCCAAGAGCAAGGCCAAGAGCAAGGCCAAGGCTAAGAAATAGACCGCCGGGCGGCGAATCGGCAACGCCTGCACCGTACACCGGTGCGGGCGGGGCGAGCCTCCCGTAGTCTGAGAAGCGGGGCCGAAGGCCCCGCCATCCATCGGAGGTGAACCATGCTGAGACTACTCATCGCTGCCGCGGTCCTGCTGGGTGCGGCCTATTTCATGCTTGCCGGAGACGAATCGGGCAAGAACAAGGTGCCGCCGCAACAGCAGGAGATGCAGAAAGCCGCGCAGGTGCAGAAGATGGTGAGCGACCAGGCCGCCAAGCAGCAGGCTGCCATTGACGCACAGATGGAACAGGCTGCGCACCCTGATCAGAAGACGGACAAGACAGACGACAACGACGGGAACCCGTGAGCGAAGAACCCGAACGCCAGACCGGACAAGTCGAAGACGATGATCGCCGCGTGTATGGCCGCCGCGCGCCGCGCCGGGCGCCCGGCGCCGGCCCGCTGGCGGCCGTACGTCAGGTGGTGCTTGCCAGCCTGCTCATCGTCGGCGCCGTCGGCATCTATCTAAGCACCTACGATCTCGCCTTCGCACTCGCTATCGCCGGTTATGCCCTGGGGCGCATCGGCCGTTTCGCGTTGCGTTATATCGAGCCCGGTCCGCAACGCTTATGGGCAGGGCGCGTGGCCAATGCCGTGATGCTGATCTCGGCCATCGTCATGCTCTATCGCGCTGCCAGCATACTCGGCTTCGCCTACAGCTGATCCCGCAATAATTTTCCAACATCCACTTCAACCAGACAGGAACTTCAGATGAGCGCGCACGATATCAAATCCGCCAAGCGACCCGACCCCGAACAGGTGCTGACGGACATCGCCGATTACGTCATCGGCCATGAGATCACATCATCCGAAGCGTTGGAGACTGCGCGCTACTGCCTCATGGATACGCTGGCCTGCGGCATGCTGGCGCTGAAGTATCCGGCCTGCACCAAGCTCATGGGTCCGGTGGTTCCGGGGGCCGGGCTCAAGAACGGCGCGCGCGTGCCGGGCACCAACTATGAGCTGGACCCGGTCATGGCCGCGTTCAACATCGGCGCCATGATCCGCTGGCTGGATTTCAACGACACCTGGCTCGCGGCCGAGTGGGGCCACCCCTCGGACAACCTCGGCGGCATCCTCGCCACGGCCGACTACCTCTCGCGCCAGGCCCAAGCCCAAGGCAAACCCGGCCTCACCATGAAAGACGTGCTCGTGGGCATGATCAAGGCGCACGAGATCCAGGGCGTGATGGCGCTGGAAAACTCCTTCAACCGCGTGGGTCTGGATCACGTGCTGCTGGTGCGCCTCGCCTCCACCGCCGTCGTCGCCAAGATGCTGGGCCTGTCGCGCGAGCAGATCATCAACGCCGTCTCGCATTCGTTCATCGATGGTGGCGCGCTGCGCACTTATCGTCATGCGCCGAACGCTGGTTCGCGCAAGAGCTGGGCGGCGGGCGATGCCACCTCCCGCGCCGTGCGCCTGGCGCTCATCTGCCAGACCGGCGAGATGGGTTACCCCACCGCACTGTCCGCGCCCACCTGGGGCTTCTACGACGTGCTGTTCAAGGGCAAGCCCTTCGCGTTCCAGCGCGAATACGGCAGCTACGTGATGGAAAACGTGCTGTTCAAGATCAGCTTCCCGGCCGAGTTCCATGCCCAGACGGCCGTGGAGTGCGCCATGAAGCTGCACCCCGAAGTGAAGGATCGCCTGGACGACATCGAGAAAGTCGTCATCGAGACGCAGGAACCGGGCGTACGCATCATCGACAAGACAGGCCCACTCAACAACCCGGCAGATCGCGATCACTGCATCCAGTACATGTCGGCCATCCCCATGATCTTCGGCCGCCTCACCGCGGCGGATTACGAAGACGGAGTGGCTGCCGACCCGCGTGTCGATGCCCTGCGCGCCAAGATGCAGGTGGTTGAGAACGTGCAGTTCACCAGGGACTACTACGATTCAGAGAAGCGCTACATCGGCAACGCCATCCAGGTGTTCTTCAAGGACGGCTCCAGCACCGAGAAGGTCTCCATCGACTTCCCAATCGGCCACCGCAAGCGCCGCGACGAAGGCATTCCCGTGCTGGTGAAGAAGTTCCAGGATGCGATCGCCGGAATCTTTGATGCCGAGCAGGCATCGAGGATCGAAGCGGCTTGTAAGGATCAGGCGGCGCTGGAAGGGATGAAGGTTACGGACTTCATGGAACTTTGGACCAAGTCCTGACGGCGTCTTTTCGCCCAGGCGCCTGAGCGCGCCTTTCGCCCGACTACGGCGTTAAAAGGCCGACCGGGGATGCTCATTACCTAATTGGTAACTGCGCTTCCCGGCCGGCCTTTTGCCTTGTCCTCGAAACGAAATTCGCTGCTCAACTAGATCTCAACTTTGGCAGACTCTAGCTGTATCAGGCCAATCTAGCTGCGAATCCCCCATATTCGGTCTATGCTAGGACTCTATTGCGGCAATTCATCGGCAATAGAGTTCATCTAACCCAAGCCGGAAGGCCATGATCAAGGGACGCAGGGGCTATGTCGCTTGAAAAATCACTACGGATTGCAGTACCTAGCGCATGGAACAATGACGAGAAGGGCGCTTTTCTTGAGACCTTGGCTAACGATCTCCTAAGAAGACAATCCTATGAGACAACTAGCCGAATTGCTTTCACCGGAATGGAAATCGACTTGCTTGCAGTCCATAAGCCATCTGGCGATGACGTCTATATCGAATGCAAATTCAATGAATCAACGATAAGTGCAAACGTCATTGACCTCATGGTAGGGCAGGCCTTCCGGAGGAGGTTGCGTAGATTGGCCTTATTCTCGGCCAGTCCCCTATCAAAAGGAGCAAAAGGTGCTCTTGAAGACCTTAAGAAAGACGACCGAATAAGCTTTGCGTACTATGCGCCAGAAATATTTCTAACGGCCATGGAGGATTCTGGTGAGGCCCCGAAGTTGCCGAGTTCACTTCCAGTAGAGATATCCCACGCAACGTTATTCATCTATCCATATTTTGAGTATGTTTGGTTGCTTCAAGAGCAACACAAAGGTCGCCCCCGTCAGGTTCTAGTCTTCAGCCATACGCAACTCGCCGAGGAGCGCTTTGAAGCACTAAGATCTATTCTGGATGAAAACGATATCCTAGAGGGGCTACCTATCGCGCCCTATACTGGCCCAGCGCTATCGAGCGAGGCCCATGCCGATACGCAAATCGATGAGCCTGCCGTCGAGGTCGTAAGCCAGATTGCAACGGCAGATAATCTAATAGATTATCGCCCGTGCCGCCCGTCAGATTTTGTAGGCCGGATTGAACTGCAAAAGGACGTTTGGAGCTATTTAGGAAACGTCCGAGAACACCAGACAAATACACGAATCTTTGCTCTAGTTGGGGACTCGGGCTTTGGCAAATCATCGCTAGTTGCAAAGCTCGCTGAGCGCTTCCGGAATATCAAGTGGCGGCATAAATACTTTCTCTTCCCAGTTGACATCCGTTCGGCGCGTGGCCCCCTATTTGTAACTGAAGCGCTGTTGTGCGCAATTCAGGCAGCCGTCGCTGGTGGTTTCCTTGCGGAGATATCCGAACCTCAGATTGACGACGCTGATAACTTACTCGCGAGCCCATCAATTCAGACCGTTCTCCATACCCTTAGAGCAGAACGCAAAGTGCTTGTAATTTTCTTCGACCAGTTCGAGGAAGTGTTCACAAAAGACGAGCTATTCCCCGTTTTCCGTGCGTTTAGGCGTTTCGCTCTAGATGCCAGTGCGCTCACCGGAAATCTTGTCCTCGGCTTTTCATGGCGCACTGGAATTTCGCTGTCGGATACCAATCCTGCTTACCAGTTATGGAACGAACTTCGCGATCATAGGCTAACGAAAGTCATTGGCCCCTTCGATTCAACGGAATCCTCGCGCCTCATCACTCAGTTCGAAAAAGAACTCGGTCAGAAGTTAATTGCGCCGTTACGTAGACAGTTACACGAACAAGGACAGGGTCTTCCATGGTTTCTCAAAAAACTATGTATCCACGTATACAATCAAATTGAAAACGGAGCCTCCCAGGTAGATCTAGTCGGGAGCCGTCTGAATGTTCAATATCTATTTGACGAGGACCTTCGACCGCTAACGGAGTCACAAGTCTCTTGCTTGCGATACATAGCGGAAAATTCCCCCGCAGATTCCATGGATGTCTATGAACGTTATAAAAATAATGTCATTAAGAGTCTTATCGACCGGAGGCTGATTGTACGAGCTGGTCAACGGCTTGCTGTTTATTGGGATATTTTTAGAGACTATCTAACTGAGGGCAAGGTGCCACACATCCCTTGGACCTACATTCCAAACTCAACTATCAGCATGAGTCTCTCCGTTTGCGCGGTCCTTGCCAACAATGGACCAATGAGTACCTCAGAGATTGCTTCCAATCTAGGGTACTCAGAGAAGACTATAATAAATATTATTACAGATTTGCAGAACCTGGTTATCTGCGGAAAAACCGAAGATGCGAAACACTGTCTCTTGCAGGCTGATTGGGAATCTTGGATTCCTCAGCGCATGCGAGACCAATTTTCCGAGCATATTATCTATCAAGCCCTTCTCCATGAAGCGGAAGAAGAACAATCGATATCCCAACGGCAAGGCGTGCAGTTAGTTCGAGAGCTCTACTCTAGCGCCAACGTCAAGTCTGCTACCCGTGATCGCTACCTCTCTCGTCTACTGCCGTGGTTTGAGTTTGCGGGCCTTGCAGAACCGATACCGGGTGGGATTCGAGTGTTTTCTTCGAAAGAGAAGGGTCCCGGGTTTGGAAATACATCTATCGGCCGTCGCTATAGTGGCAGGGGCCCAGTATTTTTGGCTGCGGGGCGCCCTGAAGATTCTTTGGCTATCTTAAAGTCACTCTGTGAAGGGAATCTAGTTTCCCGACAAAGGGTGAAGGTGAACGGTTGGAGGAATGCCGCAGCAGACCTGATTGCGTTGGGGCTGACGACCTGGCAAGACGAGAGTTTACAGCTTGCGCCAGCGCTCCGCGGATACCGTGAGTCGATTGATCCATCCGCCCGTTTACGTGAAGCGGTTTCCGAGGCCGAAGCGATGAAATTGCTCGATGGGATTTTGTCGAGGAATGACCGACTAGGAAGAGCTGAAATTGGCCTTGAACTTGCTACCTTGCTCTCGAGAGATTGGAAGCGAAGTTCCGCTGTCCGATACACGAACGGACTATTTGGCTACCGTGAATTCTTTCATCTAGATGCTCAAGTAGATTCCACCTCTGGTCAGGGGTCGCTTGATGGCCTCTTTTTAAATTCAGACGCGTAGTTAGATTGGGAGGCGGAGAATAGGCGTCCGACCACGACCTTGGACGCTCACTGCCGTCTCGCGTAGAGTGCGGCTTTCCTCAGAATCACTGCCAAGGATATGACCCAGAACCACCTGCCCGAATCCGCTAACGCGCTTTCCGAAACCGCTCATCGCATACTGCACGACACTTTCGGCTATACGGAATTCCGCAAGCCGCAGTTCGAGATCATCGAATCGCTGGCTGGTGGGCGTAACGCGCTGGTGCTGATGCCGACCGGTGGCGGCAAGTCGCTTTGCTATCAGATTCCGGCGCTGCTGCGGCCGGGCACGGCGGTGGTGGCCTCGCCATTGATCGCGTTGATGGGGGTATTTGGGGTCAGAGTAAAAACTCTTAGACAAACTAAGCTCGTCTAACACCACCGGGATCAAGGATAAAACCAACAACGAACGCGGCATCCATAATCCTGCGATATCACGTGTTCGATGCTTCTTGTTCCGAACTAGCCCGTTGGAGGCGACGGTGCAAAGCCGGCCGCGAGCGCGGTGAAGGCATTGTCGACCAAGGTCTGCAGGTCACATTCCTTCGTGAGCTTGTCCGCCAGGGCCAGCATGGTGGCACCGTGCAGGACGGCCCAGAAAACATGACCCATGAGCTGCGCGTCACCCGCCAGAATTCCGTCCTCCACCAGCGGTACTATGTGCCGGGTCATGGCCGCTCTGGCTCGTTCCGTGGCGGCGGTGAGTTCGACTGAAGTTTGTGCCGCGTGCGGCGCCAGATCGAACATCAGGCGGTAGGCGGCCGGATTGCTCAGGGCGAACCGGATGTAGGCCTGGGCGGCGCCATTGGCGCGGGCGACATGGGCTTCCTGGCTGGCGACGCCGGCCGCCAGCGCCTCGGAGAACCGGTTGAACGCGCGGATGCGCACGGCCATCAGTATCGCTTCCTTGTCTCGGAAGTAACGATAGGGGGTCATGGGGGAAACGCCCAGTTCCGCGGCCAGTTGGCGCATGGTGAAACCCTCGATGCCCCTGTCGGCAAACAGCCGGGTGGCGGTTTCACAGAGGCGGTCCCGAAAGTCATCGACTTCAGCGTCGGTCAGTACCCGGGGCATGACGAGAACTATTCGTGACGATAGATTGCAAAAGGATATAATCTACAGTATAAATTTACAACGTATACGAAAAGACCCCCCATTGAACGCATCCGCAAAGCCCAATTCCTGTCTGTCCGGCACAAATTTTCGCCATCGACCCAATACGGAGTTCGTTCTGCGGACACCGGAAGCCGACGAGGGTGATGGCTTGGTGGTGGCGACCGTGCATCGGAGCGTCGAGGGTCGCACCGATCCTGTCGTGATGATCGTCGGCCAGCTTGGGGTAGGTCTGGTCGCGACAGCACGACTGTGGCGACGTATACGCGTCGCCTTTCACCGTAACCGGGTAGATGGCCAATGAGGCATTTTTTCAACGCGTTCCGGCCGCTGGCGGCGGATTTTCTGTCGACGATCATCTTTGTCGCTATCTATACGCTTACCGGGAGTGTGACGGTCGGCATCGCCCTTGGCATTGCCACCGGCATCGGCCAGATTGCCTGGCTCATGCTCACCGGCAAGACCGTGACGCCCATGCAGTGGGCAAGTCTCGCCCTGGTAATCGTGCTGGGATCGGCCTCGCTGATGACCGCAGACCCGCGCTTTGTGATGATCAAACCTTCGGTCGCTGCCTTCGCCATCGGCTTCATCATGCTCAGGCGCGGCTGGCTGCTGCGCTACCTGCCGCCGATCGTGGTGGAACATGTCGCGCCCGGTATCCTGGGGGCAGGCATCCGAGTTGTGGCGCCTGGCCTTCGCGCGGGTATCCGCAAAACGAACTGCTGGCGCACGGTTGCAGCTATCGCTGGCCCGCGGAAATGATTCGCGACACCGCCCTGTTCACCAGCCAGGATTATTGGTGGAGAAAATTCGGCGGGCCGCCCGTGAAACCGTATCAACCGGCGGGATTATGGGAGGAGAAATCCGGCGTCGAATACCAGCGCGACGCACGAATGAGGGGAGCCATCGTCGCAGTCTGTACACGTACTGGAAACGGACGTCCCCGCCACCAGCGATGTTGACCCTCGATGCGGCGAAACGGGATGTTTGTGCGGTCAAGCGGCAAACGACGTCGACCCCTTTGCAGGCCCTCGTCTGCTGAACGACCCCCAATACGTCGAAGCGGCTCGTGCATTGGCCCAGCGGATGATGCGGGCCGAGACGGACAACGTTGCCCGGCTGACGCGGATGTTTCGGCTGCTGACCAGCCGCCGACCCGAGGAGGCCGAATTGCGGATCCTGCAAGCTCTGTTCCGAAGCACGAGCCGGACTGGCAAACGACCCCGAGGAAGCCGAGCATTTCTTAGCGATCGGGGACGACCATCGCGACGAGAACCTGGACGCGGCCGAATTGGCCGCGATGACGGTTGTCGCGCAGACGTTATTGAACTTTGACGAAACGGTGAAGAAACGAGTGATCGCCCACCTGCCGACATGCCGTTTAACACGAAGCCATCGGCGAGCAACATTCGTCGAGGCATCGCTGACCACGACACACCGCCTCGATCCCGTTCCACGCCCAGATTGCGCATGAGGAAGAGGAACATGAGCCAAGACAATCTCCTAACTCGCCGGCATTTCTTTTCCCGACCAGTTCTGGGTTTGGGCACCGCGGCTTGGCGCATCTGATGGGCGGATCAGTGCGCAGGGCGACCGGCGGCGGCGTGCTGCAGCAGTCGCACCATCCGCCC
This sequence comes from uncultured Pseudomonadota bacterium, assembly GCA_963739695.1. GTDB lineage: Bacteria > Pseudomonadota > Gammaproteobacteria > Natronospirales > CAVUBB01 > CAVUBB01. Next base: position 14,798 of record CAVUBB010000023.1, on the reverse strand, counting down.
AAGGCCAAGCGGGTGATCTACCTGTTCATGAGCGGCGGGCCGTCGCAACTGGATCTGTTCGACTACAAACCGCTGCTGAACGAACTGAACGGCCAGGAACTGCCCGACTCGGTGCGCAGGGGCCAGCGTCTCACCGGCATGTCGGCCAACCAGGCGTCGTTGCCGCTGGCCGGTTCGATCTTCAAGTTCCAGCAGCACGGCCAGTCGGCGCGTGGCTCAGCGATCTGCTGCCGCACACGGCCAAGGTGGCCGACGACCTCTGCTTCATCAAGTCGATGCACACCGAGGCGATCAATCACGACCCGGCGATCACGTTCTTCCAAACCGGTTCCCAGATCGCCGGGCCGGCCCTCGCATCGGGGCCTGGCTCAGCTACGGGCTGGGGAGCGAAACGAGAACCTGCCGGCCTTCGTGCGTGCTGATCACCAAGGACAAGGGCGGCCAGCCGCTGTACGCCCGGCTGTGGGGCAGCGGGTTTCTGCCGTCGCATGCACCAGGGCGTGCAGTTCCGCGCGGGCAAGGATCCGGTGCTGTATCTGAACAATCCCGACGGGCGTCTCGCCGCAGCGAGCCGGCGGCAGATGCTCGACCATCTGCGCGAACTGCATCGATCTGCAGTACGCAGCGGACGCTGGACCCGGCAGATCGACGCGCGGATCGCGCAGTACGAGATGGCCTTCCGCATGCAGACCATCGGTGCCGGAAGTGACCGATCTGTCCGACGAGCCGGACAGCACGTTCGAACTGTACGGGCCCGACAGCCCGCAAGCCGGGAACGTTCGCCGCCAACTGCCTGCTGGCCCGGCGGCTGGCCGAACGGGACGTGCGGTTCATCCAGCTGTACCACCAGGGCTGGGACCAGCACGGCAATCTGCCCGGCGGGATCCGCACGCAGTGCCAGGAGACCGACCAGGCGTGCGGCCGCGCTGCTGATCAGGATCTCAAGCAGCGCGGCATGCTGGACGACACGCTGGTCGTCTGGGGCGGCGAATTCGGCCGCACGATCTACTAGCCAGGGCAAGCTGACGGCGACGAACTACGGCCGCGACCACCATCCGCGCTGCTTCACGATGTGGATGGCCGGCGGCGGCGTCAAGGCCGGGCATGCACGCTACGGCGAGACGGACGATTTCAGCTACAACATCGCCGCGGATCCGGTTCACGTCCACGACCTGCACGCCACGATTCTGCATCTGCTGGGAATCGACCACGAGCGGCTGACCTACAAACACCAAGGCCGCCGCTACCGCCTGACCGACGTGCACGGCAGCGTCGTTCGCGACGTCGTGGCTTGAGTCTGCTAGCATCCCTGTCAGCGCCTGGCATGGTTTTCATCCCCGATCAGCGCCGTTTGGCTTGCCTTCGTCCGCAGCCGGCCAACAATTCCATTGCGGTGGCTGTTCCGCCTCTTAAGCGGTTCGTCTGGTCACGATCCATCGTGCTTTTCACCACGAATTCTGGATTCCGTGCAACCAGGGACCAACCGTGTCACTCGGTACGCGATGATAGGAGTAATGCGACGTTTGTGACCGCGTGCGGTCAACTCTGCGGGCTACGCGGCCCGGCAAGGAAGGATTCGTTCCCAATCGAAAGGAAGAAAACGATGGCGAAGTACTATGTGGAATCCGGCACGATGCAGTTGGTCACCGATGCCGACGACGATCGCGGCGCGGCGCTGTGGGCCGTGCATCTGTGCCTGGAACAAGTGATGCCGATCTGCCCCGACGACCCGCTCGGATCCGCAGGAAAAGATCGGCGGATCCGGGAGCGAGGCTGCTATGTTCTGGGGGAGACTATCCGAACCAGCGAGATAGGCTTCGGGCGGAACGATGCCCCGGTTCACGACACGGCCGAGCTGTTCGCGGAATGGAACCAGTTGATGGTCGCGATGTCGAAACTGGAACAACGTTTGCGCGTTGTCTGCTGATCGCCACAACCGGTCCAGTGACTTCATCCATGCAGTCTCACTTACCTCGACTCATCTCCAGCAGCACGCGGCGGGACGCCGCAACATTCCAGGGGCCATGATCTGCACAGGCAGGATGCCTGTGTCCCACCCCTTCTTCTTCGCTGCAACCTGAGCGCCCGTCTCCCATCTTGTTTCGCGTGCACACTGTATCGACGTGGACCTACGGGTAGTCGATCTTCGCATGCTCGCCTAAGATAATCCCCATGCGTTCACGATTGGGGGAAATCGCGCTTGTTTCTCAAGCTGGGAACCATCGGGTTCGGGGGCCCGGCGACGCATTTGGCCCTGATGGAAGACGAGGTCGTGCAACGGCGCGGCTGGCTGACGCGGCAGCATTTCATCGACCTGATCGGAGCGACCAACCTGATACCCGGGCCGAATTCGACGGAGATGGCGATCCATGTCGGTTTCGTGGGCGGCGGCCTGGCCGGATTGGTCGTGGCCGGTTTCTGCTTCATCACGCCGGCCGTTCTGATCACGACTTTCTTCGCCTGGCTGTACGTCGAACATGGCCAGCAGCCGCAGGTCTTACCGGTGATCGCCGGCATCAAGCCGGCGGTGCTGGCTATCATCTTCACGGCTTGCTGGCGCTGGGACGAAAGGCGATCGACGGGCGGATCGTCGGCGCGATCGCCATGGGCGTCGGCAGCCTGTCGATCTTCGGTATCGGCGAAATCCCCGCGCTGCTGGCCGGAGCGATACTGGGGATGTTGTGCTTGCTGTGGTCTCGACGCCGTCCACCGGCCGCGAAGAATTCCCAGAGCGCAGCCGGGGCCGCCGTTATGGTCGGTGCGGGATCGGGCAAGCCGTCGGCGTGCCTGTTCGGCTGGCTCTCTGCTCCGTTGGCCGCCGTTGGCGCGGCAAGCGGCGCGGCCATGCTGACCGAGCTGGGAGTTTTTTTCCTGAAAGTCGGGGTGGTACTCTACGGGACCGGCTACGTGCTGATCGCGTACCTGCAAGGCGGATTGGTCGACCGCTATGGCTGGCTGACGGAAGATCAACTGCTGGACGCGGTCGCCATCGGGCAGTTTACGCCCGGCCCGATCCTTTCGACGGTCACGTTCATCGGATACGTCGTCATGGCCAATCAGGGTGGTCATGGGCTCGGCCTGGCCGGGGCAGCGGTAGCCACCTTGGGCGTTTTCCTGCCTTCGTTCGTGCTGGTCGTGGTCACCAACCCGATCGTGCCCCGCTTGCGTAAGAGCCGCTGGACGGCGGCGTTTCTGGATGCCGTCAACGCCGCTTCGATCGGTCTGATGGCGGCCGTGATTATCGAGCTGTCGGTCCAAGTCTTTTTTCCCACAGCCGATTGGCTGGCACCGGATTGGCCCGCATTGCTGATCGCCGCGTCCGCGACGTTCGCCGCTTTGCGATGGAAGCCCACCGCGATCTGGATCGTGCTGGGCGGCGGGCCGCGGGTCTGCTGTTCTGGCTGATCGGCTGGCCCGTCGGAGCGTAGACAGCGGCCGGCCGGCGTCGACGGTCCCGTGAGGCGCTGCGTCGTCGGCACGCATCACACCGGTTGCGAGGCACGCGGATCAGCCAGTGCAACAACATTGCCGGGACCGCTGCTTACCGCTAGTCTGGTAGGTGGGTCGCAATCATTGAAAGGGTGGATGTGATGACCATCCAGTTTTTCTGTTCGCAATGCGGTCGTGAGTTCAACGTCCCGGACCAGATGGCGGGTACGGCTGCACGGTGCAACACATGCGGTAATATCGTGACGGTGCCGCTCGGCGAAGTCTTTCCGGGGCAGGGAGTCGTAGCAGAAAGCGGTGAAGGGCTGCCCAAGGCGGCTTGGATCGCAATCGGCGTCGGGGGGGCCGCGACCGTCCTGGTCATTTTGGTTTTGATCGTATCGTCCTTGCTCCGCGGAACATCGGATCGACCCGTCGTGAGCCCGGGGTCCGGGGTCGCGGCGTCCGCCCCGCCTGTCCATGGCAACCCGTCGAGGCCGAATCCCCGCGGATTCACTTCGTCCGGCGCACGTCGAGCCCAGCCGTCCACCTCAACCCGATCGGCGGGCAATCGCTCGAGTACGCAGGCGGCCACGCAGGACGCCTCGACGACCTCGGAAGACCAGGCGAGGACGACACCCCGGGGCTCTTCTCCGAGCGGCACGCGCGACACCTCACCGGCGGCGGATCACAGCGCGACGTTGCCCACGGTGCCGAATCTGGCCGACGCGACTCGTTCCAGGCCCCGGGCGTCGGGCGCGGGAGCTCCGGGTTCTGACGCGCGGGACGACGCGGCCGGAACCGAGCGTCGCGACTTCGTCCCGTGGGAAGCTCAGATCGACACCCCGGCGCAGGCGATCGATTACCGGAAGGGCAAGATCTCCATTCCGGTGCCGTCCACCGGTTCGGTGATCTTCCCGGCTCGGCCCAGCAATTACGTCCTGGTCACCGGGCGCAACAACCAGCGGCACACCATCGCCCAGGTATTCGATCTGCGAACCGGTAAGGAGATCGGAGCCCAGGCCGTATTCGACGACATGGAGAACCCCAAAATCTTCAGCCCCGACGGGCGCTATGCAGCGGTCCCCTTGCGGTTGGCGGCGGGCGCCAGGCTGGGCATCTGGTCGTTCGTGAACGGCGAGATGGTCCAGATGCTGGAACCGGGAGGTTTCCGCTCGGACTATCAGGACTTTGCCGCTCCGCACCAGTACATCGCGGTCGAGAACGGCTTTCGCGAGTGGGTGGTCCGCGGCTGGGACGTCACCACGGGCGTGCAGAACGCGGAATTCATTGTGGGCCATGACGAGCGGCGGCCGCTGCGGGAATCGGCGATGCTGACGCCGGGCGGGCGTTACCTATTGACATTGATCGAAGGCGATCGCCTGGCCGTTTACGAGATGGAGGGTGGACGTTGCGTCGGGCATGCTCCGCTGCCATCCGTTCCCAATCGCTGCCTCGCCACGGCCTTTTCCCACGACGGCTCGCGGTTGGCGGCCATGCTGGAATTCTCCAACGGGACGCACCTGGTATGTTGGGATTTTGCCCGCGGCGAGATCCTGTTGGATTACGCTTACGACACCAGCGCGGGGCTGCGTTCTTTCAACGCCTATCTGCAGTGGGTCCCCAATTGCCGGGGCTCCTTACTGTGGCACCGTCCTGCTGGACGCAGAGAGTGGCATCGACGTCTGGACCTTTCCCGAGGACCGCCGGCACCAGCGATTGATGCTGGGGCTGGATCGCATGCTGGCGGTCGTCGATCAGCCGCGCAGCGGCGATGCCTTGACCGTCGTCGATCTCCCGAAGAAAGACCTGCAGAAGGTCTTCGAAACGGTTCGCAGCGGCGGGATGGCCGTCGACACCGTTCTGCCCGAGCTGGTCAAAGCCAACTGGCTGTCGGCCCGGCCTGTCACCGTGCCCAATGGGTTCGTCGACTGGGCCGCCGCGGTCGACCCGGCGGGCGAATCGGACAAGCAGCTCGACCGCGAGGTGCTGGTCGCCACCGATCAGGAAACGGTCAAGGCCCTGATATTCGCCGCACCCGAGTCGGGGCGTGTCGCGATCCAGAAGAACGCGCACCGTCCCAGCAGTTCCGGGCGATCCGCCCAGGCGACGAACCTGATCGAACGATACGACTTGGATTCGGGCCGGAAGAGTCGCGACGTGCCTCTGCCCAACGTCTACGAAATGCTGGACGTCAGTCCTTCGGGCGATCATGTGCTGGTCGGATTCCGCCAACCCAGCGGGCAATATGATCGGCTGGATGTCATCTCGTTCAGCCCCTTGAAGCACATCGTCGGCTGGCGCCCTTACGAGACGGAAACGATCGAGGCGCGTGCCAGCCGCGAGAGTCCCAAGCACGTCAAGTTCGCGCGATTCTTGAGCGACAGTCAGCTGTTGACCATCAACGCGGCCGGCAAATTGGCCGTCTGGCAGCTGCCCGATTGCCGCGCCGTCTACGTCTTCGAAGACTTCGGCCAACCCGCCGCGATCAGTCCCGGGCGGAAGTACCTTGTCGGAGTCCACAACGAACAAATCCGCATCTTCGAGACGGCCACGGGCGAGTGCCGGGGCGATCTGCCGACGCCGGCGACGGGGGTCACGCTGCTGAGGACCGCTTTTCGGCCGGACGGCCAGGAGTTGGCGGCGATCGTCTCGGGGCGACTGGACAGGGCGTTGGCCCGCTGGGATCTGCGAACCGGAAAGCTGGAGCATGAGTTTCCGCTGCCGAGCGACGTTGTCCAGGCGTCGTATTCCGCCAGAGCGGCGGGCTGGCCTGGCGGGGGTGGCGGTACCTGTTGCTGGATAACCAATATCTGATCGACGTGGACAATCGGGCGGTCGTCTGGCGATACTTCGTGCCGTCGAACATGATGGTGGCCAGTGATGGCCCCGACGATCGCAACTGGTGCTGCACCCCACGCGACCAGTCGTTCAGCGGGCCGAAGTTCCTGGTTGGGCACCCGATGCCGGGCGCTTCGGCGAAACTGAAAATCGACTTCGTCACCCTGGAAGAACAATTAGTCCTGGGCCCCGGAATGAGCGTCCGCCTGGATGTGCAACTGGCCGTGCCGGGCGTTGCCAACTCCCGGGACGCTCTCCAGAGTATCCTTGCCGAAACGCTGCAGAACCGAGGGCTCAAGGTCGACGCGGCGGCTCCCCTCACATTACTTGTTTCCAGCCGGTCAGGCACCACCGGCAGCCAGATCGGCGTATCGCGGTCCCACTCGCGCTTTCCGACGCCGTTTCCGCGCCGCGGCGGGTCGGTCGAGCAGTCGTTCGCTCAGCAACGCCTGACCTGTGTGATGACCCTGAAGGACTCCACGGGCCGAGAGCGGTGGTCCTATGAGAGATCGGTGGACATGCGGTCTTACGGATACGTGGAATCGGAGAATGCGCAGGGCGAATTGGCCAAGGAGATGCAGAACAGTTTCGCTAATATGCTGTCGTCGGGCAAATTTCTGGATGACGCGTTACCCACCTACGTCTTTGGCAAGTTGGACGAGATCGTGGGCGGACAATCGCAGCTGACGTTTGGCGGCGAAGGGCCTCCGCCGCCTCCGCCCAAGGGGACCGTCCCACGCTGATCTTGCCCCGGCTCCCGTTTCGTTGTTACACTCTGACCTCGCTGCCGACTGCAATCGGCAGATTCGGCCCCCGTGCTGGCATGGAGTGCTCGCACCCGAGGGTAGCCCGGCCGTCGGACGTACGGTGTGGCTTATGCTGCGGGCTACCGGATTGCGTGAAAGCGACAAGGAGGTCGCCTTGCGTCACCGCTGGCTGATTCTTCACAAGCTGTTGCTCGGGATGGCGATGCTGCTGCTGATCGTCGCGATCCTGGCGTTCAGCAGCTTTCGCGGTGTCTACGCCTATCGCCAGTTGGCCCGGACGATCAGCCACAACCGGGCCTCGGAACTGCGTCTGGTATCCGAACTGTCGTACAACATCGGCGAGCTGCGAGCGATTCTCAGCAAGGTCCGCCGGCAGGAAGACCTGGGACGACTCGGCTACGGCAGCCAGGAACTGCGGGAAAAGTTCCGCGGTATCTTTCTGGAAGTCCAGGAGAAACTGCAGCGAATACGAAACCAAGCTGTCGAACAATTCGAGCAGGAACAGGGACGCACGTCGGACACGCCTGCGGCAGCTGCCCGAGCGCGAGGCGATCGCGGAGATGCACGCGGCCCTGCAGCGCGTCGCCCGGGAAAACGCCGACGACGCCTGGGTGATGAACAAGCTGCACGTCGAGGCGCTGGACGAAGCCTTGGCCGATTCCCACAAGGCCGCGTTACAGCTGCCCTTTTACCTGCAACAGCGGATGTACCAGATCGTCAGCGAGGTCCGCGGCCAGTACCGCACGTGGATCGTGCTCACGCTGGATCTCCAGTTCCTCGGCGCTCGTGATTACTGGAGTCTTGATGGTCTTCATCTACCGCGCCATCTTCCGGCCGCTGCAGATGCTGATCCAGGGCTCGCGACGCGTGGCGGTCGAACGCGACTTCAATTACCGCATCCATCTGGACACGAAGGACGAGGTCGCGGAACTGGCCGACGCCATGAACGACATGACCGACCGGTTCCAGCGTATCCGCGACGACCTGGATACAGATTCGCCAGCCGACGTGCAGGTTCGGCAGCGAACAAAGGAGGTGGTGCGCAGCGAGAAGTTGGCCAGCGTCGGCTTTCTGGCCGCCGGCGTCGCCCACGAGATCAACAATCCGCTGGCTTCGATCGCCTGGTGTGCCGAATCGCTGGAAATGCGGTTGCCGACATGCATCCAGCAGGACGACGGCTGCCAGACGATGAGCACAATCCGGAGATTCTCGTGCTGCGGAAGTATCTGCGCCGCATTCAAGACGAGGCCTTTCGCTGCAAGGAAATCACCGAAAAGCTGCTCGACTTTTCCCGCATGGGCGATTCGCCAGACGGCAGACGACCGATCTGGGCGAACTGGTCGAGGCGTGATCGAGATGGTCGGCCACCTGGGCAGGTACCGCGGAAGAACATCGAGTTCGACGTGCGGGCAAGCCGTGGTGGCGCCGGTCAATGCGCAGGAGATCAAGCAGGTCGTGCTCGAACCTGCTCACCAACGCCCTGGACAGCCTGGACGAGGACGGCACCGTGCGCGTCGAGCTTGCACGCGCGCGGCGGCAGATTGCCGAGTTGGTCGTCCGCGACGACGGCTGCGGCATGAGCCGCGAAGTGCTCGAACATCTCTTCGAGCCGTTCTTCACCCGCCGCCGCGACGGGCAGGGCACCGGCCTGGGCTGTCGATCACCTATCGCATCGTCGCCGACCACGGGGGAGAGATCGAAGCCGACAGCGACGGGCCCGGCCAGGGATCGCAGTTCCGCGTCACGCTTCCCTTGGTCGACGCAGACAGGAAGAACTCATGAACGAAATCGCACAAGCCGCATAAACGACTGAAGCTGCTGTTCGCCGACGACGAACCGTCGCTGCAGGAACTGATGAGCCTCGAACTGCCGCGCATGGGGCACGAAGTGACCGTCTGCCCCGACGGGCTGACCGCCGTCGCCGCCCTGGAACGCAATACCTACGATTGCATCCTGGTCGATCTCGACATGCCGGGCATGAACGGCATCGAGGTGATCGCGCGGGCCAAGGAACTGTCGCCCGACACCGAAGCGGTCGTGCTGACCGGCAAGTCGTCGCTGGAGACGGCCGTCGCCGCGCTGCGGCACGGCGCGTTCGACTATCTGACCAAGCCCTGCAAGCTGGTCGAGCTGGAAGCCCTGCTCGCGCGCGTGGCCGAGAAGCGCGAGCTGACGAACAAGTACCGGGCGCTGAAGCGGCAGCTCGAACGGCTCGAAGGCGAGCCGCGACCTGATCGGCACGTCGCGACCGATGCAGCACGTCCGCGAGCTGATCGCCAAGGTCGCCCCGACCAACTCGACCGTGCTGATCCTCGGCGAAACCGGCACCGGCAAGGAACTGGTCGCCCGGGCCGTTCACGAGCAGAGCCTGCGAGCCGACATGCCGTTCGTGGCCATCAACTGCGGCGCGCTGCCGGAAACGCTGATCGAGAGCGAGCTGTTCGGCCATCGCAAGGGCGCCTTCACCGGCGCCGACGAGCACCGCGTCGGGCTGTTCGAAGTCGCCGACGGCGGCACGCTGTTCCTCGACGAAATCGGCGAACTGCCCAAGGCGATGCAGGCCAAGCTGCTGCGGGTGCTGGAAAGCGGCGAGATCCGCCGCGTCGGCGACAACGAGTCGTTGCAGCTGCGACGTCCGCGTGGTCTGCGCCACGCACCGCGACCTGACCGAGATGGTCGAGGACGGCGACTTCCGCGAAGACCTGATGTTCCGCATCAACACGTTCGAGATCCACTCTGCCGCCGCTGCGGGAGCGGATCGACGACATTCCGCGAATTGGCCGAGCACCTGTATCGCCGCTTCCGCCCGAGGACGCCGGCCCGACGACGAGATGTTCTCGCCCGAGACGCCTGGACATGCTGTCGAGCGCACACGCTGGCCGGGCAACGTCCGCGAGCTGGCCAACGTGATCGAGCACGCCACGATCCTCTGCGACGAGCCGCCGATCACGCCGAAGCATCTGCCGCAGACGCTTCGGGCTCGCGAGGCTTTCGCACTGCCGGACCTCGGGCCGATCTCGCTGCGCGATCTCGAGATGCACGCGATCCATCAGTCGCTGGACCGCCACGACGGCAACAAGCCGGTCGCCGCCGAAGAGCTGGGGATCAGCCTGAAGACGCTCTACAACAAGCTGAATCAGGCGAACACGGAGAAGCGTTCGGCATAGTCCGGGATTCCCAGAAGTTCCCCGCCCGCGCCACCCCCTTTCGCCCGCGTCGCGATCACGGGCTGACGCGGGGATACCCGTCGCCGTCCGCCCATCGACGCAGTCGCGACCCATTTGTTCAACGCCGGGTCAATAACAAGTCCGCCGCCTTTAAAGCGATCGTCGATACGTCAAACCTCTCACCCTCGGCCCGGCTGAACCCGGTTTCACTGACCTGGATATCATCGCCAAGCTGCCACTCTGCGGCTTCCGCGTCACGGATCGTCTCCGACGGCGGCTCGGCGTAGATCTCGGCTTGACGTTGGCAACTCCGCTGAATCGCCTTGCAGGCCGCTTGTTCGGCATTTCCCGCGATCAAGATCATTCGCACTCGGCCGGATTCAACATAGTACTTCGGCATTGCTGAGCCCCTTGCGTCTTCTGTGAACGGGTCCACGTGTCCGCCAGGATTATCGCCAGGGGGCGTGACACCATTGGTCACGTCGTTCGAGATATCCGGGAATTTTCCGCCCACGCCAGCGGTCCGCCGCCCTTCCCCATCGACACCGCCCCGGTTTCGCCGCGCCGCGATCGCAAGCTGGAAGAGGCCCGCGAGTCTCGAAAACAGAAAACGCCGGCGCGGCCCGAAATCCGACGTGTGCTATACTCGAAGTGCCTCCGAACGGAGGATCCAGGGCAACGCTGGGGAGCGACCCGAGCCCGTTCAGGGCCCGAAGCGAGTGGGCAGGCGGACGGGGTTCCACCCGCTCACTGGCCACCACACGCTTTTGGCCAAAAGCGAAAAACTCCAGGGGGTTGGGGACTGGTCCCCCATTCTCAGAAATACTGCCGAAGGTCCATTATCCTAATTTAGCTAACTCGAGCACGCCGAAACTTAACGTTACGCTGAACCAATACAAACGAGCACCTGGAATGGACGTGCCGATGGTAGTTCCACCTGCCAGTCAATGGTCCCCACGCGGTTGAGCTCAGTCGTTCGGCGTCGGACAAGCGAGTTTTGCCGGTACCCAGAACAACCGAGGACCACTGCCCTGAGACGAGGATACGCTACACGATGAAGACTCTCACACAGGTCGAAAGGATCGTCGATCTTGACTCGCGCATATCAACGCTGCTGCACTCCTGGAAGTCGAACTTCGTCCACCAGCCGTCGGCACAAAACAGCAAATAAAGCTCGGCGACCTCGTGCAACAACAAAATGCTTTGCCAAGGATGGCTTTATTCGCGACGTCAATTTCGCTTTGGGCATTCGAAATGCAATCGCCCACCTTTCCGATGGTGTTGAACCATTAACGGACGAAAAGACGCGTGCGGCAGAGTATCTTGTTCGAGCAATCAAATTGGTTCGGCAGCGTACTGGCAAAAACGCCGACGCCCCGGCAGGTGAACCGCCGGAGCTTTTCGACATCAAATCAAGTACGCCTAATCGGGATTGGACGCAGGCCTGTGAATCCTATCCCAAACCTGTCCGTCCCCGCAATCGTCGGGGCCGGCAAACGCAGCCGTGGCGAGCGGGCCCATGAGCCCCAGCGCAACGAGCACCGCGAACACAGTCTTCATCTAGGTAGACTTTCTATAGAGATAGATCGCCGGAAACCGGCCGAGTGGAAAGCTAGGAGCCGCCCGCGGCAAATGCGCGACCGGACGGCGGCGAACTGGGTACCTTTCGCGGCTGGAATTGCGGCCGACGCGCAATTTTTTTCCACGCCGGAAGCGGTCCGGACGCCGACAGCGCGGCTTGAGTCTTTGAAGGAATGGTGCCGCCGGACTGGATTGAACAGTCGACCCCGTCATTACCAATGACGTGCTCTACCACTGAGCTACGGCGGCGAAGAGAACGGTGGGCCGCTTGAGGGGCGAAGATGCCCCGCTTCTGGGCGGCTTTGCGTGCGGCGCGCAAACTGCCATAGCGCGACACCGCGTGCAAGGCGAACGGCCCGAAACCTCCCTGCCAAGACTTCGCAAGCGCCCTATGATATGGCTCGCAAAACGATATAGGGATGCCTTGTGTGGCCGGACAGAGGGACGATGAGGGTGCGCCGCAGAGGCCCAGAAGAGCGGGGAACGGCGCGCCCGGCTGGAGCAGGCCCTTCGCGATAACCTGTTGAAACGCAAGGCGCAAAGCCGCGCCAAGAAGGCGTCGCCGCCCCCGAAAGAAAAAGGGACAGGGGCGAGGCGAGAGGAGTAGACTTGCTCTTTGTTGCCGGGGACCGATGACGGGGGTCTTGGGCGGCCAATAAGAAAACGGGAGCCTTTAGTAAGGCGCGAGGGGGTACTATCGTGTCGCGCGAGGGAGCTATCTTCATGGATCGTATCCGCATTGTCGGCGGCGCGCGGCTTAAGGGCACCATACCGATCAGCGGTGCCAAGAACGCGGCGCTGCCCCTCATGATCGCCAGCCTCCTCACCAAGGAGACGCTGACGCTCCACGGCGTGCCGCGTCTGGCCGATGTCACCCTGCTCGGCCGCATTCTCGGCAATCACGGCGTCGACATCACCATCGCCGGCAAGCGCGCCGGCCAGAGTTCGAACGACGGCCAGACCTTCAAGCTGACCGCGGCCGAGATCGTCGACACCACGGCGCCCTACGAGATGGTCGCGCGCATGCGCGCGAGCTCTGGGTGCTGGCGCCGATCCTCGCCCGCTGCGGCGAGGCCAAGGTGTCGCTGCCCGGCGGCTGCGCCATCGGCACGCGCCCCGTGGATCTTCATCTCGCCGCCCTCGAGGCGCTCGGCGCCAATATCGAACTCGACAGCGGCTATGTCATCGCCAAGGCGCCGAAAGGCCTCGTCGGCAATCGCATTCCGCTCGGAAAGGTCTCCGTCGGCGCCACCCACAACGCGCTGATGGCCGCCGTGCTCGCCCGCGGCGAGACGGTGATCGAAAACGCGGCGCGCGAGCCCGAGGTCGGCGATCTCGCCACCTGCCTCGTCGAGATGGGCGCGAAGATCGAGGGCATCGGCACCTCCACTTTGCAGATCGAGGGCGTGCCCTCGCTCCATGCCGCCGAGCATGCCGTGCTTCCCGACCGTATCGAGACGGGCACCTACGCCATGGCCGCCGCCATCACCGGCGGCGACGTGTTCCTGGAGGGCGCGAGGCCCGACCTCTTGCATGAGGCGCTTCAGACCTTGCGGACGACGGGCGTCGAGGTCGAAGAGACCCCGACCGGCATCCGTATCGCGCGGAACGGCCATGGCCTGGATGCGGTCTCCGTGGAGACCCAACCCTTCCCCGGCTTCCCCACCGATCTGCAGGCGCAACTCATGGCGCTGATGTGCACCGCGCGCGGCGTCTCCCAGGTGCGCGAGACCATTTTCGAGAACCGCTTCATGCATGTGCAGGAAGGCCCGACTCGGCGCCCGCATCGATCTGAAAGGCGACACCGCGCTGGTTCACGGGGTGAACGGGCTCGCGGCGCACCGGTCATGGCGACCGATCTGCGCGCCTCCGTGTCGCTCATCATCGCCGGCCTCGCCGCGCAAGGCGAGACCACCATCGGCCGCGTTTACCATCTCGACCGCGGTTTCGACCGCCTCGAGGAGAAATTGCGCAACTGCGGCGCGCAGATCGAGCGGCTTTCCGGCTAGCCCCGCCTGGGTTATTCCTTCTTCTCCAAGACGCAAAGCATGGTACCCCCATGCCAGAGAGGCCCTTATTGATGCCATGACCCCGCTTAAGTTGCTTGCCCTCGACGAAGAAGACCTTGCCGTCTTGTCGTCGCATCTTCAAGACGCGGTCGTGCGCGTGGGCGATATGGCCTATCTGCCCTCGCAAAAGCGCTTCGCGGCCGCTCCTCAACCGCTTCGATTGGGAAAGCGCGTCCGACCAAAAGGGGCACGGACTATCAGCGCCGCCGCACGGCGCTGCGGTTCGACCGCGTGCTCCGCGCCCAGCACAAGGACTTGCTGGCCGAACGCGCCGGACCGCGTCCTGGAGCCGCCCGCGATTCAGTTCGAGCCGGCCGATGCACCGGGCGGCAAGATCACGCTCGCCCTTCTCCGGCGACGTCACCATCCAGCTCGAGGTCGAGTGCGTGGAGGCCGAGATGCGCGATCCTCGGGCCAGCTTGAGCACGCGCCAGCAAGCCCGAGCACCCGGGCGCCGCCCCGGCGCGTCAGACGCGTGAGGCGCGCGCCATGGCCCTGATGCTTGATACGCGCGACGGCAATTTCGAGGAGCGCTTCCAAGACCTGCTCGGCATGAAGCGGGAGAGCGCGGCCGACGTCAACGACGCCGTCGCCAAGATCATCGCCGGCGTCCGCGAACGCGGCGACACCGCGCTGATCGACTTCACCAAGAAATTCGACCATGTCGATTTGAGCGAGACAGGCATCGCCGTCTCCCGCAGCGGAGGTCGAAGCCGCGCAGGCGCAGGTGGACGCCGAGACCCTCGATGCGCTCAAGTTCGCGCACGCGCGCATTCTCGATCATCACCGCCGGCAACTGCCGGAGAACGAAGTCCTACATGGACGCCAGCGGTGTCGAGCTCGGCCAGCGCTGAACCCCTGTCGCCTCCGCGGGGCTTTATGTGCCGGGCGGTACGGCGAGCTATCCGAGCTCGGTCCTGATGAATGCGGTGCCGGCCAAGGTCGCG
>CAVUBB010000022.1:0-192669 GCA_963739695.1 uncultured Pseudomonadota bacterium | reverse complement strand
GGCGCTCGCGACTGCGGCCTGCTGCGCATCGGCTTCCTGCTTGAGTTTCGTCAACCGCTGCTGATCCGCCTTCTCCTGGGCGGCATGCTGTGCCTGCAGTTGCGCGATGCGTTTCTGCTCCTCTTCGCGCGCCTTGCGCGCCGCATCGGCTTGCTGCTGAAGCTTCTTCTGACGTGCCTCCTCCGCCGCCTTCTTCCTGGCATCTGCCGCCTTGAGATCGGCGAGCTGCTGATCGATCAGCTTCTGGTCGACCACGGTCGCCTTGACCGGCTCGCTCACTTTCCCCGTTCCCGGTGCCGGCCTGGGCCCGTGCGAACTCAGCCCCAGACTGACCGTGAGCAGGATGGCGAAGGCAAGATGGACCAGCACCGAGAACAGCCACGGCCGCCCGTTGATCGCGAACCACTTGCCTCGTATGGACGCCGCGCTCACGGTCTACGCTCCACCAGAGGCTTGTCCGGCGGCTCGGTCATCAGCCCGACGCTGGGGGCTCCGGCCGCCTGCAGCAGCACCATACCGCGCACGACCTGGGCATAAGGCACGCGACCGTCACCCTTGATCAACACGGGTGTACCCGGCTTGTATTTCAGTACTGCCGCCACTCGCGCCACGACGATCTTCGGCTCGAGCGGTTTGGACTGATCCTCGCCCACATTAAGATAGTATTGGCCGGCCTGATCCACCGTGAGAACCACCGGCTCGGTGTTCTTCGTATCCTTGATATCGAGCGGTTTCGCCGCCGCCTTGGGCATCTCCACTTTGACGCCTTGTGTGAGCAGCGGCGTGGTGACCATGAAGATCACCAGCAACACGAGCATGACGTCGATATAAGGTACGACGTTGATCTCGCCCATCAATCTGCGTCTGGCGCGGCTGCTACCCATCATCTCCTCCGATCAGACTGCACCCGCCCGGGTGTGACGCTGGAGGATCGTGGAAAATTCTTCCAGGAAGGTATCGAAACGCGTCTCCAGGCGCTCGACCTGATTGGCGAAGCGATTGTAGGCGATCACCGCAGGGATCGCGGCAAACAGGCCCATGGCCGTCGCTACCAGAGCTTCCGAGATTCCGGGCGCGACCATGGCTATGGTCGCATGCTGGACGTTCCCCAACGACTGGAACGCGTTCATGATGCCCCACACCGTCCCAAACAGACCGACATAGGGGCTGGTCGAACCCACGGTGGCGAGGAACGCGAGATGTTCCTCGAGCCGGTCGATCTCGCGCATCTGGCTTACACGCATGGCCCGCCGCGCGCCTTCCACCACCTGAGACATATCGAGATCGAGTTTGCGCAGCCGTGCGAATTCCCGAAAGCCGGACTCGAAGATGTTCTCCATCGAACTTCTGCCGCCGTCACGCGCGGCAAGTTCCTTGTACATCGAGGAAAGATCGCCGCCGGACCAAAACCGCTTCTCGAAGATCGTAGCATTCGCGGCGGCATCCTTGAGCTCGCGGCGCTTGCGATAGATCGCCGCCCACGACATCAGAGAAGCGACCAGCAAGGCGAGCATCACGAACTTCACCAGTACGCTCGCGTCAGACACCAGCTTTACGATCGACAGGTCGGTGGTCATCGGTCCAACTCCGCTAGCAGTTCCGGGGGCAGGGATCGAGGCCGTAAGCTATCGACGTCGACACAAGCCGCACGCACGATACCGTCACACAGGATTTCGCTCTCGGCGCCTTCACGCGCGACCGCCTGCCTGAACACGACAGTGCTGCGCCCGATCTCTTCGATGCCCACGGTCACCGTGAGCCGGTCGTTGAAACGGGCCGGACGGCGGTACCGGACCTCGACGCCGGCGACGACGAAGATCAGCCCCGCCTCGCTCATCAGACGGTCCTGCTCGAACCCCAGCGCACGCAGCCATTCCGTGCGCGCACGCTCCATGAATTTCAGGTAGTTGGCGTAATAGACCACGCCACCTACGTCGGTATCTTCATAGTAGACACGAATCGGCCAGGAAAAATCCTTGCTCAAGTTCTCAACTCCGGAATTTTTTTCGCCGGCAGCCCGGCTCATTCGTCAAACAGGCCCGGATGATCGTCCTCGCGGCGGCGTGGAGCGTCGAGACCGAAGTGCAGATAGGCGTTGCGGGTCGCCATGCGGCCGCGGGCCGTACGCTTGATGAAACCCTGCTGGATGAGGAACGGCTCGATCACGTCTTCGATCGTCCCGCGCTCCTCGCCGATCGCGGCCGCGAGACTGTCCACCCCGACTGGACCACCATCAAATTTCTCGATGATAGCCAGCAGCAACCGCCGGTCCATCGCGTCGAAGCCATGGATATCCACCTCCAGCATGTCCATCGCAGCGTGCGCGACTTCGCGCGTCACATGCCCTTCGGCCCGCACTTCGGCGAAATCGCGTACCCGGCGCAGCAATCGGTTGGCGATCCGTGGCGTGCCGCGTGAGCGCGAAGCGATCTCGGCCGCACCTGCGGCGTCGACACCCAGATTCATGATCCGTGCCGAGCGCGTGACGATGGTGGCCAGCTGATCGCGATCGTAGAACTCGAGGCGTTGCACGATACCGAAACGGTCGCGAAGCGGCGAGGTCAGCAGCCCAGCGCGCGTGGTCGCGCCGACCAGAGTGAACGGCGGCAGATCGAGCTTGATCGACCGCGCGGCCGGACCTTCGCCGATCATGATATCGAGCTGATAATCCTCCATCGCCGGATAGAGGACTTCTTCGACTACCGCACCGAGACGGTGGATCTCGTCGACGAAGAGGACATCGCCCTCTTCCAGGTTGGTCAGCAGGGCCGCGAGATCTCCGGGGCGCTCGAGTACCGGACCCGAGGTCTGACGGATATTCACTCCCATCTCATTGGCGATGATGTGGGCGAGCGTGGTCTTGCCCAAGCCGGGCGGACCGAAGATCAACACGTGATCAAGCGCTTCGCTGCGCTTGCGCGCGGCGCTGATGAAGATATCCATCTGCTCGCGCACTGCGTCCTGGCCGATGTATTCGGCCAGCGTGCGCGGCCGGATGGCGCGCTCGATCGCCTCTTCCTCGCCTTCCAGTTGTCCCGACACGAGCCGTTCGCTCATCTATCGTCCTCGTCAGCCGCGCTGCAAGGCGCTCTGCAACGAACGCCTGATGATCTCTTCACTACTCAGACCGTCCGTCTCGATAGCCTTGATCATGCGCATCGCTTCCTGTGGCTTGTAGCCAAGCGCCACCAGCGCGCTTGACGCCTCGTCCGCCGGAGCACTGCTCGCGGAAAGCGCGATGTCTCCGCCTGCGCCTTCCAGCGCCTTGACTCGGTCACGCATCTCCACCACCAACCGTTCGGCCGTCTTCTTGCCTACACCGGGAAGCCGGGTGAGCGATACGGAATCGCCTTCCTGCACACAGCGGATGAAACCGTCGACGCTGATCCCGGAAAGGATGGTGAGTGCGAGTTTGGCGCCGATCCCGCTCACGCGGATCAGGCTGCGGAACAGATCGCGTTCAGCCTCGGTCGCGAATGCGAACAGGATATGGGCATCCTCACGGACCACGAGATGCGTCAGCAAGGTGAGCTCGGCACCAGTCTCGGGAAGGTCGTAGAACGTGGACATCGGCGCTTCGACTTCATAGCCGACACCGTTCACATCGAGGACGACCACGGGGGGCTGCTTGCGGACCAGTCTGCCGCGCAGGAAACCGATCATCGGCGCCGCCTTCTGAAGCTGTTGCCGGGACCCAGCCGCGCCTGCATGGTCCGCACATGAGCATGGCACACGGCGACGCCGAGCGCGTCGGCGGCGTCGGCGGCGAGCGCTTCCTGGATCGAAAGGAGTGCCCTGATCATGTGCTGTACCTGCTCCTTTGCCGCGGCGCCGCTGCCAACGATCGCCTTTTTGACCTCACGGGGACTGTACTCGAACACGGGAAGCCTGTCTTCCAGCGTGGCGCAGATGGCGGCCCCGCGGGCATGGCCCAGTTTCAGCGCACTGTCGGCATTGTGGGCGACGAAAGCACGTTCCACCGCAACTTCCGCCGGTCCGTATTCCGCCACCACCGCACGGATGCCCTCGAAGATCTGGCGCAGCCGCCCCGGCAGCTCTCCGGGGTCGGTACGCACACATCCGCTGGCGACATGGACCATCTTGGCCCCGGTGACGTCGATGAGACCGAATCCGGTGATATGAGAGCCCGGGTCGATGCCGAGTATACGCGTCATGGACGCACCACCTGTGGCGGAGCCGGGGCCATGTTCACAGCGCGGCCAATACCTCGTCCGGGAAATCGGCGTTCGAGTACACGGTCTGCACGTCGTCGAGATCTTCCAGCGCATCGAGCAACTTCAGCACCGTACCGGCATCGTCCACGCCGAGTTCGACCGAGGTTGACGCGCGCATGGTCACTTCAGCCGATTCCGGTTCCAGCCCACCGCCGGCCATGGCGTCGCGTACGCTATGAAACTCATCCGGCGATGTCAGCACCTCCACCGAACCATCGTCGTTAATCACCACGTCCTCAGCGCCGGCTTCCAGCGCCGCCTCCATGATCTTCTCGTCGTCGCTGCCCGCCGGGTAGCCGATCACGCCGGCCTGGCTGAACAGGTACGCGACGGATCCGTCGGCACCGAGATTGCCGCCATGCTTGGAGAAAGCATGCCTGACTTCTGCGACAGTCCGGTTACGGTTGTCGGTCATACAATCCACCATGACCGCTACGCCGCCCGGCGCATAACCCTCGTAGCGGATATCCTCGAAAGTCTGGCCCTCGAGTTCTCCCGCGCCGCGCTTGATGGCACGCTCGACCGTGTCTTTCGGCATGTTTGCCGCCAGCGCTTTGTCCACCGCCAGGCGCAGACGCGGATTGGACGCCGGATCGCCCCCTCCCATGCGGGACGCGGTGGTGATCTCGCGGATCAGACGGGTGAAAAGTTTGCCACGCTTGGCATCCTGGGCGCCCTTGCGATGCTGGATATTCGCCCACTTGCTATGACCGGCCATATGCCTCCTCTATATCGATACCGATCTATTCGCCCCGGCGAGGGGTCAGAAGGTGATGCGCAGACCGACGTGCAGGCCGGTATCCATGGTCAGCGTCGGACCGCCGGAAAAATCAGTACTCACATGACGATAACCGACATAGACATTGGCTTGGCGCAGGATGTTGTATTCGACCCGGAACGCATACTCGAAGAAGCGGTCGGCGTTGCCAAAGGCGACGATATTGGGCGCGAAATAGGCGTGGCCACTCAGCGCGATGCGGTTATATTCCGGCAGTGTGTAACGGGCGAAGCCGCCTACACCCAACGCGGTGCCGTTGCCGCCGGGACCGTCCGGGTTGATGAAGAAGAACCGGCCGCCTACGCCGACCTGCAGCGGATCACTGCCGGTGGTGGCAAAATCGACCAGATGCACGCCGAAGCCGGCCACATCGCCACGATCCATGTTGTGCAGGTAGCTGACGTCGCCTTCCAGACCCGAGGGCGTCAGCGCCTGGGCATACTCGATACGGGCAGCATTGCTGCTCAGGTTCAGGTCCAGTGAACCGGCCCAGGCAGTGGTACCCAGGAAGCGTGAGGGCGGCGATGGCAGTGAGCCTGAGGACTTTCATGCGTGATCTCCTTGAATTCGCGAGCCAGACGATAGCCGATTTCATCGATGGCCCTTATGATAACCTCAAACGACCGGCATAACACCCGGACAACCGCGTGCAACGGACGGATTTTTCTAGGAAACATCGGATCGCAGGCATGGCTACACGCCTCCCAGAAACCATCGCCGCCGAAGGGCTGCCGGATGTCCAATCGGTGCTCGCCGCGATCGACCGACGCTGCAGCGGCAAAGCCGGAGCCGCGACTGCCCTCGAGCATGGACGCGCGCTGGCGGGGCTGACCGGCGAACTCGGCTTCGATCCGGAGATCACGCTGGCCGCGGCCTGTCTGCCACCGCTTGCCACCGGTCTGATCGGTGAAGATGATTGCCTGCAGCTATGCGGCGACGGTCCCGCCGCCATCGTCCGCCAGGCACGCAAGCTGCCGGAGCTGGAAGCGGTCGGCGAGGCCACCGATTCCTCTCTGGCCGCGGCACAGGCGGAGAACCTGCGCAAGATGCTGCTGGCCATGGTCCGCGATGTCCGCGTGATCGTGCTGCGCCTTGCCGATCAGCTGTACACCCTGCGCCAGATCAAAGACGCACCGGCCGAGACTCAGGCCACAGCCGCGCGCCTGACCGGCGATATCTATGCCCCACTCGCCAACCGGCTGGGTATCTGGCAATTGAAGTGGGAACTGGAAGACCTCGCCTTTCGCTACCGCAACCCTCGCACCTATCGCCAGATCGCGCGTTGGCTGCGCGAGCGTCGCGCCGACCGCGAGGCCTATATCGCCAGAGTGATCGACGCGCTGACCGCTGCGCTGGAGACCGAAGGGCTGCGGGCAGACATCCGCGGCCGTCCCAAGCACATCTACAGCATCTGGAAGAAGATGCAGCGCAAGGGCGTTGACTTCGAACATGTCTACGACGTGCTTGCAGTCCGGATACTGGTCGACACCATCCCTCAGTGCTACGGCGTACTCGGGGTCGTGCATGGCCTCTGGCGCCATATCCCCAAGGAGTTTGACGACTATATCGCCAACCCGAAGGACAACCTTTACCAATCTCTGCACACCGCGGTCATCGGCCCCGAGGGAAGGCCGGTGGAGATCCAGATCCGTACGCACGAGATGCACCGGCATGCCGAGCTCGGAGTGGCCGCGCACTGGCGCTACAAGGAAGGTGTGCGTTACGACCATGCCCTTGAGGAGAAGATCGCCTGGATGCGCCGTATCCTTGAACCCGGCGACGGCGGCGAGACCGACGGCGATTTCATCGACCGCTTCAAATCCGAGATCTTCGAAGACCGGCTCTACGTGCTGACCCCGAAGGGCCGCATCGTGGACCTGCCCCAGGGGTCGACTCCACTCGATTTCGCCTATCACATCCACACCGATATCGGACATCGCTGCCGGGGCGCGCGGGTAAACGGGAAGATGGTCCCGCTCACCACGCTGCTGAATACCGGCGATCAGGTCGAGATCATCACCACCCGCGAAGCGCGCCCGAGTCGCGACTGGATGGTGCCGCAATTCGGCTATCTGGCCAGTTCGCGCGCGCGCAGCAAGGTGCGCACATGGTTCCGACAGCAGGACCGGGAACAGAACGTCGCCCAGGGCCGTGCCCTGCTGGAGCGCGAATTGAACCGTCTCGGCGCCGGTGACGTGAGCTACGACGATTTCGCCCGCCAGCTCGAATACAAGTCTGTCGACGATCTGCTGGCGGCGCTGGGCAGCGGCGATGCCAGTACCGCGCAGATCACGGGCGTACTGCAGCGCAGGTTCGCCCCGCAATCTGCGGCACCGGAAAGCGTAGCGCAACCGCGGCGCCGCAGCGGTGCGAAAGGTGCCTCCGACATCGTGGTAGAAGGTGTCGGCAATCTGCTCACGCATATGGCCCGCTGCTGCCGGCCGGTGCCAGACGATGCCATCGTCGGCTATATCACGCGGGCGCGCGGGGTCACTATCCATCGGCGCGATTGCGCGAGTCTGCAACGGCTGGTCGGCCACAATCCCGAGCGCGCACTGGAAGTACGCTGGGGCCGCAACGAGGGCGGCCGCTATCCGGTGGAGGTACTGGTGAGAGCCTACGACCGCCGCGGGCTTCTGCGGGATATCGCTGAACTGGTCGCCAGCGAAGACGCCAATATCACCGCCTTGCACACCGACATGGACCGGCGGCGCAACGCGGCAGCCGTCTCGCTGACCTTGGATATCACCGGCCTGGATCAACTCAGCCGGATACTCCACAAGCTGAGCCGCCTGCCCAGCGTAACCTCGGCCCAGCGGCGCAACTCGGGCTGAGAGGTTTGCACGGGATACAGGCGGCGGCATAGAATGCAGCCGCCCACCCACCCCTCGATCTCGAATCCCATCGCACATGCCCAACACTCAGCTGTCGAATC
The DNA here is from genome assembly GCA_963739695.1 of uncultured Pseudomonadota bacterium. Classification (GTDB taxonomy): domain Bacteria; phylum Pseudomonadota; class Gammaproteobacteria; order Natronospirales; family CAVUBB01; genus CAVUBB01. Next base: position 184,721 of record CAVUBB010000022.1, on the reverse strand, counting down.
TGCGCCGACTAGCCGAAATCGCGCTGCTCATACTGCCGCTGCTCGTCGCCAGCGTACTGGCAGACTACGTCCGCGCGAATGCGCCGGCTCCCGACCTGGTAACCACGTTGGTGAGCGTCCCCGCTGCCAGCGCATCGGGCCTGAGCGCCACGTTCACCGAAGCACATTACACCTGGCCCCCGCATCCGACCGTCCCCGCGCTGGTGCCCGACCGCCTGCCGCCCGACCTTGCCGACATCGGCAGCACCCAGCGCAAGAGGCTGTTCTTGCAGGCACTGCTGCCGGCGGTGATCGCCGAGAACAACAGGATCCGTCTGCAACGGCGCTTGCTCGTGCGCATCTTCGAGCGCGGTGCCCCGGCGGCGGACACCGCGGCCCGGGCACAGCTCATGCAGATAGCGCAACGCTATCGGGTGGAGGGTGATCCCGCGGACCCCGTGTTCCAGCAGCGCCTGCTGCGACGTGTAGACACCGTGCCCTTCGCGCTCGTCCTCGCCCAGGGCGCCAAGGAGAGCGGCTGGGGCACTTCGCGCTTCGCCCAGCAGGCCAACAGTCTGTTCGGGATATGGACCTACAAACCACAAGCCGGCGTGACGCCCCGGGACCGCGCTGAAGACGACAACAATTTCGTGCGCCGCTTCCCTGATATCAATGCGGCAGTACGCTCATATCTGTACAACATCAATGTGGGTCATGCTTATGTGAAGCTGCGCAAGATGCGCGCGGTGATGCGCGCCGCCGGACTGGTCCGGCTCGACCCCGATATCCTTGCCGGCGGGCTGGAAAACTATTCGGAACTGGGCGCTGAATACATCGACCACATACGCAGTCTGATGCGCCAGAACGGCCTCGACCGGATGGCCAGGCCACGCCTCGTACGGCCCGGCGAGTTCCGCGGCCTAGTGGAAGATGAACCAGGGATGGCTGTACCAGTGATAACGTCCGGCGGCCGTTGAATCGGGTGCCGTGCAATTGTAGCGGCTGCGTCGTTGCGCTGAAGGCTCCCCCTGCACGCGCGCGCGCGTGTGCGCGTCATCCAGCCACTCGAGACTGATACGCTGACCGTCGCTGTCGTAGCAGGCCAACTGCGAACGCACGATCGGCGCGGCCGGATCCAGCGTGAGCGTGAGTACCGGCACCTGGCCGCGCGTCACGACCGGATCCCAGGGGTCCACCGCCTTGAGCTCGAGCGGCAACGATGCCGCCTTGAGGGCGAATTGTTTCATTCCCGAGAATGCTTCCGCGATCGGAAAGCGTGGCAAGGCGCGCTGATCGTCTATCGGTCCGAGCGCACCCGATTCCTGCCCGAAGGCGACAAAGCCGAGACGCGTCACCAGCGCGGCGAGCGCGGGCGTGTATTCCCCATAAGGATAAGCAAACAGCCGCGGCTCCTCGTTGGTAGCGCCGCCCAGTTCGGCATGGAGTCGGCTCTGCGCCTTGAGGATGTCGCGTTCGACGCGATGGCTCCAGGCCGCGTCGGACTCCCCGTTCAGGTGATCGACGAGATGGGCATGGGTGGCGGAATGGTTGGCAAAACTGGCCCCGTGCGCCGCCATCTCCCGCATCTCTTCCCAGCTCATGAAATCGGGCAGATTCCGGTCAACCGCATCGGTGCTCACGAATATGGTGAATGGCCAGCCGTGCTCCCGCAGCAACGGATAGGCATGCTGATAGAAGCTCTGATACGCGTCGTCCACCGTGATCGCTACGGTGCGATCTGGCAGCGTACCGCCATCGCTCAGTGCCTTCACTATCTGGGCCAGCCCCAGCACATGAAAATTGTTGGTCTGCAGATAATCGAGTTCTGCCTTGAGATCGGCCTCTGTCACGTTGGTACTGGGATAACGGGCATCGCCGACGCGGTGATACATGAACACCACCGCATGCGCCGCAGGCGATGGCGCCGCCGATAGGGCTGTGCTCAGCGTCGCCAACAGCAGCGTGCAGGCCGCACAGACGCGAAGGGGGCCGCGTGGCCCCCTTCCCTGGCTGGCTGTGGCGCGCGTTCGTGTCATTTGTTGATCGCGTGGATCGCGATCTTGTCCACCGCGAGCGAAGCCTCGTGCATGGACTCCGACAGCGTGGGGTGAGCGTGGATGGTACGCTGCAGGTCTTCCGCGCTGGCACGGAACTCCATCGCCACCACGGCCTCGGCGATCATCTCGGAAGCCATCGGGCCGACGATATGCACGCCGAGGATCTCATCGGTATCGGCATGCGCGATCATCTTCACCATGCCCGCGGCCGCTTCCATCGCCTTCGCACGGCCGTTGGCCGCGAACGGGAAAGTACCCGTCTTGTAGCGCACGCCCTCTTTCTTCAGCTGCTCTTCGGTCTTGCCCACCCAGGCGATCTCGGGGGCGGTGTAGATGATGGAAGGGATGACTTCATAGTTCACCTCCGCCACCTTGCCCGCGATCATGTCCGCGACAGCCACACCCTCTTCAGACGCCTTGTGCGCCAGCATCGGGCCGCGCACCAGATCGCCGATGGCCCACACGCCCTCGACGCCGGTGCGACATTCCTCGTCGACCTTCACAAAGCCGCGCTCGTCGAGCTTCACGCCAGTGCCATCTTCGAAGATGCCTTCGCTGAGCGGACGCCGGCCCACGCAGACGATGAGCTTGTCGACTTTGACCTCGCCCTTGCCGTTCTTGTCCTCGTAGCTGACCACGACCTCGTGCTTGTGCACTTTCGCGCCGGACACGCGCGCACCCAGGCGCACTTCGAGGCCCTGCTTCTTGAACTGGCGTTGCGCGTCCTTGGCGATCTGTTGATCGGTCATGGCGAGGAAATCGTCCATCGCCTCGAGCAGCGTCACTTCGGCACCCAGACGTTTCCACACGCTGCCCAGTTCCAGGCCGATGACGCCGGCGCCGATCACGCCAAGACGCTTCGGTACCTCGGAAAACTCCAGCGCACCCCACGAATCGACGATGCGCTCGCCATCGAAGGGCACGGACTTGAGCTCGACCGGCGTGGAGCCGGTGGCGAGGATCACATGCCTGGCTTCAAGCACATCCTTCTTGCTGGGATCGTCGAGATCGGTGACTTCGACCTTGCGGCCCTTGAGCAGCTTGCCGGTACCACGGATGCCTTCGACACCATTGGCCTTGAACAGCTGAGCGATGCCGCCGGTCAGGCTCTTGGTGATCTTGCCCTTGCGTTCCTGCATCGCGGCGATATCGAGTTCGACCTTGCCGACCTTGATGCCATGCGCGGAGAACTCGTGTTCGGTCTTGTGGAACAGCTCCGACGATTCGAGCAGCGCCTTGGACGGGATACAACCCGCATTCAGGCAGGTGCCGCCAAAGGCATGGGCACCGTCGAGGTTCTTCCAGTTGTCGACACAGGCGGTCTTGAGTCCGTTCTGCGCGGCACGGATAGCGGCAACATAACCGCCGGGACCGCCACCGATCACGACCACATCGAAAGACTTGCTCATCTCATCCCCTTCTCGGATATCTGTGTTGGCGGCGGCGCGCCGGGGCGCGCCGCCCGACTGGACTCTCAGATGCCTCAGATCTGCAGCAGCAGGCGTGCGGGATCTTCCAGCATCTCCTTGATGGTGACCAGCGTGAGGACGGCTTCGCGGCCATCCACGATACGATGATCGTAAGTAAGCGCGATATACATCATCGGCCGCGCGACGACCTGGCCATCCACGACCACCGCGCGCTCCTTGATGGCATGCATCCCGAGGATGGCACTCTGCGGTGGGTTCACGATCGGCGTCGACATAAGCGAACCGAACACGCCGCCGTTGGTGATAGTGAAGGTACCGCCAGTGATGTCTTCCAGCGCCAGTCCGCCTTCGCGCGCCTTCCCGGCGTATTCGACGATCTGCTGCTCGATCTCGGCGATGTTCATCTGGTCGGCGTCGCGCAGCACCGGCACCACGAGGCCCTTGGGCGTGGATACGGCGATGCCGACATCATAGTAATCGTGATAGATGATGTCGTTGCCTTCGACCGAGGCGTTGACCACGGGGAATTTCTTCAGCGCTTCGATCGCGGCCTTGACAAAGAACGACATGAAGCCGAGACGGACACCGTATTCCTTCTCGAACTTGTCCTTGTAACGCGAGCGCAGCTCCATGACAGCGCTGAGATCGACCTCGTTGAACGAGGTGAGCATCGCCAGCTCCTGCTGCGACTGACTCATGCGTTCCGCGATGCGCGCGCGCAGGCGCGTCATCGGTACACGGCGGTCTTCGCGCGCACCGGACGGGCGCGGCGCCGGCGCCTTGGCTGGAGGAGCCGGAGCCGGTGCGGGAGCGGCTTTCGCCTCCTGCTTGCCGCCGGACTCGATGTACTGCATGACGTCGGCCTTGGTCAGGCGTCCGTCCTTGCCGGTGCCGCTGATCTTGCCGGGGTCGAGGTCGTGTTCTTCCACCAGACGGCGTACTGATGGACTCAGCGGCTTGGAAGCGCCGCCAGCCGCGCCCTGCGCGCCATCACCCTCATCCGCGTCGGGAGTCTTCTCGGCCGGTGCCGGTGCCGGTGCCGGCGCAGAAGCCTTTACGTCACCTTCTTCGAGGATCGCGATCACCTGACCGCCCTCGACGGTGGTGCCGTCTTCGATCCTTATCTCCTTGAGCGTGCCGGAAGCCGGTGCCGGAACCTCGAGCACGACTTTGTCGGTCTCGATGTCGACAAGGTTCTCGTCGCGCTGGACCGTATCACCGGCCTTCTTGTGCCAGTTCACCAGCGTGGCGTCAGCCACCGATTCAGGGAGCTGGGGGACTTTGACTTCTATGCTCATGCCTTCTCCGAAACGCTCTTGGCTTTGGGCTTGTCCTTGGCGGACGCATTTTTACTCTTGTCTGACACATGCAGCGCGGCGCTGATAAGCGCTTTTTGCTGCTGGACGTGAAGCTGGAAATACCCGGCTGCGGTCGAGGCCGAGGTGGACCGCCCGGCATAGGTCAGGGTATGACGCGCCTTCAGCGGTGCCTGCAGACGATGACGGATCTGATACCAGGCGCCCTGATTCTCGGGCTCCTCCTGACACCAGACGATCTCACGGGCGTAGCTGTAGGTCTTGATGATCTTCGCGTATTCCTTGTCCGGGAAGGGATACAGCTGTTCGATGCGCACGATCGCCACGTCGTCGAGTTCATCGGCGCGCCGTGCCTCGAGCAGATCGAAATAGACCTTGCCGCTGCAAAAGACCACACGGCTGACCTTTGAAGGCTTGATCTCGTCGATCTCGGGGATGACATTGTGGAAATACCCGTCGGTGAGATCCTCGAGGGCCGAAGTCGAAAGTCGGTGCCGCAGCAGACTCTTGGGCGTCATCACGATCAATGGCTTGCGATACGGGCGGATCATCTGCCGGCGCAGCATGTGGAACATCTGCCCCGGCGTCGATGGCACACAGACCTGCATGTTGTGCTCGCCGCACAACTGCAGATACCGCTCCAGACGCGCCGAGGAGTGCTCGGGGCCCTGCCCCTCGTAGCCATGCGGCAGGAACATGGTCAGCCCGCACAGCCGGCCCCATTTCGCTTCGCCCGAGCTGATGAACTGGTCCGCCACCACCTGGGCACCGTTGGCGAAATCGCCGAACTGGGCTTCCCAGATCACCAGCGCATCCGGCTCGGCCGTGCTGTAGCCGTATTCGAAGCCGACCACTGCTTCTTCGGAGAGCAGCGAATCGATGATGGTCACCGGGCGCTGATCCTCGCTCAAGTGCTCCAGCGGGATGTAGGTCGAGGCGTCCTTCTGATTGTGCAGCACCGCATGGCGATGGAAGAAGGTGCCGCGGCCGCTGTCCTGCCCGGTAAGGCGGACGGCGTAGCCCTCGGTGAGCAGACTGGCGTAACTGAGCGTCTCGGCGAAGCCCCAGTCCAGCGGCAGCTCGCCCGCCGCCATCTTGCGGCGGTCGTTGTAGATGCGCGCCACCCGGCTGTGCAATTCCACCTCTTCCGGCACCGCAGTAACCGCCGCGGCCAGGCGGTCGAGCTGCTTGCGCGGGATCGCCGTCTTGACTGAGTCTTCCCAGGTGCCCTTGTTGTACTTGCTCCAGTTCGCTGAATACTGGTTGCTCTCGATGCCCACGATGGAAGGCGCCACCATACGGCCTTCGTCGAGGCCTTCGCGGTATGCGTCCACCATCTTGCCGACACCTTCGGCGTCGATCAGGCCCGCTTCCTGGAGCTGCCTGGCATAGATCTCGCGCACGGTCGGGTGCGCCTTGATCGTCTTGTACATCAGCGGTTGCGTCGCCGCCGGTTCGTCGGCTTCGTTATGGCCGTGACGGCGGTAGCAGACCAGATCGATCACCACGTCCTTATGGAAACGCTCCCGGTACTCGCGTGCCAGGCGGGCGACGAAGATGACCGCTTCGGGGTCGTCGGCATTGACGTGGAAGATGGGCGCTTCCAGCATCTTGGCCACATCCGTGCAGTACGGGGTGGAGCGCGCATCGTGCGGATTGGAGATGGTGAAGCCGATCTGGTTGTTGGTCACCACGTGGATCGTACCGCCGGTGGTGAACCCGCGCGCCTGCGACATCTGCAAGGTTTCCATGACCACGCCCTGCCCCGCGAAGGCGGCGTCGCCATGCACCAGGATGGGCAGTACCTGCGAGCGTTCGGCGTCATGGCGCCGGTCCTGGCGTGAACGCACCGAACCCTCGACCACCGGATTGACGATCTCCAGGTGCGAGGGATTGAAAGCCAGCGCCAGATGCACGCGCCCGCCCGCAGTCTCGATGTCCGACGAGAAACCCAGATGATATTTGACGTCGCCCGAACCTTCCTTGAGTTTGGGGTCGTAGACACCTTCGAATTCGGAAAACAGTTCTTTGGGCGATTTGCCGAGCACGTTGATCAGCACATTGATACGCCCGCGGTGGGCCATGCCGATCACGATCTCCTGGGTGCCGGACTCGCCGGCCTGGTGCACGATATCGTCGAGCAGGGCGATCATCGATTCGCCGCCTTCGAGCGAGAAGCGCTTCTGGCCGACGTACCGGGTATGCAGATATTTTTCGATACCTTCGGCGGCAGTCAGCTCCTTGAGGATCGCCAGACGTTCCTGGTCGCTGAGGCCATAGCGGGCGCGTTCGTCTTCGACCCGATCCTTCAGCCACAGGCGCTCATCGGAATTGGTCACATGCATCAACTCGATGCCCGCCGTGCCGCAATAAGCCTGGTTGAGGCGTGAGAGTATCTCGCGCAGCGGCATGCGATCGGGTCCGGTCAGTGACGTGGTGCTGAACATGGTGTCCATGTCCGCCTCGCCCAGACCGTGGAAAGCCGGATCGAGATCGGGCAGCTCCGGCGGGGTGTGCAGGCCGAGCGGATCGATCTTCGCGACCCGATGGCCGCGACCGCGATAGGCCTCGATCAGGCGCATCACTGCAGCCTGCTTCTCCACCATGAGGGCGTCGGCGCCAGCGGCCGGCGCGAGCATCTTGCGCTGCCGCGCCCGCACCGCCATGTCCTCTTCGACCGGTCCACGCGGCTGGTCGGCCGCGCCATCGCCGCCGAGCTGGAATCCTTTGAAGTAATCCCGCCAGTGCGCAGGCACAGATTCCGGATCGGCCAGGAACTGTTCGTAATACGCCTCGACGTAAGGTGCGTTCCCGCCGAAGAGAGGGGAAGTCTGATACCGCTTCTCTATTGAGTCGCTCATTGCTGCCGTTGGTAAGGTCGAGTGGGACCTTGCATCCCACCGGTGGATACGAGATGAATCTTCAACAGATTCAAGCAACTTGAAAGGTCTTCTTGCACCAATCCCTCACAAGGGTAGTACATCAGGTCAGCTACCCGGGTCCGCGCGAGAACCCGATGCCCCGCCTCGCCCGGGCGGGCGGCAGAGATTTCCGGGATTGGCGCATCGCCATGCCGTTTTTTCGACCGGTAAGTGTATCCCATATCGAATTGATAAGGAATGGCAAACGCTGCGCCGCGGCCGGAGTATCGCCTTCAATGAAGCTGCAATATGCCAGTCACTCCAGCGTCAAGGGACGCCTCTAAAGTACGCCCGCTCTCCCCCAAACAATCGACACGGAGTTGATGAGATGAACAGCCCAGCCGCCATCCTCATTCTGAGCCTTTGCGCCGCCCCCGCGTTGGCGGGACCCCAGGCGGGCATCAGTCTGGCAGACCAGCTTGCCACCCAGTCCGCGCAGGCAGTGCGGCATATCCTCCAGCTCCAGCGCCAGGCTCTGCACCAGGAGACGCAAGCACTGAGATCACCGGCAACGATCAACGCGCCCCGCGTCGCCCGCGTGCCGGAAATCCCCGATATGGATCCGCCTGCACTCCCGCTCGCGGCGGCTGCAGGGCAGGCGCGGGAGGTGATGCGCTGAGGATTTCGCCTCAGCCGTCGGTGAACAGGTCCTTCAGCCGGCCGAGCAAGGTCCGCCGCTGGGCCCGGTCGGTAAGACGGAAAAGCGGCAGGACCCGTTCGATGAGCGTGTCCAGGTGTGGCAGCACATGAGCGTGCTCGCCGCGGCCGATCATGGCCAGCGCTTCGTCCACGGCCGGCGCCGCTACAGGTGCCCGTGCGACTGGCGCAGATGCACCTCTGCCCGGCTCCGGGATCTGCAGCACACCGCCTCGATCGGCGGCCTGGTTGGCCAGTGTGTCGAGCTTGCCGACCAGCTCCGCCAACGCGATCTTGCGCTCCAGCGAAGGTGTGGTGATGGCCATGCTCACCTCGACATGCCGGGCCTGCTCGCCGAGCTTGAACTCATGACCGCTGATAACCTCGGCGATGCGGTTGGCGATCACGCGGGCGCCCGCAGCATCGCAGGCCGGCAGCACGATGGCGAAGCGGCCGCCGCCCAGGCGCGCCGGAGTATCCTCGTTGCGGATATGACGCACGATGACCGCCGCGATGCGGCGCAGCAGACCGGCCACGGCGAGCTTTCCATGGGTCTCCACCAGCCCCTTGAGATCACGCAGATCGACCCGGATCAGCGACAGATCCTGTTCATGCCGGTTGGTGAAAGAGCGGTCTTTCGCCAGTTTCTCCAGGAAGTAGCGCCCGTTGCCGATCCGGGTGAGCGGATCGATCATGCTCGACTCTTCCAACTCGCGGGTCTGCTGGCGCAGCTCGGTCGCGGTCTTCTGATAGCGCGCGTGACTGCGTGCACGCGCCAGCAGGTCCAGCCGGTTGAAGGGTTTGGCGATAAAATCCGTGGCGCCGTGATCGAGGGCTTGCTGGCGCGCCTCCTCGCCCTCGTTGCCGGTCACCACGATGGTCGGCAATTCCCGGATCCGCTCGTCTTCCGATTCGCGGATGCGCTTGAGCAGCCCGTAGCCATCCAGCTTCGGCATCCCCAGGTCGGTGAATACCGCGCGGATGCTCTCGTCTGAACTCAGGCTCGCCCAGGCCTGTTCGCCGTCGGCGACGAGCACGACATCGAATTCGTCACGCAGGATCTTGCCTGCCGACATGCGCACCACGCGCGAATCGTCGGCAAGCAGCACCCGCGGCTTTTCAGCATCACTGTCCCCGTCGCTCAATCTTCACCATCCCGTCTGTGGCGTATTTCATGGACTCTTATCAGCATAGCGTCCCCGGCGACGGCACACCATCGTGCCATACCCCGCTGGCGACAACTCCGCCGGCGGACTAGGCTGAAACCAGCATTCAAGGGAAGCAGCATGCGGGGAGCAGCGTATGGCTGACTGGTTCGCGGATCGAACCGCCCGTCACATCTGGGAGACGCGCTATCGCGCAACCGATCTCCGCGGGCGGACAGAACCCGGGATCGAGGCGAGCTGGAGGCGCATCGCCCGTGCGGTGGCGAGTGTGGAACCACGCGATCGCGCCCATTTCGAGAGAGCTTTCTACCGCCTGCTCGAGGGCTTTGCCTTCCTGCCCGGAGGGCGTATCCAGGCGGGCGCGGGCACCCGCCGGCATGTCACCCTGTTCAACTGTTTCGTCATGGGCACGATCGACGACTCTATCGATGGGATATTCGACGCGCTGAAGGAAGGCGCGGTAACGATGCAGCAGGGCGGCGGTGTCGGTTACGACTTCTCCACCCTGCGCCCACGGGGCTGGACCGCGAAACGCACCGGCGCGATCGCCTCCGGCCCGGTCTCGTTCATGCATCTGTGGGAGACCGCATGCCGCGAACTGCTCTCGACGAGCACCCGCCGCGGCGCGATGATGGCGACGCTCCGCTGCGATCACCCCGATATCGAACGTTTCATCGAGGCCAAGCGCGGCGGCGGAGTCCTCGAGCACTTCAATCTCTCGATCGCCATCACGGATGCGTTCATGCGCGCGGTCGCCGCCGACGCCGAATGGCGCTTGCGCTTTCCGCCGCACGCGCGCAGCAACTCCGCTTCGAGGCGTGTGCGCGCCCGCGATCTCTGGCGCGCAGTGGCGACATCTGCTCATGCCTCGGCCGAACCCGGGGTATTGTTCATCGATCGCATCAACCACGCCAACAACCTCTGGTACTGCGAGCGCATCGCCGCGACGAATCCCTGCGGCGAGATCCCCCTGCCCCCGTATGGCGCCTGCGATCTGGGTTCGCTCAATCTCACCCGCTTTGTCGTCGCACCCTTCACGCCCCAGGCGCGGATGGACCTCGACGCCCTTGCCGATGCGGCCACGCTCGCCACCCGGTTTCTGGACGACATCATCGAACTCTCCCGCTATCCGCTCGGCATGCAGGCAGAGCGCGCCCGTTCCGCCCGCCGCATAGGCCTCGGCATCACCGGCCTTGCCGACACCCTGATCATGCTGGGCCTTCACTATGGCGCGCCCGAAGCGCGCGAGGCTGCCGGCCATATCATGGCCACCATCAGCGAGGCGGCCTACGCCGCCTCGATCGAACTGGCGAAGGAGAAAGGCAGCTTCGCGCTCCTCGACCGCGACAAGCATCTGCGTGGGCCGTTCATCCGCGCATTACCCGCCGGCCTGCGGCGCGCGATCGGCAACCAGGGCATTCGCAACAGCCACCTGACGGCCATCGCTCCGACCGGCACCGTCAGCCTCCTGGCCAACAACATCTCCGCCGGTATCGAGCCAGTGTTCGCCTGGCGCTACCTGCGCGATGTGCGCGATACCGACGGCGAGTTGCGCGAACATGCACAGGAAGATGCGGCCCACCGGCTCTGGCGCGAGCGCCATCCCGATGCACTGCCGGACTATTTCGTGACCGGCCCTGAACTCGCACCGGAGGCCCATCTGCAGATGGCCGCGACGCTCCAACGCCATGTCGATAACGCGATATCGAAGACGATCAACCTGCCTGCGGCTACCAGCGCAGAAGCGGTAGAAGAGATGTTCACGCTGGCCTATGCCAGCGGGCTCAAAGGCTGCACCGTATTCCGGCCGCACACCCCGACCGGCGAGGTCATGAAATCGGATGACCGAGCGCGGCCCTGCTGCGATGTCGCACGCGAACCTGACTGAGCGCCCCGATGGAAATCGGTGCGCTCAACGGTCGACTCAAGCCGACTTTCTGGCGACCAGGAAATAAGCGTAGGGGAATGCTTCACCGGTCTTTGTCGACACCCGCCTGCCCAGCCGGGTCAGTCCGAAGATGCGGACAAGATACTGCGCGAAGCTTGCCAGCGACCTGCCGATGCCAGGCACGAACTGGATATGCTTGGCGAAGATATCGGCCAGTACTTCAAATGTACCGCCGACAGGCTTGAGGATGACCAGCTCCAGCCCCGCCCCATCGATGAACCGGCGCAGCGCAAACTCGGAGTAGCGATAGAAATCGTAGGGTTTCTCGTGCAACGGATAATAGAACGGGACATTCATCAGCAATTTGCCGCCGGGAGCCAGCACCCTCGCGATCTCCTTGCACAGGGCCACCGGCTCCGGGATATGCTCCAGCACATCCGAAAGGATGACGGTATCGAATTCGGCATCACCGAACGGCAACGGTTGCGTGAGATCGGCCTCGCGATCCAGATATGACATCCGGTGTGCCGTATTCCCCCAATCCACGCAGGTATTGCCGTCGACATAATCGCGATACGCGGCATAGAGAGGCACTTCGCCGCAACCCAGATCCAGCAAGTGCCCCGTGGCGTGTTGGGGCAGATATTCCTGGTAGACACCGGCGACCAGGTCCGCCATCAGCCTGGAGCCGACCGATACCGCGCCGACGTCTCTGGAGGCCATCAATCGCCCCCTGCGATAGACATACTTGCTGGGTTGCCATCGATCTGCGTTCTTCATCAGCTTCCTTTTACCGATCGTGCTATCGATCGAACAAGTCGCTCCAATAATCGCGCGGACGTCCGAAGTGTTGCAGGAAGCGGCGACTATCATCAGCTATCTGCTCGATCACCCAAGCGCGGACGTCCGGATCCCACTCGGTCTGGATTTGCAGACCGCCCCTGCCCAGCTGGCGCGCTCTGGCCAGCGCGGACTCCCGGCTGTTTCGCTCTTCCGCGGGCAGCGCCACAGCCCGCGAGTCATCGATTTCCAGAAACCGGCAGACTTGCGCAAACGCCTTCGCGGTATCCTGCACGAATTCTTCGAACCACACGACATGGATCCGCGTCTCGTCGAAGTGCTGACGATAATGATCGAATACTTCCCAATACCGGCTCGAGTCGATGATCATCGGCTGCTGGCTGACTGCCTCGTTGATGGAACGGAATACGTTGGGTGCGCCGGGGCTGCCCAGGCGCTCGACATAGGCGGAGACCATGCGCTCCAGCGGGTGGCGCACCATGTAGATTATCTTCACTTCAGGCGCGTGCGCGAGGATGCGAGGCACCACTTCGGGGAAATAGCGGATACGGGAATATGAGGTGGAGGCGTCGCCGACGGCGCTGCGCCCCGCACAATGCGCATACAGTGACTGATACCAGGGCCAGCCGCGCGCATAGACGGCATCCCGGGAGAAGAAATGCGGCTCTTTGCCTTGCACGATCCCGGCTTGCGGATGCTGCGCGAGCATATTGCTCAAGGCCGTGGTTGCCGCCTTGGCAGCTCCGATGATCAGGAAGTCGGGCCAGGAATCTGCGCGCGTCATGCCCTGCCCGCCTTCCCGGCGATGTCGCTATCGACCACGCAGGCCCCCATCATATGCCCGGACGTCGGATCCAGAGGCTTATATATCACTCAGACTCACACACTGACCAGCGGTGTATTTGCGCCCGATTGCTTTCACGATCTTGCGCGCCACTTCCGCCGGCTCCTGCACCTGTCCACTCTCGTGGGCCTGGCGAAACATGTCACCCATCGCGAATTCGACTTCACTCTTGGCGCGCGCGGTCTGCTGCATGGATGTCTCCACCATGCCGGGGCTGATGGCCATGACCTCGAAGCCGCGTGCACGCCCGGCATGCTCGAGGCCTACGCACTTCGCCAGCATGTTGATCGCCGCCTTGGTGGCGCAATAGACACTCATATCGGGCAACGGCGATGTCGCGGCGCCGGATGACATGAATACGACCTTCTTGCGCACTTGCTCGCCTTCGAACAGACGCACGAAAGCAGAAGTGAGGACCATCGGCGCTATCAGTCCGATCTCGACGTGGCTCTCGATCTCTTCGGCCGTACATCTGTGCAGTGGCTTCAAAGGCTCCAGCACAGCGGCATTGTTTACCAGACAGAGAAAATCGAAATGCCCCCTGCCGACCAGCCTGGCGGCTTCGTCAGCCAAGCCGCGGACACTCGCCATGTCGGTCAGATCCGCCTGCCGATGATGGTAATTGCCGGACTCGGCGATCGCAGCCGCTCCCCTTGCCGCACCCAGTACGGTGTGCCCCTCGCCGACGAGCGCCTGCGCCAACGCCCGGCCTATGCCTTTCGACGTTCCGGTGATCAGGAAGAATCCGTTCTCGAACATCAATCTGACTCCAGCCTAGAGCTGCATGTAGGTGTAGCCGCGATGTCCGAACACGATGCTGTCGGTCAACGCGGAAAGCGAGATCGTGACCGCCGGATCGATAGCCTCGTCGGGCAAACCAAGACCTGCCATCGCCTGACTGCACACCAGCATCTCGACACCCGCCTTGTTCAGCGCATGGATGATGGCGAGATTCGGATTATCCATATCGAAGCGCTTGCGATAATAGCTGTCAGTCAACGAAGCGAAGGCCGTCTTCCCGTCGAACAGGGCGACGATATGAACATGTTCGGGCGGAACCTTCGCATAGGCCATCAGGTTCACGATGCGCGCAAGCCGGTTCAGGGCCACGAAATTCCCACTTTTATCCTGATGGTCGCTGACCACATCCACGAATATCTTGTAGTCTTCCTTCGGCTCCGGCCGTACCGCTGCATCCTCTCGCGGATGGACCCCGCCAAAGTCGGGGATCGCGGGATATATCCACTTCGGAGCGGCGGGCTTTGTGGCACCAGGTTCGCCCTGGGCGAGTGCGAGCGCCGGCACCAGCAGAGACAGGAAAGCGGACAGGAGCAGAGCCGACCGGGCTCGCGACCTGCGAATGCCATTTGCCATTTTCATGAGTTCTTCCTCTTCACTGGTCATGCCATCTTGGCGATACGGATCATCGGCCAATCCGATACTCGATGGTCTGACACGCGTTTTTGTAGATCGCAGCCTTGCCGTTCACCATCTCGGGTGCGAACCGCCATCGTCTGATCGCCGCGACGGACCCTTCGTCGAACAACCCGGCCGGGTCAGAATACACGACGCGCACATCTTTGGGTTCGCCGGCCGTATCGATATCGAAATGCATGACGACCACACCGCTGATACCCTTCTGCAGCGCCCGGCGGGGCCATCGTGGAGGTACCTGCTTCAATGGCTTGACCGAATCGTCGGTCTCGCCCTTTTGCAGGCGGTGAAATCTGGCGCTCAGTGCATATTGCTCCAGGTATTCAACTTCTTCCGCGGGCACTTCGGGCAAGGGCGACGCGATCTTGTGAGTCATGACGGCGGGCTTCACAGTCATCTTTGGCACCGGACCCGTGCCATCGAACGTGAAGGTCTCCTCACCGGCTTCGGCCACGGGATAACAGCCGATCTGTGCCGAGTCGAATTGCCAATACGTCATCGCATCCATCGCTTGCGCGTCGAATGGGCCGCCCAGCTGGGACTGCACGACTTTGATGTTGGATAGCCGACCGGATGGTTTTACCACAAAGCTGACGGTCACCTCCCCCTTCATCCCCGTGCTAGCGGACCCGTCCGGAAAAGACGGCGTGACCATCCGCTTGGCTTTGGCGTCGATGATCGGCATGTCAGCCGGCAAGCGCCGGCTCGGGCCCGCAAACCTGTACGAGGTTGCCGGTACGGTTCCGGTCGCGCAGCCGGCCAACAACATCGCCAGGGCGGAAATCATACTCACCTGTGTCTTCATAGGTCCTTCTTTCCTCGTTCCTTGCATGGATCTGTAAGCGATTCGACAATCATAGATACTATAGGTGCTGGCGCAGACACAATCTCGACGCCGCCGAAGCTTCACCCCAAATTCGTAGTATCGGTGAAGTATTTTCCACCGATGCCTGCAAAGCCCTCATCACCCGGAGGCCGAACTTGAGCGAACTATTCTCAAAATTCCATATCGGCGATCTTGAACTGTGCAATCGCATAGCGGTCGCCCCCATGTGCCAGTACTCGGCCGAAGAAGGCAAGGCGACCGACTGGCATATGATCCACCTTGGCCATCTGGCCCTGTCCGGCGCAGGCCTGATGTTCACGGAAGCCACGGCCGTGGAAGCGCGCGGGCGAATCTCGCCGACAGATCTGGGTCTGTATTCGGACGCGACCGAGACGGCGCTCGCACGCGTATTGACGGCCATCCGCCGGTATTCAGATATCCCTGTCGGCATCCAGCTCGCGCATGCGGGCCGCAAAGCGTCTACGCGCGCACCCTGGGAGGGCGGCGGGCAGATCGCCCCGGATGCCGAGGGCGGCTGGCAGACAGTGGCGCCCTCCGCCCTGCCCTTCAGCGCGGACCAGGCGCCGCCCGAGGCGTTGAGCGGCAGCACACTTGCCGAGATACGTGCTGCGTTCGCCGCGGCGGCGATGCGCGCGCACCGTCTGGATATGGATCTGATCGAGGTCCATGCCGCCCACGGCTACCTGCTGCACCAGTTCCTGTCCCCGCTGGCCAACCATCGCGAAGACGAGTACGGCGGCCCGCTGGAAAACCGCATGCGGTTCCCGCTGGAAGTGTTCGAAGCCGTCCGTGCCGCGGTTCCCGCGGACATGCCGGTGGGCGTGCGGATATCCGCCACGGATTGGGTGGCGGGGGGCTGGGATCTGGAGCAGAGTGTCGTCTTTGCCAAGGCACTGAAGGAGCGCGGCTGCGCCTATATCCATGTCTCGAGCGGCGGGCTCTCGCCTGCCCAGCAGATCCCGGTTGCGCCGGGCTACCAGCTACCCTTCGCCGAGCGTATCCGTGCCGAGACGGGGCTGGTGACGATGGCTGTCGGCCTGATCACCGAACCGCATCAGGCCGAACAGATCATCGCATCGGGCCAGGCCGACATGGTCGCGCTGGCGCGCGGCATGCTCTATGACCCGCGCTGGCCGTGGCATGCGGCAGCGGAGCTTGGCGCCAGCGTGGCGGCGCCGAGGCAATACCTGCGCTGCCAGCCCAGAGAATATCCGCAGCTTTTCGAGTCTTGACTGGCCACCGCAGGCCTATTTGCCGGCCGGATCCGGAAAGCGCTGCGCGAGCTCTTCCCAGCTCGGCCCGAAAGTGCGTTCCGGCAGCGGCCCGGAAAGGAGCCAGTCGTGCAGCGGATCCATCACCCGGTTGACGTCGTCGGGATCCATCACGAAGGAAAGACCATCCGTGGATGAGGCCTGGGTCACCATGTGGATGTTGCTGGTGGACACGCCGCTCAAACCGGTTGCCAGTTGATCGATCACGGTATTGATCTGGGAGCCGACCAGGCTCACCGATCCCGCGTTCTCGCCGAAGCTGAGCTTGCCGAACTCTGACAGATCACGCTCCAGGCTGGCCTGCTCGATCAGCCCGATGGGCGTGACCTCCGGATCCAGGGTGAGCGTGACGTGCTGCGGTGAATTGCCGATCAGGTCGATAGCGACGCCGTAACGGCGAAGCACGTTGGTGATATCCGCCAGCAGGCCGGGGATATGCCAGTTGCCAGGGCAATAGATGCGGATCAGATGCAGCTTGCGCCGAGTTGCCAGGGCCTTCACCTGCGGGCTGTCGCCGTTGGTCTCGGCCGCGATCACCGTGCCTTCCATCTCGGGTGCGAGCGTGCAGCGGATATGCAGCGGGATGCCCGCTTCCGACAATGGGCGGATGCAGCGCGGATGCAGCACCCTGGCACCCATGGCCACCATGACCTGCGCTTCCTCGTAGCTGATCAGACGCAACAGACGCGCGTCTGGCCGGTCTTTGGGGTTGGCCGTGAACATGCCCGGCACGTCCGTCCAGATCTCGAGCCGCTCGGCGCGCAACTGGGCGGCGAAGTAGGCGCCGGAGGTGTCGGAACCGCCGCGGCCCAGCAGGACGGTGCGACCATGCTCGTCGCGCGCGATGAAGCCCTGGGTGATGACAACCGGCTTGCCCGCGGCATCCAGATCGTCCATCAACTCGGGGTTCGGGTCGCTGCCGCAGACCGCGGAGAGGTAGCGCTGGCTTTGCGTCGCCTCGATCGGCGTCGGCAGCGTGGTCAGCAACTCGCGCGCATCGCGCCATGCCGCCTTGAGCCCCTGCTTGTCGAGCCAGCGATGGCCGATGGTCGTGGACAACAGTTCGCCATGCGACATGATGCGGGCGCGCAGTTCGTCGGTGAGCAGCCCGATAAGCTCGATGCCTTCGACCAGGCGCTCCAGCGAGACCACCCAGGAATCGACCACAGCGCGCTCGAGTCCCATCTCGTCGCACATCCGGTAATGGCGCTCGCGCAACTTCGCGAGCTGCCCGGTCACGGGCTTTCGCTCCTCGATCTTGGAGATCAGCTCTTCGAGCAGGTTGGAGATGCCGGAGATGGCCGAACAGACGACCAGGACCCGGAAACCGTCTTCGCGCCGCTCCCGGATGATCTCGGCTATGGTCTCCCAACGGGCCCGCGTGGCGACGCTGGTGCCGCCAAATTTCAATACGATCCAGTTCGCACTACTGATTTTGTGCCTCCCGTGTTCCGGAATTTCGCTGCCCCGGCACGCTGGCCCGGGAAGAGACGAGGATGGCGCCTGCGGGCGCCCTGTGCGGCATGTATCGGCGCCGGAGGGCGGGAATTCCGCGGCTGGGCCGAATTGTCCTGTCTATCCTAACGTATCGCCGCCCCCGAGATAACCGGCCGGAGGGCCCATCAGGACCTCCCGGCACGGTAACTGGGGCCCGGCCGGCACGAGAATAATTGACCTGGGTCATTCCAAATACGAATGATTATCAGATACCATATGATTCGCAACGAGCCCTGGATCGTATCGCGGAGCCCCCGACATGGCCGAGACCCTCATCGCCGAAGACCTCGCCGCCCTCGAGATCGCACCGGTTCCGGCTGCCCAGACCCTGGCGCCGCTGGGTGACGGCCGGACCGGACTGAGCGGCGCGGTAGCCGCCATCAGGGCGGAATCGCCCGATATCGAGCGCCTCCTGCTCGAGATCGGCTTCATCGAAGGCGCGCGCGTCGAGATCCTCCACGAAGGCCCCTTCGGCCGCGATCCCATCGCCGTGCGCGTGGACGACATGCGCGTGGCCCTGCGCCGCCGGGAAGCCGCCGCCGTGCTCATCCACCCCACGGCCCGATCGGCGGGCGTCTGATCCGGCGCTCATGGCTGAAGTCTCCACCGCGGCGCTGCGCCTGGGTCTGGTCGGCAACCCGAACTGCGGCAAGACCGCGCTGTTCAACGCCCTCACCGGCAGCCGCCAGAAGGTGGCCAACTATGCCGGTGTCACCGTAGAGCGCAAGGAAGGCCGGTTCACGACTCCGGACGGTCGCGATGTGCGCGTCCTCGATCTGCCCGGCACCTACAGCCTGCGCGCGCGCAGCCCCGACGAGGCCGTGACCCGCAACGCCATCCTCGACCGGCTCGAAGGCGAGGATGCGCTGGACGCCTTCATCTGCGTGGCGGACGCCACCAACCTCCGCCTGATGCTGCGCCTGGTACTCGAACTGCGCCAGGTGGGCAAGCCCATGGTGCTGGCACTGAACATGTTCGATATCGCCCGCCGCCGCGGCATCGAGATCGATACCGATAAGCTCGCCGGCGAACTGGGGGTGCCGGTGGTACCCACGGTGGCCGTACGCCGCGACGGCAGCCAGGATCTTCTGGCCCGCATCGATGCACTGGAACTGCCCCCACGAGCTGCCGAGGCACAGTGGCAGGAACCGGATGCGGCCGCGGTCCGCGCCACTCACCGCAGGGTGGAACAGATCCTCGAACGCTGCGTGCATGTGCCGGATGGGGCCGATTCCTGGACCACGCGCATCGACCGCGTCCTGCTGCATCCGGTGGCGGGCGTGGCCATCCTGCTCGCGATCCTGTTCCTGATGTTCCAGGCCGTGTTCAGCTGGGCAACGCCGCTGATGGATCTGATCACCCGGGGCTTCGACGGCCTGGCGATCCTGGTCCACGACACACTGCCTGCAGGCATGCTGCGCAGCCTGCTGGCGGACGGTGTCATCTCCGGCGTGGGCAGCGTGCTGGTGTTCCTGCCGCAGATACTGATCCTGTTCTTCTTCATCATCCTGCTGGAAGATTTCGGCTATATGGCGCGTGCCGCCTTCCTCATGGACCGACTCATGGGGCGGGCCGGCCTGCATGGACGCGCTTTCATCCCCCTGCTTTCAAGTTTTGCCTGCGCTATCCCGGGCATCATGGGCACGCGCGTGATCAACAGCTGGCGCGACCGCCTGGTGACGATCCTCGTCGCGCCGCTCATGACCTGCTCCGCACGCATCCCGGTCTATACCCTGATCATCTCGGCCTTCATCCCGCGCGGCAAAGTCGCGGGCGTCTTCGATCGTCAGGGTCTGGTGATGTTCGGCCTCTATGCGACGGGCATACTCAGCGCGCTCACGGTGGCAGTCGTCCTGCGCAAGGTGTTCTGGCGGGGCGAATCCGAGCCGTTCATCATGGAACTGCCCGACTACAAGATGCCGGATGCCAGGAACGTGCTGCGCGGCGTGCTGCAGCGCGGACGCATCTTCCTGCGCCGGGCGGGAACGATCATCCTCTCGATGATGGTCGTGATCTGGTTCCTCAGTTCAGTGCCCGGGCCACCGCCGGGCGCCACCGGGCCCGCCATCAATTACAGTTTCGCCGGCATGATCGGACATGCCGTACAGCCCCTGCTCGCTCCGATCGGCTTCAACTGGCAGATCGCGGTCGCGCTGATCACGGGCATGGCGGCGCGTGAAGTCGCGGTGGCTGCTCTGGGCACCGTGTACGCGGTAAGCGCCGGCGCTGAACAGGTCACCGGTGCGCTTGGCGCCACTCTGGCCGCACAGTGGTCGCTGGGCACCGGGCTCGCCCTGCTCGCCTGGTACATCTTCGCGCCCCAGTGTCTTTCCACTCTGGGCGTGGTCAGGCGCGAGACGAATTCGTGGCGCTGGCCGGCCTTCATGTTCGTCTACATGCTCACGCTGGCCTGGCTGGCCTCGTTCGCCGTGTTTCAGATCACCACCTGGCTGGGGAGCTGAACCGATGTTCCAGGCCGTTGTGACCTACTGCATCGTCGCCTTCGCCGCCGCCTGGCTGGTATGGACGCTGTTCATGCCCCAAAGCCTGCGCAAGCGGCTGCGCCCGGCGCGTGCGGCCGCATATCGGCCCGCGTCTGATTGCGCCTCGGGTTGCTCGGGTTGCCCGATGAGCAGCGGACAAGGCGCCGCATGCACGTCCGCCGCGCGATTCAGAGCGCGCGAGTCATGAATACGCTGTGGGGATCTTCGACGTAGTCGGCGAACGGTTCGCAGGGTTCAAATCCCGCGCTCGCATAGAGGGACCGCGCCGGCTCGAACGCCGGCATCGAACCGGTCTCCAGACTCATCCGCGAATAACCCCGGCGCCGGCTCTGATCGATCAGGAATTCGAGCAGATAACGGGCCACGCCCCGGCGGCGATGGGCCGGTACCGTGCGCATCGACTTGATCTCCACATGGGTGGCGTCCAGGTGTTTGAGAGCACCGCAGCCCAGCAGCTCGCCGCCTTCTCGCACGCTCCAGAAGATCACATCGGCGCCACTCAGTGCGTGCGGCTCAAGGGCATGCACACTCTCCGGCGGCGAGAGGGCTCTCATCTCTTGCAGGTGCTGATCGAGCAGCGCCGCCACGTCGGGCGCGGATGGGTCATCGAGCAGGATTTCCACGGGAGCTGTTCCTGGATGCGCTACCGGCGATGGCTGCGCATTTTAGGCCAGCCGGTCGATCTCGCCAACGAAGATCACCGAAGCCGGCTGCCCGGAATCCGGCCACAGGGGCTCACGCACTTCGCGGAGCACGAAGCCGTTCCGAACAAACAGCGCTTGCCAGCTTTCCAGCGTGCGGAAGTACCACGGCGCCGGATCGGTGAATGCCGGCCCGAACCCCGCCCAGGAACTCTCCCGCCATCCGTCTGCATAAGGGAGATCGCCGCAGGCAGCCACCGGATGCAGCGTCTGGACCAGTAACGCGCCGGCGGGTGTTAAAAACGATGGCGCGGCACGAAATACCTCTTCCACCGAGTCTTTTCCCAACAGCGAAAAGTTGCACACGGCCACATCTGCACGCAGCTTAAGGCTGCCTGGCGCCAGCTCGGCATAAGACATGCAGCGGAAATCACCGCCACCCGCTTCGCGTGCCGACTCCACCAGAGCCGGGACGGTATCGATACCGGTAACCCGGATACCCGCGGCGGAAAGAACCCGCGCCAGCCAACCCTCTCCACAGCCTATGTCGAGTACCGATCCGGGCTGACGCGCCCTCACGGCAGCGACGATCGCCCGGTCGGTGACAAGACGACGGCTCTCGATCTCACCGGCACGGATCGCCCCGGTCCAGGCACGCGCATTCGCCGCCCACG
The DNA here is from genome assembly GCA_963739695.1 of uncultured Pseudomonadota bacterium. GTDB lineage: Bacteria > Pseudomonadota > Gammaproteobacteria > Natronospirales > CAVUBB01 > CAVUBB01. The sequence continues at coordinate 162,815 of CAVUBB010000022.1, read as the reverse complement.
ATTCAAGGATGCGCTTCTCTGGCCCGCTCACACGATCACCCTCGGCATGATCACGCTGGCCACGCACGACAGCGCCACGAGCTTGGTCGCCAGCGCTTCATGGATCGCCACCGTCCGCTGCCGTATGGAGTTCCTTGCTCATCGGGACACAGGAAAGACCGATACCGCGCGGCGAATGATAGACACTGACTTCCTCACCTGCATACCCGCAGGCGCGATAGAAAGGCGCGCCATTCAGCGATGCATCGAGCGACAGGCGCTGCAGTCCGTGCGCGCGGGCCATCGCTTCCAGCCGACGCAGCAGGCGCCGGCCGATGCCCTGGCGCATGCGGGCAGGCTTCACGAACATGCCGTCCACTTTTGCATCCTCGAGTTTGAGCACACCGAACCCGGCCATCTCGCCGTCAACTTCCGCGATGCAACCGGCCTGTGCGAGACGATCCCCGAATGTCGGCGGAAGTTCTCCGTAAGCCCAAGTGCGGATGATATCTTCAGGGTAGAGATCGACGCATGCCGCCAATATGGCGGTAGTGCGAACGGCCCAGGCTTGTTCGGCATCAGCCGCTCTGGCTTTGCGGATGACGATCACAAAGCCATTACCGGTCAGGAAGAGAACAACATGTATTCAGCTGCAACGATCGCGATGCAGGCGACGATGTACAACTCGAATTTGAAGTTGGCTTCCTGTTCGTAGTACTGGCCTTCGATCCTGTCCTGCAGAGTGATCCAACTGCGCGCGCGAATGCAGTCCTTCATCTCCTGCCAGGAATCGAAAAAGGCCTTGCCGATAAAGACATAGACAGGAATATTTACAAACAGAAGGATGCAGAACAGATCGAAATTCACGTCACGCTCCCTGTGCCCCAAATCAGCAGGGTAAGTGTATCGCCGGCCTCCAAAGCTGTCACCCAGCGATCAGGATTAGAACGACCCACTCACCACCTGTTCGACAAACTGCGCTGCCGCCTCGGTGATCGCCTTGCCCAGATAGGCATACTGGCGCGAGAACGGCGGCCACTTCTCACCCAGACCCAACGCGTCGTTGATCACCAGCACCTGGCCATCGCAGACGCGGCCCGCGCCGATACCGATGGTCGGTATGGCCACCGTGTTCGTGATCTTCTCGGCCAGAGCGTCGGGAATATGCTCGAGCACGAGCATGAACGCCCCGGCCTGGGCGATCCCTGCAGCCTCTGCCAACACGCGCTCCGCCTCACTGGTATCGCGCCCCACCTGCTTGAAGTTGGCCGCCGTCTGCGGCGTGAGGCCCGTGTGTCCGACTACAGGGATATCGTTCGCCACAAGATGCCGGATCACATCGTATTTGGGTCCTTCCAGCTTCACGCTGTCCGCACCCGCCACGATCAGGCGCCGCGCACTGGCCAGCGCAGTGTGAGGATCGGTATCGCTCTGGTAGGGCATATCGCCGATGACATGTGTGTCGGGCGCACCCCGGCGCACCGCGCCCACGTGATATTCCATGTGTTCCAGCGTGACCGAGCGCGTGCTCTCGAAACCCATCTCGACCATGCCCACCGTGTCGCCAACCAGCAGTACGGGTACACCGGCCTTCTCCAGGCAGCGTGCAACTGGTGTCGTATAGGCCGTGAGCATAGGGATCGGAGTGACCGATTTCATCTGCCGCAATGCGCTCGGATCCTGCTTCATCGCCATCTCCTGAATCGGCTTCCGGTTCACTGGGCCAGAGCCAAGTCTACTGCATCCAAAACAAGAAAGGCGCGCCAGGCTGGCACGCCCAAATCAGGTGGCAGATTTGACGATGTCTGCGCTCTCCGCCGTAGCGGGAACAGCACCTACCAGCGGGCGCGAAAGCCGCGGGTATCCATATGCACGAACGGTAGATGCCTCGACGTCGCCGGATACGCCCCCAGACCGCCGCGCAGATAATCATACTGGGGTTTGCGGAACAGTCGATTCACATCAGCAGCAAACAATGCCGAGTCGTGTCGGTCATCACGACCGTCGTGGTTCAGATCGCCAGCCATGTGGTCGCCCGGTACCGCATCGATGTAGACATCTGCCGCGTCACCCCAGGTGTGGCGGCTATACGGTACGTTCCCGAGTTGCGCGTTATACCAGGGCGTGCGATAGCCACTCATGATGTGTATCGCTTCGCGGGGGACACCCTGCGTATGCAGGTAGTTGACGACCGTTTCAAGTTTCAGTAATAGCCGCTGTTGCAAGACGACGTATTTCGGATATCCGCCCGCCTGCTTGCACAGAAATTCACCCAGAGTGAAATGCGGAGAGATGCGAACGCGCGCGAGCTCGGGCGTCACTTCGATGAAGCCCGCCGGTGGCGTGTAGATCTCACGTCCTTTCAGATTGCGTCGCGGATACTTGCCGATGTGATACCCGTTAAGCCAGCCGTCATGGACCTGATCGGCGGGCACCATGACGAATGCCTGCAGGCGCATCTTGGTGCCGTCGTCGCGGCTGATGTCGATCGGGTAGTAGCCGGGCCTGCTCGGCGCCGTCCACGCCCAATGGGTGGAATCTATCGCGGCCATATCGCCGGCCGCGGGGTTAACCTGCAAGCCACCGGCAGGTTTCACAAGCTCGATGGAGACTCGCTCGCCAGGCATGGCGAAGACCGCGAATTCACGATAGTCGATCTCCTGACCCTTCACCTTCACGGCAAACGCCGAACGGCCGGTATCGAATTTTGATATATCTGACGCGTGCGCAGCGAAGGCCGCACTCCACAGCGCCAGAGCGTAAAGAAGTCGTTTTGGCATCAAGGGTTCTTGCGTAAAGGGCTATACAAGCCGTTGAGGACGTCCATGTCGCGGTCATACACGTCCGGACGAAACTGCAACATGCCGGTCTCGTCTATCCACACACTCATATAGGTTATATATATGGGGATAGGTTCCGCCAAGTCAATCCTTTGCGTCTGGCCTGCAGATACCATCGCCAACAGAGAAGAGCCTGCATCCTCCCTGCCTTCCAACGCCAGCATGGTCGCCGCCAGCTTCAACGCATGAGCGACCCGGATGCAGCCATGGCTGAACGTTCGCTGATTCTGGTCAAATAATCCCTGAGCCGGGGTATCGTGCAGATAGATATCCAATACGTTTGGAAACATGAACTTCACCCAGCCCAGTGAGTTTCCCGGACCCGGCCGCTGACGAAAATGATACGGAAGCGTCCCGCTTGTCCAGCGTTTCCAACGCACGCGCCGAGGGTCCACGGCGTGCTCCTGTGCCCCCCAATCACTGAGCACTTCCAGACCGTTACGCCGCAGATAGCCCGGATCCCTTTGCACCGCAGGAAGTATCTCCTCGACAGCGATCCTGGCGGGCACGTCCCAGGCGGGGTTCACCACAAGGTACCGAATCTGGTTGCTCAACTCAGGCGTCTGCTGGACGGATTGCCCGACGATAACCGGCTCCGATAGCACCGGCTGGTCATGGTCATAAAGGGTGGCGTGAAAATCCGCGATGTTCACCACCAGTCTTCTGGCGCCAAGTTCACCGGGCAGCCATCGGCGCCGTTCAAGATTGACCTCGATCCGGTTGATCCATGTCGACACGGGCGTATCGAGCGCCTCCAGAGTTTCCGGGCCGACGACCCCATCGGCAGCGAGTCCGTGCCGAGCCTGGAAACGGCGGACAGCATCTTCGACCTGCTGATCAAAATATCCGACAAACCCGGCTGTCCGCGGAAGATCTTCACTCATGTGCAGCCGGTCTATGAGCAGGCTCACACGACGACCCTTGCTGCCACGCACCAGCAAAGGCCCGTGCCCTGTATGGACAAATCCGCCTTGCGCTTCGATCTGTCTATAGCGATCCAAAGCCTCGCGCATCAGACCATAGCCGTTTCCATGCGGAAGCAGACGGTCGAGTTCGGCTCTCGGTTGCGCTCCCGCGAATACCGCCCGCAGGCCTGCGACGACGCTGGGAAAGTTTCTGTCGGCATCCACCCGCGGGTGTAGACCCTCCTGTTTCAGGCGTCCACCGGACTCATGTTCACCCAGCAAGACAAAGGCATCGCTCAACAATAATTCGAGTGCGGCCAGGCGGCGCTTGCGCCGCTCATCAAAGCCATGATCCGCATGCAGCGCGTCAAGCAGCTCGCCTATCTGGTGCGCGTGATAGTCGTCCGGAAAGAGGCCGTCCCGGTGGCTCTCCTGCAAAGCCTCAAGCATGTCTTCGGAACGCGACAGCGGCATGCTTTCGGTCACCCATCCGGGCGCACCCTTGCGCGCCTTATAAAGCGCACCCAGTTGTTTTGGGAAGTATAGAGCGGCGTCATCGACCACTTCATCGAGCTTTGCCGGCTGTTGCAGGATCACCTGCATATGCTCGCCGACCCCCGCGCCCAGTCCGGGCATCGGGAAGGCTATAACCAGCACCACCAGAAAAGCTAATCGTCGTGCCATGGCAGCTCATGATGAAGTCCACCCATAAACAGCACGATAACCAAGTCGAGCGTATCCGGCATCTGGAAAACTACTGGCCAGGGGCGGCCACAGTCGCGTATCGTTCCCGGGCAGACGTGCCTCGTCGCGTTCGTCAGCGGATGCTCGGATAGCCCTGGTGAGACGGGAACGCCAGTCTCTTCTGAAGATGTATAGAGGCCGCAGGTGCATTGATCAGCGCGAAAGCACTCTGGGAAGCGGCACAGAAGCCGGCCGAAGGCGCCATCACGCCCAGACACTCACGGCTTTCCGCGTCGCGTTATCGCGCAGTCTGCCAGGCGGGGCTACAGCCCGGAACCGGAAGGCATTGCCGGAGCACGCTTCAACTCACCTCATGGGAATCCGCCAATTCATGCCCGAGCGCGACGACCGCCTCCACCAATGCCTCGAAATCCTCGCCGCGACTGCGGTGGTTGGTGATCGCCACCCGCAACGCGAACTTGCCGCCCAGTTCCGTGGATGACGGCACCGCGATACCGCGCTCCTGCAATTCGGCCAGGATGCGTGCATTCAAGGTATTGAGCGCCTCGTCCGTCATACCTGGAGCCCGGTAACGGAAATTGACGATATTGAGCGGCACCGGAGCCAACAGCTCCAGGGTCGGTTCCTGCTCGACCAGCGTGGCAAGGAACGTCGCTTGGCGAACATTGCGCGCGATCGCCTCGGCGAACCGCTCGACCCCGTAGGCCTGCAGGTTCAGCCAGACTTTGAGCGCACGGAAACTGCGCGATAGCTGCGGGCTGTAATCGGCGAACATCACCGGCCCGGTGGCGATGCCGCCGCCGATCTCGGCCAGGTAATCCGCATGATGCGCGAACGTCGCGGTATGGGTCTCGCCGTCGCGCACCAGCGTGCAGGCCACCTCATATGGCAGATACATCCACTTGTGCAGGTCGAAGGCCAGCGAATCGGCGCGCTCCATACCCTTGAGAAGCCCACGGCTGGCCGGATCGAGCACTGCCAGCGCGCCGAAGGCGCCGTCGACATGCAGCCACAAATCTTCTTCCGCGCAAAGATCGGCCAGTTCGTCGATAGGATCCACGGCGCCAGTGTTCACCGTGCCGGCGTTGGCGATGATACAGACAGGGAAATGACCGCGCGCGCGGTCGGCCGCGATCCGCTCGCGCAATGCGGCCACGTCCAGCGAGAAATCATCCCGCACCGGTATCGCGCCGAAAAACTCTGCACCCATGCCGAGCAGCTCCACCGCCCGCGGCACGGAATTATGAGTCTCCACGGACCCATAGACCATCATACGCGGGCCGCCGGTGAGTCCCTCGCGGCGGACATCGAACGGCGCTTTCGCGTTGCGGGCCACCGCCAGCGCGATCTGGTTGGCGATGGACCCGCCACTGGCGAGGATGCCACTGGCCCCTTCCGGAAAACCCATCAGCTCCCGCAGCCACTCCACCACCTGCAACTCGACGAAGGTGGCGCCCTGATGGTGCCCGGCTGCGTTGGTGTTCAGGGTGGCGGTCAGCATCTCGGCCAGCACGCCCAGGGGCGTGCCCGTACCGATCACCCAGCCCCAGAAGCGCGGATGGATGTTACCCAGCGGATAAGGCTCGATGAGCTTGCGGTAATCGGCATAAGCCGCCGACTCGCCGCTGCCCGCGCGCGGTACGGGCGCACGCAACGCCTCGCGCACCGTCTCTGGCACCGGTTTCCAGACCGGCCGCTCGCGGACATTCGCCAGATAATCCATGGCGTCGTCGAGCACGCCGTGAGCGAACTCGCGGAACTCATCCCAGTTTTCGGGATCGAGACTGTTTCCCGAAACGGCATCGGATCTACTCGTCATGTGCGGCCCACACGTTGAATCAGGAGGAACCATTCTAGTGCCGCATGGCCGCATGCCACCAGCAGATCGGGCGTTCGCAGCGCGATCCCTCAAACCCGGGCCAAGACGCCGGATGAGGCGAAGCCGGCTCGGCGCACTGCAAACGCAGTAACGCCAATGGAGGCGCGGTGCGGCGTGAAGATCGGTATGCGATCAGATCTCGACGCTAAAGCGGCCCAATAGCCATACCATGCAAAGATACGCCACCACCGTTATCGCGCAGGAAACGATGAAGCTGGGCCAGAACGAGAGTCCGAGCCGAAGCAGGAATGGCAGCGCGCCAAAAAGCGCCAGCGACGGCAACACCAGCCAGAAAATGCTTGTCGAAAGCGCCGCCACGCTTTGCGCGTTGCCGGTCTCGAGATACAGCCAGATGAAGGCAAGCTACGAGGTAAGGGGCAGCGAGGCCAGGATGGCGCCCCAGATGGAACTGCGCTTCCCAAGCTCAGATACGGCCACAACGACAACCGCCGTGATGACAACTTTGATCGCGTATTGCCACATTGAGTTTCACCACCTGCGCCATGCCGCGTTTGACAGCGATTGACCAGGGCGGAGCCGAAGCGCGGGAACGGTCAAGCCTCGGACTCGATCACCTCATTCGAGACCGAAGCCTATGCGAACGGACACCAGGCATCGTCATTCGCCGCCTTTCGGCCCCCAGAACACCACCCACGTGGAAAAATCGTCGGAGAACTCCGTGAACCGATGATCCACATGCGCGGGAACAAAAAATACATCGCCCGCTTCCAGCTCGTGGCTCTGCCCTCCAATGGCAAGGCGCCCCGAACCACTCCTTATTATGTATAGCTCGTCTTGCTCATGCGGTGTTTGCATATCCCTTCCTACTGGGGCATACAACTCCGCATGCATCGAACCATGGGTCATGGCCATGGCGTATCGATTGCCGCGCGACCAATTCTCTGGTGCACGCGAATCGAGCTCCGCCAATAGATCCTTTATCGATGTTTTCATCTAAAGCCCAACACCCAGACTCGGGTGCCTGAGATCATCGCACAAGTCATCTCATCGACTCCATGCGCAAGTCTGACGCCTGAGTCAAGCCGCGCCGGACGAACGCGGCGGCTAAGACGCCGACTGGAATAGTTTGTCAGCGCCCATATTCTTCGCGATCTGCCCGCGGTCGATCTCGGGTGGGGCGGTGGACAATCGTTCCAACCGCTACCGCGATGCGGCGACGCAAACTTGCGGCCGTGACGCCATCATGCTCGTCTGCGGCGAAGGCAGTAAAAGCGAGGACGTGCCTTCTGCACAAAGCGAGGTGCATCTGTCAGATCGAATGCCTCCTCCTTGGTGATCGTCCATCCGTCATAAGCCTGTTCGATCTCTTCCCGACTGACCCCTCGCGGCAGTGGTCCTCTGCGACCCGGCGAGAACGCGTACATCAGGAGCGTGGCATCCTCGGCCGCCACTGCCGTGACCTCCCGGCTCACCGCCCGCACCTGCCCGGGCTGGAGTCCATGCACGACGCCAAAGTCCAGGACAAGGTCAAATTCCGAGCCGATGTCCACGGCTGTGAGCTTCGTTATGCTCCCTTCGACGAACTGGATATCCACACCGGCTTCACTTGCCCGGTTCCGGGCGGTGCGGACCGCCTTAGGTACGATATCGACGCCGGTCACCTTCCACCCTTGTTGAGCCAGGCGCACCGACCAGAACCCAGTGCCGCATCCGAGATCGAGCGCGCGCCCGTAAGGCGTTTGCCTATCGTGCTCCTCTCGGTCAAGCAGCGCGACGGCCTGTTCGCCTATGGGAAGCGACGGCATCCGTTCCCATGGCGTCATGCCGATCAGATATTGGAACTTGTAAAAAAGACTCATTCCACCTCCCAGGAGCGCCTTGGCGGCTAACGCCTAAGCTCACCTGCCGCTATGGAGCGCCAGCGGAGTAGCGGTCAGGTGCAGCGCTCCGTTGGGCGACAAGGAGTCAGCCACGCTATTTTGCTCTTGGCAAAAGTTCGTGCAATTCAATGAGATTGCCTGATGGGTCATGGAGCAAGATCTGTTTGGCTCCAACGCCGGTGATGATATCGGTGCCGAAGTGAACTCCTGCGTCGCACAAGTCCGCGACTTCTTTGGCCAAGTCCCTAACCTGAATTTGGATACGGTTCGAGCCACCTGGCTCGGGTTGACCTCCATTGGGCAAGCGATGGGCGCCGCCTCCCGGGCCAGAGGGTGTGTTTAGCATCATGCGAAGACCATCTCGCGAAAGAATTGCAAAAAAGCTGTTCGGATGCATCTCGACACTGAAACCGAGATGTTTGGTGTAGAAAGTGATGGCTGCATCAATGTCGTTGACTATGTAACGAACGCTGAACCCTAGCATTTCAATCATAAGCCACCTCTCTCCAATCGTTAACAGCGGTACACCCAGCCGCACAACGCTGGAATTGAGCGGCGCACGTTTTTTGCGCGTCCGCCTGGACGAATAGTTAGGTGTCCGACGCGCCGGAGGCCTGCACGAACGCGAGAACATAACCATCAGGGTCTTTGACGTAGAACTCTTTGCCGTACGGTTGCTCGCGCAGTGGCACGGAAAAGTGAACACCTGCCGTTGCGAACTGAGACGCCAAGGCTTGCGCGTCGCTGACCCCGAAGCAGATGTGTATGTGCTCCGCGTTATTTGACTGCGCAGCAGGCTGCTCTGCTGTCGCGCCGTGCTTGAGGTGAACTTGGCACCCATCTCGGACGATACCCGCGTAGAAACCGTCATAGTTGAACGAGACGCCAAAGCCAAGCTTGTCCTGATAGTACGCAAGTGAGCGCGGAAGGTCGCTGACGACGAACACTGGCGCAACATAATTGAGATTCCTCATGAACTCTCCTTCAAACACCTACGCCAAAGCTCAGCCGCCGACCGACTGCGTAGCAGTTGGGCGGTCGGCTGTAGCGACTTGTTGGGCACCAGCCGCGACTTGCGCGAGCACGAATGCCACGCGCTCTTGAACCGATGTCTTTGGAAGAATACAAGTTTCGTAGCCTGCTTGGGTGTAGGCTGAAACAGTGCGCTCGTAGGATGCGGATGCCTTGCTGAAGCTGTGCGTCCGTTCGTTATCTTGCACATAAATCTCTGGCCAGGGCTCCGCCACAAAGACCGTATTGGCGTAGCGGTGTCTTGCAGCTACCGTTTCACACTGCGTCTCGCCACAGCCTGCAAATCGCAACCATTCTGGAATACCGCGATCAAAAAACACGGGTGGGCCAAGAGCATTGGCACTCGCATAGTCCTTAAGGCTCCGTGCCAACACAGCTTCCATAAATGCTGCCCGATCTGTGGAGAGAAGAGCTCCGACGCCGCGATCTCTGCGCTCTCGCAAGACGGCCAACCCAGCCTCTGGGACCGTGGAGTAACCAAGTTCACTCAATGCAGCGACCAGGGTCGATTTGCCTGCTCCTGATGCGCCAGTTATCAGGTACAAATGTTGGTCGCTCATAGTGGTTGCACTGGTGCCCAACGCTGAAGCTAAGCGGCGGCCTGTAAAGGCCGTCCGGCGGAGGTCCGAAGGACCGGAGCGCACTTGAGCGACTTGTTATACAACATACTATTTCTTCTTTGGTGGGTTAGTCGGCTTCAATTCCGCTTTTTTCGGCTTGTGGCCGCCGGTTACGTTATCCCCGCTTGGCTGGTAGCCTTTCTTTAGAGGCACGTAGCCTTCTTTAATGTTCTTTTTGCCCCCGTTTTCATCCTTTTTACTCATCGTCTTGCTCTCCACTGTGAATGAACTCTACTGATCTAATTTCCGAAGATGGGATAATGATCCCAGCTGTTTGTTCGGCTTTACGATCAAACCCACCATCTTTATTAAGAATCCATTGCTCTTCTAAGTAAATTTGTTCTTGTGATGGCGCGCTTGAGGCAAAGGAACTTGGACCATACATACCGGCAATCTTTTCACCATTCCTTAACGTTACAATGACCCAGTAAGTGTGCCGTTGAGCGAACACGTAATCCCATGGCTTTTGAGTCGGATGCGGGACGAATTTTTGAATCCAATCGCGTTCGCGCAAATATTTCCAAAAGATAACAAGGAGCACAGGGGCGGCAAACAAGACCCCCATATAGAACAATGCATATATCTGAGGATGGCACGATCTGAGCTCACTAGACTCCACCATAAAAATAGGCCAAAGAAGGATGGCGTAGTTAAGACAGCTATATGAAATTGCATCAATTAACTGTTTTGATGAGTCGATCTGCCGCGATGGCGACAAGAGCTCGTACACTTTAATGGCAATAAACCCTGGCACCACAAACGCGATGAACAGGGCCAGCTTATTTTCGTCCCAAATGTTCACGTATCATCTCAGTTGTATAACAGTGATTAGACCGCGTTCCGCGATATTGCGGAAATCGAGAGTTCCACATAGCGCCACTGGTCTGCATTTTCTTCTTCCCTGAATTCCCCAGATATTCAGAAGGTTAGCCCATATAACCGGGGGCTGCCATGTCATATCGCGACCGCTCGTTTTGCTTATCTCAATAATACTGGATGAATTATCAGTAATCATGCTGGTCGGGCTTGAGCGATACCGCCTTGAGGTCGAAAGCCCGCTTCCGGGTCGGTTCGAGGGCTGCTGCGTTTCTGCCGCGGGCGGAGGGGTGGCGCCGGTTTTCGGCTCGCTCGCGCAGCCTTCCCCGGAACCTGCACCATGCCGGCAAGCCGGCGAAGACGGTCAGCTGCTTTGGTCATTCGGCCCTCGCGCCACCGTCCTTGTTTGCGGCTGACCAGCCGGCGGGCAGGGGAATTGCATGCTGCTCGTTCTGGAGTATGCTTAATTCCAAATGTTGACTATGGATACTGCAAGCGTACTCCATCCCTATTGCCTTCCTGGCAAGTCGTTCTGCACCTCGTCTGGAGCAGGATCGTGAAAACGACCGATATCAAGAACCCCGATTACTTCCACCGTGTCGTGGATTGCCAGTGGGGTTGCCCCGCGCACACTGACGTTCCGCAATACATCAGGCTCATCGCCCAGGGACGGTTCACCGACGCCTACATGGCGAATCGGAAAACCAACGTGTTCCCGGGCATCCTCGGGCGCGTCTGCGACCGGCCCTGTGAGCCGGCCTGTCGGCGTGGCCGGGTTGACGACAAACCGGTAGCGATCTGCCGGCTCAAGCGCGTGACCGCGGATCTGAAAGACGACGTGCGCGCGTTGCTGCCGGCGGTACCCGAACGCAAGAATGGCAAACGCATCGCCTGTGTCGGTGCCGGCTGTGCCTCGCTCACCGTCGCCAACGATCTGCTGCCGCTGGGCTACGAGATCGTGATGTTCGAGAAGCAGCACGAACCCGGCGGCCTGATGCGTACCAACATCCCCGCCTTCCGGCTGCCGCCGAAGGTACTGTTCGAGGAGATCGGCATGATCGTCGAGCGCGGGGTAGACCTGCGCCTGGGCACGTCCGTTGAGAGCATGCGCGAGCTGCTTGCCGACGGCTTCGATGCCGTCTTCGTCGGCAGTGGCGCCCCGCGCGGGAAGAACCTCGAGATTCCCGGCCGCTACGACGACGAAAAGCACCTGCATATCGGCATCGCCTGGCTGGAATCGGTCGCCTTCGAACACACCAAAAAGATCGGCAAGCGGGTGATCATCATCGGCGCCGGCAATACCGCCATGGATTGCTGTCGCACCGCGCTGCGCCTTGGCGCCACGGACGTCAAAGTCCTGGCGCGCAAGCCCCTGGACATGCTCAAGGCATCGGACTGGGAGCTGGAAGAAGCCATCGAGGAAAACGTCGAGATCATCCCCTGCTATTCGCCGAAGGATTTCGTGCTCGAAGATGGCTGCATAAAAGGCATGAACTTCGAAGTGCTCGAATACAGCCGCGAAGACGGCAAGCTCAAATCCCGCCTGGTGGACGAGAAGTTCCTGCCGGCGGACGATGTGATCCTCGCCATCGGCCAGGAAAACGCCTTCCCCTGGATCGAAGACGATCTGGGCATCGAATTCGACAAGTGGCATGTGCCGGTGGTGGACGAGACCACGTTCCAGTCCACCCGTGAAGGCGTGTTCTTCGGCGGCGATTCCGCGTTCGGACCCAAGAACATCATCTGGGCGGTCGAGCACGGTCATCAGGCCGCCATCTCCATCCATAAATACTGCCAGGGCGAAGACATGAGCCAGCGCCCGGCGGATGCGATGCAGCTCGAGAGCACGAAGATGGGGCTGCACGAGTGGAGTTACAGCAACAGCTTCGATGGGTCCGAACGGCGGCTTGTACCCCACGTCAGTCTGAAGGAGCGCTTCAAGAAGATCGATATCGAGGTGGAGCTGGGCTTCACCGCGGATGAGACCCAGGTCGAAGTCGAACGCTGCCTCAACTGCGACATCCAGACCGTGTTCTTCGCACCCAAGTGCATAGAATGCGACGCCTGCATCGACGTCTGCCCCACCAATTGTCTGACCATCACCCGAAACGGCGAAGAAGCCGAGCTGCGCAAACGCCTGAAGGCGCCGGCCGAGAACCTGGAACAATCCCTGTATGTCTCCGAAGCGCTCAAGCAGACCGGACGCGTGATGGTGAAAGACGAAGACCAGTGCGTGCACTGCGGCCTGTGCGCGGAGCGCTGCCCCACAGCCGCCTGGGACATGCAGAAATCAACGCTCAAGGTCGCCTACGCGGGCGACGACGATATGGAGGCAGCGCCACTGCGCCGTACAGGAACGCCATGAAAAAGCGCACCAATGACTTCGTCATCAAGATAGCCAACGTCAATGGCACGGGCTCTGCCAGTGCCAACGGGTTGCTGATGAAAGCCATCTTCCGCATGGGCATCCCGGTGGTGGGCAAGAATTTCTTCCCCTCCAACATCCAGGGCCTGCCCACGTGGTTCGAGATCCGCGTGAGCAAGGACGGCTACCTGGCCCGCTCCGGGCGGGTGGACCTGATGGTGGCGATGAACGCGCAGACCTACAGCAGGGATCTCGCGGAAGTCGAGTCCGGCGGCTACCTCGTCTACGACTCCACCTGGCCGCGCAACAAACAGCTCGCGCGCGACGACGTGACCATCATCGGCATACCCTTCGCGGAACTGGTCAACAAGGAATTCGATAACGTCCGCGCCCGTATCCTGATGAAGAACGTGTGTTACCTCGGCGCGGTGGCGGCACTCATCGATCTGGACATCGCGGTGGTCGAGGCGCTGCTGCGGGAGACCTTCGCCAAGAAGCCAAAACTGGTGGACGGGAACCTCAAGGCGATCAAGCTCGGCTACGATTACGCCAAAGCGCATTTCAAGTGCCCACTCGCGTTGAAGCTCGAACCGATGGACGCGACCAAAGACCACATCATGGTCGATGGCAACACCATGGCGGGTCTGGGCTGCATGTATGCCGGTGCGACCGTCGGCGCCTGGTATCCGATCACCCCTTCCACCTCGCTGATGGATGCCTTCAAGCAGTTCTGCGGCGAATTCCGGGTGGACCCGGAGACCGGGAAGCATCGCTACTCCATCGTACAGGCCGAAGACGAACTGTCCGCCATCGGCATGGTGCTTGGCGCCGCCTGGAACGGTGCGCGTGCCTTCACACCGACCAGCGGCCCCGGTATCTCGCTCATGAACGAGTTCATCGGCTTCGGCTACTACGCCGAGATCCCGGCGGTACTGTTCGACGTTCAGCGCGTGGGGCCTTCCACGGGCATGCCCACGCGCACCCAGCAATGCGACCTGATGATGGCCGCCTACGCTTCGCACGGCGATACGCGCCATGTGGTGCTGTTCCCGGCCGACCCGGGCGAATGCTTCGAGATGGCCGTGGCGGCGTTCGACCTGGCCGAACGTCTGCAGACGCCGGTATTCGTGCTCAGCGATCTCGACATGGGCATGAACGAGTGGATGGTGCCCCGGATCAAGTGGGACGAGAACTACCGGCCCGATCGCGGCAAGGTTTTCAGCAAGCAGCAGCTCGAAGAGATGCAGGTATTCCACCGCTACACGGATGTCGACGGTGACGGCATCTGCTACCGCACCCTGCCCGGCGTGCACCCCAAGGGCTCCTACTTCGTGCGCGGCTCGGGCCACAACCGCCGCGGTGGTTACACCGAAGACCCGGCCGAATACCAGGATGTGGTGGATCGTCTGCGACGCAAGCACGATACCGCCAAGACCCTGGTCCCCAGCGCCATCGTGCAGACGAAAAAGGCTGTGAAGAACGGCATCCTCTCCATCGGCAGTTGCGATGCCGCCGTGCGCGAAGCACGTGACGTGCTCGCCCGGGATGGCACGGACGTGAATTATCTGCGTGTGCGCGGCTTCCCGTTCGGCAAGGAAGTGGAAGAATTCCTTGCCGGGCACGAACGCATCTTCGTGGTCGAGCAGAACCGGGATGCACAGCTGCGCTCACTGCTGCTGCTCGAGACCGAGGTCGAGAAGAAGAAACTGATCTCCATCCTCCATTACGACGGCATGCCCATCGACTCGCGCTGCATCGTCGAAGGCGTGAGCGAAGCACTGGCCGAAAGCGCGGTAGCATAAGCAACGAGGCATCGAGAACATGAGCTTCATCCAGAAACCCAAAGTCCTGCACAGCAAGCTCCCGAAGAACGGGTTGGGGCTGACCACGCGCGACTACGAAGGCAGCATGTCCACGCTGTGCGCCGGTTGCGGGCACGATTCCATCACCGCTGCACTGATCCAGGCGCTGTGGGGCCTCGACCTCGAACCCTACACGGTGGCCAAGATGAGCGGCATCGGCTGCTCGTCCAAGACCACCACCTATTTTCTGAGCGACGCCCACGGCATCAACGCCGTGCACGGGCGCATGCCGTCCATCGCCACCGGCGCCGACTGCGCCGACCGCGATCTTACCTATATCGGCATCTCCGGCGACGGCGATTCGCTCTCCATCGGCTTCGGCCAGTTCGCGCACGCCCTGCGCCGCAACGTGAACATGCTCTACGTGATCGAGAACAATGGCGTATACGGACTCACCAAGGGCCAGTTCTCCGCTTCCGCCGATATCGGCAGCAAGGCCAAGAAGGGTGAAGTGAACCAGCAGCCGCCGATCGACCCTGTGATCACAGCGCTCACCCTGGGCGCGACGTTCGTGGGGCGCGGCTTCTCCGGCGACAAGGAACAGCTCGTGCCGCTGATCCAGGCCGCTATCCGGCATCGCGGTTTCGCCCTGCTCGACGTGCTCTCGCCCTGCGTTACCTTCAACGATCACGAGGATTCCACCAAGAGCTACGCGCATACGCGCCAGTTCTACCACCCCGCCATCCACGCCGACTTCGTCCCCTCGAGCGAGCCGATCAGGGCCGCCTACGACGCCGGCGAAGCCATGCCCGTGCAGCTGCACGATGGGGGCACGGTACTGCTGCGCAAGGTTTCCGACGATTACGATCCGACCGACCGCGAGAAAGCCTACAGCTACCTGCACCAGCATCAGGAGAAAGGCGAGATCGTCACCGGGTTACTCTACATCGACGAGACCCAGCCCGACATGCATGAAGTGAGTCAGACCGTGGCCACTCCGCTGCGGGACCTCCCGTACGAGGCTCTCTGCCCCGGTGGCAAGACACTGGATGCGATACAGGATCGGTATCGCTAGCCCTTAGCCTGCCGGCTCCGTCGGCCGCCCGCGCAACGCCAGCCAGGCGGTGACCCCTTGGCCGATATCCATCAGGGCATGCACGACGATGGCCGGCCAGAGCGAGCCGAGCCCCAGCACGATCAGCGTGAGGATGGCGCCGATGACGCCCGTGGCCACCACGCCTCTCGCATCCTGATACGCGTGCCCGAGCGCGAAGATGCACACCGAGAAGGCAGCCGCGCCCCACAGTGTGATTAGCGGCGTGAAGATTGAGATCAGATAGCCGCGAAAGATAAATTCTTCACAGAAGCCGGCGGTGAGCGAGACCGCCACCCACCAGACCAGTTCCGCACCCGTGCGCGGCACCAGCCGCTCCACGGCCGGATTGCCGAACCTGACCCGCTTCGGGCGCCGGCTTCCGGCATATCGGAGGATCGGTGGCATCTGCATGAGCACCAGCAGCGCCGCCAGACCGATCGCAACCCATAAACGCCATCCGTGTGGCACGACCAGCCTGAGCGCGCCCCAATCGCGCCCGTGAGCCATCCAGAGCCAGATCCCGAACCCCGTGAGACCCCAGAGCACACACATCCAGCTCATCCAGAGCCAGCGGCGCGCCCGCCATGCGCCCTCGGCATAGCGGCGGAGGAACGAGCGCCACAACACGAAATGGTCCAGCGAAAGACCTGCGGCGATCAGTGCGAGATAGATGATGTCTGTATTCGCCATTGTGCGCTCCCTTCGTCCGCCATTATCCCATCAGCCCCGAGACACGGATCGCAGCCGTGATTCCTGCGATCAGCATCTGCACCCCGATCACGGCCAGGATCAGCCCCATCAGACGGGTGACGATGCCCAGCCCGCTCTCGCCGATGGCGGCGAGTATCCTGGAACTGAACATGAAACAGATGAACGTGATCACGCACAGGGCCACGAATGCCGCGATGGTGACGATGATCGCCGTCCAGCCGCCTGCTGCCGAATAGTTCATGGCCGTGGCGATCGTTCCCGGCCCCGCGAGCAACGGCACGGCCAGCGGCGAGATGGCGATGTCCGTCTCCTCGCTCTCCTGCCCCGTATGCAGCTTCGAGCTCGAACCATGCAGCATGTGATAGCCGATCACGAAGACCAAGGCGCCACCCGCGATACGCAGAGCAGGCAAGGTTATCCCGAAAAGATGGAAGATCACCTTGCCCAGGATCGAAAATGCCAGGACGATCGTGAACGTGATCGTCAGCGCCTTCAGCGCAAGCTGGCGCTGTGCTGCCTTGTCTCTCTCCCCGGCCAGCGAGACGAACACCGCCGTGTTCGCGATGGGGTTCATGATGGCGAAGAACGCCATGAAGACGGTCAGTGAATGACCCAATAGAGCTTGCATGTCTTTTCCTTGTTGTCTCTGGTGTGCGCTCTACGCTCCGCGGGCACGGCCAGACCACGCACGAGCAGCAGGATACTGAGCAATATCTCCAAAAGCACCATCGGCCGATCGAACTGATTCAGGTCTACCAGATTCCTGAAATCCGGACAAATATAAAGAACGAGCGTACCGACGGCGCCCCATGCGCTCGCGACGCGGCTATTTCTTCGAGCTTTGCCTGTCGGGCTTCAGATGCTTCTCGTTCAGTCGGCACAGCTTGAGATCTTGCAAAACCTTGCTGACGAATTTGAACGCACTCACCGTCTCGAATTGAAGCAGCGTCGAGATATGCGGTTTCGCACCGTAATACAAAGTGACCTGTGACTGTGTCGGGATTGAGCTGCCAACAACGAGCCACCGCGTGATCTCGACACTCTGCAAGAACATCGTTCCGGGAAGGAGGCTGCTTCGCCCGGCCAGTTCCGTCAAGGCCATCTCGCATTGTTCTGGCGTGAGCGAGTGGAAGGCCCCTTCGTGCGCCGTCGCGCCAAGCAGTTGTTCGAATGCCTTCACATCCTCGCCCGAGACGTGCCCCCATTGCCTCTGCGCCTCCAGAGGCAGCACCGCCGGGGGCTCACCAACGAAGAACCTGAGGCTACCACCCCTGGATGAATACTCGGCTACGGCGCGCTCGAGAAACGCGGTAAATCGTTCCTTCAGCTGCGCTGGCGGCATGTCTCCGAGTGCATGACCCCAGATGTTCGATTTCGGCGGCGCATAGCGATACATATGAGTACCCTGATGCCGGAATCCGGCGGCTATGGATAAAAGTTGAAGGGAAGGCTGTCAGTCACCGCTGCGCGCTCTGTCAGCGTGAGTGGCGAAGCACAGCCTCGTGCCCGTCACCGCGCCAGAGACAGTGCCATTCTCATGGATCACGATCTTGAGCACGCGAAAATACTGGCCGGTTGCCAGATAAGACAGCGCACCTTGCGCCTTTTCCTGGCCGGCTATCCACAACTTATAGCGCGCTTCGCCGCCGACGGACTGAGGCGAGAAGTAGATGGTCTCGGAAGACCGCGGCGCGACAGGAGCGAAGGACACCCGGCTGGAAGGCAGCTGGACCACCAGCTCGTCGTAGGCGACGGAAGAATCGTTAACCACCACGACTCTGGGTATGGCCAGGCGGTAGAGCACCACCGCGATCAGTACGACGCCCAGTAGCGCCAGGATGTATTTGATGAGCTTTCGCATGTTCGAGATGCCGGTGAGAAGCCTTATCGGAGCGCCACGCGATGCCCGGCGCCCGCCCGGGCCATCATCACGCCGCCGCCTTGCGTGGCCAGCTCCAGGCATACCAGATCGTGAGGCACCCGAGTGCGATCTCGATGATGCCCAGAACGATATAGAACCACCAAGCTCCCGGCATGGTGAGCAACATCACGATGACGTAGAAGGCCCCGAGCACGATGTTCAGCCAGCGATTGATCCTCGGCGCCAGCACCAGTGAAAGGAAGACCATGATGCCGGGGATCGCCAGAAGAACCGACGTACCGACCAGAGCCCCCTGACTCACCTGACCCGTCGGCCCCTCGCCGGCCAGCATCCCCTCGAGCTTGCCGGGCACATAAAGGCCGAAGTAATCGCCATAGATATAGCAGAACATCAATGCCGCCCAAAGCGCAGAAAGCTTGAGCTTCACATGGACCTTGAAGTCATCGAGAGTCATGGAACTCATTGTTTTCCTTATTATTAAAGCAAGGAACCCCAAGGTGCCGACACAAGCTCCTGGCCCGTTCTCCGCTGCGCCCGATCGCGAAAGTCTATCAGACGCTTCGGCCCGAAACATGAGCAGAAAAACTTTCCCTCGCCTGTCGCCTGATGCCAACCAGATTACTGGCTGAGCCCTTCTCCACCGCGATGCCCCTACTGGAGACCCTGCCGAACGCTTCCGACTTTTGGTCAAACGCCACGGAAAATCTTCGTGGGCTCGAACCGGCTTACCCTTCAACGCATAACGAAGTAGGCGCCGATCGCAACCAACAGCAGAGCAAATGCGCGCTGCAGAGCCACCCTCGGAAGCCGGCGGTTTAACCACCGGCCACCAGCGCCCCCTGCCAGACCGCATACAGCCATGACGCCCGACCAGGGCAAGACCACTGCGCCAGCAGCAAGATAGCGGACGCCGACAGTCAGCGCGAACGCAGAGATTGGCAACAATGCCATGACAGTCGCCACTTCCAGCGGCATGGCGCCCGCGAACACGAGCGCAGGCACGATAAGGAAGCCGCCCCCGATCCCGAAGAACCCTGCGATCATCCCCACGACGAACGCGACAGGCACGAGCTTTCGGGCACGGATTTGAAGCGGTGTCTGCTCGCGCCCTGCATCCGTCGGGGACCTGGCGGTCGCGACACCCAGGCTCAGGTAAAAGATCCACGCCGCCACGAAGAACAGGAGTATGCCAAGGAGAAAGATGAGTTGCCGGCTTGGATAGATCAGACCGAGACTTGCGCCAGCGTAGATTCCCGCTACGCCGGGCACGAGAAAGACCACTGTCTCACGCAGCCCCGTGCGAACCTCACGGTAACGCCATATGAACAGAACACACGCGGCGAGCGCCACGCCCAGTGCGTTGGTTCCCAGCACCCTATGGGCATCGATCTGCGTGCCGGCGAGCAGGATCGGAATAGCGATCACCGTGCCACCGGCCCCTAGAAATCCCAGCACCAGACCGGCAGCTATGCCCGCGAGACCTGACCAGATCATACCGTCACCTTCATTCGACAGTGGACCAGCGATACTTGTGCCGACGCTGCGGCAATCGGATGCACCGGCGTCAGTAACCGGACAGCCCCGCGTCTGCTTCCTACGGGATTCCCGGTATTGCCGGCGCCCTCGTCCGGGCCGAGAATCGCTTGTGCGAGCCCGTTCCCCCTTCGGCTTACGGGACAAAAAGAGGACCCCACCATGGGAATGATAAAGGAATTCAAGGCCTTCGCCATGCGCGGCAACGTCATGGATATGGCGGTCGGCATCGTCATCGGCGCAGCCTTCGGCAAAATCGTATCGTCGCTGGTGGCCGATGTGATCATGCCACCGGTCGGAATGTTGCTGGGCAAGGTCAATTTTTCAAACTTGTCGGTCACGCTGAAGGAAGCGGCCGACGGTGCCGCCGCGGTAACGCTGAATTACGGACAATTCATCCAGACCCTGGTGGACTTCATCATCGTCGCGTGGGCCATCTTCATGGTGGTGAAAATCATGAATGCCCTCAAGCGCAAGGAAGAAGCCGCGCCCCCGGCGCCTCCAACGCCCTCCAGGGAAGAAATCCTCCTGACCGAGATTCGGGATCTGCTGAAGCACAAGTGAGTTCCCAAGCTCGAGACGCCCCGCCCCGCTAGTCCCGCAACGGTGCGGGGAGCACCGTTTTGCCTCAGCAGATGGTGGGAACAGCGTATTGCCCATATTTACAGAGTTTTACGCGGGATTCGAGTGATGGGCGCCCTGGCTATTCGCGGCTGCGATGCCACGATCCTATGAACTATGCCTTTCCATCGTATCCGCTGCCCGTTCAACCTTGTAGCCGCCTACTTCAGTATGGAAGGCGATGGACAAGCGATTCCAGCCATTGATCGCGGCAATGGCCAAACTCAGGTCAACCAATTCCTTTTCGCTAAACTGCGAGCGCGCTTCGTCGTATGCCGCATCCGGAACGTCTCGCGTGGCGACCAGGGTCAAGGCCTCTGTCCACGCTAAGGCGGCTCGCTCACGCTTGCTGTAGAAAGGGGCTTCGCGCCAAGCGTTAAGCAAGTAGAGACGCTGTTCGTCTTCTCCCGCAGCGCGGGCGTTCTTCGAATGCATATCAAGGCAAAATGCGCACCCATTTATCTGAGAGGCTCGCATCTTGACCAGTTCAAGCAATGAAGCCTCCAAGTCACAACCATGCAAATACTCCTCCAAGCCAAGCATGGCCCGGTATGCACCCGGAGCGACTTTCGGGTAGGAAATCCTGGATGACATCTAATTTCGTCTCCTCTTTTGGTCGACAGCAGGCCGCTAGCAGCTGTGACCATCGACTGCAGCGAACCGCCAGACTCGATCTTATCCACCAGCTTCTGTAGGCAGATTCGCACCGAGCCAACCAGTGATGCCCGCAGACATCACATGCACATTGCTATATCCCATCTTCTTGGCCCGGCGGGCGGCATTCGGCGCTTTTCTGCACATCGGGTTCGAGCAATAGAACACCAGCATTGCCGCTTTATCCATTGGCAAATCGTCTTCACGGTAGGTGGCTGGATCCAGGTGGCCTGCCCTGGGCACGTGAGCCTTGGTCCAGCTTTGGCGAGAATTAACATCTATAACCGTAACTGGTTGATCCTGCATCGTTTGATGGAGTGCCTTGGGTGAAATCGACTTGAGTCCCATCAGTCGTGCAAACATAGCTATTCGCCTCGTATGTTAGCGATAAATGTACCTGGATCCACCTCGCCAGCCGTCCAAACGCGACAGTGGATAAACCACGTCAAACAGCATTTAACAGCGCGAGATTGTCAGGTATTCAGATCTCTTACCCATCTAAAGAAGGAATAACAGGCAACAATAACCACGGAATAGAATACCGAAAACACCGGGAATATGAAAAAGGCCAATACGTTTCTACCCCCATCCGACTCGGCGAGCTACAAACGGAATAACCAGAGCGAAAAGATAACTTGAAGCGCAGATGTATCGAGCAAGTACAATGCACATAGGGTGTCTGACGCTTGAATTAAGCGGCACGCGTTAGCGTGTCCGCTTGGATGAGTTGTCAGCCTCCCGCTTTGGGAACCAGTCGGCTTGCTCGCGTAGCGACTTTAGGTACGCGGCGTCCAGGGCGATCTTACAAATTAAGCGCATATCACCGGCTCCATTGCCTCCAGCGGCTGTAGATGCTTCATATTCGCACTCTGCATGCCGGTAACGCGCGAAAGCAGCTGCTGCTTGATTGAACATCTTGAGCGCCCTTTCTTTGAAGATAGGCGCCTCGTCCCAGGCCGCGATGAGCTTCCGAAGCCTCGCTTCAGCCACCTGGACCTGGGCCACTGAATCTTTGGCCGCTTTGATAAGGCATGCCCGCTCCGACGCATGGTCAGGAGCATTTCCACAAGGCATCGAAGCAAAAGCCATCGATGAAACCGAAAGCAGGGCCGCCGCGAATAAATTTTTGATAAACATGGCTACCGCCTGAATTAAGCCGAACCGTGAAGCGGCTTCGGCTTGAATGAATTGTTAGGCACCACTCGCGGGCGAAGTGCCATCTGGCTGCCGCGCATAACTGACCGTGAGGATTTCCCACGCATGCCCATCAGGCTCGCTCCAGTAAAGGGAACGCCCGCCATGGTTGCTATTGATCTGCATATCCATCGGCCCAAGCGGAGTGCTGCGATAGCCGATCCCAGCTGTGTTGAGCCGCGCAAGGATTGCCTCAAACTCAGCCTGACTTACCCGAAAGGCAAAATGTCCCGCGGGGACAGGCGCGGGGACCTGAGCAAAGTCGAGGGTCAATTCATCGCTGACATACACAGGCGAGAATGGGCCCACGTTGCATGTTTCCGACCATGGCAGGCCAAGCAGCTGGGCGATGAGTCGTGCGGACGCGACCTTATCGGCGGCTGGAACGATGATGTGATCGAGTTGAATCGCCATAGCACTCCCCAGTGCCGTCTAACGCCTGAGCTCGGCCGCCGGCAGCCCGCGTAGCGGGATGACGGTCGGCTGCAGCAACTTGTTCGGCGGCATTTCGCGGTCGCTACTTTGCCAAAGCAGCGCCCGCGTGCTGCTTAGCCAATTGTGCCTCGAAACTTTCGCGTGCATCTTTCGCATAGGCGCGACATCCCATGGGATCTATCAGTGCATTTATGTCGCCTTGCTTACGCTGAGTCACACGCACCCAAAAGTTCACTCTGCCCGGATGCGGAGCGAGCGGGATGTCGCAAGGCAATGTCGCGACCACCTCGAAGCTATGCTCGAAATCCTTGACGATATTCGGGTACTTTGGGTTCCCGATCAATTTGTAACCGGGCGCTGACAAGCTGCCGACATCAACCATATGCAGGCAGTGCTTGCCTTCGCATGACATCCAAGTCCAGGTCATGCTCCCTTTGGAATGCCCTGGTGTCGCACGTGCGGTCAACACCAAATCGCCTAAATGCAAACTCTCGCCGTCAGTCACCGTGCGAGTCACATGTACCGGCGGGAACGGAAATTTATTGCCGTATTCCGGATCATCATGGCCACCGCGTTCCAGCAACGGGGTATCCGCGGCGCTCGCAACCACCTGCGCACCCGTGTCATGCGCCAGTTGCGCTATACCGCCGGCATGGTCGAAATGCGCGTGCGAACTGAGAATCCATTTGATGTTGCGCAGATCAATGCCGAGATCTCGGATATTGCCTTCGATCAGCTCAGCATCCCCCGGCACGCCACCGTCAATCAGGACATGACCTGTACGAGCGGTGATAAGGAAGACGCCGAGACCATGAGGCCCGACATACCATGTATTGCCATGGATGCGAATCGGCTTCTGGGGAGCCGTCCATGAGGGAAAGTTTGTGATGATATTGCGCTCCGATGCGGGCATACGAAACGGCTTCTGCGAAGCTGTCCAAGAGGAAGTGTCCGCAGTGTTCTTTTGCCTTGATGCGGGCTGAGCATATGCACTCTGCAAGATCTGACCGAAAAGAAAAATCGCAACTATCAAAAAGCGCATAACCAACTCCGTTTTGTGCAAAGGTATAGGATGGATTTCGCGCCAGACTCGTTCGTATGCCGCCCAACGCCTGAGCTCAGGTGCGTTTGAGGCGACAACCGTTTTTGCGGTAGCACAAATGGGCGGCGGGTCAAACGTCACCTGCAGCGATTTGTTGGGCGGCAACCGCGCTGTTCCCCGGCTGAATTCAGCGACTGGCATCCAGTGCCGCTTTATAGAGGCTCTTTCTGGGCTCAGCCATGACCTTTCTAACCAACGGAGCAAACAGCTCGAGCGACAATTCAGGATGCGAGTTATTAAATGCGAGGTTGTCGTACTCAGCAATGAAATGCGCTGTACGCTCGTAATGCTCTGAATCCTTGAATTGGTCCCGCATATCGCGATCCATCCCCAAGTGATGGAAGAAGTTGTAGCCCTGAAAGATCGCATGATGCTTGATCATCCAGTGGTTCGCGTCAGAAATGAAGGGCTGCAAGATAGCTGCCGCGACATCGGCATGGTTGAAGCTACCCAGCGTATCTCCAATGTCGTGCAGGAGAGCACAAACCACGTATTCGTCATCTTCGCCAGCATCTGCAGCCCGCTCAGCGGTCTGGAGGCAGTGCTGCAGCCTGTCAATGGGAAAGCCACCGTAATCGCCTTTGAGGAGCTGCATATGCGCCAGGATCCGATCAGGCAGACCGGACATGAACTGCTTCTGCTCGCCGATGATTATTTGCCAATCATCTTTAGTGCTTTCTGTGAAAGATTTGAAGCTTGTTTTCATCGGACCCCTAGCTTACCGCCCAGCAGAAGATTAACGCCCCTTCGCCGGATATCTACGATGTTGACCTGCCGTCCAACGCTGAAGGTAAGCGGCCGCGGAACGCGGTCCGCTTGACCGAATTGTTGGACGGCAACTCTCCATGCTCATTTCTCCGCGTATACCCGGATTTCTTTTGTCCATGACGGCGTTGAACCACTGCCCTCAAATACTTCCACATGGACATCCCCGGAACGGCCGAAAATAAGCTGAAGCTCAGCACGGCCAGATTCAGCGTTGAAGTGCTGTATGGGCGATGAAGTGTTGTCTTGATACTTGCTAATTACCCAGTTTGTAACGCCCACGACATTGTAATGCCATGCCGCTGACGTGTCTTCCAAGTACGCGTGAGGCGGACCATGCAACACTACATGAAGCGTCTTATTTTCTGGAATGTCAGCACGCAGTGACAGCTCTTGGCCTACGAGGACATCATGTGTTGTTGCCGCCAAGACGTTCGGACCATGACGCCCGCTTGCCACATATTGGAACTCTTTGGTCGGTTGCCTTGAAGTGTCTTGGTGATTGTTGTTGTCTGCTCGTGCCTTGAGCAGCTCAATACGCTCACGATAAAACAATTTGGCCACACCCCAGCCAGCTCCGAATGCCAACAATAGGAACGTTCCAAAAACCCATGGATTAGACGCTATCCAACCCCAATTTTGCCGTAGTAACTCCATTTCACCCTCAGCTACGGTATTGCCGCCCAACGAATGCACTCAAGCGCGCCAAAAAAGGCAGCAGCCATTTTTGGCGTCGCTTGCAGTAACTGGTTGGACTGCAAATTGAATTCTATCACTGGGGCAGCCCCTTGACTTGCCGTGACTCTTGGGACGTGAGCTTCTTGTACAAAGTCTTTTCTATTGCTTGACTGTCGGGATCATGCACTTCGAGCACTGCGTTTTTCGCATTCAGAGAAAGGGATAACCACAATCCATTCGGTTCGACGCGCTGCCGGAACTCCGCATACCCAGGCTTCATCATGGTAGTCGCCCAGGAGGTTGTGAGCGTCCAGGATCCATTCTGTAACGCGAATATGTCGATGGATATGTCGCTATCAACAGCTTGGACTCTCATAACCTCTCCCGATGAACTCCGGTAAAGCCCTTTCCATTGCTCCGCGTCGATTGAAGGCCCAGCGGCATAGACCGCGGATATAAACACAGCCCATACCACGATACTTACTGCATAGATTCTGAGTGTCCGTAGCACCTCACCCTCCGTTGCAGTTCAACGTTCAAGTTCAGCCGACATCCACGAGGGAAACGAGTGGACGGTCGGCTGAAACGCCTTGTTAGGGCTGATATTCATTCTTGTCTCTTTTTAGCTCAACGATGCAATTATGATCTGTGATTACTGCATACGCACGATAAGTGGCGCCGCCGACAAGATACTGTTTGAATACCTGCCTATGTGACGTCTGCGGCTTTTCATCTTTTAAAGCACCGATTACCTGACATTCAAAGACAAGGGAATGCTCCCCTGCATCAAAGAAATAAGTTGTCTTTCCCCTGATAGTATTGTGCCAGTAGGCCTCGATTGGCGCGACCAAGGATATTCGGCCAACTAGCGATGTGCCTGTTCCAGCCGTGAAGGTATCTATGGCTATAACCGGCCCTTGCACCAGCGTCACTCGGGCCACAGTCTCAGCACGTTGAGGCGAGCCCACCGCAACCAGCGGAGCCATCAAAACAGCAATGATAAGAACTAGACGCATGGCCCTAACAGTGATTAGACCGCGTTCCGCGATATTGCGGAAATCGAGAATTCCATATAGCGCCGGATTTTTTCATTTTTGTCTTCCTTGAATTCCCCAAACATTCAGAAGGTTAGCCCATCCACTTTCCCGCTGCCACGTAATATCGCGACCGCTCGTTTTGCATCTTTCAATAATACTGTATAAATTAACAGCACACATCCAGGGAGGGATAGAGTCATGCCGTCAGCTAACCGCAAACCCCGCCTTCGCGACCAGCTCCGCGCGGTGATGCGCACGCGCAGATACAGCTTTCGAACGGAGAAGAGCTACTGGTACTGGATACGGTCTTTCATTCGTTTTCATGGCATGCGTCATCCAAATGAGTTAGGCGCGCCGGAAGTCACGGCCTTTCTTACCTGGCTTGCGGTTAAGCGCAATGTTGCGGCGGCAACGCAGAACCAGGCCCTGAATGCGCTTGTGTTTCTTTATGGGAAGGTACTGGAACAGCCGCTTGGTGATATTGGGAAGACGGTACGCGCCAAGCGCCCTCCTCGCCTGCCTGTGGTGATCTCGCATTCAGAGGCGATGCGCATCATCAGCGAGCTTTCTATGCCCTATCGGCTAATGGTTTCGCTGATGTATGGCTCTGGCCTGCGCCTTGTTGAAACCACCCGCCTACGTGTAAAGGACATCGATTTCGAGCGCCAGGTGATCGTTATTCGGAGCGGGAAAGGTGGCAAGGACCGCACCTCTCTGCTCCCGGCGAGCTTGATTCCGGCTCTGCATGAACGTATCGGTTCCGTCCGTCGGAATTTTCTTTCAAAGGCAAGAACAGCTCGCATCCCGGTCAGCCTGCCGTACGCATTGGCCAGAAAGTATCCCAATGCGGCGACAGCACTTGAATGGCAATGGCTGGTTCCGTCGACTACTGTCTGCGCGGATGAGTACGGCAGGATCGTTCGCCATCACATCCATACCAGTGCGGTGCAAAAAGCGGTGAAGCAAGCCGTGGCAAGAGCCGGAATAGGCAAGCCTGCCGGTTGCCATACCTTCCGGCATACCTTCGCCACCGAACTTCTCAAGCACGGCACGGACATTCGAACCGTCCAGGAATTGCTGGGACACAAGGATCTACGCACCACGCAGATCTACACGCATGTGCTGGGCAAAGGCTTTGCCGGCGTGCGAAGTCCGCTGGGGTAGGTAGGGATTGGCCATTGTTGGGCTTCCTTCGTCAGCCCAACCTACCTATCTGTATTCCAGATCTTTGCCTTTCCCTCTTGGGGCGGTGGGCGGGCTCTGGTCTTCACCCTCCCCGTAGGCGGCGCCGGCCAGCGCAGCGCCCGGAGCGAATAGCCGCACCGCAGGTGCGGGCGAGGCAGGGATGCCGAAGCTCGCACATCCAGGCCAGGGATGGCCTGTATGTGCGACCGCGAGGACGCGAGAATGGCCGGGAACGCGCTCGAAGCAAAGCTTCGAGCCAGCGCGCCGCCTCCGGGGTCGCCTTTCCTTTGGTTACTTTCCTTTGGCGACGCAAAGGAAAGTGACTCGCGGAAAGGCGCGCAGCGCCGCGCGAAACTCTTCGCTCTCGTGCGTGAAACGCACAAAAAAATTGCCCCGCACCGAACACATGATCCGATGCGGGGCATTCTTTCTTAGTAGATCGGCCAGACTCGCGGTCCGGCCTTGTTGTTGTTAGAACGTGGTGCTCACCCGCAGGTACGGGAACATGCCCGGTACGTCATACAGCGTCGGATCGAAGCTGTTGAGCTGCTGCTGCGTGGAGATCGGCGGCGCCTTGTTGAACAAGTTGCGGATACCGAACGTCACCGTTGTGTGATAGTCCGAGAAGTCGTAAGTCGCCTGGACATCGTGATAGATCGTGGCGCCCAGGTGATTGGTGGACTTCGTGTTATCCGCATTGTTCGGGTTGGAGCACAGACCCAGGGCCGTGAGGCTGTTGGGCGTACCATCCAGATAATCCGTACACGGCTCGGTGAGCGCGCTCGTGTAGCGGACCGTCCAGTCGGCTGTCCAGTTGCCGTAGTCCCAATCCAGGCTCAGGTGCGTCTTGTAGTGCGGCACACCGAACGGAAACACCGTGCCGCCCCGCTCCACACCGGTAAGCTCGGTGCTGGTGCCGTCCGGCAGGATCTCCTTGTAGCTCTTGATGTAGGTGGTCTGCAGCGTCGCGGTGAAGTCGCCGTAATCGCCCCAGGTGAAGTGGTAGCTCGCACCCGCGTCGATGCCATCGGTGCTGGTGCCGCCGATGTTGGACTGCGTATCGTTGAGGCTGAGGATATTGCCGAAGGTCTTGCTACGCTGGATCAGGGCGCAGTCTGCGGCATTGCCTCCGATGTAGCAGCCATCGACGATGTTCTGACCGCCCAGCGGCTGGATGCTGTTCTCCAGTTCGATCTTGTAGTAATCGGCGTTCACGCTGAAGCCGTCCAGCCAATCCGGGTTCCACACCGCGCCCAAAGTCCGCGAGATGGAAGTCTCCGGCTTGAGGTTGGGGTTGCCGCCCTCGAGCACGTTGATCTGCGTGTTCGACTGGGTGTAGCTCGTGGGTACGCCCGCCGCCTGGCACGCGGCCTGTACGGAAGCCGATACGCCGGTGGTTGAGTAGCTGCTGCACGGGTCGGCCACCTGCGTGGAGACGTTGCTCTGGCCCGCGAACAGCTCGTTGAGGTTCGGGGCGCGGAAGCCCTGCGACCAGCTGGCACGGATGAGCACGTCTTCCGTGGGCTGCCACTTCACACCGGCACGGCTGGTGGTGTTGCCGCCGAAGGTGGTGAAGTTCGAATGCCGGCTGGCGACATCGAGATCCAGCGTCTTGGCGAAGGGCATGTCGGCCAGCAACGGCACGTCGAATTCGACGTAGTACGAATCCTCGCTGAACCGCCCCTGGTTGCCTGCACCGGGATGCCCGGGTTGAAGCTGTCGTTACCGGCAACGGCGACCGGGTCGGGCTGGAAGAAGCCATCCCGTTCGCGGTATTCGTAGCCGGCGGCGAAGCCCAGCGGGCCGGCAGGCAGGTCGAACAGATCGCTGTTGGTGATGTTGCCGTCATACACCCGCATGTTGTTTTCGAACTGGTTCTGTTCGACGAAGCCGATATAACCCAGCATGGCCGGAGTGATCGAACCCTGGCCGCCGAACAGGTTCAGCGGCACGCAGCCGGTCTGTGCGGCACAGGCGGCGGGATCGCCGAGTGCGTACACCAGGTTGGCGACGTTGAAGCGGCCATAGTTGGTGTCGAGCTCGCGGTCCTTGCCGAAGATATAGGCTACATCCCAGTCCCATGCCTTGCCGGCCGCTTCGAACGTGCCGTTGAAGCCCGCGCTGAAGCGGAAGGTGTCGGATGCTTCGGTGAAGCGCCGCGGACCGTTCTCGATCATGCGCCGACCGAGCAGCAGCAGGTTGGTGCCCGCTCCGCCCGTGGCGTTGAGGTCATAACCGAACGGGTTGTACGGCTGGCTGGCCGGGATGGTGAGCGCCAGACTGCTGGAGGCAAAGAACAGAGGAGTCGGCGCCGCCTGCTGCTTGGAATCGCGGTGGCTGTAGACGACATCGGTATTGAACGTGATGTTGTCGGTGATATCGGTGTGTGCCTGACCGTAGGCGCTGAAGCGCTCCTGCGGGGTGAGCACATAATTGTACGGCGCGTAGTTGAAGCGATCCGTGTTCGAGAACGGCCGGAAATCGCTCGCACTGGTGCCGCTGGCACCGGTGGTGAGCGTGAGATCGCACAACGGGGCCGAGAAGGTGCCGAACGAGGTCACCGGGCAATTGGCCGACGTGGACAGCGGCGGGCCGCTGGGGATGAACACGAATCGGCCCTGGGGCATGCCCGAGCTGCCGCGGGTCACACCCGTGCCGGCGACCGGATCCTGCGAGATGGAACGGTCGGCCGCGGAGATCGCGTCTTGCTTGGTGTAGGCCACGTTGAACAGCACACCGCTGGTATCAGAGGTGGAGCCGATAGTGAAGTCGTAGGACTGCGACTTGCCGTCGTGGTGGCCGCCGTCCATGTATTCGCCGTAATAGGCATGTGCCTCATGGCCATTGAAATTCTTGCGGGTGATGATGTTGATGACGCCCGAGATCGCATCCGAACCGTAGATGGCCGACGCGCCGTCCTGCAGGACTTCGATGTGATCGACGATCGAAGCCGGGATGGTATCGAGGTCGACGGTGCCGTTCAGGCTGGTGACCCAGCGCCGGCCGTTGACCAGCACCAGCACGCGCTTGGAGCCCAGGTTGCGCAGGTCGACGTTGTTTTCACCGCCACCCGTGAAGGTGAAGTTGCCGGTGTAGTTGGACAGCGTGCTGAGCGAGGCGCCCGCAGAGGTCATCTTCTGCAGGATCTCGCCGACGGTCCGCAGACCGGTCTTGGCCAGTGCCTGGCGGGTGATGGTGAGTACCGGCTGTGAGGTCTCGATATCCGTGCGCTTGATGCGTGAACCGGTAACCTCGACTTTGCCCAGGTTCGCGGTGCCCTGGTCCGCCGCCTGCGCGGCAGGCGCCGCCAGCCAGCTTGCGGCCACGCCCGCAGTCAGTGCGAGCTTCACCGCCTGAGACAGGAGTCTGGATTGCTTCATCTGTATCTCCCCCAAGGAGTGATAGATATATAGTGATATCGCTCCGACCGGGTGGACCCGTCGCCAGCCTTCCATTGGCGGGACGCGGGACCGGGGGTTCTGGTACCGGCCTGGAAACGACTGATCGAGCATAACCTTTTGGCGGAATGTTGCAAGCATGTTACACATTTTCACCAGGCCGACCCCATCTAGATCAGCCACTTTGAGCTGGAACCGGTATAAATTGCCGCAAGTGTTGTAATTTACCTACAGTCAGGCCGCCAGGCCCCGAGTGGAAGTCAACATGCCCCCCACGCCAGAGCAGGAATTCATCGCTGCCATCGCCCACTTCGAAGCCGGGCAGATGGACGCCGCGCGCGCGGCCTGCGAACGCACCCTGGTGCTCGCACCCGGCCACGCGCAAGCCATGCACATGCTGGGAGTGTTTCGGCACGACGAAGGCCGGCTGGAGGAGAGTGCGGAACTGCTGCGCGCTGCCGTTGCGGCCGAGCCTGGTCATCCGGGCCCGCGATTCAGCCTCGGCAACACGCTGATGGCACAGGGGTTTGCGCAAGCGGCGGCCGCGGCCTTTCGCGAAGCGGTAGAGCGCGACCCCCGCCATGGCCGCGCCTGGAACCACCTGGCGGTGGCGTTGCAGGATACCGGGGCGCTGGAAGCCGCGGAGCAGGCAGCACGTATGGCCGTACGCCTGCTGCCCGATTCGGCCGAGGCCCAGGGCAACCTGGGCCTGATCATGATGCGCCGTGCCGACGCCGAAGCTGCCGAGGCCGCCTTTTCACAGGCCATGAGGCTGGCGCCCGACAAGCCCGGACCGCCGGCCAACCTCGCCTTGCTCGCCGAACAGGCCAATCGGATCGAGGATGCACGCCGGCGTGTGGACGCGGGCCTGGCGCAATGGCCGACCCATGCACTGTTCAACCTGGTGGCGGCCCGCCTCGCCCGCCGTGCCGGTGAGATCGAAGCGGCCATCACCCATCTGCGCCAAGCCGAGCTTGGCGACGCCACCGCACGGGTACGCAAGGAATACGAATTCGAGTGGGGCCGCTGCCTCGATGCACGGGGCGATCACGCTCAAGCCCTGCACCATTTCGAGGGCGGCAACCGGCTCGCGGCCGAGGCCTGGGGACTCACCACCGACGGGCCACGCAGCTATCTTCACGACATCGAGGTGCTCAGGCAAAGCTTCACCCCGGAGTGGGTTCGCGGCTGGACACAGAGCCCGCCGGGCCCGACACCGGCGTTCCTGATCGGTTTCCCGCGTTCCGGCACGACCCTGCTCGATACGCTGCTCGGCAATGCCGGCCTGCGGGTGCTGGAGGAACGTCCTACCGTGCAGACAGTGCTTCATGCAATAAGCCGCATGCCGGGCGGCAACCCCGCGGCACTGGCCGGGCTGGACGCGACCGGGATCGAGGCGCTGCGCGCGCGCTATCTCGATACCGCGCGCGCAGCGGTCGAGTTCGACACGCCCGCGGCGCTGCTGGACAAATCGCCGTTCAACATCTCCAACATCGGCCTGATTCACCGGATCTTTCCCGAAGCGCCCATCATCATGCTGCTGCGTCACCCGCTGGATGTTTGCCTGAGCTGCTTCAGCAACGATTTCGAGCGTAATGCGGGCACCGAGAATTTCACCACGTTGACGGACACGGCCCGCCTCTACACACGGCTGATGAGCCTCTGGCAACAGTACAAGGAGGTGCTGGATCTGCGTTACATGGAAGTGCGATACGAAGATCTGGTGGCGCAGCCGGAGTCGACCCTTGCAGCGATCCTTGCCTTCCTCGGCCACGAGGGGGATACCGGCAGTGGCGACCACACCGCGCATGCGCACGCGCGCGGACGCATACCCACACCGAGCTACCACCAGGTGACCCGGCCCGTGTATACCGATTCCCGCTTTCGCTGGACCCGCTATGCCTCAGCGCTGGAAGAAGTACGGCCCGCACTGGAGCCGTTCATCGAGGCTTTCGGCTACCGCAGCGAGTAGCCTGCGGCTTCGAAGGCCTTGAGCAGCGGCGTGAGCTGCCGCTCGTAACGGCGCCAGCGCCCGCGCGCCGAAGCGTATACGGGATTGCGCACCTGTGCCGCGCTGGCCGTGCGCACCGAGCCGGACGCACGATGAAATTCGAGCACGGCCGGATCCCAATCCAGCCCACAGAAGGCGAGCATGTCTTTTGCCACCGCCTCCGGCGATTCCACCAGCGCCTCGTATTCGAGCGTATGGATACGCGTGCCGAGAACCCGCTCCCAATGCGCCATCAAACGTGCATAGGCCGCGTAGTAACGCGCCAGCTCCCTGAGGTCGTAGCTGAAATACTGCTCGCTGACAAAGCGTTGCTGGAAACAGCTCAGGCAGATATCCAGCGGGTCGCGTCTCACATGCACGATGCGTGCCTCGGGCAAGGCCTGTGCGATGACTCCTAGAAAGAGGAAATTCTCGGGCATCTTGTCCACGAAGCGGGCACCTTCGGCCACCACCGTGTACGCCAGCTCGTAGTATGACTTGCCGATGGCGTCGGCCTGCGCCGCCGCCAGTGTGGCCAACGCCTGCGGTTCCCGGTCCGCGCCGGCACCGAATTCCACCAGACATCGGCGTGCGCCCAGTTCGCCACCCGCCACCAGTGCGGGGTGCGCGCCCAGCATCTGCTCGACCAGCGTGGTACCCGAACGCGGCATGCCCACCACGATCACCGGCCCCTCCCCGCCTTCCGGCTCCGGGAACGGCCCGGGAAACGCGTCGGCCAGTTCGCGCATGCGCGCCTCATCCGCCGCCACGTCGTAGCGGATCGATTCGCGCTGGATGCGGTTGCCGGCCTGCAGATGATGGAAGGCTGTGTCGGTATCGCCCGTACGCTCCGCTAGGCGGGCAAGGGCGAAATTGAGCCAGGCTCGGGCTTGGGGTTCGCGCGTACGCGCCAGTGCCGCCTTCGCCTCGCGCTGAGCGGTCGCGGCTTCCTCGCCCTTGACCAGCTCGCTCATGGCATAGCGTGCTTCGGCCTGATCCGGATCGATGGCGAGACAATCCGCATACGCCGCCTTCGCCTCGTCAAAGCGCCCGCCAAATTTCAGCGCATTACCCAGATTGCAGTGAATCTGGGCATTGTCCGGCTCGATCGCCAACGCCTGACGGTATTGGGCAACCGCCTCGTCCAGATGACCGGTGACTTCGAGCAGGTTGGCAAGGTTGTTGCGTGCGGCGATATCTTCAGGCGCCAGTTCCAGACAGCGGCGCAACGCGACAGCCGCGTCCAGCGGCCGCCGTCCCGCATTCAGACTCGCGCCCAGTTCGCGCAGCACGGGTGCATCGTCCGGCGCGGCATCGAGCAGCGCCCGCGCGGTGGCGATGGCGGCTTCGACCTCGCCGCCTTCACGCAAGGCGTTGACAAGGCCCGCGCGGGCGATTCTGGAATCCGGATCCAGTTCGAGGATCTGGCGGTAGGCTTCGGCGGCATCCGCGCTGCGCCCGGCTGCCATGGCCACCGCCGCGAGGTTGATGTATACGCGCTCACGTTCGCGCGCGTCGGGCGCCAGCGGCAGAGCGCAACGGATGAGTCTCTCGGCGGCGGCGAGCCGGCCCGATTGCATCTCGATCACGCCGCTCATATGCAGGGCGGCATAATTGCGAGGATCCTTGCCGAGGACTTTCTTGTAGAGACGCAGGGCCTTGTCGAGCTTGCCGGCCTGGTGCAGCTCGACGGCCTTGGCCAGAGTCTCCGCGCTCATCTCATCTCCTCCCGCCACCGCTATATCTGCGCGGCATTGTCGCATGGACCAAATGCCCATGCATCGGTGCGCCCAGCCCGCGTTTTCCACCGGCGTTCGTCGCGAGCCGGTTCAAGGGTGCGGCCTGAGCGGCTTTCACGACCGAGGCGCGTGCAGGCGTAGCCGAAGCTACGTCGAGCACGCCGACCGAGTGAAAACCGCTGGGCGCGCTATCGAACCGGCGCAGCACAAAGCTGACGAAAGATGCGGGCCAGCCCGCAGCCTCCACCGGCGTTCGTCGCGAGCCGGTTCAAGGGTGCGGCATGAGCGGCTTTCACGACCGAGGCGCGTGCAGGCGTAGCCGAGACTACGTCGAGCACGCCGACCGAGTGAAAGTGGCTCTGAACGTGCCATCGCGCCAGCGCAGCACAAAGCTGACGAAAGATGCGGGCCAGCCCGCAGCTTCCACCGGCGTTCGTCGCGAGCCGGTTCAAGGGTGCGGCCTGAGCGGCTTTCACGACCGCGGCGCGTGCAGGCGTAGCCGAAGCTACGTCGAGCACGCCGACCGAGTGAAAGTGGCTCTGAACGTGCCATCGCGCCGGCGCAGCACAAAGCTGACGAAAGATGCGGGCCAGCCCGCAGCTTCCACCGGCGTTCGTCGCGAGCCGGTTCAAGGGTGCCGCCTGAGCGGCTTTCACGACCGCGGCGCGTGCAGGCGTAGCCGAAGCTACGTCGAGCACGCCGACCGAGTGAAAGTGGCTCTGAACGTGCCATCGCGCCAGCGCAGCACAAAGCTGACGAAAGATGCGGGCCAGCCCGCAGCTTCCACCGGCGTTCGTCGCGAGCCGGTTCAAGGGTGCGGCATGAGCGGCTTTCACGACCGAGGCGCGTGCAGGCGTAGCCGAAGCTACGTCGAGCACGCCGACCGAGTGAAAGCCGCTCAGGGCGTGCCATTGGGCCGGCGCAGCAGAACGCTGGTGGAAGCTGCGGGCTTAACTACCAGTGAAAGTTCCAGCGCAGCTTCATGATCACGCTGTTCTCTACCGGAAAGTCCGCCGGGTTCAGCGCGGTGACGGAGGGGCTTACACCGCGGTTCCAGACCACGAAGAGATCGCTGCCCGGCTCGATGGTCCATTTGAGCCGCGTGTTGGTGCCGATGTGATCGGTGAGCGAATCGTACTGCGCGAAGGTGGAGATGAGCAGGTCCGGATTCACCGAATACGAGACGTCGAGCTGCGACAGACGCTGGGCGAACTTGCCCCCGGGCAGATCGCCGATGGCGTTTTCGTTGTACAGCGACAGCGCGAGGTGTCCGTCCATGAGCGTCCAGCTCAAGCTGGTCGCCTCATGCAGCAGCTGGCCGTTGTAGAAGTTGCCCTGCGAGACGGAGAGGTCGAATACCCAGGGCCACGACGCTGGCGTGCTGAATTCGGCCCGCTTGCGAAAATACTGATAGCTGCCCGCCGGGATCATCACGCCATCGGCGATCGCAAAGCCCGAAGTGAGGATCTCCTTGGTGGTATAGAGCTGGCTGTTGAAGTTGTACCCGCCTTCGGTGGTGAAGGCCATGGGCTGTGCCTTGACCTCGGAGCTTTGCAGATTGCCGCTGAGATCGTGCACCTGGAAGTAGGAGACATTGTAATAGACCTGGCGCACCCAGCCGAAGCGTCCGCCCGCATCCGGGCGCGGTTTGAAATCCAGTTCCGTGTAGTCCTGGCGCGTGCCCGGGCGTGGCAGGAAGCCCAGCGCCGGATCCAGCGCATCGCCGAAGCTGCGGTGGGTGAGGATGTAATACCAGCGATCATTGGGATATTCCACCGTATAACCGAAGCCGTTGGGGTTGCCCGCAGGCAGATCGCCCGCGGAACGCGCCCACCAGGCGCCCAGGTTGAGGTTCTTGTCGCCGGCGAATCGGGCCGTATGCCAGAGCGTGTCCACGCCGCCCAGCGTGTTGTCTGTCTGGCCCGTGGGGTCGCCCGAGGTGACGATGCCTCCGACCTGCAGTTCGTCGTTGACCGCATAGTTGAGGCGAGTGACCATGAGCTGGGTGCCGGGCACGCCCTGCGCGCTGCCCGTGTGCACGGCGAGCGTGCCGATAGTCATCGGACCGGCCTGACCTTCCACTTTCACGCCTGCATCCAGCGGCACGACCTCCCCGTCCACCAGACCGATGCGACGGGAATAGAACGGGATGAAGTTGCTGCCGAGCGAATCGCCGAACTCGAACAGGTTGGCGCCGGTGAGGAAGAAGGATCGCTTCTCGGGGAAATACAGCGCGAACCGGCTGAGGTTCACCTGCGCGGCGTCGGCTTCGGCCTCGGCGAAGTCCGGGTTGACCGCGAGCACGCCGGCCAGCTCCGGCGTGAAGTCGTATTTCATATCCACGCCAGCCTCGGCGACGCTGTTGCCACTGTTGGCATCGCCGCCGCGCACCAGGCCATATGGCACAACTTCCAGGCCGCTGCCCTGCTTGAGGCCACCCATGCCGGTGAGCGTGCCCGCGCGGTGCAGATCCTTGATGTCGGCATCCAGCGTGATGCTGGCCCAGCGCACGATCTCCTGCTTGCGCGGGATATAGCGCTGGATGTTGAACCCCCAGGTGGAGCTGTCTGCCGGGAACTGCAGGCTCTGGGTCGAGATCGATATCTCCGCGGTCCAGCCGTCGCTGGTGCGCACCGCCGCAGCGTTCCAGATGCCGTCCCAGTCGCTGTTCACATTGCCGTTCAGCAGGAGTCCGTCTTTGCGTGCGCCGCCGGCGTTGACCTGAAACACATAGCCGTTGCGGCCGCCGTCGAACGGATCGATGACCAGAGTCACATGGTCGTCATTGCCCTGCTCCGCATCGCGCGCGAGCGTGTGGATGGCCAGCGGCGCATGGCCGGGATCGGCGCAGCGCACCGCTATGAAGAGCCGGTCGCGGCTATGCAGGAGATAGACTGTGGTCTTGAACGGCGTCGGCGCGCCTGGATCCGGGTCCTGCTGGATCAGGCGCACGGCTGGCGCATGCTGCCAGATCCGTTCGTCGAGACGGCCATCGAGGCGGATGTCGGAATCGGCGACATGCCCGACTTTCACGGCTGTATCCGCCTGCGCGCACGCCACGCGGGGCAGCAACACGAAAGCAAGCAGGATGAGGGAGAGGGTGGCAGCGACTCGTCTCACGCGGGAGGTTTCCTTTGTTCTGTTTGGCTCCGGGGGTCCCTCTTTGAGGCCCCGGAACGGAAAAGGTTTCCTCTGCCAGGTAATTTTCTTGAACTGGGAATCGCTTCCTAGGCCGCCACCTCCGCGGGTCAGGAATGCAACCGGTCGCGCAACTGGTAATACCAGTAGCTGAGCTGGGCCGCGAGCAATCCGGCCGGACCGAAGGTGCGGCCGAGTCTGAAGTCGGCGAACTCGCGGTAGCGGGTGTCGCCCTCGGCCAGAGCCGAGGCCACGATCTCCCCGCCCGCCGTCGTCGGCGCCACGCCATGGCCGCCGAAGCTCTGGCAATACCAGAGTCCGGGTTCGAGTTCGCCGATGTGGGGCATCTTGTGCCGCGAATACCCCATGAGCCCACCCCAGGCGTATTCCACGGCAACATCTTCGAGCTGCGGGAAAACCTTGAGCATGTCGGCTCTGAGCAGGCCCGCGATATCGCGCGGATTGCGGCGGATGGAGATGCGCCCGCCCCAGAGCAGCCGCGAATCGCGCAGCGGCCGGTAGTAGTCGAAGGCGAAACGGGTGTCGTAGACCGCGTAGTTCTCGCGCAGGATATCGCCAAGACGGGCACCGAGAGGTTCGGTGACCATGACATAGGTGGAGACCGGCAATACCGCGCGTGCCAGCGGCCCGTGCAGGCCGTCGATATAGCCGCCACAGGTCACCACGACCCGGCGCGCACGGACTTCGCCGGCATCGGTAAGCACCCGCCAGCCGTCGCCATCCGGCTCGATCGCGCGCACCGGACTGTTCTCGTGGATGCGCACGCCCTGCGCCTCGGCCGCGGCGGCGATGCCAAGCGCATAGTTCAATGGGTGAAAATGAAAGCCATCGGCCTCGAACAGGCCGCCGTGGTACCGCCGACTGTCTATCTGCTCGGCGAGTTGCTGGCGCGAGACCGGCTGCCAGTTGACGCCGAGAGTCGCGGCCATGAACCTGCGCTTGCGTTCGAGCAGGGCGTCGTCATCGAACCAGTTGGCCCACATGATGCCGGCATCCACCGGATCGCAATCGATATCGTAGCGGCGGATACGCGCGCGCATGAGTTTGACCGCATCGAGCACATAGCCGTACATCCGCCGCGCGTTCTCGGCGCCGACGCGTGCGGCAAGCGCTTGCTCACCGAGCGCATAGCCGCCGAAGACGAAGCCGCCGTTTCGGCCCGAGGCACCCCAGCCGATCTGCTCCCCTTCGAGCAGCTCGACATCGCCGATACCGCGTTCGGCCAGGCCGAGCGCCGTCGCCAGTCCCGCGAAGCCGCCGCCGATCACGCAGACTTCGGCATCGTTGGTCCTGGCCAGGGCAGGACGTTCCGGGGAGGGATTCGCCGTGGCCCGATAGTAGATCGCTTCACTCAAAAGCCTGCCCCCAAAGTGGCGTCGATCGCGATGCCGGCGCCGATCCGCCAGCGGCGATGGACGAGAAGCTAGCACATCCTCGCGCTATGCGCAGCCGCGGACCCTAGCCGCTCGCGGTCGCGGCTTCGGCACTGAGCAGGATGACTTCGATCTCTTCGGTGATCTCTTCCTGCCGGGCCATGTTTCGTCTCATCTCGAGTCCGGCGCACTGATCGTCGATATGGCGCAGTGCGCCTTCGAGATGGAGCATGCGCATCTGGTTCTCGCGCGAGAGCGCATCGAAGAATGCGGCGTGCAACTGCACATAGAGGTACTCTTCCAGCAGTTGCACGAACAGCTGCGGCGGCGCCAGATTGGACACCGGCGGACAACCCCCCGCATGCTTCGGCGGCGCGAGCACGGGAAACAGGCTGCGTTCCACCACGCCCGCCGATTGCGGGTCCTGATAGACGACCGAAAGCGCGATGGTCTCTCCCGCTTGTTGCAGCCGGGCGATCGCAGTGGCGATATCCGCCAGTACGGTCTGCGCTTCCTCGGCGACATCCGCGCCGCGAACTTCGACCGGGGCGATGCCGCTGGCCTCCAGGCGGCCGACGAACTTGGCGCCCGTGGCCACCACACGCAAACCGGGGCGCTTCGTGCAGGCGGCCACGACATGCTCGAACAACTGTTCGTTGTAGACCCCGCAGAAGCCGCGTTCGGAGCCCAGCACCACGACAGCTTCGCCGGTACACTCGGGTTGCCAGTCCGCCACCGGAAAATGCGCGGCCAGATCGCCCAGCGCGGAACGTACCGTCTCTACGGCCTTGCGCTGGGCAGCTGCCAGATGAGCCAGCTTGCGGGTCTCCACCAGGGCGAGCGTCTTCAGGCTGGACATGATCTCGCGGATCTCGCCCATCGTCTCGAGCTTGGCTTCCAGGTCGCGGCGTGCGCTCATCTGTCGGTGTCCTGGTCCGTCTCGCCCAGCCAGCCCTTCACTGCCTCCAGCCAATGTTCGGGTTCGACACTCAGGCCGAGCCCGCTCGTCTCGAGCCCCTTGCGCAATGCCGCAAGCGCTGTGGGCACGTCAGCCGGTTTGAGCTCGTCCAGCAGACCGCCGTTGTAGGCGGTGAGCCAGGCCAGCTGGAACGTGATCCGTTCGGGCTGCAGGCGCTCCTGCTTGAGGATCTCGCGCAATACGCGTCCGTGGCGGATGCGCGCCGCCATGCTCTCTTCCAGTCGCGCGCCGAAGCGGGTGAAGATCTCCAGTTCCAGGTACTGCAGAAAATCCAGCTTCATGCGCCCGGCGGCTGCCTTGATGGCCGGGTGTTGCGCACGTCCGCCGATGCGGGAGACCGATTTGGCGATGTCGATGGCGGGGCGGAAACCCCCGGCGAACAGAGCCTGGTCGAGGTAGATCTGACCGTCGGTGATGGAGATGAGGTTGGTCGGGATGTAGGCGGCGATCTCGCCCTGTTGCGTGGCCACGATCGCAAGGGCGGTCATGCTGCCGCCACCGTGTTCGGCCGAGAGCGCGGTGGCGCGTTCAAGCAGGCGGGCATGCAGGTAGAAGATGTCGCCCGGATAGGCCTCGCGCCCGGGCGGGCGGCGCAGCAGCAAAGAAAGTTCGCGGTAGGCCTGCGCGTGATTGCTCAGATCGTCGTAGACCACCAGCGTATCGTGCCCCGCCGCCATCCATTCCTCGGCGATGGCGCAGCCGGCAAACGGGGCGAGATACTGCAAGCCCGCGAGCGCATCCGCCTCGCCCACCACCACGGTGGTGTATTCCAGCGCACCGTGCCGGCGCAGCGTATCCAGCGTGCCCACCACGTCGGAACGCTTCTGGCGCACGAGCACGTAGATGCAGCGCACGCCCTCCCCGGCCTGGTTGATCACGGTGTCGACCGCGATGGAACTGCGCCCCAGACCCTGATCGCCGATGAGCAACTGGCGCTGACCGCGCCCGATCGGGATCATGGTATCGATCATGCGCCCGCCGGTATAAAGCGGACGCTGGACGAAGTCGCGCTGGGTCAACGGCGGCGACTTGACATCCAGCGAGCGCCGGCGCTCGCATCCGGGCGGCGGCTTGCCGTCCAGAGGATAACCCAGCGGGTCGACCACCCGGCCAAGCAGCGCATCACCCACCGGCAGGCTGAGTATCCGGCCGCTGCGCTGCACCGCCGTGCCCGAGGTAAGCGCGTCGGTCTGGCGCAACAGTACGGTACCGAGGGCCTCCACCGTGAGATCGAACACCACGGCGATACTGCCGTCTTCGAAATGCAGCAATTCGTCCATCGAAGCCGAAGGCAGGCCGCGGACCCAGCAGATGCCGTCGCCCACGGCGACGACTTCCCCGCGCTCTACGAGTCGCGGCACGGGACGGTAACCGGCCAGCCAGTCGGCGGCGTCCGAATCAGGTCGCGTGTTCATGCTCTGTATCCCGGTACAGATCCATCTCGTCGCGGAGATTCATACTCAGCAACCACGACCCGAACTCCAGGCGGATACCCGCCACCAGCGCTTTATCCTCCTCGAACTGCGGCGGCACACCCGGCTTGCCCAGCGAGCCGACGAGCTGGTCGAGCAGCGCTTTGCGGGCGGCCCCGTCCAGCGGGAACGCGGTGGTGACGACTGGGGTCTCGTCCCCCGAGCTCCATGCCTGGTGCCCGGCCGCGAGCCGGTCAGCGGGCAGAGCCTGCATGCCATCGAGCAGACGTTCGATGAGCCGCGACTGCAACTCGGGCCCGGCCAAAGACGCGAGCAAGCGGCGGACGAACTCGCCTGCCCGTGCCTGCGCACGCTCGCGTTCCGCCTGCTCGCGCAGCCGCACTTCGCGTTCGGCGAGCACATGAGCCCGCTCCTCCCGGCCTTTTATCTCCAGTTCCAGCGCCTGCAGGCGCTTGTCCCGCTCGCCGTCAAGTTCCGCTTCCAGATGGGCGCGCGCCTTCTCGCGCTCCGCTTCCCAATCCCGCAGGCGGTTCTCATAGCGCTGCTTGAGCTCGTCGGCCTCCTGGTGCCGCGCCTGCGCATCGGAGATATCTTTATCGATCGCTTCGCGCCGGGCCTCGATGGCCTTGCGCACCGGCTGGTAGAGGAAACGTTTGAGTATCCACACCAGGATAAGAAAATTGACGATCTCGAGGATGAAGGTGCTCCAGTCGAAATTCATGGCGAGCCTCCTCCCGCAGGCGCTTCGCGATCTGTTCCCGGGGTGCGCATCAGTGGCCGAGCAACGCGAGCATGGGATTGCGGAAGAGCACGATCAACACGATGACCAGGCAATAGATGGCCAGCGATTCGATCATGGTCAAGCCGATGAACAATGTGCGGGTTATGGACTTTTCCGCCTCCGGCTGACGTGCCAGAGAGTCCAGTGCCTGGGCGATCGCCCGGCCCATGGCGACAGCAGGCAGCATGACGCCCAGCGCCATGCCGATGATGGCCGCCACCGTGGACGCCAACGTGATCCAGCTTAGAGCATTCATTGCGAGTTCCTCTGTTCGGGTTTGCGTTTCTGGGCCCGTATTCCGCCCGCGATATAGATCAGCGCCAGCATGCCGAAGATATAGGCCTGCACCAGCGCTTCGACGATATGCAGCATGAGGATGGGTACCGGTGCCAGGAAGCCGGCTACCAGCAGTATCAGCATGGCCGCGAGCCCGAGGCTGGTCATGTTGCCGAACAGGCGGAACATCAATGCCATGGTTCGCGTGACTTCGCCCACCAGATTGAATGGCAGCAGCAGCGGACTCGGTTCCAGATAATGCTTGAGATAACGCCACACGCCCTGAGTGCGGATGCCGTACCAATGCACGGAGAAGAACACGAGTATCGACAGCGCCGCGGTGGTGGACAGTTCGTGCGTCGGCGACTGGAACCCGGGCACGATGCCGATCAGATTCGCTGCCACCAGGAAGATCCACAGCGACCCGATGAACGGCGTCAGCATATCCGCGTATTCCGGAATCACGTCTTTCACTGCGCCGGAGATGGCAGTGACCACGCCTTCGACCGCGGTCTGGGCCATGCCCGGCTGTTCCTCCATGCGCCGTGTCAGCAGCCAGCAGGCGACGCCGATAACGAGCATGAGAAACCAGGTGATCACCACGGTGTCCGTGATCGCGACGGGACCCAGTTGCCAACGAAACCCCGGGAGCAGACCTGTATCCATGCTCAGCTTCTCGTGACCAGCACATAGGCGTTGACCGCGCCTACCACGATTCCGAGCAGCAGACAGATCACCGTCCAGTGCACCGAATAGCCGCCGGCCAGCGAATCGAGCCAACTGCCGAGGTAGGCACCGCCGATCACCGGCAGCACGAAGACCAATCCCAATGTACCCAGGAACGTGGTCTGCGAGAGCAGCGAGCGCTGGTCGTCCTTGGCGCGATGGATCTGCTCGGTCTGTTCCCGCAGCCGTTGGCGCAAGCGTCCTTCGGGTTTCATTGCCGCGGCACCTCGCCGCGACCGAGCCACATCAGCCTGCGCACCAGACTCTGTTCGATCTTGCGCAGGCTCTTCCGGATCGCGGCGCTCTCCTGCTCTTCTCCGGCGAGTTGCTGCTCCAGCGCGCGGCTGATGGCATCCGGGTCGGTGTCGACCAGGAAGCGGCGCGTGGCCAGGCGCAACGATTTGCCGTCGAAATACAGCGCGCCACCTGTCGTCGCCAGGAACTGCCAGGGTTCCTTGCCGACCCGGAACCGGGCGAGACCGAAACTCAACACGGTGATGAACCGCTCGTGCCCCGCCATGATGCCGAAGCCCCCGCTCTCGTCTTCGCCCATGAACGAGACCACACCTTCGATGCGTCGTTGCGCGGCGGCCCCTGCCAGTTCCAGGGCGAAGACGTTCATTTGCCCTCCATGCCGCCACGCATGTAGCAGCGCTCTTCATCCAGCTCATCGTATCTGCCGGCAAGAAACGCCTCGCAGTCGCCAAGCGTCGTCTCCAGCGGCACGCTCACGCC
The DNA here is from genome assembly GCA_963739695.1 of uncultured Pseudomonadota bacterium. Classification (GTDB taxonomy): domain Bacteria; phylum Pseudomonadota; class Gammaproteobacteria; order Natronospirales; family CAVUBB01; genus CAVUBB01. The sequence continues at coordinate 118,549 of CAVUBB010000022.1, read as the reverse complement.
GGCGATGCCGGTGTGCTCTGCAGTGACGTGGAACGGCTGCGTAAGGTAGCGCTGCAGGCGACGCGCACGCTGCACGATCACCCGGTCTTCCGCCGAAAGCTCTTCTACGCCCAGCATGGCGATGATGTCTTCCAGCTCGTGGTAACGGGCGAGGTGTTCACGCACCCGCGCGGCTACCGTGTAGTGGCGGTCGCCAAGCGTGTGGCGATCCATCATCTTGCTGCTCGAACGCAGCGGGTCCACCGCCGGATAGATCCCCTTGCCGGCCTGGGCGCGCGAGAGGATCACATTGGTGTCGAGATGACTGAGGATCGTGCTCACCGCGGGATCGGTCATATCGTCCGCCGGCACGTAGATAGCCTGCACCGCCGTGATCGAACCGGCATCGGTGGAGGTGATGCGATCTTCGAGTTCGGCGACTTCGCTGCCCAGCGTCGGCTGGTAACCAACGGTGGCGGGCATCCTTCCCAGCAGGCTCGATATCTCGCTGCCTGCTTGCACGAAGCGAAAGATGTTGTCCATCACGAACAGCACTTCGGCATGCATCTGGTCGCGCAGATACTCGGCACATGCCAACGCGGTAAGCCCGACCCGGAAGCGCACGCCCGGCGATTCATCCATCTCGCCGAACACCAGCAACGATCTCTCCAGCACGCCGGTATCCGCCAGTTCGTGCCACAATTCGTGGCCCTCGCGGATCCGTTCACCCACGCCGGCAAACACCGACACGCCAGCGTGCTGGGCTGTGATCGCGTGCATGTATTCCATGATGAGTACTGTCTTGCCCACACCGGCGCCACCGAACAGTCCGGTCTTGCCGCCGCGTACGAAGGGGCAAAGCAGATCGAGCACCTTGATGCCGGTCTCCAGCACCTCGCTCACCGGGCGCGATGCCGCGAGCGGTGCCGAGCGGGCGTGGATATTGCGAAAATCATGCGCGGGCGGCGCCGGCTGGCCATCCAGCGGCGCACCGAAGACATCGATCACGCGACCCAGCAGCTCGCGCGACACCGGGACACGCAGCGGTGCGCCGGTGTCGTACAGCGGCGTCCCGCGAGTAAGTCCGGAAGTACCGTGCAGGGCGATGGCCCGGACACGGTGGCGATCGAGATGCTGGTGTACTTCGAACAGCACGTGCTCGCCATCGACCTCGGCGCGCAGTGCCTGATGCAGCGGCGGCAATGGTGCGCAGGCACCCACGATGACGGGGCCATGGACCTCCACGATCCGGCCGATCGCATCTGCCTGCATCCGGGCTGTCGCCTGCTCCATGCCGCCCTCCCGCGTGTACTTCCGCCGGCCCGCGATCCCGCGCACCGGCTATGCCGACAGGGTGCACGCACCCCATTTCAGCGTACCCGGCCTCATCATCGGGCACGCGGTCCAGCATGACGTTGATGCAGGTCAAGCAACAAGCCTGTGCAAGTCGGTAGTTTCCACACCAGCGCCCCCACCAGGGTTGCTGCTAGAGTTGGGCCCACTGCCTGTTTGCTAGCGGAGGCGGCGGTTCTCCATGGCCGGAAAGATCTACTCTCTGGAAGTCCAGCCGCATATTCCTGCGCGGCTGCAACGGCTGCAGGAGCTGGCAAACAACCTGATCTACAGTTGGGACCGGCGCGTGCGCGGCCTCTTCTTCAGGATCGACCCGGCGCTGTGGGAATCGTGCAACCACAACCCGAAGGTATTCCTGCGCCGGGCCGCGCAGGAACGCCTGGAAACGCTCACTGGCGACCGCGCCTTCATGCAGGAATACCAGGACGTGCTGGCGATGGTGGACAGCTATCACCAACCCGTGGACGGCAGCCTGGTGAGCCTGCTCGAGGGCCTCGATCCGGAGCACGATCTGATCGCCTATTTCTGTGCGGAATTCGGGTTGCACGAGAGTCTGCAGCTCTATTCCGGCGGACTCGGCATCCTGGCCGGCGATTACTGCAAGGCGGCCAGCGATATCGGGATGCCGCTGGTGGCCGTCGGCCTGATGTACCGGCAGGGCTATTTCACCCAGCAGATAGACGCCGACGGACGTCAGCAGGCGCTGTTCCAGCCCGCCAGCCTCGAAGATCTGCCTATCACTCCGGCCTGCGACGCCGAGGGCAAGGAGATACGAGTGCAGGTCGCTTTCCCCGGCCGCACCGTCAACGTGATGGTCTGGCGCGCTGTCTGCGGCCGCGTGACATTGTATCTGCTCGATACCGAACTGCCGGAGAACAGCCGTGCCGATCGCGCCATCACCTATCAGCTGTACGGCGGCGACCGCGAGACCCGCATCGCGCAGGAGATCATCCTCGGCATCGGCGGCGCGAAGGCGCTGCGCGCACTGGGTCTGGACCCTACCGTGTGGCACATCAACGAAGGGCATCCGGCTTTTCTGATCGCCGAGCGCTGCCGCGAAGCGGTGGCCGGCGGCTTGGACTTCGAGGCCGCGCTGGAACAAGTAGCGGCACAGACCGTATTCACCACACATACACCCGTCCCGGCCGGGCACGACGTGTTCAGCCGCGATCTCATAATCTTCCATCTCAAGCAGCTCATCGGCGAGCTCGGTATCAAACCCGAACGCTTCCTGGAGCTCGGCCGTTCGCCGCAGAACCCCGATGATTTCAACATGACTGCATTCGCCCTGCGCGGTTCGCGCAGCCACAACGGGGTCAGCCGCATCCATGGCGAAGTCGCGTCCAGGATGGAGAGCTATGTCTGGCCCCAGATCGAACCGAGCGAGAATCCGATCCGATACGTGAGCAACGGCGTGCACGTACCCACGTTCCTCGCCCGCGAATGGGTGAATCTTTTCGATGCCCGCTATCCGGCCTGGCGCTTCCGCATGTCCGAACACGCGTTCTGGGAGCAATGCATAGACGGTATCGCAGACCATCGTTTCTGGAGCCTGCGCCAATCGCTGAAATCGGAGATGCTCGCCGACGTCGCGCTGCTGCTGGAACGCCAGTACCGGCGCAACAATGTAGGCAAGGGCCAGATCGAACACATGCTCAAGGCGCTCTCGCCTTCCAACACGCACACGCTGATCATCGGCTTCGCGCGGCGCTTCGCCACCTACAAGCGCGCGCTGCTGCTGTTTCGCGATCCGCAACGCCTCGCCCGCCTGCTCAGTGACCCCGAACGGCCGGTGATCATCCTGTTCGCGGGTAAGGCACATCCGCAGGACCAGCCTGGGCAGGATCTGATCCTGGCCATCAACCGCTTCGCGCGCCAGCCCGAATTCACCGACAAGGTGTTCTTCGTCGAAGACTACGACATCGCCTTGGCACGCAAGCTCGTGACCGGCACCGATGTTTGGATAAACACGCCGGAATACCCGCAGGAAGCCAGTGGCACATCAGGCCAGAAGGCCGCGATCAACGGGGTGGTCAACGTCAGCATCCTCGACGGTTGGTGGGCGGAGGGTTTCGACGGCGAGAACGGCTGGGGCATCACCCCGCACGATCATGACATCAGCCCCGACCTGCGCGACCGGGTAGAAGCGGAAGAGCTGCTCGACATCCTCGAGCACGAAGTCATGCCGATGTATTTCGAGCGCACACAGGGCGGCTTCTCCAAACCCTGGGTGGCGCGATCCAAGGCTTCGATGAAGAGCATCATGCCCCGTTTCAACGCCCAGCGGATGGTGCGCGATTATGTACGCCAGCATTACCTGCCGAGCAGACGGCACGGCAGCATGCTGCGTGCCGACGATGGTGCCAAGGCGCGCACGCTGGCGACATGGAAGCACCGGATCGAAAGTGCATGGCCCGATGTACGCCTGCGTTGGGCTTCGCCGCCGCCGATGCGCATCTTCTCCGATCAGAAGCTGGAACTGCGTGTGAACGCGGAGCTGGGACAGCTGCAGGCGGGCGATATCCGCCTCGAGTGCCGCCTGTGCATCGACGATCCACGCGGCGGGCCGCAATGCTTCCAAGCCTACGCGCTCGAGGCCGGTACCACGGCATCGAGCGGCGAGACGTTGTTCAGCGCCAACGCGGACATACCGGTCAACGGCCTGACCCATTACGAAGTTCGTGCCTATCCCACCCATCCGCTGCTGGCCCACCCGTTCGAGACAGGCAAGATGATCTGGCTCTAGCGCGCCGACTCACGCCCGTAGAGGCGCAGCAGGGAGCGCAGCCGTGCGGCTAGCCCCTCGGGGACCTCGTCCCAGGAAAATCGCCAGCACCAGTTGCCCGCGACAGTGCCTGGCCGGTTCATGCGCGCAGCGCTGCCGAGGCCGAGCAGATCCTGCCATGGGATCACCGCGCAATACGCCACCGACGCCAACGCGCAGCGCACGAGCGGCCACGGCATGGCCTGGGGAGGATGTCCGAGATAGGCCGCGACCTGTCTTCGCGTGCCATCGTCCAGCGAGAGCCACCAGCCGAGGCTCGTGTCGTTATCGTGCGTACCCGTGTACACGATCGTGTTGCGCCGGTGATTGTGCGGCAGGTGCGGGTTTGCAGGATCGCCGTCGAATGCGAATTGGAGCACGCGCATCCCGGGCAGGCGGAATCCATCGCGCAGCGCTTCGACCTCCGGCGTGATGACCCCCAGGTCTTCGGCGACCAGCAATGGAAGATGCCCGCCGTGTTCCAGTGCTCGCAGGAGCGCGGCACCCGGCCCCGGCCGCCACTCCCCGGTCGCGGGCGGCTCACCGGCGCGGATGGACCAATAAGCCTCAAGGCCCCGAAAATGATCGATGCGCAGCCAATCGAACAGTCTCGCCTGGCGCGCGAGTCTTGTCCGCCACCAGGAGAAGTCATCCGCCGCCATACGCTCCCAGCGATAGACCGGTGTGCCCCAGGCCTGCCCGGCAGAAGAGAAGAAGTCGGGCGGCACTCCCGCTTCCAGGGCGAGCCCGCCATCGGGATCGAGCTGGAAAAGTTCCTGCGCAGACCAGACATCGGCACTGTCGTGCGCGACATAGATCGGCAGATCCCCGAACAGGCGGATGCCGCGTGCGTGCGCTTCATGGCGCAATTGGCGCCATGCCTGATCGAACAGGAATTGTTCGGCAACGATCGCACGCACGCGCGGCGCCAACGTCTCGCCCGCCAGCGCAAGCGCGCCTTGTTCACGCCTTCGAAGCGGTTGCGGCCATGCGTACCATGGCGCTCCCCCATGCTGCTCGCGCAAAGCGCCAAACAGCGCGAAATCGTCGAGCCAACTCTGCTCGCGCTCGCGGAATGCCTCGATCCGGGTGCGCGCGTCGGCATCTGCGAGCAGACGGTCGACCGCGATTGGCCAGAGCATGGCCGCTGAGCACGTCGCGCGCGCTGATTCGATCTCGGCGACGGTGATCAGTTCCAGCGCGAGCAAGCTCTCGGGCGGGACCAGTGCCGTGTCGCCGGCGAAAGCCGACAGCGATTGATAGGGCGAACGCGAACTGTTGACCGGACCGACCGGAAGCAATTGCCAGACCTCGATTCCCGCCTCGACGAGAAGATCCATGAAGCGCAGCGCGTCGCTGCCCAGAGTTCCGGTCCGCCACGGGCCCGGCAGCGAAGTCGGGTGAACAAGGATGCCCGCACAGCGCCGGCGCATGCGAATCAGTGCGAAGGCCGCATGGTGCCACCGGCTTCGGGGTGGCCACCGCCATGGGTGAACGGGATCGACAATTGGTCGGGCGCGACTTCTCCCAATGCCTGATAGAGCGCGGCGAGATGGACGCGGAACAGGCGATCGAATTCCTCCACCGCCGCTTCGGGGTTGTAAGGACCGGGCCACCAGAACCAATCCGACGCTTCGCAGATGGCCAGGCGCTCGCGTGCAGCGTCAAGATCCGCGCTCGCATCCGGCCCCACGATGGCGTCGAATCGCTGCTTGGCCGCCACCAGCATATCCCACGCACGATTCTTGTCCGGTTCGCCGATCCAGGTTGACAAGGTCCCGTACACCCAGCTGCCAGCCACAAGATGTTGCAGCGACCGTACCGGCACGCCGGGATCGTCGAGACATCGAGTGAAAGTGGTGAGCTCGATGTCGGGCGCGTTCACCAGTTCCTTGTAGAGACCGCGCAGGAAATGGAAGCCGTTCTCAGGGTAATGGTCCCACGGATTTTCGCCATCCAGAACGATAGCCACCACCCGTCCGCCCTCACCGGGTTCTGCCGCTATCGCGCGCAGCCGGTGCAGGATATCGGCCACCGCGTCGTCCGCGTGCCAGGTCTTGTAGGTGAAGCCGATCAGATCTGACAGCGCGTCGTCGCGAAAGAAGCAGGCCAGCGAGGAGTCGCCGAAGACATACGGCCGGTGGCAGGCGTCCGACGAGGGGTGTGCATCGTTCAGACTGTGCCTGAGAACCTGCTGCCCACTGGCGATCCAGCGCACGCCGTAACTGTCGAGCAGTTTCACTGAACGCGCACAGATGGCACCTTCCGATGGCCAGCACCCGGCCGCCGTACCGCCGAAGTGCTCGGCGAAGGTCCGCCTGCCCTGCTCCAACTGCAACCTGCAGCTCGCTTCTCCCGCCGGGTATGCGGGTGAGGCCGGCAGGCGCGCGTCCGGCATCGCTTCCAGCGCGGATCTGAAATCGAGCAGCAGAGGCAGGATGGGATGCGCATAGGGACTGTGCGACAGTTCGATGCGGCCGGCATCGGCCATCGCGCGGTAGCGGGGCAACAGATCGGTGATGAGTTCGGCGATGATCTGCACCAGCAGGATCCGGTCGGCGAGCGTATAGTACGCCGCCTTTTCCATCAGATGGATCACCCGGCGGTCGGAGCGCCGTACGCTCTCGCCGAGCCAGGCCAGGTGATACCAGACCAGAAGGTCCACCACGAAAGCGTCGTCCAGGTAACGCAAACCATCGGGGTGATCGAGCGCCCAGCGACCGAGCCCGACCAGGCGCGCATAGCTGGGGAAGCGCGTGATGATGGTCTGTTCGTTGCTCTGCATGCAGGCGCGGATGAGAGCCCGGCGATGTTCCACGCTGGACGACTGCACGGGGCGTACCAGTGCGGCGAGCAACGGATCGTGGATGCGTTCGGGTTCGCGCACCGGATTGGCGAGTTGACGAGTGTAATCGGCGAGCTGATGCAGCAGGATCGGACTGAAGTTGAACACCGCGGTGGCATCGGGCTGCGCCTCGATATGCGCGATCATGTCGACGTAATCCTTGATCGCATGCAGATACGTCCAGGGCGACTGGTACTCGCCATGCACCGGATCGCAGTAGTCGGGCTGGTGCAGGTGCCAGCAGAGGATGACGCGCAGGCTTTCAGCGGACATAGGGGAGGACCTGGCCCAGCATCTCGGGCGTGACCAGCGTCACGCCGCCCGCGCTCATCTCGAAGCGCTCCGCATCGGCTGCACGGTCTTCGCCGATGACGGTTCCGGGCGGGATCACGCACCCGGTTTCGATCACGGCGCGGCGGATACGGCACTCCCGGCCGATGACTGCCTTGGGCAGCACCACGGCCGCCTCGATGTCCGCGCCCGGCTCGACGATGACATCCGAGAACAGCACCGAGCCGCGCACGGTGGCACCGGTCACGATGCAGCCGCCAGACACCAGAGTGTCCAATGCCTGACCGGGGCGTCCCTCTGGATCGTACGCAAATTTCGCTGGCGGCAGCTGGTCCTGATAGGTCCAGATGGGCCAGGCATGATCATAGAGATCGAGCTCCGGATCGTCGCCGATCAATTCCAGGTTTGCCGCCCAGAACGAATCTATGTTGCCGACGTCACGCCAGTACGCCTGGCGCTCGCGCACCAGGTCGCGGAACGGAAACGCGAACACGCCGCCGTGTTCGACCGCGCGCGGCAGGATATCCTTGCCGAAGTCGTGACTCGAACCGGCATGGCGCGCGTCTTCATCGAGCATCTGCAGCAGATAGTCCGGATCGAACACGTAGATGCCCATGGATGCCAACGCGAAACCGCGATGCCCGGGCATGGCTGCCGGCTGCTCCGGCTTCTCCTGGAACTGCCTTACTTTCCAGTCGTCGTCGACAACCATGACGCCGAATGCCGACGCCTGATCCAGCGGCACTTCCATGCAGCCCACGGTCACCCGGGCGCCGCTCTCCACATGCCTTCCGAGCATGGCCCCGTAATCCATCTTGTAGACATGGTCGCCGCCGAGGACGAGCACGAACTGGGGCTGATGGGAACGGATGATGTCCAGATTCTGATAGACCGCGTCGGCCGTGCCGGCATACCACGATTCGCCCATACGCTGCTGGGCGGGCAGCAGTTCGATGAACTCCCCGAACTCGCCGCGCAGGAAGCCCCAGCCCTGCTGGAGGTGGTTGATCAGCGAATGCGCCTTGTACTGGGTAAGCACCCCGATGCGGCGGATACCCGAGTTGATGCAGTTGGAGAGAGGGAAGTCGATGATGCGGAATTTGCCGCCAAACGGCACGGCCGGCTTGACCCTGTGCGTCGTCAACGCGCCCAGGCGTGTCCCGCGACCGCCGGCCAGTATCAACGCGAGTGTATCCCGCGTGATCAGGCTGACGAAGCGCTGGGGCTGTCCTCCGTGCATACGACCTCCCGCCGGCTACATCCTCGACCGGCAACAGAAATTCGGTCCGCCTAGCTTGCGGCCTGGCCAGCCCACAAGGAATCCGTAGAAACACGGTGCGGGGCGGCTTTCCCGCACGCGGATCAACTCCTATGATGGCGTCTGGACGCCAGGCTGGTCAGGGAGGCCCGCGGATGGTCATGGCGAGAGACGTGCACTACGCGAAGGACACCGACCGTCGGCGCCTGCTCGACGCGCGCCTGCATGACCCGTTTCGCATCCTGGGCGTGCACGCCGACAACGGCGGCCAGACTTTTCGCGTGTACCTGCCAGGAGCACGCGACGTCTACATAGACAGCATTGGAGCCATGCATCCGACTGGCGCACCCGGCCTGTTCGAATGGCATGGCGAAAGTGGCGTACTGCCGATCCATCCCAGGATCCGCTGGTGCGATCACGACGGGCGCGAGCACACGGCATACGACCCGTACACATTCCGCCCCGGCCTCGCGCCAACCGAGATCGCACGATTCAACCGCGGCTGCGAGCATCGCGCCTGGCGCCTGCTCGGTGCGCACCGGCAGACGCGCGACGGCATCATCGGTACGCGCTTTGGCGTGTGGGCGCCGAACGCGGAGCGAGTGAGCGTGGTCGGTGATTTCAATGCCTGGGATGGCCGCCGACACCCGCTGATGGTGCACGGCAGTTCCGGGGTATGGGAGCTGTTCGTACCCGGGGTAGAAGCCGGCGCGCTGTACAAGTTCGAGATCCGCAACCGCGACAGCGGCGAGATCCTGCTCAAGACCGATCCATTCGGGCGCTGGTTCGAGATTCGCCCCGGCACTGCAGCCCGCGTCGCCGGAGCTTCGCGATTCGTCTGGCAAGACGAGGCCTGGATGCGGGCGCGGCCGGACTGGCAACAAGCGCCCATGTCGATCTACGAAGTCCATGCCGGCTCCTGGCGAAGACATACCGACGGCAGCTTCCTCGATTACCGCGAGATGGCCGACCTGCTCGCGGACTATGTCTTGCAGCAAGGATTCACCCATGTCGAACTATTGCCGCTAACCGAACACCCCTTCGATGGCTCCTGGGGTTACCAGACCACCGGCTACTTCGCCCCGACCAGTCGTTTTGGCGATCCGGACGCCTTGCGTTATCTGGTCGACAGGCTTCACCGCAACCGGATAGGCGTGATCCTCGACTGGGTGCCCGGACACTTCCCACGCGACGCGCATGCGCTCGCACGATTCGACGGCAGCGCGCTCTACGAGCACGTCGATCCACGACGCGGCACACACAAGGACTGGGGCACGCTGGTATTCAACTTCGGCCGCAACGAGGTCCGCAGCTTCCTGCTCTCGAGCGCGCTGTACTGGTTGGAAGAGTTTCATCTGGATGGCCTGCGCGTGGACGCGGTCGCGTCGATGCTGTATCTGGATTACGGCCGCGAGCCCGGCGAATGGGAACCGAACATACATGGCGGCAACGAGAACCTGGAAGCCGTCGCGTTCCTGCGCGAGCTCAACGAACTGACGCATGGACAATGCCCCGGCAGCGTCACCATCGCCGAGGAATCCACAGCCTGGCCCGGGGTCAGCCGCCCGGCCTGGCTGGGTGGCCTCGGCTTCAGCATGAAATGGAACATGGGCTGGATGCACGACACCCTGACCTACCTGCATCGGGACCCGGTGCACCGGCACTTCCATCACGATGAACTCACCTTCGGCTTGCTCTATGCTCACAGCGAAAATTTCGTCCTGCCGCTCTCGCACGACGAAGTAGTGCACGGCAAAGGCTCGCTGCTGAACAAGATGCCTGGCGACGACTGGCGGCGTTTCGCGAACCTGCGTCTGCTCCTGGCCTACCAATTCACCTACCCCGGAAAAAAGCTGTTGTTCATGGGCGATGAATTCGCCATGCCGGGCGAATGGGATCACGACGCCGCCCTGCCCTGGACTGTGATGCAACAGGCTTCGCACGCGGGCATCGCGACGCTGGTACGCGATCTGAACCTGCTCTATCGCGAACAGGCGGCGCTGCATGCATGCGACTTCGACGGCACAGGCTTCGACTGGATCGACTGCCACGATACCGAACAATCGGTGATCAGCTACCTGCGCCGTAGCGAAACATCCTTCGTCGCCGTGGTACTCAACTTCACACCGATCCCGCGGCAGAGCTACCGTCTCGGCGTACCTGAGCCTGGCGCCTACATCGAACTGCTGAATACGGATTCGGTGCACTACGGGGGATCCGACGTCGGCAATCTCGGTGCGGTCGTCGCGACGCGGATGCCCTGGATGGGGCGGCCGTACTCGCTCTCGCTGAGCCTGCCACCATCGGGCGCGCTGATCCTGGCGCCGGCCGGCAGAGATACGATCTGATGCGTCGTATCCTGTTCGTGGCGGCGGAACTGGCGCCGTACATCAAAGTCGGCGGCCTGGGCGACGTCGCGGCCAGCCTGCCGCGCGCGCTTGCCGCGGCCGGGGAAGACATCCGCATCTTCGTGCCAGGCCATGCTCCAGCGATCGAAGCCGCGGGCCCGCCACTGCGTGTGCACGAAATCGGAACGCGCTTCGGCCAGGCCGCATTGCTGGAATTTCGTCTGCCAGGCACCGAGATCCCGGTCTGGATGCTGAGGGCCCCGGGCTTCAGCGACCGGCCCGGCCCGCCTTATGCCCACGCAGACGGCAGGCCTTATGCCGACGATGCCCAGCGCTTCGACTTCTTCGCGCGAGTTGCCGCGGCGATCGCCGCCGATGCGTTCGATCTGGGCTGGCAGGCCGACATCGTCCACTGCAACGACTGGCATACAGGCCTCGTACCCGTACACATGCTGCTCGAGCGAGTACAGGCGGCGAGCGTCTTCACCATCCACAATCTGGCCTATCAGGGCCTGTTTCCGGAACCCACGCTCGAAGCCTTGAATCTGCCTACCTGGCTCTGGCATTTCCAGGCACTGGAATTCAACGGCCAACTGTCCTTCATAAAGGGCGGGCTCAATTTCGCCGACCGCATCACTACCGTGAGTCCCACTTATGCTCGAGAGATCCTCACCCCGGCCTATGGCGAAGGTCTGGACGGTCTGCTCAATCACCGCGCAAAGGCGCTGCGCGGAATACTGAACGGTATCGATGGCGATCTCTGGAACCCGGGTACCGACTCCTTCCTGACCTACCACTACAGCGGTGAAAGTGCGCGCGGGAAATCCAGTCAGCGCCGCCTTCTGCGCGAAGCATTCAAGCTACCGGCCCGCCGCGGCTATCCGCTGCTTGCGATGGTCACACGACTGACCTATCAGAAAGCCATCGACATCGTGCTGGATGCACTCCCGCAATTGCTCGAGCGCAAACTGCAACTGATCGTACTCGGCACCGGCGCGCCGGAATTCGAGCAGGCGCTGCGCGAATTCGCTGCTCTGCATCCCCGACAACTTGCCGTAATCACAGGCTATGACGAAGCGCTCGCGCACCGGATCTATGCCGGCGCCGACATGTTCCTTATGCCTTCACGCTTCGAACCCTGCGGGCTCAGCCAGATGTACGCGCTGCGCTACGGCGCGGTCCCGATCGTCCGTCGCTGCGGCGGACTGGCCGATACGGTCGTCGACGCGACAGATGTGCATTCCGGTACGGGCGCTGTGGAGACGGGATTCAGTTTCGACGCCACCGATGCCGAAGATCTGATCAGCACAGTCGATCGCGCATGCACCGCATTCTCCGAGCGCGGGCGCTGGCGCGTACTGATGCGAAACGGCATGGGTCAGGATTTCAGTTGGACGCGCAGCGCCGTAGATTACCAGGAGACCTATACGAACGCGCTCACGGCATCGCGTGCGCGCACGCCGCGCTAGTACATTTCAGCGCAGCCAGTCGGCTTTCAGCGATACGCATTCCTGGCGCCAGATGCACGCCTCGTTACGGCAGAAGAAGCGCAGTTCCGTCGAGAAACACGGTTCCTGTCCTGCTCGTTGTTGCTCGGCCCAGATCGCCCACCGGCGCGATGCCAGATTGGCCCGACTCTGGGCTACGACGCGTCTTGCCGCGGGGGGGCGCCCCACCTGTTCCACATAGGCCATGGTTACTCGACTCCGTTATCCGTCTACAGTGACAGCGCAGCCAACGCGCCGTCCGCCATCGCTTCGGTCACCCTGCGTGGTTCGAGCGCATCGCCGGCAACGATCACGCGCGGCATCACCCGGCGCAGATCATGCGCCAACTCGACGCCTTCCGGACGCGCTCCCAGACAGAGGATCAAGGCCTGCGCCGGTACCTCCCAGGTACCCCACGGGTTCTCCAGGGTCACCTGATCGGCATCCAGGCGGATGATGCGGGTATCGGTCAGCAGTTTGACCTTTAGTTCATGCAGACGCTGCAACAGCAAGGCGCGATCCGCGAGCGGCGCATCCACCGCCACCGCCGCCTGCGCTTCAACCACGGTCACGTCGGCGCCCTGCAAAGCAAGGTACTCCGCAGTCTGCGCACCCGCACAGCCACCGCCGGCCACGACCACCTTGCCTTCGACCTTGACCCGTCCTTCAAGGATGTCGCGCGCGCTCGCCATGGTCGGGCCACTGCCCGCGGGAAACTCCGGTGCCGCAGCCCGCGCTCCGGTCGCCAGGATCACGGCATCGTAGTCATCTGTCTGCGCATAGGCAGTGGTTACCTCGGTGTTGAGCCTCACTTCGACCCCTGCCTTTTCGATCTCGTCCGTCAGGTGCCGGCGTAATTCATCCCAGCCGGGACGATGCGGCGCGGAACCGGCCGCGATCAGTTGACCACCGAGGTGGTCGGCACGGTCACACAAGACCGGCTGGTGGCCGCAGCGTGCCGCGATGATCGCCGCTTCCATGCCGGCCGGACCGCCACCGACCACCAACACCTTCTTGCGCGCCCCGATCTGGCGACGCTCAAAGTCTTCTTCCCGCCCGGTCGCGGGTTCCACCGTGCACCAGACATCCAGATTCTCGAACAGACGCCCGATACAGCCCTGGTTGCAGGCGATACAGTGGTTTATATCCCCGGCCCGCCCGTCTTCGGCCTTGCGCGGCCAGTCCGGATCGGCCAGCAGGCTGCGCCCGAGCGCGATGAAATCGGCCTGCCCTGCGTCCAGCGCCCGCTCCGCCAGCGCGGGCGAACGGATCTTGCCGACGGCGATGACCGGGATGCGCACCGCCTTGCGGATGCGCGCTGCGAGCGGCAGCAGCGGTCCGTCATCGACCGCCATGGGCTGGATCATCTGCCCCTTGGGATAACTGGCGTAGATGCCGGCAGAGACGTGGATCGCTGCAACGCCGGCCTTTTCAAGCCGTGCCGCGATCAGCGCACTGTCATCCGGCGTGAGACCGCCGGGCACCATCTCGTCGGCCGATATCCTCACGGTGATCGGGAAGTCGGCACCCACCAGCCGCTGGACCGCGGCGATGGTCTCAAGCACGAAGCGCGCACGGTTCTCCTCGCTGCCGCCATAGCGATCGTCGCGGCGGTTGGTGAACGGGGAGAGGAACTCGTTGATCAGATAACCGTGTGCGGCGTGGAGTTCCACGAAATCGAAGCCGGCAAGACGAGCCCGCCGTGCCGCCTGCGCGAAGGCATGTACGAGGTGCTGGATATCGTCCTGCGTCAGCACCCGCGGCATCTCCTGCATCAGGGGATCGGGAAGCGGTGATGGCGCCACAGGCGCCGTACCCGTAACCGCGGAGGAAGTCTGGCGCCCGGCATGGTAGAGCTGGATGCCGATCACGACCCCGCATTCGTGGGCTGCCGCAACCACGTCGGCGAGACCGGGAATCATGGCATCGCTGTGGATGCCCAGTTCATGAGTGAAACCCTTGCCTTCAGGCGCGACATAACTGGCTTCGAGGATCATGGTGCCGACGCCGCCGCGAGCTATCCGCGCCATATGCGCGAGATAGCGCCTGCTCACCCGCCCGTCCGGGTGCGCATAATTGAGCACCATCGGCGACATCACGAGTCGATTCTTGGTCTTCAAGGCACCGATCTTGCCGGCACCAAACAAGCCAGGCGTTGCGTTCATTGCGTCCCCGCGTTCCCTTGGAATCGGCGCGACTCCAGGGCATCCGTGTACTCTGCGCCTCTGCTGCAACCCGTTGCCGCGCCGGCGCACCTGCCATGAATCACACTCTAAAACATGGGCCCGGGGCTTCCATCCGTAAAAGTACCAATTTGCCCGGAACCGCCGCTGGATGCCTACTTGGACTCAGAGAAGCGGAGCTTCGGCGACCCGCCGGTAGCGATCGCGATACCTGCACTCGCTTGGGAGGCAGCACGATGAAGACCCCATTGGAACTCACTTTCCGGCACATGGCTTCGACCCCGGCACTGAAGGCACGCATCAAGAAAGAAACAGCGAAACTGGAGCGCTATTTTCCGGAGATCATCAGTTGCCATGTGATCGTCGAAGAACCACATGCCCGCCGCAACCAGGGCAACCTGTTCCGTATCCGCGTGGATGTTCGTATCCCCGGTCACGAGATCGCGGTAAGCCGGGAACATCACGACCGCCAGCAGGACGCCGACGCCTACATCGCCATCCGCGAGGCCTTCGACGCCGCCCGGCGGCAACTGCAAGACACCGCGCGGGTGATGCGCAACGACGTCAAGACTCATACGACCGGACCTACCGGGCGTGTCCTGAAGCTGTTCCCCATGCTCGACTACGGCACCATCCTCGACGGCGACGGACGGGAGATCTACTTCCACCGCAACGCCGTGGTGGGACATCAGTTCGGCGAGCTGAAAGAAGGCGATGCCGTCCGCTTCGTGGAAGCGCCTGGCGAGAAGGGCCCGCAAGCCAGCACCGTACAGGTCATCTCTCCCCTGCGCGCCGCACCGCCCATCGTCGGCGGCCGCATCCACCCGACCACGGAGAACCCGGCCCATGGCTGAAGCGGCAAAAAGCAACGCGGCACACCTGACGACAAGACAGCTCGGCACACTCTCCGAGATGCTGAAGAAGGATCTACGCGAACTCGTGAACGAGATCGAGGAAGAGCTGGCGGGCTCCGAATATGAAGGCTATCTGGAGCGCATGATGGACGGCCAGGAACTTGCGGATCAGGCGGTGATCAACTCGCTCTACGATATAGATCTTGCCGAGATCGACCGCCACATCAACGAGGTACGCGATGTCGAGGCGGCTCTGTTGCGGCTGAAATCGGGCCGCTTCGGCGTGTGCATCGAATGCCGAGACCCGATCGGTTACGAGCGTCTGCATGCATATCCGATCGCCAAACGTTGCTACGCCTGTCAGCTCGACTACGAACGACGCAAACTGGCACAGGGCTGAAAGGACGCGACCGGCCGGGTCGGCTGGCAGCCGCTTTACAGGCGGCCGTCGACAGCGTCTTTCGGCAGCACCGCTTTGACGTCGAACAGCACTGATCCGGCACGACCAAGCGCGCGGATACCAGAAAGTCCCAGAGCCCGGAACTCCGAATGGGCGACAGCCAGGATGATGGCATCGTAATGTCCGTGCTGCGGACTGTCGATCATATCGAAGCCATATTCTTCCTTGACCGCCCCCGCATCGACCCAGGGATCGAACAAAGAGATGTCGGCGTTGTATTCCTGCAGCTCATGGACGATATCGGCCACACGCGTGTTACGGAAATCGGGGCAGTCTTCCTTGAACGCGAAGCCCATCACCAATACCCGTGACCCGGTCACCTGGATGCTCTTCTGCGTCATCAATTTGATCACGCGCCGCGCGACATAGAATCCCATCTCATCGTTTATCGAGCGTCCGGCAAGGATGATACGCGGCTCGAAACCGATCTCCCGCGCCTTGTAGGTAAGATAGAAAGGGTCCACGCCGATGCAGTGCCCACCCACCATGCCCGGTTTGAAAGGCAGAAAATTCCACTTCGTGCCAGCTGCCTCGAGCACCTCGTGGGTATCGAGATCAAGCCTGTTGAAAAGCAAAGCCAATTCGTTGACCAGAGCGATGTTGACATCGCGCTGTGTATTCTCGATGACCTTCGCGGCTTCAGCCACGCGGATGCTCGACACCTTGTGAGTGCCCGCCTTGACGACCTTGCGATAGAGCGCATCGACAAACTCGGCAGTCTTTGCGGTAGATCCGGCGGTAACTTTGACGACGTCGGCCAGACCGCGTGTCTTGTCGCCGGGATTGATCCGCTCCGGACTGTAGCCGACGAAGAAGTCTTCATTGAATCGCAGCCCTGAACAGCGTTCGAGCACCGGCACGCAGACTTGTTCGGTACAGCCCGGAAAAACGGTGGATTCGAAGATCACCGTATCGCCGGCGCGCAAGACACGGCCGACTGCCTCGCTTGCAGCCAGCAACGGTTTCAGGTCCGGCTGCTTGTAGGCATCGATCGGCGTGGGTACGGCAACGATGAAGACATCGCAGCTCTCGATGTCGGCCGCATCGCTACTGAAGCTCAGCTGCGTCGCACAGGCCAGTTCGCCAGGCTCGTATTCGCGGGTGCTGTCATGCCCTGCCGCGAGTTCGGCGACACGCCTGGCGTTGATATCGAAGCCGACCGTGGGCAGGATGCGGCCGAATTCCACCGCGAGTGGCAGGCCCACATAACCGAGACCGATTACGGCGATGCGAGTTTGCTTATGCTCATGCATCTGCCTTTCCCCTCAAGAAGTTCGCCATGCCCATCAAGCTTGTGATCCGCGTGAAAATGTCGGTCAGACGGAGGTGGCCGCCGGGTTCTTGCCGCGACCGATGCCGAAATATTCGAAGCCGGCCGCTTCGAGCTCGGAGGGCTCGTAGATGTTGCGGCCATCGAAGATCACGGGCGCCTTCAGGCGTTGCCTGAGAGCATCGAAATCGGGGCTGCGGAACAGACGCCACTCGGTGACGATGACCAGCGCATCGGCATCGTCGAGACAAGCTTGCGGCTCATCGCAGAAGACGAGATCGTCGCGCTCGCCATAGATCCGCCGGGTCTCGGCGATCGCTTCGGGATCGAACACACGGACCCGGGCACCTGCCGCCCACAACGCTTCGATCAGAGTCCGGCTCGGTGCTTCGCGCATGTCATCGGTATTGGGCTTGAAGGAAAGGCCCCATACGGCGAACGTACGCCCCGACAGATCACCCTTGTAGTAACGGGATATCTTGTCGAACAGGACCGTCTTCTGTTCCTTGTTGACCGCCTCTACCGCATCCAGGATACGCGAACCGTAACCGTACTGGCGCGCGGTACGTTCCAGCGCGCGCACGTCTTTGGGGAAGCACGAACCGCCATAACCCACGCCCGGATAGATGAAGTGGTAACCGATACGCGGATCGGAACCGATGCCGATACGCACATGTTCGATATCCGCGCCCACGCGCTCGGCAATATTGGCCATCTCGTTCATGAAACTGATCTTGGTCGCGAGCATGGCATTCGCGGCGTATTTGGTCAGCTCTGCCGAACGTATGTCCATGCTGATCAAGCGGTCGTGATTCCGGTTGAATGGTGCGTAAAGCGCGCGCATGGTCTCCAGCGACTTCTCGGAATCGACGCCGACGACGATCCGATCAGGCTTCATGAAATCTGCGATCGCCGCGCCTTCTTTGAGGAATTCCGGATTGGAGACGACGTCGAACGGGATATCGGCGCCGCGCTCCGCCAATTTCGCACGCACCATCTCGCGCACCTTGTCGGCAGTCCCGACCGGGACCGTGGACTTGTCCACGATCACACGATACTCGTCCATGTATTCGCCGACAGTTCCCGCTACCGCCAGCACGTACTGGAGATCCGCCGACCCGTCTTCGTCCGGCGGGGTGCCCACGGCGATGAACTGCACCACGCCGTGGCTCACGGCCGCGCGCATATCGGTGGTGAAGCGCAGGCGTCCGTGGCCCACGTTGGCGGCGATGAGTTCGTCCAAACCCGGCTCGAAGATCGGCACATCGCCGTTCTTGAGGCGTTCGATCTTGCCCGCGTCCACATCGACGCAGAGCACGTGATTGCCCGCCTCGGCGAGGCATGCACCGGTAACCAGACCGACATAACCCGAGCCGAAAATCGTTACTTTCATCTATCCCGTATCCCGAATATGGTGTGCATGAGCCCCGGATGGAGGGTTGCGCGAAAAGCACGCAAAGTGCCCGCGCATGATACCCGAGTCGGCACCCCCGGCGCGAGCGGGGACCGAGGGTGAAAGGCCCCGGAACATCGGTGTTCCGGGGCCTGTCGCGGCGGTTGCAGGCGAAGCAGACAGCTACTCTTCGAGCAGCCCCAGTTTGGCGCCCAGCCATTTGGTGGTCGTGGCCTGGAGCACGATCGTGCTCAGGATGGCCATGAAGGTGACCGAAGCGATGATCTTCGCGCCAGGTGCATTCATGCCCAGGAGCAGGCCGGCGAGTGCGCTCGGTATGACTCCTGTCTCGCGCGTCCAGCACATGAACAGCATCTCCTTGAATTCCCACTTGGTACGGCGGTCCGGCAACGCACAGAGGAAGACCGTGACCGGACGGGCGATGAAGATGAACACGGCAACCACACCCAGCGCCGGCAGCCAGTACTGCTGCAGCAGCCCGAAGTCCACCTGGGATCCGAGCAGGATGAAGATGAACATGCGCATGATCAGCGCAGTGACCTCGATGAATTCGATCAACTTGTGATCTTCGCCCTCTTCGATCTCGAAGCCGAACACATCCTTGTTACCGAGCACGATGCCGGCCACGAATACCGCCATGAAGCCACTGGCATGAAGGTTATCCGCTCCCAGATAGGCACCCATCACCGCGAGCAGCGTCACGATCGGCGTGTACTCCTGCAAGAACGCGTACTTCTCGTGGGCGATCAGGAAACAGGCGGCGTAGCCGAGGAACAGACCGGCGATCACACCGAGCCCCGCCTCCAGCGCCAGCGATTTCAGCGAGCTGGCAACGCTGAACTGACTGGTGCCCATGGCGATGCCGAGGATGGTGATGGTGATGATGGCACCCATGGCGTCGTTGAACGCCGATTCGCTCATCACCAGCTGGGCCACGCGATCGCGTATCTTCACCTGCTTGAATACCGGCATCAGCGTAGCCGGATCGGTCGGCGCGATGCTCGAGCCCAGCAGCAGCGCCACGATGAACGGCAGACCGAGCAGCCATTGCGCCGCCAACCCGGTGATCAACGCGGTGATCAGAACGCCTACGGTGGCGATGATCAGCAGCGTCACCCAGACCTCTTTGAGGACGTTCAGACGCAATGTCGCGCCACCGTCGAAGAGGATATAGGAAGCGCCAAAGATCAGGATGATCTGATTCAGCGCGGAACCCGCGGGGATATTGATCCAGCCCATGCTGGCCGGACCGAGCAGCATGCCAGCGAACAGATAGAGCACGATATCGGGCACTTTGATCTTCTGTGCCACGAATCCGGAAATCGCGCCCACGGCCAGGATGATACCGGCGGAAAAGAGCACATGTTTGGCAACTTCGACAGCGACTGAGTCCACGGCTACCTCGCTTTATCAGGGGGAGTGATTAGCCAATTCGAATCTGGAATTTGAAGGCATGCCGTGATCCGCGCTGGACGCGCGGGCGCTGGCAGCCGGCACGCACTATAGCACCGGCGGGAATCGTGGTGAACCGAGGCCCGCGCTGCGCTGCATCACGACCTCAGCCGTCGGCTGGCCAGAGTGCGCCGCCGCTGGCGGCCTCGATAGCCGCGAGGCGTTCCCGGTGCGCACCGAGCTCCTCGGCGCTGGCCCTGAGTACACGCAATTGCAGACCGCCGCGATCCACCCGGCGCGGACCCTCGGCGCCCGCACGCCCGCTTGGCCCCTCACTCCCGAGCGAGAGTCCGACTTGCCCGCCGGTCATGGCGAGATAGACATCAGCCAGGATCTGCGCATCGAGCAGTGCGCCATGATACTGGCGCTGCGAGTTGTCGATCTCGTAGCGCTTGCACAGCGCATCGAGGCTGTTCTTCTGCCCCGGATGCATCTCGCGCGCCATCACCAGAGTGTCGAGGATCGCGCAGATATCGCTCACCTTTTCATGCTTGCCATCCAGGCGATCGAGTTCATGGTCCATGAAGCCGACATCGAATGGCGCATTGTGGATGACCAGCTCGGCGCCGCGGATAAATTCGATGAAATCCTGCGCGACATCGGTGAAGCGCGGTTTGTCTGCAAGGAACTCGTTGGTGATGCCGTGGACATCGATGGCGCCCGCCTCGATCTCGCGGTCGGGCTGGAGATATTCATGGAAAGTGCGCCCGGTCGGCCGACGGCTCACCAGTTCGACGCAACCGATCTCGATGATGCGATGACCTTGTGCGGGGTCGAGTCCGGTGGTCTCGGTATCCAGTACGATCTGTCTCATGCTTGTCCTTATGCCGCTCAGCTGTCGGCGAGCATCTTGTCGATGCCCAGATTGGCCAGCGCATCGGCGCGTTCGTTCCCGGGATGCCCGGCATGGCCTTTCACCCAGTGCCACTCGACCCGGTGGCGGGTCGCGGCGGTATCCAGCTCCTGCCAGAGTTCGACGTTCTTCACCGGCTTGCGGTCGGACGTCTTCCAACCATTGCTTTTCCAGCGTGCCATCCAACTGGTGATGCCGTTGCGCACATATTGCGAATCGGTATAAAGCGCCACTTCACAGGGTCGTGTTAACGCCTCCAGCCCACGGATGGCGGCGATCAGCTCCATCCGGTTGTTGGTGGTTTCCGGCTCGCCACCGCACAATTCCTTCTCGCGCCCCCCGGCACACAGCAGCACACCCCAGCCGCCCGGGCCGGGATTGCCACGACAGGCCCCATCGGTATAGATCTCGACCTTGCTCAATGTATCCTCCGCGGCGTCGGTTCGACCAGGCCGCCCACAAGTTGCCGTCTCGCCCGCTTCCAGCGCCGCGGCTGCGGCGTCAGCGCGAGCACCCGCTTGCGCGCCACGATCAGGTAGGCACCGTTCAGCCAGGGCCACCAGCGCCTGCCGATCGGTTCGAGCAACCGGTTGCGCCTGGCGACGAACGCGCGGTCGGAAGGCCAGCCGAACAGATATCTGTCTGCGCGCACGACCTCGAAGCCCAGCAGCGCAAGCCAGTCCCGCAGCCTGCCTTCGCTGATATAGCGCCCCGACCAGGGCCGCGTGCCGTGGCGCATGAAAAGATTACGCAGGCCCCAGAGGCTCCAGGGGTTGAAGCCCAGGATCAACACCTGTCCCTCGCCCATCAATACCCTCTCCGCCTCGCGCAGGACACCGTGCGGATCGGCAACGCGCTCGAGCAAGTGCGGGAGGATCACCGCGTCGATGCCATCCGACAGCAGCGGCAGCGCCGCAGGGAGCGCGCGGATATCGGCCCCATCATCCGCCCCACCGGCAAGGAGCACGCGGCGGCCGATCCCGCTCAGGCCCGTGAATTCGCCGGTTTGGCCCCAGCGACCCACCTGGACCAGAAAGTAGCCGAAAACCGTGTCGAGCGCCTCTCCCATGAGGCGGCGCTCTTCCATCAATACGCGCCGACCGGCCGGCTGGTCGAACCAGCCCCGGGCGGCGGCGGGTATCTCTCCGTGCACGCGATCGCTCCGACCTGGGTCCCGGCGCACAGGATATACGGTTTGCCCTCCAAGCCACCAGTTTCCGGCGACAATTGGAGCTGCCTCGCCCGTGTTGTAGGATTGGCCCATGCTTGAAATCGAGCCCATACCGGCGTTCCGGGATAATTACATCTGGCTGGTCCACGACGGCGAGCGGGCTGCCGTGGTCGACCCGGGTGACGCCGCTCCTGTGCTCCAGGCCCTGAACAAGCTAGGCCTGGCGCTGTGTGCGGTGCTTGCGACCCACCATCACCCCGACCATATCGGCGGTATCGGCGAGCTGCTGGCAGAGCACAAGGTACCGGTATACGCACCCGCCCATGACGGGGTGGAAGGTGCGACCTACGAGCTAAATGAGGGCGATGAGGTTATCATTGAGCCCCTAGGGCTCTCATTGCAGGTCCTCGACATCCCGGGACACACGGCTGGCCATATCGCGTTCGTTGCCAACGCCGAGCGAGCTTTGTTCAGCGGCGATACCTTGTTCAGCGCCGGCTGCGGCCGTCTGTTCGAAGGCACCGCGGCACAGATGCTTGCCTCGCTCGACAAGCTGGCAGCGCTGCCGGATGCGACCCGGATCTATTGCGGGCACGAATATACCGTGCGCAATCTGGAGTTCGCGCAGCAATTGGAGCCCGATTACGGGCCGGTGCACGACCGCCTCGCCTGGGCGCAGACGCAACGGGCGCAAAGCGAGCCCACGCTGCCGTCGACGATCGACCGGGAGCGTCGCATCAACCCGTTCTTGCGCGTGCGCGAGCCGGGCATCCGCGCCGCTGCAGCCCGGCGGCTGGGCCGAGAGCCTGCCGACGAGGTCGAGGTGTTTGCCGCTATCCGGCACTGGAAAGACGAGTTTTGAACGAATCAGGGGACTACTGCCAATCATGACCGCGACGACGGCAAAGACGATAGCCACGCTGGCACTGCTGCTTGCACTTTCCGCTCTGATGGGAGCGTGCAGCCTGCTTCCTGCCGCACAGGTGGCCCCCGCCGCCGCACCGACCGGCGCAGAACCGGCCATCGCCGCCGATGAGCCGCCGCCGCCGGAAGCGGACCTTGCCAACACCGTGCTGCCCATGGAATGGGAAGAACTGGTGGTCAAGAACCCGCCGCCGCAGACCGTCTGGGAGCAGATGCGCAAGGGCTTCGCACTGCCCGACGTGGACAACACGCGCGTGGCCAACGAACGTGCCTGGTATGTGGACCACCCCGCCTATGTCGAGCGCGTGGCCAACCGGGCCAGCCCGTATCTGTATTACATCGTCAATGAAGCCCGACAACGCGGCATGCCGCTGGACTTCGCGCTCCTGCCCGTAGTGGAAAGCGCATACGATCCCTTCGCTTATTCCAACGGACGCGCGGCAGGGTTGTGGCAGTTCATACCCGGTACCGGACGCCGATTCGATCTACGCCAGAACTGGTGGTACGACGGGCGTCGCGATGTCGCCGAATCCACCCGTGCGGCGCTCGACTACCTGCAGTATCTTCACGATGAATTCCATGGCGACTGGCTGCTCGCCCTCGCGGCCTACAACTCCGGCGAAGGCACGGTGCAAAAGGCGATCCACCGCAATATTCGCCGGCACCGGCCGACCGATTTCTGGCATCTGGATCTGCCGCGCGAGACGCGCGCCTATGTGCCGCGCCTGCTGGCCGTACGCGATCTGGTCGCAGATCCCGCCAAGTACGACATCACTCTGCCCGGCATCCCGGACAAGGCCTATCTGGCGCGGGTCGATTGCGGCTCGCAGATCGATCTTGCCCTCGCAGCGAAGCTGGCGGGTATCTCGCTAAGGCAGATGTATCTGCTCAACCCCGGCTACAACCGCTGGGCTACGGAGCCCGGCGGTTCGCATGAGCTGTTCATACCCAATGCCGAGAAAGACGCGTTTCTGGACAAGCTGCAGAAGTTGCCGGCCGGCGCACGCATGACCTGGATCCGGCATCGCATCCGCTCCGGCGAGACTCTGGGCGGTATCGCGCATCACTATCGCACCACGGTCGCGGTGCTGCGCCGTGCCAACCATCTGCGCGGCAACGTCATCCGCGCCGGTCATTACATGATGGTACCGGCGGCGAAGGCCGACAAGGCAGACTATGCCCTGAGCGAGAGTATGCGGGTCAAACGCACGCAGGATCGTCCGCGCGGCGACGTACGGCTCGTGCATGTTGTGCAGGCCGGCGATTCATTGTGGACGATCGCGCGTCATTATCATGTCACTGTGGGCAGCGTGGCTTCCTGGAACGGCATGGCCCCGGCCGATCCGCTGCGCGTAGGCCAGAAGCTGGTGATCTGGAAGCATTCCGGTACTCGCCTTGCTGGCATCGAACCGGTGAATGCCACTCCCGCGGCGATGCTGCGGCGGATCACCTACGTCGTACGCTCGGGCGATTCGCTGTCGACCATCTCCAGCCGTTTCCGCGTAAGCGTGGACGACCTGGTGAACTGGAACGGTCTGTCCGTGGACGATTATCTGCAGCCGGGCCAGCACCTGCGTCTGTACGTGGATGTCCGCGAACAGTCGACGCGCAGCTGAGTCGCTCCCGGATCGATATCCCATCAACCGCTGAATCAAGGATCACAAGCACATGGCTTTCCTGGCAGGCAAGAAAGCTCTCATCGTAGGGCTGGCAAGTAACCGATCCATCGCCTGGGGTATCGCCCAGGCCATGCACCGCGAAGGCGCGGAACTCGCGTTCTCCTATCAGGGCGAAAAGCTCGAGGGCCGAGTCACTGACATGGCAGAGCAACTGGGCTCGAAGCTCGTGTTTCCGTGCGATGTCGCCGACGATGTTCAGATCGATGCCCTGTTCACGGACCTGGGTAAAGCCTGGGACGGGCTGGACATCATCGTGCATTCGGTGGGCTTCGCGCCGCGCGAGCAGCTGCAGGGCCGCTTCGTCGATTCGGTGACCCGCGACGGTTTCCGGATCGCCCACGATATCAGCTCCTACAGCTTCGCCGCGCTGGCCAAGGCCGGACTGCCGATGATGCAGGGACGTGCCGGCGCCTTGCTGACCCTGAGTTATCTCGGCGCCATCCGGGCGCTGCCGAACTACAACGTGATGGGTCTGGCCAAGGCCAGTCTCGAGGCGAATGTCCGTTTCCTCGCGCACGACCTTGGCGCGGAAGGCATCCGCGTGAACGCGATCTCGGCAGGACCGATCAAGACGCTCGCTGCGGCAGGCATCAGCAACATGCGCAAGATGCTCGAACATGTGCAGAAGGTCGCGCCGCTGCATCGCAACGTGACCATCGAAGATGTCGGCAACGTAGCCGCCTTCCTGTGCTCGGATCTGGCCGCAGGCGTCACCGGCGAGATCACCTATGTCGATGCCGGTTACAGCACTGTAGGCATGGCCCTCGACTGAATCCGATCGGAGGCGCGGGCTATCCGGCTCGCGCCTCGTCATCCTCCAGCAGACCCTGCGTGCCCTCCAGCCGCGCCACCACCAGCGCACACACTGAGTCTCCGAATACGTTCAAGGCCGTTCGCAACATGTCGAGCGGCCGGTCGATCGCGAGCAGCACACCGACCGCCTCCACCGGCAGCCCGACAGCGGAAAGGATGATGGCGATGGCCACCATCGACGCCGAAGGTATGCCCGCGACGCCGACCGATGTCAGCAAGGCCATGAAGACGATCACGAACTGGGTGGTGAAGCTGAGGTGCAGACCGTAAGCCTGCGCCATGAACACCGCGGCCACACACTCGTAGAGTGCGGTTCCGTCCATGTTGACGGTGGCGCCCAAAGGCAGCACGAAACTGCTCACTCGCGGCGGCACCCCCACGTTCTCTTCTACGCAACGCATGGTGACCGGCAGTGTCGCCGAAGACGACGCCGTCGAGAACGCCATCAGCAGCGCCTCGCCCATCGCACGATACATCTTCAGCGGACTGACCTTGCCCACGAAAGCGATCAGCAAAGGTAATGTGATGAACGCGTGGATAGCGAATGCCGCAAGCGAGGTGGCCGCGAACGTGAGCAACGGCCGGAAGGCTGCGAATCCTGTCGCGGCGACTGTCTGCGCGACCAGACCGAACACTCCGATCGGCGCGAAGCGCATCACCAGAGCCGTGATCTTCATCATCACAGCCGATATGCCCGCCCAGAAATCGCCCAGGATCCGCGAATGCTCGCGGTCGATGCGGGTCATGTAATAGCCGAACAGGATGCTGAAGAAGATCACACCCAGCATCTCGTCATGCGCAGCGGCACTGACGATGTTGGGGGGGACCAGCTTGAGGAAGATGCCGGCGAGATCGCCAAAGCCGGCATGGCCGACGGCCTGAGCGACCTCCGCATGCCCGGCTTCAAGGCCCAACAGATGTCGCGCGGGATGCCCATCCACGATGCCTGGCTGCACCAGGTCCACCATCAGCAACCCGGCCAATACCGCCGACAGCACCGTGATCATGTAGTAAGTGACGGTGCGCAGGCCGAGACGGCCCAGACTCTCTGTCTTCCCCAGCGAAGCCACGCCGGTGACGATGGCGGATGCGATCAGCGGCACGATGAGCATCTTCAAGGCACTGATGAACAGTTTGCCGAGGAAGCCATAGACCGTGTAGAGGCTGACCCCGAAAACTGCTGCGTGCTCGCCGCTCCAATAACCGGCGACGATAGCGAGAACGAGTGCGATCAGGATCTGCCAGTGGAGTTTGAGTCTCCCCATAAGACGCTCCCGCACGGGCTTTGGGGGTGGGAAGGGAAGACGGACGGCGCCGCAGCGGCGCCGTCCTCAGATGGAGCTACTGCTCCATGTTCTCCTTCTTGATGTCGATCGTCGCTTTCTGGTGCAGGGCCGCTACATACTCTGCAGCCTCCGCCATGCCAGTGAGTCGGGCCAGCTGCTTGCGCGTCTGCACGCGGTTGCCGCCAGTGAGTGCGGATGCGTCTCCCGCCTTTACCGCTTCGAGCACATACACGACCTGGTTGCCGCCGCCGACAGCGACAGAACCGATCTGCGGTTTGTCACCCGCGGGGTGCGGCGCCTTGAATACGGCGTCCGCCAGCGCCGAGGGCACCTTGCCACCCTGGCGCGGGATGAAGGCCGCGGGCGTCACCTCGGCCCCGATCGCCTTGGCCGCATCGGCCAGCTTGGCGCCGCCTTCAAGCTTCGCCTGCAGCGATCGAGCACCAGCTTCAGCTTCCTTGGCCGCAGCTTCCTGCTTCAGTGCTTCCATGATCTGGGGCCGGACCGCATCCAGCGGCTTCTGTTGCGCCGGGAGGTGACTTTGCACACGGATCACGACCGCATGATCCTGGCCGATCTCGATCGGATCGCTGTTCTGTCCCTGTGCGAGCACGCTGTCACTGAACGCCGCATTACGCACCTTGTCGTTATCGGCGATGCCGGTACCGTCAGTACGCGTCACGTCGGCGACGGTCTTGATCGACAGATCGAGCTCCTTGCTCACATCGGCGAGCGAATTGGGATGCTCGTAGGCCAGGTTGGCCAACTTGTCACCCAGCGCATAGTAAAGATCGTCGCCCTTCTTGGTCCGGTAATCCTTCTCCAGCTGCGCCTTGACCGCATCGAACGGCTGCTGCTCGCGCTTCTTGATCCCTTCGAGCTTGATGATGTGATATCCGTACTTGGTCTTGATCGGACCGACGACATCGCCCTTCTCGGGGATGGCGTACAAGGCGTCTTCGAAGGGCTTGACCATGACGCCGCGCTGGACCCAGCCGAGTTCACCACCCTGCTTCGCCGAACCCGGATCCTGCGAATATTCCTTCGCCATCTTGGCGAAATCCGCACCGGCTTTGATCTTCTTCAGGATATCCTCGGCTTTCGCTTTCGCCGCCGCTTCGGCCTTCGCATCGCTCCCGGCCGGCTTGATCAGGATGTGAGCCGCTTCACGCTGTTCTGCCTGGACGTAATTGTCTGCCTGCTGCTGATAGAACGCCTGCAGGTCGGCATCCGTCACCTTTACCTTCTCACCCAGCTGCTTGGCATCGAGCTCGACGTACGCCAGCGTGACCTTCTCGGGCGTCATGTACTGGTCTTTATGGGCCTCGTAATAGGCCTTGATCTGGGCATCGTCGGGTTTGGCATCTGCCAGATAACTGGCCGCCTTGATCGTCGCATAGCCGACTTTGCGTTCCTGGTAGCGCAACGCGACCAGGCGCTGCAGTTCGGATCCGGTCACGAATGCGCTATCGGTTATCCCCGACTGCAACTGGTCGATCTCCAGCGCGCGCCGATATTTCTGCTCGAATACCAGGGGCGTGAGGCCATCGTTGCGCAACTGATCCTGGTAGGCCGCGACCTGGAACTTGCCGCCGACCTGGAACGCGGGCAGTTCCTGGATGCGCTTCGCGAGCAATGCGTTGCCGATGCGATAGCCTTCACCCTGGACCTGCTGGGCGACCAGCTCTTCACGGATCATCTCCTGCGCCACGCTCTCGCGAAGCTGGGCTTCGTCGATCATCTCAGGCCGGAAGCTGTCCCCGTACATCCGCTGCATGCGCTGATACTGCAGTTGATATGTGCGGCGGAAGTCCTGCGGCGATATCTCCTTGCCGTTGACCTTCGCCACATAGTTGTCGGAGATGACAGTGGAATACTGATGGACGCCCCAGAAGGCGAACGGCACCACCAGCATGGCCACGATGAACCATGCGAAGACACCGGTAATTCGTTCTCTTAGAAACTGAAGCATGGTCTTTTCAACCCGCTGCTATTATTGACGAACCCAAGCGGCCGACGCCAACGGCGCCAGAACACCATCCGAAAAAGAAAAGGGCGCCTTACAAGGGCGCCCTTCAACTCAGATATGGCGGAGTGGACGGGACTCGAACCCGCGACCCCCGGCGTGACAGGCCGGTATTCTAACCAGCTGAACTACCACTCCGCTGCTGGTGGGTGCTGAGGGATTTGAACCCCCGACATTCGCCTTGTAAGGGCGACGCTCTACCAACTGAGCTAAGCACCCCAAGGAAGCGCGCTAGTTTACGGCATCCTTGAGGGCTTTACCAGCCTTGAAACCCGGAACTTTGCTGGCCGCAATCTGGATCGTCTGACCGGTCTGCGGGTTGCGTCCGGTACGGGCTGCACGCGCCTTGACGGAGAAAGTCCCGAAGCCGACCAGGGCAACCTGATCACCCTTGCTCAGAGCACCGCTCACGGTAGCGAGCACCGCATCCACCGCCTTGGTGGCATCCGCTTTGGAAAGATCCGCCGAAGCGGCAACTGCATCGATAAGTTCTGCTTTATTCATGTGAATTCGTTCCCCTATGGTTTCTGTCCCGATTTCCTGTCGGTCCCGGCATCGCCCTCCCCGACTCGTCGGGTCTAGCCGCAAGCTCTTGTTTGGCGGCTACTGAGCGGGCGCACCCCAGTATGGTCGATTCAAGCACAGGAGGACCAGGGTGATAAGTAACTGAACGCTTCGGAGCCCGCGTTTTCAAGCCGTTCCAGCAAGGTTGATGCGAACGCCAAGCACCGGCGATTTATACCAAGTGGCAAAAAGCCGTGTCAACACAATCCGTTCTAGTGCGGCCGCGCGCTATCCTTGTCGTTCTGGGACTTGACAGATTCCTGAACTTCGGCCGGTGTGCCACCGTCGATCTGTGCCGGCACTGCCGCCGGTACATGCTGCAACGCTACTTGCAGCACTTCGTCTATCCATTTGACGGGCCTGATATCGAGTTTCTTCTTCACATCCGCGGGTATGTCCGCGAGATCCTTCTCATTTTCCTGCGGGATAAGCACGGTGGCGATACCGCCACGATGTGCCGCCAGCAACTTTTCCTTGAGACCGCCGATCGGCAGAACTTCACCGCGCAGGGTGATCTCGCCGGTCATGGCCACATCTGCACGCACCGGGATGCGGGTGAGCGCCGACACCAGCGCCGTGCACATCCCTACGCCGGCGCTGGGGCCGTCCTTGGGAGTCGCGCCTTCGGGAACGTGTATATGCACGTCAAGTTTCTGGTGGAAATCCGGGTCGATCCCGAGCACGGCGCTGCGGCTGCGCACCACGGTCATCGCCGCCTGGATCGACTCCTGCATCACATCGCCGAGTTGTCCGGTATGGATCAACTTGCCCTTGCCGGGCACCACTGCAGCCTCGATGGTCAGCAATTCACCACCGACCTCGGTCCAGGCAAGGCCCGTGACCTGCCCGACTTCATCGCGCTCTTCAGCGCGGCCGTAGCGGAATCTGCGCACACCGAGATAGGTATCCAGATTGTCCGGAACGATGCGCACCTGCTCTGTCGAAGGTTCCAACAGCAGCCCCTTCACGACCTTGCGGCAGATCTTGGATATCTCGCGTTCGAGATTACGGACACCGGCTTCGCGCGTATAGAAACGCACGATGTCGCGCAGTGCATCTTCCGCTATATCCATCTCCGTGGGCTTGAGCCCATGGCTCTTCATCTGCTTGGGAACCAGGTACCGCATCGCGATGTTGGTCTTCTCTTCTTCCGTGTAGCCGGGCAGGCGGATGACCTCCATCCTGTCGAGCAGCGGCGCCGGGATGTTGAGGCTGTTGGCGGTGGCGACGAAGAGCACGTCGGAAAGATCGAAGTCCACTTCCAGATAATGGTCACCGAAGGCATTATTCTGTTCCGGATCAAGAACTTCCAGCAGCGCAGACGAAGGGTCGCCCCGGAAGTCCATGGACATCTTGTCGATCTCGTCGAGCAGGAACAGAGGATTGCGTACCCCGATCTTGGACAGGTTCTGCACGATCTTGCCCGGCATGGAACCGATGTATGTACGACGATGGCCACGGATCTCGGCCTCGTCACGCACACCGCCCAGACTCATGCGTACAAACTTGCGATTGGTCGCACGCGCGATGCTCTGCCCAGGGATGTCTTGCCCACACCCGGAGGCCCCACCAGGCACAGGATCGGCCCCTTGAGTTTGCGCACACGCTGTTGCACGGCAAGGTATTCGAGGATGCGCTCCTTGACCTTCTCAAGGCCGTAATGATCTTCTTCCAGCACGCGCTCGGCGACACCCAGATCGTGACGGATACGCGTACGCTTCTTCCATGGCGCGCTCACAAGCCAGTCGATGTAATTGCGGACCACGGTCGCTTCCGCTGACATCGGCGACATCAGCTTGAGCTTGTTCAGCTCGGACCTGGCTTTCTCGGCCGCCTCTTTGGGCATGCCGGCCTCTTCGATCTTGTTCTCGAGGTCTTCGATCTCGTTGGGGACATCCTCGAGATCGCCCAGCTCTTTCTGGATCGCCTTCATCTGTTCGTTCAGGTAGTACTCGCGCTGACTCTTCTCCATCTGCTGCTTGACGCGGCCACGGATGCGCTTCTCGATCTGCAACAGATCGATCTCGCCTTCGATCATCGCCATGACCTGTTCGAGACGATCGCGCACATCCTGGATCTCGAGGATGCGCTGTTTCTCCTCCAGCTTCAGCGACATATGCGCGACGATGGTATCGGCGAGCCGCCCCGGCGAATCGATGCCGGAAAGAGAGGTCAGGACTTCCGGCGGTACCTTCTTGTTCAGTTTTACATATTGATCGAACAACGAGAGCGCCGAGCGCATGAGCACATCCATCTCGCGTTCGTCATAACGCTGACCGCCCTTGAGCAGCGAGACCTGCGCCGACAGATGCTCGTCACCGATCAGATTGATTATGCGCGCACGATCCTGGCCTTCCACCAGGACCTTCACGGTACCGTCAGGCAGCTTGAGCAGCTGCAGGATCGTGGCCAGAGTACCGACCTGATAGATATCCTCGAGCTCGGGATCGTCGACGTCGGCCGTCTTCTGGGCGATCAGAAGGACCTGCTTGCCCGCCTGCATCGCACTCTCGAGCGCGCGGATGGATTTGTCCCGGCCGACGAAGAGCGGGATGACCATGTGCGGATAGACGACCACATCGCGCAACGGCAATACGGGCGCGAGGAAGGACTGGTCTTCCACGATCTCTGAAGTCTTGTCTTCGCTGCTCACGTCGGAGTCCCTCATGGAGTACCCGCGGCCCGACGCCCACAGGCCACCGGACATGGTAATTAGGTTATATGGGATGAGTGGGGGCCGGCTGGACGGGATTCAAGCCCGCGCGCTCACCCGCGCCCCCGGCCCGCCGGCCGGAGGTCGGTCATTCGTCGGAAGCGACCAATTGTTGCTCGCGTTCGTAGATGATGTATGGCTTGCCTTCGCCGTTGATGACGCCATCGTCGATCACGACCTTGCCTACGTTTTCCATGGATGGAAGGTCATACATGGTGTCGAGCAAGGCGTGCTCGAGAATGGTGCGTAGGCCACGCGCGCCCGTCTTGCGCTGCATGGCCTTGCGCGCGGCGGCACGCAGGGCGTCGTCACGGAACTCCAGCTCGCACTCTTCCATCGCAAACAGCTTCTGATACTGCTTGGTCACGGCATTCCTGGGCTCGACCAGGATGCGCATCAACGCATCTTCGTCGAGCTCTTCCAGAGTCGCGACCACCGGCAAACGGCCCACAAATTCGGGGATAAGGCCGTACTTGATGAGATCTTCAGGCTCGACGTCGTGCAACACGACTCCCACGTTCTCGCCTTCGGCGCGATTGCGCACCTCGGCGATGAAACCGATCCCGCTCTTCTCGGAACGCCCGCGGATGATCTTCTCCAGACCCGCGAATGCGCCGCCACAGATGAACAGTATGTTGGTGGTATCCACCTGCAGGAATTCCTGCTGCGGGTGCTTGCGCCCGCCCTGCGGCGGGACTGAAGCGACCGTGCCCTCGATCAGCTTGAGCAGTGCCTGCTGGACACCTTCCCCGGAGACATCACGGGTGATGGAGGGGTTATCCGATTTGCGCGAGATCTTGTCGATCTCGTCGATATAGACGATCCCGGTCTGGGCCTTGTCGACGTCGTAATCGCACTTTTGCAGCAGCTTCTGGATGATGTTCTCTACATCCTCGCCGACATAACCCGCCTCGGTCAGAGTCGTGGCATCGGCGATGGTGAACGGGACGTTGAGCAACCGCGCCAGCGTCTCTGCCAGCAGCGTCTTGCCGGAACCGGTAGGCCCGATGAGCAGGATGTTGCTCTTGGCAAGCTCGACGTCATCCTTGTTGCCGCGCGCTTCCAGGCGCTTGTAGTGGTTGTAGACCGCGACTGAAAGGACCTTCTTGGCCGCTTCCTGACCGATCACATATTGATCGAGGACGGATTTGATCTCCTGCGGCTTGGGCAATTTATCCCTCGCCTGCTGAGCCTGATCCTGCATCTCCTCGCGGATGATATCGTTGCAAAGCTCCACGCATTCGTCACAGACGAACACGGAAGGCCCCGCGATGAGCTTGCGCACCTCGTGCTGACTCTTCCCGCAGAACGAGCAGTACAGCAGCTTCCCGCCGTCGTCATTCCTGCCCTGGGTATCGTCAGTCATCGCCTTACCTCTGCCCCTTCCCGGCCCGCTGGGCCGGAATCAGTCCGCCTGAGACCATGTATAGCATGGACTCGGCCTGTGGAAAACCCGCGCCGGGCAGGTCTCTTGCTGCTTAGAGCCCGGATCTCGGAGAGCGTTCCCCGGCTCAGGACTTGTCTGCACCCGCGCCCTGGCCGAGCCGGTTTTCCAGCACTCCGTCGATCAGCCCATAGGCCGTCGCCTCTTCGCCGCCCATGAAATTATCGCGATCGGTATCGGCCTGGATCTTCTCGATCGGCTGACCGGTGTGCGTGGCCAGGATACGGTTGAGGCGCTCGCGGATATAGAGGATCTCGCGCGCATGGATATCGAAATCCGCCGCCTGCCCCTGGAAGCCACCCAGAGGCTGATGGATCATCATCCGCGAATGCGGCAGCGCAAAGCGCTTGCCCTTGGTGCCGCCGGCGAGCAGCACCGCGCCCATGCTCGCAGCCTGACCCACGCAGATACAACTGACATCGGGCTTGATGAACTGCATGGTGTCATAGATCGCCATCCCCGCGGTCACGGAGCCGCCGGGCGAGTTGATGTAGAGATGGATGTCCTTGTCCGGATTCTCGGACTCGAGAAACAGCAGTTGGGCTACGACCAGGTTGGCCATGTAGTCTTCGACCGGCCCGACGATAAAGATCACTCTCTCCTTGAGCAATCTCGAGTAGATATCATATGAACGTTCGCCCCGAGCGGTCTGCTCGATCACGATCGGCACCAGATTCAGTGCGCGGATGTCGCCGCTTCCTGCGTTACTGTCAGTCGCCATCATGCCACCTCGCGGTTCAGGACTTCTCGCTCTCGTCGAACTTCATCAATGATCTGAAGGTTTCCGGCGTGTCAGTGATCTTCGCCTGCTCCATCAGCCAATCGACCGCCTGCTCTTCCAGCACCAACGTCTCGATCTGACGCATCACATTCGGATTAGAGCGATAGCTGCGAATGATATCGGCCTGGGACTCATAGCTCTCGGTCATGGATTCCAGCATCGTGGTGACGCGATCCTGGTCGAGCTTGAGTTCCTGCGTCTTGATCACCTCGCCGATGAGCAGGCCAAGGCTCACGCGCCGCCTGGCCTGGTCTTCGAACATCTCGCGCGGCAGTTCGGAACCATCCTTGTCCGGATCCATGCCCATCCGGCCCATCGCTTCGCGACGAAGCTGACCGATCTCCTCTTCGATCAGGCTATCGGGGATCTCGATCTCATTCGCCTTGAGCAGCCCGTCGAGCACCTGATCTTTGGCCTTGCGGCGGATCACTTCGCCCATCTCGCGGCGCATGTTCTCGCTGACTTCTTCGCGCAGCTTGTCGATGCCGCCTTCGGTCACGCCGAAGCTCTTGCAGAATTCATCATCCAGTTCCGGCAGGACCTTGCCTTCGACTTTCTTGACCGTGACCTTGAAGTGAACGCGCTTGCCGGCCAGATCTTCCGCCGGATACTTCTCTGGAAAGTCGATCTCGAAATCGAGTTCGCCGCCGGCCTGCGCGCCGACGAGTTTGCCTTCGAAGCCTTCCACCATGCGACCCTCGCCGAGGGTGACGGGGAAATCGGTAGCGCTGTTGCCCTCGAACGCCTCGCCGGCCAGATCGCCTTCGAAATCGATGGTGACCCTGTCGCCGTCAGCGGCGGCGCGATCGGCCTCGGCCCAGGTCGCGCGCTGATTGCGTAGCTTGTCGACCATACGATCGACATCTTCCTCGGTCACTTGCGCGACCGGACGCGATACCTCGATACCATCCAGACCTTTGAGCTCGATCTCGGGATAGACTTCGAAGATCGCGGTGTATTCCAGATCCTTGCCGGGCTCGGAGTTCAGAGAATCGATGCGCAGACCACCGGCCGGCGTGATGTTCTCCTGCATCAGGGCCTCGGTATAGGTGCTGCGCAGGAGTTCGTCGAGGACCTCGCCGCGAACCTGGCCGCCGAAGCGCTGCTCCACGACCTTGAACGGCACCTTGCCAGGACGAAAGCCCTTGATCTTGGCGGTCTTGCCGAGGGAGCGCAGACGCACTTCCACTTCACGCTCAACCCGTTCGGCGGGCAGCTTCACCGTCATGCGGCGTTCCAGATTGCCCGTTGCTTCGACTGAGACCTGCATCTATACACCTCTTCGTGGAGACCGAACTCGGACGGGCCACCGCACGGTACCCGTATCCCGACACGACGCCGCCCCGCGGCGCCTGAACTGGTGCGAAAGGAGAGACTCGAACTCTCACGGGGTATTGCCCCACTGGCACCTAAAACCAGCGCGTCTACCAGTTCCGCCACTTTCGCACGACGAATCCTCGCCGGCAGCCCCCGCCGCCAGCCAAGACAGGGCATTATACAGGTGAGTCAAAAGCTCGCGTAACCCCTTGGAGGCCCCGGCGACCACGTAAATGCGGGAAATTTACGGACTTTTGGCGGCTACGGACGTCCGCGGGACGCTCCGCCAGCACCGGGATGGAACAGGGATTGTCAGAATATCGGACCACCCAGCCAAACCCGACCGCCCCGGCCTTTCCCGCGCAGCCCGATGCGGAGCGGGAAAGCGACCCGCGAGGGTCGAGTTCTACCCGGCCCGTATCAATAAAAAAGCCGATGCGATGCATCGGCTTTCTCGTTAAGTGGTGGGCCGTGTAGGACTCGAACCTACAACCAATTGATTAAGAGTCAACTGCTCTACCAATTGAGCTAACGGCCCAGAAACTTTCAACCTATTCTCTGCCATCCCTGGCGACGCGGCGGCGATCCTTCAGGACCCCAGCCCCGACATCCTGTCGGGTCGCTCGCGCCGCTGCGAGATGCCACCGGCATCTCGATCGGCCGCTTGCCCAATTGAGCTAACGGCCCAGAAACCTTATCCGAAACCTGGGGTGGACGATGGGACTCGAACCCACGACAACCGGAATCACAATCCGGGGCTCTACCAACTGAGCTACGCCCACCATTGTAACCTGTATCAAGCCTCTTCCCCAGAGACCCGATCAAACCTGTTCCGCCCGCGGCCGAGAGATGGCGCGCCTGGCAGGACTCGAACCTGCAACCCTCGGCTTAGAAGGCCGATGCTCTGTCCGGTTGAGCTACAGGCGCAGATTCACGACCGCAATCCAGTCTGGGGCCTGCGCCCCGGGAACGGGATTGGTCGGGGCAGAGGGATTCGAACCCCCGACTTCCTGCTCCCAAAGCAGGCGCGCTACCAGACTGCGCCATACCCCGCTGGACCCGGAACCCGCGGCGGCTGTCGCACAGCCCTGATCACGGGGCGGCAATAATACGGCGCACCCGGCTCCCAGTCAATTTCGGCTGGCCCGCTCGCACTGGCGGTTCTATCTCGCTCGCGCGACAGCTACAATGCCCGCCAGACACGCAAGGGGTGGACCGATGGCAGCCAGCATCATCGACGGCAAGGCGCTCGCAGCCGAAATCCGCGCGGGCATCGCCGCCCAGGTCCGCGCCCGCCTCGAGAACGGCGCCCGCGCACCTGGGCTTGCGGTGATCCTCGTCGGTCACGATCCGGCCTCGCAAGTCTATGTCGCACACAAGCGCCGTGACTGCGAAGAGGCCGGCTTCCATTCGCTGGCTTTCGACCTTCCCGCCGACACCACCCAACAGGCGCTGCTCGAACGCATCGATGCGCTGAACGCCGATCCCGAAATCGACGGCATCCTGGTCCAGCTGCCCCTGCCCGCCCATATCGACGCGACCACGGTCATCGAGCGCATCCGTCCGGACAAGGACGTCGACGGCTTCCACCCCTACAACGTCGGCCGGCTGGCGCAGCGGATCCCGGGTCTGCGCCCGTGCACGCCCTACGGCATCATCCGCCTGCTCGAATCGATCCACGAACCGTTCAAAGGGCGCCATGCGGTGATCGTCGGTGCCTCGAACATCGTCGGCCGGCCCATGGCGCTGGAGCTCCTGCTGGCCGGGGCCACGGTGACGGTGTGCCACAAGTTCACTACCGACCTCGCCGGCTTCATCGCGCAGGCAGATATCGTCGTCGTCGCGGTGGGCAGGCCGGGATTGGTGAAGGGCGAATGGATAAAGCCGGGAGCGACGGTGATCGACGTCGGCATCAACCGCCAGAACGACGGGAAGCTGGTCGGCGATGTTGAATATGCCACGGCAGCTCAACGCGCCGCCTGGATCACGCCGGTACCCGGAGGGGTCGGCCCCATGACCCGGGCGATGTTGCTCGCCAACACGCTCGAAGCACTGGCCCTGCACGAAGCCGGCTGAATCGGCCGGCAGCTCGCTCAGCCGCCGCGACGCCAGCGCGTCCCGCCGGCGCCATCTTCCAGCATGATACCCATGCTCGCGAGTTCGTCGCGGATGCGATCGGCCTCGGCAAAATCGCGGCGTGCCCGCGCTTGCTCGCGCGCGGTGACCATCGCGTCGATCGCGGCATCATCCTGTGCGTCCGCACCCGGCGCCCCCGAACGCAGGAAGGCTTCCGGATCTTCCTGGAGCAGACCGAGGATGCCGCCGAGCCCGGCAAGTTCGGCACGCAGGCGCATGCGTTCATCTTCCGCGCTCGCCGTATTGATAGCGTGCGCGATATCGAACAGCACGGCGATCGCCTGCGGCGTGTTGAAATCATCGTCCATCACCGCGAAGAAGCGACGCGAGAACTCGCTTTCGACCGCTTCTGTGCGCTCGCCGCGCAAGGCGAGATACAGCCGCTCAAGACTCCCCCGGGCCTGATCCAGATTCTCATCCGAATAGTTCAACGGGCTGCGGTAGTGGCTGGCGAGCAGGAACAGGCGCACGACCTCCGGACGATAGGTCTTCAGCACATCGCGGATGGTGAAGAAGTTGCCGAGCGATTTCGACATCTTCTCTTCGTCGATATTCACGAAACCGTTGTGCACCCAGTACTTCACGAACGCGGTATCGAGCGCCCCGCAGGTCTGCGCGATCTCGTTCTCATGATGCGGAAATTTCAGGTCCATGCCTCCGCCATGGATGTCGAAATACTTGCCGAGGCAATGCGTGGACATCGCGGAGCATTCGATATGCCAGCCCGGACGCCCCTTGCCCCAGGGCGAATCCCAACTGGGCTCGCCCGCCTTGGCCGCCTTCCAGAGCACGAAGTCCAGCGGGTCCTGCTTGGCCTCATCCACATCGACGCGGGCGCCGGCACGCAGATCTTCCAGGCGCTTGCCG
This sequence comes from uncultured Pseudomonadota bacterium, assembly GCA_963739695.1. Taxonomy (GTDB): domain Bacteria; phylum Pseudomonadota; class Gammaproteobacteria; order Natronospirales; family CAVUBB01; genus CAVUBB01. The sequence continues at coordinate 80,017 of CAVUBB010000022.1, read as the reverse complement.
GAGAGCCGGCCGTACGCGGCGAAACTGCTCACCTTGTAGTACACGTCGCCATTTTCCGCGGCGTAGGCGTGACCGCGTGCGATCAGATCGTTCACCATCTGCACGATTTCGCCGATATAGCCGGTCGCTCGCGGCTCCTGATCCGGACGCAGGATTCCCAGGGCATCGAAATCCTCGTACATCGCGGCGATGAAGCGCTGGGTCAGTACTTCGATCGACTCGCCGTTCTCCGCGGCGCGACGGATGATCTTGTCATCGATATCGGTGATGTTGCGGACGTACTCGACCTCGTATCCGCGCGCACGCAGATAACGCACGATCACGTCGAAGACTGTGTAGCAGCGCGCATGGCCCACATGGCACAGATCATAGACGGTGACCCCGCACACATAGAGCCTGACCTTGCCCGCCTCGAGCGGCTCGAAGGTTTCCTTTTCACGCGTGAGCGAATTGTAGAGCTTGAGCATCGTCGTCCTCGTCAGGTGCCGGCCGCCAGCCGGCGCGCATTCTCGATACGTTCATGCACGAGCTCGCGCGTGAGCAAGGGATAGGCGCGCGCCATCTCCGGTCCGTGCACTTCGCCGGTCAAAGCCGCGCGCAGCGGCATGTACAGGGCTTTCCCCTTGCATGATGTCGCCGCGCCCACTGCGCGGGCCAGACCGGGAAAATCGTCTGCGTCATCCACGAGTGAGTCTGCGATCGCGAAGAATTTGGCGCCCGCTGCGGTGATCGCCGCGCGTGCTTCGTGCGACGGTTCGATGCTGGCGAAGAAACAATGCGCCCAATGCGCGCCATCGATCGGCAGGACGATGTTGTCGCGTATGGCGCGTACGAAGTCCATCCGTACAGAAGCCGGCATCTGTTCAGGCAGCACGCCATGCGAATCGAGCCAGCTGGTCAGAGCCTCGTCGCTCTTTGCATGCAAGGCTTCCTTCTGCCAATGGATGAGCTGGGCGCGGTCGAACTGAGCAGGCGATCGCCCCAGGTGTGCGGTATCGAAGCCTTCGACCAGTTGCGCGAAGCCCATATACCCAGGCTCGGCATAAGCGTGTCCGAGACGCGCCAGGTGATTGATCACCGCTTCGGGCAGGAAACCCTCGTAGCGAAGATCGCGTACGGCAGCGCTGCCATGACGCTTTGACAGCGGCGCGCCGTCGCTCCCCGTCACCAGGCCGACATGGCCGTAGCGGGGAACCGGCAGCCCCAACGCTTCCAGGAGCAGCAGCTGGCGCGGCGTGTTGGCGAGGTGATCCTCGCCGCGCAGCACATCGGTCACGCCCATGAGCGCATCGTCGATGGCGTTGCTGAAGAAGAACGCCGGAGAGCCGTCGGCACGGCGGATTATGAAATCACCCAGCTCGTCGCTGCTGAACGTCTGTTCGCCGCGGACGATGTCATCGAACACGAGCGAGCGGCCCGCCGGCACACGGAAGCGCAGCGTAGGAACCCGCCCCTGCGCCGCACGCTCGTGCCGCGCAGCGGCATCGAGCCCGGCACAGGTTCCCGGATAGCGCGGCGGCCGGCCCGCCGCCAGCTGCGCCTTGCGCGCCATCTCGAGTTCGCGCTGGCTGCAATAGCAGGGGTAGGCAAGATCGGCCGCCTCCAGGTGCGCGAATGATTCCGCGTAGATATCCGTTCTCTCGGACTGCCGGTAGGGCCCCTTGCCGCTATCTCGATCCGGACCCTCATCCCAGGCCAGTCCCAGCCATTCCAGGTCTTCCATCAGCGCCGCCTCGAAATCGGCGTGTCCGCGCGCGAGATCGGTATCTTCGATGCGCAGGATGAAACGCCCGCCCCTGCTCCGCGCGAGCAGAGCGCTGAACAAGGCAGTACGCGCGTTGCCGAGGTGCAGGTAGCCTGTCGGGCTGGGCGCGAAGCGGGTGCAGGTCGGTACGGTGGTCATGGCGCGCAATAGTAACGGAAAGCGCCTCCCCCACAAAGGCGGACGCCGGGACACGGCCGTGTGAATTGCCCGTGATTTCCCTTTATCATGAGGCCAATCTCACGCAGCCCGGGTATCCCGTCATGAAGAAGATCGTCCCTGCCCTCCTCGCCGCGCTCCTCTGCCTGACCCTGGGCAGCGCCCGTGCCGGGGAATTGTTCCCCCACGTGCGCATCGTCACCACCGAGGGCACGATCACGCTCGAGCTCGACGCCATGCGTGCACCCCTGACCGTCAAGAACTTCCTCCGCTATGTGAAGGAAGGCCACTACGATGGCACCATCTTGCACCGTGTGGTGAAGGGTTTCGTGATCCAGGGCGGCGGCTACACGCCGGATTACAAGGAACGCAAGACCCACGAGCCGATCCCCAACGAATCCGGCAACGGACTCACCAACGATCGCGGCACCATCGCCATGGCGCGCAACAAGGACCCGCATTCCGCGCGTGCCCAGTTCTACATCAACGTGGGCGACAACAAAGGTCTCGATCCCAGCCCGCGGCATTGGGGCTATGCCGTGTTCGGCCAGGTGATCAAAGGCATGGATGTGGTCGACAAGATCGCCGCACTGCCGACCGGACCGGGCGGCCCGTTCGACCAGGAAGTGCCGGCCGCGCCCGTGGTCATCAACAAGGTCGAGATCGTCAACAAGTGAGCTCTGCCGCTACGCTGTTTGTCTCCGACCTGCATCTCGACGCCTCGCGCCCGGAATGCACGGCGCTGTTTGTCGATTTCCTCCGCACCCGCGCACGCGAAGCGCAGGCTCTCTACATCCTCGGCGACCTGTTCGAGGCCTGGGTGGGCGACGATGCGGCCACCGCGCATGATCGCCAGGTGATGGACGCCCTCGCAGCGCTCAGCGCCAGTGGAGTGCCCTGCGCCTTCATGCATGGTAATCGTGATTTTCTCGTCGGTTCCGAATTTGCGGAGATCACGGGTTGCCGCCTTCTCGTCGACCCCGCGGTGATCGACCTTGACGGCACGGCGACGCTGCTGAGTCATGGCGACGCACTGTGTACTGCCGATACCGAATATCAGGCGTTCCGCCGTCAGGTCCGCGCTCCCGAGTGGCAGGCGCAGTTTCTCGCCATGTCGGCCACCGAGAGACGCGCCTTCGCGCAAGCGGCGCGCGAGCGCAGCCAGGCGAGCACCCGGGGCAAAGCGGAAGCGATCATGGATGTCTCGCAAGAGGCGGTGGATACGCTGATGGACGCATGGGGTATCGACCAGTTGATCCACGGACATACACACCGCCCGGCCATCCATCGCTGGACCCACAGCGGCAGACACAGGACCCGGGCTGTGCTTGGCGATTGGTACGAGCAGGGCAGTGTGCTGGTTGCAGATGCACAGGGTCTGCGTCTGGAAGGTCTGGGCAGCACCAGGACAGCTGCAGGCTGACGATCTCAGTGCGCGGGCGGCCCGCTGTGGAAGCGGAACTCGCTGTCCGCCCGCGTCACCAGCTCCGCTTCGAGCTCGGCAAACATCCCGGCCCGCTCCCCGACATCGTCGTTCCCCGCCTCGCGAGCCAGCGCCAGGTAATCGCTGAAATGGCGGGATTCCGATGCACACAGACCGCGATAGAAGGCGGCGAGTTCCTCGTCCAGATACGGTGCGAGCGCTTCGAAACGTTCGCAGGATCGTGCCTCGATGAATGCGCCGACGATGAGCAGATCCGTGAGCCGGCCCGGTTCATGGCTGCGCACACGCTCACGCAGGGCCCCAGCATACCGCGACGGGGTAAGATGCCGATAAGCGATCCCGCGCCGGCGCATGATCTTCAGTACCTGTTCGAAATGGCGCAATTCCTCGCGCGCAAGCCGCGAAAGCTTGTCCAGCAGCGCCGGTCTGTCGACATAGCGAAACATCAGATTTAGGGCGGTGGATGCGGCCTTCTTCTCACAGTGCGCATGGTCGATCAACAGCAATTCCGGCGCGACCAGCGCCGCCTCGATCCAGGCCTGCGGCGTGGCGCAACGCAGAAAGTCGATCGGTCTCAGCGCGCCCATGAAGCGGCACCCTCGTCAGGCAAGCGCAGACCGATCACGATATCCATCACGTTGGTGCCGGTCGGCCCGGTGCTCACCAGGTCGCCGCTGGCAGCGAGGAAACTGCCCGCATCGGCACGGCGCAGGCAGTCTTCGGCATCGAGACCGGCATCGGCACCCCTGCGCAAGGTATGCCCGTCCACGACGGCTCCCGCGTCGCTCCCCGGTCCGTCGCTGCCGTCGGTGCCGACTGCCAGCAGCCAGGCTTTGTCGCTTCCTGATAGCACGGTCGCGGCGGCCAATGCCAGCGCCTGATTGCGCCCGCCCTGCCCCGGTTCGGGCGGCAGGTCAACCACGGTCTCGCCACCCCAGATATGGATGCCGGGAGAAGCGGCGAGCAGCTTCGCCGCGAGCTCCCGGCCCGCGGTCGCGGCATCGCCGCGCAAGCCGTCGCCGTGCAGCCAGGCGCGCTCACCGCTGTCGATCGCATCGGCGGCCGCGGCTTCCATGGCCTGTTTCAGCGAGGCCACGACATGCAAGCGCGGCATCGCATCGGCGGGTCCGCTCTCGGCGCGAACAGGAACACGGGCAAGAAGCTCGTCCAGCCAATCGGGCAACGACGGCAGCGGGCCGTCGGCTGTGGCCACCAGCAGCCCGGAGCCGATATCGCCCATGACATCTCCGGGTACGTCGGAGATCATGATGCCTTCACTTCGATGCCGCCCCAGATAGGCGAGCAGGCCCCCGCCCTTGATCCGCGACAGGCGCTTGCGCACGCGGTTCATCGCGCTGACCTCAAGCCCGCTTCCGATTAGCCAACCGTTCACACGCTGCAATTCCGCAAGACTGAGATCGTCCGCGGGAACTTCGACCAGAGCCGAAGCACCGCCCGAGATCAGGAACAGGAATTCGACATCTTCGGGTGCCTCGGCCAGAAACCGGAGCAGCGCTTCTCCCGCGGTCAGGCTGCGCGCGTCGGGGACGGGATGTCCCGCCTCGAAGCACGAGAGCTGCGGATAACGCTCGAGCTCGGGTTCGAGATGATCGCTCTTCGAGATGACCAGGCCTGCGCGCACACCCTGGCCGAGTACGTCCATGGCACCGAGCGTCATGGCAGCAGCCGCCTTGCCGATGGCGACGAGATGGACGGGCGTATGCGGGGTATCCGCCATCAACGCGGCGCGGACGCAGTGGCGGCCGTGTACGGCTCGAAGCGCGCTCTGCAGCAGCTCGAGAAGAAGCTTGCGACAATCCGGATTCATGACTGGGCCCGGATCGGCGATCCAGCGTGAGATGCCGCGGGAGTCGCGGACATCGTCACGGCAAGGAGTTGGGGATCAGGCGTGTTCAAACAGCGTTGTGCATCTCGATGACATCGAAGTTCGCTGTCTCCCGCTCCACCTTGGCGCTGTCGTTGCGCTCGCGTTCGAGCCGGGCGAGGTATTCGGGCGTGACATCGCCAGTGACGTAGTTTCCCGAGAAGCAGGAATCGTCGAATTGCTCGATGGCCGGATTGCCTCGACGCACGGCGTCGGTGAGGTCGCCCAGATCCTGATAGATCAGGCGATCCGCGCCGATCAGCTCGCAGATCTGTTCTTCGGTGCGCCCATGAGCGACCAACTCCGTAGCAGCCGGCATGTCGATGCCGTAGACATTGGGATAACGGACCGGTGGTGCGGCGGAGGCGAAATACACCTTGGCGGCTCCAGCCTCGCGCGCCATCTGGATGATCTGCTGCGAGGTGGTCCCACGGACGATCGAGTCGTCCACCAGCATCACATTCTTGCCACGGAATTCGAGATCGATCGCATTCAGCTTCTGGCGCACCGAGCGCTTGCGCATCTGCTGCCCGGGCATGATGAATGTGCGCCCGATGTACCGGTTCTTGATGAAGCCCTCGCGGAATTTCACTCCCAGCATGTTCGCCATCTGCAAAGCACTGGTACGGCTGGTGTCGGGAATCGGGATGACCACGTCGATATCGTGATCTGGCCATTCCCGGGCAATCTTCTCAGCCAGCTTCTCGCCCATGCGCAGGCGCGCCTTGTATACCGAGATATCGTCGATGATGGAATCGGGACGGGCGAGATAGACATATTCGAAGATACACGGGGCATAGCGTGGGGATTTGGCACATTGGCGCGTGTAGACACGGGCATCCGTATCGACGATCACCGCCTCGCCCGGCGCCACGTCACGCACGAGATCGAATCCGAGCACGTCGAGTGCCACGCTCTCGGAGGCGAGCATGCATTCCTCCCCGGCAGCCGTCTCGCGCCGACCGAAGACCAGCGGACGGATACCGTTGGGATCGCGGAATGCGACCAGCCCGTAGCCGACGATCATGGCGATGACGGCGTAACCGCCGCGACAGCGCTCGTGCACTTCGGCCACGGCATCGAATACGTCCTCTTCACTGACCTTGACCTTGCCCCGACGCTGCAAGGCATGAGCGAAGACGTTGAGCACGATCTCGGAATCCGAATTGGTATTGAGGTGGCGCAGATCCTCGCGGAATATCAGATCACGCAACTCATCGGCGTTGATCAGGTTGCCGTTGTGGCTTAGGCCGATGCCGTACGGGGAATTGGTATAGAACGGTTGCGCCTCGGCCGAGCTGGAGCATCCGGCCGTCGGATAACGCGCATGACCTATACCCATGTTGCCGACCAGGCGCTCCATGTGCCGCTGGCGGAACACATCGCGCACGAGGCCATTGTCCTTGCGCAGATAGAAACGCCCGTCGTCGCAGGTCATGATGCCGGCCGCATCCTGACCGCGATGCTGGAGCACAGTCAGCGCATCGTACAGCGACTGGTTGACCGGATTCTTGCCGACGATGCCTACGATGCCACACATGAGTCTTTATCCTCGTCTGCTGTCCGCCGGTCGCTAGGGATTGACCGGAACCTGTACGTCTTGTCCGTCGATCTGGGCGCTGACATTCTTGGGCAGGAAATGCTTCACCCACCCCGCCATCGGCTGCACATAGGGAATGAGGCGCGATTCCTTCCACCAGGGATCCTGATCCAGATTGGCGATCGTCCCCAGCAGGATCAACACCGCCACCAACGCGATACCGCGGGCCAGACCGAACACCGCTCCGATCAAACGGTCGGTACCGGTCAGTCCGGTCTTCTTGATCGCGAGACTTGCGAAATGATTGATCACTGCGGCGATGATCAGCGTGCCCACGAACAGGATCGCAAACGCGATGATCGACCGGACCGACGGGGTCTGGACATGCCCTTCGAGCATGGGCGCCAGTCGCTTGGTGAAGGTCATGGCGACCCAGAACGCGAGCAGCCAGCCCGCCAGCGACAAGGCCTCCTTCACAAACCCTCGGATCAGACTGATCGCGGCGGAGAGAAGGACGATTCCCAATATCACGTAATCGACCCAGACCATCACTTCTCCCGGGATTGAGCCAGCACCCTCGGCTGCGTGCGCGAGGCGCGGATTTTAGCAAACACGGCCACTGCTCCGAAACCTCGAAGGCGTCCGCGTCAGGGCGTCGGCACGACCTTGGTCGGCCCGCCCGCCGCGGCAGCCACTGCCGGTGCCTGCCGTTCGGCGTCGATCCGTTCCGGATACGGCCCGACGCGGACGCGGTAGAGCGTACGTCCGGCGCCGGAGTAGCGCTGTACAAAGGCACTCAGACCCTTCTTCTGCAGCCGCTTGGCCAACGCCTGGGCATGATCGGGGTCGGAGAAACTCCCGGCCTGCACCGCCCAGCCAGCCTTGCTGGCCAGCGGACTTTCGCCGACCGGCTCCGGCTTGGGGGTGGCTGCACTCTTGGGCTGCGAACGCGCGATAGCCTGGTCCGGCTGAGTGGCAGCACCGGCCGTCGGAGCCTTCGTCGCGGGCGGTGTCTGCACGGTGTCGGCACCCGGCTTCGCCTCGGCCGCTGTCGGCGCGCCACTGGCGGCGGTGCCCGTCGCCACCGATTCGCCACTGTCGATGTCCACCTGCACTGCGGGTTCCGACGCAGGCAGCGCCAGGTCGACGGTACGCGTGCCGCCGTCGTTCGGGCGCGGCCCGTCAAAGATCATGGGTAGAAAGACCACGGCCGCGGCCACGAGGACTACGGCTCCGACCAGGCGCTGTTTGATCGACATCTCCAAACTCGACTCCCAGGCTGTTGCGGCCCATCCCGCCGCGGGTCGTCTCTACAGTCTACATCCCCGCATGGCTTCGCCTACAGTGATGAATGAGCCGAAGACCACGATGAGGTCGCCAGACCGGCTCCGGGCACGCGCTGCGGCGAGGGCCGAAGCCACGTCGCTGCAATCCATCACTTCGGCATCGACGCCCGCTGACACTATACGCGAGACCAGCTCCGTTCCGGACAAGCCGCGCGGTGGCGGCAATCCGGCGGCGAACCAGACATCCACGCGGCCTGCGATCGACGCGACGGCCGCCTCGACTTCTTTATCCCGCATCATACCGGCGACAGCGAGAACACGGCCCGCGCGATGCAGTGAATCAAGGTGTCTCGCCAGGGCCGCAACCGCCTGGGGATTGTGGCCGACGTCGAACAACAGATCGACCTCGCCCGGAACATATTGCAAGCGCCCCGCAAGGCGCGCATCGGCGATTCCCTGCAGCGCGATCTCGGGTCCCGCATCGGGTTCGAGTACGCGTAGCGCGGCGATCGCGGCCGCCGCGTTGTCACGCTGGTGACCGCCCGGGATCCGCGGCGCGGGCAACGGCCCCAGTGGCCCGCTTCGATCGAGCCAGGTCCAGCTGCCATCCTCGTCGGCTCGGGCGTCGAAGTCGCGGCCGAGCAGATGCAACCGGGCTCCGATCTCTCGCGCATGTTCGAGCACGCTGGCCGGGGGATCTCGATCCGCACAGACACACACGTGCCCCGCGCGCATGATGCCGGCCTTCTCGCGACCGATACTCTCGCGATCCGGACCCAGCCATTCGCTATGATCCACGTCCACGCTGGCGATCAGTGCCACCTCGGCATCGACGATGTTCACCGCATCCAGACGGCCACCCATGCCGACCTCGAGTACCGCGACTTCGACTCCGGCCTGCGCGAAACAGTAAAGTGCAGCCAGGGTCCCGAATTCGAAATAGGTCAGTCTGACTTCCCCACGGGCATCATCCACGTGCTGGAATGCGGCACACAGCGCGGCGTCGTCGATCTCCGCACCGTCGATACGGATGCGCTCGTTATAGCGCAACAGATGAGGCGATGTGTAGGCACCGGTACGCCGGCCGAGACGGCGCAACATCGCTTCCACATAGGCGACACAGGAACCCTTGCCGTTGGTGCCCGCCACGATCACCGAGCGAAACGGAGGCCGCGCCACGCCCAGGCGTTCAGCCACCGGCCGGACACGATCGAGGCCAAGCTCTATCGCACTGGGGTGCAAAGTCTCCTGCCAGCGCAACCAGGCATCGAGCGTGTCGAAGCGCATCGGCGTCACCGCGATGGCAGTGGCTCGTGGATCAGGCCTGCTCGAGGGCAGGCTGACGCGAGAGGATGGAGATCACATTGGCCACGCGATCGCGCAGCTCGCGCCGGTCGACGATCATGTCGACAAAGCCGTGTTCGAGGTGGAACTCGCTGAGCCGGAAGCCTTCCGGAAGCTCCTCGCGAACCGTCTGCTGGATGACACGCGTGCCCGCGAGACCGATCAGCGCCCTGGGTTCGGCGATATTCACATCGCCCAACATGGCAAGGCTCGCGGTGACGCCGCCCATGGTGGGATCGGTGAGCACCACGATATACGGGATGCCATGACGCGCCAGGCGCGCCAGCGCCGCGCTCGTCTTGGCCATCTGCATGAGCGAGATCAGCGCTTCCTGCATGCGCGCACCACCGCTCGCGGTGAAGCAGATAAAAGGCGCATTGTCGGCGATCGCGGCCTCGACGCCGCGCACGAAGCGCTCGCCGACCACCGATCCCATCGAACCGCCCATGAAACTGAATTCGAATGCCGCAGCGACCACACGCAGCCCCTTCAGACGCCCCTTCATGACGACCAGAGCGTCCTTCTCGCCCGTACTTTTCTGGGCCTGGGCGAGGCGATCCTTGTACTTCTTGCTGTCGCGGAACCGCAGTATGTCGACAGGCTCGATATTGGCGCCGATCTCCGCGACTGAATCAGGGTCGAGAAAGAGATCCAGACGCTGGCGCGCGCCCAGACGCATGTGCTGCGTGCATTTGGGACAGACGTAAAGATTGCGCTCGAGCTCGGCCCGATAGAGCACTGCGCCGCAGGCCGTGCACTTGCTCCACAGCCCTTCGGGCACCCGGCCGCGATTGGCCCGCCCTTCCGTGTTGATCCGTGATGGCACCAGCTTCTTGAACCAGTTCATAGGCCCTGTCCAGCATAAATGTAGTCGATGAGAGCACTGCCCGCGCGGCAGCGCCACCCGAACCGCTCATGGTAAAGCAAGCTACGCACGATTCCTATGCGCGCCGCGGTACGAACCACTACCCGGCGCTATCGTTACGGCCCGGAAAGTCCGGCAGCTCGAACTCGGCGGGATAACGCACGGCCATGAAGCACAGTCCGGCCGCCGGCGCCGTCACCCCGCCCAGAGTTCGATCCCGGGTCTCGAGAACCGTGCGCGCCCAATCCGGCTCCGCGCGGCCTTCGCCGATGGTGATCAGGACGCCGGCGATGTTGCGCACCATATGGTGCAGGAAGGCGTTCGCCTCGATATCTATATCTACGAACTCACCGTAGCGGACGACTTCGAGCCGGCTCACCGTACGCACCGGGTGCCTCGCCTGACATGCGAGCGCACGGTATGCAGAGAAATCATGCTCTCCCACCAGATGCCGGGCCGCCTGGCGCATACGTGATTCGTCCAGCGGCCGGCGCACCCAGGTGAGCATCCGCTGCCCGAGCGCGGGACGGGTGGCGCGATTGACGATACGGTAGCGATAACGCCGGGCACGAGCCGAGAAGCGGGCGTGAAATTCACTCGATACCGGCTGCGCCCAGCACACGGCGATCTCGTCGGGCAGATTCGAGTTGACGCCCAGCACCCAGGCCCTGGCCGGGCGTTCGGCCCGGGTATCGAAATGCACGACCTGTCCGCGCGCGTGCACTCCGGTATCGGTGCGGCCTGCGCACACGACGCCGATCGCCTCGTCCGCGACCCGGCTCAAAGCCGCCTCCAGCGCTTCCTGGACACTGGGAGCGTGAGGCTGGCGCTGCCAACCGCAGAACGCACTGCCATCGTATTCGACGCCCAGCGCGATACGTCGACCGCCTTCAAGCGAGGAGGACATGGCGCAACCCCCACATGGCGATACCAAGGAGTACGGGGCCCGACCACGCATGCCATGGCGGCATGGCGACCGGCGCGGGAGCCGGTGCGGACGGTTGCCTGCGGGCATCGGCCTCGGCATCGAGCAGAAGGCGTGCGCCAGTGTCGGCAAATGTCCCGACCCCTTGCTCGCGGAGTTGTCTGATCTCGCCCTGCAACTTCGGCGCCGCTTCCAGTGTGAGCACCAGACGCCGCGAGAACCGATGACTATCGAGCCCCAGCCACTCCAGAGGCCGTACACAAGCACGGATCGCGGCGATGAGTTCGACCCGGGAACTCGCCGCAAGCAATGCGGTGACCGCGCCGACCATCAACATCAGAGCCAGCACGCGCGCCAGACCCAGCGCCAGGCCGTCGCGGGTCGGCACCCCCGGGATGGCTCGGGAGAACAGGGGCATGCCGGGAGTGAACCAGAAGTACAAGACCGCGATCGACAGCGCCAGCCAGCGGATCCGCCAGAGCGCTTTCATCAATCGCCGCAGGGCACCAGGTCCGAGCCGGAAGTAGACGAGCAGCAGCGGCAACGCACACCATGCCAGGCCCGAGGGCGGCATCGCCGCGACGAAGCCGGCATACACGAACAGCAGGGAAACCCTGATCAAAGGATGGGAGATCATCGCACTCGGGGCCGGGCAAGCGGCACGCCGACCGGCTCAGGACCGGCCGGCGTCCATGTTCAGGAGACCTGGTCGAGGAGTTTCTGCGCTTCCTGTTTCTGCGCCTCGTTACCTTCTTCCATCACTTCCTCGAGAATGCTGCGAGCGCCATCGGGGTCGCCCATCTCGATGTAGGCGCTGGCGAGGTCGAGCTTGGTGCTGACTTCGTCCTCAGGACTGGCGGCGAAGGAATCTTCCGCTTCCTCCTCTGCACCAACGAGGGACGCCTCGCCGGTGTCGCCAAACGACGCTTCCAGGGCTTCGCCGCTGCTCTGCGCCTCAGCTTCCTGGCCATCGTTCGGGAAGTTGGTGTCCACGTATTGGGAAAGTTCCGACAAAGCCTTGTCGAAATCATTCTGGGTGTCGGTCAGGTCGCCGGGCCGGGAGGTGTCGAGATCCTCGCCGGCCTCGGCGAGCTCGATCTCCGCTGGCGAAGATTTGGTCATGACTTCTGTCTCAAGACCGGAGAAGGTGGTCTCTTCACCTGCGCCGGTGCCCGTCTCGAGACCCGTGAATGTCGTCTCGGTACCGGCACCCGTCCCGGTTTCAAGTCCTGTGAATGCGGCCTCTTCGACCGCTTCCTCGGACGCCGCTTCCTGAGCCTCGGGCGTGCTCGCCGAAGCCGTCTGTGTGCCGGTGGAAGCGGTCTCGAAATCGAAGTCGCCAAGATCGAAGTCCATACCCGACTCTTCGCCACCGGCGCCGCCGGTGGCGCCCGGGGCCGAGCGACCGCCTTCGGATCCGTCGGCGGTTTCCGCGAAATCCGTATCCGGCAACTCGAATTCCAGACTCTCGTCCGCCGCTGCCTCCGCGGTTCCACCAGCACCCTGCATCTCGCCGGTACCGGTGATATCGAAATCGAGCCCCGCGCCGCTCTCGTCTTCTTCGTTGAACGCCTCGAAGTCGGTGATATCGGATGCCCCGCTCTCTTCCGCCGCGAAATCGAGATCCACGGCACCGCCCGCGGCGCCGCTGCTCTCCGCAAACAGGGACTCGTCGGGAGCGATCTGACGACCCATGATCGCGATATTCTCCCAGTCGCTGTCGGGCGAATCGCCCATCGAAGCGCGCAATTCCTTGGCCGCCTCCACGAAGGGGCCCGCCTGTCCGGAGGCGAAATAGACCTCGAGCAGCTTGACTGTGAGATCGCGCCGTCCCGGCTCCTTGTCCAGAGCCCGGCGGATGAGATCGCCGGCCTGGTCGTACAGACCATAGGCCATGTGGAAGTCGGCTTCGGCAAGCGGATCGGATTCGTCCAGTTTCACGGGCTGGCCGCCGACCACGGTATCCGCCATGGACTGCGCCTCGCCCGGCTTCATCATCATGGTCTTGTCGGTGTCGGGCGTCTCTTCTTCCGCTTCCGCGCCCGCTCCGGCGATAGTCGCCGTGGCGCCGGGCTCGAACGATTCCTCTGTGCTACCCGCGACCGCTGCGCCGGTGCCAGTCTCTTCGCCCGCGAGCCAATCATCGTCACTCGGCTGATCGTTGGCGACGACGGTCTCGTCATCGCCGAACACCGGCGCTTCGACGCCGCCGATATGGGCTGCACCGCGCCGCTTGCGCATGAAGCCAAACACCGCCACCACCAGCAACACAAGGATGCCGACCGCAACGCCGAGGAAGACCGGATTCATGAGCTTGCTGAGCAGGCTGACCTTGTGCGGCGGCTCACTCTGGATGGGTTCGGGTTTGGCCGGGGCAGGCGTGGTCGCGGGCGCTGTCTGGGTCTGCGACGGCTCGGGTTTTGCCGGTTCCGGCGCGGCCGGTGTGGCGACAGGCTGCGTCGCGCCCGTCTGCACCTTCTGCTGCAAGGCCTGCAGCTGATTATCTTTCACCGTCACCAGGCGCTTGGTGTCGTCGAGCTGACCTTGCAGGTCCTGCACTTGGGAGCTGAGCTCGCTGTTGTCGCTCTGCGCCTTGTCCAGCTGTTGCTTGGTATCGTTCAGCTCCTGCTGCACCTGGGCCAGTTTGGCTCCGTTCGCGCTCCCCGCGCCGGGAACCGAAGCACTGCTCTCGCTGCCACCGCTCGGTGCGACCAACTGGATGTGTCCGCCCTTCTCGGCGTTGCCACCACCGGCGACACGTTCGCCGCCAGTACCGCCACGCCATTCCTGGTTCGCTCGGCGCACTACGGCATTGGCTTCCGTGCGCGAGATCCCGCGCACGTCGTCGGCCCCAGGCACGCGCAGGATATAACCGGCCTTCATACGGTTGATGTTGCCCATGAAGGCATCGGGGTTGCTGCGATACAGTGCGACCATCATCTGATTGACGCTGACATCGTCCGGACGCACACGATTGGCGATGCCCCACAGCGTCTGTCCGCGGCGGATAGGGCCATAGGTTGTGCCATTGGTCTCTCCCTGCGGCGCCGGTGCGGCGCTGCCGGAGCTGGCGGCGGAGGGATAGGGTGCGGATTCGCTCGCCTGCGCTGGTGCGCCCCCGGCGGTGGTTTCGCCGACCCCGCCGGCGACCGGCGTCTGTGTCTGGCTGGGCTGAGCCGGTGTGAACACGGGCGGATCGAGCAGCACCGTGTATTCACGCACCAGCTTGCCGCTGGACCAGTCAGCCTGCACCAGGAAGGTGAGGAACGGATCTTTCACCGGCTGGTCGGTGGTGACATGGATATAGGCTTCGCCGTCCTTTTGCACCACGTCGAAGTGCAGCTTGATCAGCGTCGCGACCCGCTCGACTCCCGCACGGTCGAACGCGTCTTGCGACGCGAGCGATACAGACAGGCTGCCGACGTCGTCCGACGCCGCCGCGACGACGGGGATATCCGCGTCGAATTTCTGATTTAGCGCGGAGTTGAGTTTGATATCGCCAAGCCCAAGAGCAAAGGAGCTGATGGGGATCAAACCCAGCGCCAGGGCCGCCGTAAAGGCCAGTATTCGTCTCATCGTGGCTCCCAAACTCCATGCGTCCAAGCGGAGCGCAACCAGGACATGGCTCTCCAACGATAGTTAGAATGCCCTTTATAATATTGGGCTAACTATAGCTTATAAATAGTCTTTCACCAAGATTTCGGCAATCTGGACGCTATTGAGGGCGGCGCCCTTGCGCACGTTGTCCGCCACCACCCATAAATCTAGCCCGTTCGGATGGGAAATATCCTCACGGATCCGGCCTACGAAAACCTCGTCGTGGCTGGCCGCTTCGGTGACCGGCGTCGGGTATCCGCCAGGCTCGCGCTTGTCCATCACCACCACTCCGGGCGCCTTCGCGAGCAGCTTGCGCGCGGCTTCGGCCGTGAGTTTGTCGCGGGTCTCGATATGCACGGCCTCGGCGTGGCCGAAGAAGACCGGCACCCTGACCGCGGTGGGATTCACGCGGATCGTGTCGTCACCGAGTATCTTGTGCGTCTCCCAGACCATCTTCATCTCTTCGCGCGTGTAGCCGTTATCCTGAAACTCGTCGATGTGCGGCAGCACGTTGAAGGCGATCTGTCTGGGCATGACCTGGGGTTTGATCGGCCGTCCGTTGAGCAATTGCGCGCTCTGCTGCGCCAGTTCCTCCATCGCCTTGCGTCCGCCACCCGACACCGCCTGATAGGTACAGACGTTGATCCGTTCGATTCCGGCGGCATCGTGCAGCGGCTTCAGCGCCACCACCATCTGGATCGTCGAACAGTTGGGGTTGGCGATGATGCCCCGAGCCGGATAACCGGCCACGGCCTCGGGATTCACTTCCGGGACCACCAGCGGGATATCGTCTTCATAACGGAACTTGGAGGTGTTATCGATCACCACACAGCCCGCAGCAGCGGCCTTGGGCGCGAATTCGGCCGACACGCTGCCGCCGGCGGAAAAGAGCGCGATCTGGGCCTTGGAAAAATCGAATTCGGCGAGATCGGTGACGGTCACCTGGCGTCCGCCAAACTTTACCCTGGTCCCGGCAGACCGGCTGCTCGCCAAGGGGTAGATGGTGCCGACCGGAAACTTGCGCTCCTCCAGGATCGACAACATGGCTTCGCCCACCGCACCGGTTGCACCGACGACTGCGATATCAAATTTCCGCATCTATCCTCCGCTCGACAATTCATCCACATGTGCGCGCTCATCGGCTTGCCCGGGCAAGCCGATGAGCGCGATCACCAGCCCTGCCGCCGCCGCCAGGGCCGCACCATAAAAGACGCTCGCCGCTCCGGCGACCGTCCACAGATAGCCTGCAGCGAGACTCCCCGCTGCTCCGCCGGCGCCAAAGCCGATGCTGCTGTACAGCGCTTGACCGCGTCCGTGCAGGCGACCGCCGAAATGACGATGGATCAGATGGATAGCAACCGCATGGTAGACGCCAAAACTGGCCAGATGCAGGGTCTGCGCTACAGACAGGATGTATATATTACCAGCTTCCGACGCGATCATCAGCCAGCGCAGGCTGGCCAGGCCCAGCGAGGCCAGCAACAGAGTGCGCGGAGTGAATCGGGCAAGCAGGCGGCTCATACCCAGGAATACGAGGATCTCCGCCACTACGCCGAGCGCCCAGAACTGGCTGATGGCGGTGTCGCTATAGCCCTGGCGGTGCAGGAACAGCGAGAAGAAGGCGTAATAAGGTGCGTGACTGGCCTGCATCAGGAAGCAGACGGTGAACAGGATCATCACCTCGCGCCTGCGCAGAACCAGCCCGATGGGCGGCGCGGGAGCTTCCTGCGCGCGTGCGCGGCGTGATTCGGGGACGCGCAAGCTGGCCAGCCAGATCGCTGCGAGCATAGCCAGCACAAGATAGACTAGCATCGCCACGCCGGCATGCTCGACCAGCGCTCCCGCGCCGAGCACGGCAAGGATGAATCCGACCGACCCCCACAGGCGCACAGTGCCATAGCGGCGCGCATCGACACCGAGATGTTCGAGCGTGGTCGCCTCGAACTGCGGCAGGGCCGCCGCCCAGAAGATCGCAAACAGCGCGATGGCGGCGATCGTCGCGCCGGCCCCGCGGACATGCGCGACCAGCGCGAAACACACGAACGCGGCAAAGGTCCCCGCACGCACAACCAGCACCGGACGTCCCAGCCGATCGGCGAGCAGGCCCCAGCAAGTGGGCACGACGATGCGCGCAGCCATCATCACACCGAACACCAGGCCGACCTGCCCCGCGTCCAGACCCCGCGATTCCAGATAAGGTCCGAGAAACGGCAGCAAGGCGCCGAGCGCGGCGAAATGGAAGAAATAATAGACCGCGAGCCGCGGGTACAGGCCGCGCCCAGGAACCGGCATCACTCGTGCGCGGGAGGGATGACCGGCGTCGCGCTGGCCACGTCGGCATTCTGAGCCCGGTGACGCAGGAAGTGATCCATCAGGACCAGCGCGAGCATGGCTTCGACGATCGGCGTCGCGCGCAGCCCCACACAAGGGTCGTGCCGGCCGGTCGTGACGACTTCGACGGCTTCACCGTTCACGTCGACACTGCGCGCGGGAAGCCGCAGGCTGGAAGTCGGCTTGAACGCCACATCGACCACCACAGGCTGGCCGGAGGAGATGCCGCCAAGCACGCCACCGGCGTGGTTGCCGAGAAAACCGTCCGGGGTGATCTCGTCGCGATGTTCGCTGCCGCGCTGGGTGATCGCATCGAAGCCCGCACCGAGGGCGACGCCCTTGACGGCATTGATACTCATCATCGCGTGGGCGATATCGGCATCGAGCCGATCGAAGACGGGCTCGCCCCAGCCCGCCGGGACACCCTCGGCGACGACGCGGATGCGTGCGCCGACGGAATCGCCCTCCTTGATCAACTTCTGCATGAACGCCTCGAGTTCTTCGATCCGCGCCGGGTCGGGACAGAAGAAGGGATTGTTGCCGGCCTCGCGCGTGGCCACCGGTGCGAGTTCCAACGGCCCGAGTTGAGAGAGCCAGCCGTGGATGTGCACGCCGAGGCGATCGCGCAGATACTTGCGCGCGACTGCACCCGCCGCCACCCGCATCACGGTCTCGCGGGCTGACGAGCGCCCACCGCCGCGATGGTCGCGCAGGCCGTATTTCTGTTGATAGGTGTAATCGGCATGGCCCGGACGGAAGCGATCGCGCAGCGCTGCGTAATCTTTCGGCCGCGCATCGTCGTTCTCGATCAGCAAGCCGATCGGGGTGCCCGTGGTGACGCCTTCGAACACACCCGAAAGGATACGCACGCGATCCGCTTCGCGTCGCTGTGAGGTATAGCGCGACTGGCCGCTGCGCCTGCGTTCCACTTCGCGCTGGATGTCGCTCTCGTCCAGCGCCAGACCTGGCGGACAGCCGTCGATGATCGCGCCGAGCGCGGGACCATGACTCTCGCCGAACGTGGTCACGACGAACACCCGTCCGCAGCTGTTACCCGACATCGGTCACCTCGGCGGCTCCCGCCGCGAAAAGGCCGTGGAAGTCGATCAGGTCGGAGGCATTCAACAGGAACACGCCCTCGCCTCCGCGTTCGAACTCGAGCCAGGCGAACGGCACCTCCGGATAGAGGGCCTCGAGTGCGGGACGGCTGTTGCCGACCTCGCACACCAGCACGCCATCCGGCTGCAGATGATCCGGCGCCGCGGCCAGCATGCGACGCACGATATCCAGTCCGTCGCCACCCGCTGCGAGCCCCAATTCGGGTTCCTGCCGATACTCCTCCGGCAGCGCGGCCATGTCTTCGGCATCAACATAAGGCGGATTGGACACGATCAGGTCGTAGCTGCGACCGCCAAGCGCCGCGAACAGATCCGAGTGCACCACATCGACGCGTTCGCCTAGTCCGTGCCGGGCGACGTTGGCGCGCGCCACTTCGAGTGCGTCGGCGGAGATATCCGCCGCGTCCACGCTGGCCTCCGGAAACGCGTAGGCACAGGCGATCGCGATACAACCGCTGCCCGTGCACAGATCGAGCACGCGCTCGACGCGGTCAGGATCGAGCCAGGGCACGAAGCCCTGCTCGATCAGTTCCGCGATCGGCGAACGCGGCACCAGCACGCGCTCATCCACATAGAACTCGAGCCCGGCAAACCAGGCCTGATGCGTGAGATAGGCCCCAGGTTTGCGACTGCTCACGCGTTCCTCAAGCAGGGCGACCACGCGCTCTCGCTCGCTCGCACTCAAGCGGCCGTCCAGCAGGTGCGGAGGGACTTCATGCGGCAGATACAAGGCATGCAGGACCAGCGCGGCCGCCTCGTCAAAAGCGTTGTCGGTGCCGTGACCGAAATGCAGACGCGCCTCCAGGAAGCGGCTGGCGCCCCAGCGGATGAAATCGTTGGCGGTCACGAGAGCTTCGAGGTCTTCCATGCGCGATCAAGCCTGGCGCCCCACACGCGGGCCCGGCAATCATACTACGTCACGGGTGTCCGCTGCCCGGCCGTATGGCATAATTCACGCCATGAAAAAATTCCGCACAGCCGCGATCGCGCTGCTCGTGATCGTCGCAGGCGCGGTGGCCGTCTTTCTCGGCACGGGCTGGCCGGTAAGCACCCGCTCGACTCCGCCCACAACACACGCCGCCCTGTTCAAGACACCACGCGCACTCCCCGTATTCGAGTTGCCCAGCACTTCGGGAAACGCGTTCGACAACAAGACCCTGACCGGCCACTGGAGCCTGCTCTACTTCGGCTACACCCATTGCCCCGATATCTGCCCGACCACGCTCGCCCTGCTCGCCCATGTACTCGGCGATCTGCACGGTCTCGCACCGGAGCAACAGCCGGTCGTGTACTTCATCTCGGTCGATCCGGAGCGCGATGACCTTGCCCAGATGAGCACCTACGTGAGTTCCTTCGGCGCAGGATTCATCGGCGTCAGCGGGCCGGTACCGGAACTGCGCAAATTGACTGGACGCCTCGGAGTCGCGTTCTCACACTCTCCGCCGGGGCCCGACGGCGGCTACAAAGTGAACCATACCGCAGGCATCTTTCTCATCGGTCCGCACGGACACGAGGTCGCCGTATTCACCCCGCCACTGGATCGGCAACAGATGGTCAGCGACTATCGCAAGATAGTCGCCTACGTCGAGCCGTCCGCTTAGGGCCCGCACTTCACAACGAGCTCCGCATGCACGACGACTCCGCCCATCTCTCCGACCTGATGAAAGCCTGGCCCCAGTACCTGCTGCCCCAGCACGCGCTGTCCCGGCTGGTGCATTATGTGACTCGCAGCGAGAACCGTGGGTTCAAACGCTGGCTCATCCACGCCTTCGCCCGCCGCTTCCACATCGACATGAGCGCCGCCGTGAATCCGGACCTGGACGCCTACTCCAGCTTCAACGCCTTCTTCACCCGCGCTCTGCGCGAAGACGCCCGCCCGCTCGCCGATGCCGGGGCCATCTGCCCCGTGGACGGCAGCGTGAGTCAACGCGGCGATATCCATGCCGGGCGCATCTTTCAGGCCAAGGGCCGGAGTTTCAGCACGCTGGAACTGCTCGGCGGCGATGCAGAACTCGCCGGCCGGTTCGAAGACGGCAGTTTCACCACCCTGTACCTGTCACCGCGCGACTATCACCGGATCCACATGCCCCTCGACGGACGCCTGCGCAGCATGGTGCATATACCCGGCCGCCTGTTCAGCGTGAATCCGGCGGCGACACGAGCGATCCCACGCCTGTTCGCCCGCAATGAACGCGTGGCCGCGATCTTCGATACCGCGGCAGGGCCGATGGCACTGATATTGGTGGGCGCGCTGTTCGTCGCCAGTATCGAGACGGTCTGGGCGGGGGAAGTCACGCCGCCTCGCGCACGCCGCGTGCTCCGGCGCGACTATCCGGATGCGGACGCCGATGCCGTGACGCTCGTGCGCGGCGCGGAGATGGGCCGATTCAACATGGGTTCGACGGTGATCGTACTGTTCGCGCGCGATGCCGCAGAGTGGGCCGCCGAGATCGAACCAGGGGCGCCGGTACGCATGGGCCAGGCCTTGGCGAACTTGCGCTGATAGCTCTCAGCCGAGGTTGTCCACGAATACTGCCGCCAGCGCCTCCAGGCCGGTCTGATCGTCCGCATCGAAGCGCCCTGTGACGGGGCTGTCGATATCGAGCACGCCGAACAGCTCGCCGCAGTGCACCAGCGGCACCACGATCTCCGAGCGCGATGCACTGTCGCAGGGGATATGGCCGACGAACTGATCGACGTCATCCACACGCACGGTCTCGCGCCTTGCCGCGGCGGTCCCGCACACGCCGGTACCGAGCGCGATGCGCACGCAGGCAGGCTTGCCCTGGAACGGGCCCACTACCAGCTCCCCTTCCTTGAGCAGATAGAAACCTGCCCAGTTCACCTCATCGAGGGCGTGATAGATGAGTGCTGCAAGATTGGCCGCATTCGCGACTGCGTCTGTCTCGCCGGCGAGCAGCCCGCGCGCCTGCATCCGCAGGGTCTCGTAGATCTCGGCTTTGCTGCCGCTGGGCTTATCGACCTCGAACATGGCGCACTCCCGTCAACTTCGTCAGGCGCGGTCTGCCGGAAAAGCCAGCACGGCCGCGATATCCTCCACTCCCGCGCGCAGCATCAGCACACGGTCCAGCCCCACGGCGACGCCCGCACAATCGGGCAACCCGGCCTCGAGGGCCGCAATCAGACGGGTGTCGGCGGGCACGTCGGGCAGGCCTGCGTCGCGCCTGCGGCGGCGCTCGCGCGCGAAGCGCGCCGCCTGCTCGCCGGCATCAGCCAATTCGTGGAAGCCATTGGCAAGCTCCATGCCGTCCACGAAAGCCTCGAAACGCTCCGCGACCGGCTCCGGTCCGGGGCGCACGCGCGCCAGCGCCGCCTGGCTGACTGGAAAATCCTGGATGAAGCTGACCCGGCCCCGCCCGAGACGCGGATGCACCAGCTGGGCCCCGGCCAGATCGAGCCAGGCATCCAGATCCAGGCTCGCAGGGGGACCGATGTCGATGCCGGCGTTAGCCAGGCACGCGTGCCAGTCCTCGGCCCGCGCCGCGAAAGGATCGAGCCCGGTGTGACGCAGGTAGGCCTCACGATAGCTGAGAAATTCCGGTGCCGCGAACCCGCGCTCCGGACCGATCAGCAGCGCGAGCAGTTCCGCCACCTCCCGCATCAGGCGTTCGTGGTCGAAACCCAGGCGGTACCACTCGAGCATGGTGAACTCGGGATTGTGCCGGCGCCCGGCCTCGCCGGCGCGAAACACCCGGCACACCTGATAGATATCGCCGCTGCCGGCCGCCAGCAGGCGTTTCATCGGAAACTCGGGCGACGTGTGCAGATAGCGCCCACCGCCCCCTGCGACGGTCAGGCTGGCGATATTGGGGTCGGTCGTCCCCGCCGCTGAGAGATAAGGTGTCTCGACCTCGAGCACTTCGCGGGCCGCGAAAAACCGGCGTAGCGCCGCGAGCATAGATGCGCGCAGGCGCACTACATGAAGGTCGGCCGCGGGACGCCAATCGCCCGCACCGGGCTCGAGCTCGGTCGCGGCCAGCGCACTCACTCCTTGACGCGCGAGACGTACTCGGCGGTACGCGTGTCGACCTTGATCATCTCGCCCTGGTCGACGAACAACGGCACCCGCACCACCGCGCCGGTCTCCAGCGTCGCCGGCTTGCCACCGCCGCCCGTGGTATCGCCCCGCACGCCGGGATCGGTCTCGGTGATGGTGAGATTGACGAAATTGGGGGGCATCACGCTCAGCGGGCGACCGTCCCACAGCGTCACCGTGCACAGCTCCTCGCCCTTGATCCACTTGGCGGCCTCGGTGCAGGCAGCGGCATCGGCCGCATACTGCTCGAAGGTATCGGGTTTCATGAAATGGTAGAACTCGCCATCATTATAGAGGTACTGCATCTCCAGCTCGACGACATCGGCGCCCTCCACGGAGTCGCCGGACTTGAAGGTGCGGTCGATGACGCGGCCCGTCTTGAGATTGCGGATCTTGACCCGGTTGAAGGCCTGACCCTTGCCCGGCTTCACGAACTCATTCTCGACGATCGTGTACGGATCGCCCTCGAGCATGATCTTCAAACCGGACTTGAACTCGTTGGTGCTGTACGTTGCCATTTCATCCCGCCCTGATGCGTGCCAAAATCTGTGGCACCCGTGCAAGGTGCCCCCGTAAAGCCGCGTATGATACCGCTAACCGACCCCACCGCGCAGCCGTCGCAGTGGCAGAAAGAACTCGCCGAAGCGATCGCCGACCCGGCTGAGCTGCTGGCCGAACTCGGCCTCGACCCCGCCCTGGCGGAACCTGCCAGGCGCGCCGGCGCCGGATTCGGGCTGCGTGTGCCGCGCGGATTCGTGGCGCGGATGCGCCCCGGCGATCCGGCCGATCCGCTCCTGCGCCAGGTCCTGCCGCTGGATGCGGAACTGCGGGCGGTCCCCGGCTTCGATCGCGATCCGGTCGGCGACATGGCCAGCCGCGCCGGGCCCGGCGTACTGCACAAGTACCACGGTCGCGCGCTCCTGGTGGCCACCGGCGCTTGCGCCGTCCACTGCCGTTACTGCTTTCGGCGCCATTTCCCCTACGCGCGCGAGAACCCGCGCGCAAGCGACTGGTCGCCCGCGCTGGAAGTGATCCGCGGCGATTCGAGCATCCACGAGGTGATCCTCAGCGGGGGCGATCCGCTCAGCCTCAGCGACCGGCGTCTGGCCACGCTCGCGGCCGGGATCGAGGGCATCCCCCACGTCCGGCGCCTGCGCATCCACACGCGCCAACCGGTGGTCCTGCCCAGTCGCGTGGACGACGCCCTGATCGGCTGGCTCGGTCGGACCCGTCTGCGCAAGATCATCGTGATCCATGCCAACCATGCCCGGGAACTCGACGCCAACGTTGCCACGGCGCTGGCCCGGCTCGCCGGTGCCGGCGCCCTGCTTTTGAACCAGTCGGTGCTGCTGCGCGGCGTGAACGACACCGAGAATGCGCTCGCCGATCTCAGCGAACGGCTGTTCGAGATTGGCGTCGTGCCCTACTACCTGCACCAGCTCGACCGCGTGGCGGGCGCAGCTCACTTCGCCGTACCCGATCCCGAGGCGATCGCACTTGCGAAGTCGCTCGCAGCGAGGCTGCCGGGGTATCTGGTGCCGCGCTTGGTCAGAGAAGAACCGGGACAAGCGAACAAGACACCTATATATTAGTCGCAAACAAGAGGGGTGCAGGGACGCGGTCACTGGAAAACAGGGGGAGAATCGGATACAAGTAGTGTCCGCATTCGGCCCTGCTCGAATCGAGGACTCTCTGCCCGTCCGCACCGTGCCGAAACCTGGATCGGCAGCAATCTTGGATGGATCGGGCAGTGGCTCTCTGGCTCCGAACTGGCTCTGAGGACAGATTTTTGCCCGATCCGAATATCCTTCCCGTGCTGGTGGTCGCCCAGTCGCAGAATAACGCCGAGAAGCTCAACGGCGCCCTGCGCAGTGCCGGCTATCCGGTCCATTCGGAATGGGCGGCGAGCGCGGAAGATGCGGTAAAGGCGGTCGAGAAGCAGGTGCCCGACATCATCTTCTGCTTCACCAGCCTGGCGAGCTTCCCGCTGGATCAGGTTATCGCCTTCCGCGACGCACGCTGTGCCGAGGTGCCCGTGATCGCCATAGCCAAGACGGTGGAGGAAGATTCCGTCACCCAGGCGATGAACGGCGGCGCCCGCGACCTGGTCTCCCTGGACCACACCGAGCGCCTGCACGCGGTGGTCGCGCGCGAACTGGAGAACCTGCGCCAACGCCGCGATCTGGTCGAGGCCAACCGCACGATCGAAGAATACCAGGGCCGGTTCGACTCGTTCCTGAAGGAATCCGGCGACGCCATCGCCTACGTGCACGAAGGCATCCACGTCAGCGCCAACCCGGCCTATCTGGAACTGTTCGGCTTCAATACGCCGGACGATATCGAAGGCATCCCGGTGATGGACCTCTTCGCCGCCTCCGATCAGGGCAAGTTGAAAGAAGCGCTGCGCAACTGCGCCAAGACGCAACACGAAGACGTACTCGGCGACATCAAGGGCGTGCACGCCGACGGCAGCACCTTCGCGCTGGCCGTCGAACTCGCGCCGGTCGAGATCGACGGCGACCCCTGTATCGAGATCGCGATCCGCAACGAAGGCACGAGCCGCGAACTGGAAGAGACTGTCGCTCAACTCGAAGGGGATACGTCGAAGCTGCAAAAGCGCATCCGCGAGCTGGAGCGGCGCGATCTGCTCACCGGGCTCGCGCATCGCCAGTACTTCATCCATGTGCTGCGCAAGGCACACTCGCAAAAATCCGCCGGCGGCACACGCGCGCTCGTCTATATCAAGCCGGATAACTTCGCCGCGATCAAGAACAAGGTCGGGATCATCGCCAGCGACAAGGTGCTCAAGGCGACATCCAATCTCATCCGGCAACTGCTCGAGCAGGGCGATATCGCGGGCCGCTTCGGCGGCACCATGTTCGCCATCCTGCTTACACGCAAGGATATGCAGGCGGTGAATCAGTGGGCGG
Source organism: uncultured Pseudomonadota bacterium (assembly GCA_963739695.1). Lineage (GTDB taxonomy): Bacteria > Pseudomonadota > Gammaproteobacteria > Natronospirales > CAVUBB01 > CAVUBB01. The sequence goes on along the minus strand of CAVUBB010000022.1, from coordinate 54,774 downwards.
AACGGCTGCGTTCGACCATCTCCAGCCACGTGTTCGAAGCCGGCGGACAGTCCACCGGCATGACCTGCAGCATCGGCTTCACCGCATTCGGGCCCAACGAGGGCGACCTCGAGACACTCATAGCCCAGGCCACCCAGGCGTGCCGTGAAGTACGTGAGGGCGGCGGCAACAAGTTCAAGCTCTACCAGCCCGCAGAACGCGATGCCGAAGGCCAGCTCTCGGACGCGGGCTGGGTCAAGCAGATCAAGGAAGCCATCAAGAACGATGACTTCTTGCTGCTCTATCAGCCGATCGCCAGCCTCCAGGGCGACGACAGCGAGATGTACGACGTACTCGTACGCATGCGCGACAGCGAAGGCCAGGAGATCATGCCCGGTGGCTTCATGCCTGCCGCCGCACGCAACAATCTGATGGGGGCGATCGATCGCTGGATCATCGAGAACGCTATCAGGGTCCTCGCCGAACGCACGCGCGAGCGCAAGCGCGCCCAGTTCTTCGTACGCATCTCCGATCAGACCCTGCTCGACAAGAACATCGTGCCCTGGATCCGCAAGATACTGCAGGAAGTACAGACCATCCCGCCGGGAAACCTGGTGTTCGAGGTCTCGGAAAGTTCGGCCGAGAACCACCTCAAGGAGACCAAGGATTTCATGTCGGGGGTACGTCAGCTCAAGTGCGGCTTCGCGCTCGAGCACTTCGGTGTCGGTCACAGCCCGATGCAGATGTTCGAACATCTGGAGATGGACTATCTGAAGATAGACGGTTCCTACATGACCGTGCTCAGCAGCGACGACGTCAAGCGCGAACGGGTGCAGACCTTCATCGATACCGCCAAGGAACGCAGCATCGAGACGGTAGCCGAACGCGTGGAAAACGCCGACACCATGGCCGTGCTCTGGCAGATGGGCGTGAGTTACATCCAGGGCAACTACGTGCAGGAACCCGAAGTGGTGATGGCCGAAAGCGCACGCCTGCCGATGGAATAGCCCCGGCGCCGGCTATCTCTCAGCGCGCCCGACTCTCCAGCACCGCGATACGTTCCGCCAGCGGCGGATGGCTCAGCAGGAGCCTGCGCAGGCCACCGCCGATACCGCCATTGATCCCGAATGCAGAATATTGTCCAGGCAGGTCGTGCGGTTCGTGCACTGCCTGCAAGCGGCGCAGCGCCGCGATCATCTTGCCTCGCCCGGCGAGGTTCGCGCCACCGGCATCGGCCCGAAACTCGCGCCAGCGCGAGAATGCCATCACGATCATGGACGCGAACAGGCCAAGGAATAGCTCGGCGATGAACACCGTAAGGTAATAGCCGATCCCGTAGCCCCGTTCGCCTTCGCGCGAGAGTGCGCGATCGACGATCGAGCCGATGACCCGGGCGAGGAAGATCACGAAGGTATTCACCACGCCCTGGATCAATGCCAGCGTCACCATGTCGCCGTTCGCGACGTGACTGATCTCATGGCCGAGTACGGCCTCTATCTCATCGCGGTCCATGGCCGCGAGCAGACCCTCGCTGACCGCAACCAGGGCGGCGTTCTTGTTCATGCCAGTGGCGAAAGCGTTGAGTGCGGGCGAGGGGAAGATGCCGACCTCGGGCATGGCGATCCCGGCCTGAGAACTCAACCGGCGCACCGTGGTCAACAGCCACTCTTCGGCCGGCCCGCGCGCATGATCGATGACATGTACGCCCATGCTGGTCTTGGCCATCCACTTCGACAACACGAGCGAGATGAATGCACCGCCCATGCCGAACACGGCGGCGAACGCGAGCAGCACGCGATAATCGAGGGTGCCGGCACCGGTCTGGATACGGCCCAGGCCAAGCAGGTTGAGCACGATGCCCAGCAGCAGCAGAACCGCCAGGTTGGTAACCAGAAAAAGTACGATCCTTCGCATCATCGCCCGACGCCTCGCTGAAGAACGCTCCAGGTTCTTATGGGGGCGATGACGGCGGTTTCAAGCGTTCAGCCGGGGCCCTCGAGACGATCTACCTTGCGAAAGCCACGCGGCAGCTTGTGGCCGCGGCGGCCCCGTTCGCCGACATACTCGTCGACCTCTTCGCCTTTCATGGTCTTGTACTTCTGACCGGCATGCACGGTCAGCTTCTCGCCATCCTGCACCAGCGTGATCGCGGCAACCCACTCCTCGCGGCTCTTCAGCTTCGGCCCGGGCACGTTGATGATCTTGTTGCCCTTGCCTCGCGCCATCTGCGGCAGTTCCCCGAGCGGTGTCACCAGCAGGTAGCCTTCACTCGTCGCCGCCACGATCCAGTCCTCTTTCAAGGCGCGTACCGGGACCGGTGGCAGCACCTTCGCCCCCCTGGGTACCGTGAGCACGGCCTTGCCGGCCTTGTTGCGACTGAGCATGTCTTCGAAGCGGCACACGAAACCGTAGCCGAAGTCGGTGGCCAGCAGGAACAGATCGTCCGGCGCGCCCATCATGGTGCCGACGAAGTTCGCTCCCGCGGGCGGGTTGAGACGGCCCGACAACGGCTCGCCCTGCCCGCGCGCGGACGGCAGGACATGCGCGGGTAGCGTATAGGTGCGCCCGGTCGAATCGATGAACACCACCGGCTGGTTGCTGCGTCCGAGGGCTGCGGCCTGGAAGCCGTCACCACTCTTGTAGTTCAGACCGACCGCGTCCACTTCGTGACCTTTGGCCGCACGGACCCAGCCCATCTGCGAGAGCACCACGGTCACGGGCTCCGAGGGCACCAACTGAGTCTCGTCCATGGCCTGCGCCGCCGCACGCTCGACCAGCGGCGAACGGCGCTCGTCGCCGAATTTCTCGGCGTCCATCCTGATCTCGTCGCGGATCAGCGTGCGCAATCGTTTGGGCGAACCGAGAATCTTCTGCAGGGAATCGCGTTCCGCCGCCAGCTCGTCCTGTTCGCCGCGGATCTTCATCTCTTCGAGCTTGGCGAGATGGCGCAGCTTCAGTTCGAGGATCGCCTCCGCCTGCACATCGGTGATTCCGAAGCGCTTCATCAACACCGGCTTGGGTTCGTCCTCGCTGCGGATGATCGCGATGACCTCGTCGATATTGAGGTATGCGACCAGCAGGCCCTCAAGGATATGCAGGCGCTGTTCGACCTTGTCCAGCCGCCACTGCAGCCGGCGACGCACCGTCTCGGTGCGGAACTCCAGCCATTCGACCAGGATCTGGCGCAGATCCTTGACTCGCGGGCGGCCATCGATACCGATCATGTTCAGATTGACGCGGTAGCTCTTCTCGAGATCAGTGGTGGCGAAAAGATGCGCCATCAGCCCTTCCATATCCACGCGGTTGGATCGCGGGGTGATGAGCAACCGGGTGGGATTCTCGTGGTCGGACTCGTCGCGCAAGTCTTCGACCATGGGCAGCTTCTTGGCCTGCATCTGCTGGGCGATCTGCTCCAGCACACGCGCCCCGGAAACCTGATATGGCAATGCGGTGATCACGATATCGCCATCCTCCCGGCGCCAACGTGCGCGCTGGCGCAGCGAGCCGTTACCGGAGCGGTAGATGGCGAGGATATCCTCCCGCGGGGTGATGATCTCGGCTTCGGTGGGGAAATCCGGCCCCTTGATGTGTTCGCACAGTTCTTCGATCGTCGCCTTGGGCGCCTCCAGCAGGCGGATACACGCACTGGCCACTTCACGCAGGTTATGCGGCGGGATGTCGGTGGCCATGCCCACAGCGATGCCGGAACCGCCATTGAGCAGCACGTTGGGCAGACGCGCCGGCAGCACTTGCGGCTCGTTCATGGTGCCGTCGAAGTTCGGCACCCAGTCCACGGTGCCCTGACCGAGTTCGGTGAGGAATATCTGCGCGTAGGGTGCGAGCTTGGCTTCCGTGTAACGCATGGCGGCGAAGGACTTGGGATCGTCGGGCGAGCCCCAGTTGCCCTGCCCGTCCACGATCGGATAGCGATAGGAGAAGGGCTGCGCCATCAGCACCATGGCCTCGTAGCAGGCCGAATCGCCGTGCGGGTGATACTTGCCCAGTACGTCACCGACTGTACGCGCAGACTTCTTGTATTTCGAAGCCGCGGAAAGTCCGAGTTCCGACATCGCATACAGGATCCGCCGCTGCACCGGCTTGAGCCCGTCGCCGATAGTTGGCAGTGCGCGGTCCAGGATCACGTACATGGAATAGTTCAGGTAGGCCTTCTCGGTGAATGTGCGCAGCGGCTGCTGCTCCACGCCCTCGAAGTTCATCTCGATGTTATCGCTCATCTTCGCCCTCACCTGTCATGCAGGCGTATCCGGGTTGATCAAACGTCGGCCAGGTTGCCCTTGGTCTCCAACCAGGCCTTGCGGTCGCTCGCGCGGCGCTTGGCGAGCAGCATGTCCATCAGGCTGTCGGTATCGTCCTTGCTCGCGACTGTCAGCTGCACCAGGCGTCGCGTCTCGCGCGCCATGGTGGTCTCGCGCAGCTGTAGCGGATTCATCTCACCCAGCCCCTTGAAGCGGGTCACGCTGATCTTGCCGCGCTTGCCTTCTGCCTGGACACGGTCGAGGATGCCGTCGCGCTCGGCCTCGTCCAGCGCGTAATAGGTCTCCTTGCCGACATCCACGCGATACAGCGGCGGCATCGCGATGTAGACGTGCCCGTGGGTCGACCAGGGGCCGGAAATGGCGCAAAAACAGCGCACACAGCAGTGTAGCGATGTGGGCACCGTCGGAATCGGCATCGGCCAGGATGCATACCTTGCCGTAGCGCAGGCCATCGAGATCGTCGGACCCGGGTTCGACGCCCAGAGCGACAGCGATATCGTGCACTTCCTGCGATCCCAGCACCTGGGCCGGATCCACCTCCCAGGTATTCAGTATCTTTCCGCGCAGCGGCATGATCGCCTGATTCTCGCGATCACGGGCCTGTTTCGCAGAACCGCCGGCGGAATCGCCCTCTACGAGGAACAGTTCGGTGCGGCTGAGATCCATGCTCGCGCAATCGGCCAGTTTCCCGGGCAGGGCCGGCCCGCTGGTGACTTTCTTGCGTACGACTTTCTTGCCCGCGCGCAAGCGGCGTTGGGCATTGCTGATCGCGAGCTGGGCGATGCGTTCGCCGGCATCGGTGTGCTGGTTCAGCCACAGCGCGAAGACATCCTTGACCGTGCCCGACACGAAGGTGGCGCATTCGCGCGAACTGAGGCGTTCCTTGGTCTGGCCCGAGAACTGGGGATCGTTCAACTTGACCGAGAGGATGTAACTGCAACGCTCCCAGACATCTTCCGGCGCGATCTTGACGCCGCGCGGCACCAGGTTGCGGAACTCGCAGAATTCGCGCACCGCATCTGTGAGCCCGGCGCGCAGGCCGTTGACGTGGGTGCCACCCTGCATGGTGGGTACCAGGTTGACGTAACTCTCGGTGATGAGATCACCGCCCTCGGGCAGCCACACCACCGCCCAGTCGGCCGCCTCGCGCCCGCCCTGGACATGGCCCACGAAGGGCTCGTCGGGCAGCATCTCGGCGCCGTCGAGTTCGTCTACCAGATAGTCGGTGAGGCCGTCTTCATATCGCCATTCGACGCTCTCCCCCGTCGCCTCTTCGACGAAACACACGAGCAATCCGGGGCAGAGCACGGCCTTGGCCCGCAACACATGCTTGAGGCGGGAAACGGAAAACTTTACCGAATCGAAGTACTGCGGATCGGGCCAGAAACGCAGCGTGGTGCCGGTATTGTTCTTGCCGACACTGCCGATCTGTTCCAGATCGGAGACCTTGTGCCCGCCCTTGAAGGCCATGTTGTATTCGCTGCCGCCACGCTTGACCCAGACCTCGAGATGTCTGGACAACGCGTTCACGACCGAGACGCCGACTCCGTGCAAGCCGCCGGAAAACTGGTAGTTCTTATCCGAGAATTTTCCGCCCGCGTGCAACCGCGTCAGGATCAGCTCGACACCGGGTATCTTCTCCTTCGGATGGATGTCCACCGGCATGCCGCGCCCGTCGTCACGCACTTCCAGGCTGCCGTCCTTGAACAGGGTGACGTCGATACGCTTGGCGTGACCGGCGATGGCCTCGTCGACACTGTTGTCGATCACTTCCTGGGCGAGATGGTTGGGGCGGCTGGTGTCGGTGTACATCCCCGGCCGCTTGCGGACCGGATCGAGGCCACTGAGGACTTCAATGGCCGCGGCGTCGTAGGTCTTGCTCATAGGTCCCCGGATCTGTGTTGCACGTGCGGGCACCCAGCGGTGCCCGGCGACGCGCAGATTCTAACCCGGATGGCGGCCGAATGCCGCCGCGATGTTCACCCGGCGGGCTTGAAGTCCTCGGCCAGTGCGGCGCGCAGCTCCTCGGCGAGCGGGCCGGTCTCGTGGGTATAGTTGGCATGATCGATGCCGACCCTGATCGCCGCCCCCTTGCGCGCGTCGGCAGCGGCCTCGGGCGTGAACTCGAAGCGCAGGAAATGCACGGCGGAGGTCTTTTCCTCGGTCTCGCGTTCCATGTCTTCGTCGGCGATGGCATGGATCTTCTCGTGCTCCCCGAGCTTCACCCAGACCCGGTCCTCGATCCCGATCAGCCCCGTCAGGCGCTGTTTGCGTTCATCCACATCGGGAAACTCGATCAGCATCGTCGCCTTGAGGTTGTGGCCGTCGGGGACGAGCGGGTTGTAGGCGTCGAGTTCGTCCTGGATACCTTCGGCTTCGAAGATGCGTTCGACCCGCAACATCTCCTGGATCTGGTACTGGATGGTCAGCCGGTCCTCGAACAGGAGAGTCACCGCCGGGCCGACAGAGACCGTGCGCTTGCGCTTGTGGGCGAAGGCACGCTGGCGAAATTCGGGGCGCGCGCGGGCATACTCTTCCAGGCTCATCAGGTCGTCGCGCTTCAGGGTCTGCATGGTCTTCATCACTCCTCGTTCATCCGTCTCGCGTCTCAGATGCCGTAGGCCAGCCGCAGCAGGCTCAAAGGATGCGTCGGCGGGCCCGCGCCGTCGAGCCCGTTGCGGATCTGATCGGCGGCCATCGGGCAGTCGCTGGAATAGTGATCGGCTTCGGCCTGCTTGACGCGATTCATCACCGGCCGGCCGATCTTCATCGATATGTCGTGGAATTCTTTCTTCACCGCGTAGGTGCCGTCATGGCCGGAACAGCGCTCGATGGCATCCACTTCGGTGTCGGGCACGAGGCTCAATACGTCACGCGTCTTCAGGCCGATGTTCTGCACGCGCAAGTGACACGGGACGTGATACGACACCTTGCCCAGTCTGTTCTTGAAATCGGTCTTGAGCTTGCCGTCGCGGTGGCGCAGCATCAGGTATTCGAAAGGATCGAAGATCGCTTCGCGGACCTTCTGCACTTCTGGATCGCCCGGGAACATGAGCGGCAATTCCTGCTTGAACATGAGCACGCAGGAAGGGATGGGCGAGACGATATCCCAGCCCTCATCCACCAGCCTGGCCAGCATCGGGATGTTGGCGTCCCTGGCCGCACGCACACTCTCCAGATCGCCCAGTTCCAGACGCGGCATGCCGCAGCAGCGCTCGCTTGGCGTCAGCCGCACCGGGATACCGTTGTGTTCGAACACCGCGGTCAGATCTTCGCCCATCTCGGGCTTGTTGTAGTTGCCGTAACAGGTGGCGAAGAGGGCCACGCGGCCGCGCGTGGGGCCGACGGCCTCGGCCGCCACCTCGAGCGGCGCGTGCTTGCGCATGCGCTTGCGCAAGGTGTCGCTGTGATATTCAGGTACCACCGCATCGGGATGTACGCCCATCACCTTCTCGAGCACCTTGCGCCCGGCCTTGCTGCGATTGGTGGCGTTGGCAGCCTGCACTATCACCGGCACGCCCGCGAAGCGGCCGACCTTGTCGGGCGAGGCGAGGATGCGGTCGCGCAGGCGCGCACCCTTCTGCTTGTGACGCACGGCCTTGCCGCGCAACATCAGGTGCGGAAAATCGACGTTCCACGGATGAGGCGGCACGTACGGACACTTGGTCATGTAGCACATGTCACAGAGATAGCAGTGATCGACGACATCCCAATAGACCTTGCGGTCGACGCCGTCGAGCTCCATGGTCTCGGATTCGTCGATGGCATCGAACAGCGTCGGGAAAGCGTTGCATAGATTGAAGCAGCGCCGGCAACCGTGACAGATGTCGAATACCCGGTCGAGCTCGGCAAACAGCGAGCCTTCATCGTAGTAGTCGGGATCCTGCCAATCGATGGGATGGCGCGTCGGTGCCTCCAGGCTGCCCTCGCGCTTGTGATCTTCCGCCATGATCAACTCCCCTATCCGTGAAACACGTGCGCAGGGAATTCCGCGGGCCGGACGTGCGTCCGGCCCGTGCGATCCGTTCCGGCTCGACTTACTTGTCGAGCCCGTCCAGAGCCTTCTGGAAGCGGTTGGCGTGCGAGCGCTCGGCCTTGGCCAGCGTCTCGAACCAGTCCGCGATCTCATCGAAGCCTTCGTCGCGGGCCGTTTTGGCCATACCCGGATACATGTCGGTGTATTCGTGGGTCTCGCCCGCGATCGCGGCCTTGAGGTTCAGCGAAGTGCCACCGATGGGCAGACCCGTGGCGGGATCGCCCACGGCCTCCAGGTATTCCAGATGGCCGTGCGCATGGCCGGTCTCGCCTTCGGCGGTCGAACGGAAGACGCTGGAGACGTCGTTGTAACCCTCGACATCGGCCTTGGCCGCGAAGTAGAGATAACGGCGATTGGCCTGGGACTCGCCCGCGAAGGCATCCTTCAGGTTCTGTTCGGTCTTGCTGCCTTTAAGTGCCATTGCATCCTCCGGAATGTGGAAAGATCTCTCGGGGCGCTGCCGGCCCCGCAAGCGTTTGGAATCGGTTTAGACTTAGTCTAAATTCACCCTTACGACTTTAGTCTCTGACCCCGGCCTTGTCAAACCCCCTCCCGCCCGCGTTGACCGTTCGCAGCCCTGCGTGTAACGTTCGCTCCCCGACAGCCCGCGCCGGAGGCGACATGGCCAAGGACACCAAAGCCGACACTCCCGAGACCCCCGATTTCGAGGCCGCCCTGGCCGAGTTGGAAAAGCTCGTGGAGACGCTCGAACAGGGCGATCTCAGCCTGGAAGCCTCGCTCAAGCATTTCGAGCGCGGCGTAGCGCTGACACGCCAATGCCAAAAAGCGCTGAAAGATGCCGAGCAAAAGGTCGAATTACTCATGCAGCGAGACGGCGAGAGCGACGTGGAGCCCTTCGGCGAGGGCGATTGAACCATGAGCTTCGCTGACCGCCTGGCCGATTATCAGGCGCGGGTCGAGACCGCGCTGGACCATTGGCTGCCCGCGGAAGACCGCAATCCAGCCCGCCTCCATCAGGCCATGCGATATGCCGTCATGGCCGGCGGCAAACGCGTCCGCCCACTGCTCATCTACGCCACCGGGGAAGCGCTGGACGTGCCCCCTGAACGGCTCGACGGCCCGGCTGCTGCAGTGGAGATGATCCATACCTATTCGCTGATCCATGACGATCTGCCGGCCATGGATGACGACGATCTGCGCAGGGGCCGGCCCACCTGCCACAAGGCGTTCGACGAGGCCACGGCGATACTCGCCGGCGACGCCCTGCAGGTCCTCGCCTTCCAGATCCTGGCCAAGGACCGGCACATGCTCGCCGACCCGGCCCGCCGCCTGGGCATGATCGAAGTCGTGGCGCGTGCCAGCGGATCGACCGGCATGGCGGGCGGACAGGCGATGGATCTTGACGCCGCCGGCAAACACATCGATGCCGCCCAGCTCGAAGCCATGCATATCCACAAGACGGGCGCACTGATCCACGCCGCGGTCGCGCTGGCCTATCTCAGTCATCCCGAACTGCGCGCGCGCGAGCGCGAACGTCTGGACCATTATGCCCGCTGCCTGGGCCTCGCCTTCCAGATCCGCGACGATATCCTCGACGTGGAAGGCGATACAGAAGTGCTGGGCAAGGCTTCGGGCGCGGACTCCGCCCGCGACAAACCTACCTACCCTTCCGTCCTCGGGATGGCCGAATCGAAGGCGCTTGCCCTGGAATTGCACCGCGATGCCATCGGCTGCCTCGATATCTTCGGCGAAGCGGCCGCCCCGCTCCGCTGGCTCTCGGAATACGTGGTCACACGCGGAAGTTAAACGGGCGCTTGAACCCTTGGTGGGGAGTTCCGATAATGGGCGGACACTCTGGCCGCAGCCCACACATGACCGACCCTCTCCAATTCGCGCTTCTCAGGCGCATCGACTCGCCCGAGCAGCTGCGCGAGCTGTCTGAAGACGAGCTGGCGCAGGTCGTCACCGAGCTGCGCGAGTATCTCATCCAGACCGTGAGCGGTATCGGCGGGCATTTTGCCGCCGGCCTGGGCACGGTCGAACTGACCGCGGCGCTGCACTATGTCTACAACACCCCGCATGACCGACTGGTCTGGGACGTGGGGCATCAGGCCTATCCGCACAAGGTTCTGACCGGGCGCCGCGACCGTCTCAACACGGTACGCAAGTTCGGCGGACTGGCTCCGTTTCCGAAGCGCAGCGAGAGCCCCTACGACACGTTCGGAGTAGGCCATTCAAGCACCTCGATCAGCGCCGCCCTGGGCATGGCGCTGGCCGCCGAACGCAAGGGCGAAGACCGGCGCGTGGTGGCAGTGATCGGGGATGGTGCGATGACGGCCGGCATGGCCTTCGAAGCGCTCAACCACGCCGGCTCGCTGCATGGCGACCTGCTGGTGATCCTCAACGACAACGACATGTCCATCTCGCCCAACGTGGGCGCGCTGTCGAACTATCTGGCGCGCGTACTCTCGGGCAAGTTCTATTCGCATATCCGCGAGGGCGGCAAGAAGGCGCTCAGCGTGATGCCCACGGTATGGGAACTCGCGCGCCGGTCCGAGGAACATTTCAAGGGCATGGTCTTCCCCGGCACCCTGTTCGAAGAGCTCGGATTCAACTACATCGGCCCGATAGACGGTCATGATCTGCCGACGCTGGTGAAGACCTTGCGCAATCTGCGCAAGTTGAGCGGCCCGCAGTTCCTGCACGTGGTCACGCGCAAGGGCAAGGGTTTCGCACCTGCCGAAGCGGATCCGGTGAAGTGGCACGGCCCCGGTCGCTTCGACCCGCACACGGGTACGATGTACCCGAAGCCGCCCAGCGGCCCTTCCTATTCGCAGGTCTTCGGACAATGGGTCTGCGACATGGCCAAGGCGGACGAACGCGTGATGGCGATCACGCCGGCGATGCGCGAAGGTTCCGGCCTGGTCGAATTCGAGAAGCAATATCCCGAACGCTATTTCGACGTCGGCATCGCCGAACAGCATGCCGTCACGCTGGGTGCAGGTCTGGCCTGCGAAGGCATGAAGCCGGTGGTAGCGATCTACTCGACGTTCCTGCAACGCGCGTACGACCAGCTCATCCATGACGTCGCCATCCAGAATCTTCCGGTCCTGTTCGCGATCGATCGCGGCGGTCTCGTCGGCGGCGACGGCCCCACCCATGCCGGCGCTTACGATCTGAGCTATCTGCGCTGCATCCCCAACATGGTGGTCATGGCACCGGCCGACGAAGATGAATGCCGGCAGATGCTCTACACCGGGATCACGCTCGATGGGCCTGCCGCCGTGCGCTATCCGCGCGGCGCCGGGCCAGGCGTGGAGCCGAGGTCGGAGATGGCAGCGCTGCCCATCGGCAAGGCACAGCGGCGCCGCCGTGGCGACGGGATCGCGCTGCTCGCGTTCGGCGCGATGGTGGCGGTAGCCGAAGCACTCGCGGAGGAGTTCGATGCCAGCGTGATCAACATGCGCTTCGTCAAACCGCTGGACGTGGAAGCGGTGCTTGAAGCGGCCGATGCGCACGCAGCCCTGGTGACCCTGGAAGACAACGCGGTGATGGGCGGTGCGGGCGCCGCGGTGCTCGAATGCCTGGCGAGTCACGGGCGCAAGTCGGCAGTGCTCAACATCGGCATTCCCGACCGGCTCACCGAGCACGGATCGCGCGAAGAATGCCTGGCCGAAGCCGGCCTCGATGTGGACAGCGTGCGCGAACGCATCCGCCGCTGGCGCGCCGACCCGGATTGCGCGGACCCGCATGAACGTTTAGTATCTTAGTAGTTTACTCAGGTTTATATCCCGGCCGAGCCTGCCCTCCCCACGGCCCGGGCATCAGCCCGGTGCGGGCGTCCCGCCGCCGGCAGGCGAAAGGAATACAGAATGCGAGATTCGACTGAAACCGGCGCCGATACCGACTTCATAGAAGACGTGCAGAGCAGCGCCGACCTGCGCCACCTGCCGATCAACAAGGTCGGGATCAAGGACATCCTGCATCCGGTCCGGATCAAGGATCGCACGGGTGGCGAACAGGCCACTGTGGCCAACTTCAACATGTACGTCGACCTGCCGCACAACTTCAAGGGCACGCACATGTCGCGTTTCGTCGAGATCCTGAATCGGCATGAGCGCGAGATATCGGTGGAGTCTTTCAAGGAGATGCTGGGCGAGATGACCGAACGCCTGGAAGCGCGGTCCGGGCATATCGAGATGTCGTTCCCCTACTTCATCAACAAGGCGGCCCCGGTATCAGGGGTGCAGAGCCTGCTCGACTATCAGGTCACTTTCATCGGCGAACGCAAAGATGGTCAGAACCACGTCCAGATCAAGGTCGTGGTACCGGTCACCAGTCTATGCCCCTGCTCCAAGAAGATATCCGAGCGTGGCGCGCACAACCAGCGCTCGCACGTCACCGTGGCCGCGCGCACCCGCGGATTCGTCTGGCTCGAGGAACTCATCGACATCGTCGAGCAACAGGCATCGTGTGAACTGTATGGCCTGCTGAAGCGGCCGGACGAGAAATACGTGACCGAACGCGCATACGACAACCCCAAGTTCGTCGAGGACATGGTGCGTGACGTCGCGGCGAAATTGAATGCGGACGAACGCATCGCGGCCTATACCGTGGAATCGGAGAACTTCGAATCCATCCACAACCATTCGGCCTACGCGCTCATCGAACGCGACAAGGACACCGACACCCCTGCGTGACGCCTGACTCAGGCGCCGGGCTTGTTCACCGCCAGCTCGCTAGTGCGCGCGAGCCGTTCGATAAGCGTCTTCAGGAACACTTTGGTGAAACGGAGCTGACATGGCAGCGACGCCTGCTCCATCAGCGTGGCGTTGACGCGCATGGCGGCCACCGCCGTCTCCGCGACGATCGTTGCCGTACGCTGAGTCTTGCTCAGATAGCCCATCTCGCCGAAGCAATCGCCGTCGCGCAGATGGCCCAGCGTCTTGCCCGCCTTGGTCACCGACACTTCGCCCGAGACGATGATGTAGAAACTGTCGTCGATATCGCCCTCGACGACGATCTGCTGGCCAGCGGCATGGTTCTGCCACTGGCTGGCATGCAATATCTCCCATATCTCCGGGTAGGAGAAATCCTCGAAGAAACGCAGCTGGCGCACCATGTTGAAGCGTTCCTGCTCGGAGACTTCCTCGGCCATGCGCCCGAGATGGTTGAACGCGTGCGTGAGGTCGGCCGCAAACTCCAGGCCGCTGTGGTAGCGCTTCGCCGGTGTCTTCTCCAAGGCCTTGGTCGCGATATCCTCCAGCACCTGGGGGATATCGCTGCGCAACTTGTGCAACGGTACCGGCGTGGCATAGATGATCTGATGCACCAGGCGCGAGAGGTTGTCGCCGAAGAACGGTCGCTTGCCGCTGAGCAGCTCGTACATGACCACGCCCAGCGAGAACAGATCGGACTGGTTCGTCGCCCGGTCTTCGCGCACCTGCTCGGGTGACATGTAACTCGGCGATCCCACCAGACCGGCTATCGGCGTCTGGTCGGAGACCGAGCTTTCCGCGATGCCGAAATCCACGATCCGCACGTCGCCCTCGGGCGTGAACATGATGTTGCTGGGCTTGATATCGCGATGGACCACACCGCGCCGGTGCGCATAGTCGAGCGCCTTCGCGCACTTGAACACCACTTCGACCACCTTGCGGATCGGCAGCAGGTTCTCGGGCCGGGTGAAGGCCGTGAGCGGCTGGCTGCCGCGCACGTACTCCATGACGATATAGCAATGCCCTTCTTCTTCGCCGGCATCGTAGATCGGCAGGATGTTCGGGTGGTTGAGCATGCCCACGAGATGCGCTTCGTTGAAGAACAACTTGCGACGCACGCGCGCCTTCTCTTCGGAGACGTCGCCATCCGTGAAATAGAGCTTGAGCGCGACATCCTTGCCCAGATAGGGATCATGGCACAGATACACCGTACCCGAACTGCCGCGGCCGAGTTCGCGAGTGATGACATACTTGCCGAGTTTCTCGGGGACCTTCATCGTTTTCCTTTGCTCGCCTGCCGGCAAGCTCGCGTTGCGCCTCAAGCCGGATAGGAAAGAAACAGCGCGGCCAGATACAATACCGCGGCAGCAGCGGCTCCGGCAGCGATGTCGTCGGCCATGATGCCCAACCCGCCCTGCAAGCGGCGATCGAGCATGCGGATCGGCCAGGGTTTGAGGATATCAAAGGCGCGGAACGCCACAAAGCCGGCTAGCATCCAGACCCAGCCTGCCGGTGCTGCGAGCATGGTCACGAAATACCCCACCACCTCGTCCCAGACGATACCGGGGTGATCGTGGACACCCAGGCGCCGAGCTGAGATACCGCACAAAGGCACCCCGACCACCAGCATGGCGCCAGTCAGCGCCAGCTGCCAGCTCAACGGCCACCCGCTCACCAGCCACCAGGCCGGCACTGCGACGAGTGTGCCGAACGTTCCCGGTGCGACCGGTGCCAGTCCGGCACCCAGCCCGAAAGCGAGCAGATGCACCGGATCGGTGAGGATACGGCGCGCGCTCGGATGCATGTGTGCGGCGCTCATTCGAAATGCCTGTAGCCGGCGCGGGCCGGCTTGAACGGCCGGCCGGACTCGTCGCTGCAGGTCAGTCCAGTCTCGCCCTTGATCTCGCCGATGCGGACCAGGGTAGAACCGGCAGCGGCAACTGCCTTCATGGCCACCTCCAGCTTGCCGCCAGGTATGCAGCAGCACAGCTCATAGTCATCGCCTGCGCCGAGCGCGAATGTCCGCGCTGCTTGTGTGCCAAAGCGCACACGGACATCGTCCGCGATCGGCAGCGCGGCCACTTCGATCTGCGCACCGACCCCGCTGGCATCGAGGATGTGTCCAAGATCGGCCAGCAATCCGTCAGAGACGTCGATTGCGGCATGCGCGATCCCGACCAGTGCACGTCCGGCCGCGATGCGCGGTTCTGGATAGAGGAAGCGTCGCGCGATCGCATCGCCGGCGCCGGCCTCGGCGAATGCCCGCAAGCCGGCCCCGCCATCGCCGAGCGTGCCGGTGACGCAGACCGCGTCGCCCGGCTGCGCACCACGACGCTCGAGCGCCGCGCCGGGCTCGCAGAACCCGTGCACGGTCACGGTCACGGTGAGCGGACCGCGGGTGGTATCGCCACCGATGAGGGCGACGCCGTGGCGCGACGCCAGCGCGTCGAGACCGGCCGCGAAACCTTCCAGCCAGACCGGATCGGCGGCAGGCAAGGTCAGACCCAGGCTCGCCCAGGCGGGCTCCGCGCCCATCGCCGCCAGATCGCTGAGGTTCACGGCCAGCGCCCGGTAGCCGAGCGCATGCGCAGCCATCGAGGCCGGGAAATGCACGCCTTCCACCAGGGTATCGGTGGCTATTACCAGTTGCTTGCCCTTCGGGACGTCCACCACGGCCGCATCGTCGCCGATGCCGATGCGAACATCAGCACGTCTGGCCCCTGCGCTGCTGAAGAATCTGCGGATGAGGTCGAACTCGTCCATCGGCATCAGCCGCAGCTCAGTCGGGCCTCCGCCCGGCTCTGGATTCGACCGGTCTCAGCGCGGGCGCCATGCGATCGAGCACGGCGTTGATATAGCGGTGGCTCTCTTCGGCGCCGAAACGCTTCGCCAGTTCGACCCCTTCGTTGATGACCACCCGGTACGGGATATCGATTCGGTGTTCGAGTTCGTAGGCGCCGATAAGGAGGATCGCCCGCTCGATCGGATCGAGCTGCGCGGGTGGACGGTCGAGGTGCTTGGCCGCCTTCGCCGCCAGTTCGTCGGCATCCGCGGTGATGGCGCGCAGGAGTTCGTCGAAGTATTCGGTATCGGCGTTCTTGAGTTCCGAGCCGCCGGCAAACTGGCGTGCGATATCGGCGGCATCAGCCGCGTTCAACTGCCACTGATACAGCGCCTGCAGCAGGGCGCGACGGCTGCGGCTGCGTGCGCGCGACAGGGCGGCTCCGGTGAGGGCTTGCGGGCTCATGCGCTCAGTCGCTCAGCTTGCGCAGGAGACCGGTCATCTCCAGTGCGGTATGCGCCGAATCGGCGCCTTTGTTGCCGGCCTTGAGCCCGGCACGTTCCATGGCCTGTTCGACATCGTCGGTGGTGAGCACGCCGAACACGACCGGCACCCCCGTATCCAGGGCCACCCGGGCCACGCCACTGGCACACTCGCCAGCGACGAAATCGAAATGCGGCGTCCCGCCGCGGATCACGGCGCCGAGCGCGATCACGGCATCGTAGCGGCCGCTCGCCGCCAACTTCTGTGCCGCCAGCGGAATCTCCCATGCGCCGGGAACCTTGACCACGGTGATGTGATCTTCGCTTACGCCCTGCGCGCGCAGGGCCTCGATGGCACCGAGCTGGAGCTGCTCGACCACGAAGCCGTTGAAGCGGGCAGCGACCAGCGCGAAGCGGCCCTCGCCGCCGAGTTCGCCCTCGATGGTGGTGATTGTCTTGCTCATGAATGTCCGTTCCTGGCGACGCGCAGCTATTGTATCACTCCGCGCGGATCAGGCTCTCAATCTTCGACGTACTCGACCACCTCGAGCCCGAACCCGGAGATACCGTGCATGCGCTTGGGCGCGGAGAGCACTCTCATGCGCCGCACGCCCAGGTCGACGAGTATCTGCGCCCCCACGCCGTAGGTCCGCAACACGGCCGCGCCGTCGTCACGCTCCTGGCGCCGCTCGGGGACTTCCGGATAGTGGCGGATACGTTCGACCATGTCTGCGGTGTTCTCCTGATCGCGCAGGATGATGATGACGCCGCCTTCGTCGGCTATGCGCGCCAGCGTGCTGCGTAGCGGCCAGCCAAGCGCATCCCAGCCGACGTGGATCAGATCGCGTAGAGTATTCTCAAGCTGAACGCGCACCAGGGTAGGCTGTTCCGGGTCGATATCGCCGCGCACGAGCGCGAGATGCACGCTCTGGCTGACATAGTCCTTGTAGGCGAGTACGCGGAAGTCGCCGAACTCGGTGGGCATCACGTTCTCGGCGACGCGCTCCACCGTCTGTTCTTTCTCCATGCGATAACGGATCAGATCCGCGATGGTGCCGATCTTGATCTGGTGTTCGCGTGCGAAATCCAGCAACGTCTGGCCGCGCTTCATGCTGCCGTCGTCGTTGACTATCTCGCAGATGACGGCGGCCTGTGACTCCAGCCCCGCCAGTTTCACCAGATCTACCGAGGCTTCGGTGTGCCCGGCCCGTATGAGCACGCCGCCATCGGCGTAGCGCAGCGGGAAGATATGGCCGGGGCGAGCGAAATCGCCCGGACGGCTCCCCGGGTCGGCCAGCGCACGGATGGTGGCCGCGCGGTCGGCGGCAGAGATACCGGTGGTCGTGCCGTGCCGGTAGTCGACGGACACCGTGAATGCCGTGCGGTGCGCTTCGGTATTGTCCGGCACCATCTGCGGCAGGCGTAGTTCTTCCAGGCGCTCGCCGGTGATGGGCAGGCAGATGATGCCGCTCGTGTAGCGCACGAAGAAGGCGATCGCCTCCGGCGTGGCCATCTCGGCCGCCATGATGAGATCGCCTTCGTTCTCGCGATCTTCGTCGTCCATCATGATGACCATGCGTCCGGCACGGATGTCGGCGACGATCTCTTCCACTGTGTTCAATTTCATCGACTGTTCCTTGACAGTGTTCAGCGACCGCCCAGGCCGCCGTGTTCGTGAGTACCGCCGTCGGCAGGATCGGCACCCGCCGCCAGCAGGCGCTCGACATAGCGTGCGAGCATGTCCACTTCAAGATTCACGCGCGTGCCCGTCTCGTAGCTACCGGTCACCGTATGTTCCAGCGTGTGCGGGATGATGGCGATCTCGAATACGCGCCCGGACACGGCGTTTACGGTCAGACTGGTGCCGTCGACTGCCACCGAGCCTTTGCGCGCGATATAACGCGCGATCTCTTGTGGCGCCTCGATCGCGAAACGCACGGCGCGCGCATCGGCTCGCCGCCACAGCACCACACCGACGCCATCCACGTGCCCGCTCACCAGGTGTCCGCCCAGCGGCGTAGCCAACGTGAGCGATGTCTCCAGATTCACCGGGGCGCCCGGTTTGAGTTCGCCCAGCGTGGTCAGATCGAGGGTCTCGCGCGAGACATCTGCGTTGAATCCCCGGGCGTCGATCTCCACGACCGTGAGGCAGCAGCCGTTGACGGCGATACTGTCGCCCACGCCGGCACTCGACAGATCGAGACCGCCGCCCGCCACGCGCAGGCGCACGTCGCCGCCGCTCGGCTGGAGACGCTCGATCGTGCCCATCGCCTGTATGATCCCGGTAAACATCCTATCCGCCTCCCGGCCCCGCCGGTCTGTAGGTGAAGCGCAGATCGTCGCCGAGACAACGCCGATCCACGAGTTCGAATTCCGCCCGATCCTGCATGCGCGCCGGCCCGGGCAGCGCGAACATGCCGCGCGCGCTCGCCCCCAGTACCGAAGCCGCCTGATAGACCACCAGTTCGTCGACCACGCCTGCCGCCAGCAATCCGCCCGCCAGGCCCGGGCCGCATTCAGCCAGGACCTCGCGCACGCCGTCGCGAGCGAGATCGGCGAGCAGGGCCTCGAGGCCCACACGCTCGCCATCGGCCGCAGCCGGCAACAACCGCGCACCGGCAGCGAGCAGGGCCGCTTCACGCTCGGCGGGCGCGCTCACGAAGGCGACCGTACAGGGAGCGTCGCCGCGAAACAGCCGTGCCTGCACCGGGCAGCGCAGATGCGAATCCACCACCATCCGCGCGGGCTGAAGATACGGCCACTCGATCCCTGTGCGCACGCTGAGTTGCGGGTCGTCCGCGAGCACGGTGCCTATCCCGGTCAGGATCAGGTCAGAGCGCGCGCGCAGACGATGTACATCCGCGCGCGCGGCAGCGCCCGTGATCCACTTGCTCTCGCCCGAAGCCAGTGCCGTACGTCCGTCCAGGCTCACCGCCAACTTCAGGCGCAGCCAGGGACGCCCGCGCTCGATACCGGAGAGATAACCCGGATTCAGCGCGCGCGCCTGCACTTCCATCAGGCCGGCCGCGGTCTCGATCCCGGCGCCCTCCAGCCGGGCCAGACCCTGCCCCGCCACTTTTGGATTCGGATCGCGCATGGCCGCCACCACCCGGGCCAGACCGGCTTCGATCAGTGCATCCGCACACGGCGGGGTGCGGCCATGATGCGCACACGGTTCCAGCGTCACATAAGCGGTCGCGCCGCGCGCACGAGGTCCGGCGACAGCCAGGGCATTCGTTTCCGCGTGGGCCTCGCCCACGCGTTCATGCCAGCCTTCGCCCACGATCTCGCCATCACGGACCAGCACGCAGCCGACGCGCGGGTTGGGATGGGTCGTGTTCTGCGCCCTCGCCGCGAGACGCAGCGCCCGCGCCATATGCAGATGATCGTCGGTGGAGAACACCGGGTCAGCCTTTGCCGGTCTTGTCAGGTGGCAGCAACGACATCTGTTCGCGGCGGATGATGGCTTCGGCCGCGCTGTCTTCAAGCCGGTCGATCTCTTCACGGAACGCATTTACATCGGAGAAGCTGCGATAGACCGATGCGAAGCGCACATAGGCAACCTGATCGAGCTCGCGCAGTTCGTCCATCACCCATTCGCCGAGCTGACGCGATTTGATCTCGCGCTCGCCCGTCGCACGCAAGCGATGCCCGATGCGCGCGATGGCTGCTTCCATACTCTCGGTCTCCACCGGGCGCTTCTCGAGCGCGCGCGCCATGCCGATGCGCAACTTGTTCTCATCGAACGGCACGCGTGTCCCGTCGCGCTTGACGATACGCGGCATCACCAGTTCGGCGGTCTCGAAAGTGGTGAAACGTTCGGCACAACTCAGACACTCGCGGCGCCGGCGCACCTGCTGGCCCTCGCCCGCCAGGCGCGAATCGATCACCTTGGTCTCTTCATGTCCGCAAAACGGGCAGTGCATGCGATCACCGCGGCCGTATCGGCCCTCAGACGGCTACGCCGCCGCCATAGACGGGGTGACGTTTGCAGATATCGAGCACCCTGCTGCGCACGGTTTCGATCACGCTCTCGTCGCCCATGTTATCGAGGATATCCGCGATCCAACCAGCGAGCTCGCGCACGTCGGCTTCGTCGAAACCGCGCGTGGTCACTGCGGGCGTGCCCAGACGCAGGCCGCTGGTCACGAACGGCGAGCGCGGATCGTTGGGCACCGCGTTCTTGTTCACGGTGATGTGTGCGGCGTGCAACGCCGCATCCGCATCCTTGCCGGTGATGTCCTTGTCGATGAGATCGACCAGGAACAGATGGTTGTCGGTGCCGCCGGAGACGATCTTGTAACCGCGGGCCTGCAGCGCGGCGGCCATCGCCCGCGCATTGGCCACCACCTGCTGCTGATAGGTCTTGAACTCGGGTTGCAGGGCCTCGAGAAAAGCCACAGCCTTGGCAGCGATGACATGTTCAAGCGGCCCGCCCTGGATGCCTGGAAAGACGATGGACTGAAGCTTCTTCACCAACTCCTCGCTCGCGCCTTTGGCCACGATCAAGCCGCCGCGCGGCCCGCGTAACGTCTTGTGCGTGGTCGAGGTCACTACATGCGCGTGCGGCAAAGGGCTCGGATAGACGCCGGCGGCGACGAGCCCGGCGACATGCGCCATATCCACGAAGAGATACGCGCCGACCTTGTCGGCGATGGCGCGGAAACGCGCCCAGTCCATCACCTTAGAATACGCGGAGAAGCCCGCGATGATCATCTTCGGCTTGTGCTCCAGCGCGAGCCGTTCCACTTGCGCGTAATCGACGAGTCCTTCTTCGTCCACCCCGTACTGGATGGAATTGAAAAGCTTGCCGGAAAAGTTCGGCTTGGCGCCGTGGGTCAGGTGGCCGCCATGCGCCAGGCTCATGCCGAGAACCGTATCGCCCGGCTGCAACAGCGCGAAATACACCGCCTGGTTGGCCTGGGAGCCCGAATGCGGCTGCACGTTGGCGTAATCGCAGTCGAACAGCTGCTTGAGGCGCTCGATGGCCAGATTCTCGGCCACATCCACATACTCGCAACCGCCGTAGTAGCGCTTGCCCGGGTAACCCTCGGCATACTTGTTGGTGAGGACCGAGCCCTGCGCGGCAAGTACGCGCGGACTGGCATAGTTCTCCGAAGCGATGAGTTCGATATTGTCTTCCTGGCGCCTGAGCTCGGCGGCCATGGCCGCGTGCAACTCGTCGTCGAAACCGGCAATGGTCATGTCATCGCTGAACATTCGGGTCACTCCCCATCCGCTGTTATCGTGTCCTGAAGCCCGGCCGGCGCCGGGCATGAGGTCGCTATTGTAGCGCAGCGGGCCCGCCCCGTCCGGGCTCAGGCGGCTTCGAGCAGGCTCTCCACCACGGCGCACCAGGCCGCGGCGAGGTTGGCGTGCGCATAGCCGCCGCCGCCCAGCGCCAGCAAGCGTCCATGCGCACTGCCCCCGGCGACCGCGCACAGGCGCCGCGCCGCGAAGCCATGCGCCCCGGCGCTGAGTGCGAGGTGGGTGATCGGATCGCCGGCAAGGCTGTCGGCTCCGCACTGGAGGATGATGAATTCGGGTCGGGCTGCGGCGACATGCGCCTCGGCGCGCGCCCACGCCGCCATGAACTCGTCGTCGCCGGCCCCGGGGCGCAGGGGAAGATTGAGCTTGCTGCCCACGGCCGGGCCGAGGCCGGTCTCGTCCGCTGTACCGGTACCCGGATAGAGATAGCGGCCATCCTCGTGGATGTCGGCGATGATCAGGTCGGGGTCCGCCTCGAACGCGTAGAAGACGCCATCGCCATGATGGGCGTCGATGTCGACATAGGCGATGCGACGCAGGCCGTGACGGGCCCGTAGCGTCTCTATCACCACACCGATGTCGTCAAACACGCAAAATCCGGCGGCGTGGTCGCGGGCGGCATGATGCAGCCCGCCGATAGGCAGGAAGGCGCGGTCCAGGCGCTTGTCCATTATCGCCTCCGCCGCCGCGAGAGCGGCACCGGCGACATGGCGGGCAGCTTGATCGATGCCTGCTACCGCGGGCGTGTCGCCGTCGTCGAGGAAACCGGACCCGCCAGCAGCCGCACGCGCGACGAACGCAACATACTCCGCATCGTGAAACCGGGTCAGCTCGGCATCGGTCGCTGCGCGCGACGGCAGGCACTCGACCCGCTCATCGAGCCCGCGCGCACGCAGTTCGGTCCAGAATGCCGCTTGCCGGCCGGGGCCGAACGGGTGCTCCGGTCCGAAATGGTAACGGGCCGTATAGCCATCGCAGAACACGCCCACGCGCGGCGTCCGCATATCTGCCATCTCGTCCTCCGTCGTCCCGGAACCCCGCCCAAACATACTGCGGCCAGGCCATGGATGCTATGATGCGCGCGTCGAGCTCTCAAGCCGAGGCTGGAAGTACGCATGGCCGATTCCATGGACACCACGCGGACCGTAGGCTGGCGCGAGTGGGTCGCCCTGCCCGAGCTGGGCCTGCAGCGCATCAAGGCCAAAGTCGATACGGGTGCGCGCACTTCCGCGCTGCACGCCTTCGACGTTCAGACTTTCGAAGAAGACGGCATCCGCCGTGTGCGTTTCGGCATGCATCCGTTGCAGCTGCGTACCGATGTCGAGCAGTACTGTGTCGCCGACATCGTCGATCAGCGCTCGGTGAGCGACTCGGGCGGCCATCGCGAAGAGCGTCTCGTGATCCTCACGCCTGTACGCATCGGCGATATGGAATGGCCGATCGAGATCACGCTGACTGCACGCGATGACATGCGCTTTCGCATGCTCCTCGGGCGTACGGCGATGGCGGACCGCCTCATCGTGAACCCTGCCGCTTCGTATCTCGCCGGCAGCGCGAACGGGGACGGCGGCAATGACGAAGACAACATCGAAGAAGATTGAAACCGCGCAAGGATAGTCAATGAAGATCGCCATCCTGTCCCGTAACAGCAAGCTCTATTCTACCCGGCGTCTCGTCGAGGAAGGCCGTGCGCGCGATCACGAGATGCGTGTGATAGATCCATTGCGCTGCTATATGAACATCGCCAGTCACAATCCCGAGATCCATTACAGGGGCGAGGTACTCACCGGCTTCGATGCCATCATCCCGCGCATCGGTTCGTCGATCACATTCTACGGCACGGCGGTGCTGCGCCAGTTCGAGATGACCGGCGTCTATCCGCTCAACGAGTCGGTCGCGATCTCGCGCTCGCGCGACAAACTGCGTTCGATGCAGCTCCTCTCGCGCAAAGGCATCGGCTTGCCGGTAACCGGTTTCGCGCATTCCCCGGATGACACGCAGGACCTGCTCAATCTCGTCGGCGGCGCGCCGGCGGTGATCAAGCTGCTCGAGGGCACTCAGGGTGTGGGCGTAGTCCTGGCGGAAACGCGCAAAGCTGCGGAATCGGTGATCGACGCCTTCCGCGGCCTGCATGCGCATTTCCTGGTCCAGGAATTCATCAAGGAATCACGCGGCACGGATATCCGCTGCTTCGTCATCGGCGAAAAAGTGGTCGCGTCCATGATCCGACGCGCCAAGGAAGGCGAGTTCCGCTCCAACCTGCATCGTGGCGGCACGGCGGAACTGATCAAGATCACTCCCGAGGAACGTTCCACTGCGGTGCGCGCGGCCAAGATCATGGGTCTGAACGTCGCCGGCGTGGACATCATGCGTTCCAACCACGGACCCGTTGTGCTCGAGGTCAACTCCTCGCCGGGACTGGAAGGTATCGAAGGCACGTCGCACAAGAACGTCGCCCGGATGATCATCGAATTCATCGAACGCCGCGGCAAGCAGGGCAAGACCGGAACCAAGGGCGCCAAAGGATGAGCAACAATCTGATCATGGTCGGTGGGGTCACGGTTCGCCCCGGCGAACACATGACCATCGACCTTCCGATCAGCCAGCTCTATACACACGAGATCGTCAACATGCCGGTGCACGTGATCAACGGGCGCAAAGCAGGCCCGGTGCTGTTCGTGAGTGCCGCCGTGCATGGCGACGAACTCAACGGGATCGAGATCGTGCGCCGGCTCATCAGCCTGCCGGCGGTGAAAAAGCTCGCCGGCGCGTTGATGGTAGTGCCTGTAGTCAACGTGCTCGGCGTGTTCCAGAAGAGCCGTTACCTGCCCGACCGGCGCGACCTCAACCGCAGCTTCCCGGGCTCCGAGAAGGGCTCGCTGGCCTCGCGCCTGGCGCACACCTTCCTGACCGAGATCGTAAGCCAGGCCGATTACGGCATCGACCTGCACACCGCCGCGGTCTACCGCGATAATTTCCCCCAGATCCGGGCCGATCTCGACGACGAACGAGCCGCGCGCATCGCGCGTACATTCGGCGCTCCCGTGCTGCTCAACTCGGCTCTGGTGGAAGGATCGCTGCGGGCAAACGCCGCCAAGTCCGAGATACCGGTCATCGTGTATGAAGCCGGAGAAGCCCTGCGCTTCGACGAGGTCGCGATCCGCACCGGAGTCCAGGGCATCCTCAACGTGATGCGCGAGATCGGCATGCTGCCCCCGAGCCGGCGGCGCAAGAAAGCTCCCGCGCCGCTGCTCGCGCGCGAATCACACTGGCTGCGTGCGCCCGGCAGCGGCGTGTTGCGTGCCTATGTGCCGCTGGGCGGTCTGGTGGACAAGGGGCAGCTCATGGGCGTGGTCGCCGGCCCCCTGGGCGATGACGAGAAAGAGATCCTGGCGCCCTTCCGTGGTTTCATCGTCGGCCGCAACAACCTGCCGCTGGTGCATGAAGGCGAAGCGGTGTTCCACCTTGCCCGGCTCGAGCGCCCGGGCAAGGCCGAGGCACGTATCGAGACGTTCAAGAGCACTCACACCGACGACGCCGCGACGCTCGGGTTCCTGTCTCCGCCCGAGTGATGGCCGTGCGCGGATCCTGACGGCAAAGGACTTGCCGCTGTGCAGGTCCGGTTCAGCCGATCATGCCAAACTGCCCTGCATGCGTTAATGTGTCCGCCTTCATAGGCCGGTGGATCGGCCTGCGACCACGCATCGGTCCACGGTTTGAGAATCAATGTCTGATCGGGGGAAGCATGTCCAGCTCAAAGACCTTCATCCTCTTCGCCGCGCTCATCCTCGGCTGCCCCGGAGTGCGGCACGCAGCCGCCGCCACAGCGCCGCTTCCGCTCGACCAGGCCAGGGGCCTCTACAAGAAAGGCGAATTCGCCCAGGCGCAGAATCTGCTCGAGACGCTCGGTGACGCCGCCGGCAAGCCGGGCGAAGTGACGGCAGAGATGGCGCGCGCAGAGTTTGCCCAGGGCAAGGTCGAAGCCGCTGTGAAAGAGATCAAGAAGGCAGTCGCAGCTGCTCCGGACAACGCGAGATATCGATTTCTGCTGGGCGTCATGCTGGGCAGTTATGTCGATGAGGTAAGCATCTTCAGCAAACTCGGCGTCGTGCACGACATGCGCGATGCGTTCAAACAGGCGATCAAGCTCAAGCCCGACTACCTCGACGCGCGCCTGGCCTTGATGCAGTTCTACCTGTTCGCACCTGGCGTCGCCGGTGGCGACGAAGCCAAGGCGAAAGCCCAGCTCGCCGCGATCGAGAAGATCGATCCCGCACACGGCTATGAAGCAGCGGCCGCGTTCGACATGAAAGCCAAGCAAGTGGACAAAGCCATCGCGGCCTACCGCAAGGCCTTGAAACTCGATCCGACGCTGTCGGATGCCGCCCTCTCCTTGGGCTTCACGCTGGAACAGAAGAAGGACTGGGACGGCGCATTCCAGGCTTTCCGCCAGGTCATCGCCAATGACGACGACGACAAGGCGATGGCCCAATACCAGCTGGGAAAATTGGCGGCACTATCGGGCCTGCATGCCGAAGCGGGCAAGAGCGCCCTGCGCGACTATCTGCAGACCGGACACGCACACGCACTGCCACAGCCCACTTACGCCCACTGGCGTCTGGGCATGATCATGGCGAAAGCCGGAGACATGCCGGGCGCGCGTGAAGAGTTTCAGACCGCACTCAAGCTCGACCCGCATAACAAGGATGCGCGCGAGTCGTTGGCCGCGCTGGACAAGAAGAAAGGCTGAATCAGAGAGGCGGGCCGCTGCGGCCCGCCCCTCATCCTCCCGTTCAGATGCCGTCGGCCGGAATCACCGTGACCGGCTTGATGCCCGCCTTGG
This sequence comes from uncultured Pseudomonadota bacterium, assembly GCA_963739695.1. Lineage (GTDB taxonomy): Bacteria > Pseudomonadota > Gammaproteobacteria > Natronospirales > CAVUBB01 > CAVUBB01. Next base: position 28,428 of record CAVUBB010000022.1, on the reverse strand, counting down.
TCATCTCGGCGTTCAGTTGCGCCAGATCCTGCTGCTGCAGCGTGCCCCATCTCGCCAGCGCCGCATCCAGCTCCTTGCGCAGACGCGTGAACATCGCTTGCTGAGGCTCGGTCGGCGCCACGTCGGCAGCATCCACCAGAGTCTCCAGATAGCTCAGTTGGCCGTTGAGCCGGGTCGGGTAGTTCAGCATCGCCTCGGTCGCCTGTCCGCGATACTGGTAGAACGTCTCCAGGTTCTTGGCCAGCTTGGCGTCCAGAGCATTGAGATGCCCGACGATACCCTTGTAAGCCGCCGCGTCGCCAAGCCGTGCCCGCTGATCGGCAAGCTGCTTGCGCACGTCGATGATGGCGTTGGCCGCGGCGTGGTCCTGACGCACCGCATGGTCGAGCTTCATCATCAGTGTGTACTGTGCGGCCAGCCCATCAGCACCGGTCTTTACCCGCGGATCGGCGGCCACTTCCAGCGACTGGCTGTAGTGCTTGCCGTCTACGGTCAAGGTCACGGTGTACTTTCCGGGCAGGACGAGAGGTGCGACCGGCCCGCCCATGTCGGCGAATGAACCGGGTATGGCGGGCGGCATCTCCCGGCGCAGATCCCACACCAGGCGATGCATGCCCGCAGCGGTATCCAGGGCAGTCGGCGTTGACGGGCCGCTACCCGGGAACTCCGGCGGGTGATCGTTATCGGCGGGCGGCGGGTTGTCCACGAAGCGGCGCACGAGCGCGCCCGAGGCATCACGGATCTCCATGCTGATGTGTCCGCCCGGCTTCTTCGCCAGAGTGTAATCGAGATAGGCCCCGTCCGCGGGATTCTCGCCGAAAGCCTGATACGACAGACCGCCGCCTTCCATCGTGCGCAGCCGCAATGCCTTCCTGGGCGCATAGAGCTGGGTTACCGACGCATCGGTACCAGCGGCGATCGCGCGCAAGGGCTCGATGTCGTCGAGGATCCAGAAACCGCGCCCGTGCGTGGCCGCGATCAGATCGCCGTTCTTGACTTCGAGATCGCGCACCGAGGTGACCGGCAGATCGAGCTGCAAAGACTTCCAGTGCTTGCCGTCGTCGAAAGACACATAGACGCCCGTCTCGGTGGCCGCATAAAGCAAGCCCTTCTGTTTCGGATCTTCACGTACTGCACGCACATAGGCCGGCGCCTTGATATCTGAATCCGTACGTTCCCAGGTGCGCCCGTAGTCATGTGTCTGGAAGATATAGGCATGGAAATCGTCCAGCTTGTGCGCTTCCACGGCCACGTACGCGGTTCCCGCATCGAAGGTCGAGGCATCGATCATGCTCACCTTCGCCCACTGCGGCATGCCGCGCGGGGTGACGTTGTGCCAGGTCTTGCCACCATCGCGGGTGAGCTGGATCAGACCGTCATCGGTACCTACCCAGATCTCGCCCTCAGCGACCGACGACGGTGCGATGGAGTAGATCAGGTCGTAGTATTCGGCGCTGGCGTTGTCCTGGCTGACCGGTCCACCCGAGGTGCCCTGCTTGTGCTTGTCGTCGCGGGTCAGATCGGGGCTGATGCGGGTCCAGCTATGCCCGGCATCATCGGAGCGCAGCAGATACTGCGAACCGTGATAAAGCACGTTCGGGTCCTGCGGCGAGAACGCCATCGGCATGGTCCAGGTGAAACGGTAGTCCATCTCGGAGGCCGGATAGCCATCCGCATCGTACGGCCAGGGCGAGACATCCTGCACCTGTCCGGTGTGCCCGTTGAAGCGGCTGAGGATGCCGAAATACGAGCCGGAATAGACGATCTGGGCATCCTTGGGGTCGGGCAGCACATAGCCCGATTCGTTCTCACCCACCACATCCCAGTCATGCTGGCTGATCCGACCCATATCGCTGCGGCTGGGCACGGCTTCGGTGCCGTTATCCTGCTGCGCACCATACACGTAGTACGGGAACCGATCGTCGGTGGCGACATGATAGAACTGCGCGGTGGGCTGGTTCATCTCGGTCGACCAGCTCTTGCCGCCGTCCACGGTGATCGTCGCGCCACCGTCGTTGCCCTCGATCATGCGCCGACCGTCGCGCGGGTCGATCCACAAACCATGGTTGTCGCCATGCGGCGTGTTCAACATCTCGAAGCGGTGGCCGCCATCGGTCGAGCGGTAGAAGCCGGTGTTACAAACGTACACGATATCGGGATCGCTCGGATCCGCGTAGACCCGCATGAAATACCAGGGGCGCTCGAGGAAACGCGGATCGTCGCTGACGCGATCCCAGCTCTTGCCGCCGTCGTCGGACCGGTACAGCCCGCCCTTGTTCGCGTCGATCACGGCATACACGCGATCGCCGCCGGCCGCCGAGATACCGAGCCGGCCCCAGACACCTTCGGGCAGACCGTGGCCACTGAGCCGCTTCCAGGTCTCGCCTTCATCGGTGGACTTGTAGATGCCGCTGCCCGGCCCGCCGCTCTCCAGGTGCCAGGGCGAGCGCTGGACCTGCCAGGTGGCGGCATAGACGATGCGCGGATTATCCGGATCGAAGCTGAGGTCGATCGCGCCGGTTTTGTCGTCGCGATACAGCACCTTCTTCCAGGTCTTGCCGCCGTCGGTGGAACGGAACACGCCACGCTCCGCGTTCGGACCGTAGGCGTGACCGACCGCGGCCACCAGGACGATGTTCGGATCCTTGGGATCCACGATGATCTTGCCGATATGGCGGGTATCGGCGAGCCCCATGTGCTGCCAGGTCTTGCCGGCATCGGTGGAGCGATAGACGCCGTCACCGAAGGAGATATCTTCGCGCAGAGCCGATTCCCCGGTGCCCACGTAGATCACATTGGGGTCGGAAGGCGCCACCGCGATCGCCCCCACAGACGCGATCGGCTCCTTGTCGAATATCGGAGTCCAGCTTGCTCCCGCATTGTCTGTCTTCCAGACACCGCCGACGACGCTGCCGAAATAGAACGTATCAGGCTTCTGTGCGACACCGGTGACGGCCAGCGTGCGGCCGCCTCGATACGGGCCGATGTTGCGCCAATGCAGGCCTCCTAGTTCCTTGCCGGTAGCGGCGAGTGCGCCTGGCACGGTAAGGCCGGTTACGGCGACGGCGCAGATAGCCATCAACATGATGCGGGTAAAACGGGAAAGCAGGACTGACATCGTCTCCTCCTCGGTATCCGGGAGTGCGTCCAAGCGCTGGGGGGCTTCCATAGCGAACAGTGAATATAAGGGGGAGACCAGCCTGAATGCCAGCCCAGACCGGCCAACAGGTCTGGCAATCGCGCATTTGAGCTAGACAGCGCCCATGCGGCGAGGGGCGCGAGCAGGACATCAGGACGGCTGTAGGCGGAATAGTGCCCCCGGCAGGCGTCATCGGCCGCAGGAGCGGCCAACACCGCACACAGTGCGCCCGCAGGGCCGTGGCCAGGGATGGCCGCGGGTACAACCTGCGACCCACGGATCGGTCCGCAGGTTCGACCGGCGCTGCCGCCGAAAGCCTCGGCCTCACGGCGAGATCATCAGTCGGCGAAATGGTGCCCCCGGCAGGAGTCGAACCTGCGACCTTCCCCTTAGGAGGGGGACGCTCTATCCAGCTGAGCTACGGGGGCCAGAAATACAGAAGCCGGGCTGGGCCCGGCTTCGATATTGGTGGAGCGGAGGAGGATCGAACTCCCGACCTTCGCATTGCGAACGCGACGCTCTCCCAGCTGAGCTACCGCCCCGTCATGCCGCCAGGGCCCTGCGGGGGCTGGCGCGGACGCGTATTCTAACACCGCCCCCGGGACGCCGCCAGCGTTGCTGCGGGCCGACGCTCACACTGGATTCGACACGCGTTCTGCATTAGCTTAGGCACTGCGACCAGCGCTGGACAGAAGCGACAACTGCGGGCAACCGGACAGATTTCCTGTCTGACTCGGGCGCCAAAACACCAATAATCTCCAGACGGGTCAGGGCAAGGGGCGGCCATCGTGCGGTGGCAGCAGACTTTGCCCGATGCCGTGACGCGACGTCTCGCTCGCACTTTATTCATGCGGTTCGGATCCGGACCGGGGGGTTGGCGAGTCTCTTAGAGGCTCAAGTAAAGACGGATTACATCTATGATCATCCACGCGCGTTCTCGCCTGTTCTTCGCGGCATCACTCGCATTGACAGGCCTGTTGATCAGCCAGACCGCACTTGCGGTCAGCCCGGCACAGATCGCTGCCATGCCGGCAAGCCATTATCTGCCCGGCCAGGTCCTGGTCAAATTCTCGCCGCTGGCCAACGAGCGCGACCTCGTCCGGCACGCCACAGCGATCGGGCTGACCGATATCCGCCTCTCCATGGCCGGCGGTCCGTCGCGGGTCTTCCTGCCTGCGGGCATGAGCGTAGCCCAGGGCGTGGCAGCCCTGCAGAAGATGCCTGGTGTGGTCTATGCCGAGCCCAACTACCTGCGCCGCCGCCTCGCCACGACTCTCGCTCCGAACGATCCCCGCTACGCTGACCAATGGGCGATGGAAAATACGTCGACGTCCACGATCAGCATTCCCGACGCCGATATGGACATGAGCGAAGCCTGGGGCTATCTCGATTCCGTGAACGGCGGCAAGGGCGGAGACGCCTCCGGCGTGACTGTGGCGATCATCGACGACGGCTTCAAACTCGATCACGAAGACCTGCAGGGTAATTTCATCCCGGGCGTCGATTGTTCGACGGTAACCAGCGGCAAGTGTGGTGGAGGCAGCCCCGCATCCAGCAGCAGCGACCAGGATCATGGCACGCTGGTTGCAGGCTGCGTCGGCGCGGTCGGAAATAATAGCGTCGGCATCGCGGGTGCGGCATGGAAGGTCAAGATGCTGCCGATCAAGACCGATCTGTCCAGCGACTCGCTGGTGGCGTCGATCCGTTACGCGGTCGACCATGGCGCCGACATCATCAACATCAGTCTCGGCGGACCGGAATTCGCTCAGGCTGAATATGATGCCATCGCCTACGCTCGCGAGAACGATGTCCTGGTCATCGCATCCGCAGGCAATGAAGACAGCGACATGGACAAGTCGGTCGCGAGCTATCCCGCGAACTACGACCTGCCCAATGTCATCGCGGTCGCTGCAAGCACGCGCAGAGACGACATCGCTTTCTTCAGCACCTGGGGACCGTTCCATGTCAATCTGGCCGCACCCGGGTACAACATCCTGACCACCGATATCGGCGGTGGGTATGTAAGCGTCTCCGGGACGTCTTTCTCGAGCCCTTACACCGCCGGTGTGGCGGCTCTCGTAGCACAGCGCCTCATCGACCAGGGCAGCACCCAGAGCCCCGGCAGCCCCGTGCTGTATCGCCAGATCAAAGCGCATCTGATGGCGGGTACGGACATGACAGGCAGCAGCGGCACCGGCACGATCTACGGTCGCGTGCAGACCGGGCGCCTCAACGGCTATAAAGCGCTGCAGGATCTGTCCGCTGGCGTGTTCGTCGTGAAGGACGTCACGGTCAATGACGATCCGACGATCGATCCGGCCAACGATGGCGACGGCGAACTCGACCCGGGCGAGACGGTGGACCTGACGGTGACGCTGCAGAATGACGGCCCGGACGAGCCCACCGACGTGACCGGAACACTCTCCGCGATCGACGGCGCGTTCAAGGGTGGGCCGTTCGCGACCGTCGAGACCACGACCGCTCAGTCGTTCGGGCCGATGCTCAAGGGCGCAGATCCGAGCAACGCCAACCTGACTCAGAACGCCACTGCCACGGCTACTTTCCGTATCCATGTCGCCGACGTCACCGACGAAGAGCAGACGCTGTTCAAGCTCGATCTAACGCCGGCCAGTGCCCCCAGCCAGACGCAGGCACGCTATTTCTACATGGAGATCGCGCATCTGGATAATGCAGTGGCGCACACCCAGCTGATCCAGCGCACCGACTGGGATGAATTCCACCAATATCACATCGACGTGCCGGCCGGCGCGACCAATCTTGCGATCGAGACGCATACCGACAACAACGTCGATATCGATCTGCTGGCACGCTACAACAAACCGCCGCAATATCAGATCGAACTCAGTGCCAACCCCGAAGCGCCGGGTGCCAATCCCGTGTTCTACACGGACTCTCAAACCAAGGTGAGCGGCAACAAGAACGGAGACGAATTGATACAGGTGGCGAGTCCGCAAGCCGGCACCTGGTATGCGGTAGTGGTGAATTTCGCGCAACAGCGGATCAACTACACGATCAAGGCTTCCTACGATGCGCCCGGAGCGGGCTCCATCCGCTTCACCACGGGCACATTCACTGCCAGCGCGAGTGCCAGTGATGCCAGCGTTACGCTCACCCGCTCGGGCGGCGTCGGTGCCGTCAGCATCGACTATGCGACCGCGGACGGCTCGGCCAAGGCCGGCACCGACTACACAGCCAGTTCAGGCACGGTGAGCTGGACGGATGGCGATACCAGCACCAAGACCATCACTATCCCGTTGTCACATCCAGCAGGCCAGACTTCCACGCGCAGCTTTACGGTCAATCTTTCCAATCCCACCGGGGGCGCCATCCTTGGCCGCTTCGCCGATGCTGCAGTCGATATCAGCGCACCGGTGACTACCACGCCGACGACATCTAGCTCCGGGGGTGGCGGTGGCGCGTTGGGCCTGGCCTGGATCTCGCTGCTTGGCCTGTTGGCCGCGATCACTCGACGCCGCAAACCCTGAACCCAGACGGGGCCCGGCATGGCCGGGCTCCGTAAGCCAAGCTTGAGCAAGGAGTCTCGATGCAGATCGATATCCGCCCTGCCCGCGACCACGATGCCGCGACCGTAGTCGAATTCAACATCGCGCTCGCCGCACAGAGCGAAGAAAAGGCACTCGACCGCACGACTGTCGAACAAGGCGTGGCCGCCGTTCTCGCCGATCCGGCCAAAGGCCGTTACTACATCGCCGAATGTGACGGCGAGGCGATCGGCCAGCTCATGCTCACCTTCGAATGGAGCGACTGGCGCAACGGCATGTTCTGGTGGATACAGTCGGTCTATGTGCGCGAGCCATTCCGCGGGCAAGGCGTGTTCGGCGCGCTTTATCGATTCGTCGAAGCACAGGCGCGCGAAGGAGGCGGAGCCTGTGGGCTGCGCCTGTATGTGGACAAGGGCAATACGCATGCGTCCAGGGTCTATCGCGCATTGGGGATGCAGGAGACTCACTACGACCTCTTCGAGGTGGATTTCTCCGACCACGGCTAACGACGCATACTGGAGGCATCCATGCTGGAGACAGGCGATCACGCACCGGACTTCACGCTTCCGGACCAGGACGGCCACTCGGTTTCTCTATCGGGTCTTTTGGCCGCAGGGCCGGTCCTGCTCTATTTCTATCCCGCTGACTTCACTCCCGGTTGCACCAAGGAAGCCTGCACGTTCAGAGATATGCACGACGATCTGGTCCAGGCTGATGTGCGGGTGATCGGGGTGAGCCCTCAGGATCCCGGCTCGCACAAGCGTTTCAGCGAGCGTTATGAGCTGCCCTTCCCTTTACTCGCCGATACCGACAAGCGCGTGATACGCGCCTATGGATGCGACGGACCGCTGGGGCTTGGCGTGCGCCGGGCGACGTTCCTGATCGGTGCCGATGGCGTGATCACCGACCGGGTCGTTGCCGATCTGCGCATCGGCCGCCATGCAGATCTGGCGCGGCGGTTACATATGCGCAAGTAGCACCCAGGCTCATTGACCATCGACGCTGACCACGACGCGTCGGTGCTGTGGCGCCATCCTGTGTTCCCAGAGAAAGACGCCCTGCCACGTGCCCAGTGCCATGCGCCCCCCGGAGATGGGTATCGCGAGCGTGCTCTGGGTGAAGATGCTGCGTACATGAGCCGGCATATCGTCAGGCCCTTCGGCGCGGTGGCGGAATATCGGATCGCCGTCGGGCACCAGCCGCGCGGTGAAGCGCTCGAGATCGCGCAGCACCTCTGGATCGGCATTCTCGCAGATCATCAGCGATGCGCTCGTATGCATGATGAACACGTGCGCGATACCGATATCCATGTCCGCGACCGCGACTACATCGGCGATGGCATCGGTGATCTCGATCGCGCCGCGCCCGGGTGTCGGGATATGCAGTTGCTGTTGTCTGATCATGTGCCTGCCCCTGACAAGGCCCGTCTGTTCGCCCAACACCCACACTCTATCAGCAAGTATCCTCACATGAAGATTCGCTTATAGACGGTGAGAATTTCGACTGCGGCAAAGATTTTTTTATCCGTCTGGGAACCCGAGCCTCTCCAGATTCTCTAAACTTCTTCTAACCCATATGAGAGAGTGGCAGCACTGTGGCGATTCCAGGCACAGTGACGGGAAAGACATGCTATATCTTGCCGATATATATCAAACAGATATAATACGTACTCCTTTTCGCCGCGGAGCCACGGATGGATGTGAAGAGCCTGTGTCTGGGCGTGCTCAGCCTCGGCGATGCCTGCGGCTACGACATCAAGAAATACTTCGAGACCACGTTCAGCCATTTCCATGGCGCGAGCTACGGATCGATCTATCCTGCCCTTGCCGAACTCACGTCCGAAGGCCTGGTCACCTGGCGCGAAGAACCTCAGGAAGGCCGGCCCGACCGCAAAGTCTATGCGATCACCCACGCTGGGCGCGAGGCCTTCAACACGACGCTGTCAATGACGCCGCCGCGCCACCGCGTGCGCTCCGAATTTCTGGTGCTGCTGTATTTCGCGCACCTGATGCCGCCCGAACGCCTGCGCGCTGTACTCGACCAGCGCATGGCGGAGCTGCAGGCCTCTATCGACTCCTGCCGGCGCTTCCTCGAAAGCCCGCCCTGCGAGGGGGTGCCGCCGGGCGCCCTGTTCGCCACCGGGCTCGGACATGCGGTAATGAGCGCGGCGCATGAGTATCTGCGCACGCATCGACATGCCATCGAACAAGCCGGCGCCGAACAATCGCCGTCTGCCAACAAGCAACAAGAAATCGTGACCTCAAGGACCCCCCAATGACTGAGAAGAAGCGGTTGTTCAAGTACATCGGCCTGACTCTGGGCGCGCTCATCATCGCGTTCGGCATCGTCTACGGCATCTGGTTCAAGCACATCCTCGGTCTGAAAGCGCAATTCGCGAAAGCGCAGCCGCCGACCGCCGTGGCCAGCTCCACCGCAAAGGCACAGAGCTGGATACCGACGCTCTCCGCCGTGGGCACCCTGCGCGCCTCGAACGGTGTGGATGTGACCGCCGAAGTTGGCGGCAAAGTGGTCAAGATCGAATTCCACTCGGGAGACAAGGTCAAGAAAGGCGATCTCCTGGTGCAGCTCGACGACAGCTCGGATGTAGCCGAGCTGGCAGGACTGCAAGCGCAGGAAAAACTGGATGCGCAAAGCCTCCAACGCTACCGCTCGCTGATCAAGAAGAATCTCGCCTCGCAAGAGCAGCTCGACAACGCCCAGACTCAGCTCCAGCGTTCGACCGCGGCAGTCGCGGCCAAGCAGGCGGTGATCGCCAAGAAAGCGCTCAAAGCGCCCTTCTCCGGCTATCTCGGCATCCGCCAGATCGATCTCGGCCAATATGTCAGCCCGGGCTCGGCCATCGTCACATTGCAGGACCTCGATCACCTCCTGGTGGACTTCAACCTGCCCGAGCAATACGCCAGCCGCCTCAAGGCCGGACAGGACATCCAGCTCAGCGTCGAGAGCTCACCCGGCAAGGATTTCTCCGGCAAGATCACCGCGATCTCGCCCAAGGTCGACCCCTCCACGCATAACGTACAGGTGCAGGCCGCACTCGATAACAGCCAGCATCTGCTCAAGCCCGGCATGTTCGCGGAGGTGAAGATATTTGCCGGCACGGCACAGCCGGTCGTCACCATCCCCAACACCGCGGTCAATTACACGCTCTACGGCGATACCGTATTCGTGATCACGCCGAAAGACGGCAAGGATGCAAAGGACGGACTGGTCGCCAAGCAACGCTTCATCAAGGTAGGGGAGCAGCGCGAAGGCCAGGTCGTGGTAATCAAGGGGCTCAAAGCCGGCGAACAGGTGGTCTCCGCCGGCAGTTTCAAACTGCATGACGGTGCCTCCGTGCAGATCAACAACGAGGTCGATCTCGAAGGACAGGCGGAGGCCGGCGAATGAAATTTACCGACCTGTTCATCCGTCGCCCGGTGCTGGCGACGGTAGTCAGTCTGTTCATCCTCCTGCTGGGTCTGCGCGCGATCGAGCAGATCGCGATCCGACAATTTCCCAAAGTGGAAACCAGCGTGATCAGCATCAATACCTTCTATCCGGGCGCGAGCGCGGATCTGATGAAGGGCTTTGTCACCACCCCGATAGAACAATCGATCGCAAGTGCCGAAGGTATCGACTACATCACTGCGAGCAGTGGTCAGAGTTCGAGCAGCATCCAGGCGCATCTGCGCCTCAACGCAGACAGCAACAAGGCCTTCACCCAGATCCAGGCGAAGGTCAACGAGGTTCGCAACCAGCTGCCCGAAGCAAGCCAATCGCCGGTGATCCAGCTCTCTGACGAACGCGGAACCGCCCTGCTCTACATCAGCTTCTACAGTGACGAGATGTCGCCGCAGCAGGTCACCGATTATCTCAGCCGCGTCGTACAACCCAAACTCTCGACCGTCGATGGCGTAGCCGAAGCCAAGATACTCGGCGCCAAGGTCTTCGCCATGCGCGTATGGCTCGACCCGGACAAGCTGGCGGCCTACAGTCTGACACCGGCCGATGTGGCTGCCGCGATCCGCGCCAACAACTATCTGGCAGCGGTAGGAGCCACCAAGGGTCACAACGTAGCCATAAATATCGGCGCGGCAACCGACCTGCACGATACCAAGGGCTTCCAGGACATCGTAGTCAAACATGACGGCGACAGCCTGGTGCGCCTGAAGGATGTCTCCAACGTGCAGCTGGGCGCCGAAGACTATGACTCGGTGGTGATGTACAGCGGCAAGGAAGCGATCTTCATCGGGATCAGCGCGACTCCGACCGCCAACCCGCTCGATACCATCGACAACGTGCGCAAGGTGATCCCTTCGGTGCAGGAGAGCCTGCCCAAGGTCCTGCACATGAAGGTCGTGTACGACGCGACCGACTATATCCGTAGTTCGATCCACGAAGTCATCCGCACCATCGGCGAAGCCGGCGTGATCGTGCTCGTGGTCATCTTCCTGTTCCTGGGCGCATTCCGCTCCGTAGCGATCCCGGTGGTGACCATCCCGCTCTCGCTGATCGGCGTCGTGTTCGTGATGCTGATGCTGGGCTATTCCATCAATCTGCTTACACTACTGGCGATGGTCCTGGCGATCGGGCTGGTGGTGGACGATGCCATCGTGGTCGTGGAGAACATCCACCGGCATATCGAGGAAGGGTATAGTCCCTACGATGCCGCGATCCTCGGTGCGCGCGAGATCGCCGGCCCGGTCATCGCGATGACCCTGACTCTGGCCGCGGTGTACGCCCCGATCGGTTTCCTCGGGGGCCTCACCGGCGCGCTGTTCACGGAGTTCGCCTTCACGCTGGCGGGTGCCGTCATCATCTCCGGCATAATCGCCCTGACCCTGTCGCCGATGATGTGCTCGAAACTGCTCGCCTCGGCCGATCAGGACAGCAACCTGACCAAGTGGCTCGATCACAAGTTCGAGGCACTCAAACAGTACTATCAGCGCGTCTTGCACAGGGTCTTGAACTTCCGCCCGGTGATCGTCGTGCTGGTGATTTTCGTGCTGATCAACTGTGTGGCCCTGTATGTCTTCTCGCAGAAGGAACTCGCTCCCGACGAAGACCAGAGCGTGGTCTTCCTCGTCGCCCAGGGGCCTGAGACCGCATCGATCAACTACACCAAGAAATACCTCCAGCCCATCATCAAGGACATGGAAGGCTACCCCGAATACAGCGACAGCTTCCTGTTCACGCAGAGCCCGAACAGTGCTTTCGTGGGTATGAAACTGAAACCCTGGGACCAGCGCTCGCGGACACCGAAAGACATCCAGCCTGAACTGCAACAGCAAGTGAGCAAGATCGCGGGACTGAAGATCTTCAGCTTCCTCAGACCGTCGCTTCCCGGCACCGGCGGAGGTACGCCGGTGCAGTTTGTGGTCAGCACCACCAACAACTACCGTGCGCTGTTCGATGCGTCGGAGGATCTGCTCCAGGCGGCACAGAAGAGCGGACAGTTCTTGTTCCTGGATAACAATCTCAAGTTCAACGTGCCCAAACTCGATATCCACGTGAACCGTGACAAGGCCGCGACACTGGGCATCGACATGCAGGAGCTTGGTGGGTCCCTGGCGACCATGCTGGGCGGGAACTACGTAAACCGATTCAACCTGGAGGGCCGCAGCTACAAGGTGATCCCCCAGGTGGAGCCATCGCGCCGCCTGCAGGGCGATCAGCTGGACCAGTACTATGTGCGTGCGGCCGGCGGCAAGATGGTGCCGCTCTCGACGGTGGTGAACATCAAGCAGACGGTGCAGCCGAGCACGCTGAACGAGTTCCAGCAGCTGAATTCCGCGACCATCTCGGGCCTGCCTAAACCCGGCGTCTCGCTGGGTGCAGCCCTGGATTCGCTGCGCCAGCTCGCCAGGCAGGTACTTCCTGATGGCTATTCCATCAACTACGGCGGCCAATCGCGTCAGTTCATCGAAGAAGGCAGCGCGCTGCTCTACACCTTCTTCTTCGCCATCATCGTGATCTATCTGGTACTCGCAGCACAGTTCGAGAGTTTCCGCGATCCCTTCATCATCCTGCTCAGCGTCCCGCTGTCCATGGTGGGCGCATTGTCGGCGATGCTGGTCACCATGACCACGGTGAACATCTATACACAGGTCGGCCTGGTCACGCTCATCGGGCTGATCAGCAAGCACGGCATCCTCATGGTGGCCTTCGCCAACGAGCTGCAGATCAAGCAGGGGCTGAGCCGCCGCGAGGCCATCGAACAGGCAGCCGCGACACGTCTGCGGCCTATCCTGATGACCACGGCATCGATGGTCCTCGGTGTGGTTCCGCTGCTCATCGCAACGGGCGCGGGTGCCGTCAGCCGCTTCGATATCGGGCTGGTGATCGCGGCGGGGATGACGGTGGGTACGGCATTCACGCTGTTCGTGGTACCGACCATGTACACCTTCTTCGCAAAGGTGCACACCCACCGCGTGAACGACTGACCCAATCCATCCTGCATCAGCGGGAGCTCGCCCGGGCTCCCGCTGATGATCGACAACGTCTATCAAGACGACAAAAATTTATCGTTTTATCCCCACCCTCCTTGGCCTTATATAGCGCCCTGAGGAACGGCCGTGGTGGCCGGGACTAATCGAGGACGCAAGATGAGCAGGGCCAGTGCAACCGGTATAGAGGACGTGGTCGACAGCGCGGACGACGATGAAGCCTATGACCTGGACGAGATGCTCGCGCGTGCCAGCATCAAGAAACAGGAGCGCAAGCAGCCCAGGCAGCGCGCACCGGGCTCGTGGCGGGCGATCGAGGACTACATGGAAGCCAAGCGCCTGAAACGCCAGCTACGGGAATTCTACGACGACGACTTCTGAGCGACAGGACGCCGAACTAACCCTTTCACAGGCCCGGCACCCGCCGGGCCTCTCTCGTCTCAGGCCCTGGCCGGCGCCAGCAATTCGAGGATGCGCTCGGCCAGATCGCGCTGGTTGCCGGCGGCGCGATAGATCGCGTTCAACGGGACCGCCAAAGGCGGACTTTCGAGCCGGGTCAACGTCTGCGCCTTGACCGCCGCCTGTACCAGCGGCCTGGGCAGGTAGGCTTCGCCGCCCAGTTTCAGCAAGGCATCCAGCGCCATCGCCGGCCCCGAGACCTGCAGGCCCGGATGCGCGATCCCGGGCTCCACATCCGCCAGCCGCGCGGCGACGGCCGCGCCCCAGTCCACACCGATCAGACCGGCGCGGCCGCGCCGGCACCTGGCCGCGACTTTCCACAGCGCCACCGCGCCGAGCTCGCGGACGATCAGACCGGAATGACGCGGAACGTCGAGGAGAAAGCCCAGTTCGACCCCGCCTTCGAGGACTCCGGAGACCACGGTTTCCGCATCGGCCGTATGCAGCATGAACGAGAGTTCGGGCAATGCGGGATGCAGCTTGCCCATCCATTCGCCCAGGTGGATATCCCAGACCAGTACCGGCGCAGCCAGCGTGACCGGGCGGCGCCCTTCCCTGGCCGTGGCGACGTCACGCTGAGCTTCGTGCCAGGCATCGATGATCGTCTCGGCATGGATCAGGAAGCGTTCACCCGCGGGCGTGAGCTGGATGTTGCGCCGATCGCGCGTGAACAGTTGCATGCCCAGTGTCTGCTCGAGCAGGCGGATGCGCGAACTTACCGCGGACTGGGTCAGGTGCAATCGCTCGGCGGCGCGACCGAAATGACGAGTGCGGTGGACTTCCACGAATGTGCGCAAAAGATCGAGATCCATCGTCACTCCCGGTCTGGACGGGCGCCAAGCTTACCGCAGGCGCGGCAGCCACAACCAGTGCTCAACGGAAATCGCGGGAACGGTGGTACAGCCGCCCGAGCAGGTGGCTATGATCTTCCAGCCGGCCGGCGATGACATGCAGGACGCCATCCTGGCGCTGTACCACACCGCGTACCAGCAACAGACGCGCACTCAGCAAGGCACGCCGCTGCTTCTCGGCAAGCTGACGCCAGACGATGATGTTGGCATGCCCGTGTTCATCTTCGAGCGTCATGAAGGTGACACCGGCGGCACTGCCCGGACGCTGCCGGTTGATGACCATGCCTGCCACCGCCACCGACTGCCCGTCTCTCGCTCCGGCCAGCTGCGCGTTATCGAGTACGCGCAGACGGTCGAGACGGGCACGCAGGAGCGCCAGCGGGTGGCGGCCCAGACTGAGTCCGAGGCTGCGAAAATCCGCCACGATCTCCTCGCCTTCAGCGGGCACACGCAACATGGGCACCCCTTCGGGGATGGGCACTGCGGCCAGCAAGGGTAATGGCGTTTCCACCCCGGCTACCGCCCAGCGACTGCGATGGCGGTTTCCGCTCAACCTCCGCAGCGCATCCGCGGCGACCAGATGCTCCAGGGCAGGCCGGTCCAGCTCCGCACGCCGAGCCAGATCGTCGACGTCCGCATACTCACCCGCCACACGCGCCTCGACGATACGTTCTCCCATCTCCCGGCCGAGCCCGGAGACCATGCACAAGCCGAGGCGCAGCGCCAGATTGCCATCACCACCGCGCTCCAGGGTACATTCCCACACACTCTCCTCCACCCGCACCGGCAGCACTTCCACGCCGTGGCGGTGCGCATCCTGCACCAGTTGCGAAGGCGCGTAGAACCCCATGGGCTGACTGTTGAGCAGCGCGCAGGTGAAGGCAGCCGGATGATGACACTTGAGCCAGGCCGAGACATACACCAGCAATGCGAAACTGGCCGCGTGCGATTCGGGAAAACCATATTCCCCGAAGCCTTTGATCTGCCTGAATATGCGTTCAGCAAAATCTGCCGTATAACCGCGCGCGCGCATGCCACGGATGAGTTTATCCTCGAACGGACCCAGCCCACCCTTGCGTTTCCATGCCGCCATCGCGCGACGCAGACGGTCGGCCTCACCCGGCGTGAAGCCGGCCGCGACCATGGCGATCTGCATCACCTGTTCCTGGAAGATGGGAACCCCGAGAGTCCGTTCGAGCACCTCGCGTACGGCTGCGCTGGGGTAGGTCACCGGCTCTTCGCCTGCGCGCCGCGCGAGATATGGATGCACCATGTCGCCCTGGATGGGGCCGGGACGGATGATGGCCACCTCGATCACCAGGTCGTAATAGTTTTCCGGACGCAGACGCGGCAGCATGGCCATCTGTGCGCGCGACTCGATCTGGAACACGCCCATGGTGTCGGCGCGCTGGATCATGGCATAGGTCTCGCCATCACCGGCCGGGACGCCAGCCAGCGTGAGCGCAGGACCGCCATGTCGCTCTATGAGCTGGAAGCTGCGCCGGATGGCGCTGAGCATGCCCAGTGCGAGCACATCCACTTTCAGCAGGCCGAGGGCGTCGAGATCGTCCTTGTCCCACTCGATGACGGTACGCTCGGGCATCGCTGCCGCCTCGATGGGTACCAGTTCGCACAATGGCCCGCGCGAGATCACGAAGCCGCCGACATGCTGCGACAGATGCCGGGGAAACCCGATAAGCATCTTCACCAAGGCTATCAGACGCTGCACGACAGGACTCGCCGGATCCATGCCGGCCTCGCGCAGGCGCGCATCGTCGACACGGGAGCCATCCCACCATTGGAACGCACCGGCGAGTCGCCGGATGCGTGCCTCGTCCAGACCCAATGCCCGTCCCACATCCCGGACGGCGCTGCGTGGTCGATAGGAGATGACTGTGGCTGCCAGCGCCGCCCGCTCGCGTCCGTATTTGCGATAGAGGTACTGGATCACTTCTTCGCGGCGCTCGTGTTCGAAATCCACATCGATATCGGGCGGCTCGTCGCGCTCACGCGAGACGAAACGCTCGAACAGCAATCGCATGCGCGAAGGATCGACTTCCGTGATGCCCAGGCAGAAACACACTGCCGAATTCGCGGCCGAACCGCGCCCCTGGCAAAGGATGTCGCGCCCGCGCGCGAAATGGACGATGTCGTGCACGGTGAGGAAATAATGCTCGTAGCCGAGTTCGGCGATCAGGGCGAGTTCGTGCTCCACCAGTTCGCGCACGTGCCCCGGCGCACCCTGCGGCCAGCGCGTGCGGATGCCTGCTTCGGTCAGAGCGCGCAGGTGGGCGGCCGGCGTGATGCCCGCGGGTACGAGTTCGTGCGGATATTCATACCGCAGCGCGTCCAGCGAGAAAGTACAGCGCGCGGCGATATCCAGGCTCCCGGCGAGCAGCTCCGACGGGTAGATCCGGCGCAGACGCGCGAGACTGCGCAGGTGGCGTTCGCCATTGGCGAACAGTTGCCGACCCGCAGCCGCTACGGTACTCCGGAGACGCACGGCGGTGAGCGTATCCTGCAGCGCGCGCCGTCCGCGCACGTGCATGTGCACATCACTGCAGGCGACGAGCGGGAGGCCCGCCGACTCGCCCAGACGCCTCAGCGCCTGCAGCCGTGCCTTGTCATCGCCCGCCGCCAGCAGTTCGACGCCGAGCCAGGCACGGCCGGGGAACTGCTCCGCCACCCAGCGCGCATCGACTTGCGTGCCCAAACCATCGGGTAGCCAGATCACGAGACACCCGGGCAAACCGCGTGCCAGTTCCATGCGCGTGAGCCGGTAAGCGCCTTTCTTGACCTGCTGGCGGCCATGGCTGATAAGCGCGCAGAGGGCGCCATAGGCTTGCCGGTCGGGCGCCAACGCCACAAGCTTGAGCCCTTCTTCACAGCGAAATTCGCTGCCGACGATGAGTCTGATCCCATGCTCTTTGGCCGCCTGGTGTGCGCGCACGATGCCGGCCATGGAACATTCATCGGTGACGGCCAAGGCGGCATAACCGAGTCGGGCCGCGCGCGCCACCAGCTCTTCCGGGTGCGAGGCACCGCGCAGGAAACTGAAATTGGAAAGACAATGCAGTTCGGCGTAGCTCATGGCCCGGTTCAGGCGAACACGCCGTGCAGGAACCAGCGCCGCTCGCCGCGGCGCTCGCGAAAGATCCATAGACGCACGCCTTCGCGCGTGCGCGCCACATAATAGTCACGTGCGATATCGCCGCCATCCCACCAACCGGTCTCTATGCGCTCGGGCCCGCTCAGCGTGGTGAGCGCGCCGTGATAGAGCGGACGTCCTTCGCGGATACCGAGCGGACGCGGCGCTTCGAGCAACCATAACGGACGCGGCATGAGCGCCTGCACGGGTGAGGTGGTGCCGGGCTCGACCCGGTTCCAGGCCGCTTCCGGACGATGCTCCGGTACCAGACACAGGCCGCATACCGCCTCTTCACCCAGACGCGCGCGCAGATCGTCCACCAGTGCGAGCGCATCCGCGGGCGCGGTAGCGCCGGCAAAGATATCGGTCGCATCCGGCGCGAGCGGGATGAGACGCCCGGCGCGCAAACTCACCCGATGCACCGGAGCAGCCAGAGCGAGCCGCTGCATGCGCTGGTCGAGCACACGCTGCAGATAGGCGATGTCGCCTACCGGCTGCGCCAGGCCCAATACCAGCGGCGTGGGCGCACGTCCGCGATGCATGAATCGCAGGGTGAGTGACTGCACGCCAGCCTGGCGCCGGCGCAACTCCCCTGCCAGCTCGGCCAGCAGAAGCGAAGCGCCCTGCAGCAGCAAACTGTGCGCCACGCTGTCCATCGGCAGCTCGATCTCGCCGCCATATACCGGCGGCGGCACATGCCGGCGGCGCGGGTCGGGCGCGCGCCCCATGAGCCGATCGAGCCCGGCCAGCGCCTGGGGGCCGAAACGCCGCGCGAGACCATCGCGCGGCAGGCGCAGACAATCGCGCAGACAACGCACACCCATGCCCTCCAGACGTTCGAGCGCGGCTTGTGGCCAGGGCAAAGAGGCTGCCGGCAACGCCGCCAGCATACGGCGCATCTGTGCGTCGTCGTGCGCATAGCCCCCGCCGGTACGCGCCAGCAGTACGGCCGCGGCGGGTGTCGGTGCACAGGCACTGACAAAACGATAAGCCAGCTCATCCAGGCCGGCATGCACGCGCGTGAACAAAGCTTCCAGTCCACCGAACAACCTCAGACTGCCGCCGATCTCGAACAGGACGACGTGCGGCGCTTCGATGCTGACCTGGGAACTGAACTGGCCGGCCCAGGTAGCCAGCCGTTCCAGCGCACGCGCTTCCAGATCCGGTTGTCGCGACAAACAATGCAGCCGCGGCTCGAGCGCGAGCGCGCCGGCCTCGTTCATGCCTGTCTCGATGCCGGCGGCGCGCGCCGCATCATCGCAAGCGATCACTCTACGACGACCGCCCTCGCCCTCCACCACCGCGCAGGAAGCGGTATCTTGCGTGCCGGCAAACACATCCAGCGCGAGCACGGGGAAATACAGGCAGGCCCACAGGACATCGGTGCATGCACGTGACGAGTGCACCGGCGGCAAAGGCGGCTGCATGGCCGAGACATCGGCGGCGAAAGGCAGTTCAGCCTGCTGGCGGGGGCCCGCATCTCTCGCTCCGGCGGGGCGCTTGCGACGTGTTGCGGCCATGACGGCGGCGACTCAGAGCCGGGTTCGCAATCGGCGCGGGCGCATGCCCCGGCAGCGGAGGATATGCACGTCTGTCTCCTCGCCCTGCGCTTCCACGCACAGGCGCAGGAAAGCCGGCGAGGATTCCGCCGCCGCATGCGCGGGACGAAACACGACCCCCCAGCACCGCCCACGTTCGGCGGCGAGCTGCAGACGCCGCAGTTCGCGCATGGATGTCTTGTCGAGCCAGCCGAGTACGGCGCCGCAACTGCCCGAGCGCAGCGCCTGTTCCATGGCCCATGCCGCCTGCTCCGGACGGGCCCGGACCCAGAGTACGCGCGCGGGGTCGATATCGGCACCGGCGAGTGCCGGCGCATAGGGGATGTGCGGCGGGGAGACCCAGGCCAGCCAGCGTCCGGCCCGGCTCAGCCGTGCGAGCGCGGGCAGCAGCAGGCGCGATTCGCCCACGCCTTCGTGGCGGACGAGGATCTCGGTGAGCGCACCCATGGGCCAACCGCCCGTGGGCAGAGTTTCATCGAGGCAGGCGTGCCCGCTCGGCAGACCTTCGCCCAGGCGCGTGGACACCCCGCCCCGCCACACTCCGGGGTGTTGCAGTATCCGCTCGATCTCGCCGCTCATGTCGATGCACCCGCACGCCTTGCCGGGCTCAGACCCGGACGCCGTTACGGATCACGCCGACGACCACGCCCTCGAGCACCATGTTCTCGGTCTTGAGATCGACTTCGATGGGTTCGAACTCGGGATTCTCCGGCAGCAGCCGCACCACGGTACCGCTCTGGCGGTAGCGCTTGACGGTGACATCCTCGCCCAGACGCGCGACCACGATCTGGCCGTTGCGGACGTCCGGCGACCGATGCACGGCGAGCAGGTCGCCGTCGAGGATGCCGGCATCGCGCATGCTCATACCACGCACGCGCAACAGATAATGCGGGCGCGGAGAGAACAGCTGCGGGTCGACCTGGTAGCGGGTCTCGATATTCTGCTCGGCGAGGATAGGGTGCCCCGCGGCGACCCGGCCCACCAGCGGCAGTCCAGGCGGTTCGGTGAGACGGATGCCGCGAGACGTACCGGGGATCAGCTCGATGACACCTTTCTTCTCCAGCGCGCGCAGATGACTCTCGGCGGCATTGGTCGACTTGAAGCCCAGCATGTGTGCGATCTCGGCACGGGTGGGCGGCATGCCGGTCTCTTCGATCCCGGACTGGATCAGTTCCAGGATCTCCTGCTGGCGGGGCGTGAGCTGGCTCATGGCTGGCTACCTGTATGGATATACATATGCTGTAATTATATACAGCTGTCCAGCCATGGCAAGCCCGTCGGGCACCCGGAGGAAAACCGTATCTTTTTCATCGACTTGGAGCCCTTCCGGGCCCCACGTACTCAACGATTGACGGTATCCATGTTCGGGTAGCGGTCGCCCGCGGCCACCCCCAACGGAGCGATGGCATCGAGTTCGTCCAGCTCCTTCTCGCTCAGTTCGACATCCAATGCGCCGAGGTTGTCTTCCAGATAGCGCACGTGCTTGGTACCCGGGATGGGCACGATATCTTCGCCCTGGGCCAGCAGCCAGGCCAGGCAGAGCTGCGCCGGGGTGCGCTCGCGTTCCGCGGCCATGCGTTCGATACGATGCGTCAGTTCGAGGTTGCGCGCGAAATTCTCGCCCTGGAAACGCGGCGAGTTGCGCCGGTAATCGTCGGCGGGCAAGTCCTCGAAGTTCTGGAAACGGCCGGTGAGAAAGCCGCGTCCGAGCGGGCTGTAGGCGACGAAGCCGATGCCCAGTTCGCGCACCGTGGGCAGGATCTCGTCTTCCGGATCGCGCGTCCACAAGGAATACTCCGTCTGCAGGGCGGCGATCGGATGCACGGCGTGTGCGCGGCGGATAGTGGCGGGCGCGGCTTCGGAAAGCCCCAGGTGGCGCACCTTGCCCGCCTGCACCAGCTCGGCCATGGCGCCCACCGTCTCTTCGATCGGCACCGTGGTATCCACGCGGTGCTGGTAGTAGAGATCGATATGCTCGACGCCCAGCCGCTTGAGCGAGGCGTCGCAGGCCTTGCGCACGTATTCGGGGCTGCCGTTCACGCCCAGGAACTTGCCGTCGGCGCTGCGTTCATTACCGAACTTGGTGGCGAGGACGACTTGATCGCGACGCCCCTTGAGCGCCCGCCCCACCAGTTCCTCGTTGGTGAACGGACCGTACATGTCGGCCGTATCCAGAAAATCGATGCCGAGTTCCAGAGCCCGGTCGATGGTGGCCAGCGCTTCGCTTTCATCCCGGCCCGCATAGAAATCGGACATGCCCATGCAGCCCAGCCCCAGTGCGGACACCTTCAATCCGCTGCGGCCCAGTTCGCGGTCGATCATCTTCTTGCTCATCTCGCCTCCTTGCCGCCCATGCGGCATCGCGATGGATCGGATGCTTCGGCGTCCGCGTCGCGGACACTGCGTTCGACTCTGTGCGGCCGGCCGAGTTCGCCTGGCAGGTCCCGGCCAGCCGACTATACTTAGCCGCACTGCATTGGGAAAAGAGTCATATGAGTTCGGAGCGGGATGTCATCGATGCCGTACTCCAGGGCGATACCGGACGCCTGATCACGATGCTGGAAGCGACGCCGGGGCTGGCCACGGCGCGCGATGCAGCCGGGATCTCGGCGCTGCTGCTCGCGCTGTATCAGCGGCGTGACGACCTCGCGCACGAGATCCTGCGCCACCGCGAAGGGGTGGACCTGTTCGAGGCCGCAGCGCTCGGCGAGACCGGACGGGTGCGCCGGCACCTGGACACCGACCGTAACCTGATCGAGACGTATGCGCCGGACGGGTTCACGGCCCTGCATCTGGGGGCCTTCTTCGGGCGCGCCGAGACTCTCACGCTGTTGCTCGAACTCGGCGCCGATGTCGATGCGGTCTCGCTGAACCCGACGAACGTTCATCCGCTGCACAGCGCCGTCGCCGGCGGCAATCTGCGCTGCGTGGAGATATTGCTGGGGCATGGAGCGCAACCGAACGCGCATCAGCACGGCGGCTGGACTGCGCTCATGGGCGCCGCGGCAAGCGGGCGCGAAGACATGGTATCGCTGCTGATCAGTTACGGGGCCGATCCGGCGGTGGCCAGCGACGACGGCCGTACGGCCCGCGATCTCGCCCGCGAGCATGGACATAACGCGGTACTCCGCCAGCTTGATGCCGCCTGATCCCGCTCTCGGCTCAGCCTAGCACTCGGTCACAGTCACAGTGACCGCAAGCCCCCCGAGCGAAGTCTCCTTGTAGATCGCCTGCATGTCGCGGCCTGTCTGGCGCATGGTCGCGATCACCTGATCCAGCGAGACATGATGTTTGCCATCGCCACGCATGGCCATGCGGGCCGCGTTGATGGCCTTCAATGCGCCCATGGCATTGCGCTCTATGCAGGGGATCTGCACCAGCCCGCCGACCGGATCGCAGGTGAGACCGAGATTGTGCTCCATGCCGATCTCGGCGGCATTTTCGATATGCGCGGCGTCGCCGCCAAGCGCGGCCACCAGGCCGCCGGCCGCCATCGAGCAAGCCACGCCAACTTCGCCCTGACAGCCCATCTCCGCGCCCGAGATCGAGGCATTCTTCTTGTACAGCAGGCCGATCGCACCTGCGGTGAGCAGGAAGCGGATCACGCCCTCGTCGTCGGCGCCGTCAAGGAAGCGCTGATAGTAATGCAGTACCGCCGGGATGATGCCCGCGGCCCCGTTGGTGGGTGCGGTGACGACGCGGCCACCGGCGGCATTCTCCTCGTTGACCGCGAGCGCGAACAGATCCACCCAGTCCATCAGTTCCATCGGCCCGGGTTCACCCTGCTCCATCAGATCGCGATGGAGCTTGGGCGCGCGCCGACGCACGCGCAGACCACCTGGCAGGATCCCGTCTTCGCGCAGGCCGCGCTGCACGCAGTCCTGCATCACGCTCCAGATATCGAGCAGCCCAGCACGGGTCTCTGCCCCGGGGCGCCAGGCGTTCTCGTTCGCAAGCATCAGTTCGTGGATGCTGAGCCCTTCGCGCTCGCACAGCTCAAGCAGCCCTGCGGCACTGGTGAATGGATAAGGCACCTGTACCGCATCCACCGCGGCGTCGCCCTCTTCTTCATCGCCGCGGATGATGAAGCCGCCGCCAATGGAATAGAAATCTTCGCTCGCGAGCTGCTTGCCATCGCCATCGAACGCGGTGAAACGCACGCCGTTGGAATGCTTCGGCAGCACCTGGTCGCGATGGAACAGGAGCTCGAGCTCCTCGTCGAAGGCGATCTCGTGTCGACCGAGCAGACGGATGCGCTCGTTCTCGCGGATCGATCGCAGGCGCGCGTCGATGCTGTCGGGGTCGACGCCGTCAGGCGTCTCGCCCTCCAGACCTAGCAATACCGCACGGTCGGTACCGTGGCCGCGGCCGGTGAGCGCCAATGAACCGTAAAGCTGCACGCTCACCTGGTTGATCGCATCGAACCGACCGGCGGCTTCCATATCCACCAGGAACTGGCGCGCGGCGCGCATCGGCCCGACGGTATGCGAACTCGAAGGTCCGATACCGATCTTGAACATGTCGAAGATGCTGATATTCATCGCGCGCCTTCCCCGAGGGGATATCCGGACGTGGTCAGTCTGCCGACAACGACAGCAGGCTCGCGTTGCCGCCGACCGCTGCCGTGTTGATCGTCAGTGTACGCTCGGTGGCGAAACGAAGCATGTAATGCGGGCCGCCGGCCTTGGGGCCGGTGCCGGAAAGCCCCTGCCCCCCGAAAGGCTGCACGCCGACCACCGCGCCGACCATGTTGCGGTTGATGTAGGCGTTACCCACCTTGATCCGCTTCTGGATGTAGTCCGCTTCCGAGTCGATGCGCGAATGCACGCCAAGGGTAAGCCCGAAGCCGGTCGCGTTGATCTGATCGATGACCTTGTCGAGTTCCTTCGCCTTGTAGCGCACCACATGCAGGATGGGGCCGAAGTTCTCTTCCTCGACCACTTCGAGGCTGGGGATCTCCACCGCAGTCGGCGCGACGAAGGTGCCGTTAGCGCACTCGGGACCGAGTTCGCAGCGCCCGATCAGCGTGTATTTGCCGATCATCTCCTGCGCGTGTGCTTCCAGCGAATCGCGTGCCGGCGTGTCGATCACCGGCCCGACATCGGTCTCGAGCAGACCCGGGTCGCCGACCTTGAGCGTCTTCATGTAACCCTTGAGGATCTCGATCACGCGATCGGCGATCTCTTCCTGCAGATAGAGCGCGCGCAAAGCCGAGCAGCGCTGACCGGCACTGTGGAAGGCCGATTGCACCACATCGATCACAACCTGCTCGGGCAGGGCCGAGGAATCGACCAGCATCGCGTTCTGACCGCCGGTCTCGGCGATGAGCGTGGGGATGATGCCTTCGCGCGCAGCGAGCGTACGATTGATGACCTTGCCAGTACCGGTGGAACCGGTGAAACACACCCCCGCCACGCGTTCGTCGGCGACACCATGCTGGCCCATCACCGAACCGCGCGCCGGCACGAAATGCAGGATATCGCCGGGTACGCCCGCCTCGTGCAACAGGCGCACGGCCAGAGCGCCGATCAGACAGACCTGGTCGGCGGGCTTGGCGAGCACCGCGTTACCGGCGCCGAGCGCAGCCGCGACCTGGCCGGTGAAGATGGCGAGCGGGAAGTTCCACGGACTGATGCAGATGAACACGCCCTTGCCATGCAACGAGAGGGTGTTCTTCTCGCCCGTCGGTCCCGGCATCTCCATGGGCTTGCCGAAATCTTCCCTGCAGCGCATGGCGTAGTAACGCAGGAAATCCACCGCTTCGCGCACTTCGGCCACGCCGTCGGGCAGTGACTTGCCCGCCTCGCGCGTACACAGAGCCATGAACTCGGCCATATGCTGCTCGTAGAGGTCCGCTGCACGCAGCAGGCATGCTGCGCGCTCATCGGCCGGGGTCTCGTCCCAGCGCGGCTGCGCGGCGTAGCCGGTCGCGATGGCCAGCTTGATCGCATCGGCATCCGCTTCGACGATGGTGCCGACCACGCGCCGGTTATCGGCCGGATCCAGCGACGGCTTGGATACGCCGTCGAGGACCTTGCCGCCGACCACCGGGGCCGCCACCCATTCCTTCTCCAGCGCCTTTTCCATCTCCGTCTTGAGGCGTTCCAGTTCGACGATATCGTGCATGTTCAGACCTTTGGAGTTGTCACGGTCGAAGCCTGCGGCGCGGTAGATGTCCGCCGGCTGCGGGATGCGGGGATGAGCGATGACTGCAAGCGCCTCGACTTCGGCGACCGGGTCGGCGACGATGTCGGCGACCGCCACGCGCGCGTCCACGATACGGTTCACGAACGAGGTGTTGGCGCCGTTCTCCAGCAGGCGACGCACGAGATAGGGCAACAGCTCCTTGTGCGCGCCCACCGGTGCGTACACGCGGCAATTGACGCCGAGTTTGTCGGCGCCGACCAATTCGCCATAGAGTTCTTCGCCCATGCCGTGCAGGCGCTGGAATTCGAAATCCTTGCGCGCCCCGGCCATCTCGAGGATGCTCGCCACCGTATGCGCATTGTGCGAGGCGAACTGCGGATAGACGGCCTCGCCCGCCGTCAGCATGCGCCGCGCACAGGCCAGATAGGAGACATCGGTATTGGCCTTGCGCGTGAATACCGGGTAACCGGCTTCGCCATCCACCTGGAAGCGCTTGATCTCGGTGTCCCAGTAAGCGCCCTTCACCAGGCGCATGGGGATGCGGCGGCCCACGTCGCGCGCGAGCTCCACGACCCAGTCCACGAGACGGATGCAGCGCTTCTGATATGACTGCACCGCCAGACCGAAACCTTCCCAGCCTTCGAGCGAAGGCGAACGGTAGACCGCTTCGAACACGTCCAACGAGAGATCGAGGCGGTCGACCTCTTCGGCATCGACGGTCAGCGCGATCCCGTTGGCCTTGGCGCGTTCGGCGAGCTGCAACAGGCCCGGCACGAGTTCCTCCAGTACGCGTTCACGCTGGGCGAGTTCGTAACGCGGGTGCAGCGCCGAGAGCTTCACCGAGATACTCGGCGAATCGTGCACATCGGCGTCCGGGTCCTTCTCGCGGCCGACTGCGTCGATGGCAGCGGTATACGCTTCAAGATAACGCCGGGCGTCCGCTTCGGTGAGCGCGGCTTCGCCGAGCATGTCGAAGGAATGCCGGTAGAGCCGGTGCTCCTTGCTGCGCGCACGCTTCATCGCTTCTTTGATGCTGCGCCCCATCACGAACTGGAAGCCCATGATGCGCATGGCCTGACGCATCGCGGTGCGGACCACGGGTTCGCCCACGCGCTGCACCATCTGGCCCATGAAATTGCCCAGGTTGCGTTCGGCGCGACGATCGAGCTTGAGGATCTTGCCGGTGAGCATCAGACCCCAGGTCGAGGCGTTGACGAACAGCGACGAGGATCTGCCCAGATGCTCTTCCCAGCGCCCGTCGCGAAGCTTGTCCTGGATGAGCTTGTCGGCAGTCTCGGCGTCTGGGATGCGGATCAGCGCTTCCGCCAGACACATCAGCACCATGCCTTCCTGGGAAGACAGATCATACTGCTGCAGGAAGGCCTCGATTCCCGACTTGCCCATGCTCTGCCGGCGTACGGCCTCGACCAGAGTCGCGGCACGTTCCTGGATGCGGGCGCGAGCGTCGTCGGGCAGCCGTGCCTCCTCGAGCAGCGCCCGCACGCATGTTGCCTCGTCAGCCAGGTAGAGCGCGTTGATCTCGCGGCGCAAGCCTTCAAGGGGCGGTGCCGCACCGGCAAAAACCAGCGCTGGCCGCTGAGCGAAAGTGGTCTTTTCGGGCGCGGTAGCCATAGGTACTCCTGGACAGGCCTGGACGCTTCTCGAACGTTGTATTGTAGAACAAAGCCCCGCGGGCCCGCGATCCGGGCCGTGACGGGCCGCAGCCGATACGCAGACGGCGGCCCGAAGGCCGCCGTCTGGCATGCGGGCCGCTCGCGGCCTACATATTCTTCACGATGGCATCGGCGAAGCCGCTGGTGCTGACTTCGGTAGCCCCTTCCATCTGGCGGGCGAAATCGTAGGTCACGACCTTCTCGCCCACCGTCTTCTCGTAGGCGGCGGTGATGATATCCGCCACTTCCTGCCAGCCGATGTACTCGAACATGGATACGCCCGAGAACAGCAGCGAACCGGGGTTCACCTTGTCCTGGCCGGCATGCTTGGGCGCGGTGCCGTGAGTGGCCTCGAACACGGCCACGTGATCGGCCATGTTCGACCCCGGAGCGATGCCGACGCCGCCGACTTCCGCGGCGATGGCATCGGAGAGGTAATCGCCGTTCAGGTTCATGGTCGCGAGCACGGAGAATTCATCCGGGCGCAGCAGCATGAGCTGGAAGATGATATCGGCGATGCGGTCCTTGATGACGATCTTGCCCTCGGGGCGTTTGCCATCGTACTTCTCCCAGAGCTCGTCTTCGGTGATGGTGACATCGCCGAACTCCTCGCGCGCGACTTCATAGCCCCACTTGCGGAACGCGCCCTCGGTGAACTTCATGATGTTGCCCTTGTGCACCAGGGTCACCGAATCGCGGTTGTTGTCCACCGCGTACTGGATGGCCTTGCGCACCAGGCGCTTGGAGCCGAAGGGACTGATCGGCTTGATGCCGAGGCCCGCGTCCTCGAAGAACGTCGCACCCATCTCTTCGCGCAGGAACTTGGCCAGTTTGGCGTTCTCGGCGCTGCCGGATTCATATTCGATGCCGGCGTAGACGTCTTCGGTGTTCTCACGAAAGATCACCACGTCGATCTTCTGCGGCTCGCGCAACGGACTGGGCACGCCCCGGTAGTACTTGACCGGGCGCACGCAGGCATACAGGTCGAGCTGTTGGCGCAGGGAGACGTTGAGCGAGCGGAAACCACCGCCCACCGGCGTGGTCAGCGGGCCCTTGATCGAGACCACCAGATCCTGCAGGGCCTCCTTGGTCTCTTCCGGGAAGTAGTTGCCGTCGTAGATGCCGGCAGCTTTCTCGCCCATGAACACTTCGCACCAGTGCACCTTCTTCTTGCCGCCATAGGCCTTGGCGACCGCCGCGTCCCAGATCTTGAGGCAAGCCGGCGTGATGTCGACGCCGATGCCGTCGCCTTCGACGTAGCCCAGGATGGGGTTGTCGGGGACGTTGAGCTTGCCGTCGCGCACGGTGATCTTCTGCCCGCCCTCGGGTAGCGTGATGTGCTGATAGGCCATGGGTGACTCCTGAGTTGGTTCGAATCCTGAAGGGGCGGCAGACGCCACCCGCGGGAAATTGGTCGGGATATCCCTGAATCGGGGCGCCATTATAACGGAGCGATCAGGCGCTGTCGGCCAGCAATACATC
>CAVUBB010000021.1:0-216969 GCA_963739695.1 uncultured Pseudomonadota bacterium | reverse complement strand
ATGCATCGCTCGAAGTCCTCTTCCAGGTTCATGCCTGCTCCCCGATCTCGGCCCATGCCTTGTTGATGGAATCTTCGTCGAATACCGCCAGTGCGGACAGCCCCTTGTCGATCCGGCGGGTCAATCCGGCAAGCACCTTGCCCGGGCCGCACTCGACCACGGTGGCGATACCGGCGCCACCGAGCCTGTGGATCGTTTCCACCCAGCGCACCGGACTGTAGAGCTGGCGTACCAGGGCGTCGCGGATGGCCGCCGGATCGGCATGAGTCGCGACATCGGCGTTGTGGATCACCTCGATCCCGGGACTGCGAATCTCGGTCTCGGCCAGGCGCTCGGCCAGCCTCTCTGCTGCCGGGCGCATCAACGCGCAGTGCGAGGGAGCGCTCACGTTAAGCATCAGCGCGCGCTTGGCGCCCTTCGCCTTCGCCAGCTCCGCGCCCCGCTCCACGGCGGCCCGCGCTCCGGCGATGACCACCTGGCCGGGGGCGTTGAAATTCACCGCTTCGAGCACTTCGCCCTGCCCAGCCTCGGCACAGACCGCACGCACCGCCGCGTCGTCCAGCCCCAGGATGGCGGCCATGCCGCCGCTGCCGGCGGGGACCGCTTCCTGCATGACCTGGCCGCGGAATTCGACCAGCTTCACCGCGGTCGCGAAATCCAGTGCCCCGGCGCAGACCAGCGCCGTATATTCGCCCAGACTGTGTCCGGCCAGGTAAGCCGGAGCGGGCGCGCCGCCTTCGCGCCAGGCGCGCCAGCAGGCGACGCCGGCGGCGAGCAACGCGGGCTGGGTGCGTTCGGTGGCATCGAGCGCTGCGGCCGGGCCTTCCTGCGCGAGCTGCCACAGATCGTAACCCAGCGCCGCAGACGCTTCGGCGAAGGTCTGCTTGACCGCGTCACGACCGGCGAGACCGCCGAGCATGCCGACCGACTGCGAGCCTTGGCCGGGAAAGACCACCGAATAACGCATCCGAATACCTCCGTCAGGCAGGTTTGGGTTGGAAAGGCGCGTAGTATAACGATTCAGTCGCGGTTTGCGGACCGTCGCCATGTCCGTGCGACCAGCCCCAGGCCGACCACGATCCCCGCCACGGCGCCGAAAAGGTGCGCCTGAGTCACCACCGGCCCGCCGGCGAGCGCTTCCGACGATGGCAACGCACCCACCCAGTGCTCCCAGGCGAGCTTGCCGACGAGCAAGGCAAGCAAGGGCACGGCCACCGGCTCGCGCCGGCGCAGCATGCGCACGGCCCCGGCCGCCCACAGCGTGTGCAGTGCGCCGGACAACCCCACGTACCAGGCGACAGCCGGGCTGAACACGAACAGACCCACGCCCACGCCAAGGCAACCCAGCAGCAGCGTGGCGAGAAACTCGATGCCGGGAAGGACATCGGCGACCAGCAACCACAGCAGCGCGAGCCCGGCAAGGTTGAGCACGAGATGACCCGGTCCGAGATGGACGAAGTTGCCGGTGACAAGCCGCCACCACTGACCGTCGGAGACTTCCGCACGGCGGTATATGAGTGCGGGTTCAAGCGCCGTCGAGAACAGCTGCAGCAGCGTGCACAGCGCAGCGACCGCGCACACCGGCCAGGCCGCGGTCAGCTGGCGTCGGAACCGCTCAGGGAGGACCAACACGGGCGAACCTTTCGTGTATCATTGGGTCGAAAATTACAGGCATCCTCGCGCCCTCGCACGGCGCCACGGGACAAGGATGCGAACTTTAACTGCCCTTGTCGGCACCAGGCAAACCCGGAAACTATGCGCACACTGAAACGCAACGCCGGCTTCACCCTCATCGAAGTGATGGTGGTAGTCGTGATCATCGCCATCCTGGGCTCGATCGTCATCCCCAAGATCATGGACAAACCGGATCAGGCCCGCATCGCGAAGGCCAAGCAGGATATCCGCGCGATCGAGTCGGCGCTCAATCTCTACAAGCTGGACAACTACAACTATCCGAGCACCGACCAGGGTCTCGAGGCACTGGTGAAGAAGCCGACCGGCACCCCGGAAGCGAAACACTGGAAGGAAGGCGGCTATCTGGCCCGCGTACCGATGGATCCCTGGGACCACCCCTACCATTACCTGAATCCCGGTGCGCACGGGACCATCGACATCTGGTCGCTCGGGGCCGACGATCAGCCGGGTGGCACGGGCGTGAACGCGGATATCGGTAACTGGGACCTCAACTAGGCGACGCCCATGGCGGGGGCGAAGCCATATCCGCAGGTCCGGCAACGAGGTTTCACGCTGCTCGAGCTGCTGGTGGTGATCGTGATCGCGGTCATCCTCACCGGCCTTGCCATGGTGTCGGTCAATGCGCTCGGCGGGCGCCAGGAGACCGCGGTCAATGCGCACAGGCTCGCAGCGCTCATCCGCCTGGCCAGCGATGATGCGGTGATGGAAGGCCGTGAGATCGGTATCGAGATCCGCCCCCACAGTTACAGCTTCTATGTCTGGGATGGCACCACCTGGCAACCGGTGACGGACGATCCCAGCTTCCGCGAACGCAAGCTTCCTGACGAGATCGACCTCCGGCTCCAGCTCGAAGGCCAGCAGCTGGTGCTCAAGCCGCCGCCGGATACGAGCGATGCGAACGCTGCCGACGACACCGGCGCCAGCAACAACGCCGACGAGGGACCGCAGCCGCAGCTAGTCGCCCTGTCGAGCGGCGAACTCAGCGCCTTCGAGATCACGGTCTCGGGCCCCGATGCCCCGCGCCCCTATCGTATCCGCGGCAGCGTTACCGGCGCGGTCGATCTCAAGGAGCCCGGGGAATGAGGCGGGGCCGGGAGCGCGCAGACGGCTTCACGCTACTGGAGGTGCTGGTGGCACTGGCGGTGGTCTCCATGGCCATGCTTGCGGTCCTGGGTTCTGCGGGCCAGAGCACGCGCACGGTTGTCGGCCTGCGCGACCGTACCTTCGCCGAGTGGGTGGCCGAGAACCGGCTCGCCGAGTTGCGACTGGCGCCCGACTGGCCCGATCTGGGCGACAGCGATGGCGATTCCGAGCTTGCCGGCGAGCAATGGCACTGGAAAGTCCACGTGATCAAGACAGCCGACCCGGATCTGCGCCGCATCGAAGTGGACGTGGCGCTGAAAGACAAGCCGGACGACACGATCCAGAGCCTGGTCGGTTTCATCGCCCATCCGGTACCGCCCGCGCCGGCTGCGGGGCCTGGCTCCACTACCCCGGGAACGTCCGCCGGCGACATCACCACCAACCCCGGCAACCCGACCAGGACCAGCCCGATCAACAGTGGCGGGCAGCGCACACCGGGAGGCGGAACGTGAACGCATGCCGCCCGATGCGCCGTCGCCAGGCGGGGTTCACTCTGCTGGAGATGCTGGTCGCGGTGGCCATCTTCGTGTTCGTCGCGGCGATGGCCTACGGCGGGCTCGCCTCGGTGATCCACCAGCGCGAAGCGACCGAGGCACAGATGCAGCGCCTGCGCGAACTGCAGCAGGGAGTTACCATCCTGACGCGGGACCTCGCACAGATCGCCCACCGCCCGGTGCGGTCGCCCCTGCAGGGTCAGATGCTGCCCGCCCTGCGCGGCTCGGAACGTGATCTGCCCACGCTGGCTTTCACCCGTGGCGGCTGGCGCAATCCACTCGGCCGGCCACGCAGTACGCTCGAACGCGTCGGTTACCGGCTGCAGGACGGTGATCTGGTACGCCTGGTATGGCCGGTGCTGGACGAGGCGAGGGTCACCGACCCGCTGGAGCAGCCTCTGATCAAGGGCGTCACCCGGTTTACCGTCCGCTTTCTGGACGGCCAGGGGCAATGGCAGGATCAATGGCCGCCGCTCAACCAGGATCCCACCCAGTACATCGATATCCTGCCCAAAGGCATCCAGGTCGCCATCGACGTGAAGGACCTGGGCCGCATAACCCGCGTGGTGGAGGTGGCGCAATGAGATCGCGCCAACGCGGCATCGCACTGATCATCGCGCTGGTCGTGCTCGCGTTGTCGGCCACGCTCGCCACCGCCATGGTCTGGGATTCCAATCTCGCCCAGCGGCGCAGCGAAAACATCCTCCACGGCGCCCAGGCACAAGCCTACGCTTACGGTGCCGAAGCCTGGGCCGCGCAGATCCTGCGACGCGACGCCGAGAAGACCCAGACCGACAGCCTGACCGAGCCCTGGGCGATGCAATTGCCGCCGCTGCCGGTGGATGGCGGCAGTATCACCGGCCGCATCGAAGACATGGATGGGCGCT
Organism: uncultured Pseudomonadota bacterium; assembly: GCA_963739695.1. Lineage (GTDB taxonomy): Bacteria > Pseudomonadota > Gammaproteobacteria > Natronospirales > CAVUBB01 > CAVUBB01. The sequence goes on along the minus strand of CAVUBB010000021.1, from coordinate 212,750 downwards.
TCAACATCAACGATCTGGTCGATTCCAAGGGCAAGGTACAAGCTGACGAACTCGCCCAGTTCCAGCGTCTGCTCACGCTGGTCGGCCTCGATCCGAAGCTGGCAGACGCGGTGCTGGACTGGATCGATCCGGATACGCAGCCGCGCTTTCCCGACGGTGCCGAAGATCAGTACTACGGCGATCTGCAGCCGCCCTATGCCGCGTCAGACCGCCCCATGACGAGCACCAGCGAGCTGATGCTGGTGAAAGGCTTCGATCGCGAAGCCTTTGCCCGCCTGGCGCCGTATGTCACTGCCCTGCCGACAACCACGCCCATCAACGTGAACACGGCGCCGGCGCTCGTACTGCAGTCGCTGGCCGACGGCATCACCCCCGCGGAGATCGAATCGGTCCAGCAGGTACAAGTGAACAAGGGCTTCAAGGATGTGAGCGAGTTCCATCAGATCGTGCAGCAGAACACGCAGGTTCGCCTGTCCGTGGCCAGCAGCTACTTCCTGGTCACCGCCCGGGTGGCCGTTGGCACGACGAGCCTGACCCTGTACAGTCTGCTGGCCCGCGATGCCAACGGCGGCACGCGGACGCTCCGACGGACTTTCGGGACCCTTTAGCGCATGGCGGAAAGATTGATCATCTCGCTGGACGAAGCGCACGAGACGGTGCGCTGGCTCGTCATCGACGCCCAGGGTAACCGGGTCGGCAGCGTGCAGAGTTCCACCCTCCTCGAGGCCGCCCGGCAAGCGGATGGCCGCCGCGTCACCGTACTCGTGCCCGGGTTCGATACCGTGATCCTCTCGGCACGTGTACCCAGTCGCAACGCGCAGAAGATCGCGCAGGCCTTGCCGTTCGCACTCGAAGATCAACTGGCCGAAGACATCGAAGAGCTCCACTTCGCCGTGGGACCACGCAGCGCAGACGGAGAGCAGGCTGTGGCCGTGGTGCGTCATGCCGATATGCAGCGCTGGCGAGCCCGCATCGGCGAAGCCGGCATCAGCGCCGATGCGATGCTGCCCGACTTCATGGCTCTGCCGGCGCTGGACGATCGCTGGAGCGCGGCGCTGGAAGCTGACGGCATCCGGGTGCGGATAGCGCCCGCGGCCGGCTTCGTGCTCGATCCCGGGAGCGCAGGTGCAGGCCTCGAACGCTGGCTGGACAGTCTCGAGCGAGAGCGCCGGCCGGCAGGGATCCGCCTGGAGACTACGCCAGCGATGCGCGAACAGGCGAACGCGCTGGCACACGCACTGCACTCGCGCGACCTGGAGGTCGAGATCACCGAGAGTGACCAGCCGCTGCTGGGGCGCTGCGGAGCGGCGCTGGTGGCCGGCGAGACCTTCGACCTCCTGCAAGGGCCTTATCGTCCGCGCAGCGGACTGGAAAGCGAGTGGCGTCGCTGGCGGCCGGCCGCGATACTCGCCGCCGTGTGGCTTGTCCTTTTCGGCGTCCAGCAGGGCCTCGATATCTACCAGATGCACCGGCATGAGGCGCGACTGCAGCAGGAGATAAGCAGCCTCTTCCATCGCGCGGTGCCGGATGTCAGTCACATGGAGGATGCCCGCGTGCAGACAGAGCAGCGCCTGCGCGCCCTGCGCGCGAGCAGCGGCGGCAGTGGCACCTTCCTCGACACCCTGAATGCCGCCGGGACCGCCCTGGCGGGAAGCAGCGGGATGCAGATCAAGGCCCTCGATTATCGCGACGGCACCCTGCAGATCAGCCTCATGGCCAAAGACATGCAGGCACTTGAAAACTACAAGCAGAAATTGAGCAACACTGCCGGCTTCGATGTCCAGATCAACTCGGCCAACGCTGCAGGGGACGGCGTAGAGGGGCAGTTGACCGTGCGCGAGGGTGGCAGATGAGCCTCTGGAAACAGACTAGAGACTGGTTTCTGGGCCTGGACCGGCGCGAGCGCATCACCGTCGGCATAGGTGCCGTTGCGACGCTCCTGATGCTGCTCTATGCCGGTGTCGTCGACCCGCTGCTGAATGCACAGACCGACTGGCAGCGTCGCGTCGATGCCGACACCGCCCTGGTCACCTGGATGCGGTCCGCGGTGGTGGAGATCGAGACATTGCGTGGTTCGACCGCCGCCCGCCCGGGCGTGAACAAGAGCGAGTCGCTATTCGGGACGGTGGATCGCACCGCCCGGTCCACCGCACTCGGTCCGGCGATCAAACGTCTGCAACCGGATGGCAGTGACAGCGTAAGGGTCCAGCTCGAAGGGGCACCCTTCGACGCCCTGGTACGCTGGCTGGGCGCCCTGCAGGCGGATTATGCGATCCATGTGGATGCGGTCAGTGTCGACCGCGCCGAAGCGCCGGGCACCGTGAACGCCCAGATCACTCTCTCGCGCGGCTCATGAGACGCCGCATCGTCCTCAACGCCCTTATCGGCACCGGTGCCTACCTGGTGTTTCTGCTCGCCACGGTGCCCGCGGCGACCGCCTATGGATGGCTCGCCCGCGACCTCGGCGCCATCCGACTTGCCGGTCTCCAGGGCACCGTCTGGCACGGCCGTGCGGCCGAGGCGACATTCGGGGGCCGCTCGTTCGGCGCAGTCAGCTGGGACATGCATGTCTGGGCACTGCTGCTGGGGCGGATAGCAGCCGCTGTCAGCGTGAGCGACCCCGCGGCGAGCGCCAGTGCAGACATAAGCGTCTCCTTCGCCGGCAGCCTGCACGTCGAGGACGTGGACGCCGATCTGGCGCTGGCGCGCGTAGCTGATATGGTCCCGGCGCTGACCGGCCTCGCCAGCGGCCGTGCGAGCTTGCATCTCGCTGAACTCGATATCCCCGCGTCCGGGGCGCCGAGTGCGAAAGGCCGCATCGTCGTCACCGATCTCCATCTGACCTGGCCGCAGGACATCGCGCTGGGCGACTATGCGGCCGATATCGATTCCGAGAGCGGTGCCTTGCGCGCCCGGATCCGCGATGCTTCAGGCCCGCTCGGTGTCCAGCTGGTCGCCACCGTCACCCGGGACGGGGCGTATCGGGTCGGGGGCACGCTGGCCGCCCACTCCGATGCCCCTGACAAGCTCAAGGACGCATTGAACATGCTTGGCAAGACCGATGCGGGCGGACGCCACGCCGTCGATCTCGCCGGCTCGCTCCCCGCCCTTCGCTTCTGAGCGGCACCGCACTGGGAGCGCGATCCCCCACCCTTCCCGCAGCCCACAATCGGAGATAATGGGCACAGAAAGTGCTATGTTGAGCCTCTGAGCCGTCGAGGGGGGCTCGCCGCAGCTATCCGTTGAATGAGACCGAAGCCAGATATCGCCGACCAGCCTGACGCGCTGTTCCGTCGCCTGACGGAACTCGGCGCTTCCGTGGTTGGCGAGAAGTTCTTCGTCGTGCTGGTCGAAGGCCTCGCCGAGGCTGTCCGCGTCGACTATGCCTATGTGACCGAGCTCAAGGACGCCGAACCTCCCGCGCTCGAGATCCTCGCCGGTTTCCAGCGCGGCGAGAGCATTTCCAGTGGCCAGCTCGTATTCGCCGATACTCCGGCCGAACAGGTACTGCGTGACGGCATGATGTTCATGTCCGACGGGATCGCGGCGCAGTTTCCCGACGATGCCTGGCTCGCAGAACACGACATCCACGGTTACTTCGGTATCGCCCTCTCGTCTCCGCGCGGCGATAGCATCGGCCACCTGTGCATACTCTCGTGCAAGCCGCTCGATCTCAGCACCGACCTCACCTCCGCGATGCGTCTGCTCGCGATCCGTGCCAGTGCCGAGCTCGCGCGCATGCGTGCCGAATCGCTGCAGCGCCTTTCCGCGAAGAAGTTCTCCACCGCTTTCCAGTCTTCATCGAGCATGCTCTCGATCACGGATCACGCGACCGGACGCTTCACCGATGTCAACGACGCGTTCGAGCGCGTGCTCGGATACGACGTCGCGGAACTGATCGGGCGCACACCGTTGGAAGCCGGCTTCTGGGAATATCCGGAAGAACGCGCAGCCGTCCTGCGCGACCTGCAGCTGGGCGAACGCGTATACAACCGCGATGTCCATTTCCTCACCAAGACCGGCGAACGCCGCCACGTGCTGATGTCGGCCGAGATCATCCAGATCGGGGCCAGCGCCTATGTGCTCTCCGCGATGCAGGACATCACCGATTACAAGGCGGCGCTGGATGCGCTGCACCAGCGCGACCTGACCTACCGCACGCTGTTCAATGCGGGCAGCGATGCCATCTTCGTCTATACCATCGATGCCGACGGTAATCCGGAACAGTTCATCCAGGTCAACGACATGGCCTGCGAGCGGCTCGGCTATACGCGCGAAGAGCTGCTGAAGAAAACGCCGTTGGATATCGTCACCAGCACCGATGGATCCCCGCCGCCGAGACCGGGAAAGCGCCTGCTCGAAGAGGGCTCGGCGCTGTTCGAGACCATCCTGGTCACACGCAGCGGGCTGCATATCCCGGTCGAGAGCAACGCGCATCTGTTCCGCCTGGGCGGCCGCAATACCGTGCTGTCCGTGGTCCGCGATGTCAGCGAGCGCAAGCATGCGGAAGTCGTTCAGCGTACCCAGCTCGCCGCCATGGAAGCTTCAGTCGACGGTATCGCTCTGCTCGACGAGAACATGTGCTATGTCTACGTCAATCAGGCGCATCGCCGGCTGAACCGTTATGACTCCGACAAGTCTGTGCTTGGGCGCCCCTGGACCGAGCTTGCCACGGAAGATGAGTTCGCGCGGTTTCGCGACGAGATCGTGCCCGCGTTCAAGGAAAGCGGCTACTGGCAGGGTGAAGTGCTCGGCCGCCGCTTCGACGGCACGACTTATCCGCAGGAGATCTCGCTGGCTCGACTTCCCGATGGTGGAGCCGTCTGTATCGTGCGCGATATCAGCGAACGCCGGCGCCAGGAGGCGGCGCTGCGCGAGACCGAGGAAAAGTTCCGCAAGATATTCGAGAACTCGCTGGAAGGTATCTATCAGACCACACCCGACGGACGGGTGATCAGCGCCAATCCCGCGCTGGCCAACACCCTCGGTTATGAGAGCGCGGACGCGTTGCTGCGCAGCGGCGCGAACATCGCCGCGAAGGTTTATGTGCACCCGCAACAGCGTGCCGAACTGATCCGCCAGCTCGAGGAGCGCGGCTCCTATTCCGACGCTGAATTCCAGATCATCAAGAGCGACGGTTCCGTGATCTGGGTTTCGGACAGCGCGCGAGTCGTACGTGACAGTGACGGCCGCGTGCTCTACTACGAAGGCACTATCCAGGACATCACCGCGCGCAAGGCCACCGAAGAAGCGTTGGTCGAATCGGAAGAGAAATACCGGACGCTCGTGGATACCAGCCAGGACGGCGTATTCATCGCCCAGAACGACGCTTTCGTCTATGTCAATCATGCATTTGCCCGGATGCTGGGCTATACCCCGGAAGACATGCTGGGCATGGAGTTCGGTCGCATCATCGCGCCCGAGGATCAGCAGCTGGCAAGCGCGCATTCGACCCTCCATGACGACATCAGCAGCAAGCCCTATGAGGCGCGCCTGCTGCACCGCGACGGCATCACCCGCAGCGTCGCGTCGATCCTGGTCAGCCCGATCAACTACAAAGGCGAGCGCGGCATCACCGGTACGGTGCGCGACATCACCGAACAGAAGCGTACCGAGCAGCAACTGGTACGCAGCGCGTTCCATGATGCGCTCACCGGACTGCCCAACCGGGCCTTGTTCCTGGAACGGCTGCGCCGTGCACTCAGTGCCGGCCGGCACGGCGTACGTTTCGCGGTGCTGTTTCTCGACCTTGACCGGTTCAAGCTGATCAACGACAGTCTCGGTCATGCCTTTGGCGATCGTCTGCTGCTGGCGATCGCCAATCGCCTGCGTACCTGCCTGCGTCCGAATGACATCATCGCGCGTCATGGCGGCGATGAATTCACGGTGCTGTTGGAGCAGATCGAGGGCCTGGAGGACGTCACCATCGTGGCGGACCGTATCCATGAGGAGCTGTCACGCGCATTCACGGTGGACGGACACGATGTGTTCACCAACGCGAGTATCGGTATCGTGTTCAGCGCCGAACATTATGAGACCCCCGACGAGTTGCTGCGCGACGCCGATACCGCGATGTACAGAGCCAAGGAAGCAGGCAAGGCGGGCTACGTCGTGTTCGACGAGACCATGCATCAGCGCGTCAAGGACCACCTGCGCACCGAGACGGATCTTCGCCTGGCGCTCGATCGCGGCGAGCTGCGCGTCTACTACCAGCCGATATTCCAACTCGCCGACAACAGTCTGGTCGGCTTCGAGGCCCTCGTCCGGTGGCAGCACCCGCAACGCGGTCTGCTGCTGCCCGAGCATTTTCTCGCGGTGGCGGAGGAATCGGGGCTGATCATACCGATCGGCTGGTGGGTGATGGAGACGGCCTGCGCGCAACTGCGCGGCTGGCAGCGAAAGCACCGTCAGTTCAAGAACCTCAAGATGAGCGTGAACATCGCCAACCGCCAATTCTCGCACTGGGTACTGCCGCAGCGCGTCGCACGCATCCTCGATCTCACCGGGCTCACGCCGTCGAGCCTGTGCATGGAGATAACCGAGAGCGTGTTCATGGAGAGCAAAGAGCTGGCCTCCGAGACGCTCTCGCGTCTGCGCGCAGTGGGCGTGAGCCTGCAGATGGACGATTTCGGAACCGGGTTCTCGTCGCTGAGTGGCTTGAAGAACTTCCCGCTCGATACGCTCAAGATCGACCGCTCGTTCGTCGCCGGCATAGAGCATGATCCCGGCGATATGGCGATCGTGCGCACCATCGCCCACCTGGCCGAGAATCTGGAGATGGAGATCGTCGCTGAAGGTGTCGAGACCCAGCGCCAGGCCGAACTGTTGCGTGGGCTGGGCTGCACGCGCGGTCAGGGCTTCCTGTACGCGCGCCCCATGCCCGCCTCCGCAGTCGAGACCTACCTGACCACCCTGACCCGGCGTTAGGTGCGCTCAAGCCGTTCAGCGGCCTCACACGGGCACAGCGCCCCTCCTCCACGTTTCGCAGCGGCCCTCCGAGGCGCAGAGCAGGGCTCCCGCATTGGCGGGATGCGACCGCCGGTGGATGGCGGGCGCACGACCGGCCTACGCCGAGGGTCGGATCCCCACTGGCGTGGGGCCCCTCCTCCGCCTCTCGTAGGCGGCCGTCCGCGGCGTAGAGCAGGGCTCCCGCTTTGGCGGGATGCGCCCGCCGGTGGATGGCGGGCGCACGACCGGCCTACGCCGAGGGTCGGATCCCCACTGGCGTGGGGCCCCTCCTCCGCCTCTCGTAGACCTAGTCCCACCCCGGACTGTCGTAGGCTTCCAGGTGCTCTTCGGGCAGCACACGGGTGAGCAGACTCACGCCCACCAGGCAGATGACATTGGCGGCCAGGCCGAAGACGCCTTCGTGCAGAGGCACCGGCTTGAGTTCCGGAAATTTCAGGAAGATCGTATTCACGACGATGCCGGCGATCAGCCCGGCGAGAACACCCGGTCCGGTAGCACGCCGCCAGTAGAATGCTGCCACGATGACCGGGAATAACTGCGCGACCCCGCCATAGGACGCCACCAGCAGGGCGACGATCGACACGTTCGAGGTCACGGCGAAATAGAACGCTACCGCCGCCACCAGCAGCGCCAGGATGCGGATCAGCAGGCGTTCACGCCGGTCATCCATGCGGCCGGGAAAGATCACCCCCAGACCATCGCGGATTCCGATCGAAGCCGCGGCGTGCAGGATCGCGTCACCGGACGACATGGATGCCGCCAGCGTACCGACGCTGACCAGCCCCACCAGCCACGGCGACAAGCCCGCGTGCAGGAGCATGAACGGCAGGATCGTGTCGGCCGGCTTCACGCCCGGATACAACAGGATCGCCGCGAAGCCGATGATCAGTATCGGGATCAGGAATAATTGGAACGTCGGATACATGACCACCATCTTCTTCAGGCTGTCGTCGCTGCGCGCGGCGAAACTCTTCATGAAGAAATGCGGCCAGCACGAGAAGCCCAGAGCGGAGACCACGATGACCGAGCTGTAAGCCCACCAGTTCCAGGGCATGCCGTCCTTGCCAAGACCGGGCGGGACCAGCATCGCCGCGTGCTTGCTGGCGGCAAGTTGGTGGAACATCTCGCCCACACCGCCATAAAACTTGTAGGGCAGATAAAGCCCCAGCCCCCAGGCGATCGCCATCATCACGATACCCTGGAACATGCTCGTCCAACCGACGCCGAGCACGCCGCTGAAGATCACGTAGAGCACGACCACGCTGTAGGCCATAAGCGCCCCTGCCCAGGTCGGGATGAGGCCATGGCTGACGATGGAGAGGATATAACCCGATCCCGTCATCTGCAGCGTCAGATAGGGGATGAACACGACCACACTGAGCGCAGCGATGAGCACCGACAGCGAACGGCTGCGGAATCGATGTGCGAGCATCTCGGCCTGAGTCACGAAGCCGAAACGCTCACCGAGGCGACGTGCCCGCGGACCGAAAAAATACAGCGGAACCATGCCCAGTGCGCCATAGGCGATGATGAAAAACGCCGCCGCCCCGCGTGAATACGCCCAACCGGGTCCGCCCAGGAAGGCGAATGACGAGAAGATTGCGGCGCCGAGCACGAAATAGAGCAATAGCGTGCCCATGCTCCTGTCACCGGCAACGAAACCCGACACGCTGGCGGAGACTTTCAGACCCGGGACGATACCGACGACGAGCACGCTTATCAGGTAGGCGATGCAGACGATCAGCTCGATAGGTATCCCCGCGATCATTCGCCCATCTCCGCATCAGGCCCGGCGGCAGCTCGCCGGTCCAGCAGATAGACCACCAGCAGGCTCAGAAACAGGAACAGCACCCAGCCTATAAGCCAAGCGAACGGACGCGGCAGGCTGAATACAAGCGGCAGGGCGCGGTCGATACGGGCATACCAGGGCCATACGAACGCGGCCGCGGTAACGACGACGATCACCATGAACAGGCGGTGGCGCAAAGGCGCGCTACGTCTTCTCATCTGCTTTCTCCAAGGGAAACGGGCTGCCCGCCCGCGCAGCGCCGCGATCTAGTCTGCGCTGCTGTCTTCGGCCGAACCAGAGATTACCAGCTGATTACGCCCGCGCCGTTTGGCTTCGTACAATGCACGGTCCGCGCTGTTGATCAGACTCATCAGATCTCCGGTGTCGGGCGTGGTGGTGGCGAGCCCGATACTGATGGTGATACGGAGCTCTGTCTTGTGCGTCGGGATGCGCAGGCTCTCGACGCTGCGACGCAGACGTTCAGCCACATCAGCCGCCACCGCGCTTGGCGTCTCGGGAAGCACGATGACGAACTCCTCGCCACCGTAGCGTCCGATCAGATCGAAATGCCGGAGATTGTTTCTGCAGGTATTGGCAAGGATCTTGAGCACCCGGTCGCCAAGTTCATGACCGTAGGTGTCGTTGATCTGCTTGAAATGATCCGCGTCCACCAGGATCGCCGACAAGTCGCGATCGTAACGTCGGCTGCGATTGAATTCGAGTTCGGCAAGTTCGAAGAAGTATCGCCGATTGTGCAGACGTGTCAGGCCATCTGTGGTGGCAAGGTTCTGGAGTTCCGCGAACAGACGCGCGTTGTCCAGCGCGACGATCGCCTGTTTGGCGAATGCCGAGGCGATATCCATCTCCTGCTCCGAGAACGGAGCCTCCGGGCGCCCGAGGACGAGCAGTCCGAACTCTTCCGAGCGCGAGAAGATCGGAACCGCAAGATACTTGCCCGGCCCCTCCCCGGCCCCGCGATCGCCGACCAGCTCTCCGGCCTTGTCGTCAGCGACATTGCGGGATTCCTTGGAGTGGCGCAATTCCGCGAACAGCTGGGCGTGACTGTCCGGCAACAGGCGCAGGCGGGTGACCTCGGCATCCGAGAATCCGCGGGTCGCGACCAGATCGAGATCGACGCCTTTTTCGACATAGAGTGCCGCGCGGTCGTACGCCATCATCCGGTGCAGGCTGTCCATCAGCTGCTCGGCGATATCCTGCGGATCAAGCGAAGAAGCAAGCGCCTGCGTCAGCTGATGGAGCGTCTCGGCCCAGCGGCGACGCTGTTGCTCGCTTTCCAACGCGTGCCGGTTGCGGATCCGGTGGTTGTGCATGCGCAGGGCCGCAGCCGCGAGCAGGCTGGCGAGGGCAATGTAGATCAGATAGGCCCACCAGGTGCGCCAGGGTGGTGGCAGCACGATGATGCGCAGGCGCGCGTCCTGGGTGCTCCAGACACCGTCGTTGTTGGAGCCCTTGACGCGGAACACGTAGGTTCCCGGGTCCAGGTTGGTATAGGTGACACGGTTACGCATGCCCGCGTCGCGCCAGTTTTCGTCGAATCCCTCAAGCATGTACTGGAACCGGTTCTTCTCCGGCGCCGAGTAATCGAATGCCGCGAATTCCAGAGAGAAGACGTTGTCGAAATACGGCAGCGTCACGTTCTCGAGCTGATCGAGCGGTTTGCCGAATTCCACTTCGTGGTTGAATTCAAGCATACGCGTGATCGCGACCCGCGGCCTGTGCGGATTGTTGCGGATATCCGCGGGGATGAAGGCATTGAAGCCATTGATCCCGCCGAAGAACAGTTCTCCACGATCGCTTCTGAAATCGGCGCCGGCGTTGAATTCGTCGCTCTGCAAGCCGTCGGTGACATCATAGTTGCGGAAGGTCTTCTTACGCGGGTCGAACTTCGACAAACCCTTGTTCGTGCTCAGCCAGAGATTGCCGGCATTGTCGGGCAGGATGCCATAGATCGAGTTGTTGGGCAGGCCGTCGGCAACAGTGTAATGCTGGAATTTCCAGGTTCCCGTCGCGAGATGATCGAGTCCCGCCGCAGTGCCGAGCCAGACGCCACCGTCTGCCGCGGGCCACATCGACATCACGCTGTTATGGCTGAGTGAATCCGGATTGTCGTTCTCGTGGACGAAGTTCCGGCACTTCTTTCGCGCCGGGTCGAACAGACACAGACCGGAATCGGTACCTACCCAGAGCTTGCCCTGCGGAGCCTCGCGAAGGGAAAGCACCATGTCGTTGACCAGACTCGAAGGGTCCTTGTCATCGTGGACGAAGCGCTGGTACTTCCCGTCCTTGCGCTGGTAAAGGATCAGCCCCCTGCCGGTGCCAAGCCAGAGCCGATCCTGGCTGTCCTCGACTATCACGTTCACCACATCGGCAAGTGGAGCCCACTCCTTTGCCAGCGAAAGGTCGTGATGGATGAACGTCTTGGTGCCGACCGGCCGCTCGTACAGACCCCGGTCCGTACCGACCCAGAGTGTCCCGTCCCGTGTTCCGGTGACGTAGCTAGGGGTGGCGGTGACTGTCGACTTGCCCTTCTTCCTCTTCGCCTTGAGCGGATAGACCACGTATTGGCCGCGTGACCGGTCCAGGCTGGCGAGGCCCGAATCGGTCGCCGCCCAGATCAGTCCGGCATGATCTTCATAGAGCGACCAGACGACGTTGCTGGGAAGTGATGCCTTCGCAGCCGGGTTGCGCCGGTAGTGAGCGAACGCGCGGGTCGTCGGGTCGAAGGTGCTCACGCCGGCAGAGTCCGTGCCGACCCAGAGCAGGCCTGCCGAATCCAGATACAGCGAATCGACCTTGTCGCCGCCGAGGCTGGAGGGATCGGAAGGATCGTGCAGGTAGTTGGTAAATGTCTGGGTGGTACGATCGAGCCGGCTGACGCCGCCGCCGTAGGTGCCGACCCAGATACTTCCGGCACTGTCTTGCACGATGCCTCTGATCAGGGAACTGGACAGGCTCTCGGGCTTCTTGGGGTCGTGCCAGTAGACATGCCGGACTTTGCGCTGGGCGTCCAGTTCCACCAGACCGCCTTCGGCACCGACCCAGAGCGAACCATCACTGGTCTCGCGAATGATATTGATGGACGTCCGCTCCAGCAGTGCGCTGACATCCTTATAGTGTGGCGCATCCTTCGGCACCGTATAGCGCACGATCTGACCGCTTCCGGGATCGTAATAATCGAGGCCCATGTTGCTGCCGATCCAGACCCGGCCGGTACTGTCCTCATAGAGTGTCCACACCACGTTGTCGCTGAGGCCTGTGGTGGCATCGCCTTTGGCTTTGGCGTCCTTCGCTTGTGGCTTGTAGAAACGTCTTACCGTGCCGGTCGCGACATCGAGCAGGTTCAGACCGTCATCGGTGCCCACCCAGACATCGCCCCGGCTGTCGCGCATCACCGCCCAGATCAGATCGGAAGTGAGGCTGGTCTTGTCGCCGGTCTTGTGGCGGTAGTGGGTAAAATGCCGGCCATCTGCATCGAGATGGTCGAGGCCACCGTTATAGGTTCCTATCCAGATACCGCCATCCGGATCTGCGCACAGGGCGTCGATATCGTTTTCTGCGAGCGAATCGGGGTTGTCGGATTCGTGGCGATAGATCTTGAAGCGATAACCGTCGTACTTGTGCAGACCATCCTGGGTACCGATCCAGATGTAGCCCTTGTTGTCCTGCAGGACAGCGGCAACCGAGTTCTGCGCAAGGCCGTCTTCGATGGTGATGTGATTGAAGTGCAGGCTCGTCCCCAGCGCCGGCTGCTGCGCCAACGCCTGCCCGCCGCTCCAGGCCAGGAATCCGGCCAGGACCGCACGCGTCAGCACACGCATGACACCCGACAGACCGGTCCGCCAAGCGCACGTTGTGGAACTGGATTTCGTTTCGGTCACAAGCCTGTATTCGTTGTTCTTTAAGGGCGCTGCGCCGTCCTTGCCGCGCTGGGGTCCCTGTCCCCTGCCCTTCAGTGCGGAGTGCGTCTTTATGGAAAATAACCTAAATAACCGTTGGCGGATAGGCCGACCGGCCGTCAAATCATGCCGACTATCGGGTTGGGATGCCAGTCCCTACCGGGAGAGTGTCGCGAGCAAGTCGCGGGTCGCGGCGATGCTTTCATCGTAGGGCTCGACAAACTTGCGTATGCCCTCTTCTTCCAGATGATCGGCCACGCTCTCCGGGTCGAGTCCGATGCTCGCCAACGTCTGCAGGATATCGAATGCCGAACCAGGGTCATCCGGCAATGACTTGCCGGGCTTGCCGTCGGCAGCGAAGGCCTCCAGCGTCTCTGGCGGCAGCGTGGTCACCGTCCGCGGCGCGACCAGCGCCTGCACGTATTTGATCGGTGCGTACGCCGGGTCCTTGGTGCTGGTACTTGCCCAGAGCAGGCGCTGGATGGGCGCGCCATATTCGGCGAGTCGCTTCCAACGAGCTGTGTGCAAGGTCTCGGTGAACGCGTGGTAGGCGGTCTGTGCGATCGCCACCGCCCCCTCGCCGCGCAGTGCTTCAGCACCTTGCGGAAGGCGGGGATCGATATAGCTGTCCAGGCGGCTGATGAACAAGCTCGCGACCGAGACCGGGGGCGACATCTTCAGCCCGGGTGCGAAGCGGTCCTCTAGCCCGCTCATATAGGCGTCCATCACGCAACGGTAACGCTCCACACTGAACAAGAGCGTCGCATTGACATTGATTCCATCCGCGGTGAGGCGACGGATCGCGGGGATACCTGCCCGCGTTGCCGGCACCTTGATCATGACGTTTGGCCGATCGAGCGCTCGCCACAGACTCCTGGCAGCCACTATCGTCGCGCGCGTATCGTGGGCCAGATGCGGAGACACTTCGACGCTCACGTAGCCAGATGCGCGCCCCGAACTCTTGTAGACCGGCAACAGGAGTTCCGCGGCGGCGGCGACATCCGCGTTCACCAGCGCCTCGTACACTCCTTGCGCGTTCAGCCCCAGACGACTGCCCTCCGCCACCTGATCGCGGTAGGCTGCCGCATGCCCCAAGGCCTTGCCGAATATCGCCGGGTTGGTGGTGACGCCGCTCACACCATAGCGTCTGATCAGGTCTTTAAGCCCCCCGGATCGCAGCAGGGGCCGGTCTAGATAGTCCAGCCAGACCAGTTGATCCAAGGCTCCCAACTGCTGGAGCGGATTGCCCGCATGCCGCCTGTCCATGGTTTCAGCCCTTGGTCTCGGCCGTCGGCCGGCGCAGGCGAATCGAGCGTCCGCGCCAGGTCCAGCCGCGGACCTCCGGCGCATCGATGCCATGCGCGCGGATATAGATGCGGTGATGCTCGAGCCGCGATTCGAAGTCGCTGATGATCGCCTCGGCGTGCGCAGCCGTGGCCGGTTTGATTCGCGCCAGCCGGCGCGCTGCCTGGATGACGAGATGATAGCGGCTGGTCCGGTTGCGCACATGCATGTCGAACGGCGTGGTGGTGGTGCCTTCTTCGCGGTAGCCGTTGATCTCGAAGCGCACCGCTTCTTCCCGCTCCCAGAGCAACTGCTTGATCGCTGCCGTATAGCCGTGGAAGTTCAAGATCACCGGACACTCCAGCGGGAAGATCCGCTGGAAGCGGTCTTGCGCGAGGCCATGCGGATATTTCTCAGGGACACCCACACTCATCAGATCGACGATGTTGACCATGCGGATGCGCCATTCGGGTGCCACTTCACCCAGCAGATCGATCGCAGCCATCGTCTCGAGCGTCACCGAATCGCCACAGGACGCGAGCACGATATCCGGGGACTCGCCACCGTCGGTACTGGCCCAGTCCCAGATCGAAGCACCGACCAGAAGATGCGCGCGCGCCTCCGCCATATCCAGCCACTGCGGCATCATCTGCTTGCCCGCCACGATGAGGTTGATCGAATCGGTCTCGGCAAGACAACGCGCCATCGTGTGCAGCAAGGTGTTGGCGTCGGGCGGGAAGTACATGTGATATGTGTAACCCTTCTTGGTCAGCACGTTGTTGATGAAGCCCGGCCCCTGATGCGAGTAGCCGTTGTGTTCCTGACGCCAGGCCTCGGACGTGAGCAGGTAGTTGAGCGAGGACACGGGCTCGCGCCAGGGCACTTCCAGCGAGGTCTTCAGAAATTTCGCATACTGGTTGATCATGCCGTCCACGATGGGCAGGAAAGCCTCGTAGCACGGAAAGATTCCGTGCCGGCCGGTGAGCAGATAGCCCTGCAGCCAGCCCTGGCAGACGTGCTCGCTGAGGATCTCGGTGACCCGCCCGTCACGTGAAGTATTCGTGGCCACCGCCGGGATCGGCCAGTCGTACTGGCGATCCGTACTCTCAAGCACAGATCCCAAACGATTCGATTCGAGTTCGTCCGGACTGAAGATGCGGAAGTTCCTGAACTCCTGATTGGCGCGGATCACGTCGCGCAGGTAGTCGCCGGTACGGGCGACGCTGCTCATCAGCTGCGCGCCCCGCTCCCGCACGTCGGCTGCATAGCGATCGATGTCGGGCAGGCGCAGGCGGCGACGGCGCAGACCGCCAAAGGTGTGCGGATTCATCGCCAGGCGCAATTCGCCTTGCGGACAGGTCGCGAGCAGATCGGGAGCCGGACGCCCCTGCGCGTCGAACAGCTCCTCCACCCGATACGACTGCAGCCATCGCTCCAGCGCGTGCAGGTGATCGACGTTGTCGCGTGCATCCCTGATCGGGACCTGGTGCGCGCGGAACGTGCCCTCGACGGGCAGACCGTCGATCGCTTGCGGGCCGGTCCAGCCCTTCGGCGTGCGCACGATCAGCATCGGCCAGCGGGCGCGCACCGGCGCCCGCCGCGAACGGGCTGCAGCCTGGATCGAACGGATCCGTTCGTAGGCCCAGTCCATGGCCACGACCATCGCCGCATCCATGCGCTCAGCGTCGAAGTCCACGATGTAGGGCTCATGTCCGTAGCCGGTGAACAGTGCCGTCAACTCCTCGTCGGACATCGTGCCCGGTATGCTCGGATTCGCGATCTTGAACCCGTTGAGATGGAGGATAGGCAGCACCGCACCGTCGGTGGCGGGATTCACGAACTTGTTGGCGTGCCAGCTGCCGGCGGTCG
This sequence comes from uncultured Pseudomonadota bacterium, assembly GCA_963739695.1. Lineage (GTDB taxonomy): Bacteria > Pseudomonadota > Gammaproteobacteria > Natronospirales > CAVUBB01 > CAVUBB01. The sequence continues at coordinate 196,922 of CAVUBB010000021.1, read as the reverse complement.
GGCCGGTCTCGGATTCACCATCACCGATGATGCATGCCGCGATGAGATCCGGGTTGTCCATCACCGTGCCGTAAGCGGTCGCCAGTGCATAGCCGAGCTCGCCGCCTTCGTGGATCACGCCCGGATAGCGTGGACTGAGATGGCTGGAAAAGCCGCCCGGCCAGGAGAACGCGCGCACGAACCGGCCCAGACCTTCCGCATCCAGGGTGAACTCGGGAAAATATTCGGTAAGCGTACCTTCGAGGTACATGTTGGCAAGGTTCGCTGCGGCGCCGTGGCCGGGCCCGGTGACCAGGAGTATCGACGCATCAGTATCCAGGATCAGGCGATTAAGGTGCGCATAGATAAGGTTGATGCCCGGTGCCGTACCCCAGTGCCCGAGCAGTCGCGGCTTTATGTGTTCGGGTCGCAACGGCTGGGTGAGCAACGCATTGTCCATCAGATAGATCTGGCCAGCCGCCAGGAAGTTTGCCGCCCGCCGGTAGCGGGCGATCGCTGCCAGGCGACTCTCGTCAAGATGCGCCGGCGTCCCTACGGGTTTGAGCTTCATGCGCTGATCTCCTCTGGAAACGAGGCGTAGCCGAGGAGCCGCTGACCCTCCTCCGCTAGGATCGAGGCTTCGTCGACCGGAGTGACGGCTACCGTCACCGGGCTGCGGGGCGCGCTGATGACGTAGGCACCGTCACGATCGCGCGGTTCGCCATCGGCGAGGATGATTCCGGCCCACTCCATGTCGGCGAGTATCCGACGCCGGATCTCGCTGCTGCCTTCCCCCACGCCCCCGCCGAACAGGATGGCGTCGGCACCGCCGAGAGCGGCGAGGAATGCGCCCAGGTATTTCCTGGCGCGCTGACAGTAAAGCTCTACGGCGTGCTTGGACTCGGCGCGCGTGGAAGCGAGCAGCACCGGCATCTCCGAGCTCTCGCCGGACAGCCCGAGCAGACCCGAGTGTTCATTGAGCAGGCGTTCCACGGCTTCCGGCCCCAGCCCGGCGTGGCGCTGCAAATGCAGGACCAGTGCAGGGTCCACATCCCCGCTTCGAGTGGCCATCACCAGACCCTCGAGCGGAGAGAAGCCCATGGAGGTGTCCACGGGCGACCCGTCGCGACTGGCCGTCGCCGAGCAGCCGGCGCCGAGCTGGAAGGAGATGATCCGGCCACCGCCGTTCCCGCCCAGCCGCCCCCAGGACTCGAGCATGGAACGGTGAGCCAGCCCGTGAAAACCATAGCGGAACAGTCCGTAATCGCGCGCGAGCGACTGCGGGATGGCATACACCCGCGCATGCCGGGGCATGCGCGCGTAGAACGCGGTATCGAATACCGCAGCGTGCAGAGCATGACGGCCGAAAGTGTCATGCCCGGCGCGGATCCAGGTCAGCGCCACGGCGTTGTGCAAGGGTGCAAGATCGACCATATCGGCCAGAATATGTTCGGCACCGGTGTCCAGCAGACACGCTTCGGTGAAGTGATCGCCACCGTGTACGACGCGGTGTACCACCATCTCGACCGGCCCGCTCATCGTCGTCGCCACCTCACGCAGCGCGGCCCGCGCCGAGACTTCTCCGCGCCGGTAATGGCGTTCGACCTCGAGTTCGGGCGCGCCGCCCGGCGGGCACACGAAACCGCTCAGGCGTACCGACGAGCTACCGGCATTCACCGTCACGATATGGGCGCCCGGCATCGTGCTCTGCAGGTCCATGCCCGCCTACCTCCTAACTCGCGGTCGTATCCGCGCCGGCCGTCGACGGCGATATCGTCAACGGCCGGGCCATGAGGCGATTATGGCGGAGCGCTATAGAGCAACAATCCGTGAAACTACGCTGAGGCGGGACGGCCCGGATTGCTTGGAGTCAGGCGCGGCGCTCAGAATTCGGCGCGATACCCCACCATGAACCCATCGGGCAAAACACTGAACACGAGTGGAGATTTGCGTGCGTGGGCGTAGTAGCCCAGCGCCGTTCCCAGCGCGAAGCCGGCGAGGACGTCCGTCTGCCAATGGCCCCAGGTCTTCATGCGCGCGACGGCATCATAGGCGGGCAATGCTTCCAGGGCCCAGACCCAGGGATGATCCTGGTGATATTCGAGGACGAACGGTGTGACCATCGCGCTCACCGCCGTGACCTCGCCACTGGGGAAGCTGAGATGGTTGCAGCAGCCCTGTCCCCACTGGTTCGGATCGTCCGTCTGCGAGGGGCGCGAGCGCTGGAATACACGTTTGAGCGTGAAGCTCGAGACCGCACCCAGTGCTGAGGCATCGATGGATTGCCAGAACGTATGGCCCAGCCGGCTCTGATCTCCCAGCCACAGCCCCCCTGCGATCTCTGTACCCACCATGAGGTACATGAGGTCGAGTTGGGTCTGCCGCTTGAATATACCGTGGTCGTCGTAGGGCAGACGGTGGTCGATGCCCAGCGGACCCGATGCCGCACGTGCTGCTGACGCGCCGGTAAGCGCAAGAACGAGGAAGGCCACAAGGAACGAAGTACGCATGACCCCGGCATTATTTCACTGCGATCCGGCGCTCACAACGCCCATATTGGCTACGGCGCAGGCCATGGCGCTATAGTTGAGCTATCTCTTGGGAGCTCCAAAAAAACAGGCAACCCCGCTGCGCTGGGAGAGAAAATGACTGCCACTCGGTTTCGCTGGGTCGTGATCGGCCTGATCTTCTATATCACCGTCGTCAACTACATCGACCGCTCCGCGATCGCTTACGCCGTCGACGATATCGCGCGCGCCTTCCAGCTGGACAACCGGCATATCGGGCTGATCCTGGGGGCGTTCGGAATCGGTTATCTGGCCACCACTTTCCTCGGTGGCATCTGGGCCGACCGCTACGGCGCCCACAGGACTTTGCTGCGGGCTGCGTTGCTGTGGTCGATAGCCATCGGTGCCACCGGTCTGGCCACGGGGTTCGCGATATTGTTCGGCGCCCGCGTGCTGCTCGGTATCGCCGAAGGCCCGAACTTTCCGGTGATGAACCGTGTGGTCGCGGACTGGTTATCTCCCAGGGAGCGCGCCATCGCGTTGTCCAATGCCCTGGTAGCGGTGCCGCTGGCGCTCGCCATCGGTGCGCCGGTGGTCACCTTTCTGCTCTATCATCTGGGCTGGCGCGGCATGTTTTTGATCCTGACGGCGCTGGGTCTTTTGTGGCTGCCGCTGTGGTGGAAGCTGTTTCGCGATTTTCCCGAACACTCCAGGCATGTGGACGCTTCCGAGCTGGAACATATCCGAGCAGGCCGTGCGCACCACACCGGCGATGCGAAGGATATCCATGCCCGTCGGCGCGAACTCAAAGGCCTGTGGCGATTCCTGCTCACCAATCCCACCCTGCTGGCCAACGATTGGGCCTTCTTCGTGTTCGGCTATTACCTGTTCTTCTTCATGACCTGGCTGCCCACCTACCTCGGCCGCACCTATCACATGAACCTGAAACAGATCGGGCTGTTTTCCATCCTGCCCTGGCTGCTCGCGGCCGTGCTGCTCTGGGGTACCGGCTATCTTTCCGACACCCTGCTCCGGCGCACCGGAAAACTGCGGATCGCACGCTCACACCCCATCTGGATCAGCCAGTTGCTCGCGGCGCTGTGCATCCTGCCGGTGATCTATACCCACTCGACCACCACAGCCCTGGTCTTCATCTCGCTCGCCGTGGGCCTCGGCATGGCCGCGAACTCGGCCTTCTACGCCATCAACGTGGACGTGGCCGCCGAACGAAGCGGTACCGCACTCGGCCTCATGGACGCCTTCTTCGCCCTTGCCGGGTTCCTCGCGCCCGCAATCACCGGCGCACTGGTGCACATGACCGGGCGATTCACCGATGCATTCTGGCTCATGGCGGCACTATCGCTCTCATCGGTCGCGGTCGTACTCGTGTTCCACAAGCCGGATGGCGCGGAACGCCTTGGATCGTCCTGACAACGATCAGGCGATGGTCGAACGCAGGCTTTCACAAGCTCGGGCCATCCGGTATCATTCCCTGCCTCCCGATTCTGTCGGGTCGGGCAACAATTCGGGGTGTAGCGCAGCCTGGTAGCGCACCTGCATGGGGTGCAGGTGGTCGGAGGTTCAAATCCTCTCACCCCGACCAACGACGGAACGGGAGCACTTTGCGTGAAGTGCTCCCGTTTTTTGTGCGCGCTGGCCCGCATTTGAACCGACTCCCACCCTGCGGGTGCTCTCCCGTTCAGTTACCGGCTCAGGCTCACACCCTGCCGAGCGTGAAGACGTCTGGAGTGCGCGCCATGAAAAAAGCCTGCGTTAGGCAGGCTTTCCTTATGAATCAGTAAGTTATACAGATTTTTTCAGCTACCGCTTCAGTAGTTGCAACAATTCCTCAAGCTCGGTGCGGATCTGTCGCACGATCTGGATACTCTGGGTGACATCGTGCTTGGCGGAGTCGCTTGAGAGCTGCTGCCGCGCACCACCTATGGTGAAGCCCTGTTCATAGAGCAGACTGCGGATCTGGCGGATCACCAGCACGTCGTGACGCTGATAGTAGCGGCGGTTGCCGCGCCGCTTTACCGGCTTGAGCTGCGGGAATTCCTGCTCCCAATAGCGCAGGACGTGCGGCTTCACGCCACACAGGTCACTGACCTCGCCGATGGTGAAGTAGCGCTTCCCCGGGATCGGTGGGAGCTCGTCGTTATTCCCCGCTTCCAGCATATGCCTCGACTCGTGCCTTGAGTTTCTGTCCCGGGCGGAAAGTCACCACGCGGCGTGCCGTGATGGGAATCTCCTCGCCGGTCTTGGGGTTGCGGCCGGGGCGTTCGTTCTTGTCGCGGAGATCGAAATTGCCGAACCCGGACAATTTCACCTGGGAACCCCTGGACAGAGCCGTCCTGACTTCCTCGAAGAAGAGGTCTACGAGTTCCTTGGCTTCCCGCTTGTTCAGGCCCAGTTCGTCGAACAGGGCTTCCGCTATCTCCGCCTTGGTCAGTGCCATCTTGTTCAGTCTCTTATCGTTGCACCCAAGTCCCGCCCCAGGCGAGATACGATATCAGAAATGACTCTATCCACCGTATCATCTGTAAGCGTGCGTGAAGAGTCCTGTAAAATCAAGCCTAAAGCGATACTTTTTCGCCCAGAATCTACCCCTGGGCCTCGGTATATGTCAAATATTACCTGCTCCCGCAGGAGATCGCCGGCCTCCTCGCGCACCAAGGCCTCCAGCCGGCCCACTGGCAACTCCTCATCGACGACCAGTGCCAGATCGCGACGGATGGCCGGGAAGCGCGAGATCTCGCGTATACGCGGCACAGAGCCCGCCTGTAGTGCATCCAGCGCCAACTCGAAGGCGAAGCTGCCCTCGTCCAGGCCCAGATCCTCCGCCAGCGCGGGGTGCAGCGCTCCGAGCCAACCCACAGGCACCCCATCTTTGAGCACGCGAGCGCTCTGCCCCGGGTGCAGAGCCGGATGCGGCGCCGGCTCGCAGCTGAACGGCTCCGAGGCGCCGAACAACGCTGCCACATCGCCCTTCACATCGGCGAAATCCACGGCGCGGTCGGGTTCGGCCCACTGCTCCGGCCTGGCGCTGCCCGATACCAGCCCGCCGATCACAAGTTTCTGTTTAATATCATTGTCTTGTAAATTAAATATGAGACCACACTCGAAGATACGGATACGGTTCTGCTGGCGATTAAGGTTGTAAGCCGCGCTCTGGATCAGACCTGGCCACAAGCTGGTCCGCATATGCGTCATCTCGGCCGTGATGGGGTTGGCCAGCTCGATACCCGCTTGCCCGGTCACGCGTTCCTGCAGGTCCCGCGCCACGAAACTGTAGGTGATCACTTCCTGATAACCGCGCTGGACCAGCGCCTGGCGCAGGCTCGGTAGCGGCGTCGCGGCTTCAGGGACCGGAACCATGCCGTGAACGGCGGGGTACTGGGCGGGCTCGATATGCTCGTAGCCATAGACGCGGCCCACCTCTTCCACCAGGTCTTCCTCGATCTCGATGTCGAAGCGATGGCTGGGTGCACGCACGCTCCAGCCCGCCTCGCCAACTTCAGGCGACATGCCCAGACGGGTGAGGATGTCGGCGACGCGCGCGTCGGGCACCACGACCCCGAGCAGCGCCTCCAGACGTGTGCGGCGCAGACCTATCTGCGGGCGTGGTGGCTGGTTGGTGGCGTCGCGTGCTTCGGTGACGGGCCCGGCCTCGCCGCCGGCGATCTCCAGCAGCAGCGCGGTTGCCCGCTCGATGGCCCGACGTTGCCCCGCCGGATCCACGCCCCGTTCGAAGCGATAACCGGCGTCGGTCTGCACGCCAAGACGGCGCGGCCGCCCGTTGATCGTCGTGGGATCGAAATAGGCGCACTCGAGGTACAGATCGCAGGTGTCATCGGCGATCCCCGAGCCTTGACCGCCCATGATGCCCGCCAGGCCCAGACTGCGTTCGTGATCAGCGATCACCAGCATGTCGGGCTGCAGCGCGGCCTCGCTGCCGTCCAGCAGGCCCAGCTTCTCGCCACCTTGGGCGAAACGCACTTTGATGCCGCCGCGGATCTGACGCAGATCATAGGCGTGCATGGGCTGGCCCAGCTCCAGCATCACGTACTGGGTGACATCGACTGCCGGCGAGATCGGGCGGATACCCGAACGACGCAGCCGTTCACGCATCCACAACGGCGTCTGTGCCTGCGGATCGATGTCCCGGATCACGCGGCCCAGGAACGCAGGGCAGCCTTCGGGGTTGCTCACGTCCACCGCCACCGTGTCGGCGATCGTCGCAGCCACCGGTGGGGAGGCCGGGATATGCATATCCTGCTGATAGAGCGCCGCCAGATCCCGGGCGATACCCAGCGCACTGAGGCAGTCGCCGCGGTTGGGCGTGATCTCGATCTCGATCACGGTATCGTCGCCGCCGAGATAAGCTGCCAGCGCATCGCCCACCGGTGCGTCCGCCGGCAGATCCATGAGCCCGGTGTGGTCTTCGCTCAGGCCCAATTCACGCGCCGAACACAGCATCCCTGCCGACTCCACTCCGCGCAACTTGGCCTTGCGGATCTTGGTGCCGTCGGGAAGTTTCGAGCCGGGCAGGATCACCGGCGCCTTCATGCCGGCGCGGACGTTGGGTGCGCCGCAAACGATCTGATGGTCGCTGCCCGCACCGGTGCTCACGCGACAGACGGAGAGCTTGTCGGCATCCGGATGCCGGCCCACCTCGAGTACCTGGCCGATCACCAGCCCTTCCAGCGCGGGCACGGCGGGGGTCAGGCCCGCGACCTCGAGGCCGGCCAGACTCAGGCGGTCGGCCACGGCGGACGCCGGTTCGGCCAGCGCCACGAATTCCTTCAACCATTCATAACTGACTTTCATGCCTTCGCCTTAAAGCTGGATGCCAGCGCTGCGCCGGGAGCGAACAGCGCTCACCGGAACTGTCGCAGGAAGCGCAGATCGTTGTCGTAATTCATACGGATATCGTCGATGCCGTAACGGAGCATCCCGAGCCGCTCCACGCCGATCCCGAAGGCCCAGCCGGTATAGACTTGTGGATCGACATCGCAGGCCTTGAGCACGTTCGGGTGGACCATGCCGCAACCGAGGATCTCGAGCCAGCCGGTCTGCTTGCATACCCGGCAGCCTTCGCCCGCGCAGAACAGGCAGGAGATATCGACCTCCGCGCCCGGCTCGACGAACGGGAAATACGAAGGCCGGAAACGCAGCTTCAGCGTCTGCTCGAAGAAGTTTTCCAGGAAAGTGGTGAGGATGCCGCGCAGATGCGCCATGCTCACGCCCTTGTCGACCAGCAGACCTTCGACCTGATGGAACATGGGCGTATGGGTCACGTCGTAATCGTGGCGGAACGTCCGCCCCACGGCGATGATGCGTATAGGCGCACCGCGCTTCTTCAGTGCCCGGATCTGCACCGGCGAGGTATGCGTTCGCAGCAGGAATGGGCGATCCTTCAGGTAGAAGGTATCCATGTCGGCGCGCGCGGGATGGTCCGGCTTGAAGTTAAGAGCGTCGAAATTGTGGAATTCGTCTTCGATCTCGGGACCGGTCTCGATACCGAATCCCATGCTCTTGAACAGCTCCCCGACCCGATCGAGGATGAGGGTGACCGGGTGCAGACCGCCGGGCGTCTCTCCACGCCCGGGCGCGCTCACATCCACGCGTTCTGCGGCCAGCCTGGTTGCAAGTGCAGCCTGGCCGAGCACTTCCTTGCGCGCATCGAGTGCGGTGGCGAGAGCCTGCTTTATCTCGTTGATCTTCTGCCCGGCAAGCGGCCGCTCCGCCGCGGGCAGGCGGCCCAGCGACTTGAGCTGGTCTGTGATGAGGCCCTTCTTGCCGAGGTAGCGCACGCGCACCTCATCCAGTGCGGCCAGATCCGCGGCGGCCGCGATGTCGGCCAGCGCGCGTGTGCGCAGTTCGTCCAACCCGTCCAAGGTGATGTCTCCCGCCTCTTTACAAACAAATAGAGGGGAAAGGCCAGAGACCTTTCCCCTCTACGGAGCGTGCAGCCACCGGCAACGCCGGCAGCAGACTTATCAGCCCAGGCTGGCCTGTGCCTGCTCGACCAGCTTGCCGAAGCCCGGCTTGTCGAACACGGCCAGGTCCGCGAGGATCTTGCGGTCGATCTGGATTCCCGCCTGATTCAGGCCGTTGATAAATCGGCTGTAGGACATCCCGAACTCGCGGGCCGCTGCGTTGATACGCATGATCCACAGAGCGCGGAACTGGCGCTTGCGCTGGCGACGATCGCGATAGGCATACTGCCCCGCCTTGATCACCGCCTGGTTGGCGATACGCCACGACTTGCGCCGTGCGCCGTAATAACCTTTCGCCTTGTTAAGGACTTTCTTGTGCCGGGCGCGCCCGGCAACACCGCGTTTCACTCTCGCCATGTCTGTATCCTCCCGGTGTTAGCTGAACGGCAGCATCTGGCGAACGGATGCGACATCACTCGCATTGATCTGCTCGCCGGCGCGCAGCTGACGCTTACGCTTGGTGCTCTTCTTGGTGAGGATATGACGGCGGTGCGACTGCCCACGCTTGAAGCCACCGTTACCGGTCGGCTTGAAGCGCTTGGCCGCGCCACGGTTCGATTTCAGTTTTGGCATCTCTCTCTCCTTTTGGGGCCTGGTCCCGGCATTCCGGAGTTCGCCACCAGGCGGAAGCATCGCGGGCGCATGGCCGCGCTAGCCTCTATTTTTTAACTTCGCGTCACTTCTTCTTGGGAGCCAGGACCATCACCATCTGACGGCCTTCCAACTTGGGAAACTGTTCCACTCCGGCGATCTCGTCGAGGTCGTCGCGCACACGTTGCAACAACTTCATGCCGAGATCCTGGTGGAGCATCTCCCGGCCGCGGAACCGCAGGGTCACCTTGGCCTTGTCTCCCTCTTCGAGGAACCGCACCAGGTTGCGAAGCTTGACCTGGTAGTCCCCCTCGTCCGTCCCGGGACGAAATTTCACTTCCTTGATCTGAACCTGTTTCTGCTTGCGTTTGGCAGACTGGGCTTTCTTGTTCGCTTCGAACAGGAACTTGCCGAAGTCCATGATGCGGCAGACCGGCGGTTCCGCGTTCGGCGAGACCTCTACCAGATCAAGTCCTGCTTCGGCAGCCGTTTCGAGGGCCTCACGGATGCTCAGAATTCCGATCTGTTCACTGTCTGGGCCGATGACCCTGACCTTGTAAGCCGTGATCTCCCCGTTACGACGGGCACGTTTTTCCGCAGCGATACTTCAATCCTCCAATACGCGTCGGCCGCGGCCCGCAATCTCCGCGGCGATCCGGGCTCCGAAGTCTTCGATCGACATCGAACCCAAGTCTTCGCCGCCATGCGTGCGCACGGCCACCGAACCTGATTCCATCTCGCGATCGCCGACTACCAGCAGGTAGGGCACGCGCTGAATGGTGTGCTCGCGAATTTTAAAGCCGATCTTCTCGTTTCTCAAGTCCGTAGAGACCCGAACTGCCTGATTTTCCAAGGTTTCGGCCACTTTTTGTGCATACTCGGCCTGACGGTCGGTGATATTGAGCACCACGGCCTGTACCGGAGCCAGCCAGGTGGGCAGATTTCCGGCGTAATGTTCGATCAAAATGCCGATAAAACGCTCCAGGGAACCCAGGATGGCTCGATGCAGCATCACCGGCACCTGCTTGGAGCCGTCTTCGGCCACATAGGTGGCCCCGAGGCGCTGAGGCATGGAGAAGTCGAGCTGCAAGGTACCCAGCTGCCAGAACCGCCCGATGGAATCGCGCAGGGTAAACTCGTATTTGGGCCCGTAGAAGGCGCCCTCGCCCGGGTTGATCCCGTACTCTATGCCGCGCTTGTCGAGCACACCCTGCAGCACTTTCTCGGATTTGTCCCAGATCTCGTCCGAGCCCACCCGCTTCTCGGGCCGGGTCGACAGCTTGACGATGACATCGTCGAAGCCGAAGTCCTCGTAGACCGAGAACAGCAGATCGATGAAGGCCATGGCCTCGGTCTCGATCTGGTCCTCGGTGCAGAAGATGTGGGCATCGTCCTGGACGAAATTGCGTACACGCATCAGCCCGTGCAGCGTACCCGAGGGTTCGTTACGGTGGCAGGAGCCGAATTCGGCCATGCGCAGGGGCAGATCGCGGTAGCTGTGCAGTCTGGTGTTGTAGATCTGCACGTGGCCCGGGCAGTTCATCGGCTTGACCGCGTAGTCCCGGCTCTCGGACTGGGTGTAGAACATGTCGTCGCCGAACTTCTCCCAGTGCCCGGACTTCTCCCACAGCGAGCGGTCCATGATCTGCGGCGTGCAGACTTCCTGATACCCGGCCTGGCGCAGGCGGGTGCGGATGTACTCGCGGATCTGGGTGTTGATGGTCCAGCCCTTGTCGTGCCAGAACACCATGCCCGGGGCCTCTTCCTGGGTATGGAACAGATCGAGCACCTTGCCGAAGCGGCGGTGGTCGCGCTTCTCGGCCTCTTCCAGCCGGTGGAGGTAGGCCTTGAGTTCTTTCTGGTTGGCCCAGGCGGTGCCGTAGATGCGCTGGAGCATCTCGTTGTTGGAATCGCCGCGCCAATAGGCGCCGGCCAGCTTCATCAACTTGAAGGCCTTGAGCTTGCCCGTGCTGGGCACATGCGGGCCGCGGCACAGATCCATCCACTCGCCCTGCCGATACATGCTGATGGTCTCCTCACCCGGCAGGTCGCGGATGATCTCGGCCTTGTAGATCTCGCCCTTGTCCCGGAAGAAGCGGATCGCGTCTTCGCGCTCCCAGACCTCGCGGGTCACCGGCAGGTCGCGCTTGGCGATCTCTTCCATCCGCTGTTCGATCTTGGCCAGATCATCTGGCGAGAAGGATTCTTCGCGCGCGAAATCGTAATAGAAGCCGTTCTCGATCACCGGACCGATCGTCACCTGGGTCTCCGGGAAGAGTTCCTGGACTGCCTGCGCGAGCAGGTGCGCCGTGGAATGGCGGATGACCTCGACGCCCTCTTCGTCGCGTTCGGTGACGATGGCGACTTCGGCGTCGCGATCGACCACGAACGATGTATCCACGAGCGTACCGTCGACCTTGCCGGCCAGCGCGGCCTTGGCCAGGCCCGGGCCGATGTCGGCGGCGATATCATGTACGGAGAGGGACTTTTCGAACTGACGGACAGACCCGTCGGGGAGAGTGATTTTCAGCATCTCGACTCCTTGGTGGCCGCTACGAACCGGCCAGGCTTTACCCGGGTCCTGGGACCCGCCGATATGAAAAGGCACCGCAGAGCGGTGCCTCCCGTAATCTGGTAGGCGCGATTGGATTCGAACCAACGACCCCCACCATGTCAAGGTGGTGCTCTAACCAACTGAGCTACGCGCCTGCGAAGGCCGGGAAAGATACTCCAAACCCGCCCCTTCAGGCAAGCCTGGCGCTCAACCGGCGACCTTTTCCGGCAGCTCGAAGCCGTACTGGCGGATACGGTGGATCTCGTCACGCACCCGCGCCGCTTCCTCGAACTCCAGCTCGCGGGCGTGTCGGTACATCTCCTGCTCGAGTTTCTTGATCGTCTGCATCAGTTTCTCGGGGCTCATGGCCTGATAGCGGCGCTCGTCCGCGGAAGGCCGGCGTTTGCCGCTGCGCCCCGGCGCACCGCCGGCGCCACGCGCGCCTTCCATGACATCGGCTACTGCCTTGCGGATGCCGGCTGGCGAGATGCCATGCAGCTTGTTGTAGTCGATCTGTACCTGGCGCCGACGTTCGGTCTCGGCCAGCGCGCGTTCCATGGAACCGGTGATGCGGTCCGCATACATGATCGCCTTGCCGTTCACGTTACGCGCCGCACGGCCGATGGTCTGGATCAGCGAACCTTCCGAGCGCAGGAAACCTTCCTTGTCGGCATCGAGGATGGCGACCAGCGAGACCTCGGGCAGATCCAGCCCTTCCCGCAGCAGGTTGATCCCGACCAGGACGTCGAATTCGCCCAGACGCAGGTCGCGGATGATCTCGGTCCGCTCGACTGTATCGATATCGGAATGAAGGTAGCGTACGCGCACGCCATGCTCGTCGAGATATTCGGTCAGGTCTTCGGCCATGCGCTTGGTCAGCGTGGTCACCAGCACCCGCTCTTCGCGCTCGACGCGCAAGTGCACTTCGGAGAGCAGGTCGTCCACCTGGGTGCGCGCCGGGCGCACTTCCACTTCGGGGTCGATGAGCCCTGTCGGCCGCACGACCTGCTCGACCACCGCGTCGGCGTGCCTGCCTTCGTAGGGTCCGGGCGTTGCCGAGACGAAGATCGTCTGCGGCGCGAGGTGTTCGAATTCCTCAAAGCGCAGCGGCCGGTTGTCGAGTGCGGACGGCAGCCGAAAACCGAATTCGACCAGCGTCTCCTTGCGCGAGCGGTCACCCTTGTACATGCCGCCCAGCTGCGGGATCGTGACATGACTCTCGTCGATGACCAGCAATGCATCGGCCGGCAGGTAGTCGAACAGCGTCGGCGGCGGTTCGCCTTCCTCGCGCCCGGAAAGGTGGCGCGAATAGTTCTCGATGCCGGCGCAATACCCCAGTTCCAGGATCATCTCGACGTCGAAGCGGGTGCGCTGCTCCAGGCGCTGAGCCTCCACCAGCTTCTCGGCCTTGCGCAGTTCTTCCAGCCGCACTTCCAGTTCGGCCTTGATCTTCTCCACGGCGGCGAGCAGCTTCTCACGCGGGGTGACGTAGTGGCTGGTCGGATAGATGGTCAGGCGCGGCACGCGGCGCAAGACCTCGCCGGTGAGCGGATCGAAGAAACTCAGGTTCTCGACCTCGTCGTCGAACAGTTCCACGCGTACGGCTTCGCGCTCGGATTCGGCCGGGAAGACGTCGATGACCTCGCCGCGTACACGATAGCTGCCCGGCGCCAGATCGATCTCGTTACGCGTGTACTGCATCTCGGCGAGGCGGCGCAGTATCTTGCGTTGATCGACCCGCTCGCCGCGATCGAGATGCAGCACCATGCTCAGATACGACTGCGGATCGCCCAGACCGTAGATCGCCGATACGGTCGCCACGATGACGACATCGCGCCGTTCCAGCAGCGCCTTGGTCGCCGACAGGCGCATCTGCTCGATATGTTCGTTTACCGAAGCGTCTTTCTCGATGTAGGTATCCGAGGAAGGCACATAGGCTTCCGGCTGGTAGTAATCGTAATAGGAGACGAAATACTCCACCGCGTTTTCGGGAAAGAACTCCATGAACTCGCCGTAGAGTTGCGCGGCAAGCGTCTTGTTCGGTGCCAAGACCAGGGTCGGCCGCTGCTCGCTCTGGACGACGTTGGCGATGGTGAAGGTCTTGCCCGAACCCGTCACTCCGAGCAGTGTCTGGCGCGCGAGCCCGCTGTGGATGCCGTCGGTGAGCGCGGCGATCGCCTTGGGCTGATCGCCCGCCGGGGAGTAGTCGGAACGGATGCGAAAACGGTCCGCCGGTAGAGTCTTTTCAGTCATTTCGTTATCATACCGCCCTCGCCCGAACGCATGGAAATTCCTTTGCAGATAAGACTTTCGCAACGCGTCAAGCGCATGCAGCCTTCTCCCACTCTCGCCGTGACCGCACGCGCCGCGGAACTGCGCGCCGCCGGCAAGGATATCGTCGGCCTCGGTGCCGGAGAGCCCGATTTCGATACCCCGGACCACATCAAGGAAGCCGCCATCGCCGCGATCAGGGCCGGACAGACCAAATACACGCCGGTCGACGGCACCCCGGCGCTCAAGCAGGCGGTGATCGACAAGTTCAAGCGCGATAACGGGCTCGAATACCAGCCTGATCAGATCCTGGTCTCGGTCGGCGGCAAGCAGAGCTTCTTCAACCTGTTCCAGGCACTGCTCGATGAGGGCGACGAAGTCGTGATCCCCGCGCCCTATTGGGTCTCCTATCCGGAGATGGTCGCGGTCGCCGAAGGCAAGCCGGTCATCGTGGAAGCCGGACCCGAGACACGTTACAAGGTCACGCCCGAGCAGATCGAGGCAGCCATCACCCCGCGCACGCGGGCCGTGATCCTGAACAGCCCTTCAAACCCCACGGGTATGGCCTATTCGCGCGCGGAGTTCGAGGCTTTCGGCGAAGTCCTGCGCCGCCACCCCGACGTGCTGGTGGCCACCGACGACATGTACGAGCACATCCTGTGGACCGAGGAGCCGTTCTGCAATTTCGCCATGGCCAACCCCGATCTCGTCGACCGTACGGTGGTCATGAACGGCGTCTCCAAGGCCTATGCCATGACTGGCTGGCGCATCGGATATGCCGGTGGCCCCAAGCCCCTGATCCAGGCCATGAAGAAACTGCAGTCGCAGAGCACTTCAAACCCGGCTTCGATCTCGCAGGCGGCGGCCCTGGCCGCGCTCGCGGGCGACCAGAGCTGCATCAAGCCCATGCTGGAAGCGTTCAGGGAACGCCATGACTATGTCGTTGCCGAACTCGATGCCCTGCCCGGGGTGAGCTGCCAGCCCGCGGACGGCACCTTCTATGCCTTCGCGGATTTCCGCGAAGCCATCGCCGCTATCGACGGGGTGGACGACGATATCGCTCTCGGCGAGTATCTGATCGAAGCGGCCGGCGTGGCACTGGTGCCCGGATCGGCCTTCGGCTGCCCCGGACACATGCGTCTTTCCTTCGCCACCAGCATGGAAAACCTGCACAAGGCCATCGGCCGCCTCAAGGCGTTGCTGGTCGAGGGCAAGCACTTCGAATAGAGCTTGCGGCGGCGCGGTTGACCCCCCCTCGGCAGTTCATTAAGATACGCGCCTTCCAGATCCCCGGTAGCTCAGTCGGTAGAGCGGGTGACTGTTAATCACTAGGTCGGCGGTTCGAGCCCGTCCCGGGGAGCCAGAAAAGCAAAAAGCCCGCAGCGGATGCTGCGGGCTTTTTCGTTACCGGCTACGGCAGATCCTTCGAGTCTCCAGTGTCCTCGAGCTGGATCGCGTCGGCTGCCGGGATCGTCACCGGCTCCGCTCCGGCGCTCTTCAGCGCCTGGTTGACGTGGGCAAGTTCTGCCGCTTTCATCGCATCCCAGGCCGTCACGCCGGCATCGAGTTCGCCACTGAACGCCTTCAGTCCGGCCCGTTGCCCGCCGGTCGGCGCCCGATCGGCCGCGTCCACCGCGGTGAGCAGACTGCCTAACAGAGAACCCAGGTCTTTCAAGCCGTGTTGGCCGTCGCCACCCTGCTCGAGTTTCACCGCACGCTTGTCGAAGGCGTCGAGCATGGCAACCGTGGCGTCAGCGCCGGCTTTGCCGTGAAGCTGTTCGCGCGCATCGGCAAGCTGTTTGCGCACGGCTTTCAGCTCAGCGTAGGCGACGTAATCCTTCTCCAGCAACGGCTCTATCGATCGTGCCATCGCAAACTGGGCTTCAAGATCGTGCCGCGCGACATGTACGCGCGGGTCCATCTTCAGGTTCAACGATTGCCGATATTCCTTCCCGTCGACGCTGAGCACGATCTCATAACGACCCGGCAGGGCCAGCGGCCCCTGCGGAGTGGCCACTGCATCGTCGCCATATACCGCAGCGATGCTGTAGTCGTATGCCCTCGCGCGCGGGCGCGTGTAGTGCAGATCCCACACCAGGCGATGCTCGCCCGCCGACGTGGCCAGCGGCGGCGACGGCTTCACCCATTCTGCGGCGAAGTAGCGGTCGGCGTTGAGATGCTCCGGCTTGTCTTCGCTGCTGTAGCTGCGCACCGGCTTGCCGTGACTGTCGAGGATCTTGAGCGTGACAGGCCCTTTCGCCGGAGCTGCGAGATAGTAGTCCAACACGGCGCCGGCCGGCGGGTTCTGCCCCAGCGGCGTAGACGGCGGCAACGGGGTGTCGCGATTCTCGTCGCGACGCACCCGGATCGCGGTTGCCGGAGCGAACAGGTGCGCAGCCGGGCTGGCCTGGGCCACCTGTGCGGCCTCGCGTAGCGGGCCGAGGTCGTCGAGCACCCAGATCGCCCTGCCCTGTGTGCCTGCGATGAGATCGTCGTCGTGGACGGCAAGGTCGCGGACCCAGGCTGTCGGCAGGTTCGCCTGCAGGGCCTGCCAGTGTCCGCCGTCGTCAAACGACACATAGACACCGATATCGGTGCCGGCATAGAGCAGACCCGCGCGCACCGGATCGGCGCGCACGACGCTCACATAGTGATCGGCCGGCAGACCATCGCTGATCTTGGTCCAGGTCTTGCCATGATCGTGCGTGCGATACGCGAGTGGTGCCGGGTCATTGAGCCGGTGCATGTCGATGGCGATATAGGCCGTACCTGCTGCGGATGCAGAGACATCCACCGTATCTATCCGCGCCCAATCCGGCAGGCCCTTCGGCGTTACGTCGTGCCAATGCTTGCCGCCGTCCCGGGTGAGCTGAACCAGCCCGTCGTCGGTGCCGACCCAGACTTCGTTCACGTCGTGCGGAGAGAGACCGATGCTGTAGATAACGCCGTAGCCGCAGGCCCGGGCACGTGACACCGGCACATCGCCAGCGCAATCCCCAGCGTGTTGACGCTTGCCCGTGAGATCCGGGCTGATGATCGTCCAGTGGCTGCCCTGGTCGGTGCTCATGAACAAGTGCTGGGCACCAAGATAGAGCGGATAGGGTTTGAGTTTCGAGACCGCGATGGGCGTGATCCAGGTGTAACGATTGCGCACCGTGGTCGGTCGCGCACCGTAGCTGCTCTCCGGCCAGGGCGAGATCACCTGCACCTGCCCGGTGCGCCCGTCGAAGCGCGAGACATGTCCGCCCAGACCACTGCCATAGACGATCTGCGGGTCGCGCGGGTCGGGGATATCGTAGTCTCGTTCATCGCCACCTACGGGGTGCCAGTCGCGGAAACTGATCGCGCCATAGTCGCTGCGGCTGCTGATACCGACGGTGCCGTTATCCTGCTGCCCGGCATAGATCCAATACGGGAAGCGATCGTCCGTGGCGACGTGATAGAACTGTCCGGTCGGCTGATTGTACCAACTGCTCCAGCCCTTGCCGCCGTCAACCGTGACTGCGGCACCCTGATCGCTGGAAGTGAGCATCCGCTCGGGGTTGGACGGATCGATCCAGATATCGTGGTAATCGTCGCCGCCCGGCGATCCCTTCACGATAGTGAAATGCCGGCCGCCGTCATCCGAGCGCGCGAGTGAGCGACCGGTGAGATAGAGGCTGTCCGGTTTCCCGGGGACCACCGCCAAGCGGTCGAAATACCAGTCGGCAAGACCCGGGTCGGGATTCACGCGCTGCCAGTGCGCGCCACCGTCGCCGGAGCTGTAGATACCGCCCGATTGCTGGGAATCGACCGCCGCGTACACGCGCTGTCCGTGAGTTCCCGGCGCGACTGCCAGGCCGATCCGCCCGAGAGCGCCGCTGGGCCAGCCGTTGCCCGCGATGTGCTTCCAGGTAAGTCCGCCGTCGGTGGATTTGTACAGTCCGCTGTGCGGCCCGGCCACCGGCGTGAAATAGCTCAGCCACGGATAGTTGCGCCACTCCCACGCCGCGGCATAGACGATTTCCGGCGACTGTGGGTCGGATGCGAGATCGACCACGCCGGTGTCGTCGTCGATGAAAAGGGTACGCGTCCAGTGCCTGCCGCCGTCGGTGGTACGGTAGACGCCACGCTGACCGCCCGGACCGAACAGCGGGCCGACCGCTGCGGCGAGGGCTGTATCCGGGTCCTTGCGGTCGACGAGGATGCGTCCGATATGGCGACTGTGGGCGAGACCGGCGGCATGCCAGGTCTTGCCGCCGTCGGCGCTGCGATAGACGCCGTCCCCGGCCTGGATGTCATAGCGCGGTGCGACCTGACCGGTGCCCGCATAGACCACCGACGGATCGGATGGCGCGACCGCGACCGCGCCGATCGACGACGAACCCACTCCGTCGAACACCGCACGCCAGGTGCGTCCGGCATTGGTCGTCTTCCAGACTCCGCCGCCTGCGGTGCCGATGTAGAACGTTTCCGGTTGCCCGGGCACACCGGTGCCGGTGGTCGCCCAACCCGCGCGATGCGGACCGACGAGCCGCCATTGCAGCCCGTTATAGAGCGTGGGCGGAACCGAGGAAGCCGACGCGGCGCCAACAGCGGTGCAAAGCGAAAGGCAGACGAAGAGACCGAACGATGCGGTTCGCATGATGAGAGACCCTCCCGGGTGCTGGCGGCATCCGCAGCGGGCGTCCTTGCGCGCGGACCGGGTGTTCAGTCCAGGGTGCCGCCAAGCTGCCGAAGATAATCGCGGAAACTGTCGCCCAGCTCGTCATGGAGAAGGCCGTATTCGACCGTCGCCTTGAGGTAACCAAGCTTGCTGCCGCAGTCATAACGCACACCCTCGAACTCGAAGGCATGCACGGATTCGTCCTGCAGGAGCGCGGCGATGGCATCGGTGAGCTGGATCTCTCCACCCGCGCCACGGCCCGTCTGCTTGAGTTTATCGAAGATTCCCGGCGTGAGGATATAGCGCCCGACCACGCCAAGATTCGAAGGCGCATCCGCGGGTTTGGGCTTCTCGCAGATATCTTCCACTTCGAAGATCCGCTCGCCCAATTTGCGCGGTTTGACGATGCCGTACTTGTCGGTCTCCTCGTTCGGCACTCGTTCCACACCGACCACACTGGCCTCATGTTCGGCATAGACTGCAGTCATCTGGGTCAGACAGGTGCGCCCGGCGCCATTGATCAGATCGTCTGCGAGGATGACGAAGAAAGGCTCGTCCCCCACCACCGGCTCCGCGCACAGGACCGCGTGCCCCAGACCCAGGGCTTCGGTCTGGCGGATATAGACGCAGCTCACCCCTTCCGGAACGATGTTCTGGACCAGCTTGAGCTGCTCGACCTTGCCGCGCAGCTCGAGCTCCGTCTCCAACTCATAGGCGCGATCAAAATGATCCGGTATGGCGCGCTTGTTGCGTCCGGTGATGAAGATCAGCACTTCCGCCCCGGCAGCCACGGCCTCCTCGACCGCGTACTGGATCAACGGCTTGTCGACGATCGGCAACATCTCCTTGGGGCTCGCCTTGGTGGCGGGCAGGAAACGCGTACCCATGCCGGCGACGGGGAATACGGCTTTGCGAATCTTCTTGGTCACGATTAGTCCCTGCGCGTATCCGGATGCAATGCGGGGTCTGGCGGCACAGCATTCTAGCGCAAGCAGAGCGCTAACGCCTCTCCAGCGCCCAAAATGCCGACGGCCCCGGGATCCGGGGCCGCCGACTGTTCAGATATGTTGATCGGGCTCAGTGCTTATCCGCTCCGGTCCCGAGACGGATATCGGCGAGGTTGTGCTCCACCGTGGCGGGACCGATGCCCTTAACCCGGGTGAGATCCTGGGCTTTCTTGAACGGCCCATGCGCCTTGCGATAAGCGACGATCGCCTCGGCCTTGGCCGCGCCGATGCCTGACAGGGCGCTGGCGATTGACTTCGCATCAGCATGATTGATATCGACTGGCGAGGCCATGGCCGAACCGAATGCAAGGCCGATGGCAAAAAGCGTAGCGATGATGGTGGATTTATTCTTCATGATCTCCCTCCCTGGCATTTCCCGCCTGCCGCAGGCAGGCATCCATGCCTCTTTGCGGTTAGTGACTTGATGCCCCGTCGCACGGGACGACTACACCCTAACAAAGACTGCGAAGGGATTTCAAACCCACCCCGTATCAGGGCACGAGTGTTGCTTCCTGCCCCGACGCCACAGCCATGCTCAGCGCCAGCTCCGGACGCGGTCGCGTACTGTCCCAGCTCCGACAGGTCGGGCATTGCCAATAGAGCGTCTTGCCGGTGAAACCGCATTGGCGGCAACGATAGTGCGGACCCTGTTCGAGAAACCGTCTCAGCGCGACTTGTACGGCGGCCACGCGGCCATCACCGTCGCCACCCGCCGGCATCGGCAGCTCGGCCACGAGCTCGAAGAGACCCGCGAGCAACGGCGTCTCGCTCAGGTAATTCCGGATACACGATCGAGCTACCGGATCGTCGATCCCGGGATCGCTCAGTGCTGCCAGAGCCACCTTCGCCCGCGCCGCCGGAAACCTGGTGCACAGTGCCTGGAGGAAACCGGTCAGCTCGCTCGCGGCACCCTCCCTGGCGAGCGCGCGCACCATCGGCGAGAGCACTTCGGGCACGAAATCGGGGTCCACTTCCATGATCCGCTGGTAGTGGCGGATCGCGGCGCGGTTTTCGCCTTCGCGGCTCGCCAACTCCGCCAGCATCAGTGCCGCACGGATACTGTCGCGGTCGAACAGCTGCGCGCGCTTGAGCATCTTTCGCGCGCGTTTGAGGTCATCGTCTTCGAGCGCCAACGCCGCCAGCTCGCAGTGATACTGGGCGATGACGTCGCGCTGACTGCGCCCGCTCGCAGTCTCCAGCTTGCGCGCGATGCTGATGGCCTGATCCCAGTCTTTCTGCTGCTCATAGATCGTCAACAGACCGCGCAACGCACGTTCCATGTGCGCCCGGATATCCACGAGTTCCGCGAACAGGCTTTCGGCACGATCGAAAAGGCCCGCCCGCATGTAGTCCTCCGCGAGCTCGAACAGAGCCTGGTAGCGATCCTCGCGCTTGAGATTCGGGCGCGCTATCAGATTCTGATGGATACGGATCGCACGGTCGACCTCACCGCGCCGCCGGAACAGCGACGCGAGCGCGAAATGTGTCTCCACGGTGCTCGAATCCGCTTCCAGCATGCGCACGAAGACTTCGATGGCCTTGTCCGGCTGCTCGTTCAGCAGGTAGTTGAGACCCTTGAAGTATTCGACCCGAAACGCGGGCAGGCTGCTGTGTCCGCGCGGGACCGTCGCGCGCCGGCCCAGCCACCAACCGGCCGCCATCGCCACGAGGACGAGGAAGAAAAGCAGGATCTGGGTATGGTCAGGCCACATTGCTCACGGGCAACTTGCGTAGGTTGTTGAGCTCCGTCTCTGCCGCCTTCACCGCGCGCTTCAGACGGCCCGCTTCACGGCGTGCGCGCAGATAATAGTGCAAACCCGTGAGTACGCCCAGCAGCCAACCTGCGATCAACGCGATCAACAGCGGGAGCGCGAAGGGAAAGCTTTTGACGCCGAGCAGATAATTCAGCTCGACGGGAGCCATGTTGAGGATCGCGAAAGTATACGCGAGCGCGAACACGGCCAGGGCGACCAGGAGGAAAAACAATCGGGACATCACGGGCCTCCGGGATCAGCGGTGCGAAAACGCTTAACAGGCCACGTATTTAACACCATGCGGGTGTCGAATAACAGCAGGGCTGACGGGTGCAAGCCCTTGAGAGGGGAGGCGTTCGTGTCAGTCTATCGCCGTCTCATGGATGGAATCGTTCACCCGTTCGCGCAAGTCTTTTCCGGGTTTGAAATGGGGCACGTATTTGCCGGCCAGCGCCACTGCATCACCGGTTTTCGGGTTGCGCCCCATCCGCGGCGGGCGGAAATGCAGAGAGAAGCTTCCGAAGCCTCTGATCTCGATCCTGCGGCCTTCCGAGAGTGCAGTGCTCATCTGCTCCAGCACGGCCTTGACGGCCAACTCGATATCCTTGGCGGCCAGGTGGCTCTGCTTCCTGGAGATGATCTCAATCAGTTCGGATTTTGTCATGCCTGGTTTTTTCCCATCTGTCCTGGCGTCACGCTGTCCTTGACCGGCATCGCCGATAGCAGGCTTCTTGTTGTCGCGACGTCCGACTCTAACACGCATCCGGGCAGAAACGCGTGGCCGGAAAATCCGGCCACGCGTCCAGCATCAGCTTCAGGAATCCTTGCCTGCGGACATCTGTTCCTTGAGCAGATCGCCCAGAGTGGTGGTGCCGCCGCCGCTGTTGCGGTAGTCCTCCATCACACGAGCTTCTTCCTGGATCTCCTTGGCCTTGACCGAGAGGTTCACCACGCGGGTCTTGCGGTCGACACCGATGATGCGCGCCTCGACCTCACCACCTTCACTGAGCACCGTACGGGCATCTTCGACCCGGTCGCGGGAGAGCTCCGATGCGCGCAGGCTGCCCTCGATACCGGAACCGAGATCGACCAGTGCGCCCTTCGGATCCACCGAAGTGACCACTCCCTTGATGATGCTGCCCTTCGGGTGTTCGGCCAGGAAATTGGAGAACGGATCCTTGTCGAGCTGCTTCACACCCAGCGATATGCGCTCGCGCTCCGGATCGACCGCGAGGACCACGGCTTCCACTTCATCGCCCTTCTTGAAGTTGCGCACGGCCTCTTCGCCCGGGAGGTCCCAGGAGATGTCGGACAGATGAACCAGGCCATCGATACCGCCATCCAGACCGACGAAGATGCCGAAATCGGTGATCGACTTGATCTTGCCGACGATGCGGTCGTTCTTGTTGTGAGTGGCAGCGAATTCGTCCCAGGGGTTGGGCTGGCACTGCTTCATGCCCAGCGAGATGCGGCGACGCTCCTCGTCGATATCCAGCACCATGACCTCGATCTCGTCGCCGATCTGCACGACCTTGGACGGATTAACGTTCTTGTTGGTCCAATCCATCTCGGAGACATGCACCAGGCCTTCGACGCCTTCCTCGATCTCCACGAAGCAGCCGTAATCGGCCAGGTTCGTGACGCGACCGAAGATGCGGGTACCCATCGGATAGCGACGTGCGATATCGACCCAGGGATCTTCGCCGAGCTGCTTGAGCCCGAGCGATACGCGGTTGCGCTCGCGGTCGAACTTGAGCACCTTGACTTCGATCTCGTCGCCCACGGCGACGACTTCGGACGGATGCTTGACGCGCTTCCAGGCCATGTCGGTGATGTGCAGGAGACCGTCGATGCCGCCGAGATCGACGAATGCGCCGTACTCGGTCAGGTTCTTGACGATACCCTTGACCACCATGCCTTCCTGCAGGTTTTCAAGCAGCTGTTCGCGCTCGGCGCTGTACTCTTCCTCGACTACCGCGCGACGGGAGACCACCACGTTGTTGCGGCGCTGATCGAGCTTGATGACCTTGAATTCGAGTTCCTTGCCTTCCAGGTACGTGGGATCGCGCACGGGGCGCACATCGACCAGCGAACCGGGGAGGAAGGCGCGGACTTCGTCGATATCGACGGTGAACCCGCCTTTGACCTTGCCGCTGATGAAGCCCTTGACGACTTCACCGGCCTCGAAGGCTTTCTCAAGCCGCGTCCAGGAGCGGGCGCGCTTGGCCTTCTCGCGCGAGAGCCGGGTCTCGCCGAAACCGTCTTCGACGGCATCCAGCGCGACTTCGACCTCGTCGCCGACGGCGACTTCGATCTCGCCGTCCTCGTTGACAAACTGTTCGACCGGGATCACACCCTCGGATTTCAGGCCGGCATTGACGATGACGACATCGGAGCTGACCGAGACCACCTTGGCCATGAGGATGGAGCCAGGCTGCATCTGCGCGTTGGCGATGCTCTGTTCAAAAAGTTCTGCGAAAGATTCACCCATGGGGAAGTACATCCTGAGCCTGCGTAAGCTAAGGCCCTTGTTTCGAATACCGTGCCGCTTGATCCGTGTGCACACGGGTTACTCAGTTAATGCCGGGGCATCCTGCTCCAGCGCTCTATGATCGTGCCGAGGGGACTCTGGATCCGACCAGCGCCATCACCTCGTCCACGACCTCCTCGATTCCCCGCCCGGTGGTATCCACGACGACAGCATCGCGCGCGGGCACCAGGGGCGAGACCGCACGCGTAGCGTCTCGCTCGTCGCGTTCGGCAATCTCCCGAAAAAGGCGGTCAAGGCTACCACCTAATCCTTTTTCATTCAACTGCTTATGGCGCCTCCGCGCCCTTTCTTCCACGCTGGCCGTGAGGAACACCTTGCAGGCCGCATCGGGGAAGATGACGGTGCCCATATCGCGTCCATCCGCCACCAGTCCGGGCGCTGTGCGGAAGCTTCGCTGCAGTCCGACCAGGGCGGCCCGCACCCGGGGCAGGACCGCGAGCTGCGAAGCTGCGTTCCCGCAACGCTCGCTGCGCACCTCGGCGGTCACCGGGACACCCCCCAGCAGGATCCGCTCGCCGCCATCGGGCGCAGTCTCGAAACGGGCATCCAGTGTGGCCGCGAGCGCTTCCAGCGTGGATTCGTCGTCGCTCGCCACGCCCTGCTCCGCCGCGGCCACCGCCAGCAGCCGGTAGAGCGCGCCGCTGTCGAGCAGGTGCCAGCCCAGACGTCCAGCCACCAGGCGGCTGATCGTGCCCTTGCCCGATCCGCTTGGCCCGTCCAGCGTGACCACCGGTGCCGTACTCATCCCGCCTCCTCCTGCAAGCGCATCCCCAGCCGGTTCATCGTCGCGATGAAGGCGGGAAACGAGGTACCTATGTTCTGCGGTTCGCGTACCAGGATATCGCCCTCGGCACGCTGCGCGGCGACGGCGAAGGCCATCGCGATCCGATGATCGCCGAAGCTGTCGACCGTGCCGCCGGAAACCGACTCACATCCCCGGATATCCAGACCATCGCCATGGTCGTTCACCGTCACACCCAGACGCCGCAGGCCGTCGGTCATCGCCCGCAGGCGATCGCTTTCCTTCAGCCGCAGTTCCCCGGCATCGCGGATGCGTGTCGTGCCCCGCGCACAGGCAGCGGCGATGCACAATATGGGGATCTCGTCGATGGCGCGCACCACCTCCGTACCACAGATATCCACCGCCTCCAGCGTGCTGCGGCCCCGGATATGGATATCCGCGACCGGCTCGCCGCTGCCAAGCCGGGTCCCGCCAAGTTCGATATCCGCCCCCATGCGCAGCAACACATCGAGCACGCCTCGCCGCGTGGGATTCACCCCCACGCCCCGGAGAACGACATCGCTGCCCGGGGTGATCGCGGCCGCGACGATCAGGAACGCCGCCGACGAGAGATCGCCGGGGATATTGACGGATGTGGCGCGCAGACGTTGTGGCCCTGCTATCACGATCGCAGGGCCTTCCTGTACGAGATGGGCGCCAAACGCAGCCAGCAGGCGTTCGGTATGGTCGCGCGACGGCCCGGGCTCCCGGATTCGCGTCTGCCCGCCGGCGTTCAATGCCGCAAGCAGGATGGCCGATTTCAGCTGTGCGCTCGCAACCGGCAAATCCCACTCGATCCCCTGCATCGGCCGGGCGCGACGCAGTTCGACCGGAGCGGTGCCGCCCGCGCTGGTATGTATCTCCGCGCCCATCCGGCGCAATGGCTCGGCGATGCGCTCCATCGGCCGGCGTCTCAGCGAGGCATCGCCATCGAATACCGCCGTCAGCCCCAGGCCCGCCAGCGCCCCCATCAGCAAGCGCATGCCGGTACCGGAATTGCCGAGATAGAGTGCCTGTTCGGGATCGCGCAGACGGTCGGGGCCGCCGTGGATACGCAGACAATCCGGCGCCCGCTCGACCGCCACGCCGAGCGCTGCGACCGCGTCCAGGGTATGCAGGCAATCTGCCGCAGCGAGGAAGCCCCGGATCTCGGTCACGCCGTGTGCGAGCGCGCCGAGGATCAGCGCACGCTGCGAGATGGATTTGTCTCCGGGGACTTCGACAACGCCTGCGAGCGATCGGCCGGCCCTGCAACGGAGTATCGCCGGCGCACCCACCCTGGCTAACCCGCGAGCACCCTGGCCAGCGCGGCGAGCAGACGTGCGTTCTGGTCGGGCAACCCCACCGAGACGCGCAGATGCGTCGGTAAGCCATAACCATCGAGCGGGCGCACGATCACCCCCTCACGCAGCAGGGCCTGGAACACTTCACGGCCGGCCCGCCCGACATCCACGGTGACGAAATTGCACACCGAGGGGATGAACGTCAGACCCAGTTTCTCGAAACCGGTCTGCAGTTGGGCAAGACCTTCGCGATTGAGCTCTACCGTACGCTGGATATGTTCCTCGTCACCCAGCGCCGCCACGGCGGCTGCCTGGGCCAGGCTGTTGGGATTGAAGGACAGCCGCACGCGGTTGACGATGTCGGTGACCTCCGGGTCGGCCAGCGCATAACCGACGCGCGCACCGGCGAGACCGAACGCCTTGGAGAAGGTGCGCATGACCACCAGATTGCGGTGTTTGCGCATCAAGGCGACGGTATCCGGATAATCCGGCTCGCTCACATATTCGTGGTAGGCCTCGTCCATGACCACGAGCGTGTCCGTGCGCACGCGATGCAGGAATGTCTCCAGTTCCTCGCGTGCGATCCAGGTACCGGTGGGATTGTTGGGGTTGGCGATGAATACGACCCGCGTGGTCTCGTCGCACAGAGCGGCCATCGCCTTGAGGTCGTGGCCGTAGGCCATGGGATGGTCAGGTGCGTGTGGCTCGGCCACCCGCAACTCGGCACCTGCGGCCTGGCTGACGATACCGTAGATGGCGAAACCGTAACGCGACATCACCACTGAACGCTTCTCGCCCAGGAAGGCACGGGCGATGAGTTCGAGGATATGATCCGAGCCGCTGCCCAGCGTGATCTGCGCCATCTCCACGCCATGCTTGTCCGCCAGCGCGCGCTTGAGCGCAAAACCGTTGCCGTCGGGATACAGAGCCAGCTCCGGCAGCGCCGCGCGGATGGCCTCCAGCGCTTTCAGGCTCGGTCCCAGCGGGTTCTCGTTGGACGCGAGTTTGACGATGTCACTGACGCCGTATTCGCGTTCGAGCTCGCTGATCGGCTTTCCCGGTTCGTACGGGCGCAGGCTGCGCACGCCGTCCACGCACAGGTCGATAAAGCGGGTCTCCGCTGAACTCATCGGCTTGCCTCTTCCTTCTTTAAACAGTCAGTCTTCGATCAGGCGTACGGACAAGACGCCTTCGATGGCGGCGATACCGGCCAATGTCTCTTCCGGCACCGGATGGTCGACGTCGACGAGAGTGTAGGCAACCCCGCCGCGTGATTTGTTAAGCAGATCGACGATGTTGAGATTCGCACGGGCCAATGCGGTGGTGATCTGACCGACCATGTTGGGGACGTTGGCGTTGGACACGCCGATACGTACGCCCTCGGTGCGGGGCATCACCACTTCAGGGAAGTTCACCGAAGCGACGATCTCGCCGTGCTCCAGAAAACGACGTAGATTTTCGGCGACCATGATCGCGCAGTTTTCTTCGGCCTCGGCAGTCGAGGCCCCCAGATGCGGCAGCGCGATCACTTTGGAGTGATGCCGGTTCGCGTTGGTCGGGAAGTCGGTGACGTAGGCATGGAGCTTACCGGCGTCCAGAGCCGCCAGCACGGCGTCATCCGCCACGATGCCTTCACGCGAGAGATTGAGCAGCACGCCGTGCGGGTCCATGCGCTCGATACGGCGGGCATCGACAAGTCCTCGGGTCGCATCCGTCAACGGCACGTGCACGGTGACGAAGTCGGCGCGCGAGAAGAGTTCGTCAAGGCTGGAAGCCTGCTCCACGCTTGCGGAGAGTTCCCATGCCCGGCGCACGGTGATATCCGGATCGAAACCGACCACGCGCATACCCAAGGCCAGAGCGGCATTGGCCACCTGGACGCCGATCGCGCCCAGGCCTATAACACCGAGCGTGCGTTGCGGCAATTCGAAGCCTACGTACTGTTTCTTCCCCGCCTCGACCGCCTTCGCGATCTCGGCATCGTTGCCCTCAAGGCGGCGGACATATTCAGCCGCCTGGATTAGATTTCGGCTGGCCATGAACAGCCCGCCCAGCACCAGTTCCTTCACTGCATTCGCATTCGCGCCGGGCGCATTGAACACCGGCACGCCACGCCCGGTCAGAGCCTCCACCGGGATATTGTTTGTCCCGGCGCCGGCACGCGCCACGGCCTTGAGGGTCTCGGGCAGTTCCATACCGTGCATGTCATGCGAACGCACCAGGATGGCATCCGGCGATTCCAGGCCGGAGGCGACTTCGTAGCGATCCCGCGGCAGGCGCTCCAGCCCCGCGGCGGCGATATTGTTCAGAGTCAGCACACGATAAGTCATTGCTTCAGTCACCCGCTCAGCCGTGCGTGCGCGCAAACGCGTCCATGAACTCGATCAGCGCGTCCACGCCCTCTTCCGGCATTGCATTGTAGATGCTCGCACGCATGCCGCCGACAGAGCGGTGGCCTTTGAGATTGGCCAGGCCGGCCGCTTCGGCTTCGCTGACGAAGCGATCGTCAAGCGCCGCGTCGGCAAGCGTGAACGGCACGTTCATCCGCGAGCGCGCCGCGACTGCTACCGGGTTGGCATAGAAATCGGAACCGTCGATGTAGGCGTAGAGCTTCTTCGCCTTGCGCGCGTTGAATTCGCCCATCGCCGCGACACCACCCTGGCGCTTCACCCACTGGAACACTTTCCCCGCCAGATACCACGGATAGGTCGGTGGCGTGTTGTACATGGAACCCGCCTGCGCGTGCGCACGGTAATCAAACATCGAGGGGACGTCGTCAGGCACGCCGTGCATGAGATCGTCGCGCACGATCACCACGGTGAGGCCGGAGGGGCCGATATTCTTCTGGGCACCGGCGTAGATCACCGCGTAACGGGAGACATCCACCGGCATGGAGAGGATGTTCGACGACATGTCCGCCACCAGCGGCACCGCGCCGGTCTCGGGGACGAAACTGAACTCCACCCCGCCGATAGTCTCGTTGGGCGTGTAATGGACGAACGCCGCATCGGGGTCGAGCTTCCAGGTCGACGGATCGGGGATGGACGTGAACTCGGGCCCCGTGTCCAGAGCGAGATTCACCGCGCACAGCCGGCGCGCTTCCTTCACCGCCTTCGCGCCCCAGTATCCGGTGAGCAGATAGTCGGCTTTCTTGCGCCCGTGCAGCAGGTTGAGCGGCACCATGGCGAACTGGGTCGTCGCGCCACCCTGGAGGAACAGCACGCGGTACGAAGAAGGGATATCCATCAGCTCGCGCAGGTCGGCTTCGGCCTGTTCGGCGATGGCCATGAAGCGTTTGCTTCGATGGCTCATCTCCATGACCGACATGCCCGAACCGCCGGCATCGAGAAACTCGTCACGCGCCTCGACCATGACCTCGGTCGGCAGCGCCGCCGGCCCCGCACTGAAATTGAACACCCGATTCATCGATCCCACCCTCTTACGGGCACGCATGCCCGTCGCCTTTTTAAAGCCCGATCACTCTTCCTCGTCGCCGTCCGTCTCGTCTTCTTCGCCGGCGAGAACTTCGACCCGATCCACGCCGACCAGCGACTCGCCCTCGCCGAGGCGGATCAGGCGTACCCCCTGGGTATTGCGCCCGATTATCGAGATGTCGTCCACCCCCGTCCTCACCAGCGTGCCGGCGTTGCTGATCAGCATGATCTGGTCGCCTTCGACGACCTGGGTCGCCCCGACCACGCGACCATTGCGTTCGCTGGTCTGGATCGAGATCAGACCCTGCCCGCCACGACCCTGCGCAGAGTAGTCTTCCACCGGGGTCCGCTTGCCGTAGCCGTGCTCGGTCAGGGTGAGGATGTGACCTTCGCCCACGATCAGCATGTCGGTGACGAGTTCATCTGCGGGCAGGCGGATACCGCGCACACCCGCAGCGGTACGCCCCATGGCGCGCACATCGTTCTCATGGAAGCGGATGGCCTTGCCGTTGGAGGCGAACAGCATCACATCGCGCTCACCGTCGGTGACGGCGACGCCGACGAGTTCGTCTTCTTCGCGCAGATCCACCGCGATGATGCCCGAGCTACGGGGCCGCGAGAAATCGGCGAGCGAGGTCTTCTTGACCGTGCCGTTGCGAGTCGCCATGAATACGAAATATTCCGGATCGTATTCGCGCACCGGCAGCACCGCCGTGATGCGTTCGTCCGTCTCCAGTGGCAGCAGATTGACGATCGGCTTGCCGCGGCTGCCGCGCCCCGCCTGCGGCAACTGATAGACCTTGAGCCAATAGACCTTGCCGCGGCTGGAGAAGCACAGGATGGTGTCATGTGTGCTGGCCACGAACAGGCTATCGACGAAATCCTCGTCCTTGACCGCTGTCGCAGCCTTGCCACGGCCGCCACGACGTTGGGCGCGGTAGGTGCTCACGGGCTGCGCCTTGGCATAACCGGCGTGCGAGAGGGTGACGATCACATCTTCTTCCGTGATCAGATCCTCGAGCGTCAGGTCCACATGATCGGTGAGTATCTCGGTGCGGCGGTCGTCGCCGTACTGATCGCGCACTTCCACCAGTTCTTCACGGATGACTTCGAGCAGGCGCTCTTCGCTGCCGAGGATATGCAGCAGGAACTCGATGCGGTCGAGCAGGCCTTTGTATTCGTCGAGGATCTTCTCCTGCTCGAGCCCGGTGAGACGATGCAGGCGCAGGTCGAGGATGGCCTGGGCCTGGGCCTCGGACAGCTGATAGCCGGCAGCCGAGAGCCCGAACTCGGGGCCGAGCCCATCCGGCCGCGAACCGGCCGCACCGGCCCGTTCGAGCATGGCGGTGACCGCACCCGGAGGCCAGCGGCGTCCGATCAGGCCCGCCTTCGCTTCGGCCGGACCGGCGGAACGCTTGATCAGGGCGATGATCTCGTCGATGTTGGCCAGCGCGACCGCCAGCCCTTCCAATACGTGGGCGCGCTCGCGCGCCTTGCGCAGATCGAAGACGGTGCGCCGGGTGACTACCTCCCGGCGATGGCGCAGGAAAGCCTCCAGCATGGATTTGAGGTCGAGCAGGCGTGGCTGGCCGTCGACGAGCGCGACCATGTTGATGCCGAACACGTTCTGCAGTTGCGTCTGCTGGAACAGGTTGTTGAGCACCACCTCGGCCACTTCGCCGCGGCGCAGCTCGATCACCATGCGCATCCCGTCCTTGTCGGACTCGTCGCGCAACTCGGTGATGCCCTCGATCTTCTTCTCTTTGACCAGCTCGGCGATGCGCTCGAGCAGGCGCGCCTTGTTCACCTGATAAGGCAACTCGGTGACGATGATCGACTGCTTGCCGTTGCTCTCGTTGGTCTCGATATGGGTCCGGGCGCGGATATACACCCGGCCACGGCCCGTGGTGTAAGCCTCGCGGATGCCGCGGACGCCGTTGATGATGGCCGCGGTCGGGAAATCCGGCCCGGGCAGGTGCTCCATCAGCTGCGGGATGGTGAGATCCGGTTCGTCGATCAGCGCTATGCAGGCATTGGCCACTTCGCGCAGGCTGTGCGGCGGGATGTTGGTGGCCATGCCCACGGCGATGCCGGCGGAGCCGTTGATGAGCAGGTTGGGTAGCCGCGTGGGCAGCACCGAGGGTTCGTGTTCGGATTCGTCGTAGTTGGGGACGAAATCGACCGTCTCCTTGTCGATGTCGGCCAGCAGTTCGTGCGCGATGCGCGCCATGCGCACTTCGGTGTAACGCATGGCCGCGGCGGCGTCGCCGTCCACCGAACCGAAGTTGCCCTGCCCGTCCACCAGCACGTAGCGCATGGAGAAGGGCTGCGCCATACGCACGATGGTATCGTAGACGGCGGTATCGCCATGCGGATGGTATTTACCGATGACGTCGCCGACGACGCGCGCAGACTTCTTGTAGGCCTTGTTCCAGTCGTTGCCCAGCTCCTTCATCGCGAACAGGACCCGGCGATGGACGGGCTTCAGGCCGTCGCGGACGTCGGGAAGCGCCCGACCCACGATCACGCTCATGGCGTAATCCAGGTAGGACTGCTTCATCTCCTCTTCGAGGTTTACGTGGGCGATCTCTCGAGCGATCTCTGCCATGGGGTGGGACTTCGATTCCTTGCTGTTTTTCGGGAGCGCCGGCCTATCGTCCGGCAGGCGGTCATAAGCGGTTTATGTTAGCACATAGCCACCCACCGCCCTACTCCGCGTAAGTCTGTGTCACTCTTGCGAAAACAGGCGTTTCATGCCGTCCGCGCAAGGGCGCGAGACCACACCGCGTTCGGTCACGATCACATCGATCAGCGCTGCCGGAGTGATATCGAACGCGGGGTTGAGTATGCGCAGGCCAGCTGGCGCTGCGCCGGCCCCTGTCGCTCGCCAGATCTCGCCCGGGTCACGGTCTTCGATGGGGATCAATCCGCCTGCCGCCAGCGACATGTCGATGGTACCCGAGGGCGCGACCACCATCACGCGGACCCGGTGGTGCCGGGCGAGGACGGCGAGCGCATAGGTGCCGATCTTGTTGGCGACATCGCCGTTGCCGGCGATCCGGTCCGCACCCACGATAAGCCAATCGATACGCTCCCGCGCCATCAGCTGAGCGGCGGCGGAATCCACCAGCAGGCTCGCCGGGATGCCGTCGCGGGCGAGCTCCCAGGCGGTGAGCCGCGCGCCCTGCAGCCAGGGCCGGGTCTCGGTGGCATAGACATGCTTGATCCTTCCGTCGGCGAAGGCGCTGCGGATCACTCCCAGCGCGGTGCCATGCCCGCCGGTCGCCAGCGACCCCGTATTGCAGTGCGTGAGCACCTGGCTGCCCGGCTCGATGAGACGGGCGCCGGCCCCGCCCATGGCGAGATTCTGCGCGCGGTCCTCGCTGTGGATCGCTTCAGCCTCTGCACTCAGTTCAGCCACCGGATCCTCGCCCAGGTTGGCGACACGGCGACGCATCCGGTCCAGCGCCCAGAACAGGTTCACTGCGGTCGGGCGCGAAGCGGCGAGTTGCTCGAATGCCGGCGCCAGGCGCTCGCTCCAGCTGCCCTTTGCGACCAGGCGCGCGCGTGCTGCAAGCGCGACCCCATACGCGGCGACGATGCCGATCGCCGGCGCGCCACGCACTACCATCTCACGGATCGCGGACGCCACCGCGTCGGCCGTGCGGCATTCTACGTAGACCTCGGTGGCGGGCAGCGCCCGCTGATCGAGAAGACGCAGGACACCATCTTCCCAGAGAATGGCCTCGACACGTCCGTCGCTCGCTGAATCCATCGTAACCGACCCCCCGTCCGGCCGGTTGTGACCGGCTCTAGAGTAAAAAATGGCATTATAACGTGTGCGAGGCCCGGGCAGGCTTTCTGATATAGTGAGCGCGACATGCACGTGCCAATCCGGAGCCTCCCCCGGCCATGCAGCTCGCACCATACCAACCTGCTCTTCTGCTTGCCGCCGCCATCATGTCGATGGCACTTGCTCCGACCGCGGCCGCCTCCGGCTTCCTGCTCGACGGCCAGGGCCGGCCGGTACGCGACAGCAAAGGCCACTGCATCCAGGTCGGGGCGCTGACACCGGCGGATACCGGCTTCGACTGCCCCGGCACCAAGGCACCGCAGCCGGAGGCGACACCGGACGCTTCACAAGCCGGGGTCGCGGCCGGATCGCAGCTACTGACAGCGCCGGGGCGCGCCGCAGCGGATGCCGCCCCGGTCGCGGAAGCTCCGGCTGAGCCAGCACCCGCACTGGTCGAGCGCACGGTCGATTTCGTCTCCCGGCAGCAATTCCCGCGGAACAGTTCCTATCTGAGCGCCGCGCAGAAGCACGAATTGCTCGGCTTCGTGCGCCAGCTCGAACAGTATTCGCGTCTTACCGCCCTCGCCATCGCCGCGCATACCGACAATACCGGCGCGCTGCGCTACAACCGCTGGCTCGCCGGACGGCGTGCGGACGCGGTGGCGGAATACCTGCGCTCGCTGGGGATGGACCCGCGTATCATCAGCATCAAAGTGGACGCCGGATCAGGCAGTATGCCGCGCGGCGTCGAGATCACCGTCACCGTCCTCGAACGCAGATAGGATGCCGGCCACAGCCGCAACGACAGCAGGAGGAGCAGCCACGATGGAATCCGCGGTCAACACCCTCAAGCAACTCGGACACGCGTTGCCGCCCTGGGCCGGACATGTGGTCTCCGCCCTGATCATCCTGATCGTGGGCATGGTCGTCGCCCGGGTGCTGGACAGGCTGGTCCATCATGCCACCGAGCGAGCGCATCTCGATCCCATCCTCGGCGGCTTTCTCGGGCGGCTGCTACGCATATCGGTGCTGCTCGTCGCGGTGATCGTCGCTCTCGATGCGGTCGGCGTGAAGACGACCTCGCTGGTCGCCGTACTCGGTGCCGCCGGCCTGGCTATCGGTTTCGCGGTGAAGGACTATCTGTCGAATTTTGCCGCCGGGGTGATCCTGATGGTGTTTCGGCCGTTCAAGGCGGGCGATTTCATCGATGTCGCCGGCACCAGCGGCATCGTCGAGCAGGTAAACATCTTCCACACCGTCCTGCGCAGTACCTCCAACCAGGAGATCGTGATCCCCAACAGCCACGTCTACGCCACTAACATCGTCAATTACAGCGCGCGGCCGACGCGCCGTATCGACCTGGTGATCGGCATCGGCTACAGCGACGATATCGTCAAGGCCAAGACCGCGCTGGCGGCAGTCGCCGCGACCGACGAACGCCTGCACAAGGATCCGGAGCCGGTGATCCTGGTCGACTCGCTGGGAGAGAGCAGCATCGACCTCGTGCTGCGGGTATGGACCAACACGGCCGACTACTGGGTGGTACGCAGCGACCTGCTGGAAGCGATCAAGGCGCGTTTCGATGCCGACGGCATCTCGATTCCCTTCCCGCAGCGCGACGTGCATCTGTACCAGGCGAACTGAGCACCATACCCGCCGCTCGCGCGGCGCTGACGCGGTATACTGGGCAGCTTGACGCCGACATACCGCAACGACCGGACAAGAACGAATGACGGAGATCGACACCCTCGTCCACGCCCGCTGGGTAGTACCCGTGGAACCCGCGGATACCGTCCTCGAACACCACGCCGTTGCCGTCACCGGTGGGCGCATCGTCGAAATCCTGCCCACCGAGGCTGCCACAAAACGCTATCAGGCGCGCGAGGTCGTACATCTGGCCGATCACGCGTTGATCCCCGGCCTGGTCAACGCGCATACGCACGCTGCCATGAGCCTGCTGCGCGGTCTGGCTGACGATCTGCCGCTGATGACCTGGCTCGAGAAACATGTGTGGCCGGCCGAGGCGCGCTGGGTTGCGCCCGAATTCGTACGCGACGGAGTGCGCCTGGCCGCTGCCGAGATGCTCCGCGGCGGCACCACCTGCTTCAACGACATGTACTTCTTCCCCGATGCGACCGCGCAAGCCGTCAGCCAGATCGGCATCCGCGCCAGCATCGGCATGATCGTCATCGATTTCCCGTCCGCCTGGGCCTCCGGCCCCGCAGAATATCTCGCCAAGGGCGAACAGGTGCGCGACGATTTCAAGGGCGATCCGTTGCTGAGCTTCACCTTCGCCCCGCATGCGCCCTACACCGTCTCTGACGAATGGCTCTCCACGCTGCGCACGCACGCTGACGAACTGGAGGTGCCGATCCACATGCACGTGCATGAGACGCACGGCGAGATCGAAGCCAGTCTTGCCCGGCACGGCAAACGCCCGCTCGCCCGTCTCGATGGACTGGGCCTGGTGTCGCCGGCGCTGGCCGCGGTGCACATGACACAGCTCGAGCCCGAGGAGATCGAGCGCATCGCCCGTCAGGGCGCGAGCGTGGTGCATTGCCCGCAGTCCAACCTCAAACTCGCCAGCGGCTTCTGCCCGGTGGCGCGCCTGGCCGCGGCCGGCGTCAACCTTGCCCTGGGCACGGACGGCGCTGCAAGCAACAACGATCTCGACATGCTCGCGGAGATGCAGACCGCGGCCCTGCTCGCCAAGGGCGTGGCCGAGGATGCTACCGCGCTTCCGGCGCATGCGGCGCTCGGCATGGCCACTCTGGGTGGCGCGCGCGCACTCGGACTCGGCGACGTCATCGGCTCGCTCGAAGCCGGCAAGGCCGCCGACATGGTCGCGCTGGACATGTCGGCGCCGGAGACACAGCCGATGTACGACGTCATCTCGCAGATCGTGTACGCGGCATCGCGCGCGCAGGTGAGCGATGTCTGGGTCGCGGGTCAGCGCAAACTGGAAAACCGGCGTCTCGCCGGTCTGGATCTGCCCGCCCTTCACCAGAAGGCGGAAGACTGGCGCGAACGTATCACCGCCGAGAGAGACACACAGCAAGGAGTCGCCGGATGAATGCCGCCGATGACAACGTCGATCGTGCCGAGATCGCGAAATTCGAGGAACTCGCCTCGCGCTGGTGGGACGCCAGCGGCGAGTTCCGTCCCCTGCACGAGATCAATCCCCTGCGCGCGGATTACATCGACCAGCGCGCACCGCTCGGCGGCCGTCATGTCGTGGATATCGGCTGCGGCGGGGGCATCCTCGCCGAGACCATGGCCGAGCGTGGCGCCGAGGTGACCGGCATCGACATGGGCGAAGCGCCGCTGGCCGTAGCCCGCCTGCATCTGCTCGAATCGGGCGTGGAAGTGGATTACCGCCAGTGCACGGCCGAGAACCTCGCCGACGAGCAGCCCGCAGGTTTCGATACGGTGACCTGCATGGAGATGCTCGAACACGTGCCCGATCCCGCTTCGGTGATCGATGCCTGCGCGCGCCTGGCAAAACCCGGCGGCGATGTGTTCTTCTCGACCTTGAATCGAAATCCGAAGGCCTATCTGTTCGCGATCGTCGGTGCCGAATACATGCTGCGGCTACTGCCGCGCGGCACTCACGACTACACCAAGTTCATCCGCCCCTCTGAACTCGCTGCCTGGGCACGCCAGGCGGGGTTGGATCTCATCGACAGCACCGGCCTGCACTACAACCCGCTGAATAAACACTACAGCCTGGGCCCGGGTCTGGATGTGAATTACATGATGCATTTTCGCAAGGCCGATTGAGGCCATGCGGTTCGACCTTGTCCTCTTCGATCTCGACGGCACCCTGCTCGACACGGCGCCGGACCTCGGCGCCGCCGTCAATCGGCTGCGTGCCGAACAGGGCCGGCCGCCGCTGGCCGATGCCGCGATCCGGCCGCATGTATCCGCCGGCGCACCGGGGCTGCTCAAGATCGGACTCGGTATCGCCCGCGATGACGCCCGCTTCGGGCAACTGCGCGCGCGCCTGCTCGAGCTCTATGCCGAACATCTCGCCGAGCTCACCCGCCCCTTTCCCGGCGTCAGCGAACTGCTGGCGCGCCTCGACGCGGCCGGCACCCCCTGGGGCATCGTCACCAACAAACCTGCCTTTCTCACCGCACCCCTGCTGGCCGCGATCCCTCGGATGGGCACCGCAGCGGCGGTGGTAAGCGGCGACACTCTGCCCCGGCACAAGCCCGATCCCGCGCCTGTGCTGCATGCCTGCGCGCTGGCCGGCGTCGCACCCGGGCGCAGTGTGTTCTTCGGTGACGATCGGCGCGATGTCGAAGCCGGGCGTGACGCCGGAACAACGACCGCAGTCGCTCTGTATGGCTACATCGATGGCGAGCAAAGGCCCCATACCTGGGGCGCGGATGCGCTCTTCGAAGATGTCGGAGCCTTCAGCGAATGGCTGGCAAGTCCGGTGCAACGACAAGGAGGTGCGGCATGATCGTACTCGCATACGCCCTGTTCGGCCTGCTCGCCGGTATCGGCATCGGCCTGTTGTGGGCGCGCCTGCGCGAAGCCGGGCGCGCGCTCGACGACCAGCGCCGGATCGCCACCCTCGAGGCCCGGCTCGAAGCCTCCGACAGCCAGCGCAAGCAACTCGCGGAGACGTTCGACTCGCTGGCCGGCAAGGCATTGAAAAGCAACAGCGAAGAATTCCTGAAACTGGCGCGGGAGAACCTGGGCCAGTTCCAGTTGCGTGCACAGGCTCAGCTGGCCGAGAAGGAAAAGACTTTCGGCGAGCTGGTCAAGCCCATCGGCGAAGCGCTGAAGAAGACCGAACAGCAGATCCAGCAGATGGAGAAGGAACGGCGCGAGGCCTTCGGTTCACTCAATAGTCAGATCCGCTTGATGGCAGAGAGCCAGAAGAGCCTGCAGGCCGAGACCCAGAACCTGGTGAACGCCCTGCGCCGACCGGAAGTGCGCGGTCAGTGGGGCGAGATGACGCTGCGCCGCCTGGCCGAGCTCGCCGGCATGGTCGATCACTGCGATTTCTACGAACAGGAACATCACGCGACCGAAGACGGCGCCATGCGTCCAGACATGATCGTACGCATGCCGGAACGCCGCGAACTGGTGGTGGACGCGAAGACGCCGCTCGATGCCTACCTGAGCGCGGTAGAAGCCAAGGACGAGACGGCACGTACCGAACACCTCAAGCGTCACGCACGCAAAGTACGCGACCGCATGAAGGAACTTGCCAGCAAGGCCTACTGGTCGCAGTTTCGCGATTCGCCCGATTTCGTCATCTTGTTCATCCCGGGCGAACAGTTCCTCACGGCGGCGCTCGACCAGGATCCAGCCCTGCTCGAGGACGCGCTCGCCAACCGCGTCATCCTCGCCACGCCGACGACTCTGGTCGCACTGTTGCGTGCCGTCGCCTTCGGCTGGCGCCAGCAGCAGGTAGCGACCAATGCCGAAGAGATCCGAAACCTCGGCGAAGATCTGTTCAAGCGTGTGACCACCTTCGCCGAGCATCTGGCCAAAGTCGGGCGTGCGCTCGATCAAAGCGTCGGCCACTACAACAAAGCCGTCGGTTCGCTGGAACGGCAAGTCCTGCCGGGGGCGCGAAAGTTCACCGAACTCGGCATCCAAAGCAAGAAACCCATGCCCGAGCTCGATCCTATAGAGCACGCTGCCCGTCGGGTCGAAGTCGGCGACGATTCGGAAGAACCCATGGCGGATGGGAGCGGCGATGACGCCTGAGCGCTACTGCGCCGACAAGGCCGCGGCGGCTGACAGCGATCGTGAGTTGGCGCTCGTGTTCGTGCGCCCCGAAGAGCGGCCCGTCATCGAAGCGCTGCTTGCGCTGGATCGCGAACTGCGCGAGATCGCCGAACGTGCCCACGATCCGGCGATCGGCATGGCGCGGCTGGAATGGTGGCGCGAGGAACTCGCCCGCGCCCGTGAAGGCGATCCGCAGCATCCGGTCACCCGCAGGCTCCTCGAGCTCGATCTGCTCAAGGAGCTGGCGGCGGAATATCTCGAAGAGATGTGCGACGCGGTCGAGACGGACCTGTCTCCCACCGGCTATGCCAGTTTCAAGGAACTCGCCCTGTACTGCTATCGCAGCCACGGCGTCACCCTGGCACTGATCCAGGAACTGGCCGCCGCCGGCACCCACGACGAGATTCGCGCCGCACGCGACATCGGCACGGGCGCGCAGTTGACTCTGCTGCTCACTCGCATCGGAGATGAAGCGCGCAGAGGCCGGGTCTATGTAGCGAGCGAGGATCTATCTCGCCACGCCCTGGGCAGCGAGACGCTCGCCGCCGACGCGCCGACGCCGCCTGTGCGTGAATTGCTCGAACGCTACGCGGATTCGGCCGGCAACTATCTCGATCGCGGCCTGCAGGCATTCACCGGTAGAGGAAGAAGGCAGCACTTCCCGACCATCGTCGGCGCGCTGGCAGCACGACAACTTCAACTGATGCGCAGGCGTGGGTTCCCGACGCTCGCGGCACAGCCCCGTAACGCCGGACCGATCCGTACCTGGATCGCCTGGCGCGCGGCGCGCGGACATCTCTGAACAGACACTACGATCTCGACGAGGAACAGATGGCTAGAAACGAACGCGAATACGCCCCGGCCGCCGAGCTGCTGAAAGGCCGCGTCATCCTGGTGACCGGCGCCGGCGACGGTATCGGCAAGGCGGTGGCGAGGGCATTGGGCGCGCACGGTGCGACGGTGATCCTGCTCGGGCGTACGGTCGCCAAGCTTGAAGCGGTATATGACGAACTGTTGGCCGCCGGTGCGCCGCAACCCGGCATCTATCCCATGGACCTGATGGGCGCGACCTGGGGCGACTTCGAAGAGCTGGTGCAGGTGATCGAGAAGGAGTACGGACGCCTGGATGGCCTGTTGCATAACGCAGCAATCCTCGGCGATCTCACCCCGATCGAACACCTGGAGGTCACGGAGTGGGAGCAGACCCTGCGTGTGAATCTGAGCGCACCGTTCATGCTGACCCGCGCCTGCCTGCCTGTGCTGTACGCGTCGGAAGATGCGTCGGTCGTATTTACATCCAGCGGCGTCGCCCGCACGCCGCGGGCCTACTGGGGCGCCTACGCCGTGAGCAAGGCCGGCTGCGAGGCATTGATGAAGGTCCTCGCCGACGAGACCGAATTTCGCGGTACGTTGCGCTTCAATTCGATCAATCCAGGACCGGTGCAGACCAGCATGCGACGCCGCGCCTTCCCGGTGGAGGACCGCAGCGGACAGCTCAAGCCCGAGGATATCGTGGGGACCTATCTCTTCCTTCTCGGGCCCGCCAGCAAGGGCATCACGGGGGAGGAATTCGACGCACAATAAGCGGGCGCCTCAGTCCTTGCGACGGCGGCGCAGGACGGCTTTTTTCTTGCCCGCCGCCGGCACCCGCTTCTCCGCAGCCGCCAGCTTCAGGCCGGCACTGGCATACAGCGCCGCGAGTTCGGCATCGGACAGGTCCACCCAGCGGCCTCGGGCAAGTCCGCGCGGCAGCGCGATCGGCCCGTAACGAACACGCATCAATCGGCTGACCGTCACGCCTTGCGATTCCCACAACCGACGCACTTCGCGATTACGCCCTTCGCGCAGACTCACGTGATACCACTGGTTGACGCCGCCGCCACCGCCGGCCTTGATCTGCTCGAATGCGGCCTGCCCGTCTTCCAGTTCGACGCCGCGCTTCAGGCGCTGGATCACATCCGGCGCGACCTCGCCCAGCACTCGCACCGCGTATTCGCGCACGACCTCATTGGAAGGATGCATGAGCCGGTTGGCGAGTTCGCCGTCGGTGGTGAACAGCAGTAATCCGGAGGTGTTCACATCCAGACGGCCGATCGCGATCCAGCGGCCGTCGCGGACACGCGGCAGCCGCTCGAATACCGTGGGCCTGCCTTCCGGATCCTTGCGGGTGGTGATCTCGCCTTCCGGCTTGTGATAGGCGATCACGCGCGGGCGGGGCCGCGTGCCGGGATGCACGCGGCGGCCGTCGATCTGGATACGGTCACTCCCGGTGACGCGATCACCGAGCTGCGCTACCTGACCGTTGACCTTGATGCGTCCTGCGCGGATCCAGGCCTCGATCTCGCGCCGCGAGCCCATGCCCGCCGCACTCAAGACCTTCTGCAGTCTCTCTCCCTCGACCGGTGGCGTGTTCTCAGACATCCCTCACCGCCCCACCGGCGGCTTCGGTCTCGGCTTCGGTCTCGGCTTCGGTCTCGGCTTCGGTCTGGACCGCGGTGCCGAAATCGACCTCGGATTCGGGATCGAGCTCCGCCGGTTCTTCGTTGCCGCTGTCGCTGGCCACGGTTCCGCCATCGCCGTCGAAATCGAGCTCCACGTTGATGGAATCGATATCGCGCAACGCGGCGAGCGTGGGCAGCTCGTCAAGCGAGGTCAAGCCGAAGTAGTCGAGAAATTCGCGCGTGGTACCGTACATCGCGGGGCGCCCCGGCACGTCGCGATGGCCGACGATGCGTACCCAGCCGCGCTCGAGAAGCGTCTTCACGATATTCGTGCTCACACTCACCCCACGAACGTCTTCGATCTCGCCGCGCGTGATGGGCTGGCGATATGCGACCAGGGCAAGCGTCTCCAGCAACGCTCGAGAATAACGCGCGGGCCGCTCCTCCCACAGGCGCGAGACCCACGGCGCGAATTCGGAACGCACCTGCATCCGATAGCCGCTGGCCACTTCCTTCAGTTCCGCGGCATGACCTTCAAGGTCCGCCGCGAGTTCGGCAAGCGCTGCGCGTACGGCGTCACGCGACGGCTGCTCTTCTTCCGCGAACAGGTTCAGCAGGTCGTCTAGGCTCAGGGGCCGCGCAGCGGCAAGCAACGCGCCTTCGAGTATCTGCTTCAGTCTCTGTGCCACCAGGCTCATCCTTCGATTCCTTCTTGCAATTCAGCTTCTTCGCCGCCGGCATCGATGACCGCCCCACCGCGCGCCTTGACGTGGATGGGGGCGAACGGTTCGGCCTGCACGAGTTCGACCAGCGATTCCTTGATCAGCTCCAGCAGTGCCAGGAACGTGACCACCACACCCATGCGACCCTCCTCGGCCGGGAACAGACTGGTGAAATCCGTGAACGTATCCGTATCGAGACGGCTGAGCACGTCCGACATGCGCTGCCGTACCGAGAGCGCCTCGCGCTGCACATGGTGATGGGTGAACATCTCCGCCCGGTTAAGCACTTCCTTGAACGCGATCAGCATCTCTTTCAGGGTCACTTCCGGAACGATGCGCACGATCTTGCGGTCGGTCACTTCCGCTTCCGCCTGGAAGTGGTCACGACCCATGCGCGGCAGCGCTTCAATATCTTCCGCCGCCGTCTTGTAACGCTCGTATTCCTGCAGACGGCGCACCAGTTCGGCGCGCGGATCGTCTTCTTCCGTCTCTTCGCTCTCGGGACGCGGCAGCAGCATGCGCGATTTGATCTCCGCGAGCATCGCGGCCATGACCAGATATTCCGCGGCCAGCTCCAGACGCAGCTCCTTCATGAGGTCGATATAACCCATGTACTGCCGGGTGATCTCGGCGATGGGTACGTCCACGATATCGAGGTTCTGCCGGCGGATGAGGTACAGCAGCAGATCGAGCGGACCCTCGAAGGCTTCCAGGAAGACCTCGAGCGCATCGGGCGGGATGTAAAGATCGCGCGGCAGGCTGGTGACCGGCTCGCCCTGTACGATGGCGAACGGCATCTCTTCCTGCTGCGGATGTTCTTCGCGTGATTCTGCCAGCGCCGGCTCGGCATGGCCGCCAAGCGCGTCCGCGCCCGCCGCGTGTTCGTATTCCGTTTCCAAGTCGGCTCCCATCAGCGGTAGTTCAGACCCATAGCCTGGCGCACGTCTTCCATGGTGTCGCGCGCCACACCGCGTGCCTTCTCGCAGCCATCGGCGATCACCGCACGGACCATCTCGGAATCGCCCTCGAGCTCGCGCCCGCGTTCGCGGATCGGATCGAGTTCCGCCTGCACCGCGTCGATGAGTCGCTTCTTGCAGTCGATGCAGCCGATACCGGCGGACCGGCATCCCGTCTGCACCCATTCGCGCGTATCGGCGTCAGAATAGACCTTGTGAAAATCCCACACCGGGCACTTCTCGGGCTCACCCGGATCGGTACGCCGCACCCGGGCCGGGTCGGTCGGCATGGTCCGGAACTTGCGCTCGACTTCATCGGCGTCTTCGCGCAGGCCGATGAAATTGCCGTAGGATTTGGACATCTTGCGCCCGTCCAGGCCCGGCATCCGCGGCGATTCGGTGAGCATGGCCTGCGGCTCGACCAGGATGCTGCGCCCGGTACCCTCCAGATAGCCGAGCAGGCGCTCGCGATCGCCCATGGTCAGATTCTGCTGCTGCTCGAGCAGGGCGCGGGCGATCCCCAGAGCGTCGTGGTCACCTTTCTCCTGATAGCGCCGGCGCTGCTCGAGGAACAGCTTCGCACCGCGACTGCCCAGGTTGTGCACCGCCGCCTCGGCCTTCTCTTCGAAACCCGGTTCGCGTCCGAATATGTAGTTGAAGCGACGCGCGATCTCGCGCGTGATCTCGACATGTGCAACCTGGTCTTCGCCCACCGGCACCTGGCCTGCACGGTACATGAGGATATCGGCGCTCTGCAGCAGCGGATAGCCGAGAAAGCCGTAGGTGGCCAGGTCCCGCTCACGCAGCGCTTCCTGCTGATCCTTGTAGGTAGGCACGCGCTCGAGCCAGCCCAGCGGGGTAACCATCGACAGCAACAGGTGCAGTTCGGCATGCTCGGGTATGCGCGACTGGATGAACAAGGTTGCCGAACCCGGATCCACGCCCGCGGCCAGCCAATCGATCACGAGCCCCCAAACCTTGTCCGATACCACCCCGCCTTCTTCGTAGTGCGTGGTCAGCGCGTGCCAGTCGGCGACGAAGAAGAAACATTCGAATTCATGCTGCATGCGGACCCAGTTCTTCAGGACCCCATGGTAGTGACCGAGATGCAGGGCCCCGGTCGGGCGCATCCCGGAGACGACGCGGCGGTTATCGCTGGTCATGACGGCGTTCAAAAAACCTCCTCAGCCTGGGAAAAGCAGCGTGAGCAAAGAACTTGCCTTGTCCATCGGCAAGCCGGTGAGATGCATCAGCCCGACCACGGTCAGACTGACAAACGGCCACAGCAGATGCCCCAGCAGACCGGTGATGAGCAGACCCACCAGGATGATCAGGCCGTAAGGCTCGATGCGGTCGTAGCCGCGCGCGAGATTGCGTGGCAACAGGCCGCTCACCACCCTGCCACCGTCCAGCGGAGGCAGCGGCAACAGATTGAGCACCATCAACACGGCATTGATGAAGATGCCCGCCATGCCGGTCAGCATCACCGGGATGGCGACATGCGGCATCGAGCCCGAGAGCAGCGCACCCATGCGCACCACCAGCGCCCAGAACACCCCCATGAGCAGGTTCGACATGGGCCCCGCTGCGGCCACGAAGGCCATATCCCGGCGCGGGTTGCGGAAATTCTGCACGGTGATGGGCACCGGCTTGGCCCAGCCGAAGAGGATGTTTCCGGGCAGCAGCAGGAACAGCGCCGGGACCAGGATGGTGCCGATGGGGTCTATGTGGCGCAGCGGG
The DNA here is from genome assembly GCA_963739695.1 of uncultured Pseudomonadota bacterium. Lineage (GTDB taxonomy): Bacteria > Pseudomonadota > Gammaproteobacteria > Natronospirales > CAVUBB01 > CAVUBB01. The sequence continues at coordinate 152,160 of CAVUBB010000021.1, read as the reverse complement.
TTGAGGCTGAGCCGGCCCAGCATCTGCGCCGTGGGGTCGCCGAACTGGCGCGCCACCAGGCCGTGCGCCGCTTCGTGCATGGTGATGGCAAACAGCACCGGTACCAGCCAGACGGCTATCTTTTGGATCAGGGTGAGTGTGAGCATCGGGGCATTATACGTGTGCTTTCGCTCGAGGCAGAAGCGATTACGCCCTCCCGGCGGCTCAAACGCCTCCCGACGGCAGGAAATCGGTGGAATCGCCTTTGCCCTGGCGCAGCACAACCGGCATCTCGCCCACCATATCCACGATCGTGGTCGGTTCCAGACCACAGTTGCCCCCGTCGATGATCAGGTCGACCGCGTGATCGAGCCGCTCCCGGATCGTATAGGGATCGGTCATCGGCAGGTCGTCGCCCGGCATGATCAGCGTCGAGCTCAACAGCGGTTCCCCGAGCGCCGCCAGCAGTGCCTGGGCGATGGGATGGTCGGGCACGCGGATCCCGATCGTCTTGCGTTTTGGATGCTGGAGTCGGCGCGGCACCTCGTGGGTGGCGCGCAGGATGAACGTATACGGCCCCGGTGTGTGCGACTTGAGCGCCCTGAACGCCCAGTTATCCACCCGTGCATAGGTCGCGATCTCGGAAAGGTCGCGGCAGACCAGGGTCAGATTATGATCCTTGTCGGCCTGGCGTATGCGGCGGATGCGCTCCATCGCCGCCTTGTCGCCGATATGGCAGCCCAGAGCGTAGCTCGAATCGGTCGGATAGACGATCAGTCCGCCCGCGCGCACGGCATCTACCGCACGACTGATCAGGCGCGACTGGGGATCTTCGGGATGGATCTCGAGGTACTGGCTCATGCTGATGGTTGCAACTAGCTCGGTGGCGGCGTTTCGAAGCGGTAGGACGATGGGCTATGATAGCCTCCTTTGCAACCAGATTCCCGGCCCCCTTTGCGATGACGTTCCTCTACGAACTCCTTCCCCTGCTGGTCTTCTTCGCCGCGTTCAAGTTCGCGGGCATCTATGTGGCGACCGCGGCACTGCTCGTGGTCACCGTCGCCCAGCTCGTCATCGACTGGTGGCGTACGCGCACGGTCAAGAAGATGCCGTTGATCACCGCGGCGCTGGCACTCGTCCTCGGCGGCCTCACCCTCGCCTTCCACGATCCGGCGTTCATCAAGTGGAAGTTCTCGGTCGTCTACTGGTTACTGGGTTCCAGCTTCCTGGTCAGCCAGTTCTGGGGCAAGCGTCCACTGACCGCGCGGATGCTGGAAGAGAAGATCACATTGCCCGGCTTCGTCTGGCAACGTCTCAACCAGTTGTGGGCCGCGTTCTTCCTGCTGCTCGGCTTCGTCAACGTCTACGTGATCTACCACTTCAGTACCGAAGCCTGGGTCAACTTCAAGGTCTTCGGCGTACTCGGCGCCACCCTTGTCTTCGTCGTGGCGCAGGCGGCCTATATAGCGCGCCACCTGCCGGCCGAGGAGTCTTCCTGATGTTGTATTGCATCCATGGGCAGGACCGCGCCGGCAGTCTTGCCGCGCGCAAGCAGGCGCGCCCCGCCCATCTCGAGCGCCTGCACGCGCTGCGCGAACAAGGCCGCCTGATCCTGGCCGGCCCGCTCCCGGCGATCGACAGCCCCGATCCGGGCCCGGCCGGGTTCAGCGGCAGTCTCATCGTGGCCGAGTTCGAAGACCTTGACCACGCCCGCGCCTGGGCGGAGGCAGACCCCTATGTGGGTGCGGGCGTGTATGATGCGGTCACGGTCACGCCGTTCTTGCAGGTGTTGCCGTGAGCGATGGTCGCTGCGAAGCGATCCGCCACCGCCTCGAGGCGGCATTTGCGCCGAGCGCACTGGAGATAGTCGACGAGAGTCATCTGCATGCCGGGCACCCCGGCGCGCGTGACGGACGCGGGCACTTTCGGGTCGACCTGGTGTCTGAAGCGTTTTCCGGCAAGCGCGCGCTGGAGCGGCATCGGATGGTGTTCGCGGCGCTCGGCGAGCTCATGCAGACCGATATACATGCCCTTAGCATCAATGCCAGGGCGCCAGAGGAAGTCAGGCGCCCCGGAAAGACCATCACTACCGAGACGAAGGAATGAATGCCATGAAACCGACACGCCTACTGGTACCGGCCGCCATCGCGATGCTGGCTCTGCTCAGCGCCTGCGGCCCCTCCTCCGACAAATCGACTTCCGTCGCCGAATCCGCAGCCCAGCAGCCGGCGAGCACGGCGGCACCGGCTGCGGCCGACGTCGTGGCCACCGTGAACGGCACCCCGATCACCGAGGATATGCTCGACACCTATGTCGACGAGCGTACCCGCGGCCATGGTTCGCAGATCTCGCCCGACGATCGCACCAACCTGCTCAACCAGCTCATCAGCCTCGAATTGCTGGCCGATGAAGCGCAAAAGCAGGGGGTCGACAAGAAGAAAGACGTCGCCATAGATCTGGAACTGCAGCGCAGTTCCCTGCTCGCGAGCAATCTCATCCACGGCTATCTCGACAGCCATCCGGTCAGTGACGACGACCTCAAGGCCGCCTATCAGGACCACATCAAGGGCATGGACCTCAAGGAATACAAGGCACGTCATATCCTCGTGAAGACGGAAGCCGAGGCCAATGATGTGATCGCCAAACTCAACAAGGGTGCTGATTTCGCGACCTTGGCGAAGAAGGTATCCACCGGACCGTCGGGCAAGGATGGAGGCGACCTCGGCTGGTTCAGCCCCTCGCAGATGGTCAAGCCCTTCTCCGATGCCGTCGCCCAGCTCAAGAAAGGCGAATATACCAAGTCGCCGGTGCAGACCCGCTTCGGCTGGCATGTGATCAAGCTCGAAGACACCCGCAAGGTACCGGCGCCGACCTTCGACGATCTGAAGAGCAACCTTGAGAACAAGCTCAAGGGCCAGGCTGTCGAGGCCTACGTGAACCAGCTGCGCGGCCAGGCCAAGATCGACATCAAGCAGCCGACCGCGGACAGCGCACCGGCGCCGAAGACGGACGAAAACGGCAAATCGTGACGACAGTCACGGTTTGCGCGGGACAGACGGTGATAAAAAGAAGCTGAGGTTTGGCACCTTGTACCGTCCGACGGGACAACGGTGAGCGAACTGGCTATCGACTCGGTCCGGCGCGGAGGGGTCGATAACAACGCCTCTTAGAATCATTCCCGTCTGTCTTTGAGGCTGATTCAGCGGCTGGCCAAACACCAGCCGCTTTTTTTATCCGCGGCGTCAGCGCCGGCTCCCGTGCTGGGCCTGCATCGCGGCGAACAACCCCCGCAGCGATTCGATGCGTCTGCGGTTCTCGCCCATATCCACCAGCCCCAGGCGCGATACAGAGCGCACCTCTACCTGCTTGTCGCCGGGCACGAGATAGAACTCGACATCATCGATCGCCGCATCCGACTCGTAGTAATACTCGGAGCGATCGCGATCCTTAGCCGCCGCACTGGGGAACTCCGCTCGCAGATAGTTGCGATGGCTGGAGACGATGCGGGCGCCATGAAAATGGTAGATCGCACGAATGAGATCCTGGCGAGCCAGTTCGCGCCCCGAGGTGTAAACGAGCGGTCCGATCGCCTTTTCCGGATCCTCGGCCTGACTCGACACGCATGCATGTGAATCAGGACATGGCGCCAGGCGTCCTTCCCTCACCCCGAAAGCCGGAGCATATGCCGATACACAGGCCGCCAGGCACGACATCATCGCGCCCAGCAGGGCCATAGCGGTCGTTCGCCTCACCAGCGTCGTTCTCCCGTCTGCCGCCCGTATCCACGGGCGTTCTCTCGCCACCATGTTAGCTGAACAGGCGCACTTTGAGCACTGGCGCATCAGACCGATTCCAGCAAGCCCAAAAATGCAGCTTCGTCCAGGACTGTGACGCCCAATTGCTCCGCCTTCGCGAGCTTCGATCCGGGCTCGGACCCGGCAACCACATAATCGGTCCGTGCCGAGACACTGCTTGTCACCTTGCCGCCGCTGGCCTGGATGCGGGTCTTGGCCTCGTCCCGCGCCATGCTCTCGAGCGTGCCTGTAAGCACGAACGTCTTCCCGGCCAGTGCTTCGCTCCGGCCTCGCGGCGGTGCCACCCTGCGCGGCTCGACTCCGGCCTGACGCAGGGCCTCGATCACCTCACGATTGTGCTGTTGCCGGAAGAAAGTGTGCACGTGGCCGGCGACGATAGGCCCGACATCGGGTACGGCTTCCAGGGCTTCGCGGTCTGCCGCCATCAGCGTATGCAGATCATGGAAATGGTTCGCCAGGGCCTGCGCGGTCGTCTCGCCCACTTCACGGATCCCCAGCGCATGCAACAATCGCCACAGTTCCGGATGCCGGCGCCCGGCGATCGCTTCGAGCAGATTGGCGGCGGATTTCTCCCCCATGCGCTCGAGCCCCTGCAGCTTTTCCTGTTCGAGGGTAAAAAGGTCCGCCGGAGTAGCCACCAAGCCTGAATCCACCAGTTGGCCGATCAGCTTCTCGCCCAGTCCTTCTATATCCAGCGCTCGGCGCGACGCGAAATGGCGCAGCGATTCGCGCCGCTGCGCGGGACAGAACAGCCCGCCGGAGCAGCGTGCGACAGCCTCGCCCTCGGCGCGCTCCACGTCCGCGCCGCAGACCGGACAATGCGTCGGCAGCTGCACCTTGCGCGCCCCCCGGGGTCTGCGCTCGGTGACCACCTGGACCACTTCGGGAATGACATCGCCGGCGCGGCGCACGATCACCGTGTCACCGATGCGCACATCCTTGCGTTCGATCTCATCCATGTTGTGCAGGGTGGCGTTGCTGACGGTGACGCCGCCGACAAAGACCGGCTCCAGGCGCGCCACCGGCGTGAGTGCACCGGTACGGCCGACCTGGAACTCTACATCGCGGATCACCGTCATCTCTTCCTGAGCCGGAAACTTGTGCGCGATCGCCCAGCGCGGCGCACGCGACACGAAGCCCAGTCTCTCCTGCAGATCGAACCGATCCACCTTGAACACCACGCCGTCGATCTCGAAGGGCAACGAGTCTCGCTTCGCAAGCATCGCCGCGTGGTAGGCAAGGCAGCCCTCCACGCCCTCGACGACCTCCACCTCGCCGCTCACGCGCAATCCCAATTCCCGCAAGAGAGCCAGGACATCGCTGTGGCGCGGCGGCAGCTGCAGGCCCTCGGTCTCTCCGAGTCCATAGGCAAAGAATTCCAGCGGCCGCGCCGCGCTGACCTTGGGATCGAGTTGACGCAGACTTCCGGCGGCCGCGTTGCGGGGGTTGACGAAGATCTTCTCGCCCGCTGCCGCCGCACGCGCGTTGAGCTTCTCGAAGCCCGCCTTGCTCATGAAGACCTCGCCGCGCACCTCGAGACGGGCGGGAACATTCGCACCGCGCAGATGAAGAGGGATCGACTGCACGGTACGTATGTTCAGCGTGATGTCTTCGCCGGTGCGCCCGTCACCGCGCGTGGCAGCACGCGCGAGCATGCCGTCCTGGTAGAGGATGCTCACGGCCAGACCGTCGAGTTTCGGTTCCGCGCAATATTCGATGCTCGGGACGTCGTCGTCCAGGCGTTCACGGACCCGGCGGTCGAAATCCCGCAGTTCCTGCTCTGAGAACGCGTTGTCCAGCGAGAGCATCGGCACCGCATGCCGCACTTCGGCGAAGCCCTGCGCCGGGCGTGCGCCGACCCTTTGCGTGGGCGAATCGGGCGTGACCAGGTCCGGGTGCCCGGCTTCAAGCGCCTGCAGCTCCCGCATCAGGCGGTCGTATTCGCTGTCGCTGATCTGCGGTTCGTCGAGCACGTAATAGCGGTAGTTGTGATGCTCGATCTGGCGACGCAAGACTTCGATCGCTTTGGCGGCTGATTCCGATCTGGGCATTGCGCAGTCTCTCCGAGGCCGTGGCGCCACCGCCACGCGAGATCAATGATTCAGGCCGTACTCGAATTCGATGATCCGCTCGCGGATGTGGCGCGCGGTCTGGCGGGTGAGCGTGCCACGCTTCTCGTCGAGCAGGTTGCCGCCCAGTTCGCGTGCCACCCGCCGGCCGGTTGCAAGCATGTCCGCAAAGGCCTCCACACCGCGCCGCGGCCCGGGCAGCAGCATGAACAGGGCGAGTCCTCGTATCGGCGTCTCAGCGGGCGAATCCGCGGGAAAACTGCCGGGCTCGAAGGCATTGGCCACGCTGAATACCGTGCGCGCGGACGCCGCATCTGTGCGATGGAAGATGTCCATATCTCCGAAAGTCAGCCCGGCCCCTTCCAGGGCCTCGCGCACGGCCGCGGTGGTGAAGCTTGCACCTGCCACGGGAAGGATGTGCAGAGAGAGGATCAACTGCCGGCCCGGATCGGGAGCCGGTGGTGCTTCGTCATCGATGCGGATGCCGGGCAGATCGACTTCGCCGAGCGGCTGGGCGAACGGGTCTTGAGGGGCACGCGGCGGCGGCGGTGAACGCCGCGAGATCCAGTACACGAGGCCGAGTACGACCACGCCCGCAACCGCCAGAAGTATCCGCAATTCCGTCACCGCAGCCAGGCTCCTCGCGACTTACATCGCCGCCATCTGCACCGCTTCATCGACATCCACGTTCACCAGTCTCGAGACGCCGGGTTCGTGCATGGTCACGCCGGTGAGCTGGTTCGACAGCTCCATCGTGGTCTTGTTGTGGGTGATGAACACGAACTGCACACGCTCGGACATCTCCCGAACCAGCGCGCAGAAGCGGCCGACGTTGGCATCGTCCAGCGGCGCGTCGACCTCGTCGAGCATACAGAACGGCGCCGGATTCAGTTCGAAGATGGCGAACACGAGGGCCACTGCGGTCAGCGCCTTCTCGCCGCCTGAGAGCAGATGGATCGTGCTGTTCCGCTTGCCCGGCGGGCGAGCCATGACGGCGACACCGGCGTCCAGCAATTCCTCGCCCGTCAGCTCCAGATAGGCATGCCCACCGCCGAACAGGCGCGGGAAAGTCGCCTGCAGACCGGCGTTGACCTTGTCGAAGGTCTCCTTGAACCGCGTCCGCGTCTCGCGATCGATCTTGCGAATCGCGTTTTCCAGGGTGCTCAGCGCTTCGGTCAGGTCTTCGTTCTGGCGGTCCAGATACTCCTTGCGCTCCGATTGCTCGCTGTACTCCTCGATCGCCGCGAGATTTATCGCGCCCAGGCGCTGGATCTTGTGACCGACCCCTTCATAGCGCTGCGCCCAGGTCTCGCTGTCGGCATCTTCGGGCAGTTCCTCGAAGATCGCCTCCAGCGCGAAGCCGGTCTCATCGAGCTGCTCGACCAGAGTCTGGCGTCGTACGCGGATCTCCTGCGAACCGAGGCGCAGGCTTTCCAATGCGTCGCGCATCTCCTCGGCCTTGCGTTCGCACTCCACACGGGCCTGCTCGCGCTCACGCAGGTGCGCATCCACTTCCTCCACCGCATGTCGCGCTTCGCCCAATTCGCCTTCGACGCGGGTCCGCGCCTGCAGCAGCGCAGTCAGCTCGGCTTCCTGCTCGCGGATCGGGGCATCGCCGCCGGCAAGCGCCTCGGCGAGTTGTTCGCGACGCCGGGTGAGCTGCTCGAGCTGCTCGCGCATGCGCTCCAGGCTGCGGGCTGTCGATTCCATGGTCGAGCGCCGGGCCTCGACCTTGAGCGCCAGTTCGTGACTCGCCTGGCGGTCGACCTGGGCGGCTTCGCGGACCTGCTGCAGGCGCTCGCGCAGACTGTCGCGTTCGCCGGCGAGCGCTTCGCGCCGCTGCTCCAGTTCGCCCATGGCTTCCACCGCAGCTTCGAGCTGCGCCCGGGCCGCGCGCAGTTCACTCTCGGTCTCGCCGATCTGGGTCCTGATCTCGGCCAATTCGCTGTCGAGCTCTGCGATCCGGCGGGTCACCTGCTCCAGACGCGAACGCCGGGTATCGAGCCGGGCACCCAGGTCGGCCTGGTGCCGATGTGCCCTATTTACCTCGCCCTGCAGGCTCTCGCGTTCCTGCTCGAGCTCGCGCAACAGGCCGCGGATCTCTTCGTGGCGGATGCCATCGGCCTCTATCCGCGTCTGCAATTCGCCCTGGGCCTGTTTCAGGCTCTTGATCTCCTGCTCACGCGCCAGCGTGCCTGAACGGCCGTCGTCTTCCCTGATCACCCGTACCCAGTTGGGCCCGAACCAGAGGCCGTCAGGAGTGATCACCGATTGGTCCGGGGCCAGCGTCTCGCGCCTGCGCAGCGCCGCGTCCAGATCCTGTGCGACCTGGACGCCACCGAGCAGCCCGTCAAGCGCCACCGGCCCCGACACGAACGCTGCCAGGCTGGTGCCCGGCGCGGCCGCCGCCGGCCGCGCGCCGGTCTCCATGAGCACGATGGACCCGGCTTCGACTCGAGCCAGCGCGTCTGCCACGGAGGCCAGTTCGTCGACACAGACCGCTTCGAGCTGGAAACCGAGCACGGTCTCGACCGCACGTTCCCAGCCACTGGCCACCTCGACCACTTCCGCCAGCCGCGGCGCCTTGTCCAGCCCCTGCGCCTGTAGCCATTCCGTGGTGCCCGAGCGGCTCTTGCCCAGCGCCGCCTGCTGCAGCGCTTCCAGCGAGCTCAGACGGCCGCCGTCGGCTGCCAGGCGGTCGCGCAGGTCGCCCAGCTCGCGCGTGAGCTGCTGGTCTTCTTCGCGCAGGCTCGTCAGACGTGCCAGCACTTCTTCGAGTTGTTCCTGAAGTGTATCCTTCAAGTTATTGATGTTAATTGATTCACTGCCGAGCTCACTGATCTCGCGCTCAAGCTGCTCGGTGGACAGAGCCTGACGCTCCTGCTCCAGGCGCTCACTGCGAGTGAGGGCCTGGTTGAGACGCCGCTCAAGATGCTCGATCCGCGTGCGTTCGACCTGGGCGCTGCGGGAAGCGTCGCCCTGCTGGACGTTGAAGGCTTCCCAGCCTTCCTGCCAGCGCTGCATGGCCTGTTCGGCTTCGGCGAGATGCGCGCCGGAACCCGATTCCGCTTCACGCGCGCGGGCGAGCGCGGGCTCGAGTTCGGCAAGGCTGCCCTGCAGCTCATCGAGTTGCTCGGCGTCGCGGCGGATATGCCCGTTGACTTCCTGCCAGTTGAACTCGGTCTGTTCCAGATCGGTCTGCTGGCGCTTGCGCAGTTCGCGTGCATGCTGCAGCGCCTGCTCCACCCGAGCGATCGCAGCGCCGGCCTCGTAGTAACGCGCCTGCACGCCGCTCAGCGCATCGGTCAGCTCGTCGTGCCGGCTGCGTGCCTGTTCCAGTTCACGCTCGACTTCGCGCAGATTGGCCATGGCCGCCTGGTGCGCGGTCTCGCGCTCCTGGATGAGTTTGTCCTGTCCGCCGACTTCCGCATCGAGGTCGCGCCAGCGCAATGCCAGCAGCTCGGCCTTGAGGCGGCGTTCTTCTTCCTTCAAGACCTTGTAACGCTCGGCCGTGCGTGCCTGACGCTGCAGATGCTGGAGCTGCTTGCCGATCTCGTCGCGCAGATCGCTCAGGCGCTCCAGGTTCTCGCGCGTGTGCCGGATGCGGTTCTCGGTCTCGCGGCGGCGCTCCTTGTATTTGGAGATGCCGGCCGCCTCCTCCAGGAACACGCGCAGCTCTTCGGGTTTGGCCTCGATCAGGCGCGAGATCATGCCCTGTTCGATGATCGCGTAGCTGCGCGGACCCAGACCGGTTCCCAGGAAGATATCGGTGATGTCCCGACGGCGGCAGCGCGTGCCATTGAGGAAATAGCTGGAGGTGCCGTCGCGCGAGACCATGCGCCGCACGGAGATCTCGGCGTAGTTGGCATACTGGCCACCGACGCTGCCGTCGGAGTTATCGAATATCAGTTCGATGGACGCCGTACCCACCGGTTTGCGCGCGCTGGAACCGTTGAAGATGACGTCCGCCATCGAGTCGCCGCGCAGGTACTTGGCCGAAGTCTCGCCCATCACCCAGCGTACGGCGTCGATGACGTTGGACTTGCCACAGCCGTTGGGGCCGACGATGCCGGTGAGGTTACTGGGAAACTGGAGGACGGTCGGGTCCACGAACGATTTGAACCCGGCGAGTTTGATCTTGCTCAGTCGCATGCGAATCCTGCGCATCAATGGCCACTTATGGGGCACGTAGTGTAAAGTATCGGCCCCCGAACTCGAAGCTGTTTCGAACCTGTCCGGAGTACCCATGTCCACGAGGCCAAACAGGCAACTGGAGACCTTCGTCAACCCGCGGGAAGGGCGGGATTATACCATCCGAATCCGGGTGCCTGAGTTCACCTGCCTGTGCCCGCTCACGGGCCAGCCTGACTTCGCCACCCTGGTATTCGAGTACGTGCCCGACCGGCTGTGCGTCGAACTCAAAGGTCTCAAGCTTTACGTCTGGTCATTCCGTGACCAGGGCGCCTTCCACGAAGATGTCACCAACCAGATCCTCGACGACATGGTGGCCGCGATAGCGCCCAAATTCATGCGCCTGACCGCGGAATTCAATGTCCGTGGCGGCATCTACACCACCGTGGTCGCCGAGCATCGCTCCCCGCAATGGGTCGCGCCGCCACCGGTGCAGCTGCCCTAGCCCGGGAGGCTCGGATGCGGGAATTCCTCCTCGGCGCCAGCGCCCTCGGCCATGGCTTCGGGCTGATCAACCGCCGCGGCGTGCGCCCGTTCGTGATCGTGCCCCTGGTCCTGAATACCGTCGTCTTCGTGGCCCTTATCTGGCTCTCCGCGGACTATTTTCAGCACCTCCTCCACAGCATCATGAGCCACATCCCCAGTTGGCTGAGCTGGCTTTCCTGGCTGCTGTGGGTGCTGTTCGGCGGCCTGGTCGCGCTCACCCTGTTTTACAGCTTCTCGCTGCTGGCGAACCTGCTCGGCTCGCCGTTCAACGGGTATCTGTCCGCCCGCGTGGAACGCGATCTCACCGGTCGCCCGCCTGAGGCACCACCCGGCAACCCTCTGGTGGAGGTAGCCGCGGCACTCGGCGGGGAGCTGCGCAAGCTGGGCTATTTCGCGGTCCTGGCTCTGGGCGTGATCGTGCTCAGCGTGGCGATCTTCTTCATCCCGGGGCTGAACCTGTTCAGCCCGCTGATCCCACTGCTCTGGTTCGCCTTCGGGGCCTGGACGCTCGCGCTGGAGTATTCCGATTACCCCCTCGGCAACCGCGGCATGGGCTTTACCCGCCAAAGAATCCTGCTGCGCCGATATCGCGCGCGGGCACTGGGATTCGGGGCCGCGGCGACGCTCGCGACACTGATCCCGGGGGTCAACCTGCTGGTGATGCCGGCCGCGGTGGCCGGCGCTACCTTGCTGTGGATGCCCGAACCATCAGCTCCCGGCAACTGAACCGATCTTCGTCCCCTTGCGCCCACAGGGGCATTCCGGTATAAACTGCCCGCTTATTTTTCCGAGGGATTGGCAGGAGTTAGGACTGATGCCCTCCAAGAAATCGACCAGCACGACAAGCGCCAAGAAAGGCAAGAAGACGGTGGCCAAGAAGGCTCCCGCCAAGAAGACGTCCGCGGCCAAGCCCAAGGCTGCGCCTGCCAGCAAGAAAGCTGCGAGCACCAAGAAGATGCCTGCCAAGAAAACCAAGACGCGCGAACCCGCAGCCGGCGCTGCGGTCGCCGGCCCCGCCGGTCGCCACGAGCCGTATAAGCCCAAGCGCGGCGAAGAATACATGAACGAGCCGCAGCGGGCGCACTTCCGCAGCATCCTGCTCGCCTGGAAGCGCGACCTCATGGAAGAAGTCGATCGCACCGTGCATCACATGCAGGACGAGGCCGCCAACTTCCCTGATCCCAACGACCGCGCTACGCAGGAATCGGAGTTCAGCCTGGAACTGCGCACGCGCGATCGCGAACGCAAACTGATCAAGAAGATCGACGAAGCGATCGCGAGCATCGACGCGGACGATTATGGTTACTGCGAATCCTGCGGCGTCGAGATCGGCATCCGCCGCCTCGAAGCGCGTCCGACTGCGACGCAGTGTATCGACTGCAAGACGCTGGACGAGATTCGTGAAAAGCAGATGATCGGCTAGATATGTGGCGGGCACGCCAGGCGTGCCCGCCTGACTGCCTTGACTGCTTCCCCTCTAGCTAGCTCACCCCGCAAGTATGTCGGGCGCTATGCGCCCTCCCCGACTGGCCCGCTGCACTTCGGCTCCCTGGTTGCCGCGGTCGGCAGCTATCTGGATGCGCGCGCGGCCGGCGGGCGTTGGCTGCTGAGGATCGACGACCTCGACCGCCCGCGCACGGAGCCGGGCACCGCCGACGCGATATTGCGCACTCTGGAGCGCTGCGGCTTCGAATGGGATGGTCCGGTGCTCAATCAGAGTGCGCGCGACGAAGCCTACGCCGCGGCGTTGCTCGAGCTGCGATCGCGCGGCCACGCCTTCCCCTGTGCCTGCTCGCGCCAGGAAGTGGCCGATGGTGGCGTCCATGGCATCGAGGGGCCCGTGTACCCCGGCACGTGCCGCGACAGCCTGCCAGCGGGCCGTGAAGCGCGCGCATGGCGTGTCCGGGTCGATGACATACAGCTGTGCTTCGACGACGGTGCCCAAGGTCGGTACTGCCAAGTATTGGCGCGTGACGTCGGCGACTTCGTGGTCCGCCGCGCGGATGGCCTGTTCGCCTATCAGCTGGCCACCGTGGTCGACGATGCCCGGCAGGGCGTGACTCACGTCGTCCGCGGCGCCGATCTACTGGTGTCGACACCGCGCCAAATCTGGCTTCAGCGATGCCTCGGCCTGCCTACGCCAGCATACATGCACATCCCGATCGCGGTGGACGGCAGTGGGAAGAAGCTGAGCAAACAGACCGGCGCGGTTCCGGTGGACGACTCGCGCCCCGGCGCCGTGCTGTTCAGGGTGCTGGAATTTCTCGACCAGGCCCCCGTAGCCGAGCTGCGCCGCGAGGCGCCGGCCGCCATCTGGGATTGGGCGGTTGCGCACTGGGATGCAAGCGTGCTCGCGGTTATCGGCCGCACTCGGGTCATCGAGGCCGTCTAGCGCCAGGCCTTTGGCTGCGAGGCGGGCCAAGGTATATAGTCACATCATTGTCCGGGCCGACCCGCTCGGTGTCTCTCGCATCCGGATTGTCTCCCTGATGCACTGACAGTCCGATTTGGCTATGCTCGGACTTGAACTTCCCGGGTGATGACGATGGCAGCGATCAGGTTAATCAAGAAGTACCCCAACAGGCGCCTCTACGATACCGAGGAGAGCCGCTACATCACCCTCGCCGACATCCGCCAGCTCGTGCTCGACAAGATCGAATTCAAGGTCGTCGACAAGCAGAGTCAGGAAGACATCACCCGCTCCATCCTCCTGCAGGTTATCAGCGAACAGGAGCAGAACGGCGAACCTATCCTCAGCCGCGACCTCCTCTCGCAGATAATCCGCTCCTACGGCGGCACCATGCAGGGCATGTTCTCCACCTATCTCGAGCAGAGCGTGAAACTGTTCATGGCTCAGCAACAGCAGCTGCGCGAGCGCATCCGCGGGGTCGTGGGCACCGACCCGGTGAGCCTGGTGACCGGGATCGCACAGAAAAATTATACGCGCTGGCGGAACCTGCAGGACGAACTCATGAGTACGCTTCTGGGCACACGCGCACGTGTGGATGACGAAGACGACTCCGGTAATCGTCCCGACAAACACGACGACCGCTCCTGAAATCAATCTAACATCATTTCTCGATTAGCTATATAAGCTATTGTTTAATCGATGATATCCAAGAGTTCATTTCGTCCGCCCTGGTGGTTGCGAAACCGCCACGTCCAGACCATCCTGCCCAATGTCATCCGCCCTCCGATCCGTTTGCCCGTACGCCGCGAACGCCTGGAACTGCCTGACGGCGACTTCACCGATGTCGACTGGACCCTGGGTGCCGGCGGCCCGATAGTCATCGTCCTGCACGGCCTCGAAGGCTCGATCGAGTCGCGCTACGCAGGCGCCATCATGCGCCGCCTTGATGCCATGGGTTACCGCGCCGCGCTGCTCTACTTCCGTGGCTGCAGCGGCGAACCGAACCGGCATGCCGGTTCCTACCATTCCGGCATGACGCGCGACCTCGATCATTTCGTCGGCCTGTTGGGCGAACGTTTCCCCGGCACGCCAGTGGCCGCGGTGGGCTACTCGCTTGGCGGGAACGTGCTGCTGAAGTGGTTGGGCGAACGGGGAGCTGACGCGGGTGTGGTCACCGGGGTCGCAGTCTCCGTACCCTTCGATCTCGCGGAAGCCGCGGCTACGGTAGACCGAGGGCTCTCGCGGATCTACCAGCACGCCCTCTTGCGCCAGATGCGCCACACTGCATTGCGCAAGTTCAGCACCTGGCCGGAACCGCCCGTCGCGGCCGCGCGCATACGGGCCTTGCGCTCATTCTACGAATTCGACGACGCGCTGACCGCGCCGCTGAACGGCTTTCACGGCGCCGCACACTACTACGAGCGCTGCAGTTCCCGACAGTTCCTGCGCGCCATCCGCAAGCCGACACTGGTCCTGCATGCAGAAGACGATCCGTTCATGGACCGTTCGGGCCTGCCCACACCGGACGAAGTACCGCCGAACGTGCGCCTCGAACTCAGCCGGTACGGCGGCCATGTCGGCTTCCTCGCCGGCGGCCTGCCCTGGCGTCCGCGCTTCTGGCTGGAAGAACGGATCCCCGCTCACCTGGCCGAATATCTCGGCGGCTGAGCCGAGCCCGATGCCGATTCGCGCGACGAAAAAGGGCCCCGAAGGGCCCTTTTTCCAGCTAAGCCTCGGACTTGGCTGTCAGGCGGCGTTCACGCCTTTCATGCTCAGGCGGATGCGGCCCTGCTTGTCCACTTCCAGAACCTTGACCTTGATCACATCGCCTTCCTTGAGTTTGTCGCTGACCTTCTCGACACGCTCTTCGGATATCTGCGAGATATGCACCAGGCCATCGCGACCGGGCAGGATGGTGACGAACGCACCGAAGTCCATCAGCCGCGCCACTTTGCCTTCATAGATCTTACCGACCTCGACGTCGGCCGTGATGAGCTCGATGCGTTCGCGTGCGGCTTCGCCGGCAGCCTTGTCGACTGACGCGACCTTGATCGTGCCATCGTCCTGGATATCGATGGTCGCACCAGTCTCTTCCTGGATGGATCGTACGACCGAACCGCCCTTGCCGATGACGTCGCGGATCTTCTCCGGGTCGATCTTGATGGTGATGATGCGCGGCGCGTATTCCGACATCTCGGTCCGCGGCGCGCTCAGTTCTGCGTTCATCCTGGAGAGGATATGCAGACGGCCTTCACGCGCCTGTTCCAGCGCCGCGGCCATGATCTCGCGGGTGATGCCGTCGATCTTGATATCCATCTGCAAGGCCGTAACACCGGCTTCGCTGCCGGCGACCTTGAAATCCATGTCGCCGAGGTGATCCTCATCACCGAGGATGTCGGTCAGGACTGCGAAACGATTCTCTTCCTTGATCAGACCCATGGCGACGCCGGCCACCGGCGCCTTCACCGGCACGCCCGCATCCATGAGCGCGAGGCTGGTGCCGCAGACGCTGGCCATGGAGCTGGAGCCGTTGGATTCGGTGATCTCGGAGACGACGCGGATCACGTAAGGATAGTCGCCCATGTCCGGCATGACAGCCTGGATACCGCGCTTGGCGAGGCGGCCGTGACCGATCTCGCGACGTTTCGGCGAACCCATGAAGCCCGTCTCGCCGACAGAGTAAGGCGGGAAGTTGTAATGCAGCATGAAGGGCTCTTTGCGCTCGCCCTCGATGGCATCGATGATCTGAGCGTCGCGGCCCGTACCCAGTGTGGTGACTACGATGGCCTGAGTCTCGCCGCGCGTGAACAGCGCCGAACCATGGGTACGCGGCAGCACGCCCGTACGCACGGTGATCGGCCGCACGGTGCGAGTGTCGCGGCCGTCGATGCGAGGTTCGCCGCTAAGGATGCGACCACGCACGATACGCTTCTCGAGCGCGCCGAAGGCGCCCTTGACGTCGTCCTCACTCCAGCGCGGCGCGTCGCCGCCGGCAAGCTTGTCCATGACAGCCGCCTTGATCTCGGCCAGACGATCCTGACGGGCCATCTTCTCGGCGATGCTGTAGGCATCGGATACGGCCTGTTCCGCCTCGGCGGCGAGCTCCGCTGTGAGCGTGTCTTCGACCGCCGCCGCCTGCCAGTCCCAGGCCGGCTTGCCGGCCTCGGCCGCAAGCTCCTTGATAGCCTTGATAGCGGTCTGCATCTGTTCGTGTCCGAACAGCACCGCACCGAGCATCACCTCTTCCGAGAGCTGCTTGGCTTCCGACTCGACCATCAACACGGCGCCTTCGGTACCGGCCACCACGAGGTCGAGATCGGAGTCTTGAAGCTGCGAGTAGGTCGGGTTGAGGAGGTAGCTACCGTCCTTGTAGCCGACACGTGCCGCGCCGATCGGGCCGTTGAACGGCATACCCGAGATCGCCAGTGCGGCGGACGTGCCGATCAGCGCCGGGATATCGGGGTCGATATCCGGGTTCACCGAGATCACCGTGGCGATGACCTGGGTCTCGTTCTTGAAGCCTTTGGGGAACAGGGGGCGGATGGGGCGATCGATGAGGCGGGAGGTGAGCGTCTCTTTCTCGCTCGGCCGGCCTTCGCGCTTGAAGAAGCCGCCGGGAATCTTGCCGGCCGCGTAGGTCTTTTCCTGGTAGTTGACGGTGAGCGGGAAGAAATCCCGGCCCTCCGCCGCTACCTTCTGCGCCACCGCGGTAACCAGTACCACGGTATCGCCCATGTTGACCATCACTGCACCGTCGGCCTGGCGCGCGATCTCACCCGTCTCGAGCGTCACATCGTGATCGCCGTATTTGAAGCTTTTCTTGAAGACTGTCAATTTCTTGCCCCTGTCCTGTCGAATGGGTTGCGGATGCTTAGCGGCGCAGGCCAAGTCTCTTGATCAGATCCTGGTAGCGGGAAACATCCTTACCCTTGAGGTAATCGAGCAGCTTGCGGCGCTGATTGACCATCTTCAACAAGCCCCGGCGGGAATGGTGATCATGCTTATGCTCGGAAAAATGATTCGTCAGCTCGTCGATGCGAGCGGACAGCAGCGCCACCTGGACTTCGGGCGAACCCGTGTCGCTGGTACCCTGCTGGTACTGAGAGATGATCTCTTGTTTCTTGGCACTATCGAGTGGCATCTAAGACTCCTGAGTCGGCACTTCGAGCCGTTCTAATCAAGCGGGCTATTTTAACTTTCGCCCATGTCAGTAACAAGCAAAAATCCAATAAAATCAGTCGCGATGAGCGTTAGCCGGTACGGATCAGACGCCGGGGGGCAACCCGTCCATCCGCTTCGACCTCGCCCACGCCGAGAAACCGGCCCTGAGGCCCGTACAACCTCATCCAGCCCTGTGTCGGGGCCCCTGGGACCTGCAGAGGCTGGCCGCGCAGCAGGTAATAGCTCATGTCCCGGTTCAGCTCGATCCGCGGCCAGGCGGCCACCGCGCTGTCCACAGGCAAGAGCTTGCCATCCAGCTCCGCCAAGCCTTCGGTGGCGAGCGCTTCTAGCTGCTCCATATCCACCATGGCATCCTGGTAGGGTCCCACCGCGATGCGGCGCAGGCTCACGACGTGAGCCAGGCTACCCAGAGCCGCGGCGATATCCTCGGCCAGAGTGCGGATATAGGTGCCCTTCGAACACATGACTCGCAGGCTCAGATCCGGGCTCGCCCATCCGACCAGATCCAGCGCATGGATGGTCACCGGACGCGGCTCCCGCTCTACCTCGATACCCTGACGGGCGAGTTCGTAGAGACGCTTGCCCCCTTGCTTCAGCGCCGAATACATCGGCGGCACCTGCATGATCTCGCCGCGAAACCGCGCCAGCCCGGTCTCGATCAGGGCCGCGTCCAGCGCCGGTACCGGCGCCTCTTCGACTACACTGCCCTCAGCGTCGCCGGTATCGGTGCGCGCGCCGAAGCGAAGCGTCACCTGGTATTCTTTGTCCGCATCGAGCAGGAAGGCCGACATCTTGGTCGCTTCGCCCATGCAGATAGGCAACATTCCGGTGGCCAGCGGATCCAGGCTGCCGGTGTGCCCCGCCTTCGTGGCGTTGAACAAGCGTTTCACCGCGCCCAGCGCACCGTTGGAGGTGATGCCTGCGGGCTTGTCCAGCAACAGGACGCCGTCGACCTGACGCCGATCCCCTCTGCGCTTCTGGCCACCGCTGGACTGCCGGCGCGAACGGCGCGGTCGCCCGGGCTCGGCATTGACGCTCATTCTTCCTCTCCGTCGCGATCATGTCGCCGGGCCTCGGCGATCACGGCATCCATGTGCGCGCCGTATTCCACACTGGTATCGAAATAGAACCGCAACTGCGGTACCACGCGGATTTTCATGCCCTTGCCGATCTCGTGGCGGAAGAAGCCGGCCGCTCGATTGAGTACCGCCAGCAGCTCCTCGTGGTCCACTTCCGGGTCCATGCTGGAGACGAACACTTTCGCATAGGCCAGATCCCGACTGACCTCGACGGCCATCACCGTCGCCAGTGCGGCACGTGGATCGCGGATCTCGCGACGCAGAAGCTCACTCAGCTCGCGCTGGATCTGTTCGCCTACACGGCGGCTGCGGGAAAACTCGCGTGCCATCAGAGGCTCCGGGCCACCTCGACGCGCTCGTAGCACTCGATCTGGTCACCGGCTTTGACGTCGTTGTAATCCTTCACGCCGATACCGCACTCGGTGCCTGCACGCACTTCGTTCACGTCATCCTTGAAGCGGCGGAGCGACTCCAACTCGCCTTCGTAGATCACGACGTTGTCGCGCAATACGCGGATCGGATTGTTGCGCTTCACGAAACCGTCGACCACCAGGCAGCCCGCGATCGCGCCCAGCTTCGGCGATCGGAACACTTCACGCACTTCGGCCAGGCCTACGATCTGTTCGCGCATCTCCGGCGAGAGCATGCCCGAGAGCGCGCTCTTGACATCGTTGATGGCATCGTAGATCACGCTGTAATAGCGCACGTCCACGCCTGAGTCCTGGATCAGACGCCTCGCGGTGGCATCCGCACGCACGTTGAACGCGATCATCACAGCTTCCGAAGCCATGGCCAGGTTCACATCGGATTCGGTGATACCGCCGATTCCGCTGGAGATGATCTTGACCGCCACCTCGTCGGTGGAAAGCTTGATCAGAGCATCCCGCAGCGCTTCGGCACTGCCCTGCACGTCAGCCTTGACCACCAGGTTCAGAAGCTGAGTCTCGCCCTCTTCCATCTGCGAGAACATATTCTCCAGCTTGGCCGCCTGCTGCTTGGCCAGTTTGACGTCGCGGAACTTGCCCTGGCGATACAGCGCCACCTCGCGCGCCTTGCGCTCGTCCGGCGTCACGATGACCTCATCGCCTGCTGCCGGCGTGCCGGAGAGCCCGAGCACCACGGCCGGCATGGACGGGCCGGCGGAATCGATCTTGGCGCCGTTCTCGTCGAACATCGCGCGTACACGACCGAATTCCTGGCCTGCGAGAACGATATCGCCGGCATGCAGCGTGCCACGCTGCACCAGCACGGTAGCTACCGGGCCACGCCCCTTCTCCAGACTGGATTCGAGCACTACGCCCGCGGCGGGACTCTTTGCGACGGCAGTCAGCTCCATCACTTCGGCCTGGACCAGGATCGAATCGAGCAATTCGTCGACGCCCTGTCCGGTCTTGGCCGAGACGGGACAGAAGATGACATCCCCACCCCATTCCTCGGAGACCACATCATGCTGGGAAAGCTCGCTGCGGATGCGCTCGAGATCCGCTTCGGGCTTGTCGATCTTGTTGATCGCCACCACGATCGGCACCCCGGCCGCACGCGCGTGCTGGATCGCCTCGATCGTCTGCGGCATGACGCCGTCGTCTGCCGCCACCACCAGGATGACGATATCCGTCGCCTGGGCACCGCGGGCGCGCATGGCGGTAAACGCCGCATGGCCCGGAGTATCGAGGAAGGTCACGATGCCCTTCTCGGTCTCGACATGATAGGCACCGATGTGCTGCGTGATGCCGCCGGCCTCGCGCGCCGCCACTTTGGTGCGGCGGATATAGTCGAGCAGCGAAGTCTTGCCGTGATCGACATGGCCCATGATCGTGACCACCGGTGGCCGTGCTTCGAGTTCGCCTTCGGACTCGCCGACTTCCATCAGCTCGGCCTCGAGGTCGTTCTCCTTGAGCACCTTGGCCTTGTGGCCCATCTCTTCCACCACCAGCGTGGCCGTATCCTGGTCGATGACCTGATTGATGGTCGCCATCGCGCCCATGCCCATCATCACCTTGATGACTTCAGTGGCCTTCACTGCCATCTTCTGCGCCAGTTCGGCGACAGTGATCGTCTCCGGGATACTGACTTCGCGCACCTGCGGCGCGACCGGCTTCTCGAAGCCGTGCTTGGTATCGGCCGGCGCGGCCACACCGCCGCGACGACGCTGCTTCTTCTTGCGCCGCCCGCTCTTGTCCTGCGATACGTGGAGCTCCTGCCGTCCGTAGCGCGTCGGCGCCTTGGCACCCGGCTCGGGACGAGAGACGACTCGCGGCTGCGAGATCGCTTTCTGCCGCTTATCCTCTTCTTCCAGTTCCTTGCGGGCCTCGGCTTCGGCGCGGCGGCGTTCTTCTTCGGCCGCGCGTTCGCGCTCTTCTTCTTCCTTGCGTGCCTTCTCCTCTTCGGCTTTGCGCGCGGCCTCTTCGGCCTCGCGCTGCGCACGCTCCGCCTCTTCGGCCTGTTTGAGCTTGGCCTCTTCCGCTTCCTTGGCCTCTTCTATCTTGCGCACCTCAGCATCCCGGCTCGCTTCCTCGCGCGCACGCTCCTCAGCCTCGTCCGCACGTTTCTTGGCCTCCTCCTCGAGCACGACACTGCGCTTGACGTAAGTGCGTTTCTTGCGCACTTCCACGCTTACCGTCTTGGCCCGCCCCTGGGAACCGGAGAGTTTGATCTCGCTTACCGAACGGCGTTTGAGTGTGATCTTGCGCGGCTCGGCGCCACCATTCTCGGCACCGTGGCTATGCCGCAAGTGGGTAAGCAGCTGCATCTTCTGTTCGTCATCGATCACTGTATCGGGATCGGTGATATCCAGACCCGCTTCACGCAACTGCGTGAGCAGGCGATCGACTGGCGTGCCTACGACTTCGGCAAATTGTTTAACGGTGACTTCCGCCATTCCAACGCTCCCGTATTGAGCTTAGTTCTCTTCGACCTGCTCTTCCGCAAACCAGGGCGCACGTGCGGTCATGATCAGCGCCGCCGCGCGCTCCGCGTCCAGGTCTTCGATTTCACTGAGATCATCCACCGCTTGCTCGGCCAGATCTTCCATCGTCACGATACCGGCATTGGCCAGCTTGAACGCGAGTACGCGATCCATGCCTTCCATGTTCAGCAGATCGTCCGCCGGCTCTACATCGCCCAGCTTCTCTTCGGTGGCGATCGCCTGCGTGAGCAGGATATCGCGGGCCCGCCCGCGCAGCTCTTCGACGATCGTCTCATCGAATTCCTCGATCCCCATCAACTCGGAGACCGGCACGTAGGCGACCTCCTCGATGCTGGAAAAACCTTCCTGCACCAGGATGGCAGCGAGCTCTTCGTCCACATCGAGCTGTTCCATGAACAGCTGTTGCAGCTTCTGACTTTCGCTCTCACTCTTCTGCTCGGCCTGTTCGACCGTCATCACGTTGAGTTCCCAACCGGCCAGTTCGCTGGCGAGGCGCACGTTCTGGCCGCCGCGGCCGATAGCCTGGGAGAGCTTCTCCTCCTCCACGGCGACGTCCATGCTGTGGGCTTCCTCATCCATGACGATGGAGACGACTTCGGCAGGCGACATCGCATTGACCACGAACTGCGCCGGATTCTCGTCCCAGAGGATGATGTCGATCCGCTCGCCCGCCAGCTCGTTGGAAACGGCCTGAACGCGCGATCCGCGCATGCCCACGCAGGCGCCGACCGGGTCGATCCGGGGGTCGTGGCTCTGGACCGCGATCTTGGCGCGCAGGCCCGGATCGCGGGCCGCGCCCTTGATCTCGATGAGCCCCTGCCCGACTTCCGGCACCTCGAGCTTGAACAGCTCGATCAGAAATTCGGGCGCGGTGCGGGTGACGAACAGCTGCGGTCCGCGCGGTTCGGAACGGACTTCGCGCAGATACCCGCGGATCCGGTCGCCGGGGCGTACCGCCTCGCGCGGCACCATCTCCTCGCGGGCGATGAAGGCCTCGGCGTTGTTGCCGAGGTCGATATAGACGTTGCCGCGCTCGACCCGCTTGACCAGGCCGGTGATCAGCTCGCCGACACGATCCTGATAGGCCTCGACCACCTGCGCCCGCTCGGCCTCGCGCACCTTCTGCACGATGACCTGCTTGGCCGTCTGCGCCGCGATTCGGCCGAAAGAGACCGATTCCAGCGGTTCCTCGATGTAACCATCCACCTCGATCTTCGGGTCGCGCTCGCGCGCATCCGAGAGACGGATCTCGCGCTCCGGGAACTCGATCTCGGCGTCGTCTTCGACCACCAACCAGCGCCGGAACGTGTCGTAATCGCCCGTCTCGCGGTCGATGCTCACGCGCGCTTCCAGGTCGATGCCGTGGCGCTTGCGAGTGGCCGATGCCAGCGCAGCTTCGATCGCCTCGAAGATCACATCTTTATCGACGCCTTTCTCGTTGGAGACAGCGTCCGCTACCAGGAGGATTTCCTTGTTCATGACAGCCTCAGGCTATGCAACAAAATTCTAAATTTCGGGAACCAGCCGCGCCCGCACGATCCGCTCGAGCGGCACCGCGTAAGAACGACCGTCCACGTCCACCTTCACCTGCCCGGATTCGATCCCGTGCAGCGTACCCTTGAAGCGGCGCCGTCCGTCGATGGGACGATCCGCCTCGATCTTTACGAGGCGCCCGGCAAAGCGCTCGAAATCTGCTGCCGTGCGCAGCGGCCGGTCCAGGCCCGGCGACGATACTTCCAGGTCGTAGGCGCCGGGGATCGGATCCTCGACATCCAGCACCCCACTGATCTGATGACTGGCCTTCGCGCAGTCATCGAGCGTGATGCCCGCCTCGTTATCGATGAAGACGCGCAGCGTGCCGCCACGGCCGCGGGAGTTGAACTCCACTTCGACCAGCTCGTAACCCAGGCTCGTCACCGCGGGTTCGATAATTTCCAGCAGTCTTTCGCGCATCCGCCCAGCCAAACAAAAAATGGGCCCAAGGCCCACTTACAAACCCCTGTCACGGACGGGGTCATCCATGCTGCCCGCGAAGCCGGGCAGTCGCTGCATCCGGCTTCAGGGCGATGCCCGTGAGCCAGTGCCGGTAACAAAAAGGGCCCTGCTCGGGGCCCTTTTCCAAAAACTTTGGTAGCGGGGGCAGGATTTGAACCTGCGACCTTCGGGTTATGAGCCCGACGAGCTGCCAGACTGCTCCACCCCGCACCCGGCAGCGCGGAATACTACACATAGCTGGTCGGTTTTTCAAGGCGGGCCGACACTTATATCGATCGGCTGCCTGAATATCGGTCCCTACCCGCGCGGTTTCCACACCAGACAGGGAAACTGGGAGCCACGCTGCCAGTCAGCCCGCACCGATCCGGCGACTCGCGTCGGGCGGTGATCAGAACCCGAGCACGCGGGCGCAGACTGCCATCAGCGTACCCGGGAAGATACCCAGGAACAGGATGGCGAGGCCGTTGCCGCTCAGCACCCAGCGCACCGCTCCGCCGGCGGTGACCGCCTCGACTTCACCTTCCGGACGGTCGAAGTACATGATCTTGACCACGCGGATGTAGTAATAGGCGCTGATCACCGAGAACAGGACCGCTGCTGCCGCCAGCCAGACCATGCCCTGGTCGAGGATGGCCTTGAGCACCGCGATCTTGGCGTAGAAGCCGACGAACGGCGGCACACCCGCCATCCCGAACATGACGAACATCATCACTGCGGCAAACCACGGGCTGCGCTCATTGAGACCACGGAAATCGACCAGATGTTCGGCCTCGAAGCCTTTGCGCGAGAGCAGGATGATCATGCCGAAGCCGGCGGTGGCCATGATCACGTAAGTGAGGGTGTAGAACATCGCCGCCTGATAACCTTCAGGCGTGCCGGCAAGGATGCCAAGCAGGATGAAGCCTACGTGCGAGATAGTCGAATAGGCCAACATGCGTTTGATGTTGGACTGGGCGATAGCGATGACGCTGCCCACGGCCATCGAGAGCACGCTGAGTACGATCAATATCTGCTGCCAGTCGGCATGCAGGCCACCCAGCCCCTGCGCCAGCATGCGCATGAAGATGGCGAACGCCGCGATCTTGGGCACAGACCCGATGTACAGGGTGACGGGGGTCGGCGCTCCCTCATACACATCCGGGACCCACATGTGGAATGGCACGGCGCCGAACTTGAATGCCAGGCCCACGATGACGAAAGCCAGGGCGAACACCAGCGCCAGATTGCTGCCTGTGCCGGCGATCTTGCCGGCGAGGATGCCGAGATCCAGCGTACCGGTAACGCCATAGAGGATGGACATGCCGTATAGCAGCATGCCGGAGGCGATCGCGCCCAGGACGAAATACTTCATCGCCGCCTCGGATGCCTTGCCCGAATCGCCGTCCAGGGCCACGAGTGCATAGAGCGAGAGCGAGAGCAGTTCGAGACCCAGATACAGGGTGACGAAGCTGTGCGCCGAGATCATCACCATGATGCCGAGCAGACCGAACAAGCCCAGGGTGAAGAACTCACCCTTGAACAGATCCCGCTGCTGCAGGTCGTCCTTTCCGTAGACGAAGACCACCGCCATGATGCCCGTCGCAAAAAGCTTCAGCACCCGGGCCATGGGGTCGAGGATGAACGTCCCGTTGAAGGTGATGATCGTCCGATCGCCAGGCAGGGCGGCAACGATCCAGGCGAGCCCCGCAAGCGTGGCCAGCGTGAGCCAGTAGGTCACGATGCGTCGGTCTTCCCGGAGAAAGACGTCGACCAGCAGGATGAGGCAAGCCGCGCCGAGCAGGAACATCTCGGGGATCGCGGGCATCAGGTCGGGCATGATAAAGCTCATTTCGGCCTCGGCTACCAGTAATTCTTAAAGCTTCGATTGGGCGACGTGGTGGATCAGATTCTGCACCGTCGCATGCATCACATCGATCAGGGGCGCCGGCCACAAGCCGATCAACAGCACCGGGATCGCAAGCAGTGCCAGGATCAGGAACTCGCGCTTGCCGATATCGTGGAGTTTGGCCACGCCATCGTTGGCCACCGCGCCGAAGATCACGCGCTTGACCAGCCACAGCGTATACGCCGCGCCCAGGATCAGCGTGAGCGCCGCCAGGAACGATATCCAGAAATCCGCATGGAACCCACTCAGGATCACCATGAACTCGCCCACGAAGCCGGACGTTCCCGGCAGGCCGGTATTGGCCAGCGAGAACAGCACCATGAAGGCGGCAAACACGGGCATGGTGTTCACCACGCCGCCGTAGTCCGCGATCTGGCGGCTGTGCAGGCGGTCGTACATGACCCCGATGCAGAGGAACAACGCACCGGATATGAAACCGTGCGAGATCATCTGCACCATGCCGCCCTCCATCGCCATCACCGAACCGGTGAGGTCCGCGCCATGGCGGTTGATGATGAGGAAGACCAGGAAGAATCCCAGGGTGACGAAGCCCATGTGCGCGATCGACGAATACGCCACCAGCTTCTTCATGTCCTTCTGCACCAGCGCGACCAGGCCGATATAGACCACCGCGATCAGCGACAGCGCCACGATCAGCCAGGTGAATCTGTGGCTGGCATCGGGGGTGATGGGCAGACTGAAGCGCAGGAAACCGTAACCGCCCATCTTCAGCATGATGGCTGCCAGGATCACGGAACCGCCCGTGGGCGCCTCCACATGCGCGTCAGGCAACCAGGTGTGAACCGGAACCATCGGCACCTTGACCGCGAAGGCGGCCAGGAACGCGAAAAAGATGAGAATCTGAGCCGTCATCCCCAGATGCATGCCCTGGAAGGCGGATATCTCATAGCTTCC
Source organism: uncultured Pseudomonadota bacterium (assembly GCA_963739695.1). Classification (GTDB taxonomy): domain Bacteria; phylum Pseudomonadota; class Gammaproteobacteria; order Natronospirales; family CAVUBB01; genus CAVUBB01. The sequence goes on along the minus strand of CAVUBB010000021.1, from coordinate 126,228 downwards.
GGTCTGGCTGTACATGTAGATCAGTGCGATCAGCATGAACACCGAGCCGAGGAATGTATACAGGAAGAACTTGATGGTGGCGTAGACGCGCCGCGGCCCGCCCCAGACACCGATGATGATGAACATCGGGATCAACATGGCTTCCCAGAACACATAGAACAGCAGGCCGTCCAGCGCCGCGAAGACGCCGTTCATGACGCCTTCCATGACCAGGAACGCCGCCATGTATTGCGCTGCGCGGTAGTCGATGACTTCCCAGCCGGCGATCACCACGAGCACGGTCATGAACGTGGTGAGCAGGATCAGCGGCATCGAGATGCCGTCCACACCCAGGTGGTAATGCGCATTCAGCGCCGGGATCCAGCTCGCGTTCTCGGTGAACTGCATCGCTGCCGTGCCGGTATCGAAGTGTGTGAACAACGGGATACTCAGCACGAAGGTCGTGATGGCGATCGCCAGCGAGAGCCAGCGCGCGTCCATGACCTTGAAGCGGTCCGCGAGCAGCACCAGCAGCCCACCGCCGATGGGTAGCCAGATGAGTAGACTCAGGAGTGGAAGGTTACTAGCCATCAATGCTTCCCGTCTTCGTGATCAGCGCCAGAGGAACCAGCCAAGCAGCCCGCAAAGGCCGATGATCATGGCAAACGCATAGTGATAGAGGTAGCCGGACTGGACCCGACGCGCGACACCCGCGAACCATCCCACGGTATTGGCGGTGCCATTGACGATCGCGCCGTCGATCAGCTTCTCGTCGCCGACGTGCCAGAAGAAGCCGCCGAGTGCGCGTGCGCCCGCCGCGAATACGCGCTCGTTGAACGCGTCGAAATAGAGCTTCTCGCTGAGTGCGTCGTAGAGCCAGGTAGCCCGCGACTTCGCGATCTCGGGAAGGTCCGGGCGTTTCATGTAGCAAAGCCAGGCGACGAATACGCCGAAGAGCGCGATATACAGCGCCGGCGCCGCGAATCCGTGCAGCACGAAGTTCAGCGGGCCGTGGTATTCCTCACCGATCGTGCCCAGCACATCGTGCGCAGAAGCGACGTGTATCGCCGAACCGAAGTAGCCGCCAAAGAGCACGGGGCCGATGGTGAACCAGCCGATCAGCAGCGACGGTATGGCCAGCAGCGTGAGCGGCACGGTCACGACCCAGGGGGATTCCTTCAGGTGCTCCCGCGTATGCGCATCCATCCGTTCTTCGCCGTGAAAGACCATGAAGAACATGCGGAAGGTATAGAGCGCGGTGATGAAGACGCCCAGCAACACGCTCCAGTAAGCGATGCCCGCGCCCGGCAACTGGCTCTGCCCCACCGCTTCGATGATGGCATCTTTCGAGAAGAAACCGGCAAAGCCCGGGAAGCCGATCAGCGCCAGCGACCCCACGAGGAACGTCCAGTAGGTGATGGGCATGTACTTGCGCAGCCCGCCCATCTTGCGCATGTCCTGCTCGTGATGCATGGCGATGATGACCGAGCCCGCACCCAGGAACAGCAATGCCTTGAAGAAGGCATGCGTCATCAGATGGAAGATGCCGGCGGCGTAGGCCGAGGCGCCCAGGGCGACGGTCATGTAACCGAGCTGGGAGAGCGTGGAATAGGCGATCACGCGCTTGATATCGTTCTGCACCACGCCGATCAGACCCATGAAGAAGGCCGTGATGGCGCCGATCACCAGGATGAAACTCAAGGCAGTGGGTGCGGTCTCGTAGATCGGCGACATGCGCGCGACCATGAAGATGCCGGCCGTGACCATGGTGGCCGCGTGGATGAGGGCCGAGATCGGGGTCGGACCTTCCATCGAGTCGGGGAGCCACACATGCAATGGCACCTGCGCGGATTTACCCATGGCACCGATAAACAGCAGGATGCCGATCACACTGGGCACGGCCCACGGGTGGCCTGCGAAGATCTCTATGGTGTGCCCCTGCAGACCCGGCGCGGCGGCGAACGCCGGCGCATAGTCGAGCGTGCCCGTGTAGTACAGCACCGCCGCGATACCGAGCAGGAAGCCGAAATCACCCACACGGTTGACCAGAAACGCCTTCATGTTCGCGAAGATCGCGGTCGGGCGGGTATACCAGAAACCGATCAGGAGGTAGGAGACCAGGCCCACCGCTTCCCAGCCGAAGAACAGCTGCAGGAAATTGTTGGCCATCACCAGCATCAGCATGGAGAACGTGAACAGCGAGATGTAGCTGAAGAAGCGCTGGTAGCCGGGGTCGTCGTGCATATAGCCGATGGTGTAGATATGCACCATCAGCGAGACGAAACTCACGACCGTCATCATCAACACGGTGAGATGATCGACCAGGAAGCCGACCTGGAAGCGCACGCCTTCGCTCACCATCCAGGTGTAGACAGTCCCGTTGTAGCTCGGCATGCCATCGACGAGCATCCGCTTGAGCACGTAGGCCGAGAGCACGAACGAGATCGCGACACCTGTTATGGTGAGCCAATGCGCGCCCGCGCGACCGACACGCCGTCCGAACAGTCCCGCGACGATAGCCGCGAGCAGCGGCGCCAGTACGATTGCCAGGTAGATCTTTTCCATCCTAACCCTTCATCGAGTCCAGTTCTTGCACGTTAATGCTGCCGCGATTGCGGAACAGCACCACCAGGATGGCAAGGCCGATGGCAGCTTCCGCCGCCGCCACCGTAAGAATGAAGAACACGAAAACCTGGCCCGCGCTGTCACCCAGATAGCGCGAGAAGGCAACAAAGTTCATGTTCACGGCGAGGAGCATCAGTTCGATGCACATCAGCAGCACGATGACATTCTTCCGGTTGAGGAAGATGCCGGCGACACTGATACTGAACAGGAGGCCCCCGAGTACCAGATAGTGATAAAGCGTGATCATGGTGCTTTCTCGAACCTCTCTCAGGCGTCGGCTTCGGGTTTGGCGCCCCGTTCCAGATCCACCAGGCGCACGCGGTCTTCACGCCGCACGCGGACCTGCCAGGCCGGATCCTGATGCTTGGTATCCGGACGACGACGCAGCGTCAATGTGATCGCCGCGATGATACCCACGAGGAGGATCACCGCCGCGAGCTCAAACGGGAATACGTATTGGGTATACAGCTGTTCGCCCAGCATGCGCGTGTTGCTGAATCCGGTAGCGTGATCCTGCACTGTAAGGAGCGAGGTGAAGCCAAGTTTCTTCGCCCAGATCACGTAGCCGATCTCGAACGCCATTATCAGAGCGACCAGGATCCCGACCGGCGCGTAGCTCGCAAACCCTTCTCTGATCTCGGCGATATTGACGTCCAGCATCATCACCACGAACAGGAACAGCACCATGACCGCGCCGACATACACCAGCACCAGCGCGATACCGAGAAACTCGGCCTCGAGCATCAGCCACAGCGCCGCACTGTTGAAGAATGCCAGCACGAGAAACAATGCCGCGTGCACTGGATTTCGCACCGTCACCACACGTACGGCCGCGAATACGAGTACCGCAGCGAAGAAGTAGAAAAGTATCTGGTTCAGCACGTCATCCGCCTTTCAGACTTCACCGGTGATCAACGATACGGCGCATCGGCCGCACGATCCGCGGCGATCTGCGCTTCATATTTGTCGCCGATGGCCAGCAACTTCTCTTTGGTCATGATCTGTTCGCCCCGGTTTTCGAAATGGAAATCGATCACCCGGGTCTCGACGATCGCGTCGACCGGGCAGGCCTCTTCACAGAAGCCGCAATAGATGCACTTGAACAGATCGATGTCATAGCGAGTCGTGCGCCTCGTGCCATCGGCCCGCTTCTCTGAGTCGATGGTGATAGCCAGCGCCGGGCAGACCGCCTCGCACAGCTTGCACGCTATGCAGCGTTCCTCGCCATTCGCATAGCGGCGCTGCGCATGCAGCCCGCGATAACGCGGCGACTGCGGAGTCTTCTCTTCCGGGTAACGCACCGTGATCTTGCGCCGGAACATATACGGGAACGTGACCCCCAGCCCCTGGAGGAGCTCGGTCAGCAGAAACCCTTTCACATAGCTTTGCAGTGCACTCATGACAACCTCAGACCGCCCACGGGCCCCACTTCATGACCACGAAGAAACCTTCGACCGCCAACCACACGATGGTGACCGGGATGAATATCTTCCAGCCCAGACGCATGATCTGGTCGTAGCGATAGCGCGGGAACGTGGCACGGAACCACAGGAAACAGAACAACAGCACCGCCATCTTCGCGAACAGCCAGAGCATGCTCGGTGCGCCGATGACAGGGATGCCTTCAAACGGCGACAGCCAGCCCCCCAGGAACATGGTGGAGGCCAGCACGGAGATCAGGATCATGTTCGCGTATTCGGCGAGGAAGAACACTGCGAACGTGGTACCCGAGTATTCCACATGGAACCCGGCCACGATCTCCGATTCGCCCTCGGCGACGTCGAAGGGGTGCCGGTTGGTCTCGGCGACGCCGGAGATGAAATAGATCACGAACATCGGCAGCAGCCAGAGCGCGAACCAGTGCGTGATACCGCCGCTCTGAGCCTCGACGATATCGCTCAGATTCAGACTGCGCGCAGCCATGAGCACACCCACGAGAGCGAATCCCATCGCGATCTCGTAGGACACGATCTGCGCCGCCGAACGGAGCGCGCCCAGGAGCGCGTACTTCGAATTCGAGGCCCAGCCGGCGATGATCACGCCATACACGCCGAGCGAGGTCAGCGCGAGCACATAGAGCAGGCCCGCGTTCACATTGGACAACACCATGCCCTTGTTGAAAGGTACCACCGCCCAGGCTGCGATCGCGGGCATGATCGAGAGGATCGGCGCGGTCAGGAACAGGAAGCGGCTGGAATTGGCCGGGACGACGACCTCTTTGAGCAGAAGCTTGAGCACGTCGGCGAAAGGCTGGAGAAGCCCCCAGGGCCCCACCCGATTCGGGCCGAGACGCCCCTGCATGAAGCCGATGAGGCGGCGTTCCGCCAGCGTCAAGTAGGCCACCGAAAGGATCAGCGGCAAGACGATGGCAACGATCTTCACCAGGGTCCAGATCAGGAACTGCCAGCCCTGCGGGAGCCACGTCCACACCGGCATCCAGTACTGATTGATCAGGCTACTCATATCGGTTCTCAGTCCTTGCGCAAGACTTAAATCTTCTGGATCTCGATCGCGCCGTAATACGGGCCCAAGCCAGCCGTCTCTTCCACACCGCCCGGCAGCCAGGCCCAGCCGGCTGCCTGCGACTCATCCACGACCAGGCGCAGCACGGCAGCATGGCCGTCCTGGACCACGCGCACCCGTTCGCCATCGGCCACACCCGCTGCCTTGGCGTCTGCCGGCCCCAGCCTGAGCGCAAGCGCCTCGCGGCTGTCTGCAGTCTCCTGCAGCGGCTGTGCCCGACGCTGGAGCGAATCGCCGGCATAGGGCGCCTGCTCTGTGGCGCGCCTCAAGCCGCCCTCGCCGTTCGCGAGCGTGACCTTGCGCTTGGAGGTGTAAGCGGTATCCGGCCCGATGGCACCGAGCGCGGTGCGCAGAGCATCACGCACTTCGGCAGGCGAGTGATATTCGAAATCTTCCAGGCCCAGCAGGCTGCCCAGCACACGCAGGATCTTCCAGCCCGGGCGGGTCTCGGCGAGCGGGCGCGAGGCGCCGGTGAAGCTCTGCCAGTTGCCTTCCGCATTGACCAGCGTGCCGGCCGTCTCGCCGAAAGTACCCATCGGGAGCAGCAGCGTCGCGTAGCTCTTCATGGTCTCGGTGACGAACGGCGTGAGCATCACCACATCTGGGGCGGCGGCCAGCGCCTCAAGCGCCTGGGCGCTGTCCCAGCAATCACGCTCCGGCTCGACGTCGACCAACAGATAGGCGCTGCGCGGCTCGGCCATCATCGCGCGTACGTCGAGCCCCTGCGTGACAGCCGGCTTGCCGCCCGCTTCACGATGAGGCAGCACGCCGGCCAGCGCCGCACCGGCGGCGTTACCGCCGCCAGGGAGGTAACCCAGCGTGGCGCCGGCGAGTTCTGCCGCGGCTGCGGCGAGCGCACGGACATCGGCATAATGCGGATCATTCATCGCCAGCTGGCCAAGCAGGATGGACGCCTGCGCGCCGGCGACGAGCTGCGCGGCCATCTCCGCGTGAGCCTTGCCCGGCTTCGCTGCCGCGACTGCATCGCTGGTATAGGCAGGCGCCTTCTTCCCGGTCTCTTCGACCAGAGCGGCGACCAACTGGGCCAGGCTGTGTGCCATGGCATCCGGTGCGACCGTCTCGTAATGGCTCACCGGGAACAACAACTCATATGCGCGCGGGTTGATGAACATCACCCTGGCGCCCTTCAATGCGGCCTTGCGCAGACGATGCGCCAGCAACGGCACTTCCTTGCGCAGGTTCGAGCCGACGACGAGCGCGGCATCGAGCGCCTCGAACTCCGCTATCGGACGTCCGAGCGCCGGGAAGACCGGGTCGGATTCCGCGTCGCGGAAATCGGCTTGGCGCAGACGGTGATCGATATTGTTGCACCCGATGCCGCGAGCGATCCGTTGCGTCAGATAGAGCTCTTCAAGCGTCGCCGACGGCGACGCGAGGAAACCCGCCTCCGCGCCCTTGCCGGCATCGCGCAGGGCGTCGAAGACATCGGCCGCAGCTTCCAGCGCCGCATCCCATTCGATCTCGCGCCATTCGCCATCGATCTTGCGCAGCGGACGTTCGAGCCGCTCCGGGCTGTAGACGCCTTCACAGGAGAAGCGGTCGCGATCCGACAGCCAGACTTCGTTGATCGCTTCATTGGTACGCGGTACGGCACGCAGGAAGCGGCCGCGCAGGGAATGCGCATAAAGATTCGAACCCAGACAATCATGCGGAGCGACAGTCTCGGTCTGCAGCATCTCCCAGGTCCGTGCGCGGAAGCGGAACGGCTTGTTGTTCAGCGCACCCACCGGGCAAAGATCGATGACATTACCGGAAAGCTCATGGTCCACGCTGCGCGCCACATAGGTGCCGATCTCCATGCGTTCGCCGCGCCCTGTCGCACCCAGTTCCTGGATACCGGCAATCTCGGTGCCGAAACGCACGCAGCGCGTGCAATGGATGCAACGGGTCATGTCCGTGGAGATCAGCGGGCCGATATCCTTATCCTTCACCGAGCGCTTGCGTTCGGCGAAGCGAGAGACATCGCTACCGTAGCCGAGGGCCACATCCTGCAACTCGCATTCGCCGCCCTGATCGCAGATCGGGCAATCCAGCGGATGATTGATCAGCAGAAATTCCATCGTCGCTTTCTGCGCGGCGATCGCGCGGGGCGATTTGGTAAACACCTTCATGCCATCGGTGACAGGCGTGGCGCAGGCCGGAAGCGGCTTCGGCGCCCTCTCGACGTCGACCAGACACATGCGGCAGTTGGCGGCAACCGAAAGCTTCTCGTGATAGCAGAAGCGCGGGATGAGAGCACCCTCGCGATCCGCCGCCTCGATCAGCATGGAGCCCTTGCGCGCCTTGACTGGGACGCCGTCGATCTCGATATTTACGAATTCTTCACTCATAGCGTTCTTCAGTAGTTATCCCTGCCGCGTGCGCGTGCCGGAGAATTCGATCCAGGGGTCAGGCCGCCGCACCTTGCTTGCGGCTGCCCGGTCCGACCATGCAGCAGCCATGATCGACGTGATACTGGAACTCGTCGCGAAACTCTTTGATGAAACTCCATACCGGCATCGCCGCCGCGTCGCCCAGGGCACAGATCGTATGACCCTCGATCCGGTGTGCCACGTCGACCAGCAGGTCGATGTCTTCTTGCCGGCCCTGGCCGTCTTCGATCCGTTTGATCACGCGATACAACCAGCCGGTACCTTCCCGGCACGGCGTGCACTGGCCGCAGGATTCGGAGAAGTAGAAGCGCGAGATGCGCTCGAGCACCTTCACCATGCAGGTGTCTTCGTCCATCACCACCACCGCGCCCGAGCCGAGCATGGATCCGGCCTCCTTGATGGAGTCGTAATCCATGGTGCAGGCCATCATCTTCTCGCCGGTGAGTACCGGAACCGACGAACCGCCCGGGATCACAGCCTTGAGCTTCTTGCCCTTCCACACGCCACCGGCGAGTTCGAGGAGTTCGGAGAACGGCATGCCCATGGGTACTTCGAAGTTTCCCGGCTTGTCGACGTGTCCGGAAACTGAAAATATCTTGGTGCCGCCGTTGTTCGGCTTGCCCAGTTCGGCGAACCAGCTCGCCCCCTTGCGCATGATGTGCGGTACGGACGCCAGGGTCTCGGTGTTGTTCACGGTCGTGGGCTTGCCGTAGACGCCGAAGTTGGCCGGGAACGGAGGCTTGAAGCGCGGCAGACCTTTCTTGCCTTCCAGCGATTCGAGCAGTGCCGTCTCTTCGCCGCAGATATACGCGCCCGCGCCGAGATGCGCATGCAAGTCGAAATCCACGCCCGACCCGAGGATATCCTTGCCCAGCAGCCCCGCCTTGTAGGCTTCCTTGAGCGCCTGCGTGAAGCGCTGATAGGGCTCGTCCATGAACTCGCCGCGCATGTAGTTGTAGCCGACACGCACGCCCATGGCATAGGCCGCGATCGCCATACCCTCCACCAACGCATGCGGGTTGAAGCGAAGTATGTCGCGATCCTTGCACGTACCGGGCTCGCTCTCGTCGGAATTGCAGACGAGATATTTCTCGACATCGCCCTTGGGCATGAAGCTCCACTTCAGCCCGGCAGGAAATCCGGCGCCACCGCGGCCACGCAGCCCGGAGGCCTTCACTTCCTCGATGATCTGCTCCGGCGGAGTCTTCTCGCTGAGGATCTTCTTCCAGGCTTCATAGCCGCCGATCTTCAGGTAGTTATCGAAACTCCACGGCTCATCGAACTGCAGAGTCTCGTAGCAGACTTGATTGAGCATGGGACCACTCACTCCAGGCTGTCCAGAATCTCGTCCACCTTCTCGGCAGTGAGGTTCTCGTAATACTTGTGGTTGACCATCATCATCGGGCCGCCCGCGCACGCCGCGAGGCATTCTTCCTCGCACTTCAGATGGACACGCCCGTCAGGCGTGCTCTCCCCGGTCTTGATGCCGAGCTTGCCTTCCATGTGTTTCACTATCTCGTCGGCACCGCGCAGCATGCACGAGATGTTGGTGCACACCGAGATACTGTTGCGGCCGACCGGCTCGGTCTCGAACATCGAATAGAAGGTCGCCACCTCGTACACCGCGATCGGTTCGAGATCGAGATAATCTGCAACCGCGTCCATCAGCTCGGTGGTGAGATAGCCGCCGTTCTCGTGCTGCACTTCGGTGAGCGCGGCGAGCACGGCCGAACGCTGCTGACCTTTCGGGTACTTGACTACGCAGCGGTCGATCTCGTCACGCGCATGCTGGGACAGGATGTCGGATGCTTTCTTGCTCATCAGCGGTCGATCTCCCCGAACACGATATCCTGCGTGCCGATGATGGCGACCAGATCGGCCAGCATGTGGCCACGAACCATCTCGTCCAGCGCCGACAGATGCACGAAGCCGGGCGCGCGCAGCTTGACGCGGTAGGGCTTGTTGGCACCGTCGGAGACGATATAGGCGCCGAACTCGCCCTTGGGATGTTCGATGGCCGCATAGGCTTCGCCCGCAGGCAGGCAGTAGCCTTCGGTAAACAGTTTGAAATGATGGATCAGCGCTTCCATGTCGCGCTTCATGACTTCCCGCTTGGGGGGCGCCACCTTGGTGTCCTGTACGATGACCGGACCCGGATTGGTGCGCAGCCAGTCCACACACTGCTTGATGATGCGATTGGACTGGCGCAGTTCCTCCATGCGCACGAGATAACGGTCGTAGCAGTCACCGTTGACGCCGACCGGGATCTCGAAGTCGACTTCGTCATAGACCTCGTAGGGCTGCTTGCGCCGCAGGTCCCAGGCGATGCCCGAGCCCCGGATCATGGGGCCGGTAAAACCCAGCTGCATCGCGCGTTCGGGTGAGACCACGCCGATACCGACGGTGCGCTGCTTCCAGATGCGATTATCGGTAAGCAGCGTCTCGTATTCATCCACGTAGTGCGGGAAGCGCTGAGTGAAATCGTCGATGAAATCCAGCACCGAACCCTGCCGGTTGCGATTCATCTGTTCGAGTTCACGCTTGCTGCGGAAACGCGATTCCCGATATTGCGGCATCTGATCGGGCAGGTCGCGGTAGACGCCACCGGGACGGTAATAGGTGGCATGCATGCGCGCACCGGTAACCGCCTCGTAGACATCCATGAGATCCTCGCGCTCGCGGAACGCATAGAGGAATACCGTCATGGCGCCGACGTCAAGCGCGTGGGCGCCGAGCCAGAGCAGGTGATTGAGCAGCCGGGTGATCTCGTCGAACATCACCCGGATGTACTGCGCGCGTCTGGGCACTTCCATGCCGAGCAGTTTCTCGATCGCCATCACGTAGGCGTGCTCGTTGCACATCATGGACACGTAATCGAGACGGTCCATGTAGCCGATGCTCTGGTTATACGGCTTGCTCTCGGCCAGCTTCTCGGTGCCCCGATGCAACAAGCCGATATGCGGATCGACGCGGTAGATCACCTCGCCTTCCATCTCCAGCACGAGCCGCAACACGCCATGAGCCGCAGGATGCTGCGGACCGAAATTCATCGTAAAACTCTGGATATCAGGCATCGCCGGACTTCTCCCTGAATGCCTCGTCGTAACGGTGATCGTGACGGATGACCCGCGGCACGAGCGTACGCGGCTCGATGCTTACCGGTTCGTAGACGACGCGACGCTTCTCCGGATCGTAGCGCACCTCGACATTCCCGCTGAGCGGGAAATCCTTGCGGAACGGGTAACCGAGGAACCCGTAATCGGTGAGGATGCGACGCAGGTCGGGGTGACCTTCGAACAGGATGCCGAACATGTCGAAGGCTTCACGTTCGAACCAGTTTGCCGACGCCCAGATGCCGGCCACCGAAGGCAGCACCGGCAACTCGTCGTCCGGGCAATACGCACGCAAACGGACGCGTGCATTTTGGGCGATCGAGAGCAACTGATAGCTGGCGGCATAACGGCGCGGATGATCCACGGCTTCGACCGGATGCCGGTCGACCGCGCGACTGAAGCCACTGCGTGTAGCCGCATCGGTCTTCCACTCTTCCTCGCCGTAAGTAAGGTAGTCCAGACCGCAGACATCGATGAGCTGTTCGAACCTGAATTCGGGCTCGTCGCGCAATGCGGCGCACACTTCCAGCAGCTTGCCGGCGGGGACCTCGAACCCGAGTTCTCCGGATACACTCGGCAGGCGTTCGACCGCCCCCGGGAACCGCGCTTCTATGCGCGCGGCCAGCGTTTCGATGGCTTCAGTCATCGGACAGACTCACTTAACGTGCAATCGTGTTGGTACGGCGTATCTTCTTCTGCAGCTGGATGATGCCGTACAGCAACTGCTCCGCCGATGGCGGGCAGCCCGGGACGTATACATCCACCGGGACGACGCGGTCACAGCCTCGTACCACAGAATAGGAATAATGATAGTAACCGCCACCGTTCGCGCACGAACCCATGGAGATCACCCAGCGCGGCTCGGCCATCTGGTCATAGACTTTGCGCAGCGCGGGAGCCATCTTGTTGACCAGGGTGCCGGCCACGATCATCACATCGGATTGACGCGGACTCGGACGGAAGATCACCCCGAAGCGGTCGAGATCGTAGCGGGAAGCGCCGGCATGCATCATCTCGATGGCGCAGCAGGCAAGACCGAAAGTCATCGGCCACAGCGACCCGGTGCGCGCCCAGTTGATGACCGCGTCGACCGAGGTGGTCATGAAGCCCTTCTGGATACCGCCCTCTACTCCCATTCCAGGGCTCCTTTCTTCCACTCGTAGATGAAACCGATCACCAGAACGCCCAGGAAGATGCCCATGGAGACGAGACCGAACATGCCGATCTGATCCAACGCGACCGCCCAGGGAAACAGGAACGCGATCTCGAGATCGAAGATGATGAACAGGATCGCCACCAGATAGTAGCGGACATCGAATTTCATGCGCGAATCTTCGAAGGCTTCGAAGCCGCACTCGTAAGGCGAGAGTTTCGCGCTGTCAGGCCGGCGCGGACCGAGGATGAAACCTAGAATTACCAGAGCCGACCCGATCAGGGTGCCGACCAGCAGAAAGATTAGGACAGGAAGATAGTTTTGCAGCATGCTCTCCATCCTGGGTGTGAGCGCTCAGCAGCGCCAGCTGGAACCGTGCAATTCTAACGTATTAGTCATCGCTCCGCGAACCCCCCAAACGGGTTTGCATCCACGAGATCGGCACGGTGTGTCGCCCTTGTCGCGCCCCCTGCCGTCTGCGCCTGGCTGACGACTGTCGCACGATATGCCTATGCAGGCGGACGGCAAATGACCTAGGTCAGATAGAATGATCTAGATCGGATCGCTCGAGACGATCTGCAGCGAGTCGTCTCGAAACCAAGATGGTGCGGATGGGGAGACTCGAACTCCCACGGCTTTCGCCACCGCCCCCTCAAGACGGCGTGTCTACCAATTCCACCACATCCGCGCGTGTGCTGCTGACCGAACCCCGGCGAACGATCGCGCCCCGGGCCCGGTGAAGGCGCGATAGTTTACCTCATCCGGAGCCGTCTTTCCCACCGCTCTTGGTGTCTTTTTCAGCCGGCGGCAGATCGCTCTGCTTGGACTTGTCGGCAGCTCCCGCGGTCGGTGCGGACACCGGTTGATTCGCGCTCTGAACAGGTGCCGTCGTACCCGCGGGCTGGGTCGGGACAGTCGGCTTGGCCGGCACCGCCGGAGCATTCTGCGTAGCGCTCTGCTCGACCACGCTTACCGGTCCCGACTGATGCCGTGACAGATATGCCAGCCCCAGGCTGTTGAGGAAGAAGATCGTCGCGAGGATGGCCGTGGTCCGGGTGAGGAACGAGCCCGATCCGCGCGCGCCGAACACGGTCGCGGACGCGCCGCTGCCGAAGGCCGCGCCGGCATCGGCGCCTTTGCCCTGCTGGATGAGGATCAGGGCGATCAAGGCCACCGAGACGATGATCTGCACGATAAGAAGGATATTGTTCAGCATCTATTCAACTCTGAATGCGGTTGCGGTCACTGCTCAGTCGCAGTGACAGATTTTGAGAAACTCTTGGGCATCGAGCGACGCGCCGCCGATAAGCCCGCCGTCGATATCGGGCATGGCGAACAGCTCGGCCGCATTGGATGCCTTGACGCTGCCCCCATAAAGGATCTTCAGCGAATCCGCTATTTTAGCATCTTCGGCGCCGATAGCAGCCCGAATCTGCGCGTGCACCTCCTGGGCCTGCTCCTTGCTGGCAGAGCGGCCGGTGCCGATCGCCCAGACCGGCTCGTAGGCGACGAGGGCATCTGCGAAGGCAGCAGCCCCGCACGCCTCGAGTACGGCACCCAACTGGCGCCCCACCACATCGCGGGTCACGCCCTGCTCGCGCTCTTCCAGCGTCTCGCCGACGCAAAGGATGGGGAGGAGGCCCTGCTTCTGTGCCGCCATGAACTTGCGCGCCACCAGGGCGTCGGTCTCGCCATAGAGGCTCCGGCGTTCGGAATGCCCCACGATGACGTGGCTGCAACCGACATCGGCGAGCATGCTGGCTGCGATCTCGCCGGTGAATGCGCCGCCGTCTTCCGCGCACAGGCTCTGCGCGCCGAGACTGACGCTGCTGCCCTTGAGCACGCGCGCCGCTTCACTCAGGTACACGAACGGCGGGCATACCAGGATGTCGGCCGGTCCCCCGACCTCGAGACCGTCGATCACGGACTCGAGCAGGCGCGCGGTCTGCTCGCGGGAGCCGTTCATCTTCCAATTGCCAGCCACCAAGCGCTTGCGCATAGGATCATCCTGCCGTCGTGGTCGTGAAAGCGCGCGCAAGCTTACCGGCGCAGCCGCGGGAAATCAATTTGCCGTCCAGCGGCGACGGGGGCCGCTCAGCCGGCCCTGGGAAACTCCGTCGCGACCCGGCCCACGGTAGCAGCCAGTTCCTCCGCCAGCTCGGCGACCAGAGCCGCATCGGCGCCTTCCACCATGACGCGGATCAGCGGTTCGGTGCCCGAGGCCCGCAGCAGGACGCGGCCATCGGCGCCGAGCCGCGTCTCGGCGCCGCCGACCGCTGTGGCAATCTCCTCGACCGACAAGGGATCGAATCGTTCCTCGACGCGCACATTGACCAGATGATGCGGGAATTTGGTCATGCCCTTGCGCAGCTCGCTGAGCGGGCGCCCCGTCTCCACCATGACCTGCAATACCTGCAGCGCGGCGATGATGCCGTCACCCGTGGTCGTGCGATCGAGGCAGATGAGGTGTCCGGACGCTTCGCCGCCGAGGATACCGCCCAGTTCGTCGAGCATCGCGAGCACGTGGCGATCGCCCACCTTGGCGCGGCGAAAATCGACGCCCTGGGCGACAAGCGCCTGCTCGAGGCCGAGGTTACTCATCACGGTTCCCACCACCGGACCGGTCAGCGCATCCTGGCGCTGTCTGGCTCCGGCGATGATGAACAGCAACTCGTCGCCGTCGACCACACTGCCCGCTTCGTCGACCATGACCACGCGATCGCCGTCGCCGTCCAGCGCGATCCCTACATGGGCACCCTGGGCACGCACTCTTTCAACCAGCGCATCGGGCTGCGTGGAACCGCAGGCCGCATTGATATTCAAGCCGTCGGGGCTGGCGCCGATCACCGTGACCCGCGCGCCCAGATCGTCCAGCACCTGCGGCGCGACCCGGTAGGTGGCGCCGTTGGCGCAATCGAGTACGACATCCAGCCCGCCGAGCCCGAGCCCGTAAGGGACCGATGCCTTGCAGAACTCGGTATAGCGCCCGGCCGCATCCTCGACCCTGCGCGCCACGCCCAGGCGATCGGATTCGACCGTAGCGAAGGGCTTCGCCAGTTCGCGCTCGATAGCCTCCTCGACCGCGTCGGGCAGCTTGCGCCCATCCTTGCCGAAGAACTTGATGCCGTTGTCGTAATAAGGATTGTGCGAGGCACTGATCACCACGCCCGCTTCGGCGCGAAAGGTGCGCGTGAGGTAGGCGATGGCGGGCGTGGGCATCGGACCGAGCAGACGGATGTTCATTCCCGCCGCGGAGAATCCGGCCTCCAGCGCCGATTCGAACATGTAGCCGGAACTGCGCGTATCCTTGCCGATCACGACCTTGCCGCCACCGTCGGGCGCCAGCACCCGGCCTGCCGCACGCCCGAGGCGGAGGACGAAGTCGGGGCTCATCGGGGCCTCGCCCACGCGTCCGCGGATACCGTCGGTGCCGAAATATCTCATAACAGTGCGTTCCCGGGCGTGTTCTGGCTGCGCGATTCTACCACTGCCTGCGCCGCGGTGAGCGCATCGAGCACTTGCAGCGCTGCCTTGGTCTCACGCACATCGTGCACACGGACGAGGCACGCGCCCCGCTCGGCGGCAAGCAGTGCCGCAGCGACACTGCCCGGCATCCGTTCATCGACCGGGGCGCCGGTGAGAGCGCCAATGCTGGATTTGCGTGACAACCCGGCCAGGACTGGAAAGCCGAGCGCCACGATCCGATCCAGTTGCGCCAGCAGAGTCATATTGTGTTCGAGCGTCTTGCCGAAGCCGAACCCGGGATCGACCACGATGCGTCTGCGGTCCATTCCGGCGCTGATGCAGGCATCTGCCCGTTGCCCCAGGAAGGCGCAGACCTCGCTCACCACGTCGTCGTAGTGCGGGGACTTCTGCATGGTGCGCGGCTCACCCCGCATGTGCATGAGACACACAGGCAGCCCCGCCCTCACTGCCGCCTCCACTGCGCCCGGAAGGCGCAGGGCATAGACATCGTTGATCAGTCCCGCGCCGGCGGCCGCGGCCGCGGCCATGACCTGCGGTTTGCTGGTATCGATCGAGACCGGCACCTCGAGCTTCGGTGCGAGCGCCGCGATGACGGGAATCACGCGCGCCATCTCTTCCTCGACGCTCACCGGTCGCGCCCCGGGCCGGGTGGACTCGCCACCGATATCGATAATATCGGCACCCGCGGCGGCCATCGCAAGCGCCTGCTCCACCGCGCGCTCCGCGTCCAGGAAGCGTCCACCATCCGAGAAAGAATCCGGCGTGACGTTCAGGATGCCCATGATTCGCGGTTTGCCAAGATCGAGCGCCTTGCCCCCGCAGTCCAGCATGCTCACCTGTATCCCTCCCTATTCCTCACATGATCCGGTTCCACAACGAAAAAAGCCGACGGAGGACCGTCGGCTTTCCCTGCCCGCCAGGCGGACTCAATGCTGGCTCGCCGGATCCCCGAGCTTGCCGGCGGACTTGCTGTCGCCGGCGTCCGCGGGTTTGCTCAAGCCGTCACCGGGACCGGAATCGATCCAGTCCGCGGGTGGACGCGGCGTCTTGCCGCCAAGGATATCGTTGATCTGATCGGTATCGATGGTCTCGTACTTGATCAAGGCCTCAGCCATCAGATGCAGCTTGTCGAGGTTCTCGTTGAGAATCTGCTCGGAGCGCTTGTAATTGCGGTCGATGACCGAGCGGATCTCCTCGTCGATCGCGTGCGCCGTCACGTCGGACACCTGCTTGTGCTTGGCCACGGAATGGCCGAGGAACACCTCGCCGTCTTCCTCGCTGTAGGTCAGCGGACCCATGCGCTCGGACAGGCCCCACTTGGTGACCATGTTGCGCGCGATCTCGGTGGCGCGTTCGATATCGTTGGACGCGCCTGTGGTCACGTAATCCTGGCCGAAGATGAGCACCTCGGCGATGCGCCCGCCGAACAAGCTCGAGATCTGGCTCTCGAGGCGACGTTTACTATGGCTGTATCGATCCTCCTCGGGGAGGAACATGGTCACGCCCAGAGCGCGGCCCCGCGGGATGATACTCACTTTGTAGACCGGATCGTGATCCGGCACCTTCAGCCCGACGATAGCGTGCCCGGCTTCGTGATACGCGGTAAGGCGCTTCTCTTCGTCGCTCATCACCATCGAGCGACGTTCCGCACCCATCATGATCTTGTCCTTCGCGCGCTCGAACTCGTTCATGCCGACCGCGCGCTTGTTCGCGCGCGCGGCGAACAGGGCCGCCTCGTTCACGAGGTTGGCCAGATCGGCGCCGGAAAACCCGGGCGTGCCCCGCGCGATGATCGCCGGACGCACATCGTCACCCACCGGCACTTTGCGCATGTGCACACGCAGGATCTGTTCGCGACCGCGCACGTCCGGCAGAGGCACCACGACCTGGCGATCGAAGCGGCCCGGGCGCAGCAGCGCCGGATCAAGCACGTCCGGACGGTTGGTGGCGGCCATCACGATCACGCCTTCGCTGCCTTCGAATCCGTCCATCTCCACCAGCAACTGATTTAGCGTCTGTTCGCGCTCATCATGGCCGCCGCCGAGACCGGCGCCACGATGCCGCCCGACGGCGTCGATCTCGTCGATGAAGATGATGCATGGGGCATGCTTCTTCGCCTGCTCGAACATGTCGCGCACGCGGGAAGCACCCACGCCGACGAACATCTCGACGAAATCGGAGCCGGAGATGGTGAAGAACGGCACCTTGGCTTCACCGGCGATCGCCTTCGCCAGCAACGTCTTGCCGGTACCGGGCGAGCCGACCATCAGCACGCCGCGCGGAATCTTGCCGCCCAGGCGCTGGAACTTGCCCGGATCACGCAGGAACTCGACCAGCTCCGCTACCTCTTCCTTCGCCTCTTCCACGCCGGCGACGTCAGCGAAGGTGACCTTGACCTGATCTTCACCCAGCATGCGCGCCCGGCTCTTGCCGAAAGACATCGCGCCACGGCCACTGCCGCCGCCCTGCATCTGGCGCATGAAATAGATCCAGACGCCGATCAACAGCAGCATCGGCCCCCAGGAGATCAGGAGTTGCAGCAGCAGCGACTGCTGTTCGGGTGCACGCGCGCTGATCTTGACGTTGTTCTTCATCAGCTCGCCGATCAGCGCCGTATTGTCCGTCTCCGGACTGTAGGTACTGAACTTCTCGCCCGACGAGAGCACTCCGGTGATGGTGCGATCCTCGAACTGGACCGAACTCACGTCGCCGTTTTTCACCTGCGAGATAAAGCTGGAATACGACAGCTGCCGGGCATTCGGGGTGCTGCGGCCGAAGCTGTTGAATACGGTCACCAGGACGATCGCGATGATCACCCACAGGAACAGGTTCTTGGCGAGATCGTTCAAACTTCAATTCCTCGATAGACGGCGACCGGCGCATGCCGGCCCCTGGACGCCACGCGGGCATCCCATTGATTAGACACTACTATACACGGTAGTTCCGGCCCAGTAGATACACCTCGCGGCTGCGCGCCCTGCTGGCCTGGGGCTTGCGCACGGTCACTTTCCCGAAACGCGCCCGGGCATCGCGCACGAATTCGTCGAAGCCCGCGCCCTGGAAGACCTTGACCAGGAAATCGCCTCCCGGGCGGAGCACCTGGGCTGCGAAATCCAGCGCCAGCTCCGCCAGATACATGGAGCGTGGCTGATCCACGGCGTCCATCCCACTCATATTGGGGGCCATGTCCGACATTACAAGGTCTACGGGGCGCTCGCCCAGCAGGGCCCGCAGGCTCGCGAGCACCTGATCTTCCCGGAAATCCCCCTGGATGAACTCCACCCCCGCCAACGCGTCCATGGCAAGGATATCCAACGCCACCACCGCGCCCTTGGCACCCACGATGCGCGCGGCAAACTGGCTCCACCCGCCGGGCGCGGCGCCAAGATCGACCACCGTCATGCCGGGCTTTAGCAGGCGATCGCGACCCTGGATCTCTTCGAGTTTGAACACCGCGCGGGAACGCCAACCCTCTTTCTGGGCCCGGCGCACGTATTCGTCGGAGAAATGCTCCTTCAACCAGCGGTCGCTGCTCTTGCTACGCTTGGCCATGAACCTGCGCCCCGGGCTCGTGATAGACTCCTCCGCGCGCCGGACTTCGATGCCGGCCGCGGAGACGAAAGTGGACGGATTGAGCGAAAGACAGAAGAAGTTCCTGCGCAGACTGGCTCACGACCGGCGCCCCGTAGTCATGCTCGGCAACAACGGGCTGACGCCTGCCGTGCTCGCCGAGATCGATGCCGCGCTCGATTTCCACGAACTGGTGAAGATCAAGATCGCCGGCTCCGAGCGCGAAGAGCGCGAAAACATCATCTCCCGCATCGCCACGTCCAGCGACGCCTTCCTCGTCCAGCGTATCGGACACATGGCCGTGTTCTACCGCAAGCATCCGAAAAAACAACGGATCCAGCTCCCGGTCTGAGCCGGGAAACTTCCGCTCATTCGTAGCGGACTTCGACGATCTCGAAAGTTTTGTCGCCGCCAGGCGCGCGCACCAGCACCTCATCGCCCTCTTCCTTGCCGATGAGCGCGCGCGCGATAGGCGAGTTCACCGAGATGCGGCCTTCCTTTATATCAGCTTCGTCCTCACCCACGATCTGGTAGGTCATCTCATCACCGCTATCGGCCGCGACCAGATCGACCGTGGCGCCGAAGACCACGCGCCCGCCTGCATTGAGTTTGCTCACATCGATGATCTCGGCATTGCTCAGCTTGCCTTCGATCTCCTTGATCCGCCCTTCGATGAAGCCCTGCTGCTCGCGTGCGGCGTGATATTCGGCATTCTCCTTGAGATCGCCGTGAGCACGAGCTTCCGCGATGGCCTCGATCACCTTGGGGCGATCGACGCTCTTGAGCCGTTTCAGCTCCTCGCGCAGGCGTTCGGCGCCGCGCACGGTGAGGGGCACCTTGTTCATCAGGCCAGCTCCTTGTGCAGGTCCTGCAACTTGTTCACGTCTGCAGAATCGATGTAATCCAGCGCGATCGTCGTCGCCTTGGCGGCAGCGATGGTGGTGTAATACGTCACCTTGTGCTGCACGGCCTCGCGGCGGATGGAGTGCGACTCCTGGATCGCCTGCTTGCCTTCGGTCGTATTCACGATCAGCGACAGCTCATCGTTCTTGATCAGGTCGACCACATGCGGCCGCCCTTCTCGCACCTTGTTCACGCCCACGCAGGGCACGCCCGCAGCCTGGATAGCGGCCGCGGTGCCGTGAGTGGCGACGAGCTCGAATCCACGCTGCACCAAGACGCGCGCGAGGTCAATGGCGGCGGCCTTGTCCTGGTCGCGTACGCTGATCAGGGCCTTGCCGCCGGTGGGCAGGATCACGCCCGATGCGAGCTGCGCCTTGGCATAGGCTTCACCGAAGGATCGGCCCACGCCCATGACTTCGCCGGTGGATTTCATCTCCGGACCGAGGATTGGATCCACGCCGCGGAACTTGACGAACGGGAATACCGATTCCTTGACCGAATAGTATTTCGGTATGCGTTCGTCATGCACATGCTGTTCGGCCAACGTGCGGCCGACCATCGTGCGCGCGGCGATCTTGGCCAGCGACAACCCGGTGGCCTTGGACACGAAAGGCACAGTACGCGAAGCCCGCGGATTAACCTCGAGCACGAAGATCTCGTCGCCCTGGATCGCGAATTGCGCGTTAACCAGTCCGACCACGTTCAATTCGCGCGCGAGCATTCGCATCTGGTCGCGGATACGGTCCTGGATCTGCTTGCTCAGCGTGTTGGGTGGCAGCGAACAGCCCGAATCTCCCGAGTGCACCCCGGCCTGTTCGATATGCTCCATGATGCCTCCGATGACGACTTCCTTACCGTCACAGATGGCGTCCACGTCCACCTCGACCGCCTCTTCGAGGAAGCGATCGAGCAGTACCGGCGACTTGTTGGAGACCTTGACCGCGTTGGTCATGTAACCGAGCAGGTCCTCTTCGGAGAACACGACTTCCATCGCACGTCCTCCGAGCACATAGGAAGGACGCACGACGAGCGGGAAACCGATCTGGCGTGCAAGCTCGAGCGCTTGGTCCACGGCACGGGCCGTCCGGTTCGGCGGCTGGCGCAGGCCCAGACGGTCGATCAACTTCTGGAAGCGCTCGCGATCTTCGGCCAGGTCGATCGAGTCCGGGCTGGTGCCGATGATCGGAGCGCCGGCCGCTTCAAGATCGCGCGCCAGCTTCAGCGGGGTCTGCCCGCCATACTGCACGATCACCCCTTCCGGTTTCTCCAGGTCGATGATCTCCATCACGTCCTCGAACGTGAGCGGCTCGAAGTAGAGCCGATCGGAGGTGTCGTAGTCCGTCGAGACCGTCTCGGGGTTGCAGTTGATCATGATGGTCTCGAAACCATCTTCCTTGAGCGCGAGTGCGGCATGCACGCAGCAATAGTCGAATTCGATGCCCTGGCCGATCCGGTTCGGGCCGCCGCCGAGAACGACGATCTTGCGCCGGTCGGAAGGCGCCGCCTCGCATTCTTCCTCGTAGGTCGAATACATGTACGCAGTGGCCGACTCGAACTCGGCCGCACAGGAATCCACCCGCTTGTAGACCGGGCGCACTCCGCATCCGAGACGGTGCGCGCGGACGTCCATCTCCTCCATTCCAAGCAGCGTCGCGATGCGCTGATCCGAGAACCCCTTGCGCTTGAGCGTGCGCCAACGCGCCGTGTCCAGACCTGCGAGACCGCGGGCGCGGATCACCGCCTCTTCCTTCACCAGATCATCGATCTGGACGAGGTACCACGGGTCGATACGCGAGAGATCGCCCACCTCCTCGACACTTAGACCGGCACGCAATGCATCGGCCACATACCAGAGCCGGTCCGGACCGGGCAGGCGCAACTCGCGTCGCAGTTTGTCCATGGCCTCATCGGTCGAGAAGTCGGTGATCTTCTCGTCCAGGCCGCTAGTGCCTGTCTCCAGACCGCGCAGGGCCTTTTGCAGCGACTCCTGGAACGTGCGTCCGATCGCCATCACCTCGCCGACCGACTTCATCTGCGTGCTCAGACGCGGTTCCGCCTGCGGGAATTTCTCGAACGTGAAGCGCGGCACCTTGGTGACGACATAATCGATGGTCGGCTCGAACGACGCTGGCGTGGCGCCGCCGGTGATCTCGTTCTTGAGTTCATCCAGCGTATAACCCACTGCCAGCTTGGCTGCCACTTTCGCGATCGGGAAGCCGGTGGCCTTCGACGCCAGAGCGGAGGAGCGCGATACCCGGGGGTTCATCTCGATGATGATCAGGCGACCGTCTTCCGGGTTGACGGCAAACTGGACGTTGGACCCGCCCGTCTCCACACCGATCTTGCGCAAGACCGCCAGCGAGGCGTCGCGCATGATCTGATATTCCTTGTCGGTGAGCGTCTGCGCTGGTGCCACGGTGATCGAATCGCCGGTATGCACGCCCATGGGGTCGAGGTTCTCGATCGCACAGATGATGATGCAGTTGTCGTTGCGATCCCGCACCACCTCCATCTCGTATTCTTTCCACCCGAGGATCGATTCTTCGATCAACAACTCGTTGGTCGGCGAGAGATCGAGGCCGAGTTCGCAGATATCCATGAACTCGTCGCGGTTGTAGGCGATACCGCCACCGCTCCCTCCGAGCGTGAACGAGGGCCGGATGATGGTCGGAAAGCCGATCTCTGCCTGGATCGCCAGCGCTTCTTCCATGGTATGCGCCAGGCCCGCCCGAGGACTCTCGAGCCCGATCTCCGACATCGCGTTGCGGAAGCGTTCGCGATCCTCGGCCATGTCGATCGCTTCGCGCGATGCGCCGATAAGCTCTACGCCGAAGCGTTCCAGCACGCCTTCGCGGACCAGATCCAGCGCACAGTTCAGCGCTGTCTGCCCGCCCATGGTCGGCAACACGGCATCCGGGCGTTCCTTGTCGATGATGCGCTCGATCGCGCGCCAGTCGATGGGTTCGATATACACCGCATCCGCGGTGCCCGGATCGGTCATGATCGTCGCCGGGTTCGAATTCACCAGGACGACGCGATAGCCCTCTTCGCGCAACGCCTTGCAGGCCTGGGCGCCGGAGTAATCGAACTCGCAGGCCTGGCCGATGACGATGGGACCGGCGCCGATGATGAGGATGCTGTTGAGATCGGTTCGCTTAGGCATGCGTGTCGAAGTCCCCTAGTGCGTACGCCGCCCGCCGAAGGGGCGCGGGTCCGAAAATTCCGGCAACGCAGCCTGGCGTTGCAACTGGTCGTGCAGTTCGCGAAGTTCAGTGCCGAGCGCCTGGCACAGGCTGCTGGCCTGGGCGCAGTGCCTGCTCTCCACCACGCCGAGGCGGTCTGCGAGTTCCAGCAGAGTATCGAGCTCTGCCAGGCGGCTCAGCGCACGTGCCAGATGCCTGACCCTGCGGCGCTCGCCGCCGTGCGCATGGGCGTCGGCGATCTCCGACGGTACCCGTACCGCTGCATGCCGCAGCTGGTTGGCGAGATCGTGGTAGCGCGGATCGTTGAAACGTTCAGTGAATACATAGGCGGCTTCCGCCAACCGCATGGCGAGCTGCCAGACCTCGAGTTCGCGATAATCCGCGCTCACCGCTGACCTGCCTCCATCAGCGCCACGAAACGCCCGAACAGCCCGACCACATCATGGGGGCCCGGGCTCGCTTCCGGATGCCCCTGGAAGCTGAACGCCGGTTTGTCGGTACGTTCCACACCCTGCAAAGTGCCGTCGAACAGCGATTTGTGAGTCACGCGCAGAGTGGCGGGAAGGCCCTCGGCGTCCAGCGCGAAACCGTGATTCTGCGAACTGATCATCACGCGGCCGGTATCCAGGTCGATGACCGGATGATTCGCTCCGTGATGGCCGAATTTCATCTTCATGCTGCGCGCACCGCTGGCAAGACCGAGCAGCTGGTGGCCCAGACAGATGCCAAACGTGGGCACGCCACGATCGAGAAACTCCCGGATCGCCTCGATGGCGTAGACACATGGTTCCGGGTCGCCCGGGCCATTGGACAGAAATACGCCGTCCGGCGACATCGCCAGCACCTCGGCCGCAGGCGTGGTTGCCGGCACCACGGTAACCTTGCACCCGTGATCCACCAACAGCCGCAGGATGTTGCGTTTGACGCCGAAATCGTAGGCCACCACATGGAAGCGCGCCTCCGGTGCCGGGCGCGAGCGCTCGGTGGCCTGGTCCCAGGTGCCCTCCTGCCAGGTATAGGGCTTTTCGGTGGTGACGACTTTCGCCAGATCCATACCCTTGAGACCCGGAAATTCGCGCGCCGCCGCGATCGCGGTGTCGGTATCGATCTCGCCGGCCATGATGCAGCCGTTCTGCGCACCTTTCTGCCTGAGCAGACGGGTCAGGCGCCGCGTGTCGATCTCCGCGATGGCGACGACGCCGTTGGCAGCCAGAAACTCCGGCAGCGAAGAGCGGGCCCGGTAATTGCTGTGGACGAGTGGCAGATCGCGGATGATGAGACCGGAAGCGGCTACCCCGGACGATTCGGAATCCAGCGGTGTGGTGCCGACATTGCCGATATGGGGATAGGTCAGAGTCACCAGCTGGCGACTGTAGGACGGGTCGGTCAGGATCTCCTGATACCCCGTCATGGCGGTATTGAAGACTACTTCGCCGCTGGAAAGCCCTTCGGCGCCGATGGAGATGCCGTGGAAAAGGGTTCCGTCTTCCAGGGCAAGGACGGCCGGTTTAGCCAAGAGCACCTCCCACTTACGCGTCGCAGTTATCCAAGGCCGCATGACTCGCGCCCAGACACGCGAAACGGGAGGGATTCCCGCGAATCCTTCCCGCTCCCGGGACGCCTTTGTCTGACGTCAGTACGCGTGGCGTGAATCCGGGCGATTGTACTGGATTGAGGCCGTGGGTGTCCACGCGACGCCGCAGACCGCGGGCGAGGGCTCAGCTCAGGCCGAGTACATCCTTCATGTCATAGAGGCCTGGCGGCTTGCCGCGCAACCATCGCGCGGCTCTGAGGGCGCCACGAGCGAACAGCGCGCGATCGCTGGCCCGATGGCTGAGTTCGATGCGTTCTCCCGGGCCGGCAAGCATCACGGTGTGATCGCCGACGATATCGCCGCCGCGCAGGCTCGCGAAACCGATCGCGCCGCGTACCCGTTCTCCGGTCTGCCCGTGGCGTCCATAGAGCGCATGCTCGTCGAGAGCGACCCCACGCCCCGCAGCGACAGCTTCGCCCAGGCGCAGCGCTGTCCCCGACGGCGCATCGGCCTTGTGCCGGTGGTGGGCCTCGAGGATCTCGACGTCGTATTCGGGGCCAAGGACCGCGGCCGCCTGCTCGACCAGGTGCGCCAGGAGGGTCACGCCCGCACTCATGTTGGCCGCGGCGAGGATGGGAATTTCGGCGCCGGCTTCGCGCAGCGCGTCGAGTTGCTCGCCGCTGCATCCCGTGGTGCCGGTCACCAGCGCGCGTTGGAAGCCGCGGCAGCAGCGCAGAGCCTCGCCCAGCGCATCCGGCGAGGAGAAATCGACCAGCACATCCGCGCGAGCGACGGCATCGGCGAGGCTGGATTCAACCGTCACCCCCAGCGCACCGATGCCCGCGAGTTCGCCGAGATCGCGGCCGAGACCGGCGCTGCCCGGGCGGGCGACGGCGGCGGCAAGACTGAGGCCGTGACTGGCGGGGATCAGACGGGCGATGGCGAGCCCCATGCGCCCCGTCGCCCCCAGCAGCGCGATGCGCAGCGTGTCGCCATTGTCACTCATGCTTTTCCCCTTTGCCGGCCAGGCCCCTCACCCGCGGATGTTATCGAAGAATCGCTTCACCCCGTCAAGCCAGGACGTGGAACGCGGGCTATGGCGTTCGCCACCTTCGGCCAGAGAATCCTGGAACCGGCTCAACAGATCGCGCTGCCCCTCGGTGAGTTTCACCGGCGTCTCGATCTCCACGCGACAATGCAAATCGCCGACCGCACCGCCACGCACCGGCTTCACACCCTTGCCGCGCAGCCGAAAGACCTTGCCGGTCTGAGTCTCGGCCGGGATCTTGAGCGAGACCTTGCCGTCGAGCGTGGGCACTTCGACTTCGCCGCCGAGGACCGCAGTAGCGAAGCTGATCGGGATCTCGCAGGCCAGATCCGCACCTTCGCGCACGAAGATCGGGTGTGGGCGCACATGGATCTCGACATAGAGATCGCCCGGCGGCCCGCCGTTGGCACCCGCCTCGCCCTCGCCGCTGAGGCGGATCCGGTCACCGGAATCGACGCCTGGGGGCACCTTGACCGAGAGCGTCTTCACCTGGCGTACACGGCCGCTGCCATGGCAATCGTTACAGGGGTCGGAGATGACTTTGCCCTGACCACGGCAGTGCGGGCAGGTCTGCTGGATCGAGAAGAAGCCCTGTTGCATGCGCACCTGACCGTGCCCGCCGCAAGTGCCGCAGGTCTCGGGCGTGCTGCCCGGTGCGGCCCCGGAGCCGTCGCAGCTCTCGCACGAGACCATGGTCGGCACCTGGATGCGCATCTCCTCACCGGCCACAGCCTGTTCGAGATCCAGCGCCAGTTCATAGCGCAGGTCGGCCCCGCGGAATACCTGACGGCCGCCACCACCGCCACGCCGGCCGGTACCGAAGATATCGCCGAAGATATCGCCGAAGATATCGCCCGGATCGAAGCCCGCTCCGCCACCGCCGAAGCCGGCCGCGCCGGCCAGGCCTTCATGACCGAAGCGATCGTAAGCGGCCCGCTTCTGCGGATCGCTCAGGACCTCATAGGCTTCCTTGGCTTCCTTGAACTTGTGCTCGGCTTCTTCGTCACCGGGATTGCGATCGGGATGAAATTTCATCGCGAGCCGACGATAGGCCTTCTTGATATCGGCCTCCGACGCGCCCCGCTCTACCCCCAACAGTTCGTAATAATCCTGCTTGGCCATGCCAGCCCCGTAATTGAAGGAAGGGAGAGGCCTCCTGGCCTCTCCCTGTCCGGATCATGTTGGCAGTTGCCGCTTACTTGTCGTCCTTGACCTCTTCGAATTCGGCATCCACCACATCTTCGCCGCCGCTCGCACCCGCCGGCTGCTCGCCGCCCTGCGCCTGGGCCTCGGCCGCCTTGGCGGCATAGACGCGCTCGGCCAGTTTGCCGGAGGCCTCGGCGAGCGCCTTGGTCCTGGCTTCGATCTCGGCCTGGTCGTCGCCCTTCATGACTTCCTTGAGCGCTTCGATGGCGGCCTGGATATTCGACTTCTCGTCCGCTTCCACCTGCTCGCCGAGCTCTTCCAGAGACTTCTCGGTAGCGTGGATCAGGCCGTCCGCCTGATTCCGCGCATCGACCAGTTCGCGGTACTTGCGATCTTCGTCGGCGTGCGCTTCGGCGTCTTTCACCATACGCTCGATCTCGTCATCGGACAGACCGCTGGACGCCTTGATCACGATCGACTGTTCCTTGCCCGTGGCCTTGTCCTTGGCCGAGACGTTGAGGATGCCGTTGGCGTCGATGTCGAAGGTGACCTCGACCTGGGGCACGCCGCGCGGCGCCGGCGGGATATCGGAAAGGTCGAACCGGCCCAGTGACTTGTTGGCCGATGCCTGATCGCGTTCGCCCTGCAGCACGTGCACCGTCACCGCCGTCTGGTTGTCGTCGGCGGTGGAGAACACCTGCTGCGCCTTGGTCGGGATCGTGGTGTTCTTCTCGATGAGCTTGGTCATCACGCCGCCCAGCGTCTCGATACCGAGCGAGAGCGGGGTCACGTCGAGAAGCAGAACATCCTTCACCTCGCCGCCCATGACGCCGGCCTGGATGGCGGCGCCGATAGCCACGGCTTCGTCCGGATTGACATCGCGGCGCGGTTCCTTGCCGAAGAAATCCTTCACCGCGTCCTGCACCTTGGGCATGCGCGACTGACCGCCGACAAGGATGACGTCGTCGATCTCGCTGACCTTCAGGCCGGCATCCTTGATCGCGACCTTGCACGGCTCGATGGTGCGCGTGATCAGGGTCTCGACCAGCGATTCCAGCTTGGCGCGGGTCAGCTTGATGTTGAGGTGCTTGGGACCGCTGGCATCCGCCGTGATGTACGGCAGGTTCACCTCGGTCTGCTGGCTCGAGCTGAGCTCGATCTTGGCTTTCTCCGCAGCTTCCTTCAGGCGCTGCATGGCCAGTGGATCCTTGCGGATATCCATGCCCTGCTCTTTCTTGAACTCTTCGGCCAGGTAGTCGATGACATGCTTGTCGAAGTCCTCGCCGCCGAGGAAGGTGTCGCCGTTGGTGGAGAGCACTTCGAACTGGTGCTCACCGTCGACCTCGGCGATCTCGATGATGGAGATATCGAAGGTACCGCCGCCAAGGTCATACACAGCGATCTTGCGATCGCCCCGCTTCTTGTCCAGCCCATAGGCCAGCGCGGCTGCGGTCGGTTCGTTGATGATGCGCTTGACCTCGAGGCCGGCGATCTTGCCCGCGTCCTTGGTGGCCTGGCGCTGGGAGTCGTTGAAGTAGGCCGGCACGGTGATCACTGCTTCGGTCACCGGTTCGCCGAGATAGTCTTCGGCGGTCTTCTTCATCTTCATGAGCACGCGCGCCGAGA
Source organism: uncultured Pseudomonadota bacterium (assembly GCA_963739695.1). Classification (GTDB taxonomy): domain Bacteria; phylum Pseudomonadota; class Gammaproteobacteria; order Natronospirales; family CAVUBB01; genus CAVUBB01. The sequence continues at coordinate 97,926 of CAVUBB010000021.1, read as the reverse complement.
TCTCCGGCGGTGCCATCTTCTTGTCGTTGACCTGCACCCAGGCATCGCCGTTGTCGGCCCCGATGATTTTGTACGGGACCATGTCCACGTCTTTCTGGACTACCTTGTCTTCGAAGCGGCGCCCGATCAGACGCTTGACCGCGAACAGGGTGTTGGTCGGGTTGGTGACCGCCTGACGCTTGGCCGACTGACCGGCCAGCACTTCGCCGTCCTTGGTGAAGGCGACGATGGAAGGCGTGGTGCGATCACCCTCGCTGTTCTCGATGACCTTGGGCTTGCCGCCCTCCATCACAGCGACGCAGGAGTTGGTGGTACCCAGGTCGATGCCGATGATTCTGCCCATGACGATTACTCTCCGATTGATCCGTACTGAAAATATCCAAAAAACCTATATCCGGTAGATGGGGCCCGCCGGCTCGGATTCAAGCCTGTCCACCTTCCGGCGCCTTCGCCACGATCACCCGTGCCGGCCGCAGCAGGCGGCCGTTGAGCAGGTAGCCCTTCTGGATGACGGTGAGCACGCTGTCGGGCGCGACATCTGCCGAGGGCTGGGTGAGCATGGCTTCGTGGTATTCGGGGTCGAACGGCTCGCCGGCCGGATCGATCTGGCTGATGCCGAATTTCTCCATCGCGCCAATCAGATTCTTCAGGGTCAGCTCCATACCCTCGCGCAGGCTCGCCACCTCGGCTGCCTCGCCCCTGGCCGCTTCCAGCCCCATTTCCAGGCTGTCGCGCACGGGCAACAATTCATTGGCGAAGCGCTCCAGGGCGAACTTGTGCGCGTTTTCCAGATCGCGCTGGGCGCGCCGGCGCACGTTCTCCAGCTCGGCGGCGGCGCGCAGATACTGGTTCCAGTTGTCCTCGGCCTTTGCCTCGGCCTCGGCGAGTGCCTGTCCCGGGTTCCCGCCAGTCGCCTCGGTGCCGGCGGCACCGTCTTCGAGTACCTGGTCGGGGGCGTCTGCCGACTTGTGTTCTGCCATGCGCGTAGTCTCCTGATCGATCCACTTTACGGCCGGCTGTGCACCGGCCAAAACGAAGCCTGGCCGCCCGCGCGCGGGGCGACCTGTTCAGCGGTTACCTCAATTGGGGCTTACTTGCCGGACTTCAAGGCCGCACCGAGCAGCTTGGCGGTCACGTCCACGATGGGGATCACTCGTTCGTAGGCCATGCGGGTGGGCCCGATCACGCCGAGCACTCCCACCACATCTTCATCCACGGTGTACGGCGCTGTGATCACGCTGCAGTCGTCCAGCACCTTGTAGCCGGCTTCCTCGCCGATGAATATCTGTACCCCATCGGCGGCGATGCAGTTATCCAGCAGATGCAGGATATCGCGTTTGCGGCTGAAGGCATCGAACAGCCCGCGCAGCTTCTCGACGTCCGAAAGTTCGGCAAACTCCATCAGATTGGTCTCGCCCGCGAGCACGAAGCCGTCCTCATCAACCTCCGTATCGCGCTCGAAGACCTTCTCGGCGATCCCGATCGCGGCCGACATCGAGTCGTTCATGGTCGCCCGCGTCTCGCGCAGCTCTGCGAGCAGGCGCTCGCGAACCTCACGGGTGCCGCGACCGCGAAACAGGTCGTTGAGATAATTGGCGGCACGCTGCAACTCGTCTTCAGTGTAATCGCGATCGAGCTGCAGGATACGGTTTTGCACCTCGCGCTCGTTGACCACCAGGATGGCGAGTACGCGGCGATCCGACAGCGGGAGGAACTCGATCTGCCGCCACGCAGCCTGCTCCCGGCGCGGCACCGTCACCACACCCGCCATGTGCGTGATGCCAGAGAGCAGGCTCGAGGCCGACGCCACCAGCGCGCGGGGATCGTATTCGTTGCCGGTCAGATGCTGCTGCAGGCGCTGGATCTCGCGCAAGTTGAGCGGGCGCACCTTGATCAGTGTGTCCACGAAGAAACGATAGCCCTTGACCGTGGGTATACGGCCCGCCGAGGTATGCGGGGCGGCCACGAACCCCAGCTCTTCGAGATCGGCCATGATGTTGCGGATGCTTGCCGGACTGAGCTCCAGACCCGAATCGCGCGAAAGCGTGCGCGAACCCACGGGCTGGCCCTCACGTATATAACGCTCCACGAGCACCTTCAGCAGATGCTGCGCGCGTTCACTTATCGGATTGTCAACGGACTGGGCTGTCATCCGCGCTCACGTTCGCCGTGGTTGCCTGGCACTCTACAATATAGAGTGCCAGGCAAAAAAACTAGCAAGCCCTCGCGAGCGCTGTCAATAAAGCGTGCGCCAGGCACACCGCACGCGCAAAGGACGATTTTGTGCAGTAACATATCGCCCTCGTGCATCCAGTGACAGGACCGGGTCGTACCCAGATCATGAAGCCGCAGTTTTCCAGGATCGGATTGATAGGCAGGGAAGGCGATTCCCGCGTGGCGGATACCCTCGATCGGCTCGCGCACGCGCTCGGCGAGCGCGGGCTGGAACTTGTCACCGACGAGGCGACGCGCGAATCATGGGCCGCTTCCCCGCTGCCCGCCGTGACCCGCGCCCAGCTCTGCGAACGCGCCGACCTGGTGATCGTGGTCGGCGGCGACGGCACCATGCTCAGTGCAGCCGACGCTCTCGCCCACTCCGACGTCCCTCTGCTCGGGATCAACCTCGGCCGCCTGGGCTTTCTCACCGACGTCTCGCGCGAGCGCATGGACGAACAGCTCGACGCCGTGCTCGCCGGCAATTTCACGGACGAGCGCCGCCACCTGCTGGAAGGCCTGATCGTCCGTGAACAGACCGCAGAGCCCGCTCAGCTCGCGCTCAACGACGTCGTCGTGCAGAAATCCGCGAGCGGACGCATGATCGAAGTGGAGACCTTCATCGACGAGAGCTTCGTGTGCGCCCACCGCGCGGACGGGATCATCGTGGCCACCCCTACCGGCTCCACTGCCTACGCGCTGTCGGGAGGCGGCCCCATCGTCCATCCCGGTCTCGACGCCCTGGTAGTGGTCCCGATCTGCCCCCATACCCTGAGCGACCGGCCCATCGTGATCCAGGGGGATTGCACTGTGGATATCGTGCTGCACGGCGGGCACGGCGCGCCGGCACAGGTCAGTTGGGACGGCCAGCGTACCCTGGCGCTGAGCGAGGGTGACCGGGTGAGGGTCCGGCGATCCGAAGAGGCCATCACCCTCATCCACCCGCCGGGTTATGAATATTTCGACCTGCTGCGCAGCAAACTGCACTGGGGCCGCAGCCACGACCAGGGCATCGATCGCTGAAGGGACCCGCGCCATGCTGACGCATATCCAGATTCGCGATTTCGCCATCATCGACGCACTCGAACTCGAGCTGCGCGACGGTATGACCGCGCTCACCGGCGAGACCGGCGCGGGCAAATCCATCCTTGTAGACGCCCTGGGCCTGGTATTGGGCGACCGGGCCGACAGCACCGCCATCCGCCAAGGCGCCGAGCGCGCCGAGATCAGTGTGGGTTTCGAGGTCAGCGGGCTCGACGCGGTCTGCGCCTGGCTCGACGAGCAGGATCTGAGCGCCGATGGCGATTGCATCCTGCGCCGGGTGATCACCGCCGAGGGCCGTTCCCGGGGTTTCGTGAACGGACGCAGCGTGCCCATGCAGATGCTGAAGGAACTCGGTGCCTTGCTCGTCGACATCCACGGCCAGCACGAACATCAGTCCCTCGTGCACCGCGCCACGCAGCTCGCGCTGGTCGACGGCTATGGCGGCCATGCCGCCCTGCTTGATCAGGTGGCCGGGCTCTATCGCAGCTGGCGCGAGCAGGCCGATGCCCTGGCGGAACTGCGTGAACGCAGCGCGGCACGCGAACAACGCCTCGATGTCCTGCGCTTCCAGGTCCGCGAACTTGACGCTCTCGGCCTCGGCGCCGATGAGCTGGAGCGTCTCGACGAGGAACATCAGCGTCTCGCCCATGGCGAGCGGCTGATCAGCGGCACCCAGCGCGCGCTGAGTCAGGCCTATGAAGACGACGGTTCCGCGCAGGCGCAGTTGAGCGCGGCCCAAAGCGAACTGGAAGAGCTGGCGGAACTCGACGCACGCCTGGCACCGATCCGCGACGGCCTGCAAGCGGCGCTGGTCAACCTCGAAGAAGCCGCGGACGATCTGCAGCGCTACCTGGCGGGACTCGACCTCGACCCGCAGCGACTGGTCTGGGTCGAGGAACGCCTGGGCAGCATCCACGAGCTCGCGCGCAAGCACCGGGTCGAGCCCGCGGACCTGCCCGGCCTGCTCGAGACACTGCAGCAGGAACTGACCACGCTGGAAGATGCCGATGTCGCGATCGCCGGCCTCGAGCAGAAGGTCGCGCAGATGGAAGCGGACTACCTCGCCGCAGCGCAGCGCCTGAGCGAGGCCCGCAGGAAATGTGCGGTCAAGCTGGGGAAGGAAGTCAGCGCGGTGATGCAGGATCTGGGCATGCCCGGCGGGCGGCTCGAGGTGGCACTCTCGCACGCCGATCCGCCCCGCCCTTCTCCGCGTGGGATGGATCGCGTCGAGTTCCAGGTCAGCGCCAATGCCGGCCAGGCACTGCTGCCGCTGGCCAAGGTCGCGTCGGGTGGCGAACTCTCGCGTATCTCGCTCAGCATCCAGGTAGTGGCCGCGCAGGCCACCGCCATACCCTCGATGATCTTCGACGAAGTGGACTCAGGGATCGGCGGCGGTGTAGCCGAGATCGTCGGCAGGCGCCTGCGCGAACTCGGCGATGATCGCCAGGTGCTCTGTGTCACCCACCTGCCCCAGGTCGCCTCGCAGGCACACCATCAACTCAGGGTGAGCAAAGAGACAGACACCGACGAGACGCGCACGCGCATCGAGGAGCTCACCGAAAAAGAACGCGTCGAAGAGCTTGCGCGCATGCTTGGCGGCGTGGAGATCACCGCAACCACACGCAAGCACGCGCGCGAGATGATCGCAAAAGCCGGCGCCTGAGGGCGCCTCAGCCTTCCTTGTGTATCCCTTTGCGGCAATCCGGGCAGATGCCGTAGATATACAGCGAGTGGTCGGTCATCTCGTAACCCGCACCGTCCGCGATATGCTGCTGCCGCGCCTCGATCACCTCGTCCACGAATTCGTCCACGCGCCCGCAGCGTACACAGACGATATGATCGTGATGATCGCCCTGATTCAGCTCGAACATCGAATGCCCGCCCTCGAAATGATGGCGGGTGACGAGGCCGGCAGTCTCGAACTGGGTGAGCACGCGGTAGACCGTCGCCAGGCCGATATCCTCGCCCGAATCGAGTAGAGCCTTGTACAGGTCCTCCGCGCTCATGTGTCGCTGCGGGCTGCTCTCGAGCAGCTCCAGGATCTTCATGCGTGGCAGAGTGACCTTGAGGCCGACGTTTCTGAGGTCCTGGCTTTCCAATAGTCCTTCCTCTGCCGAAGGCTGGTCTGATGCGGTCCGGTTCAGTTATTATGCCCGCCTGTCCCCGCAACGCAACCTGCCGTTAAATGTACAAATCACTTTTTGCGCTTCTTTTCGCCGCCGCCCTCGCCGCGGGCTGTGTCTATTCTCCAAACATCAAACAGGGCAACTTCGTCACCGACAAGAAGGTCGACCAGCTCAAGGTCGGCATGACGCGCACCCAGGTCCAATACCTGTTCGGTACGCCGATGGTGAACGACCCCTTTCACAAGAATCGGTGGGATTTCGTCTACTACGTCACACCGCACGATGGTTCCAAGCCGGAACACCGGCACGTGATCGTCTATTTCGACGGCGACAAGGTATCGCGGATAGAACGTCCGGGCGGCTGATCAGCCGCCGGGCTCCTCGCCTGCTTCATCGCGCATGGTCCTGCCTTCGGCCGCGCGCTTGCGCCTGCGTTCCTTGGGATCGGCCAACAGCGGCCGGTAGATCTCCACGCGATCGCCTGTCCGCAATACGCGGTCGTGACCAGCGTGCTTGCCGAAAACGCCAACCTTGGCGGACTCCAACTCGAGCTCGGGGAATCGCTCGCAAATCCTGGAGGCCGCCAGCGCATGGGCGATGGTACTGTCGGCCGGCAACTCGAGCGCGATCAGCACCTGCTCGTGCGGCAACGCGTAGGCCACTTCCACGGCAACCGGATCAGCGCTTGCCATAGACATCCTCCGCCCGCCGAGTGAACGCATCCACCAGCGAGTTGCAGACCTCGTGGAAGACAGGGCCGAACATCATCGACAGCATGGCATTGGAAAATTCGAATTCCAGGCTCAATGCCACCTTGCAGGCGTCTTCACGCAAGGGCGTGAATCGCCAATGGCCACCAAGATGGTGGAAAGGACCATGCACGAGCTTGAGATCGATACTGGCATCGGGCACGACGGTGTTCAGCGTCGTGAACCAGCGCTGGAAACCACCCTTGTAGACTTCCAGGCTCGCTTCCAGTTCGGAATCGCTGCGCCACTCCACGCGTGCATCGCGACACCAGGGCAGGAATTCCGGGTAACGCTCGCAGTCGTTGACCAGCGCATACATCTGATGCGCCGAATACGGCACCAGCGCCGTCCTGTCCACGCTGCGCGGCGGCATCTAGTGCAACACCCGGTCGAGCAGCCCCGTCGCGTGCAGGAACACCAGCAGTACCGCCACCGGGGCGACGTAGCGCACCAGGAAGCGCCAGATCGTAAACAGCGTGCCCGCCTGCTCGTCGAGTTCGTGCGCCTGTGAGCCCTTGCACATCAGCCAGCCCGCGAACACAGCGATGAGAAAGCCGTCGAGCGGCAGCATGATATTGGTGGCGACGAAGTCCAGATTGCGGAAGATGGTCCGGCCGAAGACCTTGAAATCCGCCAGATGGTTGAACGAGAGGATGCTGAATATCCCCAGCAGCCAGACCAGGATACCGACCGTCCAGCTCGCACCCGAACGCGTCTTTCCACGGGTCTCCACCAGCCAGGCAACCGCCGGCTCGATAAGACTTATAGACGACGTCCAGGCGGCGAAGACCAGAAGGATGAAGAACGCGACTCCGAACAGACTGCCGCCGGGCATCTGACCGAAGGCGAGCGGCAGCGTCTGGAATATCAGCCCCGGCCCGACGTCCGGCGCCAGCCCGTTGGCGAATACGACCGGGAATATCGCCAGACCGGCGAGCAGCGCCACGACGGTATCAGCGATGACCACGATCACGCTGGTGCGCACGATCGAGACCCGGTCGGGCAGATATGCGCCATATGCCATCATCGCGCCCATGCCGAGGCTCAGCGTGAAGAAGGCATGGCCCATCGCCATCAGGACCGCGGTACCGGTGAGCCGGTGGAAATCGGCATGGAACAGGAAATTCCATGCCTGTCCGAAACCGCGCGTGCTCATCGCGAAAAACACCATGACCAGCAGCAAGAGGAACAGGGCCGGCATCAGATATTTGACCGCGCGTTCAAGTCCCTCCTGCACGCCCCGAGCCACCACCCAGATGGTCATGCCCATGAACACGGTATGCCAGGCGAGCTGGCGCTCGGGATCGGCCATGAAATCGGCATAGATCTGGCCGACCTTGTGCACGTCGGCGCCGGCGAACGCACCGCTGGCAGCTCGCACCACATAACCCAGCGCCCAGCCGGCGATCACACTGTAGAACGACAGGATGAGCAGGCCCGCCGTCACACCGCTCCAGCCGATGAACTGCCAGGCGCGGTGGCCGGTCTCCTCTTCGGAGAGCAGGCGCATGGTACTGATCGGATTGCGCCGGCCGCGCCGGCCGAGCATGACCTCGGCGATCATGATGGGCAGCCCGATGGCGAGTACGGAGACTATGTAGACCAACACGAAGGCGCCGCCGCCATTCATACCGGCCATGTACGGAAACTTCCAGATATTGCCCAGCCCGACTGCGGCGCCGGTGGCCGCAAGGATGAACGCCATCCGCGAAGACCATTGCCCTGGAGCGACGTGCGTGAACTCATGAAGGCGCCTCGGGTGCCGAAAACCGCGCGATTTTGGGCGAAATGCGATCAAGACACAACACCGGCCACCTGAAACCTCGCACACGAGGCCTGCGTGCAGGCATGAGGAACTGCATCAACATTCGCTTATAATGCCGCCATGAGCAAACAGAAACCGGCCAAATCAGCGCAATCCAGCACCGTAGCGCTCAACAAGAAGGCGCGGCACGAGTTCTTCATCGAAGACCGCGTCGAGGCCGGTCTCGCTCTGGAAGGCTGGGAAGTGAAGAGTCTGCGCGCGGGACGCATGAACCTGACCGAAGCCTATGTCATCGTCAAAGAAGGTGAAGCCTGGCTCCTGGGTGCGAACATCGTGCCCCTGCCGACCGCCTCCACCCACATCCATCCGGACCCCACGCGCACGCGCAAGCTACTACTGCACCGCGAACAACTCGACCGCCTGATCGGCGCAGTCGAGCGCAAGGGCTACACCGTCGCGCCGCTGGCGGTGTACTGGAAACGAGGCCGCGCCAAACTCGAGATCGGCCTGGCGAAAGGCAAGAAACAGCACGACAAGCGTGCCACCGAGAAAGAGCGCGACTGGAACCGTCAGAAAGAGCGCCTGCTCAGGAGCCACTGATCCGTGGACAGTTTCCTCCACCCTTTCCTGGTCTCCACCGGAGTGCTCGCCGCGGCCGAGATCGGCGACAAGACCCAGCTGTTGATATTCGTGCTGGCCGGCCGCTTTCGCCGCCCCTGGGCCGTCATCGTCGGCATGTCGCTGGCTACGATACTCGGCAATGCCATGGCGGCGTTGGCCGGCCATTGGCTCGGCGACCTGTTCACCGGCGACATCCGCCACTGGGTACTGGGTCTGTCGTTCATCGCCGGCGCGGTCTGGCTCCTGCTCCCGGAACGCGATGAAGAAGATCCGCAAGAGGAGGTACGAGACAGCCAGTACGGTGCCTTCATCGCCACCTTCGTCAGCTTCTTCGTCGCCGAGCTGGGCGACAAGACCCAGATCGCGGCGCTGGCGCTCTCGGCCCGGTTCGACGCGCTCACAGCGGTGATCCTCGGCACCTCCGTGGGCATGATACTGGTCAATCTCCCCGCGGCCTTCCTCGGCGGCGCCATGGCTCACCGGCTGCCGCTACGGCTGATCCACAGCCTGGCGGCCATCGCCTTCATCGTCATCGGCGCGCTCGAGATATGGCAGGCCGTCAACGGCTGAGCCGTTTGGGCGGCTTGAAATAAGCGCGGCGGGCCCAAACCTTAACGTGTAGAATGTAATGGTTACCTGGGGGCGACTTGGCTTCGACGTGGGTCGCGAAACCTGAGGTGCATGCCGAGGTGCAAGGTTCCTCGTAAAACCGCTTGCAAACAAGCTAGTTGCGAACGACGACAACTACGCCCTAGCCGCTTAATCCGGCTAGCCTCTGACTGGAGCCGTGCTTGTGCGTCCAGAGTCCTTCGGGACATCTCAGGGGTCGACTCTCACAAGATCGCGTTGAAGCTGGTTCACGGCCGATCCGCTAAAACCCAAATGTGAACTAGTCAGACGTTTTCCCTGCCCGTCGGGTAGCGGCTGGCGAAACTTAAAGACTGGGCTAAGCATGTAGAGCCGACGGCGGAGGGCTTGCGGACGCGGGTTCGATTCCCGCCGCCTCCACCATACAAACGGAACGGGCCGCCCATCAGGGCGGCTTTTTTCGTTTGTGGGGCGGAGCGGATGAGAACCCTCGTCCGGGTTCGATCGCCTGCAGGACGCAGGTGTGCCGCGAAGGCCAGGAGCGGCCCCCACCGCCTCCACCAACGATTAAAAGGCCACCTCAGGGAAGGTTTTTGTCATTGCGGGAAGTTGACCCGCACGGCGGGTTTGATCACGCTCAGGAAGTCGCCCGCTGGCTTCATCCTGTGCTTGCGCACGACCCGCTCAGCTCGACTTCGGCAGTGCCGCAAGCGCCGCCCGCGCTCGCTTGTCCTGGGGATCGAGTTCCAGTGCCCGTTTCAACGCCGCGCGGGCAGCGGCGACCTTGCCTGCATTGGCGCACGCACGCCCGAGACTGGAGGCCGCCGCCGCAGATGCCGGATACTCGCGCGCGTTCTCCGCCAGGAGTGCGATCGCGGCATCGAAACGTCCCGCCTTGATCATCTGGTAACCCGCGATACGCGTCGCGAGATCCGTACTTTGTTGAGGATGGGCTCGGCGGAAATCGGCAAGCGTCCACAACAATGTGGCGGCATCGTCACGCTGGACAAACAGGGTCTCGATCAACGTCTGGACCGGACTTCGTTCGAAATCTGGCGGCGAGAAATCGCCTGGATCCAGATCCTGGTTGATCGTGACCGATGTCGTCTCGAAACGATTGAGCACTTTACCCGTATCCATATCCACTTCCTCGCGCAGAAACGGGATGGTGACTCCCTCGACGCTGCGAAAATCACTGAAATGCTGCTCGATATGCACCGGCTGACCGACAGCATGGATCTGCGCCACTTGCCGCTCTGCGACGAGCTGTGAGGTGTCGGCGTCGATGAATTCGTCAACCGCATAGCCATCGCGCATCCGCAGGCGGATGCGCCAGGCCTTGCGCCCACCGATATCGGCGCTGCCGAGAAGTTTGACGGTGCATCCTTGGGCCCGATAGTCGGCCAGCGTGCCCAGCACGGCCGTCGAGTGGCGCTCGGCCTCCGACGGCGCGCCGACCGTGCGCAGGACGATGCCCGCCTCAGCGTAATATTCCCAGGCGCTACCGTCGTAGCCTTCTTCGAACACTGCCGAGCGCTTGCCGGGCGTGCCGACCAGCTTGAAGTAGGGACGCATGCGCGCGACCGTCGCATCCAGGGTCACATCACCCTCGCGGTATACTCCCTGCACCACCATCGTCCTTACCTGGGCGACCTGCCTTGCCCCGCCCAGCGCCGACATATAACCCGCGATCACCTGATCCACGGTCGGCTGTACCAGATCCGCTGCAGACACAGGAGATATCATGATCCAGGCGGACCAGGCCACGACGAGACAATAGCTGCTCAGTCGACTCATGCTCGCGTCTCCATCACGGTTCATCCGGAAAGGTATGGGTCGCGCCGGACACGCCAGACGGACCCTATCAATGGCTTGGAGAACGGAAGCAGTAAAAAGGTTTGAATCCACACACACTGTGCGATCACGGTGCCGGGAAGATCAGATCGAACCCCCCGCCAGCGGAATCCGGTGCCGGTCGGACCACTCGGCCCAGAAGGGCAACAGCCACAATGCCAGCGCTGACCATGCGACAGCCCTTGCGCTCGGCGGCGGCGGCCCGACGATGTTGGCCACGTAGATCAGCGCCAGAAGCCCGGCGAAGGCCCAGAATGCATAGCGGCCGATCCCGTCACGCGGACGGGTCCCGGCCGCGTATAGCCATAAGCCCAGCAGAAACATTCCACCTTCCAGGATCACGGCGCCGGGAACCGAGTTCCACAGACCGAAACCGACCTTGATCCCTGAGCCCGGATACAGCGGCAGATCCGGCCGATGCACAACGAGATCGAGCAGCCAGTGGCTGAACGTGACAGCGCCCACCGCGATCGCACCTGCCAAATAACGGGTGAACGACCAGTAGGCGAGCGCGAACAGCAGTGCCCATCCGGCAGCACCGACAAGACTGTGAGTGATGGGGTAATGGACGAAATTCAAGGGCGTGAGCGCCGTATTTCCGGGCTCGATCTCCACGCGCTCCCAGCCGATCAGGAGAAAGACCGGCCACAGGAGATCGACCAAGGAAGTCGCCGCGACAAGTATGCCGAGCGACACCCTCGGCAGCGAACGCTTCGCGCCCAATGCGACCGCGTAATGACCTATGAACATACGCCCCTCACAAGCTGTCGGCAGCTGTTCCTCTGCCCCGCGGCATCATCTGCCCCCAACCGAGCGACGGCACCGCATCACGCCATATGCACTATCGCGCCGAAGATCCCCACGACTATCCCGATAGCGATCCCGGCCATAAGCGCCATCACGCCGGCGAGCACGAAGTTGCCCAGCGCCCGCCAGGCCGAAAAGCCCTGTACCTCGCCCAGCGCCTTGAGCCCGACGACGAGCGACCAGATGCCGAGCACCACATCGAGCAGACCCACGACCAGCTGCACGGATTGATAGCGCAGGTCGTCATATCCGCCTGCGGGCGGCGAGGTGAAGGCATCCTGCCCCATCACCGCGATCAGCGGCACCCACAGTACCGCGGCCCAGACTGCCGGAACCCGCCCCCATGTCAGCGCCGCCCGGATGCCCGCCGGACTCCCGCTGCCCTCGATCCAGCGGCCGGTGACACGCAGCAACCAGCCGGTCAGATAGACCTGCAGGATGCCGAACAAAGAACCGAGCAGGATCGCCAGGCCCACGATCCCCGGCCAGGAGAGCCGATCGCCCAGATGCATGAAACGCGCATAGTTGAGGTAGCCGACGATGCCGAGGATGGCCGCGAGCATCAGGACCAGATGCTCCGGGTCCGTCTCCAGGATCTGGCGCATCGTCTCCCGCGGGCGCGTCCACATCGACCACCACGGATCAAGATCTCCGCGCTCTTCCATATGCCTTTCCATCATCTCCCCCCAGCAATCACCATGGATATGGGCTCACATCGTCCGGGTCGAATCGTTCTGCCAGCTCAGGTCTGGCTGTCTTCATCGCTCCTGATGCGATCTCGCCCTTGCCGCTTCGCGACATACAGTCGCCGGTCGGCGGCCTGGAACAACTGGTCCCAATCGGTGCCGTCGTCAGGATAGACCGCCAGCCCGCCACTGACCGTGGCTTGCGGCCCGCCTTCGCCGGGACTCCAGTCGCTCACCGCAGTGCGAAGCCGTTCCGCGGCCTGGTGCGCCGAAGTCCGGTCCTGATGCGGAAGGATCACGATGAACTCTTCACCTCCGATCCGCCCGATCACGTCTTCCAAACGCCGAGCCTTGTCGAACCGTTCGGCCACGCCGCGCAACATCGCGTCGCCGACCAGATGGCCATGGGCGTCATTAATCTGCTTGAAGCGATCGACGTCGAACAAGGCGATAGCGAAGCGCTGGTCCTGGCGTTGGGCGCGCTCGATCTCCTCGTTGAACCGCAACAGGATACCGCGGCGGTTCAGCAGACCGGTTAACGCATCGGTAACCGCCGCACGCACCAGGTCCGCTTCCATCTCTCTCACTTCGACCCACAACAAACCGAGCGAGGCGGCTACCACCAACAGGATCTGCGCCACCGAAAACAGCGACAGCGAGAGATCGGCTCTGGAGGGATCGAAGCTGCGCCCGATCGCCATCGCCGAAGTGATCATCCGCGCGTTCCATACGGCCACGGTTACGCAAACTGTCGCCACCAGGAATCTCGACGCCACACGTGCGTCCGCCGGCGGCCGGCGCAGGAGCATGATCGCCGCAAAGAGATAGAGCAGGCTCGCGTAGATCGTCGGTGCACTGATGTCGACAACCAGACTGAAACGGAGAAAATGATTTATCAGGAGTAATGTGGAACATATCGCCAGCCCGAACAGGCCGATCGTCCACGACAACCGATAGCGGGCGTTGGCGAGCAGCCCTTGCGCCGTCAGCAGCGCCGCCAGGCTGATCAATGTATTGCCCACTACCTGTCTGAACGCGTAAGGCATGAACGGCAGCAGGATCAGCACCACGCCGGCAGCGTAAGTCACAAGCCCCCAACCCCACTGCCACAACGCCTTCGACTTGCGCTCACCCTGCGCGACGACGAGACACAAGACTCCCAGCAGCGCGTGCAGCAGGGCGAGCGAAAGGAATTGCAGCGCGATGCTGGACATGGAGGAACCTAAGCGGACGCGGGCAGCACGGGATGCAGAATCGGGGTACCCGCCGTACCGCGATCATCACTGTGCAGTCGTTTCGCCGGCGCGGCTGTCCGCCGCCACCGTAGATGGACGTCAGGCACAGATCAACATACGCAGCCGGCGAGGATGATCATGCTGGAAACGACAATCAACAACTGGATCCAACGCACCATGACAAGCCTCCCTGATCGCAAGCAAGTAACCTTCCAGCGGCCGCCACTTGAGCCGGTCGCCAATCTTGGAGCTATCTTGCCACGGAACTCGACAAGATGACTAGCTGCGCCGGCCGAGCGTTCCCGGCCTCTTCCGCGCCGGGCCGACCGATGGTCTTACACACCGCATACGTATGCACGCGAGCTGCCCCGGATCACGCCGCAGGCTATCCGCAGCAGCAGGGTTGGGCGATCGGCAACCATGGCAGGAAGTTCCGATGCTGTCGTCGACGACAAGCAAGTGCGCCGGCTGGATGATCCGCCTGCAATCGGCCGCTCCGACACTCGGCTCAGGGGCCACCCGCCCGACGTGACGCCGGACGCGCCGTCAGCTCGCGAAGTGGGTCTGCAGGCCGATATGATGGTGGGTGAACAGCAAGATAAGCCCCAGCAGGACCAGCAGGACAAACCAGAGCAATGCCGCGGTGCGACTCGCCTTCTGCGCGCGCTTGGCCTCCCACCACGTCCGCGGCCGCACCCCCTGCAACAGGAAGGTCCCGACACCTGCCAGATTCACGCAGATAAGGTTTGCCGCAGCAAGTAGAAATGCCCCCGAAGCGCCCTGCAGCTGGCCGGCACCGAGCAACATCCCGAATACCGCGAGCGGCGGCAGCAGGGCGACCGCCACCATGACTCCGATCACCGCCCCGGAAAATCCGCTGGTGTACGCGAGCGTGCCTGCGGCTCCTGCTGCTAGTGCAAGCACGATATCTGAAGCACCGACCTGGGTACGCGTCGCGATGGCGGCCACATGAGGATCGAACGAGATGGCGATCCCGGCAGCGATGGCGACGACCAGGGTGACAAGCACACCCATGGCGTTCGTGCGCAGCGCCCGCCTGGCCAGATCCATGTCGCCCAGCGTGGTCGCCAAGGCGAATGCGACGTTCGGTCCCAGAAGCGGCGCTATCACCATCGCGCCGATGATCACTGCCAGGTCGTCGCGGACCAGCCCGATCACGGCCACGATCGCAGACAGCGCCGTCATCCCGACGAAGATACGGGTCACGCCCATGCTCTCGGTGACTTCTGCGTAGAGTTCTTCCCGGCTCACCCGGATGCCTAGGGCCGGTCGCGTGGGTGCCGCCGCCGTTTCGGACTCTGCCGGCGTCTCCTCAGGCTTGGGGCGCGGCAGGACCGCCTCGGTGGGCAACAGGATCACATGGAAGCCTTCGATCCCCTTGCAGCGTTGCTCGACCTTGTCCATCACCGGCTCGGTCTCTTCCGCCGGCACCAGTAGATGCAGGATCAGACAGTCGGGATCGCGCTCGTCGCGCCAGCGCGCAACCACTTCGCGTCCGTTCAACGAATCCTGCACGTCCGCTTCGGCCGATCCCGGCATCACGATCTGTAGCAGTCGCAAGGCCATGCGCTCTCCCGTCCTGATCGTCCCCGCCTCGATATTCCGCGTGGCGACACGCCCGGTCAAGCCGCCATGCTCTCATCGACCGGCGGGTGGGCGTATAATGCTGCTCCTTGCCATTTCCCCAGCGCCCAAACATTTCCCGCACCCGGGCTCCGGAGGTACCACCAATGATCCATGAAGACATCCTAGGCACTATCGGCAACACACCTGTCGTTCGCATCAATCGCTGTGCGCCCGAGCACGTGACGATGTACGTGAAGTGCGAGGCCTTCAATCCGATGAGCTCGGTCAAGGACCGTCTCGCCATCGCCGTGATCGAAGATGCGGAGCGCCGCGGAGTACTCGAGCCCGGCATGACCGTCGTCGAACCGACATCTGGCAACACGGGCATCGCGCTGGCGATGGTCTGCGCGGTGAAGGGTTATCCCTTCGTCGCCGTGATGGCCGATTCATTCTCGATCGAACGGCGCAAACTCATGCGTGCTCTCGGCGCTCGCGTGGTGTTGACACCGGCGGCGGCGCGCGGCACCGGCATGGTCGACAAAGCCCGTGAACTTGCTAAGAAGCATGGCTGGTTCATGCCCGACCAGTTCGCCAATCCGGCCAACCCGGCCTATCATCGCAACACGACGGCAGCCGAGATCCTGCGCGATTTTGCCGGCCGCCGCCTGGACTATTTCGTCTCCGGTTTCGGTACCGGCGGCACCATGACCGGCGTGGGCGAGATACTGGAGGTGGCACGGCCCGAGGTGTCGATCATCGCTGCCGAACCCGAGGCCGCTCCGCTGCTTTCGGGCGGTGAATTCGCTTCGCACAAGATTCAGGGCTGGACACCGGACTTCATCCCCGAAGTGCTCAACCGCAAGATCTATGACGAGATCGTACTGGTCACCGATACCGAGGCGCGTGACGCTGCACGCGAGCTCTCCACCAAAGAAGGCATATTCTGCGGCGTCTCCGCCGGCGGCACCTTCGCCGCCGCACGCAAGGCCGCGGCCAAGGCTGCCGAAGGTTCGGTGTTCCTGGTCATGCTGCCCGACACTGGCGAGCGTTATCTTTCCACCTTCCTGTTCGAAGGCATCGAAGAAGGCTCCGACGAGATCGACTGAAACCGCAGGCGCGAAGGCTGAGCTGCAGCCTTCGCGCCGCGCACATTGTCGATTTTTCCCTCGATTTCGTATCTAATGCGGGGCTGACATTTTCCAGACGGAGTAGACATGGCTTCCAGCACTGCCGCTCAGCCACGCGAGCCGAGCCTTCTCGATGCGATAATCCCCATCGTCACCCTCGTTATCCTGCTCACGCTCTCCGTCTACCTCTACCGCGATAATTCCTCTTCCGGCGCCAACCAGATCGCACTGATCATGAGTGCCGGCGTGGCACTTATCATCGGGCTGAAAAACGGACTGCGCTGGAAGGAGCTCGAGCAGGGTCTCGCGCAGGGCATCGCCGTCTCTACCACGGCCATCCTCATCCTGCTGGCTGTGGGCTCGCTCATCGGCACCTGGATCATCGGCGGCACCGTCCCGACACTGATCTATTACGGCCTGGAGATACTGCATCCGAAAATCTTCTATGCAGCCACGTGCATCGTCTGCGCGATCGTCTCGCTGAGTATCGGCAGTTCGTGGACCACAGCGGGAACTGTCGGGGTGGCACTGGTCGGGGTATCCCACGGCCTGGGCCTGTCGCCGTCGATCACCGCAGGTGCGATCATCTCCGGCTCCTATTTCGGCGACAAGATGTCGCCGCTATCGGACACCACCAATCTGGCGCCGGCCGTTGCCGGCAGCGATATCTTCGACCACATCCGCCACATGACCTGGACGACGTTCCCCAGCCTGGGCATCGCAATCGTCATGTTCGGTCTTGCGGGCTTCATCAATCAGCCCGTCGGCCATGAAACGACCATGCAGGCAACCCTGCATACTTTGGATTCGCATTTCACGATCGCCTGGTACAACCTGCTACCCGTCGCCTTCATCATGGGCATGGCCTACAAGAAGATGCCGGCCTTCCCGACCATCCTGCTCGCCGCCCTGCTCGGAGGCGTGTTCGCCGTCCTCTTCCAGACCGACGTGGTCATCGCCTACGCCGCCAATCCCAAACTGCCCCATTGGTTGGCGCTGTTCAGCGGCATCTGGAAGACTCTGTTTGATGGATATGTGGCGCATACGGGCAATGCACGAGTCGACGAGCTGCTCTCCCGCGGCGGGATGAGCAGCATGCTCAATACGGTCTGGCTGATCATGTGTGCCATGGCCTACGGCGCGGCCATGGAGAAGACCGGCCTGCTGCAACGCCTTGTCGCCAGCGCGCTGCATGCGGCCAAGAGCACTGCTGCGCTGATCATCACCACGCTCGTGACCTGCATCGGCACCAACATCATCGCCTCCGATCAATACATGGCGATCGTGTTGCCGGGGCGTACCTATCGTATGGAGTTCCGCCGCCGCAAGCTCGCGCCGGTGAATCTGTCGCGCGCCCTGGAAGATGCCGGTACGCTCACCTCAGCTTTGGTGCCATGGAACTCCGGCGGCGCCTACATGGCCGCCACGCTGGGTGTCGGCACCCTGCACTACCTTCCCTTCTGCTTCTTCAATCTCCTCAACCCGCTGATCGCAGCGACGTTTGCGATCATGGGCTTCAAGATCAAAGCGCTCGAAGAAGACAGCGAAGATCCCATCGACGAACTTGAATCCCGCATGGCAGCAGAAACCGACTAGGCGGCGTTCGCAGCCCGTTCGTGCAGCCAGGCAGTGATGGTTTCGGCCGCCTGCGGCCGGCAGATGTGATAGCCCTGCCCGACATCGCACTTCATGGCCTTGAGGATAGCCATCGATTCCGCGTCTTCGATTCCTTCCGCGATCGCCTCAAGACCAAGATTGTGCGCCAGACCGATACTCGCATGTACGATCTTGCGGTCCGCAATGTCGGTGTGCAGGTCGCGCACGAAAGTCTGGTCGACCTTGATCCGCTTCACCGGCAGGCGCTTGAGATATTCCAGCGATGAGTATCCGGTACCGAAATCGTCGATGGAGATGTCGACGCCCAGTGACTTCAGGGCCTGCAGGACCTCGAGCGCCAGCGTGGGGTCGGCCATCAGGCCGCTCTCGGTGACTTCCAATTCCAGCCGCCCTTGCTCGATACCATGCCAGCGCATCAGCGCATCGATGTTGGCAACCAGGTCCGGCTCGCCGAAGTTGCGCGCCGAGATATTGACTGCCATCTGGGCTTCCAGGCCCGCCGCTCGCCAGCGCGCGAGCTGTTCGCACGCCGTCTCGAGCACGAACTGCGTCAACGGCTGGATCAGGCCCGTACGTTCAGCCTGTGGCACAAACAGGCCGGGCGGCACCATGCCGCGCTGGGGGTGGTTCCAGCGCACGAGCGCCTCCACGCCGATCGCGCGCCCGGTTTCCAGTTGCAGCTTCGGCTGGTAGTGGAGCACCAGTTGCCCCTGCTCGATCGCCCTTTTCATCTCGCCCAACAACTCGATGGTCTCACGATTGGCACGGTCCAGCCGCGTGTCGTAGCTGGCATGCGTGCGTCCACTTGTGATCGCGCCATACATCGCCACCATCGCCTTGCGGATCAGACGCTCGGCATCATTGGCCTCGTGGTACGGGAAGGCCGCCACGCCGGCTGTGGCATCGACGTAGATAGGCACGCCGGCGATCTCATGCGGGCCTTCCAATTTCTCGCGCGTGCTCACGACCAGATCGAGCATGCTCCGGCGCGATACGTCCTCCACCAGCAGCGCAAACTCATCCGTCGCGACGCGATACGAGAGGCCCGCATCCCTTGCTGCCTCTTCGAGCAGCTCCGCGATACGCTGAAGCAGGAGTTGTGCGGCGTGCAGGCCCAGCGTACCGATGACATCGGAGAGGTTGTTCAATTTGAACGCGACCACGTAGAGCCGGACCCCGGTATCCAGGAGCTCTTCAGGCTGGGTGCTGAACTCCAGGATCAGAGGCTTGATCCGCGAATGGATATCTTCGCGCAGCGCGAGCTGATTATGCAGATGAGTCTCGGGATCATGATAAGCGGCAGCCGACAGCCGCCCGAGCTTCTCGCGCAGCAAGGCGAACAGAGTGCCCACGAAGAGTCCGACGAAGCACAGGAAAAGCAGACGGAAAACCCAGTTGATGGTCGGTTGAGGCACATGCTGATGGACTTCCAGCGGCATGTAAGGTCCGAGCAGCAGGCCGGCCACGAGCGCGGTCAGCACGCCACCGAGCGGCCCGAAGGTCGCGGCAGCGACCAGCACCGGAAGATAGATCATATGGGCATAGACGTAGGTCGTCCCGCCGGTGAGATACACCACCGCGACCACCGCGACCGTGAGTACGGCGGTAACGACACCCGCGCGGAAATTGCCACCGCGTTTTTCCGGATCCAGCCAGCGCTCGGTCAGATCAGCAAGCCGTTCCTGTACATTCACAGAGCACCTCCTGGGGCATGACGCGACCGCTTCCACGTCTCCCTGATCGCCGAGACAGATTATGGAAATTCAGTATAGGTTAATCTTTGTGAACGAGGGATGACAATCCCAGTTGGCCGTATTCATCTGCTCGCTACAGGAACCTGGCAATCCGGATGACGCCCCTCGGCGCGGGCGCGCTGGAAACGCGCCAGATCCCCCGGCAGCAGGCGCTCGAGGTCTGTAATCCGACGCTGGTCCGACGGGTGGGTGGAGAGCCACTCCGCCGGCTTGGCACCGCCGCTGGCGATCATGTTGCGCCAGAGTTTGATGGCTTCATGCGGGTCGAAACCCGCCTGTGCCATATAGAGCATCCCCAGCTGATCCGCCTCGCTCTCCTGGGTCCGGCTGAACGGCAGCAGTACGCCCACCTGGACGCCCAGGCCGAGCAACGACATGAGCTGCTGGTTCTGGGTGCTTGCACGATCCCCGCCCGCCAGCGCATTGACGAGTTGAAGCCCGGCCTGGGCGGCGAACTGATCGGACATGCGCTCGTTCCCGTGCCCTGCCTGGACATGACCGATCTCGTGCCCGATGACAGCAGCCAGTTGCCCCGGTGTCCTCGCGACCGGCAACAGGCCGCTGTAGACCCCGATGTTGCCGCCGGGCAACGCGAAGGCGTTGACGGTCTTGTCTTCCTTGAACACGGTCACCGTCCAATTCCCGCCCCCGCGCGGCTTGCCCACCACCGCGCTCAAGGCCCTGACCACGCAGCCGACGTACTGGTTCACCGGCTTTGACGTATCGACCTTGGTCTGCTTCTTCACCTGCTGATAGGCCTCGAAACCCATCTGCCCCATCTGCGCTTCGGGAAACAGTTGCAGCTGACGACGCCCGGTGGGCGACGTCGCACAGGAGGCCAGCAGCAAGCCGGTGGCGAAGGCACCGATGATCAACCAGACGGAGCATCTCATGTCGAATACCTCATTCCCTGAATCCGGTGCGAGCGATGACTACCGGTAGATTGTTACCGGCGCCGTCAGCGAAAGATCGTCGACGGTTGAGGATAGCGCAGATATACGCCGGCCAGGCAAGGCAAACTGGTAGCGGCGATTCGAGAATCAGCCAAGGCCGCTGTGCCGGGCCCGCAAGAGACATGCAACTCCGATTGCAGGTGACGCTAGAACCGCCATTCCACACCGACCAGGGTGTCACGCAAATTTCCGCCAGCCACGGTGCGATACCCGATCTTCACGCTCAGATGCCGACGAAAGTCATAGCGGAAACCAGCACCTACAAGCGCGTCCGTTCCGGAACGATCCGGCATATCCGGACAGATCCAGTCACATTGCCCATTAGGATCAAGATGCCATGAGAGCAGTCCGATCTCGGCAAATGCCGTCCACCCGTTCGCAAGGGGCAACTGCGGTAGAACAGTCATGGACCATCCACTCAGATTCTCGTCCAGTTCCTGCAATACGCCGCCACAGACTCCGCCCGAGCAATTGATGCCGGAGAGTCCGGTAAAGTCACCGTAGTCGCCGTAATCGATCTCGAACGCCAGATACTCACCCGATTGATAGCCACCATTGACTGTCAGCGCATTCGAACTGGAGTGCATCCTGTATGCGGCACCGGGATAAGGGTCCGTGAAGCTGACATCGTGCTCAAAATTCGCGTTGCCATAGCTCGCACCCGCATACCAGGATCCCGCAGCGGCGGTGTCGCTGATAGCAATCGATAAGCTGGCTGCGACTATCAAGGTGAACGTCTGCATCGACTTCATGTCTGTTCCCCCATATCGCTGACATCAATCCTATCACCATGGCCCTCCGGAACCGATTCGGCCCACCCGTCTCCCGCAATCGCTCACTCATGTGGAGTGCGTCTAGCCCGTGGGAGATGCATCGGAACTTCCATCGACGTGAAAATCAATGTCCCGAAAGACTACGTCTGCGCTCCAGACTCTCAGCGGGCCAATAACGCTCTCGATCGTAATATTCGGCTACTGCCGGGATGTCGTCTGCCAAAACCACCCATGGCTGCTTCGATGCTGTGAAGATATGGATATCGGGCGGCAGTCTGTCCGGTTCGTCCAGCGTTCCGATACGCACGAAACACACGGCATCGCCCGCGCCGGCATAGTTGCTCCAGACTGCGATGCTGCAGGCCGGGCACCGCCATATCTTCTGACCGTTGCCGCTATTGGATGGCGTGTGCACGCATTCCGGCACGCCATGCAACAACTCGACACGCACTGCCTCGATCATGGCATTGAGTGCGAATGCAGCCCCCGTCTCGCGCTGACACCAACGGCAATGACAGCAATGCACGAACATGGGTCGACTCGTCATGCGATAGCGAATCTCGCCACAGGTGCAGCCCCCGTCGAATGTCTGTCGAACCTGCTCGCTCATACCGTCCTCCCCTGGCGTGGACCCGACTTCGAACCCATCCGGCTGAAGGGTACAATACCTGCTTTGCACTCATCGCCACATCTATCCTGATCACTGCAGGCAACGGGAACTCCTGATGGAAGTCTTGATCATCGGCAGCGGGGTCATCGGCGTCACCACCGCCTATGAACTGGCCCGCGACGGCCATTCCGTGACCGTAGTGGATCGCCAGCCGGCAGCGGCACTGGAGACCAGCTTCGCCAACGGCGGGCTGATCACCCCCTCCCAGTCGGATCCCTGGAATGCACCGGGCAGCCTGCGCCGCCTGCTTTCATGGCTAGGGCGTGAAGATTCACCGCTACTGCTGCGACCCCGCGCGCTCCCCGGCATGCTCGGCTGGGGCCTGCGTTTCGTCCACGCATCGCGTCCGCAAAGATACCGGCGCAGTGCCCATGCATCGGCCCGTCTCGGGCTTTACAGCGTGGCCCGGCTCGACGAACTCCGCGACGAGACCAGCATCGCATATCACGCGCTGGACAAGGGCACGCTCAAGATCTTCACCTCGCGCCAGTCGCTCGCCGAAGCCGAGGAAGTGGCCGCGATGCTGGCCGAAGACGGTCTCGAATACCGTCGTCTCGAAGCCCGCGATGCCGTGGCACTCGAGCCGGCCTTGAAGGAGAGCGCGCTTTCGCTGGCCGGCGCGATCCACTACCCGAATGATAAAAGTGGCGATGCCCATGTCTTCACCACTGCCCTCGCAGGCCGTTGCCGCCAGATGGGCGTGCAGTTTCTCACCGAGACGACAGTCCAGCGACTGGAAACCGCCAACGGCATCTTCACCGGCGTGCAGACCTCTTCCGGAAATATTCGCGCCGACGCCTGCGTCCTTGCCGCCGGCAGTTACAGTCCGCTGCTCGCGCGCGGCGCCGGGCTCAAGCTGCCGATCTATCCGGTGAAGGGATATTCGATAACCATCCCCATCCGCGCGCCTTTTGAGCCCCCGCAGATCCCGATCGTCGATTTCGACCGCAAGATCGTGATGGCCCCGCTCGGCGAGCGCATGCGGATCGCGGGTACCGCGGAATTCGCTGGGTACGATACGCGGCCCAATCTGGCGCGCTCGCGCAGCGTGCTCGCGCTCGCGCAGAACCTGTTCCCACAACTGACCGACGCGGTGGCGCCGGATGAGATCGGCTACTGGACCGGGTTGCGGCCGATGAGCTGCGACGGCCCGCCCCTGCTCGGGCCGACACCGGTAAAAGGCTTGTTCCTGAACACGGGGCACGGTCCGCTGGGGTGGACGCTGGCCTGCGGTTCGGCGCGCATCGTCGCCGATTGCATCGCGGACAAAGCCACGGCGATAAGTCTGGACGGATTGACTCTGGGACGGTTTGCCTGGCGCCGGCGCCCCAGACTCAGTCCGGACCCGGCAGGAAGCGGCCTGGCCTAGGCACTGAGGCCGACGTTGTTCTTCTCGAAAACCTTGTCCGCGCGGTAGCTTGAACGCACCAACGGTCCCGACACGACTTCGAGAAAGCCGCGTTCCAATCCCCAGGCGCGATACTTCGCGAACTGCTCGGGCGTGACATAGCGTTCGACCGGCAGGTGGTTGATGGTCGGACGCAGGTACTGGCCGAAAGTGACGATATCCACTCCGATCGCGCGCAGGTCGTCCAGTGTCTCCAAAATCTCTTCATCGCGCTCCCCCAGGCCGAGCATGAGACTCGTCTTGGTGAGCACGTCAGGGCGATGTTTCTTGGCAAACCCGAGCACATCGAGCGTACGCTCATAGCTCGCCCGCTTGTCGCGCACGGGGTGCGTCAACCGACGCACCGTCTCCACGTTCTGCGCGAACACGGAAAGGCCTGAATCGACCACTGTGGCCACGTGCTCATGCACACCACCGAAATCAGGCGTGAGCGCTTCCACTGTGGTCTGCGGATTCACTTTGGTGATCTCGTGGATGCAGGCGGCATAGTGCGCTGCTCCACCGTCCGGCAGATCGTCGCGATCGACCGAGGTGAGCACTACGTACTTGAGATTCATGATGCGCACGGATTCAGCCGACGAACGCGGCTCGTCGGCATCCAGCCAGCCGCGCGGGTTGCCGGTATCCACGGCACAGAACCGGCACGCGCGCGTGCACACATCGCCCATGAGCATGATCGTGGCCGTGCCGTTACTCCAGCACTCGCCGATATTGGGACACATCGATTCCTCGCACACCGTGGCGAGCTTGTGCGTGCGTACATTGTCCTTGACCTTGAGGTAACCCGCGCCCGTGGGCATGCGCACACGCAACCATTCGGGCTTGCGCCCGAGCGGCGCCTGTTCGGCGTCCTTGCGGCGCTTGATGCCGTTCTTGATCGCCTTGATGCCGTGTTCTTTCTCGATCTTCGTGCCGCTGGGGACGATCGGGATGCCCTTGAATTCGGCCATGCGCGGACCTCTGTACGTTGCGGATAGGGCGGCCCCAACCAGATGCCGCCAAGCGCATATTGTCTCATGGATCAGGCCCGCTTTGCAGGCCGCACCGGCCCCGCAGCGGAACTCGCGAGTGCAAAACATGTCTCCTCTACTACACGAGCGCGAGATCGCGCGCTCTGCCGGCGCCGCCTGGCCTCGTCCTTACCCCGCAGGTGCCGGCTCACGAAACGCCAGTGAAGTTCGAGGAGGCACGATGCACTCGAAGGATGATTCCGGCCTGAATCACGGCCGGCGGAAGTTTCTTACGGGCATAACAGCCGCGATCGGCGCTGTGGGTGTTGTCGGCGCAGCGTATCCTTTCGTCGCGTCCATGGAACCGAGCCGCAAGGCACTCGCCCAGGGCGGCCCGATCAAGGTGGACTTCAGCAAGCTCCAGCCGGGCCAGATCATGACTGTGCGCTGGCGCTCCAAGCCCATCTGGATCCTGCGCCGCACCGATGCCCAGGTGAAGGAGCTCCCCAAGAACGACTCGCGCCTGAAAGATCCGGATTCCAAGGCGGCCCAGCAGCTGCCGCGCTATCAGAACGGTTATCGCTCGCTCAAGCCCGATATCCTCGTCCTGGTCGCAGTCTGCACCCACCTTGGCTGCACGCCGACCTTCCGCCCCAAGCCGCATCCGGAAGATCTGGGGCCCCAGTGGCCGGGCGGCTTCTTCTGCCCCTGTCACGGCTCACGCTATGATCTGGCGGGCCGGGTCTTCGACGAATCGCCCGCGCCATTGAATCTTCCGGTGCCGCCGTATTACTTCGTGGATGAGAAAACCGTGCACATCGGCACTCTCAAAGACGGCAAGGACAGCCTCTGGAAACCCAGGATATGGTGATGGGCGGTCAACGCCAACGGTTCACAAGTGTCTCCGGGCCCGGTACCATCTAGCTCCCTCCAACACCTTTTAGCCGGAGCCAGACCCATGTCTGAGGCGCAAGCCAAGAACGCCCTTGAAGAGGCCCTCATCAGCTTCCATGCGGGCGATACCGATGCGGGAGAGTTCGTCCAGGCGCTGATGACCACCCGCGCCTACGTACTCATGAACTACCCCTGGGACGAACAGAACCGGCTGCACCCGGAAACCCGGCTGTTGCTGGTGACCGACGGCGATATCCAGACCCAGCCCATGCTGGCACTGTTCACCACCGCTGAACGCGCGAGCGAGTTTTCCGCCCATGCGCCCCAGTTCCCGCACGCGGTGAAGGTCGATGTGCCCTGGGCCGTCCTCGGCGTCGATGACGGCTGCGGCATCATGCTCAATCCGAATTCGGATACCGCCTTTCGCATCGCGCCGGATGGCGCGGCGGAGCTGCGCCGACAGGTCGAAGCCTTGCTACCCGACGCGCAGGGAGACGCGCCGCTGGTCTCCTGACCGGGAACCCGATATGAGCGGCCGCAACAGGTCTGTCGGTAAGCGTATGGGAGCGATCCGCCTCGTCGCTACGGGCACGCTCGTGGCGCTGCTATGCCTCATCGCGGCATGTTCGGAAGGCGTTTCCTGGACACCGCAGGAGATCCGCAGCGGCCGGCATCTGGTGAAGTCGATCGACGAGACCACGCAAGCCGCCCGGCTCGCCAATCAGCTGCCGGCCCGGTTCTCACCCGACGACCCCGATGCGAAAGCCATCGCCACACTGCTGCGCCAGGCGTTCACCGACGCGGCGCTGGTCGATGACAGCGTCTTGGAAAAACTGCACCCACAACTTTTCTACAAGTTCCGCGGCGATTATCAGCCAGCCTTGCATCAACTGTTCACCTACTACGAGACTGGCAAAGTGCCGGCCGGGACCGACCCTTCCGGCGACTTGAAGAAATTCATGCGCTGGTGGCAAGCCGCGCAGCCGGAGATGCGCTGGTGGAAACGCGATGACTAGCACGTCGCGCGGTAGGTTACCGGCGTGAGCGTGGCGCCATCCTGCAACGAACCTTTGGCTATGAACAGACGCGCCGCCTTGGAGAACAGGAACACGCGGTAGAGATGGTACTGGTTTGCATTGTCCCGTGAGAACAGCACTTCGCTGGCCGTCACGGTATAGGGGAAACGCGCGCCGTAGTTGGTGGTCTTGACCTTGATGTAGCGCTCGCTGCCGTCGGTCTCATAGGAAAGGATGTCATAACCCAGACCGTTATTGCGGATCTCCGACACCCATTCGATCCGTGCGGCCAGGTCCGCCTTTCCCGCCTCTTTCAGACGTGCCCGCTCGAATGCCAGCACGAATTTCTCCCCAGCGCGCACCAGCGCCGCATTGCGCTCCTCTCGCGCATTGAAATCGGTCTTGCGCGGCAATCCCTTGGTAACAAGAGAAGCGGTACTTCCGATATCGTCCTCTACCGACGGCGGCGGCACTTCGAACTGAGCGGAGTCATCCAGGGTCTCCGGCACCTTCACCTGGGGCGGCTCACCGGAGATCCAGATATCCTCGATCTCGCTGGGCGAATCTTCCACATAGGCGCGCACTGCAACTTCGAGTTCGAGTTCGAAATCGCCCAGCGGCGGATAGCCATCGATGATAGGCAGACCGATATTGGCGAGGATCGCACTGATATTACGGTGACGCACCTCGATAGCGCGCTCCGAACGATCGTCCAGACGTTCCTTCAACTGCTCGCGGTGATCGACCTTGCTATAGAGTTCACCCTGGATGTCGGCACGCAGCATGGCGAAATAATCGGCCACGAGTGTGGCGTGTTCGCGGCCGCTCCATGGGCTCGAATCCAGCATTGCCCCATGGCGCTCGGCTTCCACGCGCTCTTTCTCGACACGCTCCTTCTCGACGCGCTCCTTCTCGACGCGCTCCTTCTCGACGCGCTCCTTCTCGACGCGCTCCTTCTCGGCGCGCTCCTTCTCGGCGCGCTCCTTCTCGGCGCGCTCCTTCTCGGCGCGTTCCTTCTCGGCACGTTCCTTGTCGGCACGTTCCTTGTCGGCACGTTCCTTGTCGGCACGTTCCTTGTCGGCACGTTCCTTGTCGGCACGTTCCTTGTCGGCACGTTCCTTGTCGGCACGTTCCTTCTCGGCGCGTTCCTTCTCGGCACGCTCCTTGTCGGCACGCTCCTTGTCGGCACGTTCCTTGTCGGCACGTTCCTTGTCGGCACGTTCCTTGTCGGCACGTTCCTTGTCGGCACGCTCCTTGTCGGCACGCTCCTTCTCGGCACGCTCCTTGTCGGCCTTTGTCTTTGCTTTGGCCGCCGCCTTCGATTCTTCTTTCGACTTGTTCACCTCGACTCTGCCAGCCTTGGGCGCCGCCTCACCGGCCGCTTCATCGGCCAGACGCGAGCGCTCGCCCGCGGTGGGTGTCAGTGGCCGGCTCGAATCCAGAACATGCGGCAGACGCTCTTCCCAGATCTTTTCCAGCACGGCGGCGATGTCTTCCGGCAATTGTTGCCCGGACTGGCGGGTCTCCCACGCAAAGCCGGTAAGGCTCGGGTCCATGAGGCGGGTGCGCGGGATGACCGCTTCGCGTTGCGGCTCGATCAGCGCGTCGAACTGTATGTCCACGAAGAAGCTGGTGGCCGGCGGTGTGCCATCCTGCGTCTCCAGTTCCTTGGCCTGGTAGGAGCCGCGTGTGACCCGGCCCACCGCGATGATGCCGCGCGGTTCCCGGCCCTGGCGCATCACGAAGATCCGATCTCGCGTGAAGATGCGGCGGGCGGTACCGCAGCTCCAGGTTTTGGTCACGGGCACGCCACGCTTGACCTGGTCGGCCAACTCTCCGATGTTGCGCCAGTCCCACTTGTTGGGATCCCAGATGAGCAGATACGATGCCATTCGCCGCCGATCTCGTGTTTTTGGTCTCAAAGAGCCACTGAGGATACTCTGCGCCTGCCCCTATGAGTAGTACATACTTCACGGTTTCGCACGCCCGCAAGGCCGCTCGATGAACCCACCCGAAACTCATGACACGGCTGCACTGCTCCGGCACCTGCGCGCCGAGGCCCGTGCCCGGCACCACCAATCCATGCCGCGAGGCGGCCGCCTGAGCGCCAGCCAGCGGGCAGAATATCGGCGGATGATGAAAGATTATCGGAGCTTCGTGCGGATGGAAGAATATCCCCAGCGCGTGGCCGACCTGGCCGACCGGGTATTGATGGGTGCGGGTCTTGAGATGGACCGCCAAGGGCTGGCTTACCGCGAATTCTGCCTGGCCATAACGGCGATGCTGGCCGACCTGTACGCCGACTTTATCGCCGACGATCAGGGCTAATCGGCGTTGATCCACTCCCACACGCGCCGCAGCAGACCGCTGAACTGCCCCAGAGCGATAACGCCCGTTATCAGGGCTACCCCCTCCAGCACTTGCACACGCCCGTCAGCGGGCGTGAACAGATAAGCCAGTGCCGCCAGGACGGCAGCCACTTGAACAGCCTGAGCGCGCCAACGCCAGGGCCTGAGAAACAATTGCCCGAAGAAGGCCCAGCCCGCGCAGACGGCCACCACGAACAGGGTCGCGGCATAGCGCAGCAGGTCCGCGGCCGGCAGCTGCCCCATCACTTCCTGGGCGTTCACGCTCTGATCGGAAAGGAGAACCAGGCGCATCAGCAACATGACCCCCATGGCCAGGGTGATCGCCGAGCTGCATGCGAAGATGATGCCGTTGAGGAAGGTTATGGGTCGCATCGCCTGTCCACCTGTTCCGATATCCGCCAGCAAAGGGTTGTCCGGTGCGCGGCGGCAGTTGCACTGCCGCACCCGGGCTTGGCATTATGGCCACCAGGATCAGTCCTTGCCAGCCGTAGGGGAACTCCCGCCCCGCTCCCGCTTCAAATGGCTGTAGCCGGCCTGTCGCATAGGCTTCGGGCCGCCTGAGGCTGTAATACATCGAGGAATCTTCGCGTGAAATTCAAGCAGCACCTGCGCTTATTGGCCTTCATCGGGCTATGTTCCCTGACTGCCACCACCGCTCTGGCCAATACCGGGCTTCTGGGGAGCGCTGCCGCAGCGACACCCGAGCTGCATCCCAAGCCACAACAGGTCCTTATCGATCAGGTAGTCCACAGCCTGCTCGAGCACAGCCATTATTCGGGCAAGAAGCTCGATGATACGTTGTCGGCCTATATCCTCGATCATTACCTCGAACGGCTCGACCCGGGTCGCAGCTATTTCACGCAGCACGATATAGACAGCTTCCAGGTCTATCGCACCAAGCTCGATGATGCGATCAAGAAAGGCGATCTGGAACCCGCTTTTGCGATCTACGATGTCTACCAGAAGCGCGTGAACCAGCGGATCGCTTATGCCATCGGCCTGTTGCAGCACAAGCCGGACCTGTCCGCCGATGAGACCTACAAATTCGACCGCGAACACGCGCTCTGGCCGGCCGATGATGCCGCGGCCGAAGCCATCTGGAAGAAGCGGGTGAAGAACGATGCCATCGGCCTCCTGCTCACCGGCAAGAGCTGGAAAGATACAGCCGAGGTGCTCACCAAACGCTATGAGAATTTCCTCCATCGGGCCCATCAGGTAAACAGCAACGACGTCTTCGACTTGTTCATCAATGCTTACGCTCGCGCACTCGACCCGCACACCGACTACTTCTCGCCGAGCGAATCGCAGGAATTCGAGATCCGCATGAGCCTCAAACTCGAAGGTGTGGGTGCGGCACTGGTCTCGCAGGATGAATATGTGACTGTCGCTCGCGTGATCCCGGGCGGCCCCGCTGCCATCAGCGGCAAGATCCACCCCGACGACCGCATCACCGCCGTCGCCCAGGGCGATCACGGCAAGCTGGTGGATGTGGTCGGCTGGCGCCTGGATGACGTGGTCAAGCTCATCCGTGGCAACAAGGGTACGGTCGTACGTCTGCAGATACTGCCTGCCGGAGCCGCACCCGGCTCCGCCGAGAAAGTCGTGCGGCTGGTGAGAAACACCGTCGAACTGGAACAGCAGGCAGCACAGAAAGACCTTATCAAGGTGACACGTGACGGCAAGGAATACCGTATCGGCGTGATCACAGTGCCCGCATTCTATTCCGATTTCCAGGCACGCATGCGTGGTGACAAGGACTACCGGAGTACCACGCGCGACGTGCATAAGCTCATCGATGAGTTCAACAAGGAAGGCGGTATAGACGGCCTGGTCATCGACCTGCGCAACAATGGCGGCGGCTCGCTGGACGAAGCCACGGAACTTACCGGCCTGTTCATCAATAAAGGGCCCGTGGTCCAACTGCGCAGCAGCGACGGCCATATCGAAGTGAACGACGATACCGATCCGGAGATCGCCTACGGTGGACCACTCGCGGTGCTGGTCAACCGCTTCAGCGCCTCGGCTTCCGAGATATTCACTGGTGCGATCCAGGATTATCACCGTGGCCTCATCGTGGGCTCTACCACCTACGGCAAGGGCACGGTCCAGAACCTCATCGACCTGCGCCGCTGGCTGCCCAACACCAACCCGGGCCAGCTCAAGATGACCATCGGCAAGTTCTACCGGATCACCGGCTCCAGCACACAGGACAAAGGTGTGACCCCCGATATCACGCTGCCCTCTTCCATCGACGATAAGGAATTCGGCGAGAGCACTCAGGATAACGCGCTGCCCTGGGACAAGATCGAGCCAACTGACTACTCAATCGTCCACGATCACGTGATACGCGATCTGCCGACGCTGATCAAGGACCACAAGGCACGCGTGGCCGGGAACGCCGAGTACGCCCTGTTCGTGAAGGGCGTGGAAGAGATCAAGGCCGAACACGCGAAAGACAGCGTCTCGCTCAATCTCGACACGCGTCGGACCGAACGCGACCAGAATCGGAAGAAACAGCTCGATCGCGAGAACGAATGGCGCAAACTGCTCGGTCAGAAGCCGCTCAAGAGTCTCGATGATGACACCGGCGACGACAAGACGGACATCCCCGATGTGCAGCTGAACGAGACCGCCGACATCCTGGTGGACATGTCGCGCATGGACGGGAACAAGCTGGCCGCCAGCAGGAAAACATCCGGCAGATAAGACTGGAGATGGAGCGTTCGAAAAGCCCGCCCTCGCGGCGGGCTTTTTCTTTGCCGGAACCGACCATGAGATCAGGGCAATTTGCGGACACCTCGCTTCCCATGTAACAGTTAACGGGCGAGCTCAGTTGGGTATCGCAGTGACCTGAGGAGTGCACCATGCAACCATCCAGTCTCCGGAGCACTCTGTTGGCAGTTTCGATCCTGCTCGCCGCCTGCTCGACCGCAGGCCCCCTCAAGACGCCGGCCAGCGAGGCCCGGGCGAACCCGCCGACCAGTGTGACGAGAGGTGCCCCATTCAAGATTACCGGCATGGAGCACGCAAACGATTCGGACCCTGCCCAGAGGCTGGATACCCGCGCGCAGAAGGGCTGTGTGATCGATCCTTCCCACAACAGCAGTTACGCGAACGTCATACCCGAGTGCTGACAGTCTGTTGCTGACGCCCTGCCTGCCATTGTCGCGCCCGCCACTCCTGGCAGGCCCTGCCAGTGGTCCATGGTTCATAGTCGTAATCACGCATATGCAGCGGGGCAAGGCTCGCGCCGCGTGCGTGATCTCGGCAAGCCCGGGCAGGACGGACGCGTGCTGGACCTTTCCCACTATTCGGCATCGGCTGTTGCTGTACCGCAATCTTGACGGCGCCGGCTGACCATATCTGCTGTCGCCCTCTTGGTCCTTGCCTATCGGGGCCATGGCCAAGTGAGGTAGCCACTATTGGATTCCGGGGAGAATGCGATGGAAAGATCGAGCATCCGATTCACCTTGCCCGCATTCCTGATCTTGCTCCGCGCCTGTTCGACCACTCCGATCACGACCAGGCCCCGGCAACATGCAGGGACATGACCGAACAAGGCGATCAGGGGCGGGCCGGTAAAGGTCGCCGGGATACGTACGGCCAGGGATTCAGGGGATGCGACTCGCCTGAATACCGACGATCAGAACGGCTGCGGGCGGCTGCACATCTCGCCCTCTCGCCCCTACCAAGGCTCCGTACCCACTTGCTGACCCGCCGTCGCGCGGGGCACATTCGCCAGCCTGCGCCGCCCCCCTCTTGGACTTTGCTTCAACTCGGCTATAGTTCAGTTGAGGGAGCCAATCCGGGGAGGATGCATGATGAACCTTGCTGATGTACTCAACCGCAAAGGCCAGAACGTAGTCCAGGCCGGCGAGACGGTCACCGTACGCGAGGCCGCCAAGGAGATGAACCGGCATCATGTGGGCTGTATCGCCCTGGTCGACATGGAAGAGAACCTGGTGGGTATCCTCACCGAGAGAGACATCCTCCGTTATTTCGCCGAACAGGACTCACCGCGCCCCGATCAGCCCGTGGCCGAAGTGATGACACGCGATCCGCACACGGTGCAGCCGGATACGACAGTGGAAGACGCGGTCGGCATCATGACCCAGCGCCGTTTCCGGCGGCTTCCCGTCACCGGCAAGGACGCTCGCCTCGTCGGTATCGTGACCATGGGCGATCTCGCCCGCGCGATGCTGGAAGAGAAGGCCGAGGAAGCCAGGACCCTGCGCGACTACATCGCCTCCTGAGATCGCCGCCGGGCCCTGTCGCGCCGTGGCTCGGTCGGATCAGCCTGCAGACCTCACTGCGGTACGGACCAGCGTGAGTCCCGCCTTCGCCGCTCTCCCACCCCGGGCGGCGCCTTAATAAAGCGCTTATATATCAAGTGGTTATAACGCCACGGGCCGGGCCGTCAAAGATACGCGCGGTCAAGCTTGCCCTTTTTATTTTTACTGTTATACTTCACTACAACACTACTTCGATAGAAGGGTTGAGCCGGTCGAACCCCCCCTTCGACCACTAGTGAGGCGAAGAAGATGAACACCAAGAGGCAGAACATGAAGCGTTCGAGTTACAGGCTCCTGCTGGCGTTGGTCCTGGGCCTGACCGTGCTGGGAATGCAGGGCTGCTATAGCAGCGACTCCAAAGCCGATATCGCCAAGAAGAAGGACGAGACCCCCGCGATACCCGTGGAGACGGCGCTGGTGAAGCGCGGCGACGTGGATGCGTCATATACCGCGACCACAACGCTGGAAGCCCAGGATGAAGCAGTAGTCGTGGCGAAGACCGATGGCGTGATCAAGAAGATCTATGTCGAAGAGGGCCAGCACGTCAATGCCGGTGACGTCCTCGCCAAACTGGACGACGAGAAGCTTCTCTATCAACTTGAAGGCGCCAAGGCGAACCTGGACAAGAAACAGCACGAGTTCGAGCGCAACAAGGAACTCTATGCCAAGCATCTGATCAGCTCCAACGCCTATGAGACCAGCAAGTTTGAATTGGCGGCGCTGAAGTCCGATTACGACCTTGCCAAACTGTCGGTCGACTATACGGCGATCCGCGCTCCCATATCGGGAGTGGTCTCCAAGCGCTTCATCAAGCCGGGAAACATGCTCACCCAGAACCAGCAGACCTTCGTGATCACCGACTTCGATCCGCTGCTGGCGACCCTGCATGTACCCGAGCGCGAGCTGAGCAAGCTCAAGGACGGCCAGCCGGCCCTGCTGAGTACCGATGCCCTGCCCGGCCAGCGCTTCACCGGATCGATCGATCGCATCAGTCCGGTCGTGGATCCGGCCACCGGCACCTTCAAGGTGACCGTGGCCATGCGCGACCCGTCCCATCGTCTCAAGCCAGGCATGTTCGGGCGCGTGAATATCGTCTATGACACGCGCCACGACGCGCTGTTGGTGCCGCGCAGCGCCGTGATCACCGAAGACACCGAATCCAACGTCTTCGTGATCGACAAGGGTGTCGCTCATCGCACGCCGGTCGACGTCGGCTACACGGATGGCGGTGCGGTACAGATCGTGGACGGGCTGAAAGAAGGCGAGAGCGTGGTCACAGTCGGCCAGACCAGCCTCAAGGACGGCGCCAAGGTGCAGATCGTCAGTGCCGGTCCGGCCTCACCGGCGGACGTGGCCGATACCGACAAGAAGTCTGATCAGAAGAGTTGAGGAGCGGTGCCATGCGAAAGATACTCGCGACGTCCCTGCTGAGCCTTGTATTGCTGGCGCCGCTGGCACATGCCGGCACCGGTGACGACGGTGTCTGCAAGAGCGACAACAACCATATCCAATTCGGATCGCCCTACTCCCTGAGTCTCGATCATGGCGATGTGATCACTCGTGACGATGGCAAGGAGATGATGCGCGTGACCGCCGACGGTCATCTGTTCATCATGGGCCGCGAACGAAAGGTGGGTAGCGCAGAAGCAGGACTGCTTAAAGAATATGTCGGCGAAGTGCATGGTCTGGTTGACGATGCCAGGGAGGTCGGCAGGGCCGGCGCCGCGCTCGGCCTCAAGGTTGTCGGCGAAGTTTTCACCGCGCTGTTCGACGGCGGGCTCGATGATATCCAGAACCGCGCCCAGGCGCAGGCGGATTCGTTCGAGGGTCACACCCGATCCCTGTGCCGGGACATCGAAGCGCTGCGCGCCACCGAGCTCAAGCTGCGCCGGGCTATCCCCGAGATGGGGCCGTACCTGCCCATGACCCACAACGTGATCTGAGCAAAGACAAAACCAAGGAACGCCAGCGTGAAATCCATCCGCACCATGGGCATCGTCCGTCTCGCCACCGAGCGCCGCGTCACCATCGCGATGCTGACATTGGCCATCGTGATCTTCGGCTTCGTCTCGGCCTCGCGGCTGAAGATGAATCTGCTTCCGGAACTCTCCTACCCGACGCTGACAGTGCGTACCGAACTGCCAGGCGCAGCGCCGCAGGAAGTCGAGAACCTGATCACCAAGCCTATCGAAGAAGCGGTGGGGGTGATCAAGAACGTACGCACCGTGCGTTCGGTCTCGCGTGCCGGGCAGTCGGATGTCGTGCTCGAATTCGCCTGGGGTACGAACATGGATTATGCGGGCGTGGATGTGCGCGAGAAACTCGATGTGCTCACGCTCCCGCAACAGGCCGAGCGGCCACTGATCCTCCGGTTCGATCCGTCCACGGAACCGGTGATGCGCTTCGCGCTCATGGGCACCCCGGCCAGTCTGCAGAAATCTCAGGGATCGAAACTTTCCGATGAAGCAAGATTGAAATACCTGCGCCGCTTCGCGGACGATCAGTTGACCAAGGAACTTGAGTCGGTTGCCGGGGTTGCCGCGGTGAAGGTCAGCGGCGGCCTGGAGGACGAGATCCAGGTACAGGTGGATCAGGACAAACTCGCTCAGCTCAACCTGCCCATACAGACCGTTATCCAGCGCTTGCAGGAAGAAAACGTCAACCTTTCCGGTGGCCGCCTCGAGCAGGGTAACCAGAAATACCTGGTGCGCACGATCAACGAGTTCAAGAGCGTCGACGATATCGGTAATGCCGTGATCGCCATCCGCGACAGCGGACCGGTCTATCTGCACGATATCGCCGTCGTGCGCCATGGCTACAAGGAACGTCAAGCCATCACTCGCATGGATGGGCACGAGAGCGTCGAAGTGGCCATCTACAAGGAAGGTGATGCCAACACCGTGCGCGTCGCTCAGGCGGTCGACAAGGAACTGACCCAGTTCGACAAGCGTCTGCCCACCGGGCTCGAGATGCGCAAGATCTATGACCAGTCCACGTTCATATCCGGCGCCATCGACCAGGTGATCAATGCCGCGATAGTCGGCGGCCTCCTCGCCGCGCTGGTGCTCTACTTCTTCCTGCGCAATGTCGCGGCGACTGCCATCATCACCCTTTCGATACCAGTCTCCGTCATCGCGACATTCAACGCGATGTACAGCACGGATATCACCCTGAACATCATGTCGCTCGGCGGTATCGCGCTCGCGGTAGGTATGTTGGTCGACAACTCCATCGTGGTACTGGAGAACATCGCCAGACACCGAAGTATGGGCAAGAGCGTGTTACAGGCGACACGCGAAGGGACCAGCGAGGTCGGCACTGCCATCATCGCGTCCACCCTCACGACCGTGGCCGTGTTCTTTCCGCTGGTGTTCGTTCAGGGCATAGCAGGTCAGCTGTTCCGCGATCAGTCGCTGACCGTGACCTTCGCGCTGCTCTTCTCGCTGCTGATGGCGCTCACGTTGATCCCGATGCTCGCTGCTCTCGGCGCGCGCGGACCTTCTGCCCTGGAAGTTGACGGTAGCGGCGAGAATCCGCCGCGTGCCGAACCGCGCAATCGCTTCACGCGCGGCATGTACCGCTTCGCGGGCTGGATCGCCAAGGGCTTCTCGGGCTTCACCAATGGGCTGCTCTGGATATTCATCACCCTGGGCAGGGTGATGGGGAAGGTGACCGGCTTCGCGATCGATCCGATGGTCGGCCTCTTCCAACGCGGTTTCGATCGCGTGGAGGCCTTCTATCCCCGCGTGATCCGCTGGGCACTGGCCAACCGCGCGGCCGTCATCGCGATCGCGGTGAGCAGCCTGCTCGTGAGCTTCCTGATCATCCCGCGCCTGGGTGTGGAACTGATCCCGCAACTCTCGCAGGGCGAATTCCAGGTGAAGGTGAAGCTCGCGCCGGGCACCCCGATCCTGCGCACCGACTCGATGGTGGACACGGTGCAGCAGATCGCCGCAAAGGTCCCCGGCGTTGCTACCACCTACTCCGTCGCCGGCACGGGTAACCGACTCGACGCCAACCCCGCTGAAGCCGGCGAGAATATCGGTACGGTCAACGTGGTCCTCAAACACGGTTCCGGACGTGAACAGGAAGAGCGCGTGATGGACGCCTTGCGCGCGCAACTGGGTAGGCTACCGGGGCTCGAATACAAGTTCGAGCGGCCCGCCCTGTTCAGCTTCAAGACTCCGCTGGAGGTTGAAGTCGTCGGCTACGATCTCGACACGCTGCAGAAGATCAGCAACCAGATTGCGGGCAGGATGCAGCAGAACCACCGTTTCGCCGACGTCAAGAGCAGCATGGAAGCAGGCCACCCGGAGATCCAGATCCGCTTCGACCAGGCCAAGCTCGCCCAACTCGGCCTCACCGAAGACCAGGTCGCGCAGACAGTGGTGGACAAGGTGCGCGGCGATGTCGCGACCCGCTTCACTTGGCGCGATCGCAAGATCGACGTACTGGTACGCAACCGGGAGAACCAGCGCGCGTCGCTGGCTGACGTGGAATCGCTGGTGATCAATCCCCTGGGCGCGCACCCGGTGCCGCTCAGCGCTGTAGCCGATGTGCAGTTGGCCATGGGCCCGAGCGAGATCCGCCGCGTGGGCCAGGAACGCGTGGCAATCGTCTCGGCCAATCTCCGCTATGGCGATCTCGGTACGGCTGCTAACGAGGTCCAGAGCA
The DNA here is from genome assembly GCA_963739695.1 of uncultured Pseudomonadota bacterium. Classification (GTDB taxonomy): domain Bacteria; phylum Pseudomonadota; class Gammaproteobacteria; order Natronospirales; family CAVUBB01; genus CAVUBB01. The sequence goes on along the minus strand of CAVUBB010000021.1, from coordinate 60,153 downwards.
TCCTCGATCACATCCCGCAGGCACCCGGGGTGTTCACCCGCGTCTCCGGCCAGAACGAAGAGATGCAGGCTTCGTTCCGCTCCATGCAGTTCGCCTTGGCGCTGGCCATCTTCCTCGTCTATCTGGTCATGGCGTCGCAGTTCGAATCGCTGGTCCACCCTCTGATCATATTGCTCAGTGTGCCGCTGGCGATGGTGGGAGCCGTCGTCGCGCTTTTCGTCACCGGAACCACCATCAGCGTGGTGGTATTCATCGGTCTGATAATGCTCGCCGGCATCGTGGTCAACAACGCGATCGTTCTGGTCGATCTCGTCAACCAGTTGCGCGCGCGTGGCGAAGACAAGCTCGAGGCGATCGTGGAAGCCGGGCGCGCTCGCCTGCGCCCGATCCTCATGACTACGCTCACGACCACGCTGGGTCTGTTGCCGATGGCGCTCGGGATCGGCGACGGCGCCGAGATACGTGCACCGATGGCGATAACCGTAATCGGCGGCCTGCTCTCCTCCACCCTGCTCACCCTGGTGGTGATCCCGGTGGCCTACGCGTTAGTCGACAGGAAGATCATCGTCCCGCACGACGACGAGGCTGAAGGTGAGACGGCAGAGGCGGAGGTCTGAGCATGAAGATCACCGAACTTTCGCTGCGCCGACCTGTGACCACCGTGATGGTGTTTGTCTGTCTGGCGGCTATCGGCCTGATCTCGGCGCGGCTGCTGCCACTGGAGTACTTCCCCGATATCCAGTTCCCGGGCATCTTCATCCAGGTACCCTATCAGGGCTCTTCTCCGCAGGAGACTGAACGCCTGATCACCAAGCCGATCGAGGAAGCCCTGGGCACCCTGAGCGGCATCAAGCACATGCAGTCCACCTCGACCGAGAACGATGCCCAGATCTTTCTCTGGTATGGCTGGGATGCTGATGTGGCCGTACGCGGCCTCGAAGTCAAAGACAAACTCGATTCCATCCGCCAGGATCTGCCCAGCGATGTGAAGAACATCCTGATCAATAAGGGATCGACTTCGGATCAGCCGATCCTGCAACTGCGCCTTTCCAGCGATCGCGATCTATCCGATTCCTACAACATGCTCGAGCGGCTGCTCAAACGCCGGCTGGAACGCCTCGACGGCGTGTCGAAGGTGAACCTCTATGGTGTAGAGCCGCATGAGATCAAGATCGAACTGCTGGCCGATCGCATCGCCGCGCACCACGTGGATCTGAACAAGCTCTATCAGACCCTGCGCAACGCCAACTTCTCCATGACCGCCGGCAACATCACCTCCGACGGTCAGCGCTTCCTGGTGCACCCGATCGGCGAATTCCGCTCCATCGACGACATCCGCAACCTGATCGTCGGCCCGGACCAGCTGCGCCTGCGCGATGTCGCCCGGGTCGCGATCGCCAGTCCGGAGCGCACCTATGGCCGCCACCTCGATCGCCACTACGCCATCGGTCTCGACATCTTCAAGGAGACCGGCGCCAACATGGTGAACGTCTCCGAACGCGCCCTGGCCGAGATCGACAAGATCAAGGAACTGCCGCAGATGCACGGCATCCGTCTGTTCTTCCTTGACAACCAGGCGGACGGGGTCAAGAAATCCCTGGATTCGTTGCTGAATTCGGGCCTCTTCGGCGCCCTGCTCTCGTTGGTGGTGCTATACCTGTTCCTGCGCCAGCTCTCCACCACGCTCATGGTCACGCTCGCGGTCCCGTTCTCCTTGCTGATCGCTTTGGCCGTGATGTATTTCATGGGTATCTCGCTCAATATCCTTTCCATGATGGGCCTGATGCTGGCGGTCGGCATGCTGGTGGACAATGCCGTCGTCGTGAGCGAGAACATATTCCACCACCGGCTGCAAAAGCCGGGCGATGCATTCGGCGCCAGCTTGCGCGGGACCCGCGAGGTCGGCCTGGCAGTGACTGCCGGAACGCTTACCACAGTGATCGTATTCCTGCCCAACCTGTTCGGAGTACAGACCAATGTCACCGTGTTCCTCAAGCACGTATCGATAGCGATCGTCGTCTCGCTGCTCGCTTCGTTGCTCATCTCGCAGACCATGATCCCGATGATCGCAGCCCGCCTTCCGGCACCCAAACCGCGCCCCGGCGATGTCGGCGGCCGCGGGAGCGCGGCACGGAGATACATGAACCTGCTCGACTGGTCGCTGCGCCACCGCTGGTACATGATCGGCTTGATCGTGCTGGTGGTGATCACGGCTGCGATCCCCATGAAGATCGTGAAGAAGGACATGTTCCCTCAGAACGATACCCGGCGCCTGTTCATGCAATACAACTTGAACGGCACCTACTCCGTACCCACGGTCGAGCGTGCCGTGAACAAGATCGAGGCATATCTCTATGCCCATCAAAAAGAGTTCGAGATCCGTTCGGTCTACAGCTATTACGACACCGGTCAGGCCCAGACTTCGATCCTGCTGACCGAGGGCGCTGGCGCGAAGAAGTCACCTGAGACGATCGCCGACGAGATCCGCAAGGGCCTGCCCAAGATCGCTATCGGCAAGCCGACGTTCGGCTTCAATCGCTCGGGCACCACTGAAGGCTTGAAAGTCGAGATCTCCGGCGAATCCAGTCAGGTATTGGCGGGTCTCGCGCCGGACATGGTGCGCGTACTGAGTACAGTGAAAGGCATCACCGATGTCCACGCCGATACAGGAGAGGGCGAGACTGAAGTCCGGATCAAGGTGGATCGCGATCGCGCGCTGCGCGCCGGGCTGAGCACCCGCGACATCGCGACAGCAGTCTCGGTGGCCTTGCGCGGTCTGGAGCTGCCGAAGTATCGCGGCAAGGACGGCGAAGTGACCGTACGGCTGGCCTACCAGGATAGCGACAAGCAGACGCTGGAACAGCTGCGGGACCTGCAGATCCGTACCGCAGACGGCAGTCGTCTGCCCCTGTCCGCGCTGGCGACCTTCAGCGTCGAACAGGGCCCGGCTTCCGTACAGCATATGGACCGGCGCACTTCGCTGGACATCCTGGGCACGCTCGACAAGGGTGTGACCATGGATGAAGTCCGTCCCCGCATCAAGAAGATCATGGATTCGGTGAACCTGCCGCCCGGCTACCAGTGGAGCTACGGGCAGGGTTTCCAGGACGAGGACGAGACTGGCCGGGTGATGGTCCAGAACATGCTGCTCGCGGCCATGTTGATCTACATCGTCATGGCGGCACTGTTTGAATCGCTGCTGCATCCGGCGGCGATCATCAGCGGGATCGTCTTCTCCATCATCGGCGTGTTCTGGTTCTTCCTGGTGACCGGGACCACGTTCTCGTTGATGGCCATGATCGGGATATTGATCCTGATGGGTGTAGTGGTGAACAACGGTATCGTGATGGTGGACCACATCAATCATCTGCGCCGATCCGGCCTGGGTCGGCATGCCGCCATCGTACAGGCGGCCGGCGACCGTATCCGTCCCATACTCATGACCGTCTCGACCACGATCCTCGGCCTGATCCCGCTCGCCATCGGCGACACCCAGATCGGCGGCGACGGTCCCCCGTATTATCCGATGGCGCGCGCGATCATCGGTGGGCTCGCATTCTCCACTCTGGTGAGTCTGCTCGTGCTGCCCACGATCTACGTTCTGCTCGACGATCTGGGATTCTGGGCCAAGGCACGCTGGTCAACCGCGCGAGATTTTCGCCTGGCACGGCTGCGGCGTGGTTCGGATGCCGGCTGATGGACGGAGATGTCTGCACTCTCTAGCGGGTCGGACATTCCTGTCACGGTGATATCGAGTGCTTGAAGCCGAGGGTTTGACGCGGCCGCTCGACGGCGGCCGTCATCCTACTCGAGCATGATCTCGTCGAGCCCCCAATAGCCGTTATCGATCACGTTGATCGGCAAAGCTTTCGCGCCGACGTCGATCGCGCTCTTGCTGCCACCCATCGCCGGCTGTATCTCCTGGACGCTGTCCGCTTCGGGTACCGCCTGCTGATCGTCGGCAAAGCGCAAGTGGGCGCGCAGGTATTCGGCTCGCAGCCGCAATTTCTCGGAGCGGTCGCTGTCCACGCGCAGCAAGCTGATCACTTCGCGGATTCGCGCGGTCATCTGCAGACATTCATCTGCCAGACCGAAATGCACGTCGGAAACCGGTTTGACGTAGGCGTTACGCGCCATCTCGGCGATGGTATGCGCGTTGAAATGCAGGACCAGGTACTGCGCCAGAGCGATCAGTGAGATGTTGATCTCGCGCTTGGCACTCAGGGTCAGCCCGGGATATTCCGGCGGCTCTTCCGCTTTGGCCAACTCCAGCCCCGCTTCGGCTTCCTTCTTCCGCTCCGCCAGTCGCTGCAGACGCGTGCGCGCCTCATCCAACGATCCCTGCAAGGCCTTGCGCTTGAAGTAGTGCCAGAAGCGCGTATAACGCGCCATCTCGCCTTCCAGTCCCTTGAGCCCCTCTTCCACGGCACGCCGGTCGGCTTCAGCCGCCCTAACCCGCGCGAACGCGTCCTCGACACGCGTGCGCTTCTCAGTCTGAAATATCTGCACCTGGCGTTCGCGCTCCATCTTCTGATGTCGCGCAGACAGATCTTCGGCGAGGCTCTGCAACTGCTGCCGGCAAAGATCCCAGACCGCGCGCAGCCGATAATAGACGATCGCGTTCTGCCCATGCTCCGGATCCATGAGCATGGATTCGAGGCCGGAGAACTGACGCTCGATCTCGGCATAGCGATCCTGGAGATCGTCGCTGGTCTCTTTCAGCTGCGAGTATTCGGCGTGTACGCGCTCATACTCCCGCTTCAGCGCGTTGCGGTTCTCGAACAGCTCGAGCAACGGATCGGTGCCGGTTCGTCCCGACCGCTCGCCTTCCTCCACGCTGTCCGTGCGTGGCTTTCGCTTTTGCAGCAAGTCCTTGAGCTTGTCTGTACCGATCATCGGCGATACTCCTCGGCTGACACTCACTGTCCACCTGCCTGGCGGCGGTAACACCGCCGCAACAGATCCTGAAAATGCTGAACTCCGGCTTCGCGGCTGACCGAGAGCCTGCCACGATCGTATCCGCCTGATCCGAGCCCCGCCTGTACGTGAGCGCATATGCCCGCATCCTCATCCTGCACGCGCGCGCTTGCGGCAAGATCGGCGGCGATGACCTCGGCCATGCCGGCACGATCCGGCTCGTCATAATAATAGTCGAATATCACCTCGCAACGGTCCGGCCCCGAAGCGCGCACGGTGTTTACCTGGACGCGGCCTGCGATGACATTGAGCATGGTGGTCGGAAACAGGAACGCGTAGAAGGCTTCATTGGGGCGGCTCCCGTCCGCCTCGCGCAGTTCCAGATAGTAGTCGGCATCGTCGGTCAGCGGTGTGTGCTGGATCGAATACCAGTCATAGACTTGTGTCGCGTAATGCCGATAATCCAGCGCCTCGCTGTACTTGGGATGTATATGCGGCACGTGGTAGGCCTCGAGATAGTTATCCACATAGACCTTCCAGTTGCTTTCCACTACATACACTTCACGGGAATGGAAGCTCTTGCTCGCGATGTCGATCGAAGCCATGCGCTCGCGCAGCCCTTGGACGAAAACATCCAGACCGGGCGCATCAGGATCGAGGCAGACAAACACCATGTTGGCAAAGATCCCGATACGGATCGGCCGCAACCCATAGTTCTCGCGCTGAAAATCCTCCACGCCTGTGAACTGCGGCGTGCCGCGCAGGCTGCCATCGAGATTGTACGTCCAGCCATGGTAGGCACAGCGCAACAGGCCCGCCTTGCAACCGTCATTTGCCACCGGCCCGGCCCGATGTCGGCACACGTTATAAAACGCACGCAACTCGTCATCTTCCCCACGTACGGCGAAGACCGGTGCGCCACCGACCTGGCCACGCAGACAAGCCCCCGGCTCGCGTACGGCATCGAGCGCACCCAGATAATGCCAGTAGCGCCGCAACACCGCATCGCGGTCGAAAGCCTGCATGCACGGATCGACATACCAGCTCGCCGGGATGGTCGCTGCGCGCGCGAGCGGCTTGTCATCCGCGAAGACGTCTTCCCAATCGGGTATGGGGGGCGCCGCTGGATGGGAAACGAGATTCGACATAATGATTCCAGATGCCTTTCCAGACGCCTAATAATGCACATTGGCGAAATCCGTGCAATGTGCACGTTCACGTTCGCGGGACCTGCCCGCCGTTCGAGGCTGAAAAAGGTAGCTTAGCGCAGGGCGGCCGGGCGCAGATCGGCGAAGTGGCCATGGTCGATGCAGAACTCGAGCCATTTATTGAGCATGATATTCATGCTCCAGCGCCGGTCCAGTTCGCCACGCGGCGTCGGGCGCAACGTCCCGAGCGCCTTGTGCGCATGCTCGCGCCGGCACGACAGCGCCTCCGCCAGGCGGGCATCGTGATAGATGCGTACAGCCAGGTCCGGATCGGGGGTCTCCGGTTCGGGATGATCGAACAGATAAGTCAGATTCAGTGTGGTCGTGTAACGGCAGCGCTCCAGCACCATGAGATGCAGATCCATATCGCCGTCCACGCGCGAGATGCGCCCATTGGGAACCCGTACCAGATCGCCGAGGAGCTGATGGAGACGGATATGATTGCTCTCATAAAGCACCATCAAACCGCTGAAGCTGCGGTTGCGGACGACCCTGACGGCAGTGGCAGAGGTGTCTAGAAGCATGGCTTGACTATATCATACGTCCTCGCGGATACACGGACCGGAATCGAGGAGGCAACATGGACCCGCGCGTGGTCGAGACACGACCGTTTGACGACCAGAAGCCGGGCACGGCTGGCTTGCGCAAACCGGTGAGCCGCTTCGCGACACCGAATTACCTCGAGAATTTCCTGCAGTCGGTGTTCGACTGCGTACCCGGACTGCACGGAGCCACGCTGGTGGCAGGCGGGGACGGCCGCTATTACAACGACACCGCCCTGCAGACTCTGCTGCGCATCGCTGCCGGCAATGGCGTGGCACGGATGGTGGTGGGTAAGGCCGGCCTGCTCTCGACGCCCGCGGCCTCACATCTGATCCCTCTGTGCGGCGCGGCCGGCGGATTCATCCTCTCGGCCAGCCATAATCCGGGCGGCCCCCAAGGCGACTTCGGCATCAAGTTCAACCTCGGCACCGGAGGCCAGGCCTCAGAGACGCTCACCGACGCGATCCATGCCCGCAGCCGGGAGATCGACCGCTACCGGATCCTCGCTCTGCCCGAGCTGGCGCTGGATCGCACGGGTCGTTTCCGTCACGGGCCGATGGAAGTCGAGATCCGCGACCCGGTGAGCGACCATGCCGACCTGATGGAGCGCCTGTTCGACTTCGACCGGATCGCCGACCTCCTCCGCTCGCGACAGTTCAGCATGCGCTTCGACGCGATGCATGCCGTGACCGGCCCCTACGCCCGCGAGCTGTTCATCCGCCGCCTCGGCGCCCCCGAGGACGCCTTGCTCAACGCTGTCCCACAGCCGGATTTCGGTGGCACTCACCCCGATCCAAACCCCCATGATGCGCATGAGTTCTTCACCGGATTCATGCACGACGACGCGCCGGACTTCGGCGCAGCCTCCGACGGCGACGGCGATCGCAACATGATCCTTGGGCGCAACACTTTCGTCTCGCCGGGCGACAGTCTTGCGGTGCTCGCTGCCAACGCGTCCCTGATCCCGGCCTTCCGCGACGGCCTCAAGGGACTGGCCCGCTCGATGCCCACCAGCCGCGCTGTAGACAGGGTCGCCGACCACCTGGGCGTACCGCTCTACGAGACCCCGACCGGCTGGCGCTTCTTCTGCAACCTGCTGGACGCCGGACGGGTGTCGATCTGCGGTGAAGAAAGCTTCGGCACCAGCAGCGACCACTGTCGTGAGAAAGACGGGCTCTGGGCGGTCCTGGCCTGGCTCAACCTGCTCGCGGTCACCGGCGAGTCCGTATCCGGCCTGCTCCGCCGTCACTGGTCCCGATTCGGCCGCCATTACTACCAGCGCCAGGATTACTTCCTGCCCGAGTCCGAGAGCGGACAGGAGCTGATGCGCGAGCTGGTCGGCGCCCTTCCCGCGCTGGCCGGGAGGTCTCTGGGCGGCAGCGCCATCGCCCACGCGCACGAGTTCGAATATGAGGATCCGGTGGATGGCAGCTACAGCGCCCACCAGGGCATCGTGATCGAGAGTGAAGGTGGCGAACGTGCGATATTCAGGCTCTCCGGGACCGGCACCCGGGGCGCTACGCTCAGGCTATACCTCGAATCGTTCGAACCCGACCCTGCCCGCCACAACACGGCCCCGGCGGCGCGTCTCGCGCCGTTGGCACAAGCGGCCCGTCAGGTCGCACGCTTGAAAGAGCTCGCCGGAGTGGAGCGGCCGGTACTCGTCACCTGACCACTCGCGGCCACACCCGGCCCGACCCAGCTCGGCCTAATGGAATCGCCGTTGCACGCCGGTCTCATGCAGGATCGTGGTGGCTATCTCCTCGATCGACGAGGTGGTGGTATCCAGGAACGGTATCCCGGACTTGCGAAAAAGGCTCTCGGTCTCCTGGATCTCAAGGCGCACCTGCCGCGTGGAGGCGTAGCGACTATCCGGGCGGCGGCCGTTTCGTATCTCCTGCAGCCGTTCGGCGGTGATGGTCAGCCCGAACAGCTTGCGCTTGTAGGGCTGGAGCGCCTTCGGCAGCTGCCCGGACTCCAGGTCCTCCTCGGTCAGCGGATAGTTGGCTGCGCTGATACCGTATTGCAGCGCCATATACAGGCAGGTGGGCGTCTTGCCTGAACGCGAGACACCGACCAGGATCACATCCGCCTTGCCATAGTTCTTGGTGGTGGCGCCATCGTCGTTGGCGAGCGCGAAATTCATCGCGTCGATGCGAGCCGTGTATACGTTCTGGTCGACCACGCCATGCGCGCGACCGGCAGTATGCGAGGATTTCATTCCCAGCTCGCGTTCGAGCGGACCGATGAAGGCATCGAAGAAATCCAGGAACAGGCCTTCGCTCTGACTCACGATCGAGCGCGATTCGTCACTGATCAGCGTACTGAATACGATCGGACGCATGCCGTCCTCGCGTCCGGTCTGGTTGATGCGCTCGACCGCGGCCGTCGCTTTCTCGGCGGTACCCAGAAACGGCAGCGTGACCTGCTTGAAATTGCCGCCTTCGAACTGCGTGAGCAGGCTGTGGCCGAGCGTCTCTGCAGTGATACCGGTACGATCGGAGACGAAGAAGACCGTACGTCGCGTTTGATCAGTCAAGGCCGCTGCCCTCTGCGGATGATCCGGTACTGCCCTGGCCCTCGACGGCGGCCACCCGGCCATGAGCGCCGCCTTCGCTCGGCCCACGGGCGGTTTCGGGAAACCCGGAATTAATCTGACGTTTCTTTAGGGTTACAATATGCCCCGCTCGATTCTCCAGTTTTCCACCCGCAATACAAGGGGAGCACAGTGGACAGTTACGTCGCCCGATTCGACACCTTTGGCATGGACGATGTGGACAAGGTGGGTGGGAAGAATGCCTCGCTCGGCGAGATGATCAGCCATCTGGCACCGCTGGGAGTGGACGTGCCTGGAGGCTTTGCCACCAGTGCCCAGGCCTATCGCGATTTCCTCGCCCACGACGGTCTGGCCGACCGGATCAACGCCGAGCTCGCCGACCTTGATGTGGACGATGTCGATACGCTGGCCCAAAGAGGCGCCCGCATCCGCCAATGGATCGTTGAGACACCCTTCCCACCGCGCCTGGAACAGGAGATCACCGCAGCCTACGAGGCGCTGGTGAAACAGAGCGGGCATGCGATCTCGGTGGCGGTACGCTCGTCCGCTACCGCCGAGGATCTGCCCGACGCGTCTTTCGCCGGCCAGCAGGAGACGTTTCTCAATGTCCGCGGCCTCGATGAGGTCCTGCACGCGGTGAAGGACGTGTTCGCGTCGCTGTTCAACGACCGCGCCATCTCCTACCGCGTCCACCAGGGCTTCGACCACAGCCAGGTCGCGCTCTCCGCCGGTATCCAGCGCATGGCGCGCAGCGATCTCGGCGCCAGCGGTGTCATGTTCACCCTCGACACCGAATCCGGATTTCCGGACGTGGTCTTCATCACCGCTTCCTACGGCCTCGGCGAGACGGTGGTCCAGGGTGCGGTGAACCCGGACGAGTTCTACGCTTACAAGCCGGCACTCGCCGCGGGCAAAAACCCGGTCCTGCGCCGCAACCTCGGCGGCAAGGCGATCAAGATGATCTACAGCGAGGAAGCCGGCCACGGCAAGGCGGTGCGTACGGTGGACGTCCCGGCCGCGGACCGCGCCCGCTTCTGCATTTCCGATGCCGATGTGACAGCGCTCGCGCAGCAGGCGCTGATCATCGAGAAACACTATGGTCGCCCGATGGACATCGAATGGGCGAAAGACGGCGAAGACGGCCGCCTCTACATCCTGCAGGCGCGCCCCGAGACGGTCAAAAGCCGCAGCGGTCAGGTGATCGAGCGCTATCATCTCAAGACCAGAGGCGAGGTCGTCGCCACCGGTCGCAGCATCGGCCAGCGCATCGGCGCCGGCAAGGCCAAGGTTATCGACGACATCCGCGAGATGGCCAAGGTGAAGCCGGGCGATGTCCTGGTCACCGACATGACCGATCCCGACTGGGAACCGATCATGAAGCGCGCCGCCGCCATCGTCACCAACCGTGGCGGACGCACCTGTCATGCCGCGATCATCGCGCGCGAGCTGGGCATCCCGGCGGTGGTCGGCTGCGGCGACGCCACCGACGCGATCAAGGACGGCGAGGATGTCACCGTCTCCTGCGCCGAAGGCGATACCGGCTATATCTACCATGGTCTGCTGGAGTTCGAGCGCAAGGAGATCAGCCTCGAGGCTATGCCCGACGTGCCGCTCAAGATCATGATGAACGTAGGCAACCCCGACCGTGCGTTCGACTTCGCTGCCATCCCGCATCGCGGTGTCGGCCTGGCACGCCTGGAGTTCATCATCAACCAGATGATCGGCGTGCATCCGAAAGCGCTGTTCGACTTCGACAAACTTGAACCGGCACTGCGCGAACGCGTCGCCGAACGTATCGCCGGATATGCCGACCCGGTGAGCTTTTATGTCGACCGTCTGGCCGAAGGCATCGCCACCATCGCCGCTGCGTTCGCGCCCGAACCTGTCATCGTGCGTATGTCGGATTTCAAATCCAACGAATACGCCAATCTCATCGGCGGCGAGCTCTACGAACCTCATGAAGAGAACCCGATGCTCGGATTCCGAGGCGCATCGCGCTACATCTCCGACGACTTCAGGCCGTGTTTCGAGCTCGAATGCAAGGCGCTGCGCAAGGTTCGCAACGACATGGGCCTGACCAACGTGCAAGTCATGATCCCGTTCGTGCGTACGGTCGATGAAGCACGAGGCGTGAGCGAACTGCTGACGGCCAACGGCCTCAAGCGCGGCGACAACGGCCTCAAGCACATCATGATGTGCGAGCTGCCCTCCAACGCCCTGCTCGCCGAAGACTTTCTGGAATACTTCGACGGCTTCTCCATCGGCTCCAACGACCTCACCCAGCTCACCCTGGGTCTGGACCGCGATTCGGGCGTGATCGCGCACTTGTTCGACGAACGCAATGCCGCGGTGAAGGCCCTGTTGCACATGGCTATTCAGGCCTGCCGCAAGCAAGGCAAATACATCGGCATCTGTGGCCAGGGTCCGTCCGATCACCCCGACCTGGCCCAGTGGCTGCTCGATGAGGGCATCGAGAGCGTATCGCTCAACCCGGATACCGTCATCGAGACCTGGCTGTACCTGGCGGGCGAATCGGTCTGAGGCCGGGATCGGCTTGAAACCGGACCCACGGGCCTGCATATAGACCTCGGGCATCACGCCCCGGGAGAGCAAGCCATGAACGACACCCTTGAAGCGGTACATGTCGTCTGCCCGCACTGCGCGGCGGTCAACCGGATTCCGGCCGCGCGGCTTGCGGAGGCGCCGAATTGCGGGCGCTGCCATGCCACACTCTTTGACGGCCGCCCGCTCGATCTGAACGAGACCGATTTCGACCGTCACCTGAAACGCAGCGACATCCCCCTGGTGGTGGATTTCTGGGCCCCCTGGTGCGGGCCCTGCCGCATGATGGCGCCCGCCTTCGAAGCCGCCGCGGGCGAACTGGCGCCACACGCCCGCCTTGCCAAGGTCAACACCGAAGACCACCCGGCCCTCGCGGCCCGCTTCGGTATCCGCAGCATCCCCACGCTCGCGGTATTCCAGGGTGGCCGCGAGACCGCGCGCCAGGCAGGCGCGATGGACAAGAGGAACCTCATCCGCTGGATCCGCACCCATGTCTGAAGAGATACGGCAGGCTGATATCGCGAAGGTGAACCTGGCGGAAAGCTTCGCCCGGATCGACGAACACTGGCACCCGCGCCTGGCCGGCGCGCTGAACGGCCAGCACGTGCGCCTGGCCAAGCTGCTGGGCGAATTTGTCTGGCACGCTCATGAACACGAAGACGAACTGTTTCTTGTGGTGAAAGGCCGGCTCGGCGTCGAACTCCGGGGCCGGCGCATCGATCTCGAAGAGGGCGAGTTTCTGATCGTGCCCAAGGGTGTCGAACACCGGCCCGTCGCCGAAGACGAGGCCTGGGTCTTGCTCTTCGAACCGGCGGCCACCGTCAATACCGGCACTGCGGGCGGACCGCGAACCGTCGACACCGAACCGCTCTGACGGCAAGTTGCCGACAAGACTTGCAGGGATGACGCGGTGCCGGGATACTGTCGCCTACAGGCGGGGGCTTGCACCGTCTGTGGCTGGTCAAGGAGTGGATCGATGACCGAACAGGCGTTGCCGGACGACCCGAGGCGGCTGAAGGCCCTTAATGATCTTGGCATGCTCTACACGCCGGCGGAGGAGCGCTTTGACCGCATCACTCGCCTGACCGCGCGCGTTCTCGACGCCCCTGCGGTCTCCCTGTCTCTCATCGATGCCGACACGGAATGGTTCAAATCTCGGCACGGCATGGACTGGTCGGAGATCCCGCGCGATATCTCCCTGGCTGCACATGTCATCGAACGTGACGACACCCTGGTAGTGCGTGATGCGCGCCAAGACCGCAGATTCCAGCGCCTGCCACTGGTCACGGGCAACGCTCACGTCTGCTTTTTTGCCGCTCAGCCGCTGCATTCCGAAGAGGGATTTCCGGTGGGTGCGCTGTGCGTGATGGATTCCGAACCGCGCGAATTATCCGATGACGACATCGCCAACCTGCGTTCGCTCGCCGGCTGGGCCGAGACGGAACTCCGCATCCGCGTCCTCGACGAAGCGCAAACGGAGATGGTTGCCGAGCGTGAAGCGCTGATGCGCCGGAGTCTGATCGACCCCTTGACCAACCTCTGGAACCGCCAGGGCATAGAGGATCTGCTCCTCCGTGAACTGGAACGGGCGCGCCGCGAGAGCCACCACATCGCCATGCTGGTTGCCGACGTTGACGCCTGTGGCGACATCAATCAGAGCTACAGTCGTGCCGCGGGCGACGAGGCCATCGTCGAGATCGGGCGACGCCTGCGCAGCGGCCTGCGCCCCTATGATGCGATCGGGCGCAGCGAAGGCGGCCGCTACATCGCCATCCTCCCCAATTGCGATGCCGATATCGCCGGACGCGTCGCCGAACGCATCCGCGAACGCGTGGCCGCCAATCCGATCGAGGCACTGTGGGGTCATCTTCAGATCACGGTGAGCATCGGCGCGGTCTCTGTCGGACCGGAAGAAGTCGCTGATCCGAACGTGCTCGCCAACGCCGCCGAAGTAGCCCTGCTCCGGGCCAAGGAACGAGGGCGCAACCGCGTCGAAATCGGGCAGGTCTTCTAGCGCGGACGCACCGCCCGCACCGACCTGATGCGGGCCGTCACTCCCCGCTCTTAACTGCAGTCTGGCCCGGCTGGAAACGCGTCCAGAGCGTGGTGCGCCCGAACAGCGCGAAGCCGATATAGCCCCGCACTTTCAGATCGCCATCCTTGGTAAACCACATCTTGCATTTGTAGGTCTTCCCGCTCTCCGGATCGTAGATATGTCCGTCGCTCCAATACCCGTCGCCGTCGTAATGGAAGCCCTGCATGAGCTGCAAGCCGAGAATCGGACGCTTGCGCAGCGCGGGATCCGGGTTTTCCCGATCGACCTTTGTCTGCCCGGCCATGCCCTGCGGATCGTCCGCTGGATAGCGCGGTTGCTTGAGATAGATGATACGCCCCGAATAGCTGTCCCCCACCTTGTCGATCTCGACCCGCGACTTTCCGCCCTCTGTAACCCAGACACCGACGATGCCGTCAGCGGTTACGGCAAACAAAGGGCTGGCGCAGACGAGCCACAGAGCCGAGATCATGCCGATCGCCAACATGAGACGTCCTGAGAATTTCATGGCGGGGGTTCCTCGAATTAGGCCGTGCTCCAGATTCATGACGTCGCCTCGCTGTCGCTCATGCGCTGCGCACTGCGGTATCGGCGCACACGCGGCCCCATGACCCGATCCCAGAGCGGCGGCACCATCGCCAACGGTACCAGGCTGGCGTAACCGGCGGGCAATTGCGGACTGTCGCGCAGATCGTGCAGTTGCTGGTAGTGCAGGCTCTGATGCACATGATGGTGCGAATGCCGCTGCAGGTTGAACAGCAGATGGTTGGTAAGCGCGAAGCTCGCATTCCAGGAATGCGTCATATCCACCTTCTCGTAACTGCCGTCGCCGCGCGGTGCGCGTTCGAGCCCGTAATGCTCGATGTAGTTCACCGCCTCCAGCAAGACGATGGCTACGATACTCTGGATGACGAACAATATCGCAGCGGGCATCCCACCGAGCCATGCCATGGTCCCGAGCACGAGCAACGGGCCCGCCGCGGCGAGATACATGCGGTTATGCAGCGACCAGGTCGCGCGCCCCTCACGTTGCAGCCGGGTGGCTTCGATATGCGCGGCGCTACGCAGGCTGCCGGCCAGCGTGCGCGGCAGGAAGCGATAGAAAGACTCGCCAAACCGGGCCGTCGCCGGATCGTCCGGCGTCGCAACGCGTGCATGGTGCCCCTTGTTGTGCTCGATCAGAAAATGCACATAGCTCACGCAACAGAGCAGGATGATCGCCAGCGCACGCTCACCCCGGCCGCGGCGGTGACCCAGCTCGTGCGCGACTGTGATGCCGATGCCGCCGCTGACGATACCCACGGACAGCGACAGCCCGATCAGTTCCGGGATCGAGAATCGTGCCGCGGAGATCGCGGCCCAGATCAGCAGCAGCAGTTGTATCGGTACATATGCATGGATGACGATCTCGAAGAACCGGTCGTTCATCGGCGTCTCCGGATTGCGCCGGTCCTCGCCGATGAGTGCGTCTGCCACCGGCACCAGCACGAAGATCACCAGCGGGACGAGCAGATTCCCCGCGCCCCCGGCAAGTGCGCCCACGACCACGAGGGCGGGCAAGCTCAAGGGCAACAGGAAACCTGCGCGGCCCATCACGGCCGCCCCTTCTTCGCCGCGGCCCGGTCGGCGACGAACGCGATATGAGTACCGTCGGCGGATACCGCAAGCCGTGAGATGCTCCCCGGTACGGAACTCGCCAGGTTCGCGACTGTGTGCCAGGCCCCGGCACCGGCGTGCCAGGCGACAAGGCGGCGTCCCGACGGCGCGATCAGCCAGCCGTCCGGCGTCCAGGCAAAATCCTCGGTCCCCGCAGGCATCGCTACCAGCCCCCGCAGCCGGCCTGTCGCCGGATCGTACAAAGTCAGCTCCCAGTGCGCAGCATCGTGCTTCACCACCAGGCTTAGCATCGGAGTCGCTGAGACCGCCGCCGGGACCGGGCGCAGGCAGCGTCCGGGGTCCTCCGCGACGATACGGCTCGGCGCTCCCGGTCGCAGGCGCGCCGCTACCAGGGGCTTTTGAACCAGGAACGCGAGCACATCGGCGGGATCGCGATCCGGCCACGCGAAGTAACCGATGTTGGCAGGCGCCTCGCGCAGCAGCCGGGGATGACTGCCGTCCAGCGCGAAAGCCCACAGTCGCTGCGCGTTGTCTTTCTCCACCCGCACCGTCGCGAAGCCGGAGCCATCCGGCAGCGGCGTGGGCGAGAACTCGCTTTCGGGCGTCCGCGTAAGCTGGACGGATTTCCCGTCAACGAGCGTATAGCGGTAGATATCCGCCTGCCCCGCGGCGTCGATGGAGGCATAGAGGAAGGCGCTGCCGCCGGGCAGGAACGCGGGCTGGTTATCGTATCCCGCGCGGTCGGTGGCCCGCAGGAGCGGGCCCAGCGAGGGGCCAGCCGCAGTGGTATGCAGGGCTGCGACGAAGATATCGGTTGCGGGCGCGCCCTGTACCGCCGGCGCGGGTTTGGCGATCGCGTCCCCATGCAGCACGACACCGAACGTCATCACTGCGAGCGCCGCGAACATGTGCCTAGTGCTCATACGAAGTTTCCATCGGACGGCGCTCGCGCACCCTGTCCGCCCAGTTTTACACCAGGCGCGCACGGCTCAGCAATCCAGCTAGCGGAAACTGCGGTAGAGCTGGAGTGCGCTCAGGCCCAGGGTGAGCAGCAAGGTTGCCAGGCCCAGCGCATTACCCAGGGCGCCATTGCGCCGCGCGCCCATGAGACTTTCGCGGTTGCAGACAAAGAGAAGGAAGCCGGCGACCAGAGGCAGGAGGACGGCGTTGGCCGCCTGGGCGACGAGGATAGCCTGCAGAGGACGGTAACCGATCAGCGCGAATACCGTGCCGGCGCCCAGCACGATGATCCAGGTGATGCGAAACGCGCGCCCGCTCAACGTCCTCTCCCAGCCCATGGCACCACAGACGGCGAAACCTGCCGCCAGCGGTGCAGTGATCGCGCTGGTCAGTCCCGCCGCGAACAGCCCGAGTGCGAACAGGTAGCGGGCACCCGCACCCAGCAGCGGTTCGAGCTGGTTCGCCATGTGGCCCACGCCTTCGATCCGCAGCCCGGCGACGAAGAACGGCACCGCCGTCAGCATGATCGCCAGCGTGACCAGGCCGCCCATGCTCACAGAGAGCGCGGTATCCACCCGCATCTCGGCGATAGCAACATCGGAGTCCATGCCAGCAGGCCAGCGTTCGGTAACGGCTCCGGCATGCAGGAAGAGATTGTAGGGGACCACCGTGGTACCGACGAGCGCGAGCGCAGTCAGCGTCGCATCACCTGGCAGATGCGGGACGAAGATGGCGCGGCCCAGCGCTGCCAGGTCCGGATGGACGAGTATCGCCGTACCGACAAAAAGCACCGCCATCAGCGCGACAAGGCCCACCAGCACGCGCTCGATCGCCTTGTAGGCGCCGCTGGCGAGCAGGCCGCCGGCACTGATCGCCGCAAGCAGTATCCACCAGCGGCTTCCGAACCCGGTCAGGCCCTCGAGCCCGAGGCCGGCACCGATGATATTGCCGGCCTGGTAGGCGGTGTTGCCGAAGCCGATGGCGGTGATCACCAGGGCCACGGCCAGTGTGCGTGCCCAGGGACGGGACATGCTGGCGCGGATCGCCTCACCCAGGCCGTGGCGCGTCACCAGACCCACGCGCGCCGACATCTCCTGCAAGACCACTGTCGCGATCACGGAAAAGACGATTGCCCAGGCCAGCTGATAACCGAAGCCCGCACCGGCCAGACTGGCGGTAGTGACGGTGCCCGGCCCGATGAACGCGGCCGCGACCAGAAACCCCGGACCGAAACGGCGGGCTCTGCTCACTTGATACGGCGTACCGACACGGTAGCGTTGTAGCCCTTGATGCGCATCAGGTAGCCGAACCAACCTTTCCAGATATGCACTTGTGGATTCTCGGCATGGTGGGCGAAGCTTCCAAAGCCGGCCTGTTGCCATACCTGACCGTTTTGCAGTTTGAACACGGTGTTTCCGTCCCAACCGTCGAAGTGGCCGTCGATTCGACTGTCGATACTGTCGGGTTGTGGCTTGGGCTTGGGCGCAAGACCGAAATCCTTCTGCTCCGCTGCCGGTTTCTGCACGGCCTCCGCCATACCGGCATGGTCCGCCAGCCAGCCGTCGAGCGCCTTGATCTCATCGGGGCTGAGTCTGTCGAGGCCGGCAGCCTTGAACTGTGCGGGCGTCATCATCCGCTGCAGATCGACGGGGGTCGGAGTCGGGGTCGCCGTCGCCGAAGGCGCAGATGCGCAGCCCCCGAGACTGAGCGCCAACGCGCACGTGGCGAAGACAACAAGATACTTATGACTCATCGGAATGCTTCCCTCGAGCAAGTTCGAAATTACCAGGGCAGGCGATCCAGATCGAGATTGCCGCCGGAGAGGATAGCACCGACGCGGGAGCCCGACACCTCGACCGCTCCGGACAGGACCGCCGCCAGCACAGTCGCTGAAGAAGGCTCGACCACGATCTTCATGCGTTCCCAGATCAGGCGCATCGCCGCCACGATCGCCGTGTCGGCTACGGTAACGATATCGTCGGCCAAGGCGCGCATCACGCGCAGGGTGTTCGCCGACACCGTCGCACGCAAACCGTCCGCGATCGTGGACGGCGTCACCGGTACCACCTCGCCCGAGCGCCATGAGCGCAAGGCGTCGTCGGCTCCAGCCGGCACGACGCCGACGATCCGCATCCGCGGATACAGCGTTTTCGCCACTACGGCGCTGCCACTGAACAGGCCACCGCCGCCCACCGGAACCAGCAGCGTATCAAGCGCTCCGGTCTCGGCCAGAAATTCCAGCGCCGCCGTCCCCTGCCCGGCCATCACGCGGACATCGTCGTAGGGATGGACCACTTCGGCACCGGTGCGGGCGACCAGTTCCCCAAGCGTCGACTCTCGCCCGAGCTGGGTCGGTTCGCAGAAGACGATCTCGGCCCCGTAGGCGCGAACGGCGGCCACCTTCGGTGCGGAGGCTCCTTCGGGCATCACCACGCGAGCGCGCGTGCCATGCAGGTGCGCAGCCAGCGCGAGCGCCGCACCATGATTCCCCGACGAGTGCGTGGCAACACCCTTCGCGCGCTGGGTGGCACTCAGCTGGCTGACCGCGTTGTATGCGCCGCGAAACTTGAACGCGCCGATACGCTGGAAATTCTCGCATTTGAAGTACAACTCGGCGTCCACGATCGCCTCGATGCTGCGTGAACGCATCACCGGCGTGCGCCGCGCCTGACCCTCCAGACGCTCGGCGGCGGCCTGCACGTCAGCGAAAGTGATCAGATCCTCGAGCTCGGCAAGGCGGTTGGCAACGTCTTCCAAGGATATCTCCTGAAACTGTGAACGGGGCTGTGCAACCGGACAGGTCGGCGGCTTAGAATACCGCACTATCATCCGCCCCGCCGCCCGGGAGCCCGCTATCTCCAAGACACCCCGCACCGCGATCGAGGCCGCCACCACTGCCCCAGTGGAGAACGTTGCCCGTGGCGCGGCGCTGATCCTCGCCGCCGCGTTGACCTTCAGTCTCATGGGCGTGATCGTGCGCGTGCTCTCGGCGCGGGTGAGCCCGGAAGTCATGGTGTTTTGTCGCAACGCTTTCGGTCTGCTGTTCCTCCTGCCGTGGCTGGCGCAGTTGCAACTGCGCGGACTCAAGACACGCTGCCTGCATCTGCATCTGCTGCGCGCGGCGGCAGGCACCGTCGCGATCTATGCATTATTCTTCGCGGTCTCCCGTCTGCACATCGCAGAGGCGGTGCTGCTGAATCAGTGCGCGACGCTGTTCATCCCCTTCGTCGCCTGGTTCTGGCTAAAAGAACCGGTCCCGACGCGCGTCCGCTGGGCGCTGGCCGCAGGTTTTCTGGGTGTGTTGCTGGTTCTCAAGCCTGGCGCCGGGCTGCTCTCGTGGGCGGCCCTGGCGGGGCTCGCATCAGGCATGGCGGCGGCGGTGTCGATGGTGACCATCCGGCGCATGTCGCGCAGCGAACCGCCGGCGCGCATCGTGTTCTATTTCGGCATCTTTGGCACGGCGGTGTCGGCACTGCCTTTGTACTGGACCTGGCAGACGCCGGGCTTGCTCGATGTAGTGGGACTGGTCGCCATCGGCGCCCTGGCAACCCTGGGCCAGATCCTGGTCACCCGTGCCTACGCCTGCGCGCCCGCCGCACAGATCGGTCCGTTCACCTATGCTTCGGTGGTGGTCGCAGCCGCCATGGGCTGGCTGTTCTGGGGCGAAGTACCCGACCGCTGGTCGATGGTGGGCGCGTTACTCATCGCGGCCGGTGGCGTGTACACTGCGCGCCGGAGACACCTGCGCGAGGCACCCTGATGTCTGCACTCCTGGGTATGTTTGTCGGCCTGGCACTCGGCCTGACCGGGGGCGGCGGCTCCATCCTTGCAGTACCGCTGCTGATCCACGGTCTGCAGATGCCCGTACACGAGGCGATCGGAGTCTCGCTCGCCACGGTGGGCAGCACCGCACTGTTCGGCGCCCTGATCCGCATCCCGCGCGGTGAAGTCGACATCCAGGCCGGATCGCTGTTCGCCGTCGCCGGCATCGCGGGCGCTCCTGCCGGCGTCTGGCTGGGTGGGGGTATCCCGGCGCGGATGCTGCTGACCGGGTTCTCGATCCTGATGATCGTCGTCGCGGTGCACATGTGGCGTCATCGCCCGCCGCCCCAGAAGGTCCGCAGCACCACGCCGGTGAGGCGCTTTCTGGCGCGTAGCGCCACGGGTCTGGGCATCGGGGTGATGTCGGGCCTGTTCGGGGTCGGCGGCGGTTTCCTCATCGTCCCCGCACTGGTGCTCCTGGAGCGGCTCGACATCCGCCGTGCCATGGGCACCTCGCTGCTGGTGATCGCGCTGCTGAGCGCCTCGGGCGTCGCCAGCCTGCTCCTCGCTCACCGCCCGCTCCCGGTCGGCACCAGTCTGCTCTTCATCGCCGGATCGATCGGCGGCCTGATGGCCGGGACCGTGATCGGCAGCCGCTTGCCGCATGCCGCACTGCGCCGTGCCTTCGCGGTCCTCATCATCGCGGTCGCGATCCTGATGCTGGTATTGCCGACACCGCGGCGCACGCAGAGCCCTTCAGCGAAGGCGGCGGAACTCGAGCAGCCGGTTGTTCGCAGGCATGCCGTGTTCCTCGTCGAGCTCGAGTCCGGCCAATGCGGCCAGCTCGCAGACCGCTTCGAGATCACGGATCCCGCTCGCCGGATCGCGTGAGCGCAACCACGCGTCGAATCGGGCATTGCTCTCGCTGGTGAATCTGCCGCCACGATTGAACGGTCCGTAGATGCATACCACCCCTGCCGGCGGCAGGTGACGCCCCAGTCCGGCGAACAACGCCTGTACATGTTCCCAGCTCATGATATGCAGCGTATTGGCCGTGAACACGGCGTCGAAATCACGCACCGGCCAGTCGCGATCCGCCACGTCCAGCGTGACGGGTTCGAGTACGTTGGCGGCCGCGCTCGCCTCGATCCAGGCGCGGATGCCCGCATGGGCCGGTGCCAGATCGGATGTCTGCCAGCCAAGATGAGCCAGCGCGGCGCCGATATACACCGCATGCTGGCCGGTACCGCTGCCGATCTCGAGCACCTTTTGCCGGTCACTGAACGCTGAGCGCAAGACCCCAAGGATGGGGTCCTTGTTATTCTCGCAGGCCTGCGAGAACGGGCATCCTCCCTTGGCTGGGCTCACGGTCGCACGAGGGCCGCCTCGTCGAACAGATGCTCGCGGTAATAGCGCAGCTCGTTGATCGAATCGCGAATATCGTCGAGTGCGAGATGGCTGGCTTCCTTGTTGAAGCCTTTTGCAACGGCTGGCGCCCAGCGTTTGGCCAGCTCCTTGAGCGTACTCACATCGACATGCCGGTAATGGAAATAGGCTTCCAGGTCGGGCATCAGCCGGGCGAGGAAGCGCCGATCCTGGCAGATGCTGTTGCCGCACATGGGCGAGCTGTGCCCCGGCACGTAGGCGCTGAGGAAATCGAGGGTGGCGCGTTCCGCTTCCGCCGTGGACACGGTGCTCTCGCGCACACGCTTGATCAGCCCGGAGCGCCCATGCTGGTCGGTGTTCCACTGATCCATGCCCGCGATGACATCGTCCGGCTGATGGATGGCCAATACCGGGCCCTCGGCGATCACTTCCAGGTGTTTGTCCGTGACGATGGTGGCGATCTCGATGATCCGATCGTTCACCGTGTCGAGGCCGGTCATCTCCAGATCGATCCAGATCAGATTGTTCGCATCCGCTGCCATGGCTTGCTCCGCGCATTTGCTTGCATGGCATTGTAGCAAAGGCTACTGTCCTGTCCCGTGTATGGTCGCGCTTTAATGGATACCTCATCTCCGCAATGAATACTTTCAGCTGGATCTTCATCGCCGCCGCCCTGTTCACCCTCGGCTTGCGGCTCTGGCTCGCCGGCCGTCAGGTCGCTCATCTGCGTTCCACCCGCGAGCAGGTTCCCGAAGCGTTCACGGGCGATATCACCGTGGAGACCAACCGCAAAGCCGCCGACTACACCGCAGCCAGAGTGCGCCTGGGGCGCTGGGAGCTGCTCTATGGTACGGCGCTGATGTTCGTCTGGACACTCGGCGGCGGCTTGCGCTTGCTCGATGATCTGTGGTCCGGATGGCGCGGTCACGCCCTGCTCGGGGGCGTCGCGGTCATGCTGAGCGTATTCCTGATCTCGGCCCTGGTCGATCTGCCCTGGAGCGCCTATGAGACTTTCAGCCTGGAAGAGCGGTTCGGATTCAACAAGACGACCCCGGCCACCTTCGTGCTCGACGCCCTCAAGGGCGGCCTGCTCCTCGTGATACTGGGTGGTCCGGTGGCATTGGCGGCGCTGTGGTTCATGCAGCGTTCGGGCGCACTCTGGTGGCTGTATGTCTGGCTCCTCTGGCAAGGTTTCACACTGTTGCTGACCTGGCTCTATCCGGCGGTGATCGCACCCCTGTTCAATCGCTTCCGGCCATTGGAAGAAGGCGATCTGCGCAGCCGCATCGAAGCGCTGCTCGCGCGCTGCGGGTTCGCCAGCAAGGGCGTGTTCGTGATGGACGGATCCAGACGCTCTGCGCACGGCAACGCCTACTTCACCGGTATCGGCAATCACAAACGCATCGTTTTCTTCGACACCCTGATGGAGACACTCACCGGCGCTGAGATCGAAGCGGTCATGGCGCACGAGTTGGGCCACTTCCGCCTGCGTCACGTCACCAAATCGCTGTTCCTCAACGCAGCCATGAGCTTCATCGCACTCGCCGCGCTGGGATGGCTCGCGGCGCAGCCGTGGTTCTACGCCGGGCTGGGCGTGCGCGTCCCGTCCAACCATGCGGCGCTGCTGTTGTTCCTGCTCGCCTCGCCCGCCTTCACTTTCCTGTTCACGCCGCTGCTCTCGGCTCGCTCGCGCAAGCATGAATACGAAGCCGACGCCTACGCGGCCGCGCATGCCGATGCGGGCGATCTCACCCAGGCACTGGTCAAGCTCTACCGTGAGAATGCCACCAGCCTGAATCCGGATCCCGTTTACTCGCGTTTCTATGATTCGCACCCACCGGCGGTGGCCCGCATCAGCAATCTGCGCAAGCTGGCGGACGCGCGCTGAACGCCGGCCCGCCCATGAGTGTCGCCACGGTCATCGTCAATTTCGGACGCCGCATGATCGTGGAGACCGCCGACGGCACTCAGATCGAGTGCATCCCGCGCAATCGCAAGATCCGTCCGGTGTGCGGAGATCGCGTGCGTTATTCAGTCGCGGAAGGTCTTTGCACGGTTGACGAGGTATTGCCTGCCGATACTGTGATGCAACGCGCGGACGCGCGTGGACGCCTGCTGCCCCTGGCCGCCAATTTCGACTTGCTGCTGGTCATGCTGGCGATAGAACCCGAACCTGACCCGTACCTGATCGACAAGTATCTGGTCGCCGCGGAAGACATGGGCGTGAACGCGGTCATCGCGCTCAACAAGACCGACCTCGCGCAAAGCACCAGGGCCACGCCGCCCTCGCTGGCAGAATTCGAGCGGCTCGGCTATCCGATCATCCAGCTCAGTGTCCATGAAGGACGCGGTATGGAGGCTTTGCACGCGCTGTTGCAGGGACACGTCAGTATCGTGGTGGGGCAATCGGGTGTCGGCAAATCCTCGCTCATAGACCGCCTGGTGCCGGCCGAAGACATCCGCGTGGGGGAGATCTCGGAAGCGACCCGCGAAGGCCGGCATACGACCACCGCGACCCGTCTCTATCACCTGCCCCTGGGCGGCGATCTCGTCGACTCGCCCGGCATCCGCGATCTCGCGCTGCGTCCGATCGAGGAATCACGCCTGGCCTGGTGCTTCCGCGAGTTTCGCGAGCCCGCGGGGCATTGCCGCTTTAGCAATTGCCGGCATGTGCGCGAACCCGATTGCGGCGTCAAGGCCGCCGTCGAGGACGGGACGATCGTGGAGAGACGCTACAAGAGCTATCGCCGCCTGCTCAACGCCATGGAACAGCTACGCAGTCAGCGCGACGGCTTCTGAACAGGCTCAGCCAGGGGGCCAGTGCATACGGCGTCCGCCCAGGACATGCAGGTGGATGTGAAAGACCGTCTGCCCCGCGCCTTCGTTGCAGTTCATGAGCGTGCGATAGCCGGCGTCGGCGATCCCCTCGTCGGCCGCCACCTGCCGGGCCGCCAAGGCGAGTTTACCCACCAGCTCGGCATCTCCCGGTTCCAGGTCATTCAAGGTACTGATGTGCTTGCGCGGGATCACAAGCACATGCGTGGGCGCCTGTGGGTTGATGTCGCGGAACGCGACCACGTCGTCGTCTTCATAGACGATATCGGGCTTGATCTCGCCGCTGGCCATCTTGCAGAAAAGACACTCCGTCATCTCATCTCCTCCGTGACCGTCTATCTCACGTCCTGGCGGCCGGCAAAGGCATGCGAAAGCGTGCCCCCATCGACATATTCGAGTTCCCCGCCGATAGGTACGCCATGCGCGATGCGCGTCGCGCGCACATCGTGCGTACGTGCGAGCTGATGCACGTAATGCGCCGTCGCCTCGCCCTCGATAGTCGGATTCGTTGCCAGGATGACTTCCTTCACGCTCTTGTCTTCGAGCTGACTTTCAAGCTGATCCAGACCCAGCTCTTCCGGGCCGATGCCATCCAGCGGCGAGAGCCGTCCCATGAGCACGAAATAGAGCCCCCTATAACCGGTTGCCTGCTCGATCGCCATCACATCCGCCGGTGTCTCCACCACGCAGATCGTGCTCGGATCGCGACTGGATGAGCGGCAGATATCGCAAAGTTCGGTGTCGGCATACATGCGGCAGCGTTTGCAGTGACCGATGCCGTCCACCGCCGCCACCAGTGCATCGGCTAGCCGGCCGGCGCCCTCACGGTCGCGCTCGAGAAGATGGAATGCCATCCGCTGTGCGGATTTCGCGCCCACGCCGGGCAGGCAGCGCAGCGCTTCGATGAGCTCGCTCAGGAGCCTGGAATACATGTCAACCTCAGAACGGCAGCTTCATGCCGCCGGGAAGACCCGCGGCTCCGGCGAGGCCGGCGAAGCGTTCCTGCGTCAGTTGCTCGACCCGCTGCACGGCGTCGTTGATTGCCGCGGCCACCAGATCTTCGAGCATGTCCTTGTCTTCCCCGAGCAGACTGTCGTCGACACTCACGCGGCGCACCTGGTGCCGCCCGGTCATGACCACCGACACCAGGCCGCCACCGGACTGCCCGGTGACTTCGAGCGCCGCAAGCTCTTCCTGCGCCTTCTGCATGTTCGCCTGCAGCTGCTGCGCCTGCTTCATCAAGTTGCCAAGACCGCCTTTCATCGCTATCGTCCTCCGGGTGCGCACACGCGCATCGGGTTGGTGTATGTCACTCTGCCGGGCGAACGGTCTCGTCCACCACTTCCGCTCCAAACGCGTCCTTCAACGCACGGATGTTCGGATCATGTTCGATCGAACGCCGCGCATCTTCGAGCCGCTGATTCTGCTTGCGCTCGCTCTTCTGGGCCGGCGTCTCGGCCTCCGGCTTGCCCACATGCACGCGTACCTTGAGCGCTTCCCGATAGAACCTGGCCACCGCATCGCTGAGCCGCGCGAGCGTCTGCTCGGTGACGAGCTGCTCGTGCGCGTGATCCAGTTCCAGATGCAGCACGTCGCCTTCGCGCTCGCGGTACACGCAGTTCAGCGCAAGCTGGTGGGCGACTCCGCGCAGACCGAGGCTATCCACCAACCCGCCCCAGTCGGGGTCCCGCCATTCCCGGGTGGGCGCGCCCGGCGCAGCCTGTCCCGGGTGAGCGACCTGCGACGGATCGACGGGGGCCGCCTGGAGGTCTGCCACCGCGGCTGGCGCAGCGGGCGCGACACGTGCCGGGATGGCCTTTCGCGCCGGACCTTCCGACCTGGGTGCTTCACGTACCGGCGCCGCACCCGCGATGCCTGCCGTGCCTGCGCCGGACCCAGTGTCGGGCCGGAATGCGAGCATGCGCAACATCGCCATCTCGAATCCCGCACGCGGATCGGGCGCAAGCGGCAGATCGCGCTTGGCGATCAATGCGATCTGGTAGAACAGTTGCACGTCTTCCGGGCTGAGCCGGGAAGCCAGTTCGCACCAGGGAGCATAGACATCTTCGCCGGCCACATCGGGCACGACCTGCATGACGGCCATGCGCTGCAGGGCGCTGGCGATGTCGGCGAGAGCCGCATCGTACGCAGGCGCCTGTTCGTCGAGACGCGCGATCGCCGCCATCAGCCTCGGACCGTCAAGATCTGCCAGCGCACCGATGAGTTCGGCCACATAGCTCGTCTCGATACTGCCCAGCATCCCGCGGACATCAGCCTCCGACAGGCGCCCGCCGCCAAAGGCGATGGCCTGGTCGAGCAGGCTCAGGGCATCACGCATGCTGCCATCGGCCGCGCGTGCGATAAGTTCCACCGCCGGGCTCTCGAACTCGACGCCCTCAGCGCCCAGAACCTTTTCCAGATGCCCGCTGATCAGCCCGATAGGCAGACGCTTGAGGTTGAACTGCAGACAACGCGAGAGCACGGTCACCGGCAGCTTCTGCGGGTCGGTGGTCGCCAGCAGGAATTTCACGTGCGGCGGTGGCTCTTCCAGCGTCTTCAGCAGGGCATTGAACGAATGCCCGGAGAGCATGTGGACCTCGTCGATCAGGTAGACCTTGTAGCGGCCTCGAGTCGGCGAATACTGCACGTTGTCCAGCAACTCCCGGGTGTCGTCCACTTTGGTACGGGAGGCGGCATCGACCTCGATGAGGTCGACGAAGCGCCCGTTGTCGATCTCGACACAGGCGCTGCACTCGCCGCAGGGCTTCGAACTCACCCCCTTCTCGCAGTTGAGCGATTTCGCGAGGATGCGTGCGATGGTCGTCTTGCCCACCCCGCGAGTGCCGGTGAACAGGAAAGCGTGGTGCAAGCGGTCTTCGTCCAGCGCGTTCACCAGCGCCTTGAGCACATGCTCCTGGCCCACCAGCTCGGAGAAGTTTCGCGGGCGCCATTTCCGCGCCAGGACCTGATAAGACATAGGAATCGCGGTCTCGTATGTAAGCCGTGGGCGGCGATACCGCCCGTGAACCGCTACTTTACCATCGCCCGTCGCGCATCATAAGGCGCGAGGCGGAAGACGGGATGGAGGCAGCCTGCGCCAGCCACCCCCCGGCACACGAGTCCGCTGCTGCCGCTGCTCCCTTCCGGGCCTGACGGGGTTCACAGCTTGTCGTTGCGAGGGAGCCGACGCAGACCACCATAGACACGGGCCTGCCAGGCCTCCACCAGGTCGAACCCGACCGGGGCGCGCAGTATAAGGCATGGCGATAGCGAGCTGAAGGGTAGCGCCCCACATGGACCTCATCGGGCCGCCGTCCGCGACGGCGTTGTCTCGCCAGGCCCGGCCTGCCTCGGCTCGAACCACCCATCGATAGCGAGGCCTCGATCAATTCGCCGGGAGCGAATTGAGACTGCTTTGCTGACCAAAAGCCGGATCACGGCAATGGTGAGCCCCATGGACGGGGCGAACAATCCGCCTGCGCCAAGCGATAAAAAATGGGCCCACAAGGGGCCCAGTTCTTATCGCTTGGCGGAGAGGGAGGGATTACTCGGCGCTATGCGCCTCGCCCTTCGGGCCGCCGTCTGCGACGGCGTTGTCTCGCCAGGCCCGGCCTGCCTCGGCTCGAACCACCCATCGATAGCGAGGCCTCGATCAATTCGCCGGGAGCGAATTGAGACTGCTTTGCTGGCCATTGCCGGATCACGGCAATGGTGAGCCCCATGGACGGGGCGAACAATCCGCCTGCGGCGGGCGATAAAAAATGGGCCCACAAGGGGCCCAGTTCTTATCGCTTGGCGGAGAGGGAGGGATTACTCGGCGCTATGCGCCTCGCCCTTCGGGCCGCCGTCTGCGACGGCGTTGTCTCGGCAGGCGCGGCCTGCCTCGGCTCGAACCACCGATCAGTATCGAGGCTTCGAATCCGCCTGCGGCGGGCGATAAAAAATGGGCCCACAAGGGGCCCAGTTCTTATCGCTTGGCGGAGAGGGAGGGATTCGAACCCTCGATACGGGGTTACCGTATACACACTTTCCAGGCGTGCGCCTTCGACCGCTCGGCCACCTCTCCACAATCTGATCGCGACCCGGCACCCGGCCAGGTCGTCGGATATCTTCTTGGCAGCGCACGCTACGTGCGCGTTATTCGGGGTGCCCAGGCACCCTCACCCCTTCGGGGGCGTCCGGCGGGCGTTCTGGATGCCCTGCGGGATGCGGGCGGCAAGGTTACAGCATCGCCCCCAGGGGCGCAACGGGATCAGGCGGCGTCAGGATCGGCGCCGGGTTTGACGATATCCGGGGGGGTAGCCAGGCACACGCCCGAGCTGTCGGCTTTTGCAGGGTCGCCCTTGGCAATCTTCGGGATCTGGAACGCGGGATCCGGCGCGGGCCTGTCCAGGCCGGCGGGCACGTTGAGTTCACCGCCACTCTGCGCTTGCTGGTAGCCCTGGGCGTCGTCGCACGGTACTGCTGCGCAGCCCGCCATGCCGAGCACTGCGGCACAGGACAGGGACAGGAGAAGAGCTCTGGTCATGATAGGGATCCGGACGTGAAACGGGAACTCATGATAACAGACCGGCACGGGTCATCGCAGCCCTGACCGGCTCCTGATGAGCCGTCGACAGGGGCATCAATGGCAGCCGGATACCCGGTTCGCACAGGCCCATCTCAGCCAGCGCCCATTTCACTGGGATGGGATTGGCTTCCACGAACAGCGCCCTGTGCAGACCGGCCAGTTTGTCGTCGATCGCCTCGGCGCCGGCACGGTTCCCCTTCAGCGCGGCCTCACACATGGCATGCATGGCCGCCGGCGCAACGTTGGCGGTCACCGAGATGACGCCCTGGCCGCCCTTGAGAATGAACTCGCGCGCGGTGGCGTCGTCGCCACTCAGCAGATCGAAGTCCTCGCCGCACAGTTCCCGCAACGCGGCGACTCTGGAAAGATCTCCCGTGGCCTCCTTGATCCCCACGATATTCGAGATGCGCGCCAGACGGCCGACGGTCTCCGGCAGCAGATCACATGCGGTACGGCCCGGCACGTTGTAGAGGATGTGCGGGAGCGACACGGCTTCCGCGATCGCCCGGAAATGGCGGTACAGCCCCTCTTGCGTCGGCTTGTTGTAGTACGGCACCACCAACAACGAGGCATCCGCACCGAGTTCAGCCGCCCGATGCGTGAGCGCCATCGTCTGCGCGGTGGAATTCGAGCCTGTGCCCGCGATAACCGGTATGCGCCCGCCCACCAGCTCGATCACCCGCTCGAGATAATAGATATGTTCCCTGGTCTCCAGAGTCGGCGACTCGCCCGTCGTGCCGGCAGCCACGATGGCATCGGTTCCCGCTTCGACATGGAACTCGATAAGGCGCTCGAGCGCCTCCTCGTCGAGGTTGCCGTCGGCGTGCATGGGCGTGACGATTGCGACGAGGCTTCCCTGGAACATCAGGCGTCTCCAACACCGGAGGTGATCTTGCATGTTACCGGCCGCTCCTGCCCCCACGCAAGGCGGCAAGATGCCTTGCGTGCGCGGGCGGACGCGGTACACTGCAAGCGCAGGCATCCAGATACGGGAACTTCGCCACGGACCCCATGAAACAATACCTCGTGCTCTCCGCACTCGGTGAAGACCGCACCGGAATCGTCCACGATCTGGCCCGTGCTGTCCGCGACTGTGGCTGCAATGTACTCGAAAGCCGCATGACCGTGCTGGGCGGCGAGTTCGCCGTGCTCATGCTGGTGACCGGCAACTGGAACACCGTCAGCAAGCTGGAAGCAAGCGTGCCCAAGCTTGAGCAATCCATGGGTCTGACGATCTCGACGCGGCGTACCGCCGAGCGTGCGCCCCGCCACGATCTGGTCCCCTACGCGGTGGACGTTGTCTGCGTCGATCAGCCGGGCATCGTGTTCAATCTGGCCAATTTCTTTGCCGGCCGGAACATCGGTATCGCCGACCTTTCCACGCGCAGCTACCGCGCGGCCCATACCGGCGCGCCCATGTTTTCGGTACAGATCGTCATCAACGTCCCGGTGGACATCCATATCGCAAGCCTTCGCGAAGAATTCATGGATTTCTGCGACCATCTGAATCTGGATGCCATCATGGAACCGATCAAGAGTTGAACGGCGATCGGTCCCGTCAGCCATAGCCACGGAGGTAGATACACAGATGAGTTCGATCAGCGTCGGCAAGAAGGTGCCCGCATTCAAGAGCGACGCCACCGGTGACAAGACGATCGATTCCAGGGATCTGGCCGGCAAGAATCTGGTGCTCTACTTCTATCCCAAGGACAGCACTCCCGGCTGCACCACAGAAGGCCAGGATTTCCGTGACCTTCACCAGCGCTTCGCCAAACTCGACACGGTGATCGTCGGGGTCTCGCGCGACAGTCTGAAGTCCCATGAGAACTTCCGTGCCAAACAGGGCTTCCCGTTCGACCTGATCTCCGATCCCGACGAGACGCTGTGCCGGAAATTCGATGTCATCAAGGAGAAGAACATGTACGGCCGCAAGGTCATGGGTATCGAGAGGAGCACATTCCTGATCGATGCCAAGGGCGTCCTCCGCCAGGAATGGCGCAAAGTGAAGGTCAAAGGCCACGCAGCCGAAGTGCTCGCGGCAGTCGAATCCCTCTAGACCAAGCGTGTGCCGGCGGCCGTCGGCAGGAGAGATAGCAGCGTGGCAGCAAAGCCGACCACAGACGAACAAGCCAAACTCTTCGTCCTCGACACCAACGTGCTCATGCACGACCCTACCGCGATCTTCCGCTTCCAGGAACACGACATCTTCCTGCCCATGGTCGTGCTGGAAGAGCTGGATGCCGGCAAGAAGGGCATGTCGGAAGCCGCGCGCAACGTGCGCCAGGTCAGCCGTTTTCTCGACGAGATGATGCACGAGGTCAGCAAGGAGCAGATCGACGCCGGTCTGAGCTTGCCTGGCCAGACCCGCAACGGCGCCGACGGCAAGAGCGGCCGGCTGTTCTTCCAGACCGAATCCCTGCCGTCACTGCTTCCCGACAGCCTGCCGGGAAACAAGCCGGACAACACGATCCTGGGCACCACTCTGGCCCTCCAGCAACGCCACCCTGATGCGGATGTGATCCTGGTCTCCAAGGACATCAACCTGCGCATCAAGGCAGCAGTGCTCGGCATCCACGCCGAGGATTATTTCAACGACAAGGCTCTGGACGACGTCGACCTCCTGTTCAAGGGCGTCGCGGAGCTGGGGGACGACTTCTGGGAGACTCACAGCAAGGATATGGAATCCTGGCAGGAGTCCGGCCGCACTTTCTATCGTGTGAAAGGGCCGCAAGTCGGCGACTGGTTTCCCAACGAGTTCCTCTTCGGCAACGGGCCGGAGAAATTCGAGGCGGTGGTACGAGAAGTCGAAGATGACGGCGCCGTGATAGAACTGGTGCAGGATTACCGCTCGCCCCGGCGCCCGGTCTGGGGTATCCACACCCGCAATCGCGAACAGAACTTCGCCATGAACCTGCTGATGGACCCGGAAGTGGATTTCATCACCCTGCTCGGCGCCGCCGGCACCGGCAAGACCCTGCTGGCGCTGGCTGCCGGTCTCACCCAGACCCTGGATGAGAACCGCTACCGCGAGATCATCATGACCCGCGTGACGGTACCTCTGGCAGAGGATATCGGCTTCCTGCCCGGCACCGAGGAAGAGAAGATGACGCCCTGGATGGGTGCGCTCATGGATAATCTGGAGGTGCTCACCCAATCCGGCGAAGGCGGCGACTGGGGCCGCGCAGCCACCAATGACCTGCTCCGCAGCAGGATCAAGATCCGCTCACTGAATTTCATGCGCGGACGCACCTTCCTGAACCGCTTCATCATAGTGGACGAGGCGCAGAACCTGACCCCAAAACAGATGAAAGCGCTGATCACCCGCGCGGGACCGGGTACCAAGATGATCTGCATCGGGAACGTGGCGCAGATCGACACGCCCTACCTCACCGAGACAACCTCCGGCCTTACCTTCGTGGTGGACCGTTTCAAGGCATGGGAGCACTCGGGACATGTCACCTTGCTGCGCGGCGAGCGCTCGAGACTCGCGGATTACGCCTCAGACATCCTCTGAGGCCGCCGCAGCCGGTGCCTCGCCGCTGCTGGGCCAGGCACGCAGCACGGCCTGTACGAGTGTCGCCAGGGGGATGGCGAAGAATACGCCCCACAGCCCCCAGATGCCGCCGAAGAACACGATGGCGACGATGATCGCGATCGGGTGCAGGTTGACGACTTCCGAATACAGCAGTGGCACCAGGATGTTACCGTCGATGCCATGGATGATGAAATAGGCGGCGATGATCCACGCCAGCTCGGTCGAGAAACCCCACTGGAAATATGCCACTGCGGCGATGGGAAATACCACCACCACCGCACCCACATAGGGTACCAGGACCGATAACCCCACGAGCAGACCCAGCAGCGCGGCAAACTGCAGGCCCATGAAGGTAAATACTGCGTAACTTGCCGCCCAGACGATCAAGATCTCCCAGATCTTGCCGCGCACATAGTTTCCGATCTGGATATCCACCTCATGCCAGACGCTGGATACCAGGCCATGGTCCTGCGGCAGGAAGCGCCGAAACCAGCCCAGGATCGCGTTCTTGTCCTTGAGGAAGAAGAACACGAGCAGCGGCATCAGCACCAGATACACCATGACCGTTATGAGACCGACCAGAGAGGCCAGAGAGTGCGACACGACCGTCTGGCCGAGGGCAGTCAACTCGGTCTGGATACGCCCCATGATCTGGTGCACCTGCGCGTCGTTGATCACGCTGGGATAGCGCTCAGGCAGGTGCTCGAGCACCGTCTGGCCCTTCGCGAGCATGCCCGGCACCTCACCGAACAGCTGGGCGGCCTGGCGGGAAAGCAGCGGGATCAGCACGAACAGGGCACCGAGCAGGCTGAGAAGGAAACCCGCAAACACCACCAGCACGCCTGCGAGCCTGGGCATGCCGTGCCGCGTCACCCAGCCGACGGCGCCCTCCAGCAGGTAGGCGATCACGATGCTGGCAAGGACTGGCGCAAGGAGGTGTCCGGCAAGCACGAAAAGCAGCACGCCACCCAACAGGAAGGCCAGCAATATCACCACCTGAGGGTCGGAGAAGTATCGGGCAAACCAGCGTGTGAGTACCTGCACTGCTTCTCCTCCAGCAAAATGAAGCGACGGACGAGCCGACCGGCCGGGGGCAAGGATACTCCAACAAGCACCGCATGAGCGATGACGCACCTTTGGCCTACCCCCTGTACCGCCGGCCAAAGTTGCGGTAGATTCGAATTCATCGGTCATAAGGAAATGACAATTCATGCACTTAGCGGGTGTTTCCGACCGGAGGGGCGTCATGACCTCAGGGGCACAGGCAGCGGGCGCATAGCCAAGGACGATCGGAATGATGACGGGGGACACCACAAACAGGCACAGTTGAGGGATTCCAAATGAAAAAACAGGTGAGATTCTCTGCACTCGCAAGCTTCGCCATAGCTTGGGCCATGGTGGCGGCATTTCCCGCGACCGCACAAGCGGGCGGATTCCACCTCACCGAGCAAAGCGTCACCAGCCTTGGCCGGGCTCATTCCGGCGGTGCGGCCGATCTGGATGACGCCTCCGCCGTGTGGTACAACCCGGCGGCCCTCACCAAGGTCAAGAAGCACAGCTTCCTGATCGGCGGCAGCGCGATCCGCCTGGGTGCCGATTTCACCAAACAGAGCGCCACCGACGCCATCGGCCAGCCACTCAGTGGCGGCGAAGGCGGTAATGTCGGCAAGCTCGGCTTCGTGCCCACGATCTATTATTCGCAGCCGATCAACGACAAGCTGGTGTTCGGCATCGGTCTCACTGCGCCATTCGGGCTCGCGACCGACTACAACGCGGATTCGATCTTCCGCTACCAGGCCATCTATACCAACGTCGCCGTCCTGAACCTGAATCCTTCTGTCGGCTACCAGGTCAACGACGTCCTCTCCCTGGGCTTCGGCCTCGATATCCAGTACATGGACGTCAAGCTCACCAATGCGATCGATTTTGGTGCCGTGTGCTTCGGCGCGGTGGATCCCATCACCTGCTCGGCACTGGGTCTCACGCCGCAGGGTGCGGATGGCTTCGCCGAGGTGACGGGCAACGATACCTCCTACGGCTGGAACGTCGGCGCCCTGCTCGATTACGGCGCGACCAAGGTGGGCTTCTCGTATCGCAGCAGCGTCAGTCACGATCTCGGCGGCAGTGCCAAATTCGACAACGTTCCGACTGTGTTCTCGTCGATGAACCTGTTCCAGAATGGTGGTATCACGGCGGGTTTCGATACCCCGGCGATCATGCACCTCAGCGTGGTACACCGCTTCAACCCCGAATGGAAGGCCTCGGCCGACGTCTCCTACGTGACCTGGAGCAAGTTCAAGGAGCTGCGGATCAACTTCGACAATCCGGCCCAGCCCGATTCCGTGCAGCCCGAGAATTGGCGTGACGTGACGCGCTATTCGATCGGCGCGGACTATACCTATAGCCCGACCTGGACCTTCCGCGGCGGCGTGGCCTACGACCAGACCCCGATCCGCGACCAGTACCGGGATGCCCGTCTGCCGGGCGACAATCGCACCTGGATCGCACTCGGCGCGAGCTGGCACCTGAGCGAGCAGAGCACGCTGGACTTCGGCTACGCGCACCTGTTCCTGGGCTCCGGCATCCCGCTGGACGAGCCGGTGCCGGGCTCGACCAACGCCGGCCTCTATCACATCCAGGGTACGTACAAAGCTGACGCGGAGATCTTCGGCGCGCAGTATCGCTACACTTTCTGATCTACCGAACGGTATCAACCTTCGCGACACGGAGCCCCGGCCCAGCCGGGGCTCTCGCGTTTTCGGCCTTTGCCGGCCAGGCGCCGGCCCGGTAATATGGCTGCCAGTACCGGGAACGACCCGCCCACCCGCTTGTCTTACTGTGAGCAGATGTCACTCGGAGAATCGCCCACGTGCGCCCAGGCCCGCTCAGACCCCTGATCACCGCCTTGCTGCTGAGTCTCGCCATCGCCGGACCGGTCTCGGCCCAGCCGCAGCAAGACGAGCTCAGCCTTCCCGAACTCGGACCCGCCGGCAGCAACGTGATCACGCCACAGCAGGAGAACCAGCTGGGCCAGAGCGTCGTCGCCCAGATACGGGAACAGCACGCGCTGCTGGACGACCCTCTCGTGACCGCCTACATCCAGGATATCGGCCACCGCCTGTCATCGCACAGCGATCGCCCCGATCTGAACTTCACCTTTTTCGTGGTCGCTGACGATGAGATAAACGCGTTCGCGCTCCCGGGCGGATTCATCGGCGTCAACAGCGGGCTCATAACCGACACCGACAATGAAGACGAATTGGCAGGCGTGATGGCCCATGAGATATCGCACGTCACCCAGCGCCATATCGCCCGCCAGATGGAAGGTTCCAAACTGGACAGTCTCGGTGCCATCGCTGGCCTGCTCGGCGCGATCATCGTGGGGTCCCACAACCCCGACGCCGGCATGGCTGCGATCTCCGCCACCCAGGCCGGACTGGCGCAGCACCAACTGAATTTCACCCGCGCCAACGAATCGGAGGCCGACCGGGTCGGGATCCAGGTGCTTGCACGCGCGGGGTTCTCGCCGGAAGGCATGGTGAGCTTCTTCGAGAAGATGCAGCAGCAATATCGGCTGCTGGGCTACGATATGCCCGAGTTCCTCAGCTCGCATCCGCTGGACCTGACGCGCATCACGGAAGCCAAGAACAGGGCTCGCCAGTACCATGTGCCGCCACATGCCGACAGCCGCAGCTATGCGTTGATGAGAGCACGCATCCGCGTCCTCACCAGCAGCGATCTCGACGGCACGATGAAGTATTTCCACACCTCCGACCCGGGCGCCGGGAGCTGGGAGCACCGCGCCGACCTTTACGGCGAAGCGCTCTGCCTCATCCGCCAGGCCCACCCTGATCAGGCGATCGCGATTCTCAAAGAGCTCCTCCAGCACGACGACGTGCTCGCCTTCCATGTCGCGCTCGCCAATGCCGAGATAACGGCCGGCGACACCAAGGCAGGCCTCAAGACTTATGCCGACGCCGCCGAACTGTTCAGCGACAGTTATCCGCTGACGCTGATGTATGCCAAGGCATTGCTGGACGTCGGCCAGCCCAAGCAGGCCAGATCCATGCTTGAAGCGCTGTTTGCCACCCACAAACCCGATGCGGGCGATATCAAACTTCTCGCCCAGGCCGCCGGCGACTCCGGCGCAGGCGCGGACGCGCACTACTACATGTCCCGCTACTATGCGATGAATTTCCAGTTCGCAGACGCCGAGATGCAGCTCAAGCTGGCGCTGCATACTGCCGATATCGATCCTTACCAGCGGGCTCGCTACCAGGCACAACTCGACCAGCTCCGTCGTGACCACGCCAAGGATATCGAGCACGACCAAGCCAAGCGCCACCGGAGCCCGGACGGGGACGGCAGTCTCCGCTGACCCGGGGCACCGGCTGGCGAAACTGCGGTCCAGGCCCAGACGGCGTCTTTACCAGGCGGGAGCAAATGCTTAGACTGCGCCGCGCACAGAAGGATTCGTGAAGGCTTCAGGTATGCCCAAGCAAATTGCCGTACAGGTAGGGCGGACGCCATTCCGCGCGCTGTTGATGATCTGCGCCCTGGCGCTCGGGGGTTGTGCTACCGCTGCACACAAGTCCGATGGCAGCGCCTCCAACCCCGACCCTTTCGAAAGCATCAACCGCGTCACCTACAAGTTCAACGACGCTATCGACCGTGCGGTGCTGAAACCCGTTGCCAAGGGCTACAAGAAGGTCGTACCGAGTCCAGCCCGCGCCGGCATCAGCAACTTCTTCGGCAACTTGAGCTCGCCCATCGTGATCGCCAACGACATCCTCCAGGGCAAGCCTCTGATCGCGCTGTCGGACACCGGACGCTTCGTGATGAATTCGACGTTGGGGATATTCGGCCTGTTCGATGTGGCCCAGCATGCCGGCATGCCCGAACACGATGAAGATCTCGGCCAGACGCTGGCCGTATGGGGCATTCCCAGCGGGCCGTATCTGGTCATCCCCTTCCTGGGTCCGAGCACGGTCCGCGACGGGCTTGGCGGCTATGCCGACAGCAGCATCAGCTTGATCCGCAATACCGATAACGTGCCGGAACGGAACAAGGCCTATCTGGTGAACGGCATCAACAGTCGGGCGCAGCTGCTCGATGCAGACAAACTCATCCAGCAGGCTTTCGATCCGTATCAGTTCGTTCGCGATGCCTATCTGCAGCACCGCCGCTACGAGATCTATGATGGCGACCCCCCGCCCCAATATCCGGACTTCCCCGATGACGACGAAGGAGATTCCGGCACGGATGGAGGTTCTGGCGGCTCCGGGAACTGAACCCGGGCCGCTCTTCAGGCAGCCTGGGGCAGCAGGTCTTCGACTTCGCTGATGCGCGCTATAGCCAGCAGTTGCTCGGGAATATTGCGGAATACGATCGTCCTGCCATCGGCTCTTGCCCGGCTGAGCCACTCGATAAGTACAGCCAGCCCGGCGCTGTCGCTGGCGCTGACATCGCCAAGATCGATCTCGAGCTCCGGATGATTGGCAAACAGCCGTTTGCTGATCTCCAGAGCCTTGGTCGCGGTGGCGAAAGTCAGCCTCCCGCTGACGAGGATCCGTCCACCGCCGAGGCTTTCGAAATCGATACCGGTCATCCGCCGTTCGAGCTCGATGCTTTGTCGTTGGCTGCGGTCTTGCCGCCCTGATCACCGATCGCGCCCTTGCCGTTATCCGCTTTCTCCGATTCCGTGTTCAGGCGCTTGATCAGCGCATCCAGACTGGTCTGCTGTATCTCGCCGGAGAAGGAGTTGCGGTAATTGGTCACATAGGAGACGCCTTCGATCGTCACATCGAACGCCTTCCAGCCGTCAGCCGTGCGGTGCATGGCGTAATCCACCGCGACCGGTGGTCCGTCGGGACGGATCACCTTGGTGCGGATCATGGCGCGTTTATCGCTTGAATCGCCACGGAAGGGCTGGACCTCGACCTTGTCGTTCGCGTAGTTGACCAGGCCATCCGCATAGCTGTGCACGAGATAGCGATAGAAGGCGTCCTTGAATGCCTTGCGCTGCGCATCGTCGGCCGTCCGCCAATAGCGTCCGAGCACCAGACGGGCAGTGTAATTGAAGTCGAAGACCGGGAGCATGTCCTTCTCGACCAGCTCGTAGACCTTGCCCGGATCCGATTTCAACGCATCGTGCTGGTCGCGCAGCGTATCCAGCACTTTCTGCGCCGCCGCCTTGACCACCTGGTCGGGCGGTGCGACATCGGCCCGTGCCAGTGACCCGAGCGCCACCAGCAGGATGACCGCGATAGACGTCTTGAACACACGCATCACTGCTTCTCCGAAGACTTATTGTTAAACAGGAACTTCCCGATGAGGTTCTCCAGTACGATCGCGGGTTGCGTGAACTGGATCTGGTCCCCGTCTTTTAGATTGGTTTCCGCCCCTCCGGGTTCCAATCCGATGTATTGTTCGCCCAGCAGGCCTGACGTCAGCACGCTGGCACTGCTGTCGCTGGGCAGCGTGTTGTAGCGACTTTCGATCTTCATCGTCACCACGGCATCGAGACGCTTGGGATCGAACGCGATCGTGCTCACTCGGCCGATGGTGACCCCTGCCATGGTCACGGGTGCGCGGACCTTGAGGCCGCCCACATTCGTGAAGCGCGCAGTCACCACGTAGCCCTTGTCGGCACCGTAGGTCTCGATATTGGTCGTCTGCGTCGCCAGGAAGAACAGCGCCCCGATGCCGAACAGGATGAACAAGCCTGTCCCGAATTCCACTGCCCGTGTCTGTCTCATCGCTTAAACCCCGTTCAGCATGAGTGCTGTAAGTATGTAATCGAGCGCCAGTACGGCTACCGCCGTCAGCACAACTGTACGCGTAGTCGCACGACTGACACCCTCCGCCGTCGGGATCGAGTTATAACCCTCGAATACCGCAACAAGGCTGGCCGCGCCGCCGAACACGAAACTCTTGAAAAGCCCGTTGAAAACGTCGTTGTACAGATCGACGTTGTCTCTCATCTGTGACCAGAACGTGCCCGCATCGACGCCCAGGAACTTCACGCCGACCAGGAAACCGCCCAGGATTCCGATAGCATTGAAGATCATCGTCAGCAACGGTACCGAGATCACGCCACCGATGAACCGCGGCACCACCACACGGCGGATCGGATCCACCGCCATCATCTCCATGCCGGATATCTGTTCCGTCGCGCGCATCAGACCGATCTCGGAAGCGAGTGCCGTCCCCGCTCTCCCGGCGAACAGCAGCGCAGTGACCACCGGCCCCAGCTCGCGAAACAGGCTCAGCGCAACCAGCGTGCCCAGCGCGCCGGTCGAACCGAATCGTTCAAGCGTGTTGTAGCCCTGCAGCCCCAGCACCATGCCCACGAACAGACCGGCGATGCTGAGCAGCACCACCGACATCGCGCCGACCGAATAGATCTGCTCGAAGATCAGCGCCGGGCGCAGCAGGGCCGAGGGCGTATAGCCGAGCAATTTCAACAGGAACAGCTGGCTGCTGCCGAAGGTTTCGACAAAATCCTGGATCGAGTAGCGAATGTAACGCAACCATTCCATCAGCGCCGTCCCGTCTCCAGCAGATGGGCCGCATAATCGGGGCCCGGATAATGGAACGGCACCGGACCGTCCGCGAGCCCGCGCATGAACTGGCGTACCCAGGCCGACGTGTTCTCTTCGAGTTCTTTCGGCGTACCGTGAGCGATGACTTTGCCGCCCGAGATGAGGTAGGTACTGTCAGCGACTGTCGCGATCTCCTCGACATCGTGCGAGACCACGATACTGGTCAGCCCCAAGGTATCGTTAAGCAATCGGATCAAGCGTACCACCACACCCATGGAGATCGGGTCCAGACCTGTGAACGGTTCATCGTAGAGGATCATCATCGGATCGAGGACGATCGCTCGCGCGAGCGCCACGCGGCGCGCCATGCCCCCGGAAAGTTCCGACGGCATCATGTCCCAAGCGCCACGCAGACCCACGGCCTGCAACTTCATCAGCACCAGATGGTGGATCAGCGCCTCGGGAAGATCCGTATGTTCGCGGAGCGGGAAGGCGACGTTTTCGTAGACCGAGTAATCGGTAAGCAGGGCGCCGTTCTGAAACAGCATACCCATGCGTTTGCGCAACTTGTACAGCTCGTCAGTACCGAGCTTGGGAACTTCGAGACCGTCGACCTTCACCGTCCCGCGATCGGGAAGGATCTGGCCCGTGATCAGGCGCAGGAGCGTGGTCTTACCCGTGCCGCTCGGCCCCATGATCGCAGTGACCTTCCCGCGCTCGATGTCGATATTCAGATCATCGAAGATCACCTTCTCACCGCGCGTATAGCGCAGATCGCGGATCTCGACGAGATTATCTCCCTGACTAGCTCGTTCGTTCATCGCCCTGTGCTCGAGGCAAACACCCTTGCTCCCCGTGGGGATTGGTTATGCATTATACGTGAGCCCGCAATCTGGATTTGGACTCACTCGGTACTCAGACCCCGAGTTTGTCGGACCGGTTCCCTGGACCTGACATAACGGCACCGGCCCGATCGGGCGAGGGACTGACCGCCACCTGACCGGGCCCCATGCGGAGCCTTGGCTCGAGACAGCTCCTGGTGTCGTTCAGGCGTTCTCCATCGCCGCCGTATAGCTACCGCTTCGCGCCGCACTGTTGCACTTGGCACGGTGGTAGAAGGCCTTCTTGGCCACATCGATGTTCTCGCGCTTGCCATGCCAGGCTTTCAGTGCCGGCTCCTGCAGCGCACGGCCATAGGAGAAGCTGAGTTCCCAGGGATGCGGGCCCAAGGTGTTCATGATGCTCAGATGCTCGGTCGCCTGTTCCGGGGTCTGGCCACCGGAAAGGAAGACGATTCCCGGCACCGCTGCCGGCACGAACCGGCTGAGGCAGCGCACCGTGGCTTCCGCCACTTCACGCGCGCTGGCCTGCCGGGCGCACGCCTTGCCCGAAATGACCATGTTGGGTTTGAGCAGCATGCCTTCAAGGGCGACACCCTGGCGGTAGAGCTCGGCGAACACCACGTGCAGCGTCTCGCCGGTCACGGCCTCGCAACGGGCGAGATCATGATCGCCATCCATCAGGACTTCGGGCTCGACGATGGGAACCAGGCCGTTTTCCTGGCACAGCGCCGCATAGCGTGCCAGCGCATGGGCATTGGCCTCGATGCAGGCCCGGCTCGGGATCCCGTCGCCGATGGTGATCACAGCGCGCCACTTGGCAAAACGGGCACCCAGCTCGTAGTACTCCTTGAGTCGATCGCGCAGGCCGTCGAGGCCCTCGGTGATCTTCTCGGCCTCATGTCCGGCGAAGACTTTGGCTCCGGTATCGACCTTGATGCCCGGCACGACGCCATTGCGGTGCATGATCTGGGCGAACGGCACGCCATCCTCCGACTTCTGACGGAGAGTCTCGTCATACAGGATCACGCCGCTGATGAAATCTTCCGCGCCGGGAGTGGTGAAGAGCAAGCCGCGATACTGACGACGAGCGTCTTCGCTGGATTCGACACCGATGCTCTTGAAGCGCTTCTCGATCGTGCCGAAGCTCTCGTCTGCAGCCAAGATACCTTTTCCCGGTGCGACCAGCGCGCGCGCGACGGCCTCCAGCTCCTTATTGCTCATGTCCTTAACTCCTAACTGATCGATGAAAATTCCTGGCGTCCGCCACGGACCCTTGAGGCCGTACGCGCGGTGGATGTGCGAGACGTCCACAGGCGCGCGGCACGCCCGAGGGCGCCACATCCCCCACTTAAAGGCGGCCGAAATCAGCCGCCTAGGATACCATATCCCGACGTACTCAACCCGGCTCGCGGCGCTCGCCGACGAGGAAACCGTCGCTCGGCCATCTCAGGAAGCGCCGGCCGTCGGCATCGGCCTCGGGCAGTTCGCCGGAGCGCATATTGACCTGGATCGCGGGGATGATCAGCCTGGGCAGGCCCAGGGTGGCATCGCGTGCCCGACGACGCTCTATGAACTCCTCGCGCGAGGTCCCGGCACGGACGTGAATATTGCCCTGCTTCTCTTCCCCCACGGTGGTCTGGTGCGCCGCAGCGCGGCCGTCCGGGCCATAGTCGTGGCAGACGAAGATCCGGGTCGAGTCCGGCAGCGCATAGAGACGTTGGATGGAATCGTAAAGGCGGCCGGCGTCGCCACCGGGGAAGTCGCAGCGCGCCGTGCCCGAATCAGGCATGAACAGGCTGTCGCCGACAAAGACCGCGTCACCGACCCGGTAACTCACGCTGTCGCTGGTATGCCCGGGGGTGGCGATAACCTCGATCTCGAACGCACCGAGCCCGAAGCGGTCGCCATCTTCGAATAGCCGATCGAACTGGGACCCGTCTGTGGGAAATTCGGGCCCGAGCCCGTATTCGCGCGCAAATCTTTCCTGCACGGCACGGATGCCGGCGCCGATGCCGACCGGGGCTCCGGTCTTCCCGCGCAGGAACGCGGCCCCGCTAAGATGATCGGCATGGGCATGGGTTTCCAGTATCCACTCCACGTTCAGCCCGAGCGCCCGGATCCAGTCGAGAATCC
The DNA here is from genome assembly GCA_963739695.1 of uncultured Pseudomonadota bacterium. GTDB lineage: Bacteria > Pseudomonadota > Gammaproteobacteria > Natronospirales > CAVUBB01 > CAVUBB01. The sequence goes on along the minus strand of CAVUBB010000021.1, from coordinate 17,129 downwards.
CGCGCGCCGGGCCGTGGTCGAGGGTTCCTGACACGACATCGAAGCTCGCGACCGGGTCGATGACCGCCGCCTGGCGCGTCTGAGGATCCACCACGACATGAGTGAACGTGCCCGAATCCGGGTGGTAGAAGCTCTCGATCTGCATGGATTGCCGTCTCCGCCGCGGCCTTCGCAACCTGATTCAGTTGAGAATACCAGAGCCGTCAACTAGTATTCAGATTGGCGACCGCCTTTCCAGATGCTGTGGCTGCATGCCCATGACTCCATCCGAAAACCAGTCCGGATCCACGACCGAGCCGCTCGACGGCATCGACTTGGGCGCGATGCGCACCCACGCCGGGGAAGCGAGCCGGCTGCTCAAGGCCCTGGCCAACGAGAACCGGCTCATGATCCTCTGCCGGCTCGCGGAAGGCGAAGTCTCCGTCGGGGCGCTGGCGGAGAATGTGGGCCTGAGCCAATCGGCACTCTCCCAACACCTCGCCCTGCTCCGCCGCGACGGCCTCGTGTGCACGCGGCGCAAGGCACAGACCATCTTCTATTCCCTGTCCGGCGACGAAGCGAGCCGGGTCATCGAGGTCCTGCACAGCCTCTACTGCGCGCCCAGCCACGGCTAGCGCCCTGCCTGCCCGGTCTCCTGCCTGCGCATGACCGCGTAGTAGAGGATCGGGATCACCACCAGCGTCAGCAGCGTCGACACCACGATACCGAAGATCAGCGACACCGCGAGGCCGCTGAAGATCGGATCGTCGAGGATGAAGAACGCGCCCAGCACCGCAGCCAAGCCGGTGAGCACGATCGGGCGCGCGCGCACAGCTCCCGAGCGCAACACTGCATCGCGCAGCGTTACACCCGCCGCCATCTCCTGCCTGATGAAATCGACCAGCAGGATCGAATTGCGCACGATGATGCCCGCCAGTGCGATCATGCCGATCATCGAAGTCGCTGTGAATTGCCGGCCGAGCAAGGCATGTCCGGGCATGATGCCGATGATGGTCAGCGGGATCGGCGCCATGATGATCAAGGGCACCACATACGATCTGAACTGCCCCACTACCAGCAGGTAGATCAGGATCAGCCCGACCGAATAGGCGATGCCCATATCGCGAAAGGTCTCGTAGGTGATCTGCCATTCGCCGTCCCACTTGAGACTGTACTGATAAGGATTGTCGGGCTGCTCGGTGAGAAACTGTTTGATGGTATTCCCGTTCGGCATCGCGTCATGGCGCATCTTGAACAACATCTCGAACATGCCATACAGGGGGCTGTCGAGCTTGCCGGCCATGTCGCCGGTCACATATACCACCGGTAGCAGGTCCTTGTGATAGATCGCGTGCTCGCGCACGGTCCGCTTCGGTTCCACGACCTCGGACAAAGGCACCATCGCACCGTTGCGCGAACGTACTTTCATCGCCAGCAAGGTAGCGAGATGCGCCTTGTCGGCGACGGGGAACTCGAGCCGGATGGGCACCGCGTACTTCGCCTGGTCGACGTGCAGGAAAGCCGCATCGTCACCGCCCAGCGCAGCACTCACTGCCGCCACGACCGAAGCCTGACTCACGCCGAGCAGCGCCGCCCGCTGCCGATCGACCTTCAGTATCAGCTTGGGCGCCGTCGATTCGACGGAATCGTCGATATCGACGATATCGGGAGTGTGTTCAAAGATGCCTTCGACCCATTTGGCCACCTTGATCTGACCGGAATAATCCAGCCCGTAGACCTCGGCCACGAGCGGCGACATCACCGGCGGGCCGGGCGGGACTTCGACGATCTTGATATCGGCATCGTATTTCGCAGCGATCTTGTCCAGCGGGCCGCGCACGGCAAGCGCGATCTCGTGGCTGTGGCGTTTGCGTTCGCTCTTGTCGATCAGGTTTACCTGGAGATCGCCCTGGTTGGCATCGCGGCGCAGATAGTACTGGCGTACCAGGCCATTGAAGTTTATCGGGGCGGCCGTACCGGCATAAGCCTGGTAGTCGGTGACCTCCGGGACCGTGGAGATGTAGGCGCCGAGAGCCGAAAGCACGCGCGCTGTCTGCTCTAGGGTCGTACCTTCGGGCATGTCCACCACGACCTGGAACTCCGACTTGTTGTCGAAGGGCAGCATCTTGAATACCACCAGCTTCACGCCCGCGAGGCCGATGGAAGCGAGGATGAGCACACCGAGCACCATGTACAGGCGGTGGCGAAGCTTGCGCCCGCGTTCATCGCTCAGGAACGGGCCCATGTATTTCTGGTAGATACCGTGGAGCCAGAGATACATCTTGTCTTCGTGCGGCTGGTCATGCTCGCTGCCGTGCGCGACATTCGCGAAGAAGCGGTTGTACAGCCATGGCGTGAGGATGAACGCGACCGCCAGGGAGATCAGCATGCCCATGCTGGCGTTGATCGGTATGGGGCTCATGTACGGCCCCATCAGACCCGAGACGAATGCCATCGGCAGGAGCGCCGCGATCACGGTAAACGTGGCAAGTATGGTCGGACCGCCCACCTCGTCCACCGCCGCCGGTATCGCCTCGACCAGCTTGCGTTCGCCAAGCTGCATGTGGCGGTGGACGTTTTCCACCACCACGATGGCATCGTCGACTAGGATGCCGATAGAGAATATCAGAGCGAACAGCGATACCCGGTTGAGGGTGAAGCCCCAGGCCCAGGAAGCGAACAGTGTGATCATCAAGGTGATGATCACCGCGGTGCCGACCACCACCGCCTCGCGCCAGCCCAGCGCGATCAGAACCAGCAACACCACCGCCGTGGTGGCGAAGATCAGCTTCTCGATCAGCAGTTTGGCCTTGGCGTCAGCGGTGGCGCCGTAATTGCGCGTGACCGTGGCGTGGATACCCTCGGGCACGAACGTGCCCTGCATCTGCGAGAAGCGCTCGATGACCTGATCCGCCACAGTCACGGCATTGGCGCCCGGCTTCTTGGCCACGGCGATGGTCACTGCCGGATACACCCCTTTGGCCTTAATGCCCGCCTCGTTCGCCTTGGGGCCCGTGCCCAGCCAGACATATTTGTCCGGCGCATCGGGTCCGTATTTCACCTTCGCCACATCGTGCAGATAGATCGGCGCGCCGTCATGCACGCCCACCACGAGATTGGCCACTTCGTCCGGCGTGGTCAGGAACGTACCCGCCTGGACCGGGATATCGGTATTGTCGGCGACAAGCGCGCCAGCATCGGCGGAGGTGTCGGCCATCGACAAGGCCTGGGCCAGATCCTGCACAGTGATGCCATAGCCCGACATCTTCTGTGGATCGAGCAGTACGTGCACCACGCGGTCGGGACCACCGATAGTGTAGATATCGCGCGTGCCCGGAACCCGCTTGAGCTCGGTCTCTATGGTATGCGCGACCCGCAGCAACTGGTCAGCACCGACATTCGGATCCTCGCTCCACAGGGTGCCCGCCGCGATGGGCACGTCGTCGATGCCCTTGGGCTTGATCAGAGGTCGGCCGACATGGATGTTGGGTGGCAGCCAGTCCTGCTTGGAGTAGATGGCGTTATACAGGCGCACGATGGCCTGGGTGCGGTCTTCGCCCACCTTGAACTCGACGGTGAGCACAGCCATGCCCGGACGCGAGACCGAATAGATATGCTTCACGCCCTTGATCTCGGAGAGCACCTGCTCGGCGGAAGTCGTCAGCAGATGCTCGACCTCGCTCGCTGAGGCCCCCGGGTAAGGGATGAACACATTAGCGAAGGTGACGTTGATCTGGGGCTCTTCTTCGCGCGGCGTGACCGCGACCGCGAACAGACCCAGCAACAGGCCGACCAGCGCCAGCAGCGGTGTGATCTCCGATTGCAGGAACTTCCTGGCGAGCGCTCCCGATATCCCTAGGCGTTCCCCCATGCTCAATCCCCGGGCTGGTTCTTGGTATAGACAGTCGCGGCCTGCGGATCGAGCGCCACGGTCTCCCCTGCTGACAGGCCCGAGAGCACCTCGACCTCGCCACCCTCATATTCATGGCCGATACGGACCTGGCGCAGATGCACCGCGCCGTCGTCGCCGACCACGTAGACTCCGGTCACCTCGCTGCGATGGATGACGGCCTGGACCGGCACGACGAGGCGCTGCACCTCGCCCGTAACGAGGCTGACCTTGATCAGCATCCCGGGATACACGCCCTTCTCGCCCGGCTTGAGGTTCACCCTGACCTTGAACGTATGCGCCTGCGGATCGGCGTAGGGAAAGACACGCAACGATTCCCCCTTCACCACACGCCCGTCGGGGAGCGTCACCAGGATGTCGGCATCGTGGCGCAGGGTATCGACGTATTCCTGGGGGATATCCACACTGGCTCGCAATTCTTCCAGCGAGATCCCGGTCATCAAGGGTTGTCCCACGGTTGCGGTCTCGCCGACCTCGACGTGCCGGGCGGTCACGATACCGCTGTATGGGGCCCTGACAACGGTGTGATCAAGCTGCTCCTGAGCCGCGGTCACCGCACCCTGAGCACCAGCCAGGCGCGCCTGGGCCGATTTGTAATCGGCGCTGGCCGCATCCATCGCCGCCTTCGAGATCAGCTGTTTCGCGAACAGGTTCTTGCGCCGCTCATATTCGTCCTTGCTCTGTTTGTAACGAGCGCTCGCCTCGTCCAGGCCAGCCTGGGCGCGCTTCAGCGCCGCCTTCTGTTCGGTATCGCGGAAGCGGATGATGACCTGACCCTTCGGCACATAATCGTCCACGTCGGCATCGATCTCGACGATGCGCCCGGTAGTCTGCGCCGCCACGGTGGCCTTGTTCACGGCCTCGAGCACGCCGTCGAAGACCTGCCGGCGCGCCATCTGGCGCACTTCGGCCTGGGTGACAGGGAACGGCAGCTGGGCCGGCGACGCCGCCAGCGCCAAAGACCACAGCAGAACGGCCATGGCCGTCGTACCGATAGTGAGAATACGGGTCATCGCAACCTCCATGCGGTGAGCTCGGCCGCTTGAGCTGCGGACATTATATTATGCTTTTCTAATATATCAAGGCGGGATTTTCGGGCCACGCCCGCCTGGCCCGTCTACTCGGCCCCGCGCAAGGTCTCGAGAATACGCTCGACCGGCTGTTCCACCACATTCTTCGCGATCTCGGTGCTCACGAGCCGCCGGGTGGGCGCATCCATGTGGCTGCGCAGCTGGCCGAGGAAAGCCGGGGGTGCGATAAGGACGATGTTGTCCAGGCCGCCGTTGTCGCGTGCCTGGAACAGTAGCTCGCACAGCTCGCGCGCGAAGCGCTCCGCCGCCTGCTCTTTCTTGGAATGAGCCGCCGGCACGCCATGACGGACAGGACTGCCCATGCCGACAACCCGACCGGGTTGGTCGGACGTCAGATCCTGCTCGCGTAAGCGCGATTCTGGATTAACTAAATCTTTTAGTTCATTGAGTTTATTGCGCTTTTCTCGCTCGAAAATGCGCGCCCGTACCTGATTCGCCGCCACTACCCAGATCCCCGCCATGGACGTCTCCCTCTCGTTGCGGCCGGTGCACTGAGTTGACGTTACGACCCCCCTCGGAGACCGTAAATACGTACTTCTACGAAGCGCTCAGCGCTCTCCCGGCAGTGTCACGATCGTGAGCCAGAAATCCTCGATACTCTTGACGATAGTGACAAACTGCTCGAACTGTACAGGCTTGGTGACATAACAATTGGCGTGCAGGTCATAGGAACGCAAGATGTCTTCTTCCGCCGCCGACGTCGTCAGCACGACCACCGGGATCTGGCGCAGGCGCGGGTCTGCCTTGATCTCGGCGAGCACCTCGCGGCCATCCTTCCGCGGCAGGTTGAGATCGAGCAGGATCAGATCAGGCACTGTGGCATCCGTGTATGTCTCTTCGCGGCGCAGGTAGGCCATCGCCTTCTCGCCGTCGTCGACGACGGCGAGATTGTTGCTGACCTTGGCTTCCTTAAGGGCCTCCTGGGTCAGCCTCACGTCCGCAGGATTATCCTCCACCAACAGGATCTCAACTGGCCGTCTGTCTTTGAACATCATTCAATCCTCACTTGGTTCGGCCGTGGCCGGCAGCGTGAACAGGAACGCGGCACCCTCAGCGGGCGCCGATTCGACCCTGATCGATCCGCCATACTTTTCGACCACGCGCCTGCAGATCGCGAGCCCGATACCGGTGCCCTTGTAGTCCTGCTTGCTATGCAGCCGCTGGAAGACCTGGAAGATCCGTTCGGCATATTTGGCCTCGATGCCGATGCCATTGTCCCGCACGGTGAAAGCGTAACGCCCTTCAACCGGCCGCGCTTCGATCTCGATATGCGGCGTGTTATCGCCCCGGAACTTGATCGCGTTGGAAAGCAGGTTCTGAAACAACTCGACATATTCGACCCGGCTGCCGAAAACCGTCGGCAATGCCTCGTACTCGATGACGGCATCGGTCTCTTTGATCGCGGTCTGCAGACGGTAGGCGACATCGCTGAGTATCTCGTTCAGATCGACCTGCTCCTTCGCGCGTTCGCCACCCCCGATCCGCGAGAAGACGAGCAGATCGTTGATGAGATCCCGCATCCGCGATGCGCCTTCGAGGATATATTCGATGAATTCGTCGGCCTCTGCGTCGAGCTGACCCCGATAGCGGCGCGAGAACAGCTCCGTATAGCTCGCGATCATCCGCAGAGGTTCCTGCAGGTCGTGTGAGGCAACATAAGCGAATTGTTGCAGTTCCGCATTCGAGCGCGCCAGCTCCGCCGACTTGCGCTCGAGTGCCCGCTGCGCGCGTTTCTCGGCGGTCATGTCCTTGGCCACCGCAACCACGAACGTCTCGCCGCCGATATCCAGCGGGGTTAGCGCAACTTCCAGTGGAAAGACGCGGCCATTCTTGTGTACCGCGCGCACCTCTCGACCTTGCCCCATATACCGGCCTTCGGGATGGTGCATATAGTCTTCGCGCAGCTTCATATGGGCGTTGCGCTGACGCGCCGGAACCAGTATCTCGACCGAGCGGCCGATCAGTTCGGTCGCGGCATAGCCAAGGATATCCTCGGACGCGCGATTGGCGAGGACTATCGTACCTGTGGCGTCTGCGATCATGATCGCATTGGTCGCCGCATTCAGCAGACGCAAGAATGTCGGGTCGAGACGTTCGGCGAGCCGCGCCGACGAATTTTCGGTGGTCATCCGGGTATCCACGGGAACGTCTTCCAGAAGCCTCTAATTCTCGGTTGCCGAGGTGCTCAGCCCTTCTCTTTCGGAAGTCAGAGCGATGCGTACCACTTCGGACAAAGAACGCACGCCCAGTTTCTCCATCACGCGCGCACGATGAGTCTCGACCGTGCGCACGCTGATATCGAGGTCCCAGGCGATCTGCTTGTTCAGGCGTCCGGCCACCATCAGATCCATGACCTCGCGTTCGCGCGCGGTGAGGCTTTCCAGGTGTTTCACCTGCTCTTTCAATCCCTCGGCGTAATGATGCTCGTCGAGGTCGATCTTGACCGCGTCTGCGACCCGTTCGAGAAGGTCTGCATCGTTGAATGGCTTTTCCAGAAAATCGAAGGCGCCGCTCTTCATCGCGTCCACGGCCATCGTGATATCGCCGTGGCCGGTGATGATGATCACGGGGATACCGATCTTCCGCTCCTTCAGCACCTTCTGCAGCTCGAGCCCGCTCATTCCCGGCATGCGGACGTCCAGAAGCAGGCAACCGGCACTACCGGGTTTGAAGTTATCCAGAAACGAATCCGCCGAATCCATCGCTTCGACCGTATAGCCGGCCGAACGAAGCAACAGGCGCAGGGAGCTGCGCACCGCTTCATCGTCGTCGACCACATATATCTTCACTTTCTCATCCATCGCTGTCTCCCTTCCTGGTCACCGGGAGGGTGAAAGTGAACACCGCCCCGTCCCCAGGCTGCGAACGCACCGAAAGCCGGCCTCCGTGCGACTGCACTATAGTCTGGCAGATTGCCAGCCCCATACCCATACCCGCCTCCTTGGTTGTATAGAAGGGGTCGAACACCTGGGCCACTTCTTCTTCGGTCAGCCCCGGGCCGTTATCGGACACCGAGATCCGTACCTCGGAAGCCTGCGAATCCGCCTGCAGATCGATCCTGATCTCGCGCGGCTCGCCTTCCGGCAACGCTTTCAAGGCATCGATCGCGTTACGGACCAGGTTAAGGATAACCTGCTCGATGAGGATTGCATCCCCCTCCACCAGCGGCAGATCCTGCGCCGCATCCAGAGTCACCGTGGTTGCCGCCCAGCGAGCCTCCACCTCGGTGAAGCGCACTGCATCGCGGGTCAGCTCACCCAACTCCAGGATCTGACGTTTGAATTCCGCCTTGCGCACGAATCCGCGCATCCGGCGGATGATCTCTCCGGCACGCTCGGCCTGGCGCTGGATACTGCGCAAGGCTTCGCGCATGTCCTCTCCTTCCCACTGACCCATCTGCATCAGCCGCAGGCTCGCGGCGCTGAATCCCGCGATCGCGGTCAACGGCTGATTAAGCTCATGCGCCAACTGGGTCGCCATCTCACCAAGTGTGCCCACGCGCGCGGTATGTGCGAGCTCGAGCATGCGCTGACGCTCGAGTTCCGCAGCGTGCTTCTGCTCGGTTATGTCGGTACCGGTACAGATGATGTAATCGACATCGCCCTGCTCGGCATGGATGAGGACTACAGTCCAGGCGATATAACGGATCTCGCCATCGGCGGCCAGGCAGCGTACTTCGGGCCGCCCCATCTCGCGGCGGGCGATCAGGCTCTCGAACAATGCCTGCAGTGGCCCGGCCTCCTCGGCCAAGCCCAATACCTGCCACACCGGGATACCGCGCACCTCGTCGGCCTGGCGGCCGGTCAGCAGCTCGCAGGCACGATTGAAGGCGGTGATGCGGCCCTCGATATCGAGCACGACAACCAGCGCACTTACCGTGTCCAGCACCGTGCCCACGAAATCGCGCTGCTGCTTCAGCGCGGCTTCGGTCTCAAGCCGTTGCAGGACCTCTTCATGCAAGGCCTGATTGGCGCGGGTGAGATTGGCGGTGCGTTCGCGTACGCGCTGCTCGAGCTCGTCGCGCATCTTGCGCAGTTCGACCTCCGCGCGCTTGCGCTCTACCGCATAGCGCACCGAGCGGGCGATCAAGGCACCATCGGTGAACCCCTTGACCAGATAATCCTGCGCCCCTGAACGCACGGCTTCCAAGGCGACTTGCTCGTCCTGCTGACCGCTGAGCACGACGATCGGCATGTCGGGTTGGGAATCGTTGACCGCGGTCACCGCTTCCATGCCGGTGGCATCCGGCAAGGACATATCGAGCAGCGCGCCATCGAAATCGCCGGTATCCAGCGCGTCGATGGCCTTGCTCAATCGCTCGACATGGGTGATCTCAAGGCCGTGTTCCCCCGCCCCTTCCAGGGCGAGCTGGACGAGTCGAGCATCGGCCGGGTTATCTTCGACAAGAAGGATATGGAGTTTGGAATGGGGCATGGGCGGTCATACGGCCGGCTGATTTTCAGCCTCCAAGACTACTTGACCGGCCTCGCTGGCGCCAGATGGCATTTCTGCACTACCGGTATCGTCAGATCAGGGCGCAACGCACACGCACCACAGGTGACCAGAAGACCATCCGGACTTCCGCACCAAGCTGGGATTGCGCAGCCCGGAAGCGACCCGCGAGGGTCGAGTTCTACCCGGCCCGCATCAACAAAAAAGCCGGTGCGTAGCACCGGCTTTCTCATTAAGTTGGTGGGCCGTGTAGGGCGAGGTGGATTCCGGCGAAGCACTGCTTCGCCCCGCCGAGCGGCCTGCCCGGGATGGCAGGCCAGGCCTTTCCCGCGCAGCAGGAGGCGGCGCGGGAAAGCGACCCGCGAGGGTCGAGTTCTACCCGGCCCGTATCAACAAAAAAGCCGGTGCGTAGCACCGGCTTTCTCATTAAGTTGGTGGGCCGTGTAGGGCGAGGTGGATTCCGGCGAAGCACTGCTTCGCCCCGCCGAGCGGCCTGCCCGGGATGGCAGGCCAGGCCTTTCCCGCGCAGCAGGAGACGGTGCGGGAAAGCGACCCGCGAGGGTCGAGTTCTACCCGGCCCGTATCAACAAAAAAGCCGGTGCGTAGCACCGGCTTTCTCATTAAGTTGGTGGGCCGTGTAGGGCGAGGCGGATTCCGGCGAAGCACTGCTTCGCCCCGCCGAGCGGCCTGCCAGGGATGGCAGGCCAGGCCTTTCCCGCGCAGCAGGAGGCGGTGCGGGAAAGCGACCCGCGAGGGTCGAGTTCTACCCGGCCCGTATCAACAAAAAAGCCGGTGCGTAGCACCGGCTTTCTCATTAAGTTGGTGGGCCGTGTAGGACTCGAACCTACGACCAATTGGTTAAAAGCCAACTGCTCTACCAACTGAGCTAACGGCCCAGAAACTCGAAATCTTGTACCTGCCATCCCTGGCGACACGCGAGTGGTCCTTCCCACCCCCAGCCCCGACTTCCTGTCGGGCCGTGCGCCGGCGCGAAGCGATGCTTCGCGCAAATCATCCGACTTACCCAACTGAGCTAACGGCCCAGAAACTCGAAATCTTGTACCTGCCATCCCTGGCGACACGCGAGTGGTCCTTCCCACCCCCAGCCCCGACTTCCTGTCGGGCCGTGCGCCGGCGCGAAGCGATGCTTCGCGCAAATCATCCGGCTTACCCAACTGAGCTAACGGCCCAGAAACTCGAAACTTTGTACCGGCCATCCCTGCCACAGCGTGCGGCAGCGCTCGCCAAAATGGCGGGACGCGCATGATACCCCAAGCGCGCGATCACGAAAACCTCAGCGATAGCGAGTCGGGTCGTCCACCCCCGCGGCGATGAAACCCTCTTTCCGGATCCGGCAGGAGTCGCAGACGCCACAGGCCCTGCCTTCCTGATCGGCCTGGTAGCAGGACACGGTGAGCGCGTAGTCCACGCCAAGCTCTATCCCGGTGCGGATGATCTCGGCCTTGCTGAGGTCGATCAGCGGGGTCAGCAAACGGACACCATGACCCTCGACCCCGGCTCGTGTGGCCAGATCCGCCATCTGCTGGAATGCGGCGATATACCCGGGACGGCAGTCCGGATAGCCCGAATAATCCACGGCATTGACGCCGATGAACAAGGCCCGCGCTTGCGCCACCTCCGCCCAGGCCAGCCCGAAGGCGAGGAAGATGGTGTTGCGTGCCGGAACATAGGTCACCGGAATTCCGGTAGCAGGCACCTCGGGAACAGGGATACCGCTGTCGGTGAGGGCCGAGCCTCCGAATGCACCGAGGTCGATATCCACGATGCGGTGTTCGCTCACACCCAATGCGGCCGCTACCCGCTCGGCAGCCGCCAGCTCGGCCGCGTGACGCTGGCCGTAGCGGAAGCTCATGGCCAGGGTCTGATAACCCTGCTCTCGCGCTACGGCAAGCGCTGTAGCTGAATCGAGCCCGCCCGAGAGCAGGACGATGGCGCGCCGCGGCTCCAACTCATCTCCCCGGCATATCGCCCCAGAGGAGCTTGTGCAGCTGCACCTGGAAGCGGACTGGCAGGCGATCCTCGACTATCCAGTCGGCGAGATCGGTGGCCCGGATGCGGCCATGGCATGGCGAAAACAGCACCTCACAACGCTTGGCTAGCCCATAGCGGAGCAGCATGTCCTTCGCCCAATCGTAATCGGCACGGTCGCAGATCACGAACTTCACCTGATCGTGCGCGGTGAGCAGCTCGATATTTTCCAGGCGATTGCGCGCCGATTCGCCCGATCCCGGCGTCTTGAGGTCCATGACCCGGCTCACACGCGCATCGATGCCACCGATATCCATCGCGCCGCTGGTCTCCAGCGAGACCTCAAAGCCTGCAGTGCAAAGACGTTCGAGCAATGCGCCACAGTTCTTCTGCGCCAGCGGCTCGCCACCGGTCACGGTCACATGTCGCACCCCGAGATCGCGTACCTGCTGCACGATCTCGGCGAACGACAGCCAGTGCCCGCCATGGAAGGCATATTCGGTATCGCAGTAACCGCAGCGTAACGGGCAACCGGTAAGACGTATGAACACAGTGGGCACGCCGACCGTACGCGCCTCACCCTGCAGCGAGAGGAATATCTCGGTGATCCGCACCCGCTCGGCCGGTAGGATATCGTCGCGCATCCGTGTCTGTGGCATGGCAGCTCCCACGATGCTCTAGTGTCCCTCACGCTTCATGCGATCGAGCCGTTGCGATGCCAGCTTGGCCGCGGTCGTGTCGGGATAGTTCTTCGCCACAGCCTGGAGCGTCTTGCGCGCCGCAGCCCACTGCTCGAGCTCGTACTGGCAATAGCCGACCTTGAGATCTGCATCGGGCACCTTGGACGAGTGCGGATAGTTTGCGGAGACGTTCTGGAACTCCACCAGAGCTTGCTTGAAGTCCCTCGTCACGTACTTCGCCTCACCCAGCCAGTACTGCGCATTGTCGGCGAGCGAGCTTGAAGGGTACCGCTTGAGAAAGGCGCTGAACGCGGTGATGGCTTCCTGGTACCGGCCCTGTTTGAGCAGATCGAAGTCGTGCTCATATGTAGCCTCGACATCCTTGCTCTGGCTGCCTTTGTCACTCGCCGCCGGCCCGGCGCTTGAACCGGCTCCCGCCGCGGCGCCAGCTACCGCCGCCATATCCGCACCTGCCTGCGCCGGCTCGCTTGCGCCGCCGCCATCACCGCGCTGCGAGGAACCGGAGGTCCCCAGTTCCAGCGCACGCAGACGGCGGTCGACATCCAGATACAGGTCGCGCTGCCGTTGCTTGGCACCCTTCATGTCGTGCTGCAACTCTTCTACATCGCCGCGCAACTGCTGTACCTGCCGCTGGAGTTCATCGATGCGGTCGGCAAGATCCTGCAGACTCCCGTTCTTCAATACGCGATCGACTTTATCGACCCGCTGCGAGAGCTGATCCACCTTGACCGCCACCGGATCGTCGGGCCGCACGTTCTGCGCCGCGCAGCCACCGAGCAGCGCTGTGATCAGGCCGCCAAGTAGAACGAAACGCAAAGTGTTCATCGCAGGTATACCAGATCGACGCGGCGGTTCTTCGCCCAGGCAGCTTCATCGTGCCCCGGATCGGCGGGCTTCTCCTCGCCATAGCTCACCGTGGTGATCTGATCCGCTGGCACACCCTGGAACATGAGGAATCGACGGACCGCCTGTGCCCGACGATCGCCCAGCGCGATATTGTATTCACGCGAACCGCGCTCGTCGGTATTACCTTCGAGGCGGATATGCACGTTCGGATGCTTCGTAAGGTAGTCGGCATGCGCTGTCAGAACATCCAGATACTTCGCCTGGATATCGCTCTTGTCGAACTCGAAGTAGATGGTCCGTTCGGCCAGCGGGCTGTCGGGGTTGTCGAGCTCGTCCATCTGCTGCTGAGTCTGTCCGGCCACTCCGCCGGTCTCGGCACCTGCTGTCGGACTCGACTGCTCCTGACTCTGCGCCGCCTGCGCACCCTGGTCGGGTTTGACGGCCGAGGTGGTACTGCAACCGGTCACCAGGACGCCCAGCATGAGCGCCATCGCCAAAATCTTTATGGATCTCATGAGTGTCACTCCTCCGCTTGATACGTTTCCGAATCCCGCCATAGTCATGATTCTAGTGAGTGGACGCCGGATAGGGCGACCAGGCCGGCTCACGGACATCGCCCTGCTGGACCGCAAGCCGTTGATGCACACGCCCGTCAACCGATACCGCCGCCAACACGCCTCTGCCCTGATAATCGGTGGCATAGATAATCATGCTGCCATTAGGCGCGAAACTGGGCGATTCGTCCAGTTCGCCGTCGGTCAACACCCGCAGGCTGCCGGTCTTCATGTCCATGATCGCGACATGGAAATTACCCTTCTCCCGGTGGATCATCGCAAGCTCGGTGCCATCGGGCGAGAGACGCGGGCGCGCGTTGTAGTTGCCTTCGAACGTGAGTCGTTGCGCTTCGCCGCCGGACAGGCTCAACTCGTAGACCTGCGGGGAGCCGCCCCGATCCGAAGTGAACACGATGCTGCCGCCGTCGGGCGTCCATACGGGTTCAGTATCGATGGCCGGGTTCTGCGTGACTCGCCGGAGCTTCTTGCTCTCGAGATCGAGTACGTAGATATCGGGATTACCCTCTTCGCTCGACAGCACCAGCGCGAGCTGGCGTCCGTCCGGCGACCAGGCCGGCGCACCGTTCAAGCCCGGGCGCGCCGAGACCAGTTCGCGCTTGCCTGTAGCAACTTCCTGCACGTATATCTCGGCGCGGGAGTGCTCGAACGAGACATAGGCGATGCGCTTGCCATCCGGCGACCAGGCCGGCGACATGATGGGATGTGTAGAACGCACGATGGTCTCGGCGTTGTAGCCGTCGGCATCCGCGATCACGAGCGAATAATGCGTCACCTTGCCATCGCGCAGAGCCTCGACATACGCGATGCGGGTAGCGAAGGCACCCTGCTCGCCCGTGAGCTTGTGATAGATCATGTCACTGATCACATGCGCCGTGCGGCGCATGTTCTCCGCGCTGGTTGGCAGACTGAATCCCAGCAGCTGCTTGCCGGTATAGACGTCAAACAACTGGAATTCGACCGTTAGGCCGTTGTCGCCCTGCTTCACCCGTCCGATCACGACATCGTCCACCGCCACCGAACGCCAGTTGGAGAAGTTGATCTTCTCGGCCTGGCTCGGCTTTTCCAGCATGTCGGCAACGGGAAACGCCTTGAAACGACCGCTGCGCGCAAGATCGGCCCGGACTACGGCGGCGACATCGACGGGCGCGGCGCCGCTGGTTCCCTGCCATGCGAATGGCACCACCGCAACCGGCACGGCACCGGAGACACCCTGCGTGATATTGATCGTGAGATCTGCCCACGCCGTCGGTATCCCCGCGAGCATAGCCAGGCCCAACAAAACGATGATGCGGATCGAGGAACGTAGCATGGGTCACTCGCTCGGTTTGAAGTTGAACACGATAACGCGGTCGAACAAGGCCGCGTCGGACGGCGCCGGGAGAGGTGAAGCCTTGTTCACCGCGGCGACGATCGAACGCTGGACGACATCGTCGCCGTTACACTGTGTGACTTTGACATCCACCACTTCACCACCGGGAATCTGCTCCACACGCACCGTGCAATCCAGGCCCGCCTGAGCGCTCGGCGGCTTGATCCAGTTGCGTTCGACTTTCTGCCGGATCGCTTCCACATAGCTGCCACGCAGCTTGGCCAGGTGCTCGTCGCGGGCCTTCTGTTCAGCCGCCAGCTGCGCCTTGAGCTGCGCTTCGCGTTCCGCCTGCTGCTTGGCTTCTTCCTCAGCCTTGCGCTTGGCCGCCGCCTCTTCCTGTTGCTGTTTGATCTTGGCCAGCCGCGCTTCCTCGGCCTTGCGTTTGGCTTCGGCGCTCGCGACTGCGGCCTGCTGCGCATCGGCTTCCTGCTTGAGTTTCGTCAACCGCTGCTGATCCGCCTTCTCCTGGGCGGCATGCTGTGCCTGCAGTTGCGCGATGCGTTTCTGCTCCTCTTCGCGCGCCTTGCGCGCCGCATCGGCTTGCTGCTGAAGCTTCTTCTGACGTGCCTCCTCCGCCGCCTTCTTCCTGGCATCTGCCGCCTTGAGATCGGCGAGCTGCTGATCGATCAGCTTCTGGTCGACCACGGTCGCCTTGACCGGCTCGCTCACTTTCCCCGTTCCCGGTGCCGGCCTGGGCCCGTGCGAACTCAGCCCCAGACTGACCGTGAGCAGGATGGCGAAGGCAAGATGGACCAGCACCGAGAACAGCCACGGCCGCCCGTTGATCGCGAACCACTTGCCTCGTATGGACGCCGCGCTCACGGTCTACGCTCCACCAGAGGCTTGTCCGGCGGCTCGGTCATCAGCCCGACGCTGGGGGCTCCGGCCGCCTGCAGCAGCACCATACCGCGCACGACCTGGGCATAAGGCACGCGACCGTCACCCTTGATCAACACGGGTGTACCCGGCTTGTATTTCAGTACTGCCGCCACTCGCGCCACGACGATCTTCGGCTCGAGCGGTTTGGACTGATCCTCGCCCACATTAAGATAGTATTGGCCGGCCTGATCCACCGTGAGAACCACCGGCTCGGTGTTCTTCGTATCCTTGATATCGAGCGGTTTCGCCGCCGCCTTGGGCATCTCCACTTTGACGCCTTGTGTGAGCAGCGGCGTGGTGACCATGAAGATCACCAGCAACACGAGCATGACGTCGATATAAGGTACGACGTTGATCTCGCCCATCAATCTGCGTCTGGCGCGGCTGCTACCCATCATCTCCTCCGATCAGACTGCACCCGCCCGGGTGTGACGCTGGAGGATCGTGGAAAATTCTTCCAGGAAGGTATCGAAACGCGTCTCCAGGCGCTCGACCTGATTGGCGAAGCGATTGTAGGCGATCACCGCAGGGATCGCGGCAAACAGGCCCATGGCCGTCGCTACCAGAGCTTCCGAGATTCCGGGCGCGACCATGGCTATGGTCGCATGCTGGACGTTCCCCAACGACTGGAACGCGTTCATGATGCCCCACACCGTCCCAAACAGACCGACATAGGGGCTGGTCGAACCCACGGTGGCGAGGAACGCGAGATGTTCCTCGAGCCGGTCGATCTCGCGCATCTGGCTTACACGCATGGCCCGCCGCGCGCCTTCCACCACCTGAGACATATCGAGATCGAGTTTGCGCAGCCGTGCGAATTCCCGAAAGCCGGACTCGAAGATGTTCTCCATCGAACTTCTGCCGCCGTCACGCGCGGCAAGTTCCTTGTACATCGAGGAAAGATCGCCGCCGGACCAAAACCGCTTCTCGAAGATCGTAGCATTCGCGGCGGCATCCTTGAGCTCGCGGCGCTTGCGATAGATCGCCGCCCACGACATCAGAGAAGCGACCAGCAAGGCGAGCATCACGAACTTCACCAGTACGCTCGCGTCAGACACCAGCTTTACGATCGACAGGTCGGTGGTCATCGGTCCAACTCCGCTAGCAGTTCCGGGGGCAGGGATCGAGGCCGTAAGCTATCGACGTCGACACAAGCCGCACGCACGATACCGTCACACAGGATTTCGCTCTCGGCGCCTTCACGCGCGACCGCCTGCCTGAACACGACAGTGCTGCGCCCGATCTCTTCGATGCCCACGGTCACCGTGAGCCGGTCGTTGAAACGGGCCGGACGGCGGTACCGGACCTCGACGCCGGCGACGACGAAGATCAGCCCCG
>CAVUBB010000020.1:0-5579 GCA_963739695.1 uncultured Pseudomonadota bacterium | reverse complement strand
CCAGCCCCACCACGCCCTGATGCCAGTGATCGTCGAACAGTGTGATGCCCACGCCCGGCGCTTCGCCGGTCAATGCCTGCGTCTCGTCCAGGCTGGCCAGTGCCTCGTCGCGCATGCGTGTCTCGATCTCGCGGCGCTCGCGGTTGAGGGCATCGAGGCGCGCCGCCAGCTCGTGCGCGACAGACGGCTCGTCGGTGAGCAGGCACTCGATCCCCAGCGACATGTCATCCAGGCGTCCGGCGGCATTCAGGCGCGGCCCCACGGCGAAGCCGAGATCGGCCGCCGAGCTGCGCGCCTGCTCGCGTCGGCCCGCTTGCAGCAGTGCGCCGATCCCCGGCACGCAGGCACCCGCCCGGATACGCTTCAGGCCCTGCGCCACCAGGATACGGTTGTTCGCATCCAGCGGTACCAGATCGGCGACCGTGCCCAGGGCCACAAGATCGAGCCACTGCGCGAGATTCGGCGGTTCCATGTGCCGCTGCTCGAACCAGCCGGAATCGCGCAGGCGGGCACGCAATGCCGCCATCACATAGAACACCACCCCGACCCCGGCCAGTGCCTTGCTGGGAAACTCGTCGCCCGGCTGGTTGGGGTTGACCATCGCAGCCGCCGCCGGCAGTTCCCGGCCGGGCAGATGGTGGTCGGTTACCAATACGCGGATCCCCGCCGCATTCGCCGCCGCCACGCCGCGCAAGCTGGACACGCCGTTATCCACGGTGATGATCAGATCCGGTTCCTGAGTTTGGGCGAGGGCGACGATCTCGGGAGTCAGGCCGTAGCCATATTCGAAACGGTTGGGTACCAGATAACGGACGTCCGCCGCGCCCATCGCGCGCAGGGCGCGCAGAGCCAGTGCCGTACTGGTCGCACCGTCGGCATCGAAATCGCCCACCACGAGAATGCGCCCGCCACTGTGGAGCAACTCGCACAGCAATTCGGTGGCGGCCTCGATGCCGCGCAAGGCCGAGAACGGCGCCAGGCGCGCGAGGTCAAGCTCCAGCTCCGCCTGCGTGCGCACGCCGCGGCCGCGATAGATCCGGGCCAGTACCGGATGCAGCTCCGCAGGCAGCTCGGCATCGATCAATTCGCGGGCGACGATGCGCCTCATCGCAAAAACTCCGTGAGCGGGCGCCGCCGCCGCCAGAACCGCAATGCGCCGAAGCGCGTCAGCGTGTAGGCATGGCCGTCGCCGGCCACCAGACGCACGCTGGCAAAGCGCCCTCGCGCCAGCGCGGCCATGGCCGGCGCGATCCAGCCCGCATCGATAGTTTCCACCACGGCCTGCCAGGACTCCGGATCGCCTGCCGCGGCCGGCTTGCCGGCCGCCTCGATCACCACCAGCGCCGCGGATACTCCGGTGCCGGTCACACCGTCCAGCCCCGACGGCAGCGGGTGTGCCTGTACGCCGGCATGGACGGCGAGTCCGCGTGCCCAGGGCGCATCCGACCAGACATCGGCCATCGGTCTGGCCGGCATGTCGGCCAGACAGCCGCCACCCCAGAGCCAGAGTGCATTCGCTTCAAACTCGCCACGCGCCGCACGGGCCCGATTGAGCGGGTGCTCGTGCAGACTCATCTGGATGGCATTGAGCAGCGTGCGCAAAGCACCGGCGCGGCGTCCCGCCGGCATGAACGCCAGGATGTCGCGCCCGGCAACCCGGTCGAGATCGGCCAGCCGGACATCGTCGAGCTCGAACCCGCTGATATAGAACCGGCCCGAATCCGACACCCGGATCTCGCCCCCGCTTTCGCTCAGCACTTCCCGCACTGCATCCGCCAGCTGTGCGCGCTCGGTCCCGTCCAGCGCCAGCTGCTCCGGCGGGAGCAGCACCACCCGGTCCATATCCGCGCGCAGATGGACGGGATCGGCGGTCAGCCAGTCCTGTGCGGCGCCTGGCTGCAGTCCTTCGTCCAGCGCCCCGAGTGCCGCCAGCGGCAGCCGCTCAGCCGCCTCGGCACCAAACCCGGCGGCCGCAGCAAGACCCGCTCGCAGACCCGCGTCGGCGAGCGCCGTTCGCTCAGCGCGCGCGAGCAGACCGGTCAGTGCCGGTGCCGCCGCGAGCGGCGGCGCTTCGGCCGGCAGATGCAGCAGCCCGGGAAGGAAAATGCTGAGGGTGTTTGTTACCATGGGCGCGGTCAAAATCCTGTCGTCAGCGCGTGGAATCCAGGCCATGAAGATCACCAAAGACGAACTTGCCCCGGACGAAGTCAATGTCATCCGCCGCTACGCGGCGCGCGAGATCGTCGTCGGCGAGACGAGTTTCAGCGGCAGCGTGATCGTGACCGCCACCAGCGCGATCGGCGACTGGGCACCGGAGGATTTTAACGCACTCACGCCCGCCCATCTCGACGCCGTTCTCGCGCTGCAGCCGGAGATCGTCTTGCTGGGCAGCGGCGAGCGCCAGCGTTTCCCGCCGGCCGAGATCGTCGCGCATATGGCGCGCTGCAGTGTGGGGATGGAGACGATGGATACCGGAGCCGCCTGCCGGACCTACAACATCCTGCTGGCGGAAGGCCGCCCGGTGGCGGCCGCGCTGTTTCCGATCGGCGCCTGAACGCGGCGCATTCACTCGAACAAGGCTTCTTCCGAGAGACCTTCGCTTTCCAGGATCTGGCGCAGGCGGCGCAGCGCATCCATCTGGATCTGGCGCACACGCTCGCGGGTCACGCCGATCTCGTTGCCGACTTCCTCCAGCGTTGCGCGCTCGCGTCCGTTCAGACCGAAGCGACGTTCCACCACCTGGCGCTGTTTCTCGTTGAGGCGGTTCAACCAGTCGTCCACGACCTGATGGAGGTCGGCGTCCTGGAGTAGATGCGAAGGGTCGGAATTGTTCTCGTCCGGGATCGCATCGAGCAGCATGCGATCGCCATCCTTGCCGATGGGGATATCCACGGAGGCCACCCGTTCGTTGAGGCCGACCAGGCGCTTGACCTCCTCGGGCGCCTTGTCGAGTTCATCGCCGATCTCTTCGAGCGTGGGTTCGCGGCCCAGCTGCTGCGCCAGCTTGCGCGAAGCGCGCAGGAACAGGTTCACTTCCTTGATCACGTGGATGGGCAGGCGGATGGTGCGCGTCTGGTTCATGATCGCGCGTTCGATGGTCTGGCGGATCCACCAGGTGGCGTAGGTGGAGAAGCGGAAGCCGCGCTCGGGATCGAATTTCTCCACCGCGTGGATAAGCCCGAGGTTGCCTTCTTCGATCAGGTCCAGCAGCGGCAGGCCGCGATTGATGTAGCGACGCGCTATCTTTACCACCAGGCGCAGATTGCTCTCGATCATGCGCTTGCGCGCGGCTTCGTCGCCTTTCAGCGCACGGCGCGCGAAATAAACCTCTTCTTCAGGAGTGAGCAGCGGCGAGAAGCCGATCTCGCTCAGATAGAGACGCGTGGCATCCATCTGCGCCTCGGGTCCATTGCGTCTGGTCGCTGTCACGACGACGTCGTCTTCGTCTGAGTCGATCACGACATCCTCCGCGCCGTCTTCGGAAACAGTGCCCACGCCTTCGTCTTCGACGACCAGCACATCTGTGTCCGCGTGCGGACTGTTGCGCCGACTTTTCCCCATCGCAAGACTCGCGCCGGTGGTCCGGCTCTCCATGGCGTGGCCACAAGCATACCGCGACAATCAGCGTTGAGGAAGATACCGAGTCGGGTCCACCGGTTTGCCATCGCGGCGGATCTCGAAATGCAGGCGCGGACGCTTGTGCGGCCCCGTGCCCATGCGCGCGATGATATCGCCGCCGTGCACGGTATCGCCCTGCTTCACATAGAGCACGTCGTTGTAGGCATAAGCGCTCAGATAGGTCTCGTCGTGTTTGATGATGATGAGTTTGCCGTAACCGATAAGACCGCTGCCCGAATAGACAACCTTGCCATCGGCCGCGGCATGGATGGGCTGACCGACCTCGCCGCCGATATCCACGCCTTGTGCGCGCGGTTTGGCGGGATCGAAGCCGGCCACGATGCGCCCGTCGGTCGGCCATTGCCAGCGTAAAGGCCCTGCCACGGCCGGGCTCGCGGCGCCCGCCTTGTCTTGCGGCGCCGCGGATGCGTCAGCAGGCGCAGGCACAGCTGCAGGGGCTGCGCCCGCCACCGCTGGTCCGGTCAGGCTCAGTTCCTGGCCCGGATAGATGGTGTAATCGGAGTCGATATGGTTCCAGCGGGCCAGATCGTGGTAATCGATATCGAAGCGCCAGGCGATCGAGTAGAGGGTATCGCCGGCTTGCACGCGGTAGCTGTCATGGTCCCACCGCAGCGCGCCGGCACAGCCGGCAAGCAGCGCCGCGAAGACCAGGATGGCGAGTTTCAGCCGCAGTGACACCGGCCCTCGTTCCCACTTGCGATCCTCACCTTCATCCCAAGCCTCCCAGCAGGGGCACGAAACTCACCGCCTCCATGACTTCCTTCTCGTAGTGATCGGCGCGGCGGCGGATGAGCAGGAGCTCCTGGCGACCGGGCGGACCGACCGGTATCACCATCCGCCCGTCGAGCGCCAACTGCTCGAGCAGCGCCGCGGGTATATCTTCCGGTGCCGCGGTCACCAGGATGCCCTGATAGGGTCCGTTATTCGCCAGGCCCCAGCTGCCGTCGCTGTGACGGAACTTGACGTTGCGCAGACCGAGCTTGCGCAGCACGCCGCGCGCCCGCGCCACCAGCGGCTCCAGACGTTCGACCGTATAGACCTCGGGGACGAGCTGGGCGAGGATCGCAGTCTGGTAGCCGGATCCGGTACCTACTTCCAGGACGCGCTCGAGCGGACCTTCGGCAAGCAGGGCTTCGGTCATGCGCGCCACGACATAGGGCTGCGAGATAGTCTGCCCGAGACCGATCGGCAGAGCCGTATCCTCGTACGCGCGGCTGGCGAGCGCTTCATCGACAAACAGATGCCGCGGTGTGGAGCGGATCAGTTCGAGCACCCGCGTGTCATCGATGCCCTTGTCGCGCAGGCGGCGCACCAGGCGCTCGCGCGTGCGTGCCGACGTCATGCCGATGCCCTTCACCGATGAGTCGGGTCCGTTCACATGCCCTCCAGCCAGCCGGCGATCTTGTCCATGGCCTCATAGCGGGTAAGGTCCACCTGCAGCGGGCTGATCGAGACGCGACCCTGGCGGATCGCGTGGAAATCGGTTCCGGGCCCGGCATCTTCTTCGCCACCGACCGCGCCCACCCAGTAGATCGGGCGTCCGCGCGGATCTTCGCTGCGGATCACCGGCTCAGCCCGGTGCCGGTGCCCGAGCCGTGTCACTTCGAACCCTTCCAACTCGTCCCAGGCGCGATCGGGGACATTCACGTTGAGGATGGTGTCGGCCGGAAGCGGATCGTGCATCAGCCGGTCGATCAACGCCGCGGCCACGCGCGCGGCCGTGGCGAAATGCACCGGTGCCGATTGGTTGGCAAGCGAGACGGCGATCGCGGGCAGACCCAGGAAACGGCCCTCCATGGCGGCCGCCACCGTTCCCGAATAGAGCACATCGTCGCCGAGATTGGCGCCGGCATTCACTCCGGATATCACCATATCCGGCTCGTTGTCGAGCAGCCCGGTGATGGCCAGGTGCACGCAGTCGGTAGGCGTCCCGTCCACTG
>CAVUBB010000019.1:0-191086 GCA_963739695.1 uncultured Pseudomonadota bacterium | reverse complement strand
AGAGCGGCAAGCGTCTCGCACCGGAGAAGATGAAACCCAAGATCGACAAGCTGACGCAGGAAGACATCGACAATCTGCTCAACTATTACGCGAGCGAGAGCGGCAAGTAAGCGCCTCACCGTGCACGCATGACTTTCGACCGTTGACAGATCCCCCGGCCATGCGCCGGGGGATCCGTTTATCGGGTCGCCCTGTCGCAAGTCGCCCACCCCGTTGGCACGGCATCTCGCCGATCCTGTTCTGATCGAGGCCAGGCGAATCAGCCTGAGATGCGTGCGCGAAGCTCCGCGCCAAAGCGTTGCGCAGGCCGGTCGCGAGAGGCGATCGGTATGCATGATCTGGCTCTTGGTTAATCCGTTGATTTAGGTCAATTACTCGCTCCGCCGCTCAGGTACTCTTACTACCGGAGCAAAGGGTCGCACGCGAGTAAAGAAACCTGCGCCCCCGCTCGAAGGCACCAAGACACTGACGAGTTCAGACCGGCGAATGAGTCGGACAGAGCATCTCGGTCCAGACTCGAAACTTAGGATTACGTGATGGAAAGCAAAGAACCCGAAAACGCCCCTGCCGACCGGCCCCGTAGCCGTTGGAGCCGATTCTGGCATTGGATGTGGCGTCCACCAGAGCGCTGGTGGCTGCTGGGGGTGCCGTCCGGCGCGCTGATACTGTTTCTCATCGGCATCATCTTTACCGTGAGCGTGCTCCGCCCCCAGATGCGATTTACCGAATCTCAGGACTTTTGCACCTCGTGCCACGAGATGGAGATCCCCTACGCACAGCTCAAGCACAGCTTCCACTTCTACAACGAATTCGGCATCCGCCCGACTTGCGCGGATTGTCACCTGCCGCCGCGACTCGGACCGCGCCTGCTCGCGCACTTCGCCGCCCGGGCCGACGTCTGGAGCCATCTGACCGGCAAGATCGATACGCCGGAGAAATTCGCTGCATACAAGATGCAGATGGCAAAGATCGTCTGGGCCGACCTCAAAGCCCAGGACTCGGCGCCGTGCAAGAGATGCCATAACTATGACGCGATGGCTTTGGAAAAACAGAGCCACAGCGCGCAAGTGCACCATTCCAAGAAGTATCGAGAAAAGACCGGCAAGACCTGCATCGACTGCCATAAGGGCGTAGCCCACGAACTGCCTGACGGGATGTAGATTCCGGCGGGTGCGACAGCCTAAAGAGGGCGACTGTGCATGGACGCACAGCCCGCCTTGGGACACGGAGGTAGCGCAGCAATGCGTATTAGAACTGGCGTATGCAAGAGTCCGGCACCGCACACCAAGGTGAGCAGGTGCCATATGGCAGGCGAGGTGCTGGCCGGCATCGCAGGCGTGCTGATGCTGATCTTCGCCACCGCCGCAGTGGCGCAGGAAGCGGCCACTGACACGGCTGCGCATCCACCGACGACGCAGGCATGCGAGAACTGTCACGCACCGCAGCGGATACCTATCGCGGATCCCCAGGTGCTGGCGCATTCAGTGCATGCAAAGCTCCAATGCGTCGAGTGTCATTCCGACATCAATGCGATCCCGCATCCCCAAGAGTTGAAACCGGTGGATTGCACCGGCTGTCATCGCCGCCAAGCACATCAACTCCGACAGGGCATGCATGCGCCGCTGGCGGAACGCTCGGATCATCCCAAGCGAAACCCGCCCTACTGCACGAACTGTCACGGCACCCATGATGTGCCGAAGACCGACAGCGCGCTATTCCGCGACAGCATCCCGCAACGCTGTTCGGCCTGCCACCCGCGGCATTACCAGGGCTACATGGACTGGTTCCACGGGCAGGCGGCAAAGCTTGGCCTGGCCAAGGCGCCGCGCTGCTCCGATTGCCACAACCCGCATCGGCCGCTGCCGGCGTCGGATTCGCATTCCCGCGTCGCACCGGCAAATCGGGCTGAGACCTGCGGCCAGTGTCATAAAGGCGTCAACGCCAACTTCATCAAGTTCGACCCGCATCCGGAACCGTGGAATCGCGAACATTCCGAGCTGGTCTACTACTCGCAGTTGTTCATGGGTCTGTTGCTGTTCGGCGTGTTCGCCTTCTTCGGCCTGCACACGGTGCTGTGGCTGCAGCGCTCGATCGTGGGTATGCTGCGCGGCGAGATCAAGCGCCACCCGGTCGAAGGGCCCTACGTACAGCGTTTCAGCGTATTCCAGCGCTGGCTGCACGTCACCGTGATCATCAGCTTCATGCTGCTGGCACTCACCGGGATGACGCTCAAGTACGCCGCAAGCCCCTGGGCGCAATGGTTCAATTCACTGATCGGCGGCGAGACCGTCAGGCACTATATCCACATCGCCATGGCCATCGTCATGTTCGGCTATTTCGTCGTACACCTCGGCGTGGTGGGCTATCGGGTGATAGTCAAGCGCGAGACCCGCCTGCTGTTCGGGGTCGACTCGATGGTGCCGCGCGGTCAGGACTTCATCGACATGGCGCGCAACTTCGCCTGGTTCCTCTACCTCAGGCCGAAACCGCGACTCGACCGCTGGACCTACTGGGAGAAATTCGATTACTGGGCGGTGTTCTGGGGTATGACCATGATCGGCTTGTCCGGCCTGATGCTGGCCAACCCGACGCTCTCGGCGCATATCCTGCCGGGACAGGCGCTCAATGTAGCGATCGTGCTGCACAGCGAGGAAGCCTTGCTGGCGATCGGCTACATCTTCATCTTCCACTTCATCCACAATCACGGGCGGCCCGAGACGTTCCCGCTTGATATCTCGATCTTCACTGGTCGCGTGCCGCTCGAGCGCTTCAAAGACGAGCGCCAAGAGCAGTACCAGCGACTGGTCGATGAAGGCAAGCTGGAATCGATGATGGTACCCCCGCCGTCTCAGGGGCTGGTGGTAATCGCCAATCTCTTCGGGACGTTCATGGTCATCGTGGGCATATCGCTGCTGATCAGCGTGCTCTACTCGGTACTTTCGTCACTCGGCGGCTGACCGAAACCTCACCGGCGCGGCGGGACGAAATCCCGCCGCGCCGGTGACTCTTTTCGGGCATCGAATAACCTCTACTCCCGCCTGCCCGTTTCCGGCTCCAGATCGATCATCTGCTCGCCCCAACCTGCCGGATGCTTTCCGGATCCAGTCAGGTCGATACGGTCGCGACATGGGAAGGCTTGGCGCGGGCTGGCTTCGCACGTACCTGGACAACATCAGCTACACCTGCTGTTCCACAACGCACGGCCGGCAAAGACTGCCTGGCCCGGTACCGACTCGCTTATGCCGACTCGCGAGCCCGGTCACACGGACGGGGCGGGTTCATCCGCCTGCCATGACCCCTACCCGGTACCGCTCCAACAGCCGCCACGCCCGCGGTGAATGTGTCCGCCCCGCGCCCAGGTCTTGGAATGCACGCGTCGCATCCCGCCCGCACCAGGGCAGGATGATCTGCTCCCCGGCCGGGTGGCTGGGCAGATAGGCAGTGACGTCATAGACCTGCCCACGCACGCCGATCCAGCAATCCGATCCGCGCGCATGCCGGGCAAGCTCCGCCGTTGCGATCGGACGCACCAAATGCGCATCGCTCGAAGTCGAGCCGGGCTCGACCCTGGACGGTGCCAGCACCGAGCGCACGAGCAGGAAACCGAGCGCGGCCCAGAAGGCGATGAAGGCGATGAGGGCTGCCTTTTTCACAGGAAGTCGAACGCCTCCGTATGGATCAGGCCGTGCGACACGCCGACATCTACCAGCATGACCCGCACCAGCGCGACCAGTTCGGGCGGGCCGCAGACATAGATCTCGCGCTCCCCGATGTCCACCGCGACCGCCCGCAGGAAGCCGACATCAAGCGGACCGCGCTCCGCGAAATAGTGCGGCACGATCGCAAGACCCGGGATGCCTGCAGCCAAAGCCTTAATTTCATCCAGATAATAGGCGCGATCCGGGTCGTTGGCGCAGTAGACGAGCACCGCATCGCAGCCGGTGCGTGCATGGGCACACTCGCGGATGCGAGCGACGAACGGCGCGATCCCGATCCCGCCCGCGATCCACAGCTCCGTGCGTTGTGGCGCGAAACGTTCGAAGAAATCTCCGTACGGACCCTCCACCCACGCATCGGTGCCGGGGCGCAGATACTGCATCGCACGGGTCGCATCGCCGAAGGCCTTGACCGCCACGCGCAATCGCTCATGCGACGGTGCGCAGCTAAGGGTGAAAGGATGTTCCTGGCCGCGCGCAGGGCCCATGATGGGATCTTCGATCCCCAGATAGATGAACTGCCCGGGGCGGTGATGGAGCGCGCCATGGGGATCGAGTTCGATCTCGACCACGCGTTCCGCCAGCCGATTGACCGCGGTCACCGTGCAACGGCGGCGCGAGAATCTGCGCGACAACCCCTTGCGCCAGATCACAGCCGCCAGAGCCGCGACACCGAAGACGATATAACCAGCGCGCAGCCACGCGCTCGCGACGGGCATGACGAGCGCATGCGCGATGCCTGCGGCGATCGCGAGCGCGGAGAGCTGATGGATGCCCTTCCAGCGATCGAAGCCCGGGCGCCCGAAGAAATGGAAGCTGGGCGCAAGGAATATCATCATCGCCGCCAGCGCCAGCCAGCCGAGCCACAAGCGCCAGGCAGACCAGGGCGGCAGCAGTATCTCGCTCACCGCTGCATGTGGCGACGGTGCCGCGAACGCGAAGAACAGAGGATGCGCCAGTAACGCGACGAAGGCGATGAAGCCGAGCGTATGGTGCAGCAAGAACAGGCGCGGCAGGCCACCGAAAGGCTGATCCATACCGACCACGCGGGCACTGAGGATCCCGCCGAGCAACAGAGCCATCAAACCGAGTGTGCCGCTGACCTGGCCTGCCCCCTCCAGCCAGCCGCCAGCCGCCTGCGCCGCCGAACGCAGTGCGAGGGCGCCGAAGGCGATGAGCACCGCCGCTACGACGATCTGCCCCTGACGCCGCTTGAGCCTCATCGCGACAGGCCTCCAGGACCGGTTGCGGCGAGTGCGCGCAAGCTGGATACCAGATCCGCCATCGCTTCGGTGCCGGTGTGCTTCACCGTCAGCACAGCGAAGCCCTCGCTCTCGGCGACGGTTTCAATGCGCTCAAGCTGGGCCCGCAAGACGCGTATATCTGCATCCGATACATCGTGGTTCTCGGCCATACGCCGCGTCAGGCGAGCCTCGAGTTCGGCCTGATCGGCACGGCATTCGACCAGCACGATCTTCACCCCGAGCCGCTGCGCCAGTGCCGCGAACGGTGCGCGCTGGCAAGCGCGCAGGAAGGCGGCATCGACGATCACGTCTTCGCCCGCACCAAGGACAGTCGCGGCGAGCTCGAGCAGATGGGCATAGGTCTTCTCGCTCATCGCGCGTGAATAGAGCCCGGTGCCGGGTGCCGCTCGGGCCGATTCATCGGCCGCGAGCCCGGCAAGGCGCTTGCGTTCGACATCCGAACGCAGGCGCACGCACCCGCGCGCGGCAACCAGTTCGCTGCTGACCGTACTCTTGCCGGAGCCGGAGAGTCCGTGCATCAGTATGAGCACGGGACGGCGCGCCCGGGCCAGCCGCGCGGCCAGCGCGAGATGGTCCTCCGCTTCTTTCGCTGCCTGCGCCGCCTCGGCGGATACTGCCTGTCCAACCCTGATAAGCGCGACCTTGGTACGCACGAGCGCGCGGTAGACCAAGTAGAACCGCAGCACCTCCACACCTGCGTAATCGCCGGATTCGCACAGCCAGGCATCGAGGCAGGTGTAGGCCAGATCCCGGCGGCCGCGATAGAGCAGATCCATGATCAGAAACGCCAGATCGCAGACGACATCGATCCAGCGCAACGCGGGATCGAATTCTATGCAGTCGAAGGGCACGATTTGCGTGTGCAAGCGCACCAGGTTCGCGAGGTGCAGATCGCCGTGACATTCGCGCACGGCCCCCTGCGCCCGCCTGCGCGCGAGCACGGACTCCAGCCGGTCAAAATGCTCGCGGCTCCAGGATTCCAGCGCTTCGAGGACTTCGCTCCGACCTGCCGCCGGGCGCGCGCGGATCTGGCGGAAGTTCTCCGCTACGGGGGCGAGCACCGCTTGCGGCGTGCCGAGGCCAGCGGGCGGATCCGCCGGCGCGGCTGCGTGGAAGGCCGCGATGCGCCGCGCGGCCGCAACGATATCTTCGCGTTCGAGGTGACCGGCCGCGAGCAGGCGATCGAGTTGCTGATCGCCCGGAAACTGGCGCATCTTCACCGCGTATTCGAATGCTTCTCCGGGCCCGTCCACAAGCGGCTCCGATGCGGAGCCGGTTAGCGGCACCACATCGAGGTAGAGTTCCGGTGCCAGGCGGGTATTGAGGCGCAGCTCGTCGCGGCAAGCCTGCTCGCGTAATTGCAGGGTGGAGAAATCGAGGAAACCGAGATCCAGAGGCTTCTTGATCTTGTAGGCATAGCGGCCGGTGAGTATCACCCAGGAGATGTGTGTCTCGACCACCTCGATGGGCCCGACTTCATGGGCATAGGCATCGGGCGAACGCAGCGCATCGATGAACGCGGGCAATCCTGCCTTCGCTGCTGGTTGCATGCTCCATGCTCCCATTGACGCTCCAGTGCGCCAGTCATGAGCTTAACGTGCACAGACCGCCAGGACACGCCCCCGTACGGGCGCGGGCTGGCGCCCTAATCGCCGGGCGCTTCGTAGCCGTCGGGGGTGTGGGCACCTTCGCCGAAGAAGAATTTCTCCATCTCTTGTTCGAGAAATTTCCGCGCCTTGGGTTCGATGACCGAGAGCCGGTATTCGTTGATGAGCATGGTCTGGTGGCCCAGCCAGCGCTGCCACGCCTCGCGCGAGACATTCTCGAAGATGCGCCGCCCGAGATCGCCTGGATAGGGCGGACGTTCCAGACCTTCGGCTTCTTCACCCAATACGACGCACTGCACTCGTCTGCTCATCGTTTTCTCCCGCTCGTTCATCGTCCAGGCGCGCCAGCAGGCGGCTCACCGGCGCGGCCAGACCCAGGCTTTGTGGTCGCGTCCGGTCATACCAGAGCATGTCCGCATGCTCGCTCACTCCGGCCGCATCGTGCACGCACATGATTACAGGCGTCATCTCGAGATGGAAGTGACTGAAGGTATGCCGCAAACCGGGCCAACGCTCCACTTCTTGCGCTTCGACACCGAGTTCGCTCCGGCACCACGCGGCCGGATCCTCCTCCAGCCCGACCTCCGGCAGGCTCCACAACCCGCCCCACACCCCGCTCGGCGGACGCCGCATGAGCAGCACCCCGGCCTGATCGCGCAGCAACAGGACTGCTGCAGTACGTACCGGCAAGGCCTTGCGCACCTTCGGCGCCGGAAATTCTTCCTCGCGTCCGTCGCGATGCGCGCTGCAACTATCGGCCAGAGGGCAGCGCCCGCAAGCCGGGCGCGAACGGGTGCACAGCGTCGCGCCGAGATCCATCATAGCCTGGGTGTAATCGCCCACCCGTACCGAAGGCATATAACGCTCGGCCAGTGCCCATAGCTCGCGACTCACCGCGGCTGTGCCCGGCCAGCCTTCAACCGCCCGAAACCGCGCCAGCACTCGCTTCACGTTGCCGTCGAGGATGGCATGGCGCTGGCCACAGGCCAGTGCCAGGATCGCGCCGGCGGTCGAGCGCCCGATACCCGGCAGCGCGGTAAGCGCTTCGATCTCTTCGGGCACACGACCACCATGGCTATCGCGGACGATGACGGCCGCACGGTGGAGATTGCGCGCCCGCGCATAATAGCCAAGACCCGACCAGTGATGCAGCACCTCATCGAGCGGCGCCGAGGCCAGCGCGGTCACGCTCGGGAACCGGGCCATGAAGCGTTCGAAATAGGGGATGACCGTAGCGACCTGCGTCTGCTGCAGCATGATCTCGGAGACCCAGACCCGGTAAGGATCGCGTCCGGCCTGCCAGGGCAGGTCGTGACGGCCATGTTTGTCGAACCACGCCAACAGGCGCGCGCTGAAGTCTGCGTCATCCATCACGGCAAAGGATGATGCAGACGATGCGCCCGCTCCAGCGCCAGCTTCTCGATCCCGCGCGCAGTCGCTTCGCCTTCTTCGCGCAAGGCATGGCGCAGCAGGATGGGACCGATCAACGGCGGCACCCAGAATTCGGGCTCCATGCGCATGTGCCAGCGCATGTGCGTGCCGCCCGGCTCCGCGGCAAGGCGCCAGGTCGTCCGACTCGAGCGAACATTGCTGTTTGCCGGTTCGGCCTCGACCACGATGGCGCCGTCAGCATCGACATGCACGTCCTGCACCTGTTTGATGGTACGGCAGAAGAACATCACGCACGCCTTCGTGCGCGTGTAGACTCGCCATCGGTCCGGTGCCGGCCGGGCGAGCAGGCGCGATTCGCGGATCGCACCGGTTATGCGGGTGAGGTGATCGAAATCCATGATGACGTAGCGCACATCCCGCAGCGGGGCGCCAAGCCGGATATCGGCATGGATCTCGTACACGCCGTCGTGGTCGTCGACTGCGAGCGACTGGAATGTCGCGGCCGACGCCAGCGGCGCGAGGGTCAGGAGTGTCCAGGCGACGATGCCGCGCATCAACCGCCGCCACCGCCGCCAAAGATGTCCTTCAGCACATCCTTCGCTTTGTCTTGCACCTTCTTCTTCACTTCGGCTTTGGCTTTCTCTTTTATCGCCGCGCCCAGATCGGGCCGCACCGACAACTTGCTGAAACTGCCACTGATACGCACCGGGATAGTCACGCCCTGCAGATCCGCAAGTTGTTCTCCGGCGGCGACATCGGGGACTTTGACGACAGTGGCCTTGACCAGATAATCGATCCCCTGCTTGACGAGATCGATCTTGCCCGCACCCGTCACGCGCAGAAACGGCAACGCGGCCTTGAGATCGTCATTTTTCGCGACGCCCTTATCGATCTTCGCGGTGCCCGAAAGATCGGCAAATTCCGTCTTTCCCGCCGACGGTGTCGCCGGTGCCGGCCGCCCCTTCAGCAGAGCATAGGCACTACGGATCGCATGCCACAGATCGATGCCATCGAGCGCTCCGTGCTTTACATCGAACGCCGCGTCGCCCGCAAGCGTGCGCCGCATGACGCCCAGCGTCGTGCCGCGCCCGGACAATTTCACCGCGCCATCGGCGGTACCCGAGATACGCGCGAGCCCGGCGACATCTTTCACCAGCGCGCCGAGATCGATGCCTTTCACATGTTCATCCATGCTCACGCCCAGTGCATCGCTGCGCGCATCGAGGCGGATATCTCCGGTATAACTCCCACCGTACAATTTCGCGCTGAGCGGCTTGAGTTCGACCTGTCCACCATGTGCGACGATACCGAGTTCGATATCCCGGCTGTTGATACTGAAGGCATGCAGCTTGCCGATCTGGAACGAGCCCTGCAGCTCCAGCGCACGCAGAGGCTTGACCGGAAGCGGCATGCTGTCGAGATCGGTCTTGCCGGTGCTGCTGGCTGTCTTCCTCTGCGCGGCAGGCGGCAGATAGCCGTCGAGATCGAGCGTATCCAGAGTGAGCTTGAAACGCGCCGCGTGGGTCTTCAGGTCGGTGATGGCAGCGCTTCCGCGCAACTTGCTCGCATCGATATCCAGGGCGAGCTGAGCGAACTGCACGCTGTTCGGAGTGGCATCGAACGTGAGCTTGGCGCTCACTTTGCTCAGCGCCGAAGGATCAGCGGTGATCGGAGCCTGGCCCAGATCGGTGAGCAGTTTGCGCGCGGAAAACACCGGCACGTCAAGTGTGCCCTTGAAGCGCGCCTTGTGCTTGTCGAGGCCGCTGCCTTCGACCGACAACCGCGCCCGCACATCGAGCGCCGAAACATCGAAGCCGGCGAGCTTGACCGTCCCCGCCTCGCCGTCGAAGGCGGCTTGCTTCCAGGCCAGCGCCGCGGTCACCGCTTTCATCGGCACTGCCGCGCCGTGGGCATCCAGCTTGAGGGTGGCATCGTCGAAAGCATAGCGCTGGTGCGCGAGATCGAGCCGCGCCGTGCCCTCGAGTTCGATCTTGGCGGTGAGTTGCGGCTTGGCCGAGTCCAGCCTGGCGTCGAGCCGGAGCGGCATCGGCGCCCCGGGCGTCAGCGAACCGAGGCTGAGATCGAGATCCTTGATCTCGAAGTGGCTGCCCGCTCGGGCATCGGCGAAGCTGAGGTTGGCATCGGTGATCTTCACGCCACCGACGGCAAACGGGGGCGGCGAAGTCCCCCCCGCCGACGGCTTCGCGGCTGGCTTGGCGGCCGGACCTGCAAGATCCTGCCAGTTGCTGCGTCCTTCCTTGTCGCGGAGCAGATGCACGCTCAGACCGTCGAGCCGCACGGTCCCCACTTCCACCTTGCCACGGAGCAGCGGCAGGACGCGGACGCGGACTTCCGCATCCTTGATACGGGCAA
This sequence comes from uncultured Pseudomonadota bacterium, assembly GCA_963739695.1. Classification (GTDB taxonomy): domain Bacteria; phylum Pseudomonadota; class Gammaproteobacteria; order Natronospirales; family CAVUBB01; genus CAVUBB01. The sequence goes on along the minus strand of CAVUBB010000019.1, from coordinate 180,733 downwards.
ATGGCTTATCGCCGAAGCCGGGAGCCTCGCTCAGCGAAGTCTCGCCCAGCTGCAGGCCGAGCCACGGAAACACCGAGAGCTTGATGTCGCCCTTGATGGTGAGTTCGCGACCGGTCTGATCCTTCACGACCTTACTGATTCGATCACGGTAATCGTTGGGATTGACCACCATCGGCAAGACGACGACGGCGACGATCAACAGGCCCACGATCACCGCGACCGTGATGCCCAGATAGCGAAGTATCCTTTTCATGACACACCTTCCAACAGCCGGCACCTGCGGCACCGGCCGGCGTCAGTTACCATGCGGCGGTGCAGACTCACTGCGCGCGGTCAGCCGCCGCCACCGAAAATATCCTTCAACGCGTTCTTGAGCTTGTCTTTCGCCTTCTCTTCGACCTTCTTTTTCAGACGGTCGCCGATCACACTCTTGAGATCGGGTTTGACGGTCGGCTTGGTGAACGTCCCTCCGATGTCGAGCGGGATCGTGAGCCCTGTGAGATCGGAAAGATTTTCACCGTCCGGGAAGCGCGGCGTCCCGATGACCTTGGCCTGTGCCTGATAGGCGATGGTCTGTTTCACGAGGTTGAGCTTGCCGGCGCCGGTCACGCGCAGGAACGGCAGTTTGACCTCCAGGTCGCGATTGTCGAGAACGCCATCCTGCACCTTTCCGGTACCCTTGAGCTCGGTGAATTCCGTACGCTTCGAGCCACTCGAAGGCGGCCTCGGCTTGCCGGCGAGCAAAGCGTAGGCGGTTCGGATCGAACCCCAGAGATCCACACCCTCGATGGCGCCGTCCTGCAGGGAGAAGCCGACCTCGCCATCCAGCGTCTTGCGGATGGCGCCGAGAGTCTCGCCTCGACCCGACAACTTGATATGGAAGTCGCCGGTGCCGGAAAGATGCTCGATCCCGCTGAGATCCTTCACCAGTTTGCCCACGCCGATGTGGGCGGCCGTCTCATCCATCGATATCACAGGCGCAGCTCCGGAAGCATCGACCTGGACGTCGCCCGAATAGGTACCGCCATAGAGTTTCGCGCTCAGGGGGTGGGCGCGCAGTCGCTTGTCCGCCACATGCAGGACCAGGACATCGTCTGTCGAGCGGATGCTGAACGCGCGCAACTGGCCGACCGTCACACGCCCGTCCACGTCAAGGCCGGCAAGCAGGGCGACCGGCAGCTTGATGGCATCGATAGAGCCGCCCTGCTGCTGACTCTTCTTCTGTGCCGCCGGCGGCAGGTAGCGATCGGCATCCAGCCGATCCACAGAGAGCTGGAAACGTACCGCCGGTTTGGCTGGATTGTCCATGCTCAGGCCACCGCGGATGCGGGTGTCGTCCAGAGTGATATCGATGTCCTTGAGTGCCGCCGAATCGGTTCCCGCACTCACCTTGGTCGAAAGGCTCAGCCGCGACAGCGCCTTGCGATCGGCGGTCGGCACCGAGATATCCAGCGCATCGAGTACCTTGCGCGGCGAGAAGGCGGGGATCTGCAAGTTGCCGTTGAATGTCGGCGTGCTGAACAGATGCGCTCCGCGCCCGCTTGCCCGAAGCTGGACGCCGCCGGCATCCACCACCAGCTGGCGCAACTGCAGGGCCTGGTCGTTGACGTCGAGCGCGAAGTCGGTATCCAGCCCTATCTTGCCCAGCGCCTTGGGGTCGATGCGCTTGGGCGCCAGGCCCTTGAGATGGGCCAGCACCGCACTCGATGCGACTGCCGGCACCTTCAGCGAGACGTCGAGTACGGGCGCGCGCGGAACGCCCTGCCCCTTCACCTCACCGCTCACCGACAAGCCCAGGGCCTCAAGCTGCAGTCCCGATACGCTCAGCGTGTGCCGGGCCAGATCGGCACTGAATCGGGTTTTTAGTGAGGCCTGGCCGAGCGCCGCGGTATCGAGCCCCTTGGGTAGCTGGACTCCTGCAAACGCGGCTGCACGCGCCAGCGCGAACGGTGGCAGTTCAAGCGTACCCTGCACTTGAGGCCCGACCCCCGCCAGGGTCGTCGTCACTGCACCGTGGACGCCGACACCAAACCCCTCAGCCGAGATGTCGCTCACTTTAAACGTCTTGCTGCCCGGATCGCCGGAGACATGCGCGGAAAACGCGAGGTTTCCGATATCGCGGTCGCGCAGGTTCGCCGGGACCAGCGTGCCCAGATGACTGAACACCGTCTTGCCGGCCACTTCCGGCACCTCGAGATCGGCCTCAACTGTGGGCGAATCGCCGAGTTTGGCGAGATGTGCATCGGCATGCAGTTCCGCGCCGAGGGCGGCGATAACCAGCCCTTTGAGATCGGCCGCGCCGCTGCCCGCGTCATAATCGAAACGCGCCTGCGCGCCAACCTGGCCCAGCTCCGCAGGATAGAGACCGGCGGGTACGCCGCGACGCAGAGCCTTGACCAAGGTGTCCGGCGAGGCGGCGGGCAGGTCGATGCGCCCCGAGACCCTGGGTGTACCGAACAACTGTTCGGCCTGCGCTTCCACGATCGCACGCAGCCCGAGTCCGGATAGCTGCAGGGAAGAGATATCGGCAGTCTGGGCCTTGAGATCGGCCTGGATCGGATGCCAGGCGAGGATCAGTTCGCCCGTGTTCAAAGGCAAGATGTCTCCGCTCGGCGTGAAGTGAAGCTCGCCCGTATCCACCGTATAGCGGCCGGCGGCCGGGTGGGCGACAAATGCGGTGACCAGATGACCTTTGACCTGCAGCGCAGGCGCGCGGTCGGTGATGTCAAACTGCGACTTCAGTTCGTCGATACGATAATTGTCGGCAGACGGATCGGCAGTGACCTCGGCGTCCAGGTCCACATGACCGCTCACCGGCGGGCTGTCGGACTCGACATCGAACGCGAGCTTGAGCGGGAACGCCTGGCCGATCGCAACCGCACCGGCTGTGAGGCGCAGATGCTTCAGGGCGTAGTGATGGCCGCTGACCCCATCGGCCCAGGCAAACGCCGCATCATCGATCTCGACCCCGCCGACCGTGAGTGCCGCGAGCACGCCCGCACCGCCGCCCTTGTTTGCCGGCTGCCCGCCGCCACCGGCCTGGGCAAGATCGGCCCAGTTGGTGGTGCCGTCTGAATGGCGCGCGAGATGGACCTTGAGCCCGGTCAATTTGACCGTGCCCACACGGACCTGGCGGCGAAAGATCAGCGGCAGCAGGCGCACGCTGACGTCGGCTTCGTCGATGCTGGCAAACGGCTGGGCACCGAAACCGGGCGCATTGCTGAGCGTGACGCCGTTGACCTCGACCCCCAGCCACGGGAACACAGAGAGGCGGATATCGCCCGCGATGGTGAGATCGCGGCCGGTCTTGTCATGGACGAGCTTGGTGATCTCGCCTTTGTAGTCATTGGGGTTGACGATGAATGGCAGGGCGATCGCCGCTGCCACGACCAGCAGCAGGATAACGCCGAGCGTATAGCCGACGATCTTCAGCGTCTTCTTCATCTCTACTCCCTGGTTCGGGCGACAAGTCCATCCCGGCGTTCCGGGCCCCCAGTATAGACGCTCACCCGGGGCCCCTTTCCAGTACCCGCCGGATCCACACGCAGGTAGCGCATACGGATGACGGAAAGATCAGGAGATGTCAGAGAAGAGATGGAGCGGGTGATGGGAATCGAACCCACGTCATCAGCTTGGGAAGCTGAGGTTCTACCATTGAACTACACCCGCCGGGTTGCCCCCATTCTAGCGGGGCGCACCGGGCAAAGGAATCCCTGCGGGAACCGAGAGCGAGCCGCTGATCAGTTCCGGCAGCTGTCGGCCAGTTTCGGCGCGAACCGATCGGCGATCTTCTCGAAGCGGGCAAATTCCGCCAGGGCCTTCGCCGTCCGCTTGCGATCGTCGGCATCCTTGAACGGGCCCGTCTTGGCCGCAACCTGCTTGCGCAACTCGGCCGCGATACCGCGCACGGCGTCCAGGTCTTTGGGCAGCGTATCTTCATGCATGGGAGATGGCGAAGCCAGACCGACAAGCCACGCCCGGAAGATATACTCGTCCTTCGAAGCCACGCCCTCCATCTGCCACATGGCACCGCGGGCATCGGCCGGCATCTGCTCCATCATCGACAGCTTCGGGTCGATACCCGCATGCACCGTGCCCGCCAGCAGGTCGAACTGATCCCAGGTCAGCGCACCCAGCTTCGCCGGCGCATGACCACCATGCCCGAGCGCGCACCAGGCTTTGACGGTATCCTTGCCAGGTTCTGGAGCCGGGTCTGCGGCAACGGCGACGATTGCGATCAACGACAGGATCAGGAAGAGACTGAAACCCCGCATTTTTGCCTCCTTTCGGTCCCGGGCGGCGCCAGCCTTGGGCCACCCTGGCCACTGGTGTAAAATTCCTAGTATAGACAATCATCCTGATCCGCCCGCCGAGCCCTCATGCAGATCACCTTGAACGGACAGCCAGCCGAGTTAGCTGACGGTGCCACCGTCGGCGACCTCGTCGACCGACTCGACCTTGCCGGGAAACGCTTCGCGGTCGAGGTCAACGGCGAGATCGTGCCGCGCAGCGAACATGCGCATCACGGCGTGAGCGATGGCGACCGGGTGGAGATCGTCCATGCCATCGGCGGCGGATGACAACACCCGATCAGGGCACGCAGCACCACCGGACATACAAGACATGAATCACGCAACCAACCGTACTGATGCCACCTCTCCTTTGCTGATCGCCGGGCGCACGTTCCAGTCGCGCCTGCTCGTGGGTACGGGTAAATATCGCGATCTGGACGAGACGCGCGCAGCCATCGAAGCCAGCGGCGCCGAGATCGTCACCGTGGCCATCCGGCGCACCAACATCGGCCAGGACCCCAACGAGCCCAACCTGCTCGACGTCGTGCCGCCGGACCGCTACACCATCCTGCCCAACACCGCGGGCTGTTACACCGCTGCCGACGCGGTGCGGACCTGCCGGCTGGCGCGCGAGTTGCTCGATGGCCATGCCCTGGTCAAGCTCGAAGTCCTAGGCGACGAGAAGACTCTCTACCCCGACATCACCGAGACGCTGAAAGCGACCGCGACGCTGGTGAAAGACGGTTTCGAAGTGATGGTGTACACCACCGATGATCCGATCATGGCCAAGCGCCTGGAGGAGATGGGCTGCGTGGCGGTGATGCCGCTGGCGGCACCCATCGGCTCCGGCCTGGGCGTGCGCAACCCGTACAATATCGTCACCATCGTCGAGAACGCGAAGGTGCCGATCATCGTCGACGCCGGCGTGGGTACGGCATCCGATGCTGCGGTGGCGATGGAGCTCGGCTGTGATGGCGTGCTCATGAACACCGCGATCGCCGGTGCGCGTCAACCGGTGCTGATGGCCAGCGCCATGCGCAAGGCTATCGAGGCGGGTCGCGAAGCCTTCCTGGCCGGACGCATCCCGCGCAAACGCTACGCGAGCGCATCATCGCCTCTGGAAGGAACATTTTTCTGAATACCGAGACGGACGCCAGCGGCCGCCATCAGCGCATCCGCAGCTTCGTGCGCAGGGAAGGCCGGCTCACCACCGGTCAGCAGCGCGCGCTCGATGCGGCACTGCCGCGCCTGGGCCTGGATGGGCGGGAGGGCACGATCGATCTGGATACGGAGTTCGGGCGCCGCGCGCCACGCACGCTGGAGATCGGCTTCGGCGACGGTGAAAGCCTGGCCGAACTGGCTCGCCGTCACCCCGATCGCGACTTCATCGGCATCGAGGTGCATCGCCCAGGCGTGGGTCATCTGCTCAACATCGCCGAACGCGAAGGTCTTTCCAATCTGCGCGTATTCACCCGCGATGCGGTCGAAGTTCTGGAAAGCGCGATCGCCGATGGCGCGTTGGATGCCGTGCTCCTCTTCTTTCCCGATCCGTGGCACAAGAAACGCCATCACAAGCGCCGCATCGTACGCCCCGAGTTCGTGGCGTTGATCCATCGCAAACTGCGCGCGGGCGGTCAGTTCCACCTGGCCACTGACTGGGAAGACTATGCCGAACACATGCTGGCCACGGTATCGGCGCATCCTGGATTCGCGAACCTGAGCGGCGAGGGAAGCTTTGCTCCGCGGCCCGAGCAGCGCCCGATCACGAAGTTCGAACGACGCGGCCAGCGTCTCGGCCACGGCGTGTGGGATCTGCTCTTCGAGCGCCGCGCGAACTGAGACGCGTGCCGCTCAGCTCATCAGCGCTGCGCGCACGCCATCGACAACGAACTGCACGGCCAGTGCCGCCAGGATCACCCCCAGCAATCGGTCCACCACGTTGGCGCCGGTCTCTCCCAGCAGTTTCATCAATCGCCCCGAGATCAGCAGCGCAAGGTAGGTGAGCGCGAGCACGATCGCCATCACTATCAGTACCACGCTGAAATAGAGCACGTGGCCTTTCGCCTCGCCGACCAGCAGCAGGACGGTGGTCAGCGTGCCCGGCCCCGCGATCAGCGGAAATGCCAGGGGAAATACGGATATGTCTTCCTTGTAACGCGCTTCATCCTGTTCTCTGACCGTGGCCGATCTCAGACCGGATTGGCGCGCGAACACCATGTCGATGGCGAGCAGGAACAAGAGCACGCCGCCGGCGATCTTGAACGCGGGGATGGTGATCCCCAGCGCATGCAGCAGGTAGCTGCCGCTGAACGCGAAGAACAGCAGGATGCCCGCAGCCAGGCCTGTGCCCTTCACGGCCATGCGTCGCCGGTAGGCGGGTTCGGCGCCCCGCGTCAGCGCGCCGTACATCGCGGCAAGACCCACAGGGTCAATTACCACGAACAAGACGATGAATATGTTGAATATCTGTTCGAAACTCATCGTGATGCTGCACTGCGGGGCCTTGCTATGGCCATGGTTCGGTCCTATAAACTGTGAGTGAGGCACGCATATCCGTCATGCGTATCGAACATCTTAGCAACGATCGCGCAAGGGGGCCCACTGCCATGGCAGAAGCGGAAGCACCCATCCCCGTTGTCGGCGACTGGTACAAAGATGCCGCCGGCGGCAGCTTCGAAGTCGTCGCCATCGATGACGATGAAGGCACTATCGAGATCCAGTACTTCGACGCGACAGTCGAGGAACTCGATGTCGACAGCTGGAACGAGCTCTACCTTATCCCTATCGAGCCGCCCGAAGACTGGTCCGGCTCACTCGACATCGAACGCGAAGATTATGGCGTCGACCTCGAAGAGAGTCATGGCGACGACTGGACCAGCGCGCTCGATTTTATCGACCGATCGAAATGAGGCGCTGCCGACAGCAGCGCCTCCGCTCCGATTCAGTTCAACAGACCGACTTCCTCAAGACAGGCGCGCATCGTCTGCCAGGTGGCTTCGATATCCTGATCGAGACCGATCGAGAAGCGGATCAGCCCCTGGGTGAGGCCCATCGCCTCTTGCTCTTCACGCGGGATCTCGCTGGACGTGCTGTTGCCCGACGGGCTGAACAGCGTACGGAAATAGCCGAGACTCACGGCCAGGAATCCGACATTCTCTTCCTGCAGGCGGCGCATGAGCCGATCCGCCGTCGCCTCGTCGCCGGCATCGAGCGTCAACATGCCGCCAAAGCCGTAGCCGGGATTGGCCATGGCCTTGAGGCGCTCGTGATCGGCGTGCGCGGGCAGGCCCGGATAGCTCACTCGGAGACCCGCCCCGGCTAGGCGTTCGGCGATATACAGGGCGTTCTCGCCGTGCTTGATCATGCGCACGTGCAAGGTATGCAGATTCTTGTGGATGCTCGCCGCACGCAGGCTGTCCATCGCTGGCCCCAGCAGCATGGTGGCGCCAGAATTCACGTCGGCCATGGCATCGATGAACTCTTTCGACGCACATACGGCCCCGCCCACGCAATCGCTGGAACCGTTGATGAACTTGGTCAGGCTGTGCACGACCACGTCGGCACCCAGCCGCGCCGGCGAGACGATCATCGGCGTGAACGTGTTGTCGACAACCAGCTTGAGGCTGCGTTCACTCGCCAGCTCGGAGATGGCGCGGATATCGGGTATGGCGAGCAAGGGGTTGCTCATCGTCTCGCAATAGAGCACCCGAGTGTTGTCGGTGATCGCGGCTCTGACCGCTTCCATGTCGTTGAAATCGACGAAGGTCGTGCGGATACCGAGCCGCGGCAGGAAGTTCTTCATCAACGCGTAGGTGCCGCCGTAGATGGTACGTCCGGCGACGATCTCGTCACCCGCCCCGCACAGCTGCAGCAGTGCACAGGAGATCGCGCCCATGCCCGATGCCGTCACCTGCGCCGATTCGGTATCCTCCATGCGTGCCAATGCATCGGCGAGCACGCGGTTGGACGGATTCCAGTGCCGCGAGTAGAGGAAGCAGCCTTCGATATCCTCGCTGAACCGCGTTTTCATGGTGGCCGGATCCATGAACGTGTAAGTGGACGAGTCCGAGATCGATGGATTGACGTCGCCGAACTCGCCGAACACGTGGCGTGACTGGATCTTGCTGCTGGGATCGAAGCTCATTGCATGACCTTTCTTCGAATGTGATTGAAATCTAATCGTCCTGCGCCACGAAGACGACGACAGCGTCGCCCTCGACCGCCACCGGGACGGCCGCCAGCTCGCGACCGGGACAGGGGCCGCCCACACAGGCGCCGCTGTCGATATCGAAAATGGCGCCATGCGCGGCGCACATGATCAGATCGCCGGCACGAGTCAGAAACCGGTCGGGCGCCCAGTTCAAGGGGCGCCCCATGTGGGGGCAGACATTGCGGTATGCGCGCACCGTATCTCCCCGCCGGACCAGGAAGGCGGAATCGGGGATCCCGCCCGGATCGAGCTCGAACCCGCGCGCGCCCGGATCCGGAAGCTCGGCCAGCGCACAGATCACCCGTTTTTCAAAACCGTCGGACATGCGTCGCCCGCGTACCCCGGCCGGTTTCATCCGGCGCTATGCCACAATAAGCTCATTGAAGCCCGCGCCAGGCAGGCGCGCAGAGTCTAACGCGGCAGACGAGGTAAATGCACCTCCCCAGAATTTCTGGCAGAAAACCTGCCATTTTGCCGCGCCACAAGTCAGCAGGAACCACGCGATGGAAATTTTATTCGCCACCCCAGACGAAGCCGAGGCGGCTTTCTACCAGGCATTCGCGCGGGCCGACCTCGACGAGATGATGCGCGTGTGGGCGGACGACGATGGCATCAGCTGCATCCATCCGCTCAGCCCCCGCATCGAGGGGCGCGCAGGCGTGAAAGCGAGCTGGTCGACGATCCTGGGCGAAGGCATGCAACTGGAGATCCGGCTTGCCGCTGTCCGCCGCGTACAGGATGCGCTGCTCGCCATCCACACCCTGCAAGAGCACTTGAGCGTCGCCGGCGACCAGCACCGATTCGCGCCGATGGTGGCCACCAATATCTACCAGCTCACGAAACAGGGCTGGCGCATGATCGCCCACCACGCATCACCTTCCGAACCGCCCCAGGTCGAGCAGACGCAAGACGATTCGGACCGTGCGACCCTGCACTGAGCGCGCTCACACCGACTTCAGGCGGGATGCGTCTCGGCACGGGCGGACTGACGGATCAGCCGGAGCACAAGGATGATCGCGGGGATCCCCAGGATGGCGGTATAGACGAAGAAATCGCGATAGCCGAGGGCGTCGACGATCACTCCCGAGAAACTGGCGATCGCTTTCGTGGGTAAGCTCCACAGCGTCCCGAACAGCGCATACTGAGTCGCGGTGTATGCGGTGTTGGTCAATGAGGACATATAGGCGATGAACGCCGCTCCGGCGATACCGTTACCGAAGTTGTCCACACTTATGACGACCGTCAGCCATCCGACTCCCGGGTGGATATTCGCGATATAGGCATAGAGCAGATTACCGATCGTAAGCATGACAATCCCGGCAAGCAGGGCGCGCGGGATACCGTATCGGGCGACGGCCAGTCCCGCGGCGGTGGCGCCGGCAAGAGTCATGATGATCCCGTAGACCTTGGCTACGGTCGCGATCTGAGAGAGAGAGAAGCCGAGATCCAGATAGAACGGATTCGCCATCACTCCCATGGTCATATAGTTCAGGCGATAGGTAGTGATCAGCAACAGGATCGGCAAGCCGACCCGCCAACCGTTGCGGTTAAAGAATTCCGTGAATGGACAGACCACCGCGCCGATGAACCACGCCGCCGCCTGGCGTGCGCGGGCGGGCCAATGGCCACTGCGGGCGAGAAAGTCGATCACTCGCTGCTCTTGCGCGAGGGTCGCACGATCGACCAGTGCTTGCGGCTCCGCGATAACCAACGTCGTCACCACGCCGATGCCCATCAGGACCGCCATTATCAGATAGGCATGCGTCCAGCCCGAGACATCCGCCGCATACAACGCGCCAGCCCCGGCACCGATAAGAGCCAGCTGATACCCCACCTGGTAGGCCGCCGCCATGGACGCCTGCAGGTCGACGCCGACCGCTTCGATCCGGTAGGCGTCGATGCCGATATCCTGGGTGGAACCACAAAACGCAGTGGCGACGGCAAGCAACGCCATATGCTCCGCATCAGCGGCCGGATCCGCCAGCGCCATGAAAACCAGCCCCGTTATCACCCCGCATTGCGCAAGCACGATCCAGCTGCGTCGCCGGCCCAGCGCCCCAAGTACAGGCAGGCGCAGCCGGTCGACCACGGGTGCCCAGAAGAACTTGAGTGAATAGGCCAGCCCGACAAGACTGAAGTACCCGATCGTACTGCGGTCGATGCCGTCCTGGCGCAGGCGGGCGCCCAGGGTCATCAGTACCAGCGGGAATGGCAAGCCCGATGAGAATCCGAGCAGCAACATCGCGCGGATACGCGGGTGGCGATAGGTCGCGAGCGCTTCGTGCCAGTTGCGCAGGGCGCGGATCACAGCGCGTAGTCCAGGATCAACGGCGCATGATCGGAAAACCATTCGTCGGTGTAGACTTCAGCCGCCTGGACTTTGTCGCGCAGCCCGGGCGTGACCACGTGGTAGTCGATACGCCAGCCGACGTCGTTCTCTCGCGCCCGCCCTCGATTCGACCACCAGGTATATTGCACGGTCTCCGGTTCCGCGACGCGATAAGCGTCGACGAAACCCGCCGGGCCGAAGAGCTCGTCCATCCATGCACGTTCCTCGGGCAGGAAGCCCGAGTTCTTCTGATTCGAACGCCAGTTCTTGATGTCGATCTGCCTGTGCGCGATGTTCCAGTCGCCGCAGATGATGTACTCGCGCCGCTTGCGGCGAAGACTCTTCAGGTACGGCATGAAGCGATCCATGAAGTCGAACTTCATCGCCTGGCGCTCTTCGCTCGACGAGCCGGAATGCATGTAGAGCGAGATCACGCTCAAGCCCGGATAGCGCACCTCCAGGAAGCGGCCTTCGCTATCCACATCGGCCCAGCCGATGCCGCGAATCACATCCTCCGGCTCCTGACGCGCATAGATCGCGACACCGCTGTAGCCCTTCTTCTCGGCGTCATGGAAGTAGGCGTGGTAGCCGCCGGGGTGGAACACCGGATCGGTCAGCTGGTGCTCCTGCGCCTTGGTCTCCTGGATGCACACGATGTCGGCATCTGCAGACGCCATCCAATCGAAAAAGCCCTTGCGCGCGGCGGCACGGATGCCATTGGTGTTGACACTGATGATGCGCATGCTGTCCCCGGCGGCGTTATGGAGCGTGTATCATAACCGACCCGTCAACGATCTCGACCTCGAGGGGCCGGCATGAAAGATTACCAACGCGAGTTTCTCGAATTCGCGATCGAGCGCGAAGTGCTGAAATTCGGCGAGTTCAAGCTCAAGTCCGGGCGCACCAGCCCCTACTTCTTCAACGCGGGACTGTTCAACACCGGCGCCGCGCTCGCGCGCCTCGGCCGCTACTATGCCCAGGCTGTGATCGACTCCGGGATCGCATTCGACATGGTGTTCGGCCCTGCCTACAAGGGCATCCCGCTCGCCACCGTCACCGTCGCCGCGCTCGCCGAGCACCACGGACGAGACGTGCCTTATTGCTTCAACCGCAAGGAAGCCAAGGATCATGGCGAAGGCGGAAACCTGGTCGGGGCGCCGCTCGCGGGCCGCGTACTCATCGTCGACGATGTGATCACCGCCGGTACCGCGATCCGTGAATCGGTCGAGATCATCCGGGCCCGAGGAGCGACGCCGGCGGGCGTGGTCATCGCCCTCGACCGCCAGGAACGGGGCAGCGGCGAACTCTCGGCCGTGGAAGAAGTCCGAAGGGAATATGGGATGGCGGTGGCCGGGATCGCGAGCCTGACCGACCTCGTCCAGCTGCTCGAACGCGGCAACGGCGCGGCAGAGACGCTCGCGGCCATGCAAGACTACCGCAAGCGCTATGGCTGCTGACCGGCGGCCGGCGGCTGCTATACTCGTGACATAACCCGGTTCAGAGCGGACAGTCTCGACATGAAGACAAACCTATCCATCATCGTGCTTGTATCGCTGGCCATCGTGGCCGGCAGCGCCCACGCCACTGGCAAGCTTTACAAGTGGACCGACGAACATGGCGTCGTCCATTACGGCGACAAGATCCCGCCGCAATACGCTAAGGATCAGCGCCAGATCCTGAACGACCAGGGTCTGACGGTGAAGACGCTCGACGCGCAGAAGACGCAGCAGCAGATCCAGGCCGAGCAGGCGCACAAGGCTGCGGCACAAGCACAGAAGGAACGCGAGGCGGAACGTGCATCGCGCGACCGGATGCTGCTCGATACCTATACCTCTGTGGATGACATCAAACAGGCCCGGGACAGCCGTCTGCAGGCACTCGAAGGGCAGATGAAGATCACCGGCACCACCATCAACAACCTGCAGAATACGCTGGTCGGACTCGAGCAACAGGCCAAGAATCTCAAGGCACGCGAGCAGCCGTTGCCTGAGACTCTGCAAAAGCAACTGGACGAGGCCCGCCGGGAACTGATGGAAAATCAGCGCTTCCTGGTGGGATTGCAGAAGAAAGAGGATGCCGTCCGCAGCCAATTCGGGAACGACATCGCACGCTTCCAGCAACTGACTGCGGGCGACAAGCCCTCGAATTGAGCCAGGCCGGGCGCCGGCACGGCGCCCGGGGTCAATGCCGGCCCGAGTGGCCGAATCCGCCCGCGCCACGCGCGCTCTGTTCGAAGTCCTCGACCACCTCGAATTCGACCTGGACCACGGGCACGATCACCATCTGCGCGATCCGCTCGCCGGGCTGGATGGTGAACGGTTCGCGGCCCCGGTTCCAGCAGGAGACGAACACCTGCCCCTGATAATCCGAATCGATCAGGCCGGTGAGGTTACCCAGCACCAGGCCGTGCTTGTGCCCGAGGCCGGAGCGCGGCAGCAGTATCGCGGCGAGACCGGGATCGTCGAGGTGGATTGCCATCCCGCTGGGGACCAGGAAAGTATCGCCAGGCTCCAGCGTCACCGGCGTGTCCAGACAGGCCCGGATATCGACCCCCGCAGAGCCGTCGGTGGCGTGGGCGGGCAGCGGAAACTCTTCGCCGAGCCGGGGGTCAAGAATCTTCAACTTGATGGCCTTGGGCATGCCTCTTCCTTCAGATGTCGGTGCTGGATCTGTCTATTGTCGGGCCGCCAGGCGCGTACCCACGAGTTCGATCAGGCGCTGCGCGAGCTGATCCTTCCCCGCTTCGGGAAGTTCCTCGCGCCCGCCCGGCCAGACTACCGATAGCGCGTTGCGCTCGACGTCGAAGCCGCGCCCCTCGCCCACCCAGTTGGCCGCAATCATGTCGAGATGCTTCGCTTCGAGCTTGTGCAATGCGTGCCTGGTCAGGTCGTCGGTCTCCGCGCAGAACCCGACCGTGAACGGGCGCTCGGGGAGCGCGGCAACCTCGGCCAGGATATCGCGCGTCGGGGCCAGCTCGAGCGCGAGTGCCGATGCATCCTTCTTGATCTTCGAGCCTGCGGGCACGGGCGCATAATCGGCCACTGCAGCCGCCCCGATAAACACATCCGCTTCGCCCACCCGGGCCATCACCGCCGCATGCATCTCGGCCGCGGTCGCGACCGCGACACGCTCGATGCCCGGCGGTGGCGGGATGCTTACCGGACCGCTCACCAGGATCACCCGCGCGCCCGCGCAAGCTGCCGCCGCAGCCACCGCATAGCCCATGCGCCCGGAACTGCGATTACTTATGTAGCGCACCGGGTCGATAGGCTCGCGCGTAGGTCCGGCGGTGATCAACACCGTGCGCCCGCGCAACGGACCTTCTGCCGGCCCACGCAGCGCCGCGACGATGGCGTCGGGCTCCAGCATGCGGCCCATGCCGGATTCGCGTTCGGCAAGGCGCCCCGCCACCGGTCCCAGCAGGCGCACGCCCCGCTGCGCGAGCCGCGCGCAGTTTTCCTGCGTGGCGGCCTTGGCCCACATCACGTGATTCATCGCCGGGGCCAGTACCAGCGGCGCCTCGGTAGCCAGGCACAGGGTACTCAGGAGGTCGTCCGCACGACCCTGGGCGAGACGGGCGATGAAATCCGCGCTCGTCGGCGCGACCAGGACCATATCCGCCCAGCGTGCGAGCTCGATATGACCCATCGCAGCTTCCGCGGCGGGATCCCAGAGACTGGTGCGCACGGGGCGGCCGGAAAGCGCCTGGAACGTGAGCGGGGTGACGAACTCGCGGGCGCCGGCGGTCATCACCACCTGCACCTCGGCGCCGGCATCGCGCAAGCGGCGCAGCAGTTCGGCAGCCTTGTAGGCCGCGATACCACCGCTCACGCCGAGCAATACCTTTTTCCCCTCCAGTTCCATCTCGATCCTCTGGGTCCGCGATCGGGCGCAAGATTACTCCAGGGCCGCGACGGTATAAAGCCGCGCGCCGGCCGGCATTTGACCGCGAGCCACCTCCACGGCACCCTGAAAGGGCATCACAAGGAGGTGAGCATGGCTATAAGAGACTGGCCGCGCGGAGAGCGGCCGCGCGAGCGCCTGTTGGCCGCCGGCCCCGGTGGTTTGAGCGACGCGGAACTGCTGGCGATTTTCCTGCGCACCGGCGCCCGCGGCAAGAGCGCCGTGGATCTGGCGCGCGAACTGCTGGCCCGCTTCGGCGGCCTGCGCGCCCTGATCGCGGCCGATCAGGAAGCCTTCTGCGCCACCCCGGGGCTGGGGCCGGCGAAATTCGCGCAACTGCAAGCGGTGATGGAGATCGCCCGGCGCCACCTCGGCGAGACCCTGGTACGCGAGCAGGCCTTCACCGATCCCGACGGCGTACGCCGCTTCCTGCTCGCACAGCTCCGTGACCGCCCCCACGAGGTCTTTTGCTGCCTGCACCTGGATACCCGCCACCGGCTGATCGCCTTCGACGAGCTGTTCCAGGGCACCATCGACGGCGCCAGCGTCCACCCCAGAGAGGTGGTGCGCCGCGCGCTCGGGCGCAACACCGCCGCGGTGATCTTCGCCCACAACCATCCTTCCGGAGTGGCTGAACCCTCGGAGGCGGACCGGCGCATCACCCGCCGCCTGGCCGACGCCCTGGCCCTGGTTGAGATCCGCGTGCTCGACCACATCGTGGTCGGCGACGGCTACGCGGTCTCGTTCGCCGAGCGCGGCCTGATCTAGTGCTCTGCCACCCTATAAATTGCGGTTTCAGCGCTTCCATGGCGCTTCACAGCAAGGCGCCGTGCGCCGGCAATGGCCGTAGCCCTTGGCCAGCACGGCAACGCCGCTGGGGAGCGCCATGGGAGTGCCCTTCGGGTTGGCTTGTCAGCGCCCCTGGACGGCGTTGCGCCCTTTGCCAAGGGCTCAGGCCATTGCCTGCAGGGCGCGCCTTGCCAGGAACACTGACAAGCCAACTGAAACCGCAATTTATAGGGTGGCAGAGCACTGCTTCCGGGGCCCGGAGGCTGTCCGCCCGTGCGCCCGGGCCCGTCTCGGGGCAAGGGCCAGCCTTGCCTCGCGGCGCGGATACTGGTATAAAGTGCGGCCTTTCCGCTCGCGTAAGCGGTCCAGGTCAAACACTGAGGAACGAGTCATGTCCAGAGTCTGTCAGGTCACCGGCAAGCGTCCGGTCACCGGCAACAACGTCTCGCACGCCAATAACAAGACGCGGCGTCGTTTCCTGCCGAACCTCCACACCCACCGGTTCTGGCTGGAAACCGAGAAGCGTTTCGTGCGTCTGCGCGTGTCTGCCAAGGGTATGCGCATCATCGACAAGCGCGGCATCGAGCAGGTCGTCACCGAGCTGCGTGCGCGCGGCGAAAAGATCTGAGGTAGGCCGATATGCGTGACAAGATCAAACTCGTCTCCAGCGCCGGAACGGGCCACTACTACACCACCACCAAGAACAAGCGCACCCATCCCGAAAAGATGGAGATGAAGAAGTTCGACCCGGTGGTGCGCAAGCACGTGCCCTACAAGGAAGCCAAGATCAAGTAAGATCGGGCTCTCCGGCAAACGACGAAAACCCCGCTCGATGCGGGGTTTTTTGTATCTCAAAAAACACGAAGGGCCCGCAAGGCGGGCCCTTCGCTCGGCGATCCGGGGACCGTCTCAGGCAGCGTGCATGGAATAGGCCTGCAGGCGCCGGGCGAATTCCTGCAAGGCATGCACGCCACTTGCCTCGGCCTCCGTGCACCAGGCGCGAAAATCGGCAAGCAGGCGCTCGTTGCTCTGCGCCGCACCCTCCCACATGGCCTGCAGGCGCTGACGCGCCTCATACACCGTGGCCAGCGTGTGACTCACATCCAGTACCTCGTGCAGACGCTTGCGCGCATGTTCGTCGAGCAGGGTGTGCTCGCGCACCAGCAGATGCCGCGCCTTGGCCAGCCAGCGCTCGCGCCCGGCCGCCATCTCTTCCTTCAACACGGGATGGATCACCTGCCGGCTGAAATCGCGCAGCACATGCAGGCGATTTATCACCACCGCACGCACCGTCTCCAGATCGGGCACGCGGTGCTCACCGATGCTCGGCTTCGGTGCGACCCGGCGGATGTCGGCAAGGCGCAGCACGCGCATCACGCGCAGATAGAACCAGCCGATATCGAACTCCCAGGGGCGCAGCGCGAACTTGGCCGAACTCGGGAACGCGTGGTGGTTGTTGTGCAGCTCTTCGCCACCCATGATCAGCCCCCAGGGCACGACGTTGGTCGCGGCATCCTTGCACTCGAAGTTGCGATAGCCGAAGTAGTGGCCGATACCGTTGATGACGCCGGCCGCGAGCACTGGGATGGCGATCATCTGGATCGCCCAGACGGTGAGTCCGGGAGCACCCATCAACACCAGGTCGATCACCAGCATCAGACTCACGCCCAGCGCCGGGTAGCGCGAATACAGCGTGCGTTCGATCCAGTCGTCCGGCGCACCCCTGCCGTACTTCTCCACCGTCTCCGGGTTGTTGGCCTCTGCGCGATAGAGCTCGGCGCCTTGGAGCAGTACCTTGCGCAGACCCAACACCTGCGGGCTGTGCGGGTCCTGGTCGGTCTCGCACTTGGCGTGGTGCTTGCGATGGACCGCCACCCACTCACGCGTGACCATGGCCGTAGTCAACCAGAGCCAGAAACGGAAGAAATGGCGCACGACGGGATGCAGATCCACACCGCGATGGGTCTGGTCGCGATGCAGGTAGAGAGTGACGGCGATGACGGTGACATGCACGAAGGCAGCCGCCAGCACCACGTAGCCCCACAGGGGCAGATCGAGTACTCCGAAAATCATGAACCGGGAAACCTCAAAACAGGAAGGGACAGGCGGGTTTCAATATAGGCCAAGCGGCGCGCACGCGTCCACTCAAAGCTGGGCATCCAGGCGCAAATTGCCCCAATCGTCCATCCGGCAATGCCAGCCCGGCGCGATATAGGTCGTGGACACCGGATCGGTGACCAGACCCGGACCGGCAAAGCTGTTGCCCGCAGCCAGGGCTGCGCGCGCCCAGACCGGCGCCACACCGACCCCGGCGAGGGGTACTTCCTGCTCCGGTGCCGGCATGCCCACACGGGCGGTGGCCTGCCGCGGCAGCTCGAAGCCGGGTTCCGGGCCGCTCAGCGCGACACGCAGGTTCACCAGCTCCACCGGGATATCGAGGGCGTGACCGTAGCGGGCTTCGTGGCGGCGGTGGAACGCCGCGGCGAGCGCCTCCGGCTCGTCCCAGGGCAGGTTCAGGCTGTAGCTCTGGCCGCGATAACGCAGGTCCGCGCTGACCGCTACCCTGATCGCCGCCTGCTCCACACCCTCATCATCCAGGAGCCGGCGGCCGGCGGCCTCGAGTTCGGCGATGGCCCCGGTAAACGTACCCGCGTCTGTGCCCGTCAACGGCGCGAGCACCGAACGCGACATCTGCCGGCCCGGCGGTGCCACCACCATGCCCAGCGCGGAGAGCACGCCCGCGTGGATGGGCACGATGGCCCGGGTCATCCCCAGCGCCTCGGCCAGGGCGCAGACGTGCAGCCCACCCGCGCCTCCGAACGACATCAGCGTGCATTCGCGCGGATCCTCCCCGCGCTGGACCGAGATCACCCGCAGCGCTCCGGCCATATGCTCGTCGGCCAGGCGCACGATACCCTGAGCGGCAGTCTCGATATCGGTGTCCAGCGCCTGCGCCACCCGGCCCACGGCGGCGCGGGCCGCGTCCACATCGAGCGCCATGCCGCCGCCGAGAAAGCCGCCCGGCAAGAGGCGGCCGAGTACCAGGTTGGCATCGGTCACGGTCGCCTCGCTGCCGCCGCGCCCGTAGCAGGCCGGGCCCGGATCGGCGCCGGCGGATTCCGGGCCGACCGCGAGCATGCCGCCGGCGTCCACCCGTGCGATCGAGCCGCCACCGGCACCGATGGTGTGCATGTCCACCATGGGTACCGCCACCGGGAATTCGCCGATACGGCCAGCGCTGGTGAGGCGCACCTCGCCCCGGATCAACGCGACATCGGTCGAGGTGCCGCCCATGTCGAAGGTCAGCAGATCGTCGATGCCGACGCTCCGGCCGATGAAGCGCGCGCCGACCAGCCCCCCTGCAGGCCCCGAGAGCAGCAGGTTCACCGCACGCCGCTCGGCCTGTTCCGCCGCCACGACTTCGCCGGAGCTTTGCATCACACCGACGCGCGCGCCGCTCATGCCCGCGCGCAGACGCCCCAGATAGCCGTGCATGAGCGGCCCGACATAGGCGTTGAGCCAGGTCGCGATGCCGCGCTCGTACTCGCGATACTCCGGCAATATCTCCGAAGAGCGCGAGACGAACAGCTCCCGGGGCAGGCTCGCGGCGATACGCGATTCATGCGTCGCATCGAGGAAGGAGAACAGCATGTTGATAGCGACAGCACGCGGACCCAGCGCGGCGATGCGCGCGCCCAGTTCGGCCAGCTCCGCCTCGTCGAGCGCTTCGATCTCGCTGCCATCGGCGGCCAGGCGCCCGCCGAGTTCGATGCACAGTTCGCGCGGGACCGGCGGCGGCACAGGCTCGGGTTGCAGGGCATAGAGATCGCGCCGGGCCTGACGGCCGATCGTGAGCACGTCGCCCAGACCGCGATTGGTGATGTAGGCGGTGGCCACCCCTTTGCGCTCGAGTACCGCATTGGTGGCCACGGTGGAACCGTGCGTCATGCGCAAACCATCTGCGCTGCAGCGCAGATCCTCGACGCCGGCGAGGATAGCCCGTTCAGGTGAGGCCGGCGTGGAGAGCACCTTATGGATATGCACGCGTTCGCCGTCGTGATACACGAAATCGGTAAACGTCCCGCCCGTATCGACACCCAACAGCCGAATCATCCGTACACCGTGTTGAAATTTGAACTAAATGTCACTAGAAATTGTCCACCATCACCAAGCGACCGGCGTGCGCCGCCCGCTCCTGCTATCCTCGCGGCGTCGCCATGTTATTTCCGAACATGCGCAGAAACCAAGAAGAAGCACGCTCATGAGCACTCAGGACGTCCTCGTCAAGGTTGAGAACCTCTTCCGCTACTATGACCGCCACTGCGCGGTGAATGACCTCAGCTTCGAACTCCGCAAGGGTGAGATACTCGGCTTTCTCGGCCCCAACGGCGCGGGCAAATCATCCACCATGCAGATGCTCAGCGGCAATCTCGCCCCCAGCGCGGGGCGCATCTGGATCGGCGGCGTCGACATCCTCGACGAGCCCAAGCGCGCGAAGGCGGCCATCGGCTATCTGCCGGAGCAGCCGCCACTCTATGAAGAGATGACGGTGGACGAGTATCTCACCTATTGCGCCCGCCTCAACCGCATCGCCCGGAACGAGATCGACGCCGCGCGCGAAGCGGCCAAGCAACGCTGCGGCCTCGCCGATGCCGGTTCACGGCTGATCGGCAATCTCTCCAAGGGCTATCAGCAGCGGGTCGGCATCGCCCAGGCCATCATCCATTCGCCGGCGGTGGTGATCCTCGACGAACCCACCGTAGGGCTCGATCCCATCCAGATCCGCGAGATCCGCGCGCTGATCACCGAACTGGGCAGAGAACACAGCGTGATCATCTCCACGCACATCCTGCCGGAAGTGCAGATGTTGTGCGACCGGGTACAGATCATCAACCGCGGGCGGCTGGTCTATTCCGATTCCATCGCCAACCTCGACGCACGCATGCACAGCACCAGCCTCATCCTCGGGCTGCGCCACCCCCCGGCGGTGAACGAGCTGGCCGCGATCAGCGATGTCGGCGAGATCGAGGCCCTCGACGGCTCGCGTTTCCGCATCCGCCACAAGGCCGCACACTCGCCTGCCGAAAGCCTCGCGACAAGAGCCGCCGAAGCAGGCTGGGGGTTGTTCGAACTCACGCCTGAACATATCAGCCTGGAACAGATATTCGTCGATCTGACCACCGGCGAGGAAGGGGCCGGCGAACCTGCAGACACCGAGGAGGCCGCCTGATGATACGCACCATCGCCGCACGCGAACTGCGCAGCCTGTTCCTCTCGCCCCTGGCCTGGTCCGTCCTCGCCGTGGTCCAGTTCATCATGGCCTGGCTGTTCCTCACCCAGCTCGACCGGTTCATGCAGGTCCAGTCGCGGCTACTGGAGATGAAAGGCGCGCACGGCGTCACCTACTACGTGGCCGCACAGATGTATGGCAGCGCCAGCATCATCCTGCTCATGGTCGTGCCCTTGCTGACCATGCGTCTGGTGAGCGAGGAACGCCGCAGCGGCACCCTCTCCCTGCTGCTCTGCGCACCGGTGAGCATGACCGAGATCGTGCTGGGCAAGTTCTGCGGTCTGTTCGGTTTCCTGCTCATCATGCTGGGCATGATCACGCTGATGCCGCTCTCCCTCTATGCGGGCACCCACCTCGATATCGGCCAGCTGGCATCGGGATTCCTCGGCCTCGCGCTGCTGCTCGGCGCGTTCGCGGCCGCCGGCTTGTTCATCTCCTCGCTCACGCGCCAGCCTGTTGTCGCCGCGATCAGCACCTTCGGCCTGCTATTGCTGCTCTGGATCATCAACTGGGCCGCGGGCAGCGGCGAGAAGGCCAGCGCGATCTTCGCCTACGCCTCGCTGCTGCAGCATTACTCGGCGCTCATCAAAGGCGAGTTCGATTCCAGCGACGTCATCTACTACCTGCTCTTCATCACGGGCTTTCTGGGCCTGAGCATCCGTCGCCTCGACGCCTACCGGCTCCAGCACTGACACGATAACGACCGCAGAAGACACCATGCTCGTAACCAACAAATCGCGCTTCCATATCCGCCTGCAGAACGTGCTCTTCGTGATCCTGTTCTTCGGCATCCTGGGTGTTGCCGGATGGCTGAGCACCGAGTACGTGTACAAGGCCGACTGGACGGCCAGCCACAGCAATACGCTTTCCAAGGCCTCGAAGACACTCGTCTCCGGTCTCAAGGGCACGCTGCACATCACCGCTTTCGCGCGTCGCGAGCCGGAACTGCGCAAACAGATCCGCGACATCGTCGGGCGCTACCAGCAGGTCGACCCCGCCATCACACTCAGCTTCGTCGACCCCGATGCCGAACCGGACCGCGTCCGCACCCTGGGGATCACCGCCAACGGTGAACTGCATATCGAGTACCAGGGCCGCACGCAGAATGTCAGCACGCTTGACGAGAGCAGCATCACCAATGCGCTGCAACGGGTCGCGCGCTCATCCACGCGCTGGATCGTGTTCCTGATCGGGCACGGCGAGCGCAAACCCCATGGCACGGCCAATTTCGATCTGGGCAACTTCGGCAAACAGCTGAAGACCAAGGGCTTCCAGACGGAGACTCTGAATCTCGCCGAGAACCCGAAGATCCCGGACAATACGGCTGCGCTGGTCATCGCCGGGCCGCAGACCGCCCTGCTGCCGGGCGAGGTCAAGATCATCACCGACTACGTGAATGACGGCGGCAACCTGCTCTGGCTGGGCGACCCCGGCCCGCTCTACGGACTCAAGCCGCTGGCCGATGAACTCGGCATCCAGTTCCTCGACGGCACCGTGGTCGATCCCACTTCGCGCATCTTCGGCATCAACGACCCGACAGCGGTGCTGGTGGCGAAATACGGCAGCAGCCCGATCACCCATGGCTTCGATCAGGCCACCCTGTTCCCGCGTGCGGCCGGGCTCGACTTCCACAAGAAGGACGACTGGAACGATACGCCGTTTCTGCAGACGCTCCCGCGCAGCTGGCTGGAGACCGGCAAGCTCGAAGGCGAGATCAGCTTCGACGCCAAGGCCGGCGACAAGCAGGGGCCGATCGCCATCGGGCTGAGCCTGACCCGGGATATCAAGCCACCTGCTCCCAAGGGCAAGGTCGCGGTGGAATCCGAGAAGCCTCGCACACAACGCATCGCGGTGATCGCCGATGGCGACTTCCTCTCCAACGCTTATCTGGGCAATGCCGGCAACCTTGATCTCGGCCTCAACCTGTTCAACTGGCTGAGTGACGACGATCAGTACATATCGGTCGACGTGAAGAGTGCTCCCGACGTGAACCTGCAACTCACGCCGACAGCCCAGGGCCTGATCAGCGGCGGCTTTCTGATAGCACTGCCGCTGATGCTGCTGTTTGGCGGCATCATGATCTGGATCCGGAGGCGCCGCCGATGAGCGACAAGCGCGTCTGGCTGAACCTGGCGCTTGCCGTGCTGCTGCTGGGCATGGCCGCGCTCGCCTATTTCAAGCCCGGCACCAAACCGCCGGCGCCCGCCGTCAAGCTCACCGAGCTCAAGCCCGCAGACATCCACAGTCTGCGCATCGAGCGCCCCGGCAAGCCGGCAGCCCGCTTCGAGCGCGATGCCAAGGGGCACTGGCAGATGCTGGCGCCGCTCAAGGCTGCTGCCGACAGCAAACGGATCGACGGGATACTCGCCGATGCGGACGAGACCAGCCAGAGCCGCTACCGGATCTCGCAGCTGGATCTGACCAAACTCGGGCTGAAGCCACCCAAACTCAAGCTCTTCCTCAACGGGGAGGAGTTCGATTTTGGCGGCACGGAACCGCTCAACTACCGGCGCTATATCCGTCATGGCGATACCGTACATCTGGTCAGCGACATGCTCTATTTCCGCCTCGCCGGCGATCCCGACAACCTGCTGCGCAAACAGCTGCTGCCCGACGATGCCAGGATCGACGGCATCCAGATCCCGGGCATCAGTCTCAACAAGGGCAAGGACGGGCATTGGCAGGTGGCCCCGGCAAACCCGCGGCTGACGAGTGACGACATCCAGCATTTCATCGACGCCTGGCGCCACGCGCTGGCTTTCGAAGTGAAGCCGATCGGCAAGGAGCCGGTGCAGGGCGAAGTCGCGATCAGCATGACGGGGATGGACAAACCACTGCGTTTCCAGATACTGACGGATAAGGATGCCCTGGTGCTCGCGCGCCCGGATCTCGGCATCGAATACGCCCTGGATTCGCCCAGCCGGCAAGACCTGCTCGAGCTCAAGCCCGCCAAGTCGAAGACGGCCGCCCCCGCGAATCAGGGCAGCAACGACGGATAAGCCGTCGCGACAGATGGCCACCCGGGGATGGAGGCTCGAGGGAGATGAATCTGCACCGGTCGGTATGTGTCGCGGCGGTTGCCGTCGCATCCTGCTGGGGGACGGCTGCCGCTGCACCGGCATTCGTCGCCCTGGAGGCCGGCCCCGGCTTCCTGGGCACCCAGGTCGACGGCGCCAACGCCATCGTCGGCTGGCATTTCCAGCCGGATTTTTTCGGTGACGGCCAAGACTGGGATCGCCAACTGCTGCTCGAAGCCAACCTCGGCTTCTGGCGCCGGACCGACGGCGGGTCGCTGCGAAACGACGGCACGACGCGGCCCGACGGCACGGTGAATGAGATCGGCCTCACACCCGTCATCCGGCTGACCTGGAAACACGGTACCGAGCACTGGTTCTTCGAAGGCGGCCTGGGCATCCACGCGCTCGACGGGCGCGGCAGCTTCGCCGACCGTCTGGGCAGCGACCTGGAGTTCGGTCCCCTGCTGGGAACCGGCATGCGCATCGGCCCACACTGGGAGATCGGCTACCGCATCCGGCATATCTCCAACAATGACTTCGCAAAACCCAATGCCGGCCTCGATTTCCAGATGCTGAGGGTCGCCTACCACTGGTGATACCGCCCACTACTGGCGCTGGCAGCGGCAGCCGGCGACAATCGACCTTCGCCTGATTCACCGAGATACGGCAATGCCAGAGCTTCCCGAGGTCGAGACCGCCCGGCGCGGCATCGAACCGCACCTGACCGATGCCCACGTGATAAAGGTCGTGGTGCGTGAGCGCCGCCTGCGCTGGCCTGTGCCGGCGGCTCTGGGGCGCGAGATGGCGGGAGCGGTGATCTCAGCCGTGGAGCGACGGGGGAAATACCTGCTCCTGCGCACTGCCGCGGGTACGGCGATCCTGCACCTGGGCATGTCCGGCAGTCTGCGCATCCTCGATGCCCGGACGCCCCCCGGCAAACACGACCATCTCGACATCGTGCTCGATAGCGGGCGCTGCCTGCGCCTGCGCGACCCGCGTCGATTCGGCGCCGCGCTCTGGACCCGCGCCGACCCCTTGCGCCACAAACTGCTCAGGGCTCTCGGACCGGAACCGCTCTCGGACAGCTTCGATGCAGACTACCTCTATCGGGTCACGCGGGGCCGGCGCGCCCCGATCAAGTCGGTGCTCATGGACAGCCATGTGGTGGTAGGGGTCGGCAACATCTACGCGAATGAGGCCCTGTTCGAATCGAGCATCCACCCGCTGCGTGCCGCGGGCCGCATCGGGCAGGCGCGGATCGATTCGCTCACAGAGACAACCCGGGCCGTACTGGAGCGGGCCATCGCCAAAGGCGGCACGACTCTGCGTGACTTCACCCGGGACGACGGCAGCCCCGGGTACTTTCGCATCGAACTCAAGGCCTACGGCCGCGAAGGCGAACCGTGCCTGCGCTGCGGGACGCCGATGCGCGGCATCGTCATCGCCCAGCGCGCGACCTGCTACTGCGTGAACTGCCAGCGCTGAGCGGTGGCGGCAGTCTTGTCAGGCCCGGCGATCTTTCACTCGATCGCGTAACGCGGCGTCGACCAGAGGGTGCACGAAACCGCTGACATCGCCACCGAGGCCCGCTATCTCACGCACCAGGCTCGAAGAGATGAAGGTATATCTCTCGTCCGGGGTGAGGAACATGGTCTCCACCTCCGGTGCGAGATGCCGATTCATAGTGGCAAGCTGGAACTCGAATTCGAAATCGGACACCGCGCGCAAACCACGCAGGATCACATCGATGTTGCGCGCGCGTGCGGCATCGATAGTCAATTCTGAGAAGCCGCAGACTTCCACATTGTCGAGATCCGCGAATACGCCTTCGGCCAGACGCACGCGCTCGTCCAGAGAGAACAGGGGCGTCTTGCCCGGATTGCTGGCCACCGCGACCGTCACCCGGTCGAACAGACGCGCAGCCCGCTGGACCAGATCGATATGGCCGTTGGTGATGGGATCGAAGGTTCCCGGATACAAGGCAGTGACGGGCATGGGCGGCTCCTCGACAGTCTCATGGCGCGGCTCAGTCCGGCGCTTGCGCCACGTGCTGCAGCAGATGATACCCCACTTCGCCCGCGCGGCGGCTGCGGTACAGCGCCCATCCTGCGGGGGGCACCGGGGCGCCATCGCGGGCTGCCTGCTCCACGTAGATCCATCCGCCGGCACGGACACGATCGCTTACCGAGAGCGCGGCCAGCAATCCCGGCACCAGACCGGCAGCGAAAGGTGGGTCGAGAAACACGATATCGTAGGGTTCGGTCGCTTGCTCGAGAAAGCGCTCGGCACTCGTACAATGGGTTCTCCCGGCTTGCGCACCCAGCACTTCCAGGTGCCCCGCGATGGCCGTTATGGCTACGCGATCGCGATCGACGAAATCCACAGCCGCCGCACCGTGAGACAGGGCTTCGATACCCAGCGAACCGCTGCCGGCAAACAGATCCAGACAGCGCGCGCCGGGAAGCACCCAGCGTAACCAGTTGAACAGGGTCTCGCGCACGCGGTCGGGCGACGGCCTGATCTGTGAATCGGCCGGAAACTCCAGCCGCCTTCCGCGCCAGCGGCCGCCGATGATGCGAAAACTGTTCTGCAGATGCCTCGACAACCGACGTTCTCCTGAAAATTCCCGCACATCCGGGGTAGCTTGCGCGGCATATTAAAGGCAGCGTAGTCTAAGCCGACCAGCATGTGGAGGACCCGTGATGAGTAAACGGTATATCACTGTATTGGTGCTGCTGACGCTGGCACTGAGCGCGTGTGTGAAGGATAGCGAATCCACCACGCCCGCAAAAAGCCCGCTAGCCACGTTCAAAGCACGGTTCGTTCCGCTTGGCGGCATCATGCCGTTCCCGAACGATCTGTATTTCAACGGCAGCACCGATGGCACCCTGAACATCCCCGTCGCCGACGCGACTAACACCGGCGACCCGCTTGAAGCGATCAACCATCTCGACGGCTTCTCCACGCAAGCGCAGATCGATGAGGAGTTCACCTCCAACCTCGACGCCGCGACTGTGGTGGGCGGCAAGGACGTGATCGTACTGCAGGTGACGACCGATCCGGCGACCACCGCCGTGACCGGCGTGACTGGCGCGCTGGTCCCGGGCACGGACTATAACGTAGCCGTGGCCGGCAACGTCTTGCAGATCAAACCCTTGAAACCCCTGGCTGGCTCCAGCTCCTACATGGTGATCCTGACCACGGGCATCAAGGACACCTCCGGCGCCACAGCCGTAGCGGACGATTCCTTCCAGGAGATCAAGGACGCGATCCTGCCGGTGTTCAGCGGCGGCCAGGCCGCGACGCTGAGCGATGCCACGCTCGACGGTATCAAGCAGCTGACGCTGGCCCAGTTCGCGGCCGCCGCAGGTACAGGCGTTGATGTCACCAAGATCATCCTCAGCTGGACCTTCTCGACCCAATCCATCGGCTCCAGCCTCGATGCGGTCGAGGCCAAAGCGACGGCCGGCGGTGCCCTGGTGCAGGATACCGGCCTGAACACGGCCGCAGCCGACCCGAGGCTGAGCGGCCATGCCGAGATCTATGCCGGGCTGGCCAACGTCCCCTACTACCTGGATGCAAGCAAGCCGCTGACCGGCTTCTGGCACGCGGCCGGTGGTGGCGATACCACGCGTTACAACCCGATGCCGGTCAAGACCGCGACAGAACAGATTCCAGTCCTGCTGACGGTCCCGGATGCCAGCTCCGCCTACGTACTTGGCGGCGGTTCTGAGCCCGCGACCGGGTGGCCGGTGGTGATCTTCCAGCACGGCATCACCCGCAACCGCACGGACATGCTCGCGATCGCGGATGCCTTCGCGGACGCCGGCTTCGCGGTGATCGCGATCGACATGCCCTTGCACGGCATCACCGATACGACCAGCCCGCTGTATGTGGCCGGGCACGAGCGCACCTTCGATCTCGATGTCGAGAACAACGACACCGGCGCTGCCGGCGCCGACGGCAAGATCGACCCAAGCGGTTCACACTTCATCAACCTCACCAGCCTGCTCACGAGCCGGGACAACCTGCGTGAATCGGTGGCGGACCTCATCAGTCTGACCAAGACCATCCCGACGATCGATCTGAACGGCGACACCATCCCGGATCTGGATGGCTCGCGGATCTATTTCGTCGGCCATTCTCTGGGCGCGATCGTGGGAACCACCTATCTGGGTGTGGACAGCACGCCGATCACCGGAACGCTGGCGATGCCTGGCGGGCATATCACCCAGTTGCTGGAAGATTCCCCGACCTTCGCGCCGGTGATCAATGCCGGGCTGGCACAGGAAGGGCTCACCCCGGGCACCCGGCTGTACTCGGAGTTCTTCCGTAACGCGCAGACGGTGATCGACACCGGCGATCCGGCCAATTACGCCGCTACCGCTGCTGCCAATCACCCGATCCACATGATCGAAGTGGTGGGCAGCACCGGTTCGCCGCCGGATCAGGTGGTGCCGAACTCGGCCACTGACCTGCTGGTGAACCTGATGGGGCTGACCCAGATATCGGGTACCACGGTAGACACCAGTGGTATCCGCGGTGTCGTGCGCTTCCTGGTCGGCGACCATGGCTCGATCCTGGATCCGACTGCAAGCATGGATGCGACGGTGGAGATGCAGACCGAGACGGTAGTGTTCGCAGCTGGCTATGCGCCGGCGACGCTGCCGGGCAACGGCTCGGTCATCCTCATCAACAATCCAAGCGTGGTCAAGTAATAAGCGACCCGAGAATTCCGGCTCTTCGGCCGGACGAGAAGGGGCGGCCTCGAGCCGCCCTTTCTCGTTATGGCTGATTCGGGTACCGGGGCCGCGGAGCGGATGATAGGATAAGCCCGGCCCGGCCGCAGTGCCGGCCCGCAGTCACCAGCGATTCCCAGATGTATATAGCGAAGCAGAAACCGGGCTTTCTCAATAAACTGCGTCAGCGGCTGAATCGGGGCAATTCCTGGCTCACCTACGATCTGGCCAACCTCATCCCCGGCCATAACAAGGTTGACGACGAACTGCTGGACGCACTCGAAGACCGGCTGCTGATGGCCGACGTCGGCGTGGAAGCGGCCGCCGAGATAGTCGACGCTCTGCGCAACGGCGTGCGCAAGGGCGAGATCCGCGACGGGGTCGCGCTGCATGACGCGCTGGCCGCGGGCATGCGCGGTATCCTCGAACCGGCGAGTCAGCCGCTGGAGATCGAGAGCAGGCACCGGCCCTATGTGATCCTCATGGTCGGGGTGAACGGCGCCGGCAAGACCACCACCATCGGCAAGATCAGCCGGCGGTTGCTGGACGAGGGCTGCAAAGTGATGCTTGCTGCGGCCGACACCTTCCGCGCGGCGGCGGTAGAGCAGTTGCAGGCATGGGGGGAGCGCAACGGGGTGCCCGTAATCGCGCAAGGTACCGGCGCCGATCCCGCGGCGGTCGCCTACGATGCTCTGGAAGCGGCCAGAGCGCGCAAAGCCGACGTACTCATCGTGGACACCGCCGGAAGACTGCACACCCAATCGAACCTCATGGAAGAGTTGAAAAAAGTTCGCCGTGTGCTCGCTCGCCTGGACCCGACGGCGCCACATGAAGTCATGCTGGTGCTCGATGCGACCACCGGCCAGAACGCGCTCGCACAGGCCCGCCAGTTCCGCGATGCGGTGGGTGTGACCGGCCTCACCGTCACCAAGCTCGACGGTACCGCCAAGGGCGGCATCCTGTTCGCTCTGACCCGCCAACTTGGTATCCCCATCCGTTTCATCGGTGTCGGCGAACAGGCCGAGGATCTGGATGTATTCGACGCCAGCAATTTCGTCGACGGGCTCCTGTTCGATCGCGACCCGGCACGGAGCCGGAGCGCATGATCCATTTCGATCAGGTCGGCAAGCGCTATCCGGGCGGCAACGAAGCGCTCGCGGGTCTGAGTTTCCGGGTGGACGAGGGCGAGATGGTGTTCCTCACCGGTCATTCCGGAGCCGGAAAGAGTACCCTGCTGCGCCTGATCGCGTTGATCGAGCGGCCCAGCCGCGGTCAGGTCCTGGTCGGTGGCCAGAACCTCAACGGTGTAGGCCGCCGCCAGATCCCCTATTTCCGTCGCCGCCTGGGGGTGATCTTCCAGGACCACCGACTCCTGTACGACCGTACCGTATTCGACAATATCGCCCTGCCACTCATCATCGCCGGGCTCGGCCACGCCGAGGTTGCGCGGCGCGTGCGCGCGGCGCTCGACCAGGTGGGTCTGCTGAGCAAGGAAAAGGTCTATCCGATCACGCTCTCGGGCGGCGAGCAGCAGCGCGTCGGCATCGCGCGGGCGGTGGTCTCCAAGCCGGCGGTATTGATCGCCGACGAGCCCACCGGCAACCTCGACCCCGAGCTCTCCCGCGAGATCATGCATCTGTTCGAGCGCTTCAATCAGGTAGGCGTGACGGTGCTCATCGCCAGTCACGATCATGAGCTGATCAAGACCATGGGCAAGCGCGTGCTGGGACTGGAACAGGGTCGCCTCGTCGGCGACTGGCGGCCGGGAGCAAGCCATGGCATCGCCTAGCCCCGGACGCCGCGGCGGCGCGCGCACCGGCCAGGTGCCTATTGGGCGCCGCCTGCGGGCCTGGACGCTCAACCATGTCCAGACTTCTCTGGCGAGTCTGGGGCGGCTCTATCGCAGCCCTGGCGCTTCGCTGATGACCGTAGCGGTCATCGCCATCGCGCTGGCTTTGCCGGCGGGGCTCGACGTGCTGGTGAGCAACGCGCGTCAGCTCAGCGGTGCCTGGGACGGGCAGGCGCGAATCTCGATGTTTCTGAACAAGGATGTCGGCGCGGATGCCGCGCGCGCCCTGGCCGACCGCCTGCGCCAGCGACCTGATATTGCCGATATCGATGTGATCACACCGGACCAGGCGTTGGCCGAATTCCGAGCCCATTCCGGCTTTGCCGCCGCCGTCGATGCGCTCGCGTCCAACCCGCTCCCGGCCGTGCTCGTCATCCACCCGGCGCTGGCCGCGGCAAGTCCGGCCGCAGCGGGCGCACTCGCCCAGACCCTGCGCGCGATGCCCCAGGCGGGTACCGTGCAGCTGGACACTCAATGGCTGCGGCGGCTGCGTGCGATCCTCGACCTGGTCCGCCGAGCGATCCTGATCGTCTCGGTGTTGCTGGGGGCGGCGGTCATCATCATCACCGGCAATACCATCCGCCTCGACATCCAGAATCGGCGCAACGAGATCGAGGTCACCAAACTGGTGGGCGCGACGGACGCTTTCATCCGTCGGCCGTTCCTCTATACCGGCTTCTGGTACGGCTCGCTGGGCGGGCTGGGCGCATGGCTGCTGGTGTCGATCGGACTGTGGCTGGTCGCCGGGCCCGTCGGGCGCCTCGCCGGGCTCTACGGCACCAGCTTCGGACTGGCCGGCATCGGCCCCGGCGCCGGCCTCGATCTGCTCGCAGCCGGCGCCGCACTGGGGTGGCTGGGCGCCTGGGTGTCGGTGACCCGTCACCTCAAGGCGATCGAACCCGCCTGAAGGCGTCGGGAACCTCCTGAGCCATTAGCACTCTAACAACCGGAGTGCTAGTATTGGATCAACGAATTTCGGGAGGGGAACACCCATGAGTACCGCTCTGATCGCCCGCAAACAGGAGCTGGCCATCGCCGCCGGGCCACTTGGCAGCCTCGATGGCTACCTGCAGGCGATCCACAGCATCCCCGTGCTCAGCGCCAGCGAAGAGCGCGAGCTGGCCGTCGCCTTGCATGATCAGGGCGATCTGGATGCGGCGCGCACGCTGGTGCTCTCGCACCTGCGCTTCGTGGTCCACATCGCGCGCGGCTACAAGGGTTACGGTCTGCCGCTGGGCGACCTCATCCAGGAAGGCAATATCGGCCTGATGAAGGCGGTCAAGCGCTTCGATCCGGGTGTCGGCGTGCGCCTGATCTCCTTCGCCGTGCACTGGATCCGGGCCGAGATCCACGAATTCATCCTGCGCAACTGGCGCATCGTCAAGGTCGCGACCACCAAGGCCCAGCGCAAGCTGTTCTTCAACCTGCGTAAATCCAAGAAGCGGCTGGGCTGGTTCAACCAGGCGGAGATCGAAGCGGTCGCACAAGACCTGGGCGTGCCCGCCAGGCAGGTCGTGGAGATGGAATCGCGACTGGCCGGACAGGACATGAGCTTCGACCCGACGGCGGCGGACGACAGCGACGACAGCGTGCCGCTGGCGCCGGCCACTTATCTCAAGAGCGCGGATAGCGACCCGGCCGAACATGTCGAGCAGGCCGACTGGGAAGCACGCAATCATGCGCGTCTGCAGCAGGCACTCAAGGGTCTCGATGCGCGCAGCCAGGAGATCGTGCAGCGACGCTGGCTGGATGACGAGAAGACGACGCTGCAGGAACTCGCGGACCGCTACGGCGTATCCGCGGAACGTATCCGTCAGCTCGAAGGCAACGCGATCCGGAAGTTGCAGGGTTTGATGGCCGGTTAACGGCAGGCCGGCAACCGAAAAAAAGCCCGGCTGACGCCGGGCTTTTTTGTCTCTGCGCTCGAGAACAATCCGCGCTCAGTGCTCGTGACCACCCTCGCCGTGGACATGGCCGTGTTCGAGCTCTTCGCCGGTCGCCTCGCGGACCTCGACGATCTTGACGTCGAAGTTCAGAGCCATGCCGGCCAGCGGATGGTTTCCGTCCACCGTCACTGTCTCGTCTTCCACTGAGACCACCGTGACCACACGAGGTCCGGATTCGCTCATGGCCTGAAACTGCATGCCGACCTGGGGTTCCACTTCGGACTGGAACATCTGCTTGGGCACCGCCTGGACAAGGTCGTCCACGCGCTCGCCATACGCATCGGCCGGTGCTACATTCACCGAGACTTCATCGCCGGCCGCCTTGCCTTCGAGAGCGCTCTCCAGGCCGGGGATGATATTCCCGATGCCATGGATATAGGCCAGGGGCGCGCGGCCCTCGGAACTCTCGATGACTTCGCCGCCTTCATTGCGAAGGGTGTAATCGATCGTGACGACCGCATCTTTGGTAATCTGCATAAACGGGATATCCTGAAACAGGCGAAAAAGAACGGGCATTGTACGCCCTCCCCGCAGCGAGCGCCAAATCACGGACCGGTAGCTGCGTAAAATCACCGATAACTCCGATGGTGGCCCTATGCGAGACTGCGGGCATCCAGGCGGACAACGATACGAGGTAAGAGATGTGATCGAGCAGACAGCAGGCGAATGGAACCGGACGATACGTCGCATCCACCTGGCCCTGGCGGTCACCGTCACCATCCAGCTCGCACTGGGCATGATCATGAGCAAGGACACCCCGCTCCTGGTCGAGACCCACGAATATTTCGGCCTCGCGGTCGCCACGATCGTGCTGATCCACTGGCTCATCAGTCTCGGCTCCGGCCCCCAGGGCATGGCGCATCTGTTTCCATGGTCGGGCAGCGGCATGCGCGCGGTCGGGGCAGACGTCAAAGCGGCGCTGCGCGGTGAACTCGCAGAGGGCGGACCCGGCGGCAAACTGGCCGGCTTCATCCACGGCCTGGGGCTACTCGCAGCGACCGGGATGGCGGCCACCGGTGTGGCCATCTTCGTGTTCATCAAGACCGGGCAGGGCAAGACGCCGCTCGCACACGATGTCCGCGAGATCCACGAGACCATCGCCACGCTGCTCGAGATCTACTGGGTGGGCCATGTCGGTATCGGTATCCTGCACAAGCTGAAAGGACACGATACGATCAAACAGATGTGGCGGCTCGACTGAGCCGCCGACGATCTCACGCCAGTCCGAAGAGCGGCGAAAAATAGTGGTCGAATAACAGGAACGAGAACAACGCCATCAGATAGACGATGGAGTAGCCGAAAGTCTTCATCGGCAGGCGTTCGTCATCCGAGATCATCATCGCTACCGCGTAATAGAGAAACACGGCATCCAGCACCAGCGCGCCCACCAGATAGATGAGATGGCTCATCCCGGTGAGGTACGGCATCACCGTGACCAGCAGCAGCAACACCGTATAGAGCAGGATATGCAGGCGGGTGAATGCACTGCCGTGCGTGACCGGCAGCATCGGGATCTCGACCTTTGCGTAATCTTCGCGGCGATGGATCGCGAGCGCCCAGAAATGCGGCGGCGTCCAGATGAAGATGATCAGGAACAGCAGCAACGCGTCGTGATCCACGTGCCCGGTGACCGCAGCCCAGCCAAGGATCGGGGGCGCTGCACCGGCGGCGCCGCCGATGACGATGTTCTGCGGCGTCGCCCGCTTCAGATACATGGTGTAGATCACCGCGTAACCGATCAGCGAGACGAAGCTCAGCGCCGCCGTGAGCACATTCACGAACACCACCAGCACGAGCATCGACAACGCACTGAGGCCGAGCGCGAACACCAGGGCCTGGCGCTCGTTCACATGCCCCGTGGGCAGCGGGCGGTGGCGCGTGCGGTGCATGCTCGCATCCACGCGATGGTCCACAAGGTGGTTTATGGCCGCAGCGCCGGCGGCGGCGAGCGCTATACCGATGGTACCGAAGATGAATCTATCGAGCGGCACCATGCCGGGTACCGCAAGGAACATGCCGACGATGGCGGTGAACACGATAAGCGCCACCACCCGCGGCTTGCACAGCTCGTAATAATCGCGCCAGCCGGCCTTCATCGCAGCACGCCCACCCCCGTGCGCCGGCCGCGCCAGAGTGCGTGATTCAGCGCCACCACCGAGAGCAACAAGAGGGCCGCAGTGCCGTTATGGGCCACCGCCAGCGGCAGCGGCAGGCCAAATTCGACGATGCTGATACCCAGACTCGCCTGGGCGGTGACCAGCACCAGGATCGCGGCCCCCAGTAGACGCAAGCCACGCCGGGATGCTCTCGCCAGCACGCTGGCTCCGAGCGTGAACAGGTACAGGAACGTCACCAGCGCGCCGATGCGATGCGTGTAGTGGATGGCCGCTCGCGCTGCGCTCTGCAAGATCCCGCCCTGATAGTCGATACCCAGCCCGCGCCAGAGCACGAAGGCGTCTTTGAAATCCATGTCGGGCCACCAGCTGCCCTGACATTTGGGGAAATCCGGACAGGCCAGCGCGGCATAGTTGCTGCTGGTCCAGCCGCCGAGAGCGATCTGGATCGCGAGTATCACCAGCCCTCCCAGCGCCAGGCGGCGTGGCCAGGGCGAGGCGAAATCGGCGCCGTATTCCACGTAGCGCCCATCGCGCAGCACGAGCAAGAGCAACAGCGCGAGGGTACTCATGCCGCCGAGCAGATGTGACATCACCACCAGCGGCTTGAGCAACAGGGTGACAGTCCACATGCCCAGCAGCGCCTGGAAGATCACCAGCACGACCAGGCCCAGAGGCAGGACGACCTCCTGTCTGGCATCGCGGCGATTACGCCAGGCGAGGATGGCAAGTATCAGGATGAGCGTGCCCAGAGTGCCGGCGAAGTAGCGATGGATCATCTCCTTCCAGGCCTTGGCGGGCTCGACCGGGCGGCCTGGGAAAGCCTGTTCGGCGCTCGCCACGGCCTTGTGGGCCTCGGGCACGGCGATATGGCCATAGCAGCCGGGCCAGTCCGGACAGCCGAGCCCGGCGTTGGACAGGCGCACGTAGGCACCGAGGACCACCACGCCCAGAGCGAGCACGGTGGCGATGACGGCGATCCTGTGAAACCAGATACGTTCCATGGGCTTATCCAATCCGCGAGAGTCGAAGTAGCTGCTTGAGGTCCGCCAGTATGCCCTCCGGATCGGCCTGGCTGGGATAGGTCATCATCAGGTTCCCCAGCGGATCGACCAGGTAGATCTTGCCCGGCTTGGTGCTTCCGGACGGGGCGAACTCTTCGCGCAGGCGCCGACCCGCAGCGGTCGAACCGTCGACCACGGTGAGATCCGGATGGCCGCTGCGCAACTGCTGCGGCAGCGTGGGCGTACCGTCGACGATGTAGAGCCGCTGCACGCGCTCGATATCGCGGCCCACCGCGATACGGATCTGACGGGTCGCATAAAGCGCGGAACGGCAGTCGGCATCGCAGTCCGCCGCGCCGATGTAGACCATGGTCCAGTGGCCGTGGAAGAAGTCGGGCGCGAGCTTGCCCATGCCCAGCGCGAACGGCGCTTCGACCGCATGGATCGGTCGGGGCGGCGTGACCAGAGCGCCATGGTTGGTGGTATGGCTCGGGCGCCAGTGATCGATGTTCGCCCACCATACCCAGGCGATCACCAGCGGTGCGGCAAACAGCACCACCAGCGAAGTGAAGATGAGCCGGTTCCGTTTCCGCTTCGGGATGTGTTCATTCATCGAATGTCTTCCTCCGGTCGCACGCGGCGAAGGTTCGCCACCAGCCAGACCACCAGCACCGTGAGCGCGAGCGCCGACCACTGGAACATGTAGCCGATATGCATCTCGGGCCCGTACTTGGGGTCGGGATGCCAGTCGCGGATGTAGCCGTCGCTCGCATCCGGGTCGAGCAAGATGACCGGTGCCAGCAGGGCCCGGCCATAGATACGTTCAAGTTGTTGGTGCGACGGGTATAAGAGCACGCGCGGCCAGCTCTTTCCGGCCGCCCCTGGCCCCAGCCTGTACCCGGGGGCCGGCAGGGATCCGAGCAGCCCGCTGAGTGTGCGCACAGCATCGCTCACAATTGTCGCGCCCGTTTCTTGCTTCGTCCCCTGTTGCGGGATCCAGCCGCGGTTGACCAGCACCGTCGCGCCCGACCGGTCGAGCACGAACGGAGTGAGCACGAAGTAGCCGACGCGGTCGGCATGGATCATCTCGCTGATCAGCACCTGGTGCGCGGGATCGTAGTGGCCGCGCGCCGAGACATGCCGATAGGGCGGCGCGCTTGCCAGCTTGCCCTGCGCCAGCAGGATTCCAAGATCCACCGCCGGAGCATGGGCACCCGCCTCGATACTCGCCGTCAGCGCCCGCTTCTCGGCCGCCCGGTGCCATTGCCAAACCGCCAGACGCGCGAACGCGGCGATCAGTATGATGGCCCCCAGAGTGGGCCAGAATGTGGGCTCGAAGCGCCATTTGCCTAGCTTCATGCCGCGTGCTACCTTGCCTGCCTCCCATCATCAGGGGCGCCGATGTTCAAACTCATCGTCATCTTGCTCTTGCTCGTGATCGTCGCCACCCTGGGCCAGAGCATGTTCTTCATGGTCAAGGATCAGGGCCGCTCCAAGCGCACGGTCAAGGCGCTGACCATCCGTATCACGCTCTCATTGGCCCTGTTCGGCCTGCTGATATTCGGCTATCTGACCGGCCTGATCCATCCGCACGGTATCTACGTAGCGCACTGAACCCGGCCGGGCGCGAGCCACGCTCGCGCACGATTTCCCGACTCCGAAATGCAAGGGGCGCTGTCTTGTCACAGCGCCCCCTTGCTGCTTGCGATCCTGCGTGCGCCGGGTCAGAGCCAGTAGACGAAGATGAACAGACCCAGCCAGACCACGTCCACGAAATGCCAGTACCAGGCCACCGCCTCGAACGCGAAATGGTGTTCCGGAGTGAAGTGACCCTTGATCGAACGGAACATGATCACCGTGAGCATGATCGCGCCGATGGTCACATGGAGGCCGTGGAATCCGGTGAGCATGAAGAAGGTCGAGCCATAGATGCCCGAGCCGAGCGTCATGTTCATCGTGGTATAGGCTTCGTGATACTCATGCGCCTGCAGGCCGACGAAGGTGAAGCCCAGAAGCACGGTGGCGAGCAGGCCCAGCACCAGCAGTCCGCGCTTGTTCGCCTTCAGCGCGTGATGCGCGATCGTCACGGTGACGCCACTGGTGAGCAGGATCGCGGTGTTGATCGCTGCCAGACCCCAGGCGCTCATGCTCTCGAACGCACCGCCGATGTTGCCCGGGCCGTTGGTCGGCCAGCCGCCTTCATAGTTCTGCCACAGCACCGCATGGGTGAAGAACTTGCTGCCCATGCCGCCCAGCCAGGGCACCGAATAGTGGCGCGCATAGAACAGGGCGCCGAAGAACGCGGCGAAGAACATCACCTCGGAGAAGATGAAGAATCCCATGCCCCAGCGGAACGAGCGATCGACCTGGGCATTGAACATGCCGCCTTCGCTCTCGCGGATCACGGTGGCGAACCAGCCGAACATCATCACCAGTACCAGCAGCACGCCGATAGCGCTCAGCGGCTTGCCGATAGCCATATCGTTGAGCCAGGTCGCGAAACCGGCCATCGTGCAGAAAAGTCCGATGCTGCCGACGATAGGCCACTGGCTGCCGTGCGGCACGTAGTACTTGTCGGACGACATTGCGTGAGACATGTTGTTTTCCTCGTTCCCGATTATCCGGTTTTCCTGCCCGCGATCATCGCCATCGCGGACATGGATTCAATCAGCTCAGTACAGCGCGTGGAACACGCTGACACTGACGAACGCCAGCACGTAGAAGCCGACCGCGACCGCGCCCAGGATCAGCGCAGTCCGGCGGGCGCGCCGCCGGCTGCTGCTGTCCTTGTTATCCGCTGCGGATGACATCGTGCTCGCAACTCCGCCCGGCATCACTCGTGAGCCGGGATGCCGTACGGCTCGGGGATGTCCGTCGGCGCTTCATCGAACGTGTGGTACGGCGCTGGCGAAGGCACGGTCCATTCCAGACCGTGAGCTCCCTCCCAGGCCTTCATCGGCGCGGCCGCGCCGCCGCGCACGCAGCTCCAGATGTTGTACACGAAGATCAGCTGCGAGAGCCCGAACATGAAACCACCCACGCTCGAGAGCATGTTGAGATCCGTGAACTGCGGCGAGTAATCCGGGATACGGCGCGGCATGCCGGCCAGACCCAGGAAGTGCTGCGGGAAGAACAGTACGTTGATCCAGATCGCCGACATCCAGAAGTGGAACTTGCCCATCTTCTCGTTGTACATGTGGCCGGTCCACTTGGGCAGCCAGTAGTACACGCCGCCCATGATCGCGAACACCGCGCCCGGCACCAGCACGTAGTGGAAATGCGCGACCACGAAATACGTATCCTGATACTGGAAGTCGGCCGGCACGATCGCGAGCATCACGCCCGAGAAACCGCCGATGGTGAACAGGAACAGGAAGGCGATGGCGAACAGCATCGGCGTCTCGAAGGTCATCGAGCCCTTCCACATGGTGGCCGTCCAGTTGAACACCTTCACGCCCGTCGGCACCGCGATCAGCATGGTGGTGAACATGAAGAACAGCTCGGCCGAGAGCGGCATGCCCACGGTGAACATGTGGTGCGCCCAGACGATGAACGACAGGAA
Organism: uncultured Pseudomonadota bacterium; assembly: GCA_963739695.1. Classification (GTDB taxonomy): domain Bacteria; phylum Pseudomonadota; class Gammaproteobacteria; order Natronospirales; family CAVUBB01; genus CAVUBB01. The sequence goes on along the minus strand of CAVUBB010000019.1, from coordinate 141,689 downwards.
CGCGATCGAAGCCGTCGCATACACCATGGAGCTGTAGCCGAACAGCGGTTTGCGCGCGAAGGTCGGGATGATCTCCGAGACGATGCCGAAAGCCGGCAGGATCATGATGTAGACCTCGGGATGCCCGAAGAACCAGAAGATGTGCTGGAACATCACCGGGTCACCGCCGCCTGCGGCGTTGAAGAAGCTGGTGCCGAAGTACTTGTCGGTCAGCAGCATGGTCACCGCGCCCGCCAGCACCGGCATCACCGCGATCAGCAGATAGGCCGTGATCAGCCAGGTCCACACGAACAGCGGCATCTTCAGCAGCGTCATGTTGGGCGCGCGCAGGTTCATGATGGTGGCGATGATGTTGATCGCCCCCATCACCGACGAGATACCCATCAGATGGATGGCGAAGATGATGAACGGGAAGGCGAAGCCCGTCTGCAGCATCAGCGGCGGATACATCGTCCAGCCGCCCGCGGGGCCGCCGCCCGGCATCAGGGTGGTGGAAAGGAGCAGCAGGAACGCGAACGGGAGGATCCAGAAGCTCCAGTTGTTCATGCGCGGCAGCGCCATGTCGGGCGCGCCGATCATCAGCGGGACCATCCAGTTGGCCAGACCCACGAACGCGGGCATGACCGCGCCGAAGATCATGATCAGCGCATGCATCGTGGTCAGCTCGTTGAAGATGGCGGGATCCACGATCTGCAGACCGGGCTCGAACAGCTCGGCGCGGATGACCATGGCGAAGCTGCCACCGACAAAGAACATGATCAGGCTGAACACCAGGTACATGGTCCCGATGTCTTTATGGTTGGTGGTCGTAATCCAACGCATCAGGCCCTTGGCGGGACCGTCGTGATGCTCATGTGCGACTGTTGCAGTGCTCATCTATCTTCCTCCGCGGAACCTTTAGCGTGCCGCCTTGACGTCGGCGGGCTGGACCACATCACCTGTCTTGTTGCCGAACGAGTTGCGCTCGTAGGTCACGACCGCAGCGATGTCCACATCGCTGAGTTTGTCGCGCCAGGCCGGCATCACGTTCTTGCCGTTCAGCACCCGGTCGAGATGACCGGCGACGGGACCATTGACGATCTTGCTGCCCGCCAGCGACGGGAACGTCGGCGGCATGCCCTTGCCGTCCGGCTGGTGACAGGCGGCGCAGTTGGCGTCGTAGACTTCCTTGCCGTGCTTCATCAGCTCGGCCATGGTCATCTTGGCCGGCGCGGCGGCACTGCTACTCTCGCTCTTGGCCGGAGCGGGCTGTGCGGGCTTGCTCTCGGTCGATGCCGGCTGCGTATCGGCCGCCGGAGTCGCCGCCGCCTGCGTATCGCCACCCTGCTGGGCCTTCACCCAGGCCTGAAAATCATGCGGCTTCTTGGCGATGACCACGATCGGCATGAAGCCGTGTCCGCGACCGCAGAGCTCGGCGCACTGACCGCGATAAGTACCGGGCTTGTCGACCTTGATCCACATCTCGTTGACGTAGCCCGGAATGGCGTCGGTCTTGCCGCCGAAGTCCGGCACCCACCAGGAATGAATGACGTCGTTGGAGGTGATCAGCAGGCGGATCTTCTCACCGGTCGGCACGACCAGCGGACGATCCACGTCCAGCAGGTAGTGCGGGACCGAATTCGGATCGATGCCCGAATGCAGCCGCGCCGCAGCGTTGCTGCTTGCTGCCAGCGTGCTGAAGAAACTGATGTTCTTGCCGACGTAATCGTAATGCCATTTCCACTGGTAACCCGTGATGCGGATCGACATGTCGGGCTTGCTGTAGTCTTCCATCTTCACCACAGTCCTGGCCGCGGGGATGGCCATGACCACGAGGATGATCACCGGGATGATCGTCCAGATGATCTCCACCGTGGTGCTCTCATGGAAGTGCGCGGCCTCATGACCTTTCGACTTCCGATGGAAGATGATGGAGGCGATGATGGCGCCGAAGACGACGATTGCGATGCCGACCATCCACCAGAAGACCCGCATATGCAGGTCATACACTTCGTGGCTGATCGGCGTCACGCCCTCGGGCATGTTGAACTTGATGGCCGCGGAGGCGGTGCTCGAGAGCACGGCGAGCCCCAGACTCACCATGCCGAGAAAAGCTCCCCTAAGCTTGCTGATGCACATGCGTTAGTCTCTCCTGCCTGGATATCAACCTGCTATGGCTGGGTGCAACCACTACCTACGCCAGCCATGGCGTCTGGTTGACCGGACCAATCATTGTTTGAAGGCGATCCCGCAGGGCGTGCCGCTGCTCCTCAGTCAGACACGAACCCACTTCACAACCGCGTCCATGCGAACGGATCACCAGACGGCTGGCGTGCGATCGGGCGGCGGGGCGTAGCGTGCGCAGATGCGCCCGATGCCGCTGGAAAGCAACCTGCCGAGTCTTCTTGCCTTCGCTCTTGGTCACGCGGACCCAGTCTCGATCGATGCTGACGATCTCGGTATATGCGCCGCGCCTGAATGCAGCATACAGGCAAGCACCGAGAAACAGCATCTCCAGACCGGCGAAGGGCAGTACGGGCCACAAGCCCATGACTGCAAGCAGTACGGCGATCGACAAGGACAGCGCTGCCAGGCCGCAGTAAAACGCCACCAGCCCGATGAAACTCAGCGAGCGATTGGGTGTTATGACAATGCAGCAGCTCGGTGTGCCGGGGACTGTTTCCAGGTCCGCCACGCGCTACCCCCGCCGGACCGAGACCGGCGAAAAATCAAAGCGCGTATGCTACTTCATACCCCCCCACCGCGCAACTTGAAAACGCGGCGACGTGGACAAAAAAGCGCATTTATTACAGCAGCTTACGAGATACCCCTCAGATGGGTTGCTGCGCGGAGGATGAAAATTCGGCTAATGCGGAGAAGTCCAGATAAGGTAACGCCGCCGCCCCGGCGGGCGCTGCAAGCTCGGGGATGCAGCCCAGGAAGGGGGCCGACAGGCGGGTGCGCAGACTCTCCACGTTCTGATCCAGGCGGTCCATCTCCCCTTCCGGGCAGTCCGCGGCCCAGGCCGCCAGGGTCAGGCCCCGGGCCCGGATGGACTCGGCACTCAACAGCGCATGGTTCAGGCAGCCCAGACGCATACCCACAACCAGGATGACCCTCAGGCCGAGCGCATGCGCGAGATCGGATACACAGGTGTCGCGCCCCAGGGGCACGGCCCAGCCGCCGACTCCCTCCACGATCGCCAGGTGCGAGCCGGCGGTCTCGCGCAACCTGCGCGCAAGGGTGGCCACATCGATCGCCACACCCGCTTCCGCGGCTGCGACATGGGGCGCGATCGGCGGTGCAAACGCATAGGGGTTCACTTGCGCATAGGGCAGATGGATCGGGGCCTCGGCCTGGATCGCCAGCGCATCTTCGTTCACCAGGGCGCCCTCGGCCGTGCGTTCGCAGCCACTGGCCACCGGTTTGAAACCGACCGCCTCGATGCCGCGCGCTTTCGCGCCGGCCAACAGGGCAAGAGTGGTGACTGTCTTGCCGATGCCGGTGTCGGTACCGGTAACGAAATAGCCGCGCATCATCGGGATCCTCCACGATAGGGACTGGGCTCGACGGGACGCAGGTTCATCGGTGCCCAGGCAGTGCCATAGACGACTTCATAGGTGGCCGGCAGGCGGCCTGCGCTGCGAAAACGTTCATACGCATCGGCGAAAGCCCGCATCCGACCGGGCCCGGTGAGACCGTTCGCCCGTCCACCGTTGATGTTGTGCGCGCCGATCTGCTTGAGATCGCGCATCAGGCCATAGACATCGTCGTAGGTGAGCGTCAGGTGCTCCACGTCCATCACCGGCTCCACGAAACCGGCACGCACCAGGGCATCGCCGATGTCGTGCATGTCCACGAAACGGTTCACGTGGGTGTGCCCGTCGACCTCGGACCAGGCCGCGCGCAGTTCCCTGAGCGTGTCGGGACCGAAGGTGGTGAAGATCACGACGGTACGAGCCCGCAGCAGGCGCCGGAATTCGCGAAACACCGCGTCGATATCGCCACACCACTGCAGCATGAGGTTGCTGAATACCAGGTCCATGCTCTCGGTCGCGAACGGCAGCGCGGCCGCGTCGGCGCAGACCCGGCGGATGGGCCGGAACCAGGGGCGATTGCGCCGGGATTCGCGCAGCATGCGCTCGGAGACGTCCACCGCCGTCACCGAAGCCTTGCGGTAGGTGCGGGCCAGTGCGGCAGCCGCATGGCCGGTGCCGGCACCGACGTCAAGGACGCGTGCCGGCGTGTAGTCGAGCAGTTCCAACCGCTCCAGCGCGCGCGCGAGGACTTCGCGCTGGAGCACGGCCGCCGCATCGTAGCTGCCGGCCGCACGATCGAAGGCGCGGCGCACGGCGGCTACGGGGATGGCGTAAGCCTGATCGATGTCGTCCGCGCTCATGTCCTGCCCCCGGATCGCGCCTGCTCCCAGGCCACTTCGGCAACGAATTCCTCGACCGTGCGTGTGAAAAGTTCGGGATGCGACAGGAACGGCGCGTGGGCGGCGTCCTCCATCATCATCAGACGGGCATCGGGCAGCGCCCCGGCAAGTGCGCGCGCGGCCTGCGGGGGCGTCAGTCGGTCGCGCCCGCCGCCGATGACGAGGGCCGGCTGGCGGATCTCGCCCAGATGCGCGCGCAGATCGATCGTGCGCAAGATCTCCAGCCCCGCCGCCAGCGCCGCGGGCGCGGGCTCGCCATGCGCGAACACCTCGTGGCGCAGTGCGCGCAGGATCTCGCGCGCCTGTTCGTCGCCCCGGACCTGCAGGGTCAGAAAATGCTGGACCGTGGTGCGAAAATCGCTCATCAGCTCGGCGGCGAAGCGCTCGAGGGTCGCCGGGGTCATGGCGTGCGGCCAGTCGGGCGTGGCGATGAATCGCGGCGTGGTCGCCACCAGCACCAGTGCTTCGATCCGCTCGGGCGCCAATGCTGCTGCCTTCATGGCCACCATCCCGCCCAACGACCAGCCCAGCCAGACCGCGCGTGGCGGTGCCGCGGCAAGACAGGCCCGCGCCACCGCGTCGAGATGGTTCGCGCCCGCGAGCGCCGGGCTGCGGCCGTGCCCGGGCAAATCCAGCGCGTGCACACGCAAGTGCCGCGCCAGGCTCGGCACGACGGCATCCCAGACGCCGCCGTGCATACCCCAGCCGTGCAGGAGGACGAGGTCCTGCCCCTGCCCGCGCGCCTCTATATGGACCGCGGTTGTCATCGTCCGGCCTTCGGCCATACCTCGGCCAGCGCTTCCAGCAGACGATCCACATGCGCATCGGTATGCGCGGCGGAAAACGTGACGCGCAGACGTGCCGTCCCGGCCGGTACCGTCGGCGGCCGGATCGCGATCACCTGCAGACCGCGCTCGAGGAGTGCCGCACTCAGTGCCAGGGCCACAGCCGATTCGCCTACGACTATGGGCTGGATCGGTGTGGCAGATTCCTTGAGTGGGATGCCGATCGCCGCGGCACCGGACCGAAAGCGCTGGATCAACCCTTCGAGATGGTCGCGGCGCCACTGCTCGTCGCGCGCGAGTCGCAGAGCCGTACGCGTGGCCTCGGCCAAAGCCGGCGGCAAGGCGGTCGTATATATATAGGTTCGTGCGCGCTGGATCAGCGTCTCTATCAGCGCGTCGCTGCCGGCCACGAAGGCGCCGAAGGTACCGAAGGCCTTGCCCAGCGTGCCCACGAGCACCGGGACTTCGGTACTGCCCAGCCCATGCGCGGCCACGCTGCCGCGTCCGCCGGGCCCGACCACGCCCAGGCCGTGGGCATCGTCGACTACCAGCCAGGCGCCATGACGCGCACTCACTTCGGCCAGCGCCGGCAAGGGCGCCATGTCGCCGTCCATGCTGAAGACCCCATCGGTCAGCACCAGCTTGCGCCCCGCGGCGGACGCGCTGGCGAGCCGCTGCGCCAGGACATCGGCATCGGCATGCGGGAAGCGCTTGAAACGCGCACCGCACAGCAGCCCGGCATCGAGCAGCGAGGCGTGATTCAGGCGGTCTTCGAGCACGGTATCGCCGCGCGCTGCCAACGCGGTGCCGACGCCAAGGTTGGCCATGTAGCCGGTGGAGAACAGCAATGCACGCGGGCGGCCGACGAAATCGGCCAGCTCCTCTTCGAGTGCGCGATGCGCGCTGGAATGGCCGTTCACCAGGTGTGCAGCGCCCGCGCCGGTGCCGAATTCGGCCGCGGCCCGGGCCAGTGTGGCAGCGATCTCGGGATGCCCGGCCAGGCCGAGATAGTCGTTGCTGCAAAAACTCAGCAGCTCGCGCCCGTCGATCACCTGCTCGGGGCCGGTGCGGCCCTCGCAGGTGGAGCGCGCACGGTACAGAGACTGATCGCGCAGATCCGCAAGCGCGGCCGCGAGCACGGCATCCATCTCGCCGCTGACGGGCAGGTCAGGCATGTGCCGCCTGGGCGGGATCCTCTTCGGCCGCCGTCTCCGGGTGCAGGCCCAGACGCTCGAACAGCAGATGGTCGTGATCCTCACCCGGATTTTCCGTGGTGAGCAGCTTCTCGCCATAGAAGATGGAATTGGCACCGGCGAAGAAGCACAGGGCCTGGGTCTCGTCGCTCATCTCGGTGCGCCCCGCAGACAGGCGCACATGAGCGCGCGGCATCATGATGCGGGCCACCGCGATGGTGCGCACGAAGTCGATCGGATCGACCGGATCCTTGCCGTACATCGGCGTGCCAGGCACCTGGATCAGCTGGTTGATGGGCACGCTCTGGGGGTGTTCGGGAAGGTTGGCGAGCGTGCGCAACATGCCGGCACGGTCGCTTTGCGATTCGCCCATGCCCACGATGCCGCCGCAGCAGACATTCATGCCGGCGGCGCGCACGTTCTCCAGCGTATCCAGGCGATCGGCGAACGTGCGGGTGCCGATCACTTCACCGTAATACTCTTCCGACGTATCGATGTTGTGGTTGTAGTAATCGAGCCCTGCCTCGGCGAGGCGCGCGGCCTGCCCGGGCGTGAGCATGCCGAGCGTGGCGCAGGTCTCCAGGCCGAGTTCGCGCACGCCCTTGATCATGGCGATGACCTTGTCCAGGTCGCGGTCTTTGGGGCTGCGATAGGCCGCGCCCATGCAAAAGCGCGCGGCACCGTTCTCGCGCGCCTTGCGCGCCTGCTCGATGACCGCTTCCACTTCCATCAGGGCTTCGCGCTCGAGACCGGTGTCATAACGCACACTCTGCGGACAATATTTGCAGTCTTCCGGGCAGGCGCCGGTCTTGATGCTGAGCAGCGTACTTATCTGGACCGCGTTGGGATCGAAGTACTTTCGATGCAGGCTCTGGGCCCGGAACAACAGGTCGTTGAACGGGAGCGCGAACAAGGCTTCGGCTTGTGCCTGGGTCCAATCGTGACGGATATCGTTCGGAATCTGGGTCATCACAGGTGATCCTCGGGTAGACGGCTTGCCTCGAAAGCCCGGCCCGCATAGTCTGCAGCGGTGTCCGCGCCCGGGCGCAAAGTGTAACGGCGTGGTCTTTACTGTCAACCGGGACGGATGCCGATGGTTAACAGATGGCTAGATATTGTCCAGTTCATCCTCCTGCCCGGCCGTTGCGTGCTCTGCGGCGCGTCCTCTGCACGCGAGCTCGACCTGTGCCGAGCCTGCGAAACCGAACTGCCCTGGAACCGGACTCCGTGCCCGCGCTGCGCCCTGCCGCTGCCGCCGGGCACCCCCGCCGGGATGCTCTGCGGCGAATGCCTGGACAAGCCTCCCCAATTCGACGCCGCGCGCATACCGTTCGTCTATGCCTACCCTCTCGATCGCCTGCTGCAACGGCTCAAGTTCAGCGGCCGCCTTGCGCACGCCCGCATCCTCGGCGAGCGCATGGCGGCTCACCTGAGCGGTGACGGCCAACCGCGGCCCGACGCCCTGGTGCCGATCCCCCTGCACGCCACCCGTCTGCGCGAGCGCGGCTTCGACCAGGCCGCCGAGCTCGCGCGCCCGATCGCACAGCGCCTGGGCGTCCCGCTCGATCGCGAGCTGGTACGCCGCACGCGCGCGACCAGAGTGCAGTCACGTCTCGATGCGCGCGAACGACGGCGCAACGTGCGCGGTGCGTTCAGCGTCATCCGCCCGCCGCCACCGCATGTCGCGATCCTCGACGATGTGGTCACCACCGCGAGTACCGCGGGCGAGCTGGCACGCAGCCTCAAGCGGGCCGGTTGCGAACGGGTGGAGCTTTGGGCATGTGCCCGCGTGGGCTAGCCCGGTTTCAGGTGGCGAAGGTGTAGTGGAGCACGATGCCGGCAAATACCGCGCAACCGAACCAGTTGTTGTTCATGAACGCCTGGAAACACGCACGGGGCTCACGGCGAAAGATCAGGTACTGCTCGTAGATCCCGAACACGGCGGCTGCGGCCAGACCGCCATAATAGGCGCTGCCAAGATGCAACTTGATGCCGACCAGCACCAGGTTGAACAACAGCGTCGCCTGCAGCAGACCGACCAGATGGCGATCGAGATCGCCGAACAGGATGGCGCTCGATTTGACGCCGATCTTGAGATCGTCGGGCCGGTCCGCCATGGCGTACATGGTGTCATAAGCGGTGGCCCAGAAGATGTTGGCGATGAACAGCAGCCAGGCGGTGCTGTCCACGGCGCCGGTCTGCGCGGCATAGGCCATGGGGATGGACCAGCCGAACGCCGCACCGAGATAAGGTTGCGGCAGATACGTGTAACGCTTCATGAACGGATAGGTCGCCGCGAGAGCGATGCCGACGAACGAGAGCCAGATGGTGAGCCGGTTCATGGTCAGCACCAGCGCGAACGCCGCCAGGCTCAGCACGAGAAACAGGATTATCGCCTCACGGTCACTCATCTCACCCGCGGCGAGCGGACGTTCGCGGGTACGCCAGACATGCGGGTCGATCCTGCGGTCGGCAAAATCGTTGATCACGCAGCCTGCAGAACGCATCACGAACACGCCGAGCACGAACACCACGAACACGTCCGCGCGCGGATGGCCGTCCCCCGCCAGCCACAATGCCCACAACGTCGGCCACATGAGCAGGAAGGCACCGATCGGTTTGTGCATGCGCATCGCGCGCCAGTACACGCCGGCGCGCTGCCAGGCATGTGGCAGCGTCTGGCGCAGGAAGACATGCTTGCGCAGGCGTTTCAGCTCTCGTTCGATCCGCGGATGCACGCGTCTACTCCCGGCAGAAAACATTCCATAACTTCGAACTCCAGCGGGCCCGCGTAAAGACGCGAGCGCCGAGCCCAGAGCGCCATCTCCGGTGGAGATTCCCCGCGCATAGCATAGCGGACGAGCGGTGCCGACGGCGGGACCGATGCGATCTCGAGGCATCCGCGACCGCCATCCCCGGATCCGAAGACATGATCGCCTACAGCACCGCTGCCGAGCTCCGCCAGCCAGCGATCACGGCCGTCAAGCTCGCCCGCGGGAGCCAGTGTGCAGGCAAATACCAGCGCGCGCGCGCCGCAGCACAGGTGCACTGCGCGCACGAATCCCGGGCTCGCCGGCGCCATCCCCAGCAGTCCCGCTTCGCGCACACCGAGGGGTTGGCGTTCTTCCGCCAGCACCTTTACCCGGAAATCCGGCCCGCAAAGCTCGCGCAACCTTGCCGTGAGCGAACCCATCTCGGTCAGCAGGCCGCGCAGGTGCGCGGGAGCCGCGTCCACGCGGGCGACGGGTTGCCAGGCGGCATCCAGAAAGGCTTCACAGCTCGCACTTGCCTCGGAAGTCATACGCCTGCGTACCGTCCACCGTCGCCGAGCCAGCGCGCGATAAGGCCGTCGGCACGGCGGGGCGAACGCGCGAGCAGCGCGGATGCGGCTGCCTGCACTCTCGGCAGCAGATCCGCATCGCGCAGCAGGTCGGCGATGCGCATCGTCACCATGCCGGTCTGGCGCGTACCCAGCACCTCGCCCGGGCCGCGCAGCTCCAGATCGCGGCGCGAGATCTCGAAACCGTCGGTGGTCTCGCGCATGGCGGCAAGCCGCGCCCGCGCCAGCTCTGACAGGCTGCCGTGATACATGAGCACGCAACTGCTCTCAGCACTCCCACGGCCGACCCGGCCGCGCAGCTGATGCAACTGCGACAGACCGAGCCGCTCCGCATTCTCGATGATCATCAGACTCGCCGCAGGTACATCAACCCCGACCTCGATCACGGTCGTCGCCACCAGCAACTCCAGCCCACCGCCCTTGAATGCCTGCATGACCTTGTCGCGTTCGACTGGGCGCATGCGCCCGTGCACCAGCCCCACACGCAGATCGGGCAAGGCCTCGGCGAGACGTGCCGCAGTCTCTTCGGCGGCCTGGTACTGCAACACCTCGGATTCCTCGATCAGCGGACACACCCAGTACACCTGGCGGCCGTCGCGCGCGGCGCGTTCGACACGGGCCACCACTTCATCGCGGCGACTGTCCGGGATCACCACGGTCTGCACAGGCGTGCGGCCCGGCGGCAACTCGTCGATCACCGACGTGTCGAGATCCGCATAGGCAGTCATCGCCAGCGTACGCGGGATCGGGGTCGCGGTCATGATCAGCTGATGCGGATGCGTATCCGCCTCGACCCCCTTCTCTTTCAGGGCCAGGCGCTGATGGACACCAAAGCGGTGCTGCTCGTCGATGATGATCAGACGCAGGCGTTCGAAATGGACGTCGTCCTGGAACAGCGCATGCGTGCCGACGACAAGACGGGCATCGCCGCTGGCGATCTCGGCCAGTGCTTCGCGCCGCGCTTTGGCGCGCAGGCGGCCGGCCAGCCACACCGCGCGTACACCCAGCGGAGTGAGCCAGGCATCGAAATTGCGAAAATGCTGCTCGGCCAGCAGTTCGGTGGGCGCCATCAGCGCCACCTGCGCGCCTGCCTCGATGGCGCGCAAGGCCGCAAGCGCGGCGACCACCGTCTTGCCCGAGCCAACATCGCCCTGTACCAGGCGCATCATCGGATGACTCTCCGCAAGATCTGCGAAGACCTCCGCGCAGACGCGCTCCTGTGCCGCGGTGAGCGTGAACGGCAACGAGGCGCGAAACGCGGCCACCAGTGAATCGTCGCCCGCGAGCGCATCGGCAGGCGTGCGATCGGCTGCAAGCCGCAGGTGGCGCAGACTGAGATGATGGGCCAGCAATTCTTCGAAGGCGAGGCGCTGCTGTGCCGGATGGCGGCCCTGGGCAAGCTCCTCGACCGGCGCTTGCGGGGGCGGGCGATGCACGTAACGCAGCGCGTCATGCAGATTTGGCAGCTCGCTCAACCCCGGGATGTCTTCGGGCAGATATTCGGGCAGCCGTGTCGGCTTCTCGGCCAGCAGCACCAAGGCCTGGTCGGTGAGATCGCGCAGCTTGCGCTGCTGGACGCCCTCGGTCGCAGGATAGATCGGGGTGAGCGTCTGTTCGACCTCCACCGGTCCGCTGGCGGAGACGATGAGATACTCCGGGTGCACCATCTCCAGCGTCGCCGGACCCGGTCGTACTTCTCCATAGCAGCGCAGGCGCATCCCGCGGACCAGACTTGCCGCCTGCGCCTTGCTGAAGTGGAAAAAGCGCAACGTGAGCGCGCCCGTGTTGTCACTCACCCGACAAAGAAGCGTCGGCCGGCGCCGATAGACCGTCTCGGTAAGCTGCACTTCGACGTCTATCACCGCCTGCATGCCCGGCCGCAGACTGCCGACCGGCACCACGCGTGTACGGTCCTCGTAGCGCATGGGCAGATGGAACAAGAGATCCTGGACGCTGTGGATACCCAGATTCGCCAGGCGCGCGGCCACCTGCGGGCCCACGCCGCGCAACGACAGCACGGAGGCAGCGTCGAACGATGCTGGCGTCTGGCTCGAGGGGCCGGAGGCAGATCCTGCGTGTTTTACGCCCACCGTCTTGCTTAGAGCGTCAGGACCGCGTCCATCTCCACCGCGGCACCCTTGGGCAGGGCGGCGACACCGATGGCGGCACGCGCCGGATACGGTTCGGAAAAGTATTCGGCCATCACCGCGTTCACGCGCGCGAAATCGCCAAGGTCGGTGAGATAGATATTGAGCTTGGCGATATCTGCCAGCGAGCCGCCCGCCGCTTGAGAGACAGCAGCCAGGTTGTCGAACACGCGGCGTATCTGCGCGTCGATATCGCCGGCCACCATGGTCATGGTCGCCGGGTCGAGCGGTATCTGCCCGGAGAGATATACCGTGCCGTCCACTTTCACTGCCTGCGAGTAAGTGCCGATCGCTTGCGGTGCCTTGTCCGTGTGAATGACTTCGCGGGCCATGCGTTTCTCCTGCGGGTTCGCCGATAGACGATGATGGTATGCAAAAACCTCGCGCACGCACAATGCGCGTGGTGCGAACTAGCCGCGGGTACGCGTGAGCCGCATCACCTGAGGCATGTTGCGGATGTGGCGCATGATCCGCGCCAGATGTTTGCGGTCGCTCACCGAGAAGATGAATGTGAGCAACGAGGTCGAGCCGTCGCGCTCATGCACGGACACATGCTCGATGTTGGACCCGAGTTCCGCGATAGTCGCTGCGAGCGTGGCGAGCACGCCGCGCTGGTTGATCACATCGGCACGGATCTCCACCGCAAACTCGCGTTCGATGTCCTTCTCCCACTGCACCTCGATCCATTTGTCCGGCTGGTTGCGGTACTCGGCGAGGTTGCGGCAATTGTCGCGATGGACGACGATGCCGCGCCCCGCGCTGAGGTAACCCAGGATCGCGTCGCCCGGGATGGGATGACAACACTTCGCCAGTGTCACCACCATGCCTTCGGTGCCCTTGATCGCCAGCGGCCCGCCCGTCTCCGCGGTGCCATCTTCGGCGTCGGGCATCAGGCGGCGCGCGACCAGCGGGGCGAGTCGCTGGCCCAGGCCGATCGTCTCGAACAGGTCGTCGGGTGTCTCCAGCTTGAGTGCGTCCAGGACTGCCTGCATGCGGGCCGTGGGCAGCTTCTTCAGAGTGGCGGAGTAGCCTGACAGGGAACGCTCGAGCAAGCGCCGCCCCAGATCGACCGCCTCTTCGCGCTGCAGGTTCTTGAGGTAGTGACGGATGTTGGCGCGCGCTTTCGCGGTGACCACGAAATTCAGCCAGGCCGGGTTCGGCTTGGCGCTGTTCGCGGTGATGATCTCCACAGTCTGGCCCGTCGCCAGTGGCGTGCGTAGCGGCGCGAGCCGGCGGTCGATCTTGGCCGCGACGCAATGGTTGCCGACATCTGTATGCACCGCATAGGCGAAGTCTACTGCGGTGGCGCCACGCGGCAGGCGGCGGATATCGCCCTGTGGCGTGAATACGTAGGCCTCGTCCGGAAACAGGTCGACTTTCACGTTCTCCAGAAACTCTAGCGAGTTGCCGGCGCCCTTCTGCATCTCCAGCACACCGCGCAGCCACTCGCGCGCCCGCGCTTCCGGCGCGCCGCCGCTGCTCTCGCCGCCGACCTTGTACAACCAATGTGCCGCGATGCCCGACTCGGCGATGGTATCCATGTCGTCGGTACGGATCTGCACTTCGATGGGTACGCCCTGAGGGCCGAACAACACGGTATGCAACGACTGGTAGCCGTTCGCCTTGGGGATGGCGATGTAATCCTTGAAACGCCCGGGTACCGGCTTGTAGAGATTATGGATCACGCCGAGCACGCGGTAGCACGTGTCGACCTTGTCGACGACGATGCGAAAGCCATAGACGTCGAGCACTTCGCTCAGGGAAAGCCCCTTGCTGCGCATCTTCTTGTAGATGCTGTAGAGATGCTTCTCGCGTCCCTGCACCGTCGATTCGATGCTCTCTTCGCCCAGCGCGCGATGGATGTTGGCCGAGATCTTGCGCACGATCTCCTTTTGATGACCGCGTGTGCGCTTGAGGTGGCGCGCGATCACCTTGTAGCGCTGCGGGTGCATCGCCTTGAAGCCGAGGTCCTCCAGTTCCAGGCGTAACGCGTTCATGCCCAGGCGATTGGCGATCGGCGCGTAGATCTCCAGCGTCTCGCGCGCGATGCGCCGGCGTTTCGCCGCCGGCATGACGCCAAGCGTGCGCATGTTGTGCAGGCGGTCGGCGAGCTTGACCAGGATGACACGGATGTCCTCCACCATCGCCAGCAACATCTTGCGGAAGTTCTCCGCCTGGGCTTCGGCCCGGCTCTGGAACTGGATCTGGGTCAGCTTGCTGACGCCATCCACCAGCTGTGCGACCTCTTCGCCGAAACGCTGGGTGATCTCGTCCTTGGCGGTCGGCGTATCCTCGATCACATCGTGCAGGATCGCCGCGATGATGGTCAGATGATCCATGTGGAAATCGGCGAGGATGCCGGCCACGGCCACCGGATGGCTGATATAGGGTTCGCCCGAAAGGCGGCGCTGTCCTTCGTGAGCCTGAGCCCCGAACAGGTAAGCCTGATGGATCTCGGCCACCTGTTCGGGGGTCAGATATTCGCGCAGATTGTCGAGCAGTTCCTCGACGCCGTCATGGCGTTTGCCCCGGGTCACGCGCGAGAAGATGGAGACGGGATTACTCATGCGTGCGCGCCCGGGCGGGAAGTGTGGGGAAGGGGTCCGGCTTAGATGGGCTCCTCGGCGTCAGCGGCAAAAACCGGAATCTCGGGGACTTCTTCCTCCCGCTCCGGCTGGTCCACCTCGTCGAGGATCTCGGGGCCGACATGGCCTTCGGCGATCTCGCGCAGCGCCACGACCGTCGGCTTGTCGTTCTCCCAATCCAGCTTGGGTTCGACGCCCCGGCTCAGCTGACGCGCCCGTTTGGTCGCCACCAATACCAACTGGAACAGGTTCTCGACCTTGTCCAGACAATCTTCTACCGTCACTCGCGCCATGATGAAAACTCCGAAAACCGACCAAAAGCAGGCACTTGCCTCGTCACCAGCCCACCGCCACAGCTGGCGGATCAGGCTCGAAAGACGGGCAAAATCCCCGCTAACTCACTGTTTTTTAGTGTACTTGAAGTACCGGGATTAAGCCAGCAACTCCTCCACCAGGGGCACGAGTTGCGGGCGGTCGCAACGGCTCGCCTCGCCGTCGCCAGCGACGATTCGCTCAAGCTCGGCAAGTGCGGTATCGAAGTCGTCGTTGACCACCACGTAGTCGAATTCGGACCAGTGCGACATCTCGGCGCGGGCATCGGCCATGCGCCGCTGGATCTCCGCGGTACTGTCGGTGCGCCGGGTGTGCAGCCGACGTTCGAGCTCGGCCCGCGAGGGCGGCAGGATGAAGATGCTCACCGCGTCCGGCATCCGCGTGCGGACCTGGGCCGCACCCTGCCAATCGATCTCGACCAACACGCTGCGCCCCGCCACCAGGAGTTGTTCGACCTGGCGGCGCGAGGTGCCATAGCAGTTGCCGAAGACGACGGCATGTTCGAGGAACTCGCCGCGCGCGGCCATGGCCTCGAAGGTGGCCATGTCGACGAAGAAATAATCGCGCCCGTCGACCTCGCTCGGCCGGCGCTGGCGCGTGGTATAGGAGATCGAGAAACACAACGCCGGGTCTTCGGCCTCCAGGCGCCGCACGAGACTGGTCTTGCCGGCTCCGGATGGCGCCGAGATCAGGAACAGGCGGCCGCGGCCGCTGGATGAAGGCGCACTCACAGCCGGCTCACTCCACGTTCTGGACCTGTTCGCGCATCTGTTCGATGAGCACCTTGAGCTCGACGCTGGCCTGGGTCGTCTCGGTATCCTGAGACTTCGAGCCCAGGGTGTTGGCTTCGCGATTGAACTCCTGCAACAGGAAGTCCAGACGCCGGCCGACCGGTTCGTCGCGGTCGAGTGCGTCCGCCATCTCGGTGACATGGCTGTCGAGACGATCCAGTTCCTCGGCGACGTCGAGGCGCTGGGCGATGAATACAAGTTCCTGCTCGAGACGGTCGGCATCGGGTTTGGCGCCAAGCTCTTCGATGCGGGTGAGCAGTTTCTCGCGGATACGCGCGCGCACCTCGGGGATACGTTCGCGCACGCCGGCGACCAGACGAGATATCTCGGTGCCGCGCTCGCGCAGCATCTCGCGGATGCGCGCCCCTTCAGCGGTGCGGTTCTCGCGCAGCGCGGACAACGCTTCGTCGAGTGCTTTGGCTGCGGCTGCGTGGATCGGCGCAAGATCGGGGTCGGCACGCTTGACCACACCAGGCCAGCGCAGGATATCGATAGGGTTCACCGAGCCGGGATTGCGCAGTTCGCTGGCCGCCTCGTGTGCAGCCGCGGCCACGGCGCCCGCGAGGGCGGTATCGACCTGGATCGAACCGCTGGGAGCCGCGGTGGCCTCGTAGCGGAGCACGGCGTCGATCTTGCCGCGCCCCAACTCGGCCTTGATCGCTTCGCGATAATCGTTCTCGAGGGCACGGAACTCCTCGGGCAGCCGGAGCTGGACCTCGAGGTAACGGTGGTTGATGGAGCGCAACTCCCAGGCGAGGAGACCCCATTCGCCCCGCGCCTCCCGGCGCGCGAACCCGGTCATGCTGCGGATCATTTGCTTAGTTCTCCCAGTCGCGAAGGGGCCGGGCCCGGAGGATCCGGCGCGGCGTTTCGCTCGACGCTTGCTTTGGGCGACAATTATACGGGCACAGGGCCCGAGGCCAAGGACGGATATCCCGGCGGACCATATCGGCGGCTCCGGCGGGCCGCGCGGCCGCCGAGGTGCGCACGAAATGAAGTACACTGCCTCCGCCAGCGGCGCCAGTCCCCACGATCAGGGCCGGCGCGCTACAGTGGACTGAGCAGAGGTTCCCAGGTTTGAACATCGAGACGGCACAGGTCTCCCTCATCGGCGACCGGCAGAACAACCAGGACCGCGCCACGATCATCGTCGGCGACACGCAGATCCTGCTCGTGGTGGCCGATGGCATGGGTGGCCACGCCGAAGGTGAAGCCGCCGCACAGACCGCCGTGGACACGCTGACCAAGGCCTACAAGGACGCCAACAAACCGATCACCGATGCCGCACAGTTCCTGTTCAAGGGTATCGAAACCGCACATCGGGCGGTGGTGCGCCTAGGCGCCAGCGCGCCGCTCGATGACCGGCCGCGCACGACGATAACCGTGTGCCTGATGGATGAAGGCGAAGCGACCTGGGCGCACGTGGGCGACAGTCGCATCTACCTGCTGCGCGCGGGCACGGTGGCCACGCGCACGCGCGATCACAGCGCGGTCGAGGCACTCTATCGCGAAGGCCGCATCAGCGCCGAGGAGATGCTCACCCACCCCATGCGCAACTTCGTCGACCAGTGCCTGGGCGGGGAACCGGAGACGCCCGAGATCGAGATCGCCGAAGCGGCCGAACTGCGCCCGGCCGATGTGCTGTTATTGTGTTCGGACGGTTTCTGGGCGCCATTGAACGAGACGCATATGGCGCACGCCCTGTGTACCGAGCCCGATGTGGAAGAGACGCTCGAGAACCTTGCCATCGAGGCCACCCAGCTCAGCAAGCCGCACAGCGACAATGTCACCGCAGTGGCCTTGCGCTGGCTCGGCCCCGACGAAGACGAACCGCCGCGGTTCTAAGCCGCTCCTGGCGGTTACGCGGGTAGCGATTCGCCCCATCCGCAGGACGCCGCTAGCCTTATACTCACCCTTCGACCGATCCGGGAGATCACCATGCGACCCAGTGGACGCGCTGCAGACCAGCTCCGACCCATCAGCCTCACACGCGGCTTCACGGCCCACGCGGAGGGCTCCGTCCTCGCCTGCTTCGGCGCCACCAAGGTGATCTGCACGGCCAGCGTGGAGGAGAAGGTTCCCGGCTTCCTGCGTGGCAGCGGCCGCGGCTGGGTCACGGCCGAATACGGCATGCTCCCGCGCGCGACCGGTTCGCGCAACGAGCGCGAAGCTGCACGCGGCAAGCAAGGCGGGCGCACCATGGAGATCCAACGTCTGATCGGGCGGGCGCTGCGCGCGGTGGTGAATCTCGACGCGCTGGGCGAGCGCATGATCATCCTCGACTGCGACGTGCTCCAGGCCGACGGCGGCACGCGGACCGCGGCCATCACCGGCGCATATGTCGCGCTCACCGACGCCGTGCGCGGCCTGCTCAAGGCCGGCAAGCTCAAGACCGATCCGCTCCATGGTGCCATCGCCGCCGTGTCCGTGGGCATCTTCCGCGGCATGCCCGTACTCGATCTCGATTACGCAGAAGACAGCGAAGCCGAGACCGATATGAACGTGGTGATGAACGAGGCCGGCGCCTTCATCGAAGTCCAGGGCACCGCGGAAGGCCATGCATTTCGGCGCGAGGAGCTCGACCGCTTGCTGGATCTCGCCAGCGGCGGCATCGCCACCCTGCTCGATGCACAGCAGGCGGCACTCGCACGATGAGACGCGTGGTACTGGCGACCGGCAATGCCGGCAAGTTGCGCGAGATGAAGGATCTGCTGGCGCCGCTCGGCTACGAGATCGCAGCCCAGGACGCGCTCGGCGTCGGCGCAGCCGACGAGACCGGCGCCACCTTCGTGGAGAATGCCCTCATCAAAGCGCGTAACGCCGCACGCGTGACCGGGCTGCCCGCTATCGCCGACGATTCCGGCCTCGAGGTCGACGCACTGCAAGGCGCGCCCGGTATCCGTTCGGCGCGTTTCGCCGGTACCGATGCCAGCGACGACGACAATCTCCGCCTGCTGCTGGAGCGTCTTGCCGGCCTTCCCGAATCCCGACGCGGCGCACGATTTCGCTGCCTGATGGTCTTCATGCGCCACGCGGACGATCCCACACCGGTCATCGCGCAGGGGACCTGGGAAGGGCGCATCCTCGACTCGCCGCGGGGACACAACGGCTTCGGCTACGATCCGGTCTTCCTGGTGCCGGAGACGGGCACCAGCGCTGCCGAGCTGGTACCGGCCGAGAAAGACAGGCTGAGCCACCGCGCCCGAGCAGCGGCAGCGCTCGTGGAAGCGCTCCGCGTTCCGGGCTGAGAGGGTAGCCCCGTGCCCCGGCAGGCGGAGATCGCTCTTTACGTGCACCTGCCATGGTGTGTGCGCAAGTGCCCCTATTGTGACTTCAATTCGCATCCGCTCGGCCGCAGCCTGCCGGAAGAGCAATACCTTGACGCCCTGCTCGCGGATCTGGCGTTCGAGGCGCCGGGCATCCGCGGCCGCACTTTCACCAGCATATTCTTCGGCGGCGGCACCCCCAGCCTGTTCTCGGCCGCCAGCATCGCGCGGATCATCGATGCCGCCGGCCAGACCGCTGGCATAGCGGCCGACGCCGAGATCACTCTCGAGGCCAACCCCGGAACCATCGAGCACGATGCCTTCACCGCCTATGCCCGAGCCGGTGTCAACCGGGTCTCGCTGGGCGTACAGAGCTTCGACGCCAATCAGCTCAAGACGCTGGGGCGCATCCACGATCCCGATGACGCGCGCCGTGCCGTCGACGAGCTGCACAAGGCCGGGCTCGACAACTTCAACCTCGATCTCATGTATGCGCTGCCGGGCCAGGACAGTGCCGCCATGCTGGCCGACCTCGATGCCGCGTTCGCACTGGAACCGGCGCACATCTCCCACTACCAGCTGACGCTGGAAGCGGGCACGCTGTTCCACGCGCATCCGCCCGCGCTCCCCGACGACGACACTGCCTGGGCGATGCAGATCGCAGCCCAGGACGCGCTCGCCAGGCACGGTTTCGCCCAATACGAGGTCTCCGCGTATGCGCGTGGCGGGGCTCGTTGTCGCCACAACCTCAATTACTGGCGCTACGGCGAATATCTCGGCATCGGTGCGGGCGCGCACAGCTTGCTGCGGGATGCTGACGGTCCATTGCGCATGGCCCGGATCAAGCACCCGGCTCGCTATATGGCGCGCGCTGGAAGCGAAGAGGTCCTGGCCAGCCGTCACCGCGTAGGAACCGCCGACCGGCCTTTCGAATTCATGCTCAATGCCTTGCGCCTGCGTGAAGGCTTCACTCGCGCCACATTCGAAGCGGCGACGGGGCTGGACTTCGAACAGACCCTGGGTCAGTTACGCCATGCGCAGGCACTCGGCCTGGTGGAATTCGCAGGCGAGCGCTGGACAGCCAGCCCGCGCGGACGTGCTCTGCTGAACGATCTTCAGGCCCTGTTTCTGCCGACGGAACAGCCGCCTGAACGTGAATCTGACAGGGGACGATAAAGCTGATCGAAGCATGGTTAATCAAGGGCTTATTCACAAGCCGGCCACGCTGTTGCCTGGATGCAACAGATCAGACCAAAACCCAAGCAAGGCCTGGAGGACGCAACCTAACTTATTGATTATTAGATTGAAATTACCGTGCTCAAGATTTCACCGATTTGAAACAAAGGCGATAACCGTGCGCCTTAGGCGCGGATTACCCCATTTCATCCACAAAGTTATCCACAGCTTCTGTGGATATAGATTTTTTCATGAACAGAACAACCGCTTACGACGTTTTCATGAACGCCTTCCTCACAAAGTCACGCTAACCCAAGATCGGGTGTCCGCGCGATGCGCAGCGACCCGACGATACAACGCCGGCGCTTGCTGAGCGCAAAGATTCCCGCTAAGATGCACGGCTCTTTTTCCGGGCGCTCAGAACGAGGCTCGGCAGTTGGATCACAGAGGTTTGCGATGAAAGCCGGAATCCACCCCGAATACAAAGCCGTGAAGGTCACCTGCAGCTGCGGCAACAGCTTCGAGACGCGCTCTACAATGGGCGAGGATCTCACCATCGAAGTGTGCTCGCAGTGCCATCCGTTCTTCACGGGCAAGCAGAAGATCGTCGACACCGGCGGGCGCGTCGACAAGTTCCGCAAGAAGTACGCGCGCAACTCCGCCTGAATCTGGTGCGGATGAACGTCTATGCGGAGGGCGCCCGGTGGCGCCCTCTGTTTTTTTGCCTCCTGTTCGTGCTCGCGGGCCATGCCGCGGCAGCGTCCGGATGCGCACCCCCGGCTGACGCGCAAGCGACCTCGATTCGCTACGTCATCGACGGCGACACGGCCGTACTCCGCGATGGCCGCCATGTGCGCCTGATCGGGCTGAACGCGCCCGAGATCGGCCACGACGGTGACCCGGACCAGCCCTTCGCACGGGCTGCGAGGGATGCCCTCAAGGCGCGTATCGCCCGCGCGCATGACCGAGTTCTGCTCGCACCCGGACCCGTCGCGCACGATCGCTACGGGCGGCTGCTGGCCCATCTCTATACCGCCTCGGGCAACGATCTCAGCGCGGCGATCCTGCGCCTGGGCCTGGCGAGCTTGATCGCCATCCCGCCCGACATCACCCGGCTCGACTGTTACCGCGCCGCGGAAGCTGCCGCCCGGCGCGAGGGCAAAGGGCTCTGGGCGAAACCGTCGCCGCTCATCGTCGATGCGCGTAAGGTCGACCGCGACCACAGCGGCTATCTCATCGTCCGCGGCACCGTCAGCGCCGTGCACGCGTTCCATGCAGGGGTCCGTCTCGAGCTCGGCGGCCGGGTCTGGCTCTGGCTGCCGCACAAGGATCTGGGTGCCTTTTCGACCGCGCCGTCAGCCTACAAGGGACGGAAGATCCTCGCGCGCGGCTGGCTCCATGCCTATCACGGCCATCCGGAGATGGTGATCCACGATCCGGCGGTCCTCAGCGCCGCCGACTGACCCCGCAAGGGGGGGCGGCTGTTTTTTTGCGGGCTCGCTGTCCTATAATCAACGCCCGCCTCGCCTCCGGCGCAGGCGCCCGGCACAGGCCAGGATCCCCTTCAACACCGGCCTTTGTCCCTATATGCACGGCGGTTTGTCCGGCATCTTTGCTCCCCGTGGATCAGCCAGAGAATCCACTCGCGGGCCCGGCGGCGACCACAACGCGTGCCCAGTAATCGCAGGAGTAGACGGGAATGAGCGACAAGACTTACGACCTGGTAAACCCCGCCACCGGTGACTCGGCCAGCCTTCCGGTCCGTGAAGGCACGCTGGGTCCCGCGACCATCGACATCGGCAGCCTCTACCGCGAACACAAGGTCTTCACCTTCGATCCGGGTTTCGTATCTACAGCAAGCTGCGAGAGCGCCATCACCTATATCGACGGCAACGAAGGGGTGTTGATGTTCCGGGGCTACCCCATCGAACAGCTCGCCGAGAAGAGCAATTTCCTCGAAGTCTCCTATCTGCTGATGTATGGGGAGCTGCCGAGCGCGAAGGAACTGGATGCGTTCACCAATTCCATCTCGTATCACACGATGATCAACGAGTCGCTGCTGCGTTTCTTCCACGGCTTCCACTACGACGCGCATCCGATGGCGATGATGACCGCGGTGGTGGGTTCGCTGTCGGCGTTCTACCACGACTCGACCGACATCCGGAATCCCGAACACCGCGACATCTTCGCGCGCAGGATCATTGCCAAGATGCCGACCATGGCGGCGGCGGCCTACAAGCACTCGCTGGGCCAGCCGTTCATCCATCCGCGTAACGATCTCGGCTACTGCGAGAACCTGTTGCGCATGTTCTTCGCCGTGCCGGCGGAGCAGTACGAGATCGACCCGGTCGCCGCGCAGGCACTGGATCTGCTGTTCATCCTGCATGCCGATCACGAGCAGAACGCATCGACTTCCACCGTGCGCCTGGCGGGCAGCTCCGGCACCAACCCTTATGCCGCAATCGCCGCGGGCATCGCCTGTCTTTGGGGCCCCGCGCACGGCGGCGCCAACGAAGCCGTGCTCGCGATGCTCAACCGCATCGGCTCGGTGGAAAACATCGGCAAGTACATCGACAAGGCCAAGGACAAGGACGATCCGTTCCGCCTGATGGGCTTCGGTCACCGCGTGTACAAGAACTACGATCCGCGCGCCAAGATCATCCGCGAGATGTGCTACAAGGTGCTCGACCGCCTGGGCGGCAAGAATGATCCACTGTTCGAACTGGCGATGAAGCTGGAGGAGATCGCGCTCAGCGACGAGTATTTCATCGAGAAGAAGCTCTACCCGAACGTGGATTTCTATTCGGGCATCATCTACAAGGCACTGGGCATCCCCACCGCCATGTTCACCGTCATGTTCGCCATCGCCCGTACCGTGGGCTGGGTCGCTCATTGGCGCGAGATGATCTCCGACCCGCACCTGCGCATCGGCCGGCCGCGCCAGCTCTACACCGGGGCCACACGCCGCGACTATATCGACCTCAGCTCGCGCTGAGTCCGTCCAGGATCGGGCTCTGCTCGCCATCACCGGCGAGCAGAGCCTCGAGTTCTCGCATACTGCCCCGCTTCATGGGCCGCCCGTCCACCGGGCTCGCCGGCGCTTCGCGGATCTCGTCGATGGCGAATACCGTCACCTCGACCAACTCCTCTCCCGCCAGAAAGCGGAATACCGGGTACACGCGGGCCACACCCGACGCCCGCCGCAATCGGCGTTCCCCGCTCTCGAAGGGGATGTCGCGCTGCATGAGGAAGACGACGACCTCTTCCGGCGAATCGGCGAACAGATGAAGATCGACTTCCGAGTGGCGCCCGACCACGCCGGTCATGACCGGCCCGACCAGACGTGGACTGAAATCGATGAAGAGCTGCATGGCGCGGAGTGCGCATTCGCGCAATTCGCGCAACCGGTCGACATGGGCTTCGGGACGGAACAGACGCTGGTATTGCGCGAGCGCGTCTTCGACCTGCACGTTGCTCGGAAAGTAGCGGCGGTGGCCACCAAGCCCGAGGCGGTCGACAGCCTTGCGCTTGGCAGTTAGGAAGTCGCGGACACCTTCTTCCGCCATGATCCGGGCCGCTTCCTGCGCAACCCGGGTCCGTTGCGCCTCATCCCCGCGCGGGGAAGAATGCCTGGCCATGCTCGCTCACCTCTGGACCGGCAAACTCGACCGGCTCGATCAGAAGATATCATCATCCTTCTTCTTGTTCTTGGCCGCGTTCTTGCCCCCGGCCCGGCTTCGGGCCCCTTGTCGGGGACATGTCCGACGCGGAACACGTCGAAGATCGCATTGGGGTCTTCGGCGCCCGCACGCAGACCCGTCTTCGGATCGATACGCACCGTGACCATGCCAGGCGGCTCCACCAGCGGCGTCTCCGGCGCATGCTCGAGCGCGGCCCCCATGAACGCTATCCACATCGGCAGGGCAGCGTGGGCGCCGGTCTCGCCAAAGCCCAGGCTCTGCACCTGATCGAAGCCGGCCCAGGCCACGGTCACGAGGTTGTCGTTGAAACCGCCGAACCAGGCATCGGAATATTCGTTGGTAGTGCCCGTCTTGCCGGCGAGATCGTCACGGTGCAGGACCAGGGCATTGCGGCCGGTACCGTGCCGGATGACGTCGCGCATCATGCTGGTGACCAGATAGGCGTTCTGCGGAGTGATCGCCTGCGGCGCAAGCTCCAGTGCCTGCACCGGCGCGGCGGCCTCGGCCGCAGTCTCACCCGGGGCCGGCGTCTGCACTGTATCCGTACCACGTTCCACCGGACCTGACGCCCCCGTGCTCGCGGGCGTCGCCGCCTGCGCTGCAGCGGCTGTATCCGTGTGCACCGGTGCCGGAACAGGCGCCGGCGGATGCAGTTCGATGGCGGCGCAGCCCGGGCACGCCAGGGGCGGGTTCGCGGCAAACAATACCTTGCCAGTGCTGTCGCTGATGCGCTGGATGTAATAAGGCGTGATGCGGTAACCGCCATTGGCGAATACCGCATATCCCCGGGCCATCTCCATCGGAGTGACGCTCGCGCTGCCGAGCGCGAGCGAGAGATTGTGCGGCAGGCGGTCCGGGTCGAAGCCGAAGCGCTTGAGATAGTCCAGCGCATAGGGCACACCGATCGTGCGCAGGACCCGGATCGATACCAGGTTACGCGAATGCACCAGGGCCTCGCGCAGCCGCGTGGGGCCAAAGAATTTCTGGCTGTAGTTCTCCGGGCGCCAGACATCTTCCAGACTCTTGTCGGCGAATACCACGGGCGCGTCATTGACCACCGTGGCCACGGTGAATCCCTTATCCAGCGCCGCGGAATAGACGAAAGGCTTGAATGAGGAACCCGGCTGGCGCTGGGCCTGGAGCACGCGGTTGAATTTGCTCTGGTTGAAATCGTAGCCGCCGCTGAGCGCGACCACCGCCCCGTCCACTGGGTCGAGCGAGACCAGCGCACCCTGCACCGTGGGCACCTCGGCCAGCTCCCAACCCTGGTCGGCACGCTTCACATAGACGATATCGCCCACTTTCAGTACATCGGCAGCGGTCTTGGGTGCGGCACCGACATGGCCGTCGCTGAGCGCAGAACGGGCCCAGGAAAGCCCGTCCCAGCCGATATCGCCTTCACCGACGCCCTGCACGAATACATGGGCTGATTGGTCAGCCAGCTTCAGCACCAGCGCTGGCCAGAGGTCACCCACGCGAGCGCGATCCTTGAGCGCGTCCGCCCAGTCGCCCGGCCCGGCCTCGGGGCCGAGCTCCACATGTCCGGCCGGCCCGCGGTAGCCATGCCGGCGATCGTAGCTGTCCAGATCCTGGCGCAGCGCGCGCTGCGCTGCCGGCTGCAGACGACTGTCGAGGGTGGTCATGACCGTGTAGCCGGCGGTGTAGGCGTCGTCGCCAAAGCGCTGGATCATGTCGTCGCGCACCATCTCGGCGACATAGGGCGCGTCGACTTCCGGACGCAAGCCGTGATAGACCGCCGTCACCGGCGCGGCGTCGGCTTCGGCGTAGGCCTGATCGTCGATGAAACCGAGTTCATGCATGCGTCGCAGCACATAGCCCCTGCGCTCCAGGGCCCGTTTGGGGTTTGCGATGGGGTTGTCCGCAGAGGGCGCCTTGGGCAGACCGGCGATCATCGCGACCTGCGCCAGGGTGAGATGGTCGACGTCGGTGCCGTAATAGACCTCGGCCGCGGCGCCCACACCATAGGCGCGACTGCCCAGATAGATCTTGTTCAGATAGAGATCGAGGATCTCCTCTTTGGTCAGCTCGTGCTCGATCTTGAGCGCGAGAAATATCTCGCGGAGCTTGCGTATATAGGTCTTTTGCCGGGTCAGAAAGAAGTTTCGCGCCACCTGCATGGTGATGGTGCCACCGCCCTGGCCCTTCTTCCCGGTCACCGCCAGGTTGATGGCGGCACGGAGGATACCCTGGTAATCCACCCCCGGATGATGGAAGAACCGGTCATCCTCCGCTGCCAGGAAGGCGTGGATCATGGTTTCGGGGATTTGGTCATAACGCAGCGGCACGCGGCGCTTTTCCCCGAATTCGGCGATCAGACGCCCGTCCCGGGTATAGATGCGCAACGGCACCTGCAGCCGGATATCCTTGAGGATATCCACAGACGGCAGGCTGGGAGCCACATATATATAGGAGATCCCGGTGGCTACCACCCCCAGGAGAAACATGCCGAAACCGGCAGCAGCAAGGTAATACAGGGTCTTTAACAGGCGTCGCATCGCGATTATCAGGCTCCGGACCGGTGGCAGGCCCCGGTTCGCTTCCAGGCCCGCCGCTTCACGACTATATTTGATTTAGCCATTTGTTGATATATAGTTGAACCTAGAACTTAAGATTCTGGGCTACCTTTTCGTTCCAAGCTGCCGTCAGAGAAAGGAAAAAGGGCGTGCTACTAAAAGCAAAAGCCAAGCCCATGCTGGGACTCGACATCAGTACTTCATCCGTGAAGCTGATCGAGCTCAGCAAGAGCGGGGCGACCTACAAGGTCGAATGCTACGCTGCGGAACCGATGCCGCCGAACGCGATCACCGACAAGGTCATCGCGGACGTCGACGCGGTCGGCGAAGCCGTGCGCAAGGCAGTCAAGCGTTCAGGCTCGCGCGCCAAGCTGGCCGCCCTCGCGATCGGCGGCGCTTCGGTGATCACCAAGGTCATCCCGATGCCTGCATCGCTCTCCGACGCCGAGCTTGCCGAACAGATCGAGCTGCAGGCGGACCAGTATATCCCCTTCCCGCTGGAAGAGGTCAGTTACGACTTCGAGCTCATCGGTCCGTCCGAGAACGATCCGGAGATGGTCGATGTCCTGCTCGCGGCCACCCGGCGCGAGAACGTCGAACAGCGCGAAGCGGTGATGGAGCTGGCCGGCTTGACGGCCAAAGTCATCGATATCGAAGCCTATGCTCTGGAGAATGCCTGCCGACTGCTCGCGGCCCAGATGCCCGACGACGGCATCGACAAGACTATCGCAGTGGTGGACTTCGGGTCCACCTCGACCACGTTCAGCGTGCTCAACGACCTCAGCGTCGTCTATACGCGCGACCAGGCATTCGGCGGCAAGCAGCTCACCGAAGAGATCATGCGCCACTACGGCCTGAGCTTCGAAGAAGCGGGCAAGGCCAAGAAGGAAGGCGGGCTGCCCGGCAACTACAAAGTGGAGATCCTGGACCCGTTCGTGGACGACATGGCGCAACAGGTCAACCGCTCGTTGCAGTTCTTCCTGTCCTCGACCAGCGAACACGATCATCTCGACCAGATCATCGTCTGCGGCGGCTGCGCGGCCATCCCGGGGGTCGCCGAACGGATCGCCGAGCGTCTGGGCACGCCGACTATCATCGGCGATCCGCTGCGCGACATGAAGCTGTCGTCCAAGGCCAAGGCACAGCTCATCGAAAGCGATGCCTCGGCTCTGATGATCGCCTGCGGCCTTGCGCTGAGGAGCTTCGACTGACATGCCACGCATCAACCTACTCCCCTGGCGCGAGGAGCTCCGCAAGGAGCGCCAGAAGCAGTTCAACATCCAGGCAGGCGCCGCCGCCGTACTGGGTGCCCTGGTCTGGTTCTGGGGCCACTCGACCATGCAGCACTTCATCTCGTTCCAGAACCAGCGCAACGAATACCTGCAGAACCAGATCAAAGTCCTCGACAAGGAGATCGCCGAGATCAAGAGCCTGCAGGAGACCAAGCGCCGCCTGATCGCACGCATGCAGATCATCGAACAGCTCCAGCAAAGCCGCCCCGAAGAAGTCCATCTCTTCGACGAGTTGGTCAAGACCCTGCCCGACGGTGTCTATCTGACCTCGGTCACCCAGCGCGGAAAGAACCTGGAGATCCAGGGCATCGCGGAATCCAACGCGCGCGTGGCCACCTATATGCGCAACATCGACGCTTCCGCCTGGCTGGGCGATCCCAACCTGACCGTCACCCAGACCGATCAGCAGGGCAAACTGCGGCGTAGCCGGTTCACCATCACTGCCAAGCAGGTGAACAAGAACGCCAAGAAAGAGGACGACGCAGGATGAACCTGGAAGACCTCAATAATCTGGATTTCAAGAACACCGGCAGCTGGCCGCTGGTCGCGCGCATCGCGCTCATCGTGGTGCTCTTCGTCGCCGTCGTCGGTGCGGGCTACTGGTTCGATATCAAGAAACAGCAAGCCGATCTCGCCCAGCTGGAAAACAAGGAATCGCAGCTCAAGCATGAATTCGAGTTCAAAGCCGCGCGGGCCGCCAATCTGCAGGCTTATCGCGATCAGCTCGAAGACATGCGCAAGACCTTCGGCACCCTGCTTCGTCAGCTGCCGGGAAAGACCGAGATCCCGAGCCTGCTCCGCGATATCTCGCAGACCGCGCAGGCCGATGGGCTGCAGCAGGACCTGTTCCAGCCGCAGAGCGAGAACGCGAAAGATTTCTATGCCGAGAAGCCGATCAAGATCAGACTCACCGGCAATTTCCACGAACTGGCCAAATTCGCCAGCGACGTCGCCGCACTGCCACGGATCGTGACACTCCATGACGTCATCATCAAACCGATAAAGCCTGATGATGCGAATGACCTGCAGATGGATGTGCTGGCAAAGACCTACCGCTATCTCGAGGATGACCAGAAGTGATGGCGCATAGCAAACCCGAAACCGGGCGGGCGCAAAGTGTCCCGGCCGGCCGCTGGCGTACGGCATTGCTGCTCGTACTCGCGGTGACCCTCGCCGGTTGCACCAAGGGCATGGGCGACCTGACCCAATACGTGGCTCAGGTGAAGGCCCGCAAGCCCGGTCCGATCGAGCCCTTGCCGCAGATCAAGCCCTACGAGACATTCACCTATTCCGATTCGAACATGCGCTCGCCGTTTTCGCCGGACACCCAGGCGCAGCCGGAGAAGCTGAGCGCCGCGGGCAGCGGGATCCATCCGGATTTCAATCGCAACAAGGAATATCTGGAACAGTATCCGCTGGATGCCCTGACCATGGTGGGCACCATCGAGATGGGCGGCAGGACCTACGCCCTGATCAAGGACGGCGATGGGGTCGTGCATCGCGTGACCATCGGCAACCATCTGGGCCAGAACTACGGCAAGATCACCAAAATCACTGAAACCGGAATCAAACTGACCGAGATCGTCCCCAACGGACTCGGTGGCTGGATGGAACGCTCCGCGTCCCTGAGCCTGAGCCAATGATCCGCGAGGTATACGAGTAATGATGACCGCACACACTCACCCCCGCTACATCCTGCGGCATCTGCGGCAGGCGACAGGACTCTGGCTCGCGATCTGCCTGATGGCGGCCGGAGTTCTGGCCGGTGTCAGATCGGCCGCGGCCGCCGATGCGGCAACTTCGAACCAGCTGACTTCGATCCAGGCCACTGGCTTGCCCGGCGATCGCGTGCAGCTGGAGTTCCAGCTTAGCGACACCGCCCCCAAACCGATGGCGTTTACCATCAATCAGCCGGCGCGTATCGCGTTCGACCTGCCCGATACCCACTCTGCGCTGACGAAGAACAGCAAAGCCATCGGCATAGGCGACGTCAACAGCGTCATGACCGCCGAAGCGGGCGGGCGAACCCGCGTGGTCATCAACCTGACCAAGATGGTGCCGTACGATATCCGTACCGAAGGCAACCTCGTCTATGTCACGCTGGGCGGCTCGGGCGGTACTGTCGCCGAAGCAGACAACCAGTCCACCACGTTCGGCCCGGCGACCAGCCGTT
Organism: uncultured Pseudomonadota bacterium; assembly: GCA_963739695.1. GTDB lineage: Bacteria > Pseudomonadota > Gammaproteobacteria > Natronospirales > CAVUBB01 > CAVUBB01. Next base: position 111,956 of record CAVUBB010000019.1, on the reverse strand, counting down.
CCAGTCAGCAGCCGAAGCCGCAGATGGCCCCGGCGCCGGATCAGAACGCGATCTCGAAGGTCGACTTCCGGCGCGGGACGCGCGGTGAAGGCCGCGTCCTGATCACCTTGAGCGATCCGAGCACGGTCGCGGACGTGCATCAGGAGGGCAACAAGGTCTATGTCACCTTCCACGACACCACCTTGCCCGGCAACCTGCGCCGCCGCATGGATGTACTCGATTTCGCGACGCCCGTGAAATCCATCGACGCCACCCAGAAAGGCAAGGATGCCGAATTCGTGATCGACGCCACGGGCGCCGATTTCGAGCAGCTTGCCTATCAGACCGACAATCTCTTCGCGGTCGAATTGAAGCCTCTCACCAAACAGGAGGTGGCACAGAAAAAGGAGAAGGAGTACACGGGCCAGAAGCTGACGCTCAACTTCCAGGATATCGAAGTCCGTGCGGTACTCCAGATCCTGGCGGACTTCACCGGCATGAACATGGTGGTGAGCGATTCGGTCAAGGGCAACATCACTTTGCGCCTGCAGAACGTGCCCTGGGATCAGGCACTGGATATCATCCTGCAGACCAAGGGCCTGGCGATGCGCAAACACGGTAACGTCATGCAGATAGCGCCGGCCAAGGAGATCGCGGATCAGGAGAAGCTGGATCTGGAATCCAAACAGTCCATCCAGGAGCTGCTGCCGCTGCGCTCGGAGTTCATCCAGGTCAACTACGCCAAGGCCAGCGATCTCGCCAAGCTGATAAAGTCGCAGGGCAATTCTCTGCTCTCAAAACGTGGCTCCGTCACCGTCGACCAGCGCACGAACACTCTACTGGTGCAGGACACCGAAGATCACCTCGCAGACATACGTCGCTTGGTGAGCACCCTGGATATCCCGGTGCGCCAGGTACTCATCGAATCGCGGATCGTGATCGCGAACAGCGACTTCACCCATGATCTGGGCGTACGTTTCGGCGCCACCGGTGTGCGCCAGAATGGCAACAACGGTCTGGTGAGCGTCAGCGGCAGCGCGGCCGGCAACGACGTGGTGGTCAGCTCCGCTCTCGACAACCTCAACAGCACCGGGCAGACCACACCGGTCACGCTGCCTTCGCTGGACAATCGCCTGAATGTGAACCTCCCGGTCAGTTCGCCGGCCGGAACGCTGGCGGTGGCGATCCTCAATTCGGATTATCTCGTCGATCTCGAACTGTCGGCCTTGCAGGCCGAGGGCCAGGGCCAGGTCGTCTCGAGCCCGCGCGTGATCACGGCCAACCAGAAGGAAGCGACGATCGAACAGGGCGTCGAGATCCCGTACCAGCAATCGTCGTCCAGCGGCGCCACGGCGACCGCCTTCAAAAAGGCGGTATTGAGCCTCCAGGTCACTCCGCAGATCACGCCGGACGATCGGATCATCATGGATCTCACGGTCAACAAGGACAGCGTGGGCCAGGAAGTGCCGAGCGCCACCGGCGGCGTGGTCCCCAGTATCGATACCCGCCGCGTGACGACCCAGGTTCTGGTCGACAATGGCGACACGGTCGTGCTCGGCGGAATCTATGAGACCACGCAGAGCGAGGTTACTCAGAAGGTACCCTTGCTGGGCGACATCCCCGCCCTGGGCGCCCTGTTCAGAAATACGCACAAGGTCGCGAACAAGGCGGAGCTCCTCATCTTCGTGACTCCCAAGATACTCAAGCAGGATCTGAAGAATCAGTAGGGATTCGATAGACGATCTACTGCAAATGGTTGATGAGGGTGACTTACATGCATAAGGCATTGAAGGGTATAGCGATCGTTGTGGGCATGCTCGCACTGGCCGCTTGTGGCAGTCAGGACACGCTCTCAGGTAGCACATCGGGCACGTCCGGCGGCAGCTCGACCGGCGGCTCGACCACCAGCACCACCGTCCTGATCGGCAGCGGCTCGGGCAGCAGCTTCCAGGGCGGTGTCCTCAAGATCGACGTGACCAGCCTCTCGGCGGGCGGCAGCACGACCGTCACCGCGAACCTGGTTACCGGTACCGGCGCCCCGTATACGAGTTCCACCGACGTCACTTTCGTCTCACAATGCGTGGCTGACGGCCTCGCAACCATCACCTCGCCGGTGACTACCACCACGGGCACGGCGAAGGCGACCTATGTCGCCAAGGGTTGCTCGGGCTCGGATACAATCACGGCGAGCGCCACCGTACCCAGCGGCACGATTACTGCGACCGGGACACTTACGGTACAACCGGCCGCAGTCGGGTCGATCGCTTTCGTCTCTGCCGATCCGACCACGATCGCCCTCAAGGGTACCGGCGGTGCAGGGACTTCCGAGACATCTACGGTCATCTTTGTGGTCCGCGACACCAGTGGCGGCGTGGTTCCTGGCAAGACCATCAATTTCACGCTGAACACGTCGGTCGGTGGCATCACGCTCAGCCCGTCCTCCGGAACTACCGATGCCAACGGTCAGGTACAAACCATCGTCCGTGCCGGCACAGTTCATACGACGGTTCGTGTCACCGCGACTGTCGCCGGGACGAGCCCAGTGATCGCGACTCAGTCCGATCAACTGGTAGTGAGTACCGGCCTACCTGACGAAGACAGCTTCTCCATCGCGGCCAAGACCCTGAACGTGGAGTCGTATGACATCAACAATGTGACCGACGAGATCACGGTCAACGCTGCCGACCGTTTCAATAACCCGGTCCCTGACGGCACAGCCATCGCGTTCACGACGGAAAGCGGGCAGATTCAGGGCGACTGCACCACGGTTGATGGCAGTTGCAGCGTAACCTGGACCAGCGCGGACCCACGCCCCGCCGACGGTCGCGCGACGATCCTCGCCTACGCCATCGGTGAAGAGAGTTTCCAGGACAACAACGGCGATGGTGTGTTCGACGATGGCGACACGTTCACTGACATCGGTGAAATCTACCGGGATGATAACGAGAGTGGCGCTTACGAGCCCGGTTCGGACGGTTTCTTCTACGACTTCAATAATAACAACGTACATGACGCCGCAGACGGCAAGTATGAAGGCTTGCTGTGTAAGGACAGCACGCGCTGCGGCACCAGCAGCACGCTGGGTGTCGGCAAATCGATTGTGATCGTGATGTCCGGCAGCGCCCCCGTCATCAGCCCGGCTACCAGCGACAATGTCACAATCAATGTCAGTGCCGGTGCCCAGACCATAATCTTCACCGTCACCGACGCCCGCGGCCAGCCTCTCGCCGCCGGCACGGCGATCACGGTCAAGACCGGTAACGGTTCCCTGATCACGCCGGCAACCTATACCGTGCCCAACACCAATGCCGGCGGCATCAACACCACCAGCTTCGCCGTCACCGTCGGCCCAGACGGCACGCCGAGCACGGATTACCTGACCTTCACGGTCACCAGCCCGAGTGGAACGACGAATAGCTCCATCGTGACGGTCACCGACTGACGCATGGGGCCCGCCTTCGTGCGGGCCCCAGCCTGACATTTGTTGAATCCACCAACCGCGTCTAATCCCGCCATCGCTCTCATCGGCCCGATGGGCGCGGGCAAGACGGCCATAGGCCGCCAGCTCGCGCGTGCCTTGGACTACCCGTTCCACGATACCGACCAGGAGATCGAACGCCGAACCGGTGTCGAGCTGTCGCTGGTATTCGAGTTGGAAGGCGAGACCGGATTCCGGCGCCGGGAACACACCGTACTTGAGGAACTGCTCGATCTCGGTCGCATCGTGATCGCGACCGGTGGCGGTACCATCCTCGATCCGGCCAATCGAGCCTTGCTCCGCGAGCGCACTCTGGTGATCTACCTGGAGACGTCGATCGCGGTCCAGGCCGCGCGGACCCAGAGGACGGCGCACCGGCCTCTGCTCGCGGGTGCGGATCGAGCCGAACGCCAGACCAGGCTCGCGGAACTGTTCGAGCAGCGAGAAGCGCTGTACAGGGAACTTGCGCATATCAGCATCAACACCGACCATAAGCACGTGCGTACCGTCGCCAGCGAGATCGTCCAGCGGCTCCAGACAGAGGATGCAGATCGAGCTTGACCCACCATATGCTCACCGTGGACCTGCCCGGCCGCGGCTACCCGATCGATGTCGGTGCCGGGATCCTCACCGAACGTGCAGCTGCCCTGCTCGCCGACCGCAGCGTCTGCATAGTCACCGACGACATAGTCGCACCGCTGTATCTGGAACGACTGCTTGCGGCGCTTCCCGCATCTGGACCGGCGCACTGCACTGTCGCGCTGCCAAGCGGTGAGGAACACAAGACGCTGGCGACCATCAGCACCCTCTTCGATGCCATGCTCGATGCCGGCATGAGCCGCGATTGTGTCGTGGTGGCGCTGGGTGGTGGCGTCGTCGGCGACATGGCGGGCTTCGCCGCCGCCAGCTTCCTGCGCGGGGTCGAGTTCATCCAGATACCCACTACCCTGCTCGCGCAGGTGGACTCATCGGTCGGCGGCAAGACCGGTGTCAACCATCCATCGGGAAAGAACCTCATCGGTGCTTTCCACCAACCCTCGGCCGTCATCGTCGACACCGACACACTGGCCACGCTGGATGCGCGCCAGTTTCGTGCCGGCCTGGCCGAAGTCGTTAAATACGGGCTCGTCGCCGATGCCGGCTTCTTCGACTGGCTCGAATCGAATATGGCGGGTCTGGACGCGCGTGACCCGGACCTGCTGCAGCAAGCGATCGCACGCTGCTGCCGCATCAAAGCCGGCATCGTCTGCGCGGATGAGCGCGAGTCCGGCCGAAGGGCGATCCTCAATCTCGGCCATACCTTCGGTCACGCGATCGAAGCCGGCATCGGCTACGGCAACTGGCTGCATGGCGAGGCGGTGGCGGTCGGCATGGTCCTCGCCGCACGCCTTTCGGCGCAGATGGGCTGGCTGGATGCGGATTCAGTCACGCGGATCGCCACATTGCTCGATCGCGCCGGGCTGCCGACCCGCCGCCCGGCGCTAGCGCCGGAGCGGATGATCCAGCTGATGCAGCACGACAAGAAAGTCCGCGACGGCCGCTTGCGCCTGGTGTTGCTGCGGGCGATCGGCAGCCCGGTCGTCACCGCGGACTATCCGGCCACAGCACTGGCTGAGGTGCTCGATACCTGACCCGGCCCCGACGGACGAACATGCTAGAATGGCGCCCATCAGGAGGAGCCCTTTGAGCATGAGCGACACGCTTTCCAGCAAGCCCATCGACCCCCGTCAACGCCTCATATTCGCCCTCGATGTCGCCGACGCCGATCAGGCCCGCGCATTGGTGGAGACACTCGGCGACAGCGTCCAGTTCTACAAGCTGGGGCTGGAGCTGTTCATGGCCGGTGGCTACTTCGAGCTGATCGACTGGTTGACCGCACAAGGCAAACAGGTCTTCGTGGACCTCAAATTCTTCGACGTACCCGCGACCGTGGCCGCCGCCGTGCGCCAGCTGAGCAAGCGTGGTGCCACCTTCGCGACAGTCCATGGCAACCAGTCGATCATGGAGGCCGCGGCAGCCGCCAAGGGCGATCTGAAGATACTGGCGGTGACAGTGCTCACCAGCCTCGACCGTGGCGACCTGGATGACCTGGGTTTCCAGTGCGATATCGAGGAGTTGGTGCTCTCGCGCGCGCGGCGCGCACTGGAAGCGGGCTGCGACGGCGTCATCTCTTCAGGCCTGGAAGCGCCCAGGCTGCGCGAGTATATCGACCAGCGACTACTGGTGGTCACGCCGGGCATACGGCCGGTCGACAATCGCCCGGAGGACGATCAGAAGCGCGTGGTCAGCCCCACGCAGGCGTTCGCCAACGGCGCCGACTACATCGTCGTCGGAAGACCTATCCGCAATGCCGCCGATCCACGTGCGGCAGCCCAGGCCATCCAGGCCGAGATCGCGGCCGTCTTCGCCGATCAGGGAGCATGAGCATGACCAAGCCGCTTAGCAATGACCGGCTGCTGCGCGCGCTGCTGCGCGAACCCGTCGATCGCACGCCGATCTGGCTCATGCGCCAGGCGGGGCGCTACCTGCCCGAATACCGGGAGACGCGCGGCCAGGCGGGAAGCTTCGTCAAGCTCATGCGCAACCCGGAACTGGCCTGCGAAGTCACCCTGCAGCCTCTGCGCCGCTTCGAACTGGATGCCGCGATCCTGTTCTCCGACATCCTCACTATCCCCGATGCGATGGGCCTGGGACTCTACTTCGAGACCGGCGAAGGTCCGCGCTTCGAACGCCCGGTACGCACGCAGGCGGATGTGGCGCGCCTGGGAGTCCCTGATCCCGAGTCGGATCTGGCCTACGTCCTCGATACCGTGCGCCTCATCCGACGCGAACTCGACGGGCGCGTACCGTTGATCGGCTTTTCCGGGAGCCCATGGACACTTGCCACGTACATGGTCGAGGGCGGTTCAAGCAAGGATTTTGCCCGCATCAAGGCGATGCTCTACGAACAGCCGGAGTGCCTGCATGCCTTGCTCGGGGTGCTGGCGGAATCCGTCGCCGCCTATCTCAACGCTCAGATCGCAGCGGGCGCGCAAGCGGTCATGATCTTCGATACCTGGGGCGGCACCCTCACCCCGGCCGGTTACCTGGAATTCTCGCTGCGCTACATGCAACAGATCGTCCAGTCCCTGGTGCATGAGCATGAGGAACGACGAGTTCCGGTCATCCTGTTCACCAAGGGCGGCGCGGGCTGGCTGGAAGCGCAGGCACGCACCGGATGCGACGCGCTGGGCCTCGACTGGACTGTCGATATCGGCGAAGCGCGGCGGCGGGTCGGCGAGCAGGTGGCATTGCAGGGCAATCTCGACCCTGCGGCACTGTATGCCGCGCCGGAACATATCCGGGCCGAAGTCGATCGGATACTGCAAAGCTATGGTGCCGGGAGTGGACATGTCTTCAACCTGGGGCACGGCATCACTCCCAGCGTCGACCCGGAGCACGTCGCGGCCCTGGTGGAAGCCGTGCATGAACTCAGCCCCCGTTACCATCAGGATACCTGAAGCACCGCACCCGCGCCGGCGGAGAGACCGCTATGGCAACGCAGACTGACGGAGACGACGCCCAACGCCTGCGGCTTCGGCGCATGAAGCTGCTCGCGCTGGCCCTGCTGCTCGTCATGGCGGCGGTTTACGTGTGGAGCGAGACCATCGGCGCCGCCTGGGCCTGGACCGGTTATCTGCGCGCCTTCTCCGAAGCCGCGATGGTTGGCGCACTGGCCGACTGGTTTGCCGTAACCGCACTGTTCCGCCGCCCGCTGGGGTTGCCTATCCCGCATACTGCGATAATCCCGCGGCGCAAGGACGAGATCGGCGAGAACCTCGCCCGCTTCGTGCAGGAAAACTTCCTTACCGCAGATGCGCTGGCACCGCGCCTCGAAGGCATGGACTTCACCGGCTACGTCGCTGGCTGGCTGGCAACGCCGGCTAACCGCATGCGCCTGACCGAAGATGCAGCCGCATTCACCGGCTGGATGACGCGGCTGGTCGATAACGTCGAACTGCGCGCGTTCATGCACGATCAGCTGCATCTGAGCCTGCGCGAGATCGAACTCACTCCGTTCATCGGCCGGGTACTCGATCTGCTCACCAGCGGTGAACATTATCAGCAGCTTCTCGACGCACTGGTCCGTGCCGGACGGCGGACCCTGGAGGAGAACAAGGCGCGCCTGCGCGAACGTGTTGGCGAGAGCAGCCCTTGGTGGCTGCCACGCTTCGTCGATCAAGAGATCTACGACAAGCTGATCACCGAGATCGAGGGCTTACTTGACGCCGTAGGTGCCGACGACGAACACGAGGCGAGGCGCCGATTCAGCCAGGCGTTAGACGAATTCATCGGCAAACTGAAATCAGACCCGACGTATATCGCACGCGGCGAAGCTCTGAAGCATGAATTGCTCGAGCACCCCCGGCTGCGCGCCTATCTCGCGGAATTATGGGGCGAACTGAGTGCGGTATTGCTGCGCGAGGCACGCGATCCGGAATCGCGTCTGCGCCGCCAGGTTGATTCGGGCATGGAACGCTTCGGCGCCGCGCTCGCGGCCGATCCTGCGATGGGCGCGGAGATCAACCGCTGGCTGAGCGACGCCACACTACGTCTGGTGACGCGCTATCGGGAAGAACTCGCGGGAATCATCACCGAGACGGTGAAGACGTGGGATCCGGTCTCCACTGCCGAGCGCATCGAATTGCAGGTCGGGCGCGATCTGCAGTTCATCCGCATCAACGGCACCCTGGTGGGCGGCCTTGCCGGCCTGGCCATCTACGCGCTGAGCCGCCTGCTCTAAGCCTTTGCCACCTCGTCGCGCAGCGCGCGGCGCAGGATCTTGCCCACATTCGACTTGGGTAATTCGTCGCGGAATTCGACATAGCTCGGGATCTTGTACCGGGTCATGTATTTGCGGCAGTGCTCGATCACCTGTTCCGCGGTGAGCGACGGATCCTTCTTCACGATGAAGACTTTCACCGCCTCGGTCGAATGCTCGTCCGGCACGCCGACGGCAGCCACTTCGAGCACCTGCGACATCATGGCAATCACGCCTTCGACTTCGTTGGGGTAGACGTTGAAGCCGGAGACCAGGATCATGTCCTTCTTGCGATCGACGATGCGCAGGAAGCCTTCCTTGTCGATACTCGCGACATCGCCCGTGTGCAGCCAGTCGTCGGTAAGCGCCTTGCGCGTCTCCTCGGGTCGGTTCCAGTACCCCGGGGTGACCTGTGGCCCCTTGATCCAGAGTTCGCCGGGCTGATCGAAACCGAGTTCCTCGCCATGTTCGTCGCGGATCGAGACATCGGTCGACGGCAACGGCAGACCGATAGTCCCATTGTACTCGGCCAGCGTCAGCGGGTTGATGCAGGCCGCGGGGGCCGTCTCCGTGAGACCGTAGGCCTCGACCAGCGTCACACCCGTCACTTCCTTCCAGCGTTCGGCCACCGCACGCTGCACAGCCATGCCGCCACCCAGGGTCATGCGCAGACTGGCGAAGTCGAGTTCGGTGAAACCCGGGGCATGCAGCAGGCCGTTGAAAAGCGTGTTCACGCCGGTCATCGAAGTGAATTTGTAGTGCCCCAGCGTCTTCACGAAGCTCTTCATGTCGCGCGGATCGGTGATGAGCACATTCAATCCGCCCGCCTTCATGAACACCAGACAGTTCGCCGTCAACGAGAAGATATGGTAGAGCGGCAGCGCCGTGATGATGATCTCCTCGCCTTCGTGGACGAGCGGCTGCAGCCAGGCCGAGGCCTGCTGCAGATTGGCCACCATGTTGCCGTGCGTGAGGATGCAGCCCTTGGCGACGCCGGTGGTGCCGCCGGTGTACTGGAGGAAAGCGATGTCGTCATGATCGAGGCTGACGTCTTCGAGCGTCTGCCATTTACCTTCCGCCAGCGCATGATGGAACGAGATGGCTCCGGGCAGACTGAATTCCGGAACTTTCTTCTTCACATGCTTGACGACGAAATTGACCAGCCAGGATTTCGGCGCCGGCAACATGTCACCCACCCGGGTCAGCAGCACCGTGTTCACATCCGTCTTGTCGATGGCTTCGGCCAGGGTGTTGGCGAAGTTTTCGAGGATCACGATAGCCTTGGCACCGGAATCCTTGAGTTGGTGTTCGAGTTCCCAGGCCGTATACATGGGGTTCACGTTCACCACCACCATACCGGCGCGCAGGACCCCGAACAGGGCGACCGGATACTGCAGTATGTTGGGCATCATCAAGGCGACGCGATCGCCTTTTTTCAGCCCGACCACCCGCTGCAGATAGGCGCCGAAGTAGCGGCTCTGCTGATCGATATCGGCATAGGTGAGAGAAGTGCCCAGATTGGCGAAGGCAGGATAGTCGCGGTAGCGCTCACAGCTTTGCTCGAGGATATCCTTGAGCGAGCTGTACGCGTCCAGGTCGATCTCGGCGGGGATCCCCTCCGGATAGTTTTTCAGCCAGACCTTCTCCACGCAGTTCTCCTCTGTCACACCCTCCGACCGGTCGCCGCGCGGAGCGCATCGTTGGCATCCCCGGGCAGAAGCAGTGTCTTTCCGGGTTCAAGTTAGGTATAGCATCGGCCGGCTGGAGAGGGCAAGGACCGTGCCGGTCCGCTGCTCGCACCGGCCCCGAACAACCACCCTCACTGGCCGGTTGCGCCCTCATGCTGCGGTTGCCGAAGCAGGGGCGCAAGACTGGGCCATACATTTTCGAGCAGGCGCGGCTGCCCGGCGGCGTTGGGGTGCAGATCGTCGGCCTGCATAAGGCTGCGGTCCTGAGCCACCCCTTCGAGCAGGAACGGCAGGAACGCGACGCCGGTCTGGTGCGCGAGGTCCGTATAGACCGCGGCGAACTTTTGCGTGTAGGCGGGGCCATAATTGGGAGGGAGCTCGATTCCCAGCAGCAACACGCGCGCACCGGCCTTGCGGCTCATGCCGATCATCCGCCGCAGGTTGGAACGCATCTGCGAGACCGGCTGGCCGCGAAGACCGTCATTGGCACCGAGCTCCAGGATGACGACGTCGGGATGATGTTGGCGCAGAGCGGCCGGCAGACGCGCAAGGGCGCCGCTGGTGGTATCGCCGCTGATGCTGGCGTTGACGACGGTGTAACCTAGGTGGCGCTCGGCGAGCCGGCGCTGGAGCAGGTCGACCCAGCCCTTGCCCAGATCGACGCCGTAACCCGCACTCAGGCTATCGCCGACCACGAGGATCACGCCGCCTGCGGCCTGCGCCGCGGGCGCTAAGCATAGGATGAGCAAAAAGATGAGCGTTCTGGACATGCCCGATACCGCCGATTCCGTCCTGCGCTGCAAAAGCCTCGCCAAGCAGGTTATCAGCCCGGACGGGACACTGACCATCCTCGATGGCGTCGACCTCGACGTCGCCCGCGGCGAAGCGGTTGCCATCCTCGGAGCATCGGGTTCAGGCAAGACTACCCTTCTCAGCCTGCTCGCCGGCCTCGACACACCGACCCGCGGCCAGATCTGGCTGGCCGGCGAAGAGTTGACGGCGATGGACGAAGACGGTCGCGCGGCGCTGCGCGCCCGGCATGTCGGTTTCGTGTTCCAGGCCTTCCATCTGCTGCCCGGCCTCACCGCGCTGGAGAATGTGATGCTGCCGCTGGAACTGGCCGGCAACACCGATCCGGCGGCTGGTGCCCGCGCGGCGATGACCGCAGTCGGCCTGGGGACGCGGCTGCACCATTATCCGCACAAGCTCTCGGGCGGCGAACAACAGCGCGTCGCCATCGCCCGCGCCTTCGCCAACCGCCCGGCCATCCTGTTCGCCGACGAACCGACCGGTAACCTCGACATCCGCACCGGGGCTACCATCATCGACCTGCTGGTGGACATGAACCGAGATGCCGGCACCACCCTGGTGATGGTCACCCATGACGAGAGCCTGGCTGGACGCTGCCGGCGTCGCCTGGTGCTTGCCAATGGTCATCTCGAGGCGCAGGCGTGAACCTCGTCGCCGTCTCCTGGCGCAGTTTCCGGCGCAGCCTTCGCGCCGGAGAGTTGACGTTGCTCGCCCTCGCCCTGATCGTCGCGGTGGCCGCGGTGAGCGCGGTGGGACTGTTCACCGATCGGGTACGGGAATCGATGCGCGAGCGTGCCGGCGAAGCGCTCGCCGCCGACCTGGTGATCAGTTCCGCGGAAGCACTACCGAGGAGCTACGCCGAACTGGCGCGCGCAGACGGGCTCGACATCGCGACCATCACCAGCTTTCCGAGCGTGGTGCTCGCGGGCGAGCACAGCGCGCTCGCCGATGTGCGCGCGGTCTCGGCGCATTACCCGTTGCGCGGACAGGTACGCCTGAGCGCTGTCGCCTACGGACCGACCCGGCCCGCTGGAGGGATCCCGGCATCCGGAACGGCCTGGCTCGAACCGCGCCTGTTGGCCGCGCTGGATGTCAAAGTGGGCGACGAGATCTCGGTCGGCGCAAGCCAGTTGCGCGTGACCGCGATACTCGACCATGCACCCGATCAGGCACTCGGCTTTCGCTCCATGGCGTCGAGCCTCGTCCTCAATCAGCACGATCTCGCCGCGACCCGCCTGGTCGGGCCCGCGAGTCGTGTCCACCATCGCCTCCTCATGGCAGGCACACGCAGCGCAGTGAACAAAGTGAGGGCCACTCTCGCACCACGGCTCACCAACGGCCAGGAGATAGAGAGTGTCGAAGACACGCGTCCGCAGACGCGCAACGCACTCGATCGCGCCGGAAGCTTCCTCTCCCTTGCCGCACTGGTGAGCGTGCTGGTAGCGGGCGCGGCGCTGGCGATGGCGGCGCAACGCCATGCCCTGCGCCGCACGGACACGGTCGCGATCCTGCGCAGCCTCGGCCAGTCTCGTCGTCGCGTCGGCCTGTTGCTCGCGCTGGAACTGCTCTGGGTCACGCTTGCCGCCATCGCGCTGGGACTCGCCATCGGCTGGCTCGCCCAGCTCGGGCTCGTGCGGCTACTCTCCGGGCTGTTGCCGGCCGGGCTACCGCCGCCTTCGCCGTGGCCGGTCATCACCGCCGCAGGCACCGGCTTCGGCGTGGTCCTCGGCTTCGCCCTGCCGCCGATCCTGCGCGTGCGCGAGACGCCGCCGGCGCGGGTGCTGCGCCACGAACTGGCGCCGCCACCGCTGCGGGCATCGCTACTGATGGCGCTGGCGCTATCGAGTTGGCTCACACTGCTGGTGTGGCAGACCCGCGATCCGCGCCTGGCGAGCTGGGTCTTCGGCGGTACGCTGGGCACGCTGTTGCTGCTCGGCGCGGGAGCCGGCCTGCTGCTGCGCCTGCTCGCGCCGTTGCGCTCCAGGGTGGGCGTGGCCTGGCGCTACGGCCTGGCGAGCGTGCTGCGTCGCGGCCGCCAGAGCGTGGCGCAGACGGTGGCATTCGGTCTGGGCGTGATGGTGTTGCTGCTGCTCACGCTGGTACGCGGCCAGCTGATCGAAAGCTGGCGCGCTTCTCTGCCCACCGACGCGCCCAACCAGTTCCTGATCAACATCCAGCCGGACGACCGGGCCGGCGTCGAACGATTCTTCACCGCGCACGGGCTCGAGGCGCCCCGATTGTATCCGATGGTACGCGGCCGCCTGATCGCAATCGACGGCAAGACGGTAGACGCCGATGCCCTGCCCGAAGGCAGAGCGCGACACATGGCCAACCGGGAAGCCAACCTGAGTTGGGAGAACGACTTGCAGAAGGGCAACCATATCGTCGCGGGCCACTGGTGGCAGCAAGGCCCCGGTCCGGCGGTCTCGGTCGAACGCCGCTGGGCGCAGACCCTGGGCATAAAACTCGGCGACCGGCTCACATTCCGCGTCGCCGGCGAACAGATCACCGCGCCTGTCACCAGCCTGCGCACGGTGGACTGGGGCAGCTTCCGGCCCAATTTCTTCCTTGTCTTTCGCCCCGGCAGCCTGGACGGTTTCCCGGCAACCTACATCACCGCAGTGCATCTTCCGCGCGAGAAGGCGCCACTGATGCTCGATCTGGTGCGCGAGATTCCCAGCATCACACCGATCGATGTAGATGCCCTGATCACCGAGGTGCGCGAGGTGATGGATCAAGCCACTCTGGCAGTCGAATATGTATTCGTATTCACACTTGCCGCGGGACTGCTGGTATTGCTGGCGGCCGTGCAGGCCAGCCGTGACGAACGTCGCTTCGAGGCTGCGCTGTTGCGCACGCTGGGTGCCAGTCGACGTACGGTACTGCAAGGGCTGATCGCGGAATACAGCGTGCTCGGGCTGCTCGCCGGATCGCTGGGCGCGGTGGCCGCCACCACTGCAGGCTGGCTGCTCGCCGGCCATGTCTTCGACCTGCCCTATAGGCCCGATTTCAGCGTGCTCGCGAGTGGTATCTTGTTCGGCACTCTGCTCGTCGGCGCGAGCGGCGTGGCCGCGACCTGGAGCGTGGTGCGCCAACCGCCCAACGAGACACTACGGCGCGGCGCCTAGAACTGCCCGCTCAATCCGCGCGCAGGGCCTGGTATGCGGCCAGCGCCGACTCGCGCGCGCGCGCGTGATCGACCATGGGCCGCGGATAGTCACGCCCCAGCTGCACGCCGGCGGCCGCGAGCACCGACGAGGGCGCCTGCGCCGGCGCATGGATCCAGCGCGCGGACAGTCGCGCCAGTTCCGGCAGCCAGCGACGCAAGTACCCACCCTCGGAGTCGAATTTCCGGCTCTGCAAAAACGGGTTGAAGATACGGAAGTACGGCGCGGCATCGGCGCCGCAGCCCGCTACCCATTGCCAGCCCAGCGTGTTGTTGGCGAGATCGGCATCCACCAGAGTGTCCCAGAACCAGCGTGCGCCTTCGAGCCAATGGATGCGCAAGTCCTTGACCAGGAACGACGCCACGATCATGCGCACGCGGTTGTGCATGTAGCCCGTGTACCACAGTTCGCGCATCCCGGCATCTACGATGGGAAATCCAGTGCGCCCCTGCTGCCACGCGGCTAACGCCTCGTCATCGCTCCGCCATGAAAATCGCTCGAAGCGGGCGTCCAATGATTCGAGCGGCGTGCGGGAAAAATGATAGAGCAGGTAATGCCCGAATTCGCGCCAGGCCAGTTGGCGCAGAAATCCTTCGGCCGCTTCGGCGCGCTCTGCATCCGAACCGACCCGCATCACCGCATGCCAGACCTGGCGCGGCGAGAGTTCGCCGAAATGCAGATGCGGCGACAGACCCGAGACGCTCGCAGCAGCCGGAAAATCCCGCTGGTCCGGATAGTTGTCCAGGGTTGTACGCGAGAAGCGCTGCAACCGCTTCCGCGCACCCGCCTCACCCGGCGTCCAGTGGCGCGAAAATCCATCAGCCCAATCGAGGTTCGGCAGCAGATCCAGATCGTCCAGCACCTCGCCGTCGGGCCGGCGTTCAGGCGCAGGCACCCGGGCAGGCGCGGGTAGGGCCGGGCCGGGCTGGTACCCGGCACGCAACTTGCGCCAGAAGGGAGTGAAGACTCGGTAGGGACTGCCCCCGCCGGTCATGACCGCCGCCGGCGATACCAGCGTGATGCCATCAAACAGACGCAACTCGACCGCAAGCGCGGCTGCCACGTGCTTGCTCTGTGCCCGGCCAGCCGGTTCGGGCAAGCCGTGCGCATACACCGCCTCGGCACCGGTCTCGCGGACGATCCGGGCGAGAGTGTCCGGCGCGGTTCCGCGCGCGATCAGCAACCGTGAACCGCGTTCACGCAATGCGCGGTCGAGCTCCACGAGGCTGTGATGCAACCACCAGCGACTGGCCGCACCAGGCGGCCAGCGACCTTCGTCTTCGGGCGAGTAGATAAATACCGGGATGACATGCTCATGTTCGGCCAACGCCGCGGCGAGTGGCTCGTGATCGGCAAGCCGCAGATCGCGCCTGAACCAGACCAGTGCTGTCGTCATCCCCTGCTCCTGTCACCTCGACAGGCAGGGAGCCTAGCACAGGATCGTCAGAATCCGAGTCCGCCGGCGTTGCTGCGTTCCAATGCGAGCAGCGTACGTTTGTTGTCGATCCCGCCGCCGAATCCGGTCAGTGTACCGTTCGCGCCGATCACGCGATGACAGGGCACCACGATCGAAATCGGATTGCGGCCGTTGGCCGCTCCCACTGCGCGCGATGCCTTGGGTTTGCCGATGCGCCGCGCGAGTTCGCCGTAACTGATAGTCTCGCCATACGGTATCTTGCGCAGTTCCTGCCACACTCTGAGCTGGAACGGCGTGCCTCGTGGTGCGAGCTGCAGGGAGAATTGCTGGCGCTTGCCGGCAAAATATTCCTGCAACTGTCTTCCCGCTGCCGCAAAAGCGGAAGGGTCATGTATCCAATCGGCTCCGGGCTCCAGCGGATGCGGGCCATCCTGGAAATACAGGAGGGACAGAGCATCGTCTTCACCCGCCAGGAGCAGGCGTCCGACCGGGCTGTCAATCTCTCGATAGCGCATGTTTCATCCTCGTCATCTGTCACTGGTTTCCAGCTGCGCCACGCCAGAGCTGCATCACGGCATAGGCACGCCACGGACGCCAGCTCTCCGCGATCGCCCTCAAATCCGGCACACGCAGCAACTCACGTTCGGGATGGCATGCACGACGCAGCACGATATCCTGCGCGGGAAATGCATCCGGTTCACGCAAGGCGCGCATCGCGATGTACTCGATCGTCCATGGACCGATGCCTTTCACTTCTGCCAACTGCGCACGAACTGTCTCGGGTGCAGCGGAAAGATCGATCACTCCCGTCGCCACCGCCTGCGCGAATGACTGCAATGCGCGCACGCGTGCGCCCGGCATGCCTATGCCCGCAAGGTCTGCTGCCGCCACTGCATGCGGCTGCGGAAACAGATGCGTGATCCTGCCCTGCGCGTACGACAGCGTTTCACCGCAACGCTCGACCAGACGCGCAGCCAACGTGGTCGCACCGGCAACCGTCACTTGCTGGCCGAGGATGGCGCGTACCGCGAGTTCGAATCGATCCCATGCGCCGGGCACGCGCAGGCCGGGCGCGGAGCGCACATGGCGCGCCAGTGCCGGATCGCCGCGTAGCACGGCATTGATGGCTGCCGGGTCGGCTTCGAGATCGAACAGCGCGCGCACCCGTGCCGATATCTCCATCAGATACGGCGCCAGCGCGGGCGCCACTTCCACTACCAGGGCCCGCGCATGGGCCGCGTGGGATACCGCCAGGATGCCGGCTTGGCCAGCGCAGATGATGCTGCGCCGATAGCTCGACCGCGTGACTTCTTCCACGCCCGCGATCGCACGCGAGGCCAGAAACTCGCGCAACTGCGGCCACGCGAATGGCGGCCGGTAACTCAGCGTGACCGTCAGCACTCCGTCACTGTCGGCGCGGGCACGACGATTGCGCCTCAACTGGGTGGGGGCGCGCCCGTAGATCTTCTGCACCACTCCATTGAAGCGGCGCACGCTGCCAAAACCAGCTGCCAGTGCCACCTGCGTCATCGGCAAGTCGGTCTCGTCGATGAGTTTCTTCGCAAAATGCAGCCTGCGGGTCTGTGCCACGGCCAGCGGCGGCGCACCCAGATGCTTCACGAACAGCCGATGCAGATGACGGGAAGTCACGCCGAGACGTTGTGCCAGCGACTCAACGCTGCCTTCGTCCAGCGCGCCTTCGCCGATCAGGCGCAGGCCGCGACTGACGGTAGCGGAAGTACCCAGCCAGGCCGGCGTGCCGGGCGAGGCTTCGGGCCGGCAGCGCAGGCAGGGCCGAAAGCCCGCTTCCGCCGCTGCTGCCGCACTGGGGAAATAGCGCACGTTCTTCGTCTTCGGCGCCGGTGCCGGACAGATCGGACGGCAGTAGATACCGGTCGAGGTCACACCGATGAAGAAACGGCCGTCGAACCGTGCATCACGCGACAGCCGCGCGCGGTCGAGAACCTTGCGGCTGAGCGGGAGACCGGCTTCGTGCGATGGCGTATCCATGTCCGGAGCATAGCGCGGCCGGGCGGCCGCGTCTGGTCATTTTCGGACCTGGATGGCCGTGCTAGACCACGCGGTTGCGCAGCTCGCCGGCGGCGAAGGCGCGGATGTTCTCGGCGATCTCGTCCACCGCGCGCTGGCGGGCCTCGCGCGCCGCCCAGGCGATGTGCGGGGTGACGATCAGATTGGGGATATCGTCCGCCAGCAGCGGATTGCCGTGGATGGGCGGTTCTTCGCTGAGTACGTCGATGCCGGCACCGCCGAGCTTGCGGGCGCGCAAGGCTTGAGCCAAGGCGGCTTCGTCCACCAACGCGCCGCGCGCGGTGTTGATCAGCAAGGCGTGCGGCCGCATGGCCGCCAGCTCGCGCGCACCGATCAATCCACGCGTGGCAGCAGTGAGCGGACAATGCAGGCTGAGCACATCGACCCGGCTCAAAAGCACGTCGAGCGCGACCCGATCGGGCCCGGGCTCGGTGCCCGGACGCGCAGCGACCAGCACCTCCATGCCGAAGGCACGGCCCAGCCTCGCGACCGCGCGCCCGAGTTCGCCATATCCCACGATCCCAAGCGTGCGCCCGCTGAGCTCCATGATCGGAAAATCGAGCATCGTGAACTGCGGGCTGGCGCGCCAGGCTCCTTCGCGCAGCAGGCCGGCATACTCGGTGAGATGCGAATTCAGCGCGAGGATGAGCGCGAATACATGCTGTGCGACCGACGCAGTGCAATAGGCGCGGATATTGCACACACCGATGCCGCGTTCCCGCGCCGCCTCGATATCCACGTTGTTGAAACCGGTCGCGGCCAGGCAGATCAGCCTGAGCGCAGGCGCCGCCGCGATCGTCTGCGCGTCGAGTACCACCTTGTTGCTGATCGCGACTTCGGCGGTGCCGATGTGCGCGGCGATCTCGTCCTTTGCGGTGACCGCATGGCTCGCCAGCGGATCGAGTGCCGCGCGCAGCGGTTCGAGATCGATGTCGTCGTGATCGACGGTGGCGAGATCCAGGAATACGCCGCGCATTCATGCCTCCTCATACAAGGCGCCGGGAAACGTGCCGCGTCAGCGCACAGCCTGTGTGTGCGCCTGACTCAAACGTGAGTGCCGGACTTGCCCTGGGTCGAGAATCCGAATGGCGCGTAGGCCGGACAGAAACGCACGGCAGCGGTGGCGATAAACACCAGGCCGATCAGGCCCCACCACGAACTGTAGTAAAAGCCTGCCGCCAGGATCACCACACCCACGATGGCGCGCAGCCAACGGTCGATACTACCCATGTTCTTTTTCATCTTGTCACCTTCTGTAGATACAGCGCCGATCACTTGCCACCGCAGGGTGTGGCCACATCCTGTACGTTGAAACGAGCGGCACCGTCCACGCGCGGGACCTTGGCGATGACGAAGGGCTGGGTCAGCGCCTGGGTACGCATGCAGCCCGCACCGGGCGAACTACGCACTACATCCACGACGATAGTGTCACCGGTCGCCGTCACCGAGCGAATCTCGGCGGAATACCCACCGGTGCGGAATTGGCCGAGAAAAACCGCGACGACCATGTCACGCTTGAAATCCACATCCGGCAGCGGGTCGGTCGGCACCTCCGGAGCGAAATGCGCCGCCCACAGATTCTGAAAATCCGCCGCGGAGCGGATGATCTCCATCCGTTCGAAGCGGATGCCGCTATGGTTGCCCTGCACGATGACGTCCATGGCCATGCCCTTATCCTGAGCCGCTGTGGTGGCACAGGCGGTAAGCAACAGGCTCAGGCCGAGACCGCAGGCCAAGGCAACTATCTTGTGTTTCGATGTCATCGTACGCCTCCCCGAAATCCACCGTCCGATCTTTCATCCAGTGTTCTGCAAACCTTGCGCTATCCCGTTGACTGTCGCAAGCAAGGCACGGAACAGGCTCTCGTCCTCACGCCCGCTCGCCCGCCAACGCTGTAGCAGACGGATCTGGATGAAACTCATCGGATCCACATATGGGTTGCGCAGACGGATGGAGCGCTGCAGTACCGGATCACCATCGAGCAGGTCCTCGGAATCGCGGATCGCGAGTAGATGGTCGCGGGCGAGCACGAACTCGCCGCGGATGCGTTCGAAAACCGGCTGACCGCCGGCTCCGGCCAGCTCCGCGTAGCGCGCCGCGATACCCATATCCGCTTTGGCCATCACCATCTCGATGTCATCGAGCATATTGTTGAGGAACGGCCACTGCGGCAACAGCTCGGCCACTGCCCCGGCCCCGAACTCTTCGGCGACGGTGGCCAGACCGGTACCGACCCCATACCAACCAGGCAGGATGTGCCGACTCTGGGTCCAGGAAAATACCCACGGGATGGCACGCAGATCCTCCACCCCCGCCCGGGCGGTGCGCGAGGCCGGGCGCGAACCGATCGCCATGCGCTCGATGACATCGATCGGCGTGGCGCTGCGGAAGTAGTCGGTGAATTCCGGTGTCTCGTAGACGAGTTCGCGGTAGGTCTGACGGCTGACCTGGGCGAGGCGGTCGAGCAGCGCCTTCGCATCCGCGCTCGGGTCGGCCGCCGGCAACGCGGTGGCCACCAGCGTCGCGCCGGTACATTGTTCGAGCGTGCGCATGGCGATACCGCGCAGGCCGTACTTGGTGTTGATCATCTCGCCCTGCTCGGTCATGCGCAGGTGGCCGGCGACCGCGCCCGCCGGTTCGGCCAGGACCGCGCGATGTGTCTTGCCCCCGCCCCGGCTTGTGGTGCCGCCGCGGCCATGGAAGATGGTCAGTGTCACTCCGGCTTCAGCCGCAACCGTCGCCAGCGCTGCCTGGGCCTGCTGCACCGCCCAGCGCGAGGCGACGATGCCGCCATCCTTGTTGCTGTCGGAATAGCCCACCATCACCATCTGGCGATCACCACGCCGACGCAGATGCGCGCGGTAGGCGGACGCTGCAAACAAAGCGCGCATGGCCTCCGGCCCGTTCTCGAGGTCGTCGACGGTCTCGAACAGTGGTGCGACGTCGAGCGGCACACCGCCTTCCTGCTCCAGACCGGCCCAGCGCGCCAGCGCGAGGACGGCAAATACGTCGTCGGGCGCGCGCGCCATACTGATCACATAGTTGCCGATGGCGCGCTCTCCATGCCGGGCCCGCACCTCGGCGATGGCACGAAAGACATCGAGTGTGCGCTGGGCTGCACGGGGAAGTTCCGGTGCAACAGGCATGACGTCGGCTTCCAGTAGACGCGCCAGCGTGTGCTCACGTCGCTCACGGTCGTGTTCCAGCCAGCCCGTATCGCCGAGGCAAGCAGCGACGGCTTCATGATGGACCTGTGAATGCTGGCGCACATCGAGCGTAGCCAGATGCAGACCGAAAGTCTCGACCCGGCGACGCAGACGCTCGACCGCGAAGTAGCCGGCATGATGCCCCCGGTTACCTGCGAGACTCGCACTGATCCGCCCCAGATCATCAGCAAGCTCGCTCCCGGCGCGATAGCCGCTATCCGCGCCACCGTCCAGGTGCGCGCCGATCAGATGCAGGAGTACGCGGTAGGGCATCTGCCGGTGCCGCGGCGGCACCGCTTCCATGGCATCCCGATGCCGCTTTGCGAGAGTCTCGATACGTTCGTTCACCGCAGTATCGACATCCACCCGCGAGATCGACTGGCTCAGCGCTCGGTAAAGCGTCGCCAGTTCGGTACGGTAGCGACCGACGATGAGACGTCGATGCTCGTCCAGGGTGGCGCGGATACTGTCGGCATCCACGTTCGGATTGCCATCCATATCCCCGCCGACCCAGGACCCGAAGTGCAGCACCGGTTCCAGACGTCGTGTCTGCGCGCCGTCGCCGTAGACATGGAGCAAAGCGGTCTGCAGCGACTCGTAAAAGGGCGGCACCACTCGATAGATGACGTCCGTGAGATAGAACATCACATGCTCGAGTTCATCGGTTACGGTAGGGCGCGCGGCGGAGAATTCTTCCGTCTGCCAGGCGCTGGTGAGTTCGGTGCGGATACGTCCGCGCGTGGCCTTTTCCTCATCCGGCGTCAGCGACGGGTCGAGCCGATCGACCAGCGCCCGCGCGATGCGCTGCTGCTTTTCCAGCAAGCTGCGACGCACGGCTTCGGTAGGGTGCGCGGTGAATACCGGCTCGATGCTGAGGCCAGCCAGGAGCCCGTTGACCTCGGCGACCGCCACGCCTTTCTCACGCAGATGCGCGAAGCCGTCTTCGAGTCCTTCGGGCTGTGGCGCGCTGGCGCTGCGCAGATAGTCGCGCCGGCGGCGGATACGGTGTACGCGTTCGGCAAGATTCACGGCCTGGAAATAGGCCGAGAACGCACGCGCGACCTCGCGGCTCTGATCCGGATCGAGGCGGTCCAGGATAGACTCGCCGGCACTGTCAACCCGCCCCTCTTCACGCGCCGCTATCGCAGCTGCACGCAAGCGTTCCACACATCCGAACAGATCGTCGCCCGCCTGCTCGCGGAGCACGTCTCCCACCAGGGCTCCGAGCATGCTCACGTCGTCGCGCAGCGGCCGGTCCTTCTCGGGAAAGCTCACTTCGCGCATGGCATCCGCTCCCGTTATTTATTCGTTCAGGCCGTTCAACACCGCGGCAAGATCGAGACTCTCGATCGCGCTCAGCGCCGCTTCCTGCGCGCCCTCGGCACACAAGCCGCTCATCGCCGCATCGGCATAGCCCTGGCGCGCTGCCGCCACGCAGGCCTCGCGGACAGCCCGCGCCAACACCAGCTGATCGCTCTCCGACTGCTCAGCCATCGGCGTTCAATGCACCGGCAACCCGCTCGAGTCGTGAACGCACTTCGGCGGCGACCGCGCGCAATTCGGCATCTTCATCCAGCCCGCCAGTCGCGAGCATGACCTGGGGATCGCCGATACGCACGAGACTTCGACCGTCGCTCTCGGCTTCCACGGTCACGTTACAAGGCAACAGCAGCCCGGCTTCGGGACGATGCGAGAGCACCTTGTGCGCCAGGGGCGGATTGCAGGCGCCGAGGATCGCATAGGGACGAAAGTCGGCGCCCAGCTTCTCTTTCATGGTCGCGCGCACATCGATCCGGGTCAGGATCCCGAAGCCTTCGTCCTTGAGCGCCGCTGCAACGCGCTCCAGAGCCTGTTCGTAGGGGGTATCGAGATGTACGTCGAAACTCAATGACTCACTCATGGGTGGCGGCTCCTCGTACTTGCTTCGCTGCTCGAACTCCCATCTTAACAGGGCGGCGCACCAAGCCGCATCCGCACATCCACTCATGGCGCCAGGGTTCCTTATGACCGGACCGGGCGCTAAGGTCTTAAGCCAGGAATTGGCGAGGGATCGCTATGGACAACCCGGCTGCGAAACTGGGCGCAAGCACCGACCGCCCACCGTACGCGCTCGGCGCCGACGCGGCGCTGGCGGCGCTCGGCTCGCGTCGCGACGGCCTGGATGCTGAACAAGTAGCGCTGCGCAAGGCCCTGCACGGCCCCAACGCATTGCCTGCGCCGCCACCACCAGGGTGGCTGAGTATCTTCGGGCGCCAGTTTCTCAGCCCGCTGATCTATGTATTGCTGGCGGCCACTGCGGTATCGCTCTTTCTTGGCGCCATCGACGATGCCGCTTTCATCGCGATCGTGTTGTTGGTCAACGCCGCGATCGGCACGGTGCAGGAATACCATGCCGAACACAGCGCGCTGGCATTGCGCGACACCGTGCCCAATCAAGCCATGGTGATACGCGCGGGCGAATCGTTCGAGATCGGTGCGGCCGACCTGGTGCCGGGCGATATCGTGTTACTCGCGCCCGGCTTTCGTGTGCCCGCGGATCTGCGCCTGACCGAGAGTAGCGCACTCGCGATAGACGAATCGCTGCTCACGGGAGAATCCATGGCCGTGGCAAAAATGGCCGGAGATGTGCTGCCCGCAGGTACGGTGATGGCTGACCGGTGCAACATGGCGTTTGCCGGCACGATCATAGAGCAGGGGAGGGGCATGGGCGTCGTAACCGCGACCGGTCTCAACACGGAGGTGGGCAAGCTCGCCGGCAGTCTAGCCGCAACCTCGGGCGGGGTGCCGCCACTGCTCCAGCGCATGGCGCGCTTCACGCTCACACTCACATTGGTCCTTGTCGGCATCATCGTCTTGATCGGTGGCGTGGAGCTGGCCCGTGGCACGCCCTGGCAGGACATCTTTCTGATCGCGGTTGCACTGGCGGTGGCCGCCATACCAGAAGGTCTGCCCGCAGCACTTACCGTGGCTCTCGCCATCAGCACACGACGCATGGCGCGCAGGAACGTACTCGTGCGCCGGCTGGTCGCGGTCGAGGCACTGGGTTCGTGCACCATGATCGCCA
This sequence comes from uncultured Pseudomonadota bacterium, assembly GCA_963739695.1. Taxonomy (GTDB): domain Bacteria; phylum Pseudomonadota; class Gammaproteobacteria; order Natronospirales; family CAVUBB01; genus CAVUBB01. Next base: position 88,297 of record CAVUBB010000019.1, on the reverse strand, counting down.
CCGACAAGACCGGCACACTGACCGTAAACCAGCTCACGGTATCTAAGCTGGTCCTGCCCGACGGCAGCGCCTTCGAGGTCAGCGGCGAAGGTATCGTGCCACAGGGCGATTTCACGCGCGACGGACACACGCCAGAACCCGGTGGCCAGCGCGCTATCGGGCGCGCGGCAAAGATTGCGGCATTGTGCAACGAAGCCTTCCTCGGGCGGCGCGATGGTGAATGGACCGCGCATGGCGACAGCGTAGACATCGCCTTGCTGGTGATGGCTCACAAGGCGGGGGTTACCCGGGCCGGCGCGCTCGCCAAACAACCGCTGAGTGAACAGATACCCTATGAACCCGCACGCGGCTTCGCTGCGACCCTCCATGAGTGCGGTGACGGTCGACAGATCTATGTGAAAGGCGCGCTGGAGCGCGTGCTGCCCATGTGCGCTTACGCCCTCCACCGCTCGGGCGATGGCAGGATCGACGCTGAAGCCATAAAGGCCCAGGCGCAGACGCTCGCCCAACGCGGTTTTCGGGTGTTGGCCCTCGCCGATGGCCGCTACCGGCAGGCGTGCCCGCTTGAACCCGCGCGATTACAGGGCCTCACGCTGGTCGGGCTGGTGGCGATGGTCGACCCATTGCGCCCGCAAGCGGCGAGCGCGATGCGGGCCTGCCGCAAGGCCGGCATCGACGTGTGCATGATCACGGGAGATCACCCCGCTACTGCGCTGGCCATCGCCCGCGATCTGGGCATCGCCGGCCCGGGATCGCTTGCGATCACCGGTGCCCAGCTGGCGGCGGCACAAGCCGAAGACGAGGCTGCCGTGGAGCGCCTGGTGGCGTCTGCACATGTCTTTGCGCGCATCGAACCCGGCCAGAAGCTGGCGATCGTGCGCGCGTTGCAGCGTCTGGGCCACTTCGTGGCGGTGACCGGCGACGGCGTCAACGATGCGCCCGCGCTGACCGCAGCACAAGTCGGCGTGGCCATGGCGCGATCGGGAACGGACGTCGCGCGCGAGAGCGCCGACCTGCTGCTCACCGACGACGATTTCGCCTCTATCGTCGCCGGTGTCGAACAGGGCCGCATCGCCTACCAGAACGTACGCAAAGTGATCTTCCTGCTCATATCCACGGGCGCCGCCGAGATCGTGCTGTTTCTCTTGACCATGGGTGCGGGCCTGCCCATCCCGCTCACGGCATTACAGCTGCTGTGGCTGAACCTCGCTACCGAAGGCGTACAGGATGTCGCCCTCGCTTTCGAACCCGGTGAGGGCGACGAGATGCAACGCAACCCGCGCCTGCCCAACGAGCCGGTATTCGACCGCATCATGACCACGCGCGTTATCGTCTCCGCCTGTGTGATGGGGCTCGTCGCCTTCATCTGCTACGACGTACTGCTGCGCCTGGGCGACAGCGTGGAGTCGGCGCGTAACATGGTGCTGCTGCTGATGGTGATGTTCGAGAACGTACAGGTCTTCAACAGCCGCTCGGAGAGACGTTCGGTAGCGGCGCAGAGTCTGTTCACCAACCCCTTTCTGGTGATCGGCACCATCGGTGCGCAACTGCTGCATATCGGCGCCATGTATACGCCGGGACTGGCGCACATCCTCGACATCGCCCCGGTCACGCTCAGGCAATGGGGCGTGATGCTGCTCGCATCGCTGACCCTCCTGGGCACCATGGAAGTCATGAAATGGCTGGCGCGACGGCGCAGTGATTAGGGTGAGTGCACGCCGCCGAAGGTGAGCGTGATCTCCACCACCGGGCCGCGCAACGCTGCCAGCGCGTGCCGCAAGCCGGCCTGATCCGTCTTGCGCTGTACGCCAGCGCGCAGTCGCTCGAGAGCTACGCGCTCTTCGATTACCTGCTTGGCGATGTAATCTGCCTGATCGGCGCTCAGGCCATAGAGGCTGGCATCGAGTGGAGTCGCTTCAACCCCGGCCCAGATCATATCGGCACGTCGCGACAGGCCTGCGAGCGTCATCCGGTCATCGTCTTCGACGGCCCGCCCCATCAGTTCGAGTACGCGGTGAAATTCGGTGACCTGATCAGGGTAATAAGCGACGCCGGCATCAGCGCGCAGCTGACGCAGATCGCGGCGAGCGCCTTCGAGCAGCTCATGCGCACGGTCCAGCTCGTGGTTCATCTGCACAGCGAGATTCGCGCGCGCGATGCGCCCGGCAACATCCTGCAGGCCTGCCTTGCCGGCCCCGGTGCCTGCCAGCTTCTGCCCGCTCCCCGTCGCGAACGCCTGCCATGCTTGTGTGAGCGCCACGGTGGCGGTGCCGGCGCGGGCTTGATCGGCCTGGCCGGTATACCAGAGTGCAGGGATAAGAGCCTGGTCGAGCTGGGCGCAGGCAGCGATCATCTGCGCATCACTCGCAGCCGAGGGTGTCTGCGCGCAGCCGGCAAGGAGGGATATCGACGCCGCGCAAGCGGCAAGAAGCGGAAACCTGAGCACCATGACACACCTCCTGTGGTCAGATCAGCGTCCATGTGAAACGGCCGATCTGCGGGCTTTCGATGGTCACCGTCTGGCCCGGTTCCAGTGGCCCGACACCCGGAGGCGTACCGGTGAAGACCATGTCGCCCGGATACAAGCGCCAGTGGTGGCTGAGGAAGGCCACCAGCTCAACTGCGGAGAAAAGCATATCCGCGGTCGAACCGTGCTGGCGCAGCTCATCATCGACGCGACACGTCATCTCGATCTTGCCCAACAGTGCAAGATCCTCGAGCGTCGTCCACGTTCCCATAGGAGCCGAATGGTCGAAGCCCTTGGCACGCTCCCAGGGCAGCCCCTTGGCCTTAAGGGTGAGCTGCAGATCACGCAGCGTGAGATCGAGCCCCAGAGTGACCGCGTCGATCGCCCTGGCGGCTGTCGCGCTATCGGCATCGGCCAGTTCCCTGCCGATGCGCAACACCAGTTCCATCTCATGATGGATGGCGCCCAGACCGCGCGGCAAGGGCACAGGCTCACCGGGGGGGACGATGGACGTGACCGGTTTCATGAACACCACCGGCGTTGCGGGGGTTGCCGCCGACATCTCCTTCACATGCGCGGCGTAATTGTGGCCGATGCAGAAAATGCGCGCTTGTGGCATCCGACTGACCTCCGCGTCTCAAGCGATGAACAGTTGGTAACAGAAAAGGACTACCTCGATGACGATGAGCACCACGATATACCATTCCACACGCAGCTCCTGCCGGTGCCGGAACAGGTCGAGTACCGTCTCGGCAGTGCGCGCGACAAGCTCCAGTTTGCGATTGAGCGCGATATCTCGGTCGCGCAATTCATACTCGACGCTCAGACGTTCGTAAAGACGGTCGAGATCGGGCCGGTCCCAGAGAACTTCAGGTTTCTCGGCAACTTCGACCCGGCCGACCATGCGTGTCTGGGTCAACAATACGCTACCGACCTGGCGCAGCAGATCGCGGCCCTGCGCAGCGACGCGTCCGCCGCGACGAAGTTCACCGGCTATCGGCTCGATCTGATCGAAGACAATGGCGAGCTGGCGTTCGTAGTGCTCGAGCACGGTGCTGCGGGCGAGCACGTTCGCGACCACCTGCAGCCGCTCGACGCCGGCATCCTGCAAGACCAGGACACCGTTGGAATCCAGGCGTTCCTCGCGCTCGGGATCGATGAGGATCTCGACCTCTTCGGTCTGTGGTTCGCCGAACGGTTCGCTCACCAGCGGCATGAGATTGTCGATAAAGCTGCGCTCCTCCATGCCGTCCACGCCGAAGATCACTACGGCGCCATAACGGAACAACATGGCGCGCCCGGCCCGACCCGCACGCAACGTGAGCGGTGCCATCGCCAGGGTCTCGCCGGTGGCAAGCTTGCGCAGATCGAGACGCGCTCCGACAAACCAGGCGCGCACATGCACGCGCCCGCCCATGGCGAAATCATCCGCTGCTGAAGGATTCACCACGGGACCTTCTTCCATGACCACTCCGTGACTCAGGCGCCGAAGAAGCCGGCGAACGCCGAGATGACCTGCTCTATATCTTCCGCACTGACGTCGAGGTGCGTGACCAGACGCATCGACGCACCCGCGCTGACGATGATACTCCGTTCGTGCAGCGCTGCCGCCAGCCCCTCTACTCGCTCGGAGGGTACGCTGACAAACACCATGTTCGTCTGCACACCGGTTACCTGCACATCCGGGATATCCGCAAGCCCTGCCCCGAGCCGGGTGGCATTGGCATGGTCTTCGGCGAGGCGTTCGACGTTCTCGCCCAGCGCGATCAGGCCCGCGGCCGCGAGCACGCCGGCCTGGCGCATGCCCCCGCCCACGACCTTGCGCCAGCGCCTTGCCGCCCGGATGAATTCACGCGGCCCGCACAGCACCGAACCCACCGGCGCGCCAAGGCCCTTGGACAGGCACACCGACACGGTGTCGAAATGCCGGGCGATGGTCTGTACGTCCACGCCCTGTGCGACAGCTGCGTTGAACACGCGCGCGCCATCAAGATGCAGCCCCAGGCCGCGTTCGCTCGCGAATTCCCGCGCGCGCGGCAGATAGGCGGCTGGCAGCACCCGGCCGCCGACGGTATTTTCCAGACACAGCAAGCGGGACTTGGCGAAGTGGACATCATCGGGCTTTATCGCTGCCGCGACGCGCGCCAGATCCAGCGTTCCGTCGGCTTCGAATTCGAGCGGCTGCGGCTGGATGCCCCCCAATACTGCCGCGCCCCCGCCTTCATATTTGTAAGTGTGCGCCTGCTGGCCGACGATGTATTCGTCGCCCCTGCCGCAATGCGTGAGCAGTGCCGTCAGATTGCTCTGGGTACCGCTGCACACGAACATCGCCGCCTCGGTGCCGATAGTCTCGGCGGCCACCGCTTCGAGACGATTCACCGTGGCGTCGTCGCCATACACGTCGTCGCCGACTTCAGCCGCGGCCATCGCCGCGCGCATCTTCGCGCTCGGTCGGGTAACCGTATCGCTGCGCAGGTCTATGCGTCTCGGGGAATCCATCTCGCCTCCAGAGAATTCGTCTATCGGGCCATGGCGCGCCGCGTGTACGCCCGCCACAAGAGATACACCGGCAGGCCCGCCAGCGTCAGTCCGATACTGAGCAGAGTAGCCCCCGGCTTCTCGTACAGCGCATCGCCGATCACCGCGATGGTCGCAAACAGGAACAGTGCCGGCACCACAGGATAACCGAAGGCCCGATAGGGACGCGGGAAGTCGGGCAGACGGCGGCGCAGCACGAACAATCCGGCCACGCTCAACGCCAGGAACGGCCAGACGCCGAGCACGTAGGCCTCGGCGAGCTGGGCGAAGCTGCGGAATGAGACGAAGCCGATAGCGAGTGCCGCCACCAGGACGATGGCCGCATGGGGCGTCTGGAAGCGCGGATGCACACTGCCGATCTTCTTGAAGAACAAGCCGTCTTCGGCCATGGCGAAAAACACCCGCGAATCCGACATCACACTGCCGTTCAGGGAACCGGATATCGACAACATCACCATCGCCGCCACGATCGCCCCGCCCGCTTGCCCGGCGACAGGGGTGATGGCGGCTACCGCCACCGAGGGAGCCTGGGCCATCTGCGGCACGGTGAGCACATGCAGATAGGCGCAGTTCATGAGCAGATAGATGCCGATCACGACCACCGTGCCGCCAAACAGCGCCAGCGGCATATTCCGCCCGGGATCGTTCACCTCGCCCGCGAGCGAGGTCAGATTCTCCCAGCCGTCGTAGGCCCAGAGCACTGCGACCAGGGCGACGCCGAGGCCGGCGAAGTCACCGGGCACGAGCTCGACCGGTGCCGCGAAGGCACCGGGGTGATGCTGCTTCAGCAGGAAGATGGCAGCCACCACTGCGAGCATGGCGAACACCTTGGCTCCGGTCGACAGGTCCTGCACCGCGGCACCAAGACCGACGGAACGGTAGTTGACGGCAGCCACCGTCGCGATCAATGCGGCAGCGACGAGATGAGTCTGGGTCGCCGTCATCGGGATGAAGGTGTTGAGATATTCCGCGAACACGAGCCCCTGCGCGGCCCATGAGAGCGGGTTGCTCAACAGCCACATCCAACCGACCAGAAAGGCCATGGGCTTGCCGTAGATCTCGCGCATATAGACGTAGAGGCCGCCGGAATCCGGATACATCGCCGACAGTTCGGCGATCGAAAGCGCGCCGAACAGGGAGATGGCGCCGCCGAGCAGCCACACGAGCGCGATGCCACCGACGCTGCCGGTGTCGGCGGCGATCACGCCGGGCACCCGGAAGATGCCGCTGCCGACGACCACGCCGACGACCACCGCGATCGCAGTCCACGGCCCGAGCCGACGCGCGAGGCGGCCGGCTTTTACCGTACTGCTCATTTCTCGATCCATCAGGATTTCCCGGAAAAGCTGGCTGTCGGGGCAGTCTTATCTGGAGGCCATGAGCTGTCAAGCGCAGCACCCAGACGAAAACGGGACCCGTTGCGGGTCCCGTCTGCGACCTGCGGAGACGCGCTCCGCAGCGATGATCATTTCTTCTTCGACTTGCCCTCACTCGCGTAACGCGCATCGAGCTCGGTGAGCACGTCCTGCGTGACGTCGAACGCATCGGTGTTATAGGCGACGTTACCCTGCTTGGTCAGGATCAGACCGTAGCCGTGCTTCTTGGCATAAGCGGCCAGGACATCATTGAGTTCGTCCTGGATCGGCTTGAGCAGGTCGTTCTCGCGGTTCTGGATCTCCTGGCGGGTATCGCCATATTCCTTCTGGAAGGCCTGCGCGTCCTTCTTGTACTGATCCATCTCCGCCTTGTCCGGACTCTTCTTGGCCTTGGCCTGATCTTCAAGCTTCTGCTTCTCGGCCATCAGGCTCTTGTAGTGTTCCTGCAGGCTCTCTTTCTTGGAGCTGCGCAACTGTTCCAGTTCGTCTTTCGCGGCCTGGCCTCGCTTCGAGTGCATGACCACGTAATTCACGTCGATGACGCCGATCCTGGTTTGAGCAGCCTGCACGCTCGTGATGCCGAGCAGGGACATGCCCAGCAGGGCCGCGACAACAGCAAAATGGCGCTTCATGGTATCTCCTGTATCAAGATGAAAATTCGCCTGCGACGGCCCGCAGATAGCAATTGCCAGCCGCGGCCGCCATAGGTAAAGACTACTCCACCTGCTCCGGGGTTCCAACTGATGTCGATCGGGAAGCTGCCGGGCGGGACGCCTGGGGCGCCCGCCCGTCCGGAGCTAACGCATTCGGGTGAGGCTCGGCTCGCTCAACCGAGATAGCGCAGCGCGAGCGCGATCAACTTTCGCACCCGGGGCGAATACGGTGGCATGAGCAGATGGGTGAGGCTGAAGCGTTCGCGCAGCAGCGAACGTTCGTTCGAGAATGCGCGGAACCCGAAGATGCCGTGCGCCTTACCCATCCCGCTGGCGTTCACGCCGCCGAAAGGCAGGCCGGTGTGCAGGAAATGCACCACACTGTGATTGATACATACCGCCCCGGACGAGGTCCGCCGGACGAAGCGTTCGCTCAGGGCGCGGTCTTCGCAATAGAGATAAAGCGCCAGCGGCTTGGGCCGGGCGTTGATCTCATCGATAACGCGGTCGGGATCGTCGAACTTCAGGATCGGCAACAGGGGTCCGAATATCTCTTCGCGCATGATCGCGCTGTTCTTGTCCACGTCCGTCAACATAGTCGGTGCGATGAAACGCTCTTCTGCCGCCGTGCCGCCGCCGGCGATCATCTTCGCGCCCTGATCGAGCGCGTCGCTGAGCAGGGCGCTCACACGCTCGTAGTGCCGCGGGCTGACGATACGACAGTAATCGGGATTGGCGCGCTGCGCTTGCGGGGTGTCGCCATAGACCTCGCCGACGTGACGTGCGGCCTCTTCGATGAAGCGCTCGTAGACTGCGGCGTGGACATAGACGTGATCGTGCGCGATACAGGTCTGGCCGTTGTTCGCGAACTTTCCCCACACGATGTTGCGGGCCGCGCGCGGGATATCGGCGCTGGCATCGACGATCGCCGGTGTCTTGCCGCCGAGCTCCAACGTGCAGGAACTGAGGTGCCGGGCCGCCGCAGCCATGACGATACTGCCGATCGCGGGCGAACCGGTGAAGAAGATATGTTCGAACGGCAGTTCGAGCAATGCCTGGGCGGTATCGGCCCCACCCTCGATCACGCAGACTTCATCTTCGCTGAAAGTCTCGGTGACGATCTGCCCTATCACCCGCGCCATATGCGGCGTGAGTTCTGAAGGTTTGATGATCGCCGGATTGCCGGCGGCCAGGGCGGAGACCAGCGGGCCCAGAGACAGGTTCAATGGATAATTCCAGGGCGACATGATCAGCGAGGTGCCCTTGGGCTCATAGCGGATCTCGGCGCGCGTGCCGAACATGGCCAGGGTGGGGCGGACCCGAATCGGGCGCATCCAGCGGCGCAGATGACGCATGGCGTGGCGGGCTTCGAGCAGGACCGGGAAGATCTCGGTCAGATCCACCTCGGATAGCGGCTTGCGAAAATCGGCGGCGGCCGCCTCGTGGATATCCGCGCTGTGCGCCAGTATCGATTCGCGCAGCGCCCCGATGCGCGCCACGCGCTCGCGCCAGCCCGATTCGCGCCAGCCGAGCGCGCGCAGGCGCTGAGCCTCGAACAGCGCGCGAAAGCGTTCAACCGAGACGGGTGGATTGTCAGCAAGCGCCATACACTATCTCCCCTGTGCCCTGGGGATGGTGTCACAGGCGGCGGACCGGTGGAAGCGCGGGCCGTCGGCCATTACCTTCCCGCGATTTGACCCACGTCAATGCCGGCGAGAGTGCACCCGGCCTACCGTAGACTGACCGGCAGTGGCGGCGGAGGCCCGGCCATGGAACACGTCATCCAGCAGCTCAAGCAGGAACACCTGCATTCGGGCCGGCTTGCCTGCCTCATCGACAGCCAGCTCGCGCTCTTCCATGTCGCGGAACGTCCCGACTACGACCTGCTGCTGGATGCCATGGAGTACATGACCCACTATCCGGATGTGTTCCATCACCCGAAGGAAGACGTCCTCTTCCGCCAGCTGATGCTCAAGGCACCCTCGCTCAGACCGCTGGCGGACCGACTGCTCGCGGAACATCAGGCGCTCTGGCAGGCCGGAGCGGACTTCCTTGTCAGCCTGCAGGCAGTCGTCGACGGCCAGATACTGCCCCGCGAGGAGATCGAGCGGCGTGGGCGCGACTACATCGCGCTGCTCTACCGCCACATGCAGGCTGAAGAACGGGAAGTATTTCCGCAGGCTCTCGAAGTACTCGACCAGCACGACTGGGAGTTCATCGACAAGGCGGTGGGCAGGATCGAAGACCCGGTCTTCGGCGGCATGCCGCCCGGTCCCAAATTCCGGCGTCTCTACGAGATCCTGTTCGGAGACGGCGCGATCCGCAACGACTGAGGTATCACGCGCCGGTCAGCGCCCGCAGCGCGAGCCCGAGCGCGACCAGCCCCATCACTGCGTGAAAGAGCACGATCACCGCCGGCGGCATCTCGCGCTTGAAGCGAAACGCGAACAGCAGCAAGCCCATCACAGCGGTCATCGCTGCCACCAGCAAGGCGGCGTTGAACAGCAGCGAGCGCGGACCGGCTGCGATGGCGACACCCATCACGCTCATCGCGACCAGGGCACTGACACCGTGGACGAGACCCGCGCCCAGGGGGATATCGCGACCGCTCAACTCGGCCAGTGCAAAGCCAGCTCCCAGCAGTACCGCGAGCGCCAATGCCGCCACGGCCAGACCGTGCCACGGCATCATCCCAACGACCCCCGCCCGGCCCGCAATACGCTCACGCGTCGAGCCCGGACCGGCGCAGGATCTCGTCGATCGCATCGAGCGTGTCGGGTGTCAGCCGCGCCAGCGCATCCAGCGCCTTGAGATTGTCCTGCAACTGTTCGATCCGCGAAGCCCCGAGGATGACGGTGCTCACATGCGGGTTCTTGAGACACCACGCCAGCGCCAAGTGGGTCATGCTGATACCCAGTCCGCTCGCCAACTCCGAACATTCGCGTACCGCGGCGATGCGGCGCCGGCCTTCCTCGCTCTCGAGGCGTTCGCGCAACCACTCGTAACCCGGCACCGTCATACGCGAACCCGTGGGCACGCCCTCGTTATACTTGCCGGTAAGCAAGCCCGATGCGAGCGGCGACCAGATCGTGGTGCCAAGACCGATCTCCGCATACAGACGGGCGTATTCGGTCTCCACACGATGACGGTGAAACAGGTTGTATTCGGGCTGCTCCATGGTCGGTGGCGCCATGTTGTACTGACGCGCGATGCTGTAGGCCTGCATGATCTCCTGGGCGGACCATTCCGAAGTGCCCCAGTAAAGGATCTTGCCCTGGCGGATCAGGTCATCCATCGCACGCACCGTCTCTTCGATCGGCGTATGCGGATCGGGACGATGGCAGAAGTAGAGGTCGAGATAATCCACCTGCAGACGGGACAGTGCTTGATGGCAGGCGTCCACCACATGCTTTCGGCTCAGCCCGCGTTGCGTCGGCCGGGGATCGCGCGCGCTGCCGAAAAAGACCTTGCTGGAGACACAGAAGGAATCGCGCGCCCAGCCAAGTCGGCGCAACGCCGCGCCCATGATGCGCTCCGACTCACCCTTCGCGTAGACCTCGGCATTGTCGAAAAAATTCACCCCCGCCGCATAAGCGGCAGCAAGGCATTCGCGGGCATCGGCTTCATCTATCTGCGGGCCAAAAGTAACCCATGAACCGAAAGACAGAGCGCTGACCTGGAGGCCAGAGCGTCCGAGGCGACGATATTCCATGGCAACTCCTCGCTGTCGGGGTGCAGACCGCGACCCGGTGATCGCCCCTTGCGGGGCGGGCGGGCTGCGCTGCGTTCAATGTCTGGCGAGCTTGGCGCGTACCACTGGATCGAGCAGTGCGAGCCGGCGCAGATGATAACGCGCGAGTGCTGCCTGAGCGACTATGGCACCGACCAGAGCAAATAACATGTCCCACTGGGTGTCCCATGGATCGCCCTGCGTGGCGAGAAAGGCGGTCGCTTCCGAGCCCTCCAACTCGGCGGTACCCCATTCGATGAACTCGTAGCTCGCGCTGATCGCCAGGCAGACACACAGGGTAAGAAAGGTCAGCCACTTGCCCGGCACCAGCGGCGAGCGCCGCAGCAGGATCTCGCGCGCGAGGATCGCGGGCACGAAGCCCTGGACGAAATGACCGATCCGGTCGTAGTGGTTGCGGCTGAAGTCGAAGACGCGTTCCATCCAGAAGCCCAGCGGCACCTCGGCATAGGTGTAATGACCGCCGACCATGAGCACCGATGCATGGAACAGGATCAGCCAATAAGCGAGCCGCGTGAGCCTGAACCCGCGATAAGTGAAGCCCAGCAGCGGGATGGCGACGATGACCGGCAGCACTTCCAGCAGCCATGTCAGGCGGTCGGCCGCACCGACCCCCGACACCACCAGGCCCGCCAGCGCGAGCGCAAGAAGGATCAGGGGTTCGCGATCGGAACGGTCCACGGCAACGGCCCGGCTCAGGGCTGGACCGTGAACAGGGAGAGCGCGCTCCGGTAGTCCGACGGCTGGAAATCGCCCTCGCTCGCCGTGTCCGCGTCCGCCACGATCCGCCCCTGCACTTCATAATCGCCGGCAGCCACTGCCTGACTGTCGTCGCCGAGTTGCGACCAGGTCACCGTATAGGTGCGCGTCTGGCCGGCACTGAAAGTCAGGTTGGTGGTGGTTTGCGCGAAAGTGTGGGCCGCGGACCAGTGCCAGACGATGTCGGTGGTACCGGCTTTCACCACGTAGAAATCGTAGACCTGTGCCGTGGGAAAGGTCAGCGTCTGCGAGACGTCGCTGCGGTTGCGGATACTGACGACGAACTGGATCTGCTGGCCGGCGCTGAAGGTGTCCGCGCTCTGGCCGTTCGCGTCCTGCACGGCGACCGTGGTGACGAAATCCGGAGAATCGTTCTGGTTGCCGATCTGACATTGCGTCGCCCCCAGCGCCATCACGCAACCGGGCAGCAGGAGATACAGCAAGCGTCGCCGCAGGACCTCACGCATGACTCACCTCCAGGACCGCGATGATCCCTTTATAAGACAGCGGATTCGGCAGAGCAATCCGTCCGACTACGCATGGCACCACGACCGGACAGGCCGGCACCAAAAAAAGAGGGCGGAATTGCCGCCCTCTCTCCCGGCCCGGCGATCGGGCCTCATCGAGTGCGTTCCGCTACAGCTAGTCGGCCGCTTCCTTCGGATTCGGCCCGAAGCGGTTATCCCCCGGCGTGCTGTCCAACACCATGAAGATGAGGATGACCAGGGCGCCGATAAACGGGATGAACAGGAGCAGCAGCCACCAGCCGCTGCGATCGGTGTCATGCAGGCGCCGCACCGATACTGCAAGGCTGGGAATCAGCACCGCGAGCCCGTAGATGGTGCCCAGGATGCCGACGCCCGTCGCCGCGCTGATAGAGCCGAAGGTGCGATCGAGTATCGCCAGGACGATGCCGGCGATGAAGTTGAACAGTGCGAAGTACCAGTATTCGGCCCTTCTCGCCCGGCCCTCGAACACGGCATATTTCTTCAAAACCCCAATGTACCAATTCATGGAATCCTCCCTTTCTCTCGAAGGTCAGGGCAGACGCGCCCGGCTTCTCGGCCCGGATCCCGCAATACCCTGAATGTGGCAATGCAGATGAATAGTGCCACTTACGCCAGCACTACCGCAAACCATTCACGGGCAGGTAATTTCAGGGTGGCAGCGGACGCCCCGTTGGACAGACCGCATCAGAGCAGGGCGACAACCAACGGGGCCTCGCCTTCGCCTCTCGCTTCCTGTCTGCTCGCCATGAAACGCCGCTTAGCGCTTGTTCCCCGCACCCGCGAGAGCAAGCACGATACCGTCGGCGATCAGGAACAGCCCGAGATACAACACCCAGGGCCGGTAATTTGCCACCGCGCAACGGGTATCGCTCTGCGAGAGCAGGCAATTCTTGAAATCGCTCAAGCCCACGTGGGCGAATTGCGCGAGGGAGTTGTCAGTGGCGTTGCCGTAGGCATGCGCCCACCAGCCGATGGCGCCCAGGCTGACGAGAACTCCGAGGACGAAAGAATAGCGGGCGATGCGTGCCACCATGGATGCTCCCTCCGGTACCTTGCGTTGACAAGAAAATGACCGGCCGGACACCATCGGTACCCCGGCCGGTCAGGTTTTCATCGATCGAGATATTGCGGCGGCAGGGCGCCTTCCTTCGTGTAGTAGTCCAGATACCGGTCGCGCAGCTTGGTCGCACGGCTGACCATGGGTATCTGCTTGCCGCGGATGAAGACGGCATCGGCGAAGGTGGTGACTTCCAGCGGATCGCCGCTCCAGATCACGACATCGGCATCCGTGCCCGGAACCAGGCGGCCGACCTGGCTCTCGATGCCATAGATCTTGGCCGGATTGATCGTCATCGCCGCCAGCGCCGCCTCGTAAGGCAGGCCGTAGGCCACCGCGTTGCCTGCCGCCTGCTTGATGTTGCGGGCGTTGTGCGAATCGTCGGTCTCGAAGGCGATCATCACGCCTGCCTTATTCAGACGCGCCGCGTTTTCCAGGGTCGACCCCAGTGTGTCGAAGGTGTCGGGCAGATCCTGCATCGGATTGAGGAGCACCGGGACCTGTGCCTTGGCGAGTTCCCCGGCGACCATCCACGCCTCGGCCCCGCCCTCGATCACCAGATCGAGACCGAAGTCGTGCGCGAGCTTGAGGGTGGCGCTGATATCGCTCGCCCGATCGACACTCACCACCACCGGCATGCGCCCCAGCACCGCCGGGATCAGCGCTTCCAGGTCCAGCCGCGTGAGCGCGTAGGGCCGACGGCGGCCGCCGTCGAAAGCCTGGCGGTTGCGCGCGTAGTCCTTGGCATCCTGCAATGCTTCGCGGAAGGCTTCCATGGCCGCCGCACGCGAGCCGCCGGCAAGTTCGGCCCCATCCTCGCCGAAGGTGACGAACAGCGCCGCCGGATCTTCGTGGATGAAGTCGTGAGTGGAACCCAGATCGATGATCGCACCGCGGCCGGCGATGATGCTGCCGCCGCGGGTCACGCTGGGCGCGACCATCGCAGTGGTCACGCCTTCGATGCGGTTGATGGGGATGAGCATGGAGCGCGGATTGATGGCGTTGGCCACGTCGAAGGCTGCGGAGAAGCGGCCCTTGCGCACCGAGGCATCCACCGTCTCGTGCACCAGCGAGATCTCTTCGATGCCGAAATGACTGTTGGGGTCGACGATACCGGGCGTCACGATCCGTCCATGCGCGTCGATGCGCGTCGCATCGTCGGGTATGCGGACATGATTGCCCACGGCGACGATCTTGTCATCGCGCATGAGCACCGTCGCGTTCTCGAGCTTGCCTTGCGCCGCCATGGTGTAGACCGTCGCGCCCGTGATTGCCGTCGTCTGCGCGTTCGCATTGACGCCGAGAGCGAGTCCGGCAGCAGCGAGCAGACAGGAAAGCGTGCGTGCGTTCATCGGATACTCCCTCCCACATTGAGGCTGCCGAGGCTGAAATCGGATTCCGGCTGACGCTTGGGATCGTCGCGATCAAACACCAGCGCGCCGTCGATGAAGACCTTCTCCGCCTTGCTGTAGACACTGAACGGATCGCCGCTCCAGAGCACGACATCGGCCATCTTGCCCGCGACCAGCGAGCCGGTCTGGTCAGCTATGCCCAGATCCTTCGCCGGATTGAGCGTCATCCAGCGCACGGCTTCGGCCTTGCTCATGTGGATACCGGCACGGTTGCCGGCAGCCCAGGCCTTGGCAACCTCCTGGTTGAGGCGCTGGATCCCGTTGGGGTCATCGGAGTGGATCATCACGCAGGCACCGCGCGAGGCGACCATGGGTATGTTCTCGCGGATGCCGTCCCAGGCCTCGATCTTGAAGCCCCACCAGTCGGCCCACATCACCGCGCAGGTATCGTTCTCGCGCAGCAGGTCGGCGATCTTGTAGGCCTCCACGGCGTGGTGGAACGAGGTGATGTGGTAATGGAATTCCCTGGCCACATCGAGCATGGTCGCCATCTCGTCGGCGCGGTAACAATGCATCTGCACCAGCATGCGGCCGTTCAGGACTTCGGCGAGAGTCTCCAGCTTGAGATCGCGCTTGGGCGGCGGGCCCGCCTCCTTGCCGGCCGCGCGCTTGGCCTCCCAGGCTTTCCAGCTCGCGTCATAGGCCTGCGCATCGGCCCAGGCCTGGCGGTAACCGGCGACATCGCCCATCAGGGTCATCGGAAACTGGCCCTTGCTGCCGTAGACACGCTTGGGGTTCTCGCCACAGGCCATCTTTAGACCATAGGGCGCGCCCGGGAATTTCATGGCCTGCACGGTGCGTGCGGGCACGTTCTTCAGCACCACGCTGCGCCCACCCACCAGGTTGCCGGAGCCGGGCAGCACTTCGAGGGTGGTAACCCCGCCGGCCAGCGCCCTGACGAAGCCCTCATCCTGCGGCCATACCGAGTTCTCGGCACGGACCTGCGCGGTGACCGGATTGGTCATCTCGTTGCCATCGGCCAGGGCGTCGATCTGCGGCGACGGGTAGTCGCCCAGGTGCGAGTGCACGTCGATGATGCCGGGTGTCACGTATTTGCCGCTGCCGTCGATCACGGTCACATCCGGCCCGGCGCCGAGGTCCTTGCCGATCGCCGCGATCCTGCCGTCGCGCATGAGCACGGCGCCGTCGTCGATCTCGCGCCCGTCACCGGTGAAGATGGTCACGTGCTCGATCAGCGTGGGGCTGGAAGCCAGCGGCTTGTAGGTGGACGGGAACGGATCGGGCGGGAACTCGGTCGGCGCGGAACCGACCATCTTTTGCTGGGACGCCGGCGCGGGCTTGACCGCACTCGTCGCGCACCCGGCCAGCGCACCCAACGCCACACAGACTGCTGCCAGGGGCAGCCGCAGCTTGAGATTCATGCAACCTCCTGAAGGAAACTTCGATCTCCCCCGGCCGGCTCGCTCAAGGAGCGCAGACAGCGGCGCGGCCCCCAAGCATATGCGCTCCGGAGCAGTCGCTCAAATCGGTTAAAAAGGCCCGGTCACCATCAGTGATATCATAGGCTTACACGGCCACTCAGGGATGCGCGGTGAACACCACGGACCTCAGTTACATCGTGATTCTGCTCTGCGTCGCCGTGGTTGCCGTGGCCGCTTTGCGCCGCGTCAAACTCCCACCCGTGCTCGCCTATCTCGCCACCGGCGTGTTGCTTGGCCCGCACGGCCTGGGCTGGGTGCCCGACACCAGCGAGACCCATGTGCTGGCCGAATTCGGGGTGGTCTTCCTGCTCTTCACCCTGGGTCTGGAATTCTCGTTGCCACGCCTGGTCGCGATGAAACGCGAGGTGCTGGTCCTGGGCGGTTCGCAGGTTGCGACCACTCTGATCAGTGCTGCCGTGTTCGCCTGGGCCCTTGGCGTACGCGCACCGATCGCACTGGTACTCGGTGGCGCATTCGCGATGTCCTCCACCGCGATCGTTGCAAAACAGCTCGCCGAACAGACCGAGCTCAATCTGCAACACGGACGTTTCGCTATCGGCGTCCTCCTGTTCCAGGACCTGGCCGTCATCCCCCTGCTCATCCTGATCCCGGCCGTGGCCAACGGCGGCCAGGGCACGGAAGTCGCGCTCGCCATCCTCTGGGCCATCGCCAAGGGCGCATTGGCCTTGCTGGCCGTGTTCGTGATCGGCCGCGGATTGTTGCGTCCGCTGTTCCACGAGATCGCCAACGCGCGCTCCGCCGAACTGTTCACGCTTGCAGTGTTGCTCATCACCCTGGCCGCGGCCTGGGCGACCGAGAGCCTGGGCCTGTCGCTGGCTCTGGGCGCTTTCCTGGCCGGTATGATGCTGGGCGAGACCGAGTTCCGCCATCAGGTGGAAGGCGATATCCGGCCGTTCCGCGATGTGCTGCTGGGCTTGTTCTTCATCACCGTGGGCATGCTGCTCAACCCGTCCATCCTGCGCGAGTCATGGGAGTGGGTGCTGCTTGCGGTAGCGGGGCTGATGGGTTTCAAGATCGTCAGCATCATGTGGTTGAGCCGCATCGTGGGCACCGACCGGCAGATGGCGATGCGCACCGGGCTGGTGCTGGCCCAGGGCGGCGAGTTCGGGTTCGCGCTGATCTCGCTGGGTCTGGCTTCGGGTCTGCTGCGCGCCAACGTGGCCGAATTCGCGCTCGCCGTGATCGTGATCAGCATGCTCCTCAGCCCCGTACTCATACGCTACAACGGACGCATAGCGGCGATGATCTATCCCGACAGCAGAGGAACAGCGAAAGACGTCATCGAGCACGATATCGCCCAGCACCAGATCCAACTCGAAGGCCATGTGATCATCGCCGGCTTCGGCCGTGTGGGCCAGAATATCGCGCGCTTCCTCGAACAGGACAATTTCGAATACATCGCGCTCGATCTCGACCCGGTCCGCGTTCGCACCGCGCGCGAAGCAGGCGATCCCGTCTACTATGGCGACGCCACACAGCTGGATATCCTGCGCGCGGCGGGGCTTGAACGGGCGAAAGCCCTGGTGATCTCCTATTTCGACGTCGGCACTTCGGTCAAGATCCTGGAGCAGGTGAAGGAAGTGCGTGCCGACTTGCCGGTGCTGGTGCGCACCCGGGACGACAGCAATCTGGAACGCCTGCAGGCCGCCGGCGCGACCGAAGTCATCCCCGAGACTCTGGAAGCGAGTCTCATGCTCGCCTCGCATCTGCTCCATCTGCTCGATATGCCCATGGTCAAGATCCTGCGCCGCATCCAGGATGTGCGTGCGAACCGCTACCGCTTGCTGCGCACGGTATTCCGTGGCCAGGACGCGCTGCCCATCGATCCTTCTCACGCGTTTCGCGAGCAGCTATATACTGTGACCCTGCCCAAGGGCGCCTTCGCGGTCGAAAGATCGCTGGGCGAACTGAACCTGGCCGCGGCCGGCATCGCCGTCTCGGCTTTGCGGCGCGAAGGCATCGTGGGCAAGCAGCCCGGCCCGGACACGGTGTTGCGCGAAGGCGATGTACTCGTGTTATACGGTACCCCGGAAGACCTGGAACATTGCGAAGCCTACCTGCTCAACGGCTGAACTAACCCGAACTCTACGCCCGAGGATCCCGCGTGGCTGCCATCAAACGACTGCTCGTCTGCGCAAGTCTCATCCTGACCGGCTGCGCCGCCACTGTGATCGACCCCGGCCAGTGGTTTCATCCCGGCCCGCCGGATATCGACCCGGCGGCCGTGGCGAAGCTGGCCCGAGGCGGCTATACCTCAGTACCGGTCCGATTCGCGGCGGCCGACGGCGGTCGCGCCAGCGGTATCCTGCTCACCCGCCCCGGGGCAAACGCCGTGGTGCTGTATATCGGTGGCGGCGACTTCACCCCGGCGCGCGATGCGGGCGCGATAGCGCACAACTTCGAGGCCACGGGCCTGGATGCGCTGATCCTCCAGTATCCGGCGATGGCTGGCGATCACACCGACACCGCCCTTGATGGGGCGCGCATGGCGGCGCTCGGCGCCTACGACTACCTCGACGATCAGGGTGCGCTGGCGCAGCTGCCGGTCATCGTGCACGGTTTCGATGCCGGCAGCTTCATCGCGACCTATGTCGCACGCCAGCGCTCCGTAGCCGGCCTGGTACTGGAGAGCGCACCTACCAGCCTGCGCGACTGGGCACACGCCGATGCACCCTGGTACGCGCGCGCGTTCAGTCCGGTGAAGCTCAAGAAGGGCGCCCACGACGAAAACAATATCGTCGCCGTCAACGGCTATGCGGGGCCCTTGCTGATACTCGCGGGCAGTGCCGATGCAAGCACTCCGCCACTGTTCGCCAGGGCCCTGTATCGCTTCTCGCTTAGCCCCAGACGCGAGAAGATGCTGGTCACTGTGCCCGGAGCCGGTCATGACCAGGTGATGCGTGCCCCGCAGGCGCGCGCCGCCTATGTCAATTTCGCGAGCCGCATCGCCGGCGTAAAGTGAAACACGGGAAAGGAGAGAGATCGTGGATATCGGAACGCCCCTGAGTGCTACGGCGACGCGGGTGATGCTGCTGGGCTCCGGCGAACTTGGCAAGGAAGTGACCATCGAGCTGCAACGTTTCGGCGTCGAGGTCATCGCGGTCGACCGCTACGCCAACGCCCCGGCCATGCAGGTCGCACACCGCAGTCATGTGATCCCGATGCTCGATGGCGTGCGCCTGCGCGAGGTCATAGAAGCGGAGCGCCCGCATTACATCGTGCCCGAGATCGAAGCCATCGCCACCCCCACGCTGATGGAGATGGAAGCACAAGGCTGGACGGTGATACCGACCGCGCGCGCGGCGCGCCTGACCATGGACCGGGAAGGGATCCGGCGGCTGGCGGCGGAGGAATTGGGACTGCGCACCTCGCCGTACCGCTTCGCGGACGATGAACACGAATACCGCGCGGCCGTGGCCGCTGTCGGCATCCCGTGTGTGGTCAAACCGGTGATGAGTTCTTCGGGCAAGGGCCAGAGCGTGATCCACAGCGATGCCGATATCGAGCATGCCTGGCACTATGCGCAGGCAGGCGGCCGCGCCGGTGGCGGCCGGGTGATCGTCGAAGGCTTCGTGGATTTCGACTATGAGATCACTCTGCTCACCGTCCGTCACCGCGACGGCACCAGTTTCTGTGCGCCTGTCGGGCATCGCCAGGAGGATGGCGACTACCGCGAATCCTGGCAGCCGCACCCGATGAGCGAGAAGGCACTCGCCTCGGCGCAGGAGATGGCGGCCGCCGCGACCGACGCGCTCGGCGGGCGCGGGATCTTCGGTGTGGAATTCTTCGTCAAGGGCGATACCGTCTATTTCAGCGAGGTATCTCCGCGCCCGCACGATACCGGTCTGGTCACGCTGATCTCGCAGGATCTTTCCGAGTTCGCCCTGCACGCACGCGCGATCCTGGGCCTTCCCATCCCAGACATCCGCCAGTACGGCGCGGCGGCCTCCTGCGTGATCCTGCCCGAAGGCGAATCCGAAGCGCTGACTTTTCTCGACGTCGATGCGGCATTGGCGCAAGCGGATACAGCGCTGCGCCTGTTCGGCAAACCCGAGATCCACGGCCGCCGCCGCATGGGTGTGGCACTGGCGCTGGGCGAGGATATCGAAGCGGCCCGCGCCAGGGCGCGCGCTGCTGCGGCCGCCGTCAAGTTCAAGTTCTGAGCCGGCCGATGACTGACCAAGATGCAGGCACTGCCATGGACGATCGCGTACGCGCGATCCTCGAGCATGCGCTGAGCCTGCACCAGCGTGGCGCCTACGCGGGGGCGGAACGACTTTACCGCCAGGTACTCGACACCGACCCCGACCAGCCTGACGCCCTGCATTTCCTCGGCCTGGCCGCGCACCAGGCCGGATTCACGGCCGACGCCGTCCGGCTGATGCGACGCGCACTGGCGCTGCGTCCCGATTCGGCCCAGTTTCACAATAACCTCGGCGCGGTACTGCGCCAGCTCGGACACCCCGAACAAGCGGCAAGCCACCATCGCCGCGCCGTCGACCTGGACCCGGAATATGCGGATGCATGGCTGAGCCTGGGCCTGGCGCTGAGCGATCTCGGCGAAAATGCTCAGGCGATCTCGGCATTCGAGCACGCGATCGAGAGCCGACCGGATATGTTTGTCGCACACACCAGCCTCGGCAATGCACTGCGTGCCGAGGGCGCCCTGGAAAAGGCCGCAGAGCGTTATCGGGCGGCGCTCGCGATCGCGCCGGACAACCCGCGAGCTCATAACAACCTGGGTATCGCGTTACGCGATCTCGACCAACCGGAGCAGGCCGAACGTTGCTTCGAAAGGGCGATAGAGCTGGAGCCTCGATCCGCACCCGCCCTGCACAACCTGGGCACGCTGAGGGCGGACCAGGGCCGCTTCGACGAAGCGCGCGGCTTGTATGCCCGCGCGCTGGAGGCAGACCCGGCCCTCACCGACGCTTATGTCAGCAGCGCGGCAATCACTCGGCTGAATGTGGATGCACCGGAGGTGAGAAAGCTGCTTGAGATCGGGCGGGAGCTGGACGCCCGCGACTCGCCACAGGCGACCGGAGTGCACTATGCCCTGGGCAAAGTCCATGATGACGCCGGCCAGTACGACCAGGCATTCCAGCACTATGCGCGGGGTGCACGCTGCAAGCGCGCGACACTGCACTACGATCCGGCCGCGCAGCGCCAGTATTTCACGAAGATGAGGGAAGTCTTCTCGGGTGAGTTTATGGAACGGCATGCCGGCGCCGGCTTCCACGCGCAGCAACCGGTGTTCATCATCGGCATGCCGCGCTCGGGAACGACCCTGGTCGAACAGATCCTCGCTAGTCATCCGCTAATACATGGCGCCGGCGAACTCCGCCTTTTGTACAACGTCCTCCATGCATGTATGGGACCTGATGCGAGCGATCCCGAGACTCCGGCCCGCATCCAGGCGATGGCGACTGCCGATTTTCGGACCATCGGTGAGCAGTATGCCGCCGGGCTCGCCGCGCGCGCGCCGCAGGCCGCCCGCATCACCGACAAGATGCCCCCCAATCTCACCCTCGTCGGCTTGATCCACCTCGCGCTGCCCGAAGCCCGCATCATCCATTGCGTACGCGATCCGCTCGACACCTGCGTGTCGTGCTTCAGCAAGCTGTTCGGCCATGGACACCACTTCAGCTACGACCTGGCCGAGCTGGGCGAGTTCTACAGGCTCTATCGGGAACTGATGCAGCACTGGCAGACCGTATTACCCGACGGTCGTATGCTCGAGGTCCGCTATGAAGAGGTGGTGGCCGATACCGAACGCCAGGCCCGGCGTCTCATCGCCCATTGCGGGCTGGAATGGGACGATGCCTGTCTGCGCTTCTTCGAGAGTGATCGCCCGGTGAAGACAGCGAGCCTTTACCAGGTGCGCCAACCCATCTACTCGGGCTCTGTCGGGCGCTGGCGGCGCTACGAACACCACCTCGGTCCCTTGCTGGAAGCACTCGGCCCGGAGCTGGGCCCGCGCTGAAGCCGTCGATCGATCCTGGTACCGCGCACAAGAAAAAGGCCCGGCGCAAGCCGGGCCACAGTGCAACCCCCATGCTACGGGGTCAGCTTCTCGCTTCCACCCGGGCCGCTTCGTATTCCGGCCATGCCTCCGGACGACCGTCCCGGTAGGCGGCGAGCAACTGTTTGCGGTGCCGCAGGAGCACGGTATAGACATGCTTGCGGGCACGTTCGTAGACGCTGGACGGACTGCCGAGCTGATCGAGCCGCTCTCCGAAATAGGCGATGTCGGAAAGGATCTCCTCTTCGGTGACTTTACTGTAGTCGCGCGTTTGATTCTCTGGAGTTTCCAGACTGGCGGCCATCATGCTGTCCTCCTGGACCTGAGCCCTGGACGTTCGTGTCCAAGCGTTCCGGGCAGGATACGCCGCCGACCAGCCCGCCGCGTTCAGATGGAGTTGATTTTCATGTAGGATTTGGCCTACAAGAATGGCGGAGTTCAGGCCCCAAATGGCCGGTGATTCCCATCACTTTTTTCCCAAATTCCGGCACCCGGGCCTGTACGGCGCGACAGGCGACCCTGTGACCGCGTGCTATCATGTGCGCCCGGCCCATCCCACGGCTACCGTGATCCACGATGGCCTACTCCTCCGCAGACATGTCAAAGGCAGGCGATGAAGGCGCTCTCGATCCGCAATCTCACCAAGGTCTACAAGAACGGCGTCGAGGCGCTCGAGGGCATCGATCTCGAGGTCGAGGAAGGAGAATTCTTCGCTCTGCTCGGACCCAACGGCGCGGGCAAGACCACCACCATCGGCATCATCACCTCCCTGGTGCGCAAGACGGGCGGACAGGTGACAGTGTTCGGACACGATATCGACGCCGACATCGCGCGCGCGAAATCCTGCATCGGCCTGGTCCCGCAGGAGATCAATTTCAACCAGTTTGAAAAGAACATCGATATCGTCATGAACCAGGCCGGGTACTACGGTATCCCGCGCGAGCTGGCCCGCGAACGGGCCGAGAAGTATCTCAAGCAGCTGAGCCTGTGGGACAAGCGCGACGATATCTCCCGCAACCTGTCGGGTGGCATGAAGCGCCGGCTGATGATCGCCCGCGCGCTGGTCCACGAACCGCGCCTGCTGATCCTGGATGAGCCGACGGCCGGGGTGGATATCGAGATCCGCCGCTCGATGTGGACCTTCCTGCGCCGGATCAACGCCGAAGGCACGACTATCATCCTCACCACACACTACCTGGAAGAGGCCGAGAGCCTCTGCCGCCGTATCGCGATCATCGACCATGGCCGCATCATCGAAGATGCCGGAACCAAGGACCTGCTTACCAAACTGCACACCGAGACATTCATACTCAACCTGCGCCACACCCTTGCCGAGTTGCCACGGCTTGACGGCTATGCAGTGCAGCAGGTCGACGACACCACGCTCGAAGTCGAAGTGAACAAGGAGCAGGACGTGAACAACCTGTTCAAGCTCCTCAGCGACAACGGCATCCAGGTCACCAGCATGCGCAACAAGGTCAACCGGCTGGAAGAGCTGTTCATCCGCCTGGTGGAGGGAAACAACTGATGCCATCGGAACACGTGCAAGAGACTGACGCCGCAGCCGCGCGCCACGGCAGCCGCCTGCGCGAGAACCTGGTCGGCTTCCAGACCATCGTCATCAAGGAAGTCACCCGCGTATTACGTATCTGGGTGCAGACCGTGATGCCACCAGCGATCACGATGACGCTCTATTTCATCATCTTCGGCAATCTGATCGGCCGGCGGGTCGGCCAGATGGGCGGATACGATTACATGTCCTACATCGCGCCCGGGCTGATCATGATGTCGGTGATCC
The DNA here is from genome assembly GCA_963739695.1 of uncultured Pseudomonadota bacterium. Classification (GTDB taxonomy): domain Bacteria; phylum Pseudomonadota; class Gammaproteobacteria; order Natronospirales; family CAVUBB01; genus CAVUBB01. Next base: position 64,495 of record CAVUBB010000019.1, on the reverse strand, counting down.
AGAATTCCTACGCCAACGTCGTGTCTTCATTCTTCGGCGCGAAATTCGCACGCCATATCGAGGAGCTGCTGGTCTCGCCGCTGCCCAACGCGTATATCCTTGGCGGCTATGTCATGGGCGGGGTGTGCCGCGGCCTGCTGGTCGGCGCTATCGTCACCGTGATCGCGACGTTTTTCACCGATCTGCATATCGCGCACCCGCTGATAACCGTATCGGTGGTCTTGCTGACGTCGATCGTGTTCGCGCTGGCCGGATTCATCAACGCCGTGTATGCGAAGAAGTTCGACGACATCTCCATCATCCCCACGTTCGTACTCACACCGCTCATCTACCTGGGCGGCGTGTTCTACTCCATCAGCCTGCTGCCCGATATCTGGCAGCACGTATCGAAGATCAATCCGATCCTCTACATGGTGAACGCCTTCCGCTTCGGCATCCTGGGCATCTCCGATATCCGCATCGGCATCGCCTATCTCATGATCACCGCTTTCGCCGTGGTACTGGGGGCATTCAGCATGTTTCTTCTCGAGCGCGGCGTGGGCTTGCGCAGTTAGCCCCTGGCTGCCGCCCGGCCCGCCGCCTACACTGGAGACATGTGTGGGCGATATGCACTGTTCGCGCCGGCTGCGGCCATCCGCCGTGCGTTCGGCCTGACCGCGACACCCGTTCTCGGCGCGCGCTATAACATAGCGCCGGCGCAGGAGATAGCAGCGGTGCGAGCCGGCGAGGACGGCAGCGTTCGTCTGGATATGCTGCGCTGGGGGCTGGTGCCGTCCTGGGCCGAAGATCTCGCGATCGGGCGCCGTCTGATCAACGCCCGCGTCGAGACACTCGCCTCCAGGCCGGCATTCCGCAGCGCGTTCAGACGCCGGCGCTGCCTGATTCCCGCATCAGGGTTCTACGAGTGGAAGGCCAATCCCGACGAGCCCAAGACGCCGTATTTCATCAGCGCCAGGACCGAGCCGGTGATCGCATTCGCCGGGCTGTGGGAACATCACCAAGATAGCGAGGGCCTGCTGCACAGCTGCACCGTTATCACTACCCAGGCCCTGGGCGTCATGCGCAGTCTCCATGACCGGATGCCGTTGATCATGCCTCCAGAACGTCGTACGGCCTGGCTCGATCCGGCGCTCCAGGAGCCGGCTGCAATCACCGCACTGCTCGCACCGGACGGGCCCGAATTGCAGGCCTGGGCTGTCGATCCGGTGGTGAATTCGCCGCGCAATGAAGGGCCGGATCTGATCCGGCCCCGGATCGAAGACTAGGCGAGGACGCGCAACCACACGCCAAGCCGGGCATAGCCGAGCAGCGCAGCCACCCGTTCCGGCTCGCGCTGTTCCAGCGCCACCCAGTTCTCCAGCCGCCGCCCAGTAGGCTCATCCGGAAATTCGCTACGATAGAACGCCGCCAGACGTGCCGGGATCGGTGAGAATCCAAGGAACTCGAAACGCCTGCCAGCGACCGCCTGCCACAGTTCGGAGAAGCTTGTGCCGGTCACTGGCGTGAACAGCTCGCGACTGCCGGGCAGCGTGTAGAATTCCAGTGCCCGCGCCAGCCGGTCACCCGCGTCATCCATCTCTTGGCCCAGCACGCGCTGACGGGTTTGGCGCACGCTCTCGTCATCCGTCGGATCGACCGCCAACCGCTCGAGCAGCTGGGCGAGCGCCGTGCGGCCCGCGGCCATGACGGTCGAAACATGTACGATGCCGCCACTGTCGAGTACGGTGCGCAGCGAGTCCCAGTCGGCGGGCGTGATGCGGCCGGATGGGGCTTCCACCACATCGAAGCCTTCCTGCAGTGCGGACAGGTTTGACACCTCGCCCCGCATGAAGCGCACGTTCTGGAGCTTGAACTCCTGTGCCTTCTGGCTTGCATACGCCAGATCCTCGGCACTTGCATCGAGCGCGAGCACGGTCGCGTCGGCGTAAAGGGCGGCAACATTGAGCGCATGGCGCCCACTTCCCGCCTCTACCACCAGCACGCGCAATGGCCGCCTCGCCGGCAGCGCCGTCACATCGAGACTCGGGATTCGCGCCGCGAGCACTTCTGGAAAAGGCATGCGCGTGCGCGGAGGCATGCTTTGCCAATGCAGTCCCCGCGGACGAGGGCTCGCGGCCGACGGCGAGGCCAGCGTCTCGATGCTCTCAGCGATCTGCCTGCGCTCGGCGGGTTGATGCAGCCCTCGGAGCACGAGCTCGCGTGCCGGTTCCGGCCATGCCTCCGGCCCGGTGCGCACCACCGTCAGCGTCTCAGGGAACGCCGCCAAAGGCGCGTACATCGCCAGACGGAGTGCAGCGTCCTGGGCCGCGGGTGCCTGCGGGTCGCCCTGGGCCAGCGCATAGAGTTCGCGACGCAGCGCGGCGCAGCGGCGGCCCTCCTCCGCGCTGACCGGCCATGGGAAGCCGGTATGCAAGCCATACAGGCCCAGCCCGCAGACCAGACGCCGGGAGTCTTCATCGAGGCTGCGAGTTTCTAGCAACTCGTTCCGCACCCGTATCAGCATCTTCTCGAGCTGCGCGTTGGCGATATAGACCATCGGCAACGCATGCAGCAACAGCGTGTCCCTGCCCAGCGCCTTGAGATCGATCGCCGCGGCATCGCCGCCGTCGGCAAGGCCATATTTGCCCAACAGTTGCCCGACCACGCTCGGCGTCAGGTGGAGATGATCGATGTCCGCCAGCTGCAGGCACGCGACCACGAAGCGTTCGTTCTCGACCGTATACTCGGTCAGCGGCGCTTCGCGCAGCGCGAGCGTGAAATTGTGCCGGGCACGGACGTTATCGGGCTCGAGCCCCATCAACCTGGCGTAGGCATCGGCGGCATTGGCGAAATCGCCGATGAGAAAACATGCCCGCCCGAGCAGTTCCAACGCCTGCGCATTGTCGCGCTCAGCCCGAAACACCGCGCTGAGGATGGCGATGGCTTCCGGCAAGGCGCTTCGATCCATCAGGATAACGGCCAGGTTCTGCAGGAAATCCGTGCGGTCGCCGTCCAGTTCGAGCGCGCGGCGCACGAGTCCTTCCGCCTCGCCGGTCTCGCCGCGAGCGAGATGGACGATACCCTGGAAATGGATACCGTCGGCAAACTTCGGGTCGAGTTCGACCGCTTCCCGGCACAGTTCGAGTGCCGCCTCATATTCGCCGCGCTCGTAGTGGCTCGCGGCCTCGTTCAGCAAGTTGCGGGCCTCTTCCCGCGCCTTGTTCGATTCGGTCATGGGGTCTTCCTGGAGCAGGGCCATGCCGGGGAGCATCTCCCCGGCATGGCTGTCGGTCAGAATGCGACGTGGGTCTGGAACAGTTTGTAGATGCGCCGGTACTCGTCCAGCCAGCTGTCCGCGCGCTTGAAGCCGTGATGCTCGACCGGATAGAAGGCCACCTGGAAATTCGGGTTCTTGAGTTCGATCAGGCGCTGGGTGATGTGCACCGTATCGATGAAGAACACGTTATCGTCGAGCATCCCCTGACAGATCAGCAGAGGGTGCTTGAGGCCCGCGACGTACTTGATCGGCGAGCTGCGCTCGTAGGCCTCGGGGTCCACTTCCGGGGTATTGAGGATGTTGGAGCTGTATTCCTGGTTGTAGTTGGCCCAGTCGCCGACCGGACGCAAGGCGGCGCCGGCCGCGAACAGGTCGGGCTCGCGGAACATGGCCATGTAAGTGAGGAAGCCGCCATAGGAACCGCCGTAGACGCCGACATGCGCGGGATCGACACCCTCGTTCTTCTCCAGCCAGTGCACGCCGTCCACCAGATCTTCGACTTCGGGATGACCCATGTCGCGATAGATGGCAGTGCGCCAGTTGCGCCCGTAGCCGGCCGACCCGCGGTAATCCATGTCCAGCACTACATAGCCGTGCTGCGTCAGCAGGGTGTGAAACATCAATTCATGCTTGTAATAGGACCAGCCCTGATGCGCCTCCTGCAAGTAACCAGCGCCATGGATGAACATCACCGCCGGGTACTTGTGGTGGGCCGGATCGAAATCTGCCGGCGTGAACAGACGCGCGTAGATCGGTTCGCGCACGTGGCTCGAAGGCACTTTGACGATCTGCGGCTGGTCCCAGTGGATGGCTGCGAAACGGGCGCTGACGGTGTGCGTGACGCGCTTCGCCGGAGAGCCGGCATCGAGCGGCTGCACATACAGCTCGGGCGGGCTCACGGAGGTCGAATGGTAGACCAGCAGTTTCGATTCGTCGGGTGACAGCTCGAAGCCGCGACCGAGTTCTTCCATCGATGGCTGCGGCCCGTTCAGACCGCCGAGATGCGTGACCTGCTCCATCTTGCCGGAATCGATATCCACCCTGAAGATCTCGAAGGTGGTCGGATCGGGGTCGTTGGCGGCAAAGTAGAAATAGTGATCCTCGCGATCCACGATCGGATCGGTGACTTCGAAGCGGCCGTCGGTGAGCTTGCGCGTGTGCGAAGCATCGACCGCAGTCAGGTAGATATGCGAGTAATTGCTCTGCTCGGACAGATACCACAGCGTGCGATTGTCATGCAGCCAGCCGAAGTCGTTGAAATCCCAGTTGATCCAGGCATTGTCGCTGAGCCGGTTCTGGGTGACCAGGCGATAGTCGTCGCCGAAATCGACCGAGGCGATCCAGCGGTCCTTGTTGTCGGTGGCGTGAAACTCCAGCGCCAGCTGCTTGCCGTCGTCGCTCCAGGCCAGCCCCCAGATCGTCACCGGGCGCACATCCGGCGCCTTCACCGAAGCCTCGGCTTTCTTCTTGTCGACGCCGTGCGCGACGTCCCACTTCACCGCCGCTTTGCGCAGTTTCGCCAACGGGTCCTGCTTGATGCCGGGAAGCTGGGTCTGATCAAGTTTGTGCACCGTGTGCTTGTCGAGGTCGAGCACCCACACCTGCTCCGGCGCGGGCAGATTGTGGCCCACCCGGGTATGGGTCTCCACAGTCTCGACATAGCCGCTGCGCGTGACCCATTCGGGCATCATGCCCTTCTTGCCGCCGTCGTAATCCTTGGGAGTGGTGATCACCATCAGCCAGCGGCCGTTGGGAGAGAGCGAAGTCATCGCGATCTTGACCTTGCTGCCAAGATAGAAGGGCTCCGGCGCGCGGGTGGGGTCGGCAGCACGCATGGCGCGCTGTCGTGCTCTGGCTTCGTCTTCGTCCTTCTTCTTCTCTTTGAGTACGTCGAACATCTCGAGCTGTTCGTGACGCAGATAGCTGTAGGGTTTGTCATCCGTGGCCGGGTCGTCTTCGGCCAGCACCGCGGCCGGCTGCGAGGTAAGCCCGCTCGCCAGATCGCGTACGTAGAACGTGTTGTCCACCTTCCAGTAGATCCGCTTGCCGTCGGCGCTGAAATGCGGGGCGCGTTCGCTCTGCTCGGTACGGGTGATCTGGGTGACGCTGCCGGACTTGAGGTCCTTGACGAAGATATCACCGTCGAGCGCATAGACCTTGCGCGTATGTCCGCGGTCGTAGTCGCCGCCTGGCGCCGGCGTGGCACCACGTCTGGCGTCGGGGATCTTGGCCGGCGGCGCGCCGGTCACGTCGGTGCGGAACAGGTCGCGCTGCTTGGAACCCTCACGCTTTTGCAGGTAATAGATGCTCTGGCTGTCGTCGCCCCAGTAGGCCTCCTCCGGCGGATTACCGATCCAGTCGGTATTGGCCATGATCTGCTCCACGGTCACGCCCTGGTGGGCCGCGCCGGCAGCGGCACCGGCACTCGTGAACACCAGCAGGCCGGTGATGAGAACGGCCCCGAGGGCGAGGTATCGAGTCTTGCCAGGATTCATCGTTTGCTCCTCTAGCAGATTGCAATGGCGTCGGCGGGGCGCGTACCTCACGCGGTGAGTGCGCGGCTTATATCGGCGATCAGATCGTCCGGGTGCTCGATGCCGACCGATACCCGGAGCAGGTTGCGCGGCGTCGCAGTGTCGGGACCTTCCACCGAGGCGCGATGCTCGATGAGGCTTTCCACTCCGCCCAGGCTGGTGGCGCAGGTCAGCAGTCGCACCTTGGCCACCGCCTGCAGAGCGGCCCGTTCGCCACCGGCGACCTCGAATGATACCACTGCCCCGAAAGCGTTCATCTGTCGCGCGGCTAGTGCGTGGCCGGGATGATCCGCCAGGCCCGGGTAATGGACCCGGGTCACTTGCGGATGTTCGGCCAGCGCTTGGGCAAGACGCAGCGCGCCCGCGGATTGCGCGCGCACGCGCAGCACCAGCGTGGCGACCCCGCGCAACAGCAGCCAGGCGTCGAAAGCGCCCGGCACGGCGCCGGCGCGCCTCTGTACGGTGCGGACCGCCTCCCAGAGGGGCGAATGTTCGCGTGTCACCAGGGCGCCGCCCAGTACATCGCTGTGCCCGCCGAAATATTTGGTGGTGCTGTGCAGGCAGAGATCGAAACCCAGGGACAGCGGTCGCTGGAGGACCGGCGTGGCGAAGGTGTTATCGCAGACGCTCACTATCCCACTGCTCGCCGCCCAGGCGCCAAGCGCCTCGAGATCGGCGACGCGCAACATCGGATTCGACGGCGTCTCGACCCAGAGCAGCCGGGTTCCGGCGCGCCGGGCCGCACGCACCGCGTCGATGTCGCAGGTATCCACCACACTGTAGCTAAGACCCCACCGCGCCATGACCTCGTCCAGCAGCGACAGGGTGCCGTGATACGCGTCGCGTGTGACCAGGATATGCGCCCCGGGTTCGAGGGCCTGCAACAATGCGTTGGCTGCGGCCATGCCCGAGCTGAACGCCGCCGCCTCCACGCCGCCCTCGAGCGCGGCCAGCGCAGCTTCCAGCGCATCGCGATTGGGGCTGGCATAGCGGCTGTAAAGATAGCCCTCGCCACCGCCGTCCGGCGGGTGACGGAACGTGGTGCTGGGCTGGATCGCCGGGCTCACGGCACCGGTGACCGGATCCGGCGTGCGTCCGGCATGGACGGCCAGGGTCTCGATGTGGCCATCGCCCGAATGATTTGCCATATGTGTCTCCCGAGTTCGAGCGGGGCGGGCGCGAATCGCGCGCCGACGCGTTAGACTGGCGTCAGAAACCGCTGCTGGAGGTACGTCAATGTCCGAGCATATCAGTCTGATCGCCGTCATCGTATCGGGTATCGCCGGATTCGCCGTGGGCGCGGTGTGGTTCGCCCCATTCACCTTCGGCCCGCTGTGGCTACGCTACAACCCGGTGCTGACCGAAGAGATAGAACATCCGTCCAGCAAGCGGCTGCGCGAATATACCGCGGCCCTCGCCGGCAGCTTGATCCAGGCCGCCGTCCTCGCGCTCATGCTCGCCTATGTCCGCGCGCCCGGGCTGGGCACCGCGCTGTGGCTGGGATTCCTGCTCTGGCTTGGCTTCACTGCCGCACCATCGCTGGTGGATGCCCTGTTCTCGCGACGGCCGACGGCGGGCTGGCTGGTGGACGCGGGTCACCGGCTCGCGGTGACCCTGGTGATGGCGTTCCTGCTGGGGGCGTGGCCGGTGGTCTGAGGTGTGCCGGCGCAGGCCGCTGCCTCAGGCAGATGCGAGCGTCGGCAGTCCCTTGCGCATGACGCAGTCGCGTCCCGCGTTCTTGGCTTCGTAGACAGCGGCGTCCGCCATCCTGAACAATTCTTCCAGCAGCACTTCACGCCCGTGCGGGCGCGCCGTACAGCCGATGCTGACGGTTAGCGAGATACCTTCGGGCTCGAGCGCCGCGACCTCCGCGCGCAACTGCTCTGCCCGATGGCAGGCATCTTCCAGCGCACAGTGCCTGAGCATGAGCACGAATTCCTCGCCGCCGTAGCGCGCGGCAAAATCTTCTTCGCGCGAGTGTGAGCGCAGCAGCTCGCCGATTGCCGCCAGCGCCATGTCGCCGGCGAGATGGCCGCGCGTATCGTTGATCTGCTTGAAGTGATCGATATCGATCATCAGCAGGCTGAGCTCGAAATCGTGGCGCACGGCCTCGCTCAGATACTTGGGCGCGAATTCGTTGAAGAAATTGCGGTTGTACAGACCGGTGAGCTGATCGATCATCGCCAACTCGTAGAGATGTTCCTGCTGCGCCTTCACCTGATCGAACAACTGCTTGTTGGTGATCAGGTTGGTCACTCGCGCGACGACTTCTTCTTCGATCGCGGGCTTGGAGATGAAATCGTTCACGCCGAGGCGGAAGAGTTCGATCCGCCGCGCCGTATCGTCCATGCCCGAGACCGCGAGTATGGGTACGCGCGCCTTGTCGGTGGGCAGCTCGCGGATCCGGTTGACCAGACCGACCCCGCTCATCGAGCCCTGGACGACGATATCGCTGATGATCAGATCGTAGTTCACTCGCTGGAAAGCTTCGAACGCCTCTTCGGCGCTCTTGAAGTGATCCACTTCGAGATCCATCTGGATGAGGATCTTCATCATCACATGCGCGACGACCTGGCTGTCTTCGATGTAGAGGACCCGGCCGCTGATGGGGCGCTTCAACTCCTCCAGCGATTTCTTGAGACGCCGATAGGTCTCGTTGACGTCGCTCTTGCTCTGGATCTCGGTCACTCCAGCTTCGAAGGCCTGTTCGCGCAACTGCTGATCGGCGTTCGAGGTGAGGAGGATGAAGGGAACATTTCTATTCTGCGGGTGGCGGCGGATCTCACGGCACAGGTCGATGCCGCCCATCCCCGGCAGAGACAGCGAGGCGAGCACGATATCCACGCGTCGCTCGCGGATTATCTCGAGCGCGTGCTCGGCATCGGACACGGTGACCGGCTGATGGCCAAGCTCCAGGATCATACGATCCCATACGGCCTTGAAGACCTTGGAGTGATCGACAATCAGGATGTTCATCGCATCTCGCTATTCTTCATCCGGGCCGCCGTTGAGGCGCGCCTCCATACCTAACTATATACGCTCTGCCGCAAGCGGGAACGAAGCGTCGTCACCCCCCGGTCAGGGCTTTGCTCCCGTCCGTCGGCTGGCGTCGCGGATCGCTCGGAACTCGTCGCCCTCATACCATCGTGGGAATCGTTTCTCGTCGGCGATACGCGAGCCTACGGCATAGAGCAGTTGCAGATCCTCGACCGCGCCGCGCAGATCCCAGGCCGGATCATATTCGTCACTCGGCTTGTGATAGCGGTGGGCGCGATAGTCATCGTGCATCTTCTGACCCCAGCCCGCCGGCCGGCCCACATAGTCGACCCCGGATGCGGTATCCAGTGCCGGCACACCCTTGCGCGCAAAATTGAAATGGTCGGAACGATAATAATACCCCTTTTCCGGCTCGGGGTCGGGGCGCACCACCCGGCCCTGCGCCTTCGCCGCCCGCGCGAGATAATCCTCCAATTCCGAGTGCCCGGATCCGATTACGGTGATGTCGTGGGTCCGCCCATACACGTCGAGTCCATCCATGTTGAATTCGGCCACCGTATCGGCAAGCGGATAGAGCGGATGCTCGGTGTAATAGCGCGAACCCAGCAGGCCCTTCTCTTCGCCGGTCACGGAGAGGAACAGCACCGAGCGTTGCGGCCGCGGTGTGCGTTCTTCGAACGCTTTCGCCAACGCCAGCAGCCCGGCGACTCCCGAAGCGTTATCCACGGCACCATTGTAGATCTGGTCGCCCGCGAGCGAGGTATCGCGCCCGAGATGATCCCAGTGCGCGGTATAGATGATGTATTCACCCGGCCGCTTGCTGCCCGGGATCATGCCGATGACGTTATGCGAGACGGTCTGGGCGATCTTGTTGTCGAGTTTGACCGCGATACTCGCGCCAAGCGGGACGGCCTTGAAGCCGGGCCTGGCGGCAGCCTGCGCCAACTGATCGAAATTCCTGCCGTCATCGGCGAAGATCAGGTGCGCGGCCGAGTCGGTCAACCAGCCCTCGATATCCATGGGCGCGGATTTACCGGGCGCCTCGACCAGCTGGAACTGTGCACCCGACCAACTGTTCTTCACTACCGCCCAGGGATAGCCGGCCGGCCCGGTCTGGTGCACGATCAGCGCGGCGGCCGCGCCATGCCGTGCCGCCTCGTCGTATTTGTAGGTCCAGCGCCCGTAATACGTCATCGCCTTGCCGTGAAACAGCGTCGGGTCGCCCGTGGCGTAGCCCGGATCGTTGACCAGGATCACCACCGTCTTGCCCTTGACGTCGACTCCCGCATAGTCATCCCAATGATATTCGGGTGCGACGATCCCATAGCCGACGAAGACCAGCTGGCTGCTGTCGAGTTCGACCCGCTGGGTCACGCGCTTGGTCCAGATCATCATGTCGCTGCCGTAGGCGAGGTGCAGCTTCCTGCCGTCGCCGCCGACCTCGAGATCGGTAGCCGGATCGGCGGTGATCTTGACCATCGGCACGCGCTGGAAATAGCTGTCGCCGTTGCCGGGGTGCAGCCCGATCTGACGGAACCGTTCGCGCAGGTAGTCGATGGTGAGCTTTTCGCCACGACTGTCCGGCGCCCGCCCTTCGAACTTGTCCGAGGACAGCACCTTGATGTCTTCGCGGAGCTGTTTACCGTCGATCTGGACGCCCGGCAGCGTGGCCGAGTGCGCGCTGCAGGCAGCGAGGGCGAGTGAGGCGAGGACCAAGGCGAGACGTATCGGTTGCATCGATGCCTCCACGGCATGGGAAACGTTGACCGGACCATATTACTGCGCGGGATGCGCCGATGCGCGTCCAGTATCCGCTCGAGGCGCTCCCGCATGGGCCCTGGTAGCGCCAATCATGACAAAAGACTTGAACAATTATGTCAAAGTGGTACAAAACACATTACAGGCTTGTTACGCGGCGCGGCGCATCCTCCGCGATGGAAGACCATGAAATCCAGATTTACAGTATTGCTCAGCTGCCTGATCTGTCTGGCGACCCTGAGTGCGGGGCCGACCCGCGCGGCCGACGACGATAACGCGGTATCCCTGGGCAAGATGCAAGTCGCGCCGAAGGCTCCGGCCGCAGATCAGGACAGGGCCGACACCAAGATCCAGCGTCCATCGATCAACCGCTCGGAGTTTTCGGTCAAGGCGCCGAGCGCCGGTGCCATCGGCGGCATAAAGATGGCGCCCATCCAGCTCGCGCCACAGCCGCTGGCGCCTGCCCCCGCCGGGGGCGCGACTCCGGACGCCTCTGCGCAACCTGCCAAGGCCGCGCCGGCGCGTACGCGGAGCGCGCCGGCGCAGGCCGGCCAGGGCGGTAGCAGCGGCCGGGTACAGAACATCGTACCCATCCGCATGGATCCGCCCGACTATCCGCGCGAGGCCGCTATCGCCCACAAGACGGGCTCTGTCACCGTACGCTTCACGGTGAACACGGACGGCACCACCAGCGATGTCCGCGTACTCCGTGCCCAGCCGCGCAAGCTCTTCGACAAAGCGGCCATCCGCGCGGTGATGCACTGGCGCTTCAAGCCCTATGCCGTCGACGGCAAACCGCAGCCGCGTGAAGTCGAACAGACCATCGTATTCGATCTGAACAAGCGCTGAACCGGCGCCAGCCGTGCATGGCAGCGCTCGCTGCCGTATCCTCGTGGTTCACATGTCCCATCCGGCAAGGAGTGGTTGCTGTGAAACCGCTATTCGAACTCGTACTTCTCGCCTCCACCATCGCGCTTGCTGCGGCGGCCCTGGTCTGGCCCGGCGCCTGGTGGGGTTTCCTGCTTCTGGGCCCCGTCGATCTGATCGTGATCTACGACCTGGCCCAACGGCGCCACACGATCCTGCGCAACTATCCGCTGGTCGGACACCTGCGCTACATGCTCGAGGATATACACGCCCAGATCCGCCAATACCTGATCGAATCCGATCTGGAGGGCAACCCGTTCTCGCGCGAGCAACGGGCGATGGTCTACCAGCGTGCCAAGAACGCGAGCAACGTCCACCCTTTCGGCACCATCGAGAATCTTTATAGCGCCGACTATGAATGGATTGATCACTCCATCGCCGCGCTCGAACCGGCAGCGGAGGAGCCACGCGTTCGCGTCGGCAATTCGGGCTGCAGCCAACCCTACGAGGCATCGCACCTCAACATCTCCGCGATGAGCTTCGGCGCACTTTCCAGAAATGCGATCCTGGCGCTCAACGCCGGTGCGCGCGCCGGCGGCTTCGCCCACGACACCGGCGAAGGCGGGATGAGCGCATACCACCTGCAACCCGGCGGCGACCTGATCTGGGAACTGGGCACCGGCTATTTCGGTTGCCGCACCAAAGACGGGCATTTCGATCCCGACCAGTTCTGCGACAAGGCACGCCTGGCCAACGTGAAGATGGTGGAGATCAAGGTGTCGCAGGGCGCCAAACCCGGAGGTGGCGGTATCCTCCCGGGGGCCAAGGTGAGTTCGGCCATCGCCGCCGCGCGCGGCGTGCCCGCCGGCAAAGATGTGCATTCACCCGCCGCCCACAGCGCGTTCTCCACCCCGCGCGAGATGGTCGCCTTCATGGCCCGCCTGCGCGAGCTGTCCGGCGGCAAGCCGGTCGGTTTCAAACTCTGCGTGGGGCGGCCCGAGCAGTTCCTCGGCATCTGCAAGGCCATGCTCGACTCCGATATCTATGCCGACTTCATCGTTGTTGACGGCGGCGAAGGCGGCACCGGCGCCGCGCCTCAGGAACTGTCCGACTCCATGGGCCGACCGCTGCGCGACGGCCTGATCTTCGTGCACAACGCACTCGTGGGCACCGGGCTGCGCGAGCATATCCGCGTGATCGCGAGCGGCAAGATCATCAGCGGTTTCGACATCGCGGCGAAGATCGCCATGGGCGCCGACATGTGCAACTCCGCACGTGGCATGATGCTGGCGTTGGGATGTATCCAGGCGCGGCGCTGTCACACCAATACCTGCCCGTCCGGCGTGGCGACCCAGGGCGAATGGCGCCAGCGCGGCCTGGTGGTAGCGGATAAATCGGTGCGGGTGGCAAACTTCCATCGCAACACCATCCAGAACTTCCTGCGCGTGCTCGCGGCGGCAGGCCTCACGAGTCCGGATCAACTGCGCCCGGAGATGTTGCGCCGGCGGACATCGGGTACGGAAGTGAGCGATTATCGCCAGCTCTTCCATTACCTCGAGCCCGGCGACATCGTCGCCGGCCGCGCCGGTGGCATCTACGCGCCAGCCTGGGCGGCCGCGTCGGCCGATTCGTTCTAGGCCGGCGCGGTGTATTCCTGCAGGCCGACGACCAGGCTGCCCGGTCCGGCATGCACGCCCAGGGCGGGGCCGACTTCCATCAGGTAGGTCGATTCGAGCTGCGGGATGGTCCCGCGCAACAATTCGAGCAGCGCCGCGCCCTCATCCGGCGCGTTGCAGTGACCCACGCCCAGACGGTAGCTCACCCCGGGCCGGACCTTGCGTGCGATGAAGCGGGCAAACTTCTCCGGCATGTGCCGGCGGCCTACCAGCACGCCCCCGGCCTTCACGAAACCGTCCGGTGTCGCGGTCAGCACCGGCGTCAGGTGGAGCACATCGGCGGCGAACTTCTTGGACGGCGCCACGCGTCCGCCGCGCACACCATAGCGCAGATCTTTCAGTGCACCCCAGGTGAAGGTACGCGGGATCATCCGCTTCACGGCAGTCACGATCTGTGCCGCATCCAGCCCCGCCAACGCACACTCCGCGGCGTACATGACCAGCAGGCCCTGGCCCACGGATACGTTCAGCGAATCGATGACCGTCACCGGAGCGTCGTCACAGCGCTCGGAGGCCGAGCGCGCTGCCTGCCAGGTGCCGCTGACCTTGGCAGTCAGGTTTATGGACACCACCGCCTCGTAATGGCTGGCCAGGAAGCGGAACTGGCGCCTGAAATCGCCGGGGGCCGGCTGTGAGGTCTTGGGGTGTTCCGGATTGCGTTCCAGCTCCGCATAGAACTCCTGCGGCGTGAGCGAGATCTTGTCGAGATAGTCCTTGCTGCCGAAGTGCACCCGCACCGGCACCATGTGGATATTCAACTTCTCCATCATCTCGGGCGGGATGTCGGCGCCGGAATCGGTGATCACCGCGGGGCGCGCCGCCTGCAGATGCGCGTCCTCGCGCTGGCGCAGCATGTCGTCGGCCTTCTGGCCGGAGACGTCGCCGAAGCTCTCCGCGAGTCGGAACGCGACGCGCGGATCGTCGACATGGATATGCACCTTCACCTTATGCCGGCTGCCGGCGATGACCAGGCTGCTGCCCAGCGTGGCGAACGCCGCCTGCACTGCGTCGCGATCGATATCCGCGCCTTCGATGATGCATTCGGTGCAGTAGCGATGCTCCAGCGCTTCATCGTTCGCGCTCGCCTGTTCGCCCCCGCCCTCGGATGGTGTCTCCAGCATCGGCATCGCACGCAGCGAACCCGCGCTGATGAAATCGACGATGCCCTGCAGGAGTTCCACGAAGCCCTGCGCGCCCGCGTCGACCACACCGGCCTTACGCAGCACCTCGAGCTTGTTCGGAGTATCCGCCAGCGACTGCTGCGCGCGCTCCAGACCCGCCGCGAGCAGCGCCTGGAAGTCGATCGCCGCATGGCGGCCGAGCTGTTCGCGCAACTCACAGGCGAAGTCGCTCAGTACCGTGAGCAAAGTGCCCTCACGCGGCTCCGACAGCGCCGAACGAGCACTCTGCGCGCCATCGCGCACCGCACGGGTGAAGCGTTCGGTACTGAGCGTGGCCGCGTCGGTGGTGGCTTCGCACAGGCCCTGGAAGAACTGGGCGAGGATGGCACCGGAATTGCCGCGTGCCCCGTCCAGGGCCGAGTCGGCCACCACACCCAGCATGCGTCCGACATGGCGGTCCATCTGGCTGGCCATGCCGGCCAGGATGGCGTGCAGCGTGAACGCGATGTTGGTACCGGTGTCACCGTCAGCGACCGGGAAGACGTTGATCTTGTTGAGGTAATCCTGCCGGGAGATCACGCGGTGGATCCCGGCCTGGAGCGCGCGCCGCAGGCGCACGCCATCCAGGTAGGCGATGCTGGCAGTAGCGGTCATCGAAGGACTCTGGTTATGTCAAGCAGGCCCCGACTTTAACCGTCGCCGGGGCCGAAGGGAAGTGGGTGGCTACTGCCGCGGCAGCAGAAAGCGTTGGCCGCGGAACTCCAGGATCACGCCTTCAGGGGTGATCCGGACCACACGCGGTCCCGCGCTCAGCACATCTCCTTGCTGATAGCGATGCATATTGATCAGCACGAAGCGCTGAGCCGGATTGGAGGAATAGCTGTGCACGTCGAGATGCAGATCGGGCAGGCTCTGGCGGAAACTGTCCGGCAGGGCATCCAGAGGTACCACATCTGCATCGGAAGCATCAGTCTGACTCTGAGCTACAGCCGGCGCGTTCGCCTGCGCCGCGGCTGGGCCGCTGGCCTTGCCTGGCTCGTCGCCTGAGTCCGAGCGTTCCGGAGCGCTCGGCGCAGGCGCCCCGGCCGCCGCCTCGGCGGCCAGAGAACGCACCTGCGGCTGCGCCGGGACTTCCCTGGGCGACTGGACTGCAGACATCGCCGAAGCCGTCGCGGGTGGCTCGTGACCCTGCCTCCAGAGCAGGGTCGCGCCGAGCACGGCGTTGATCAGCAGCAAGACTCCGATCAACAGACCCCAGGGCGCGCGGCTGCCAGCGGGGCGCGGTGAGGGCGCCATCGAGCTCAGCTGCCCGGCCAGCGAACGCTGGCGCTGACGTTCGGACTTGCGCAAGGCATCCATGATCAACGACATGATTTCACCTCGCAGCCTGCGTGAGCGTGGGGATGCCCGGAGTGCCCAGCGCCGTATTGATCTGGATCAGCGTCTCGTCGCCGGCGATACCGTCAACTTTCAAGTGGTGGCTGCGCTGGAAGTCGCGCACCAGTTCGGCGAGATCGTCGTCGTAGACGTCGCCACCGCCGCCGACGGCACCCTCCAGATGCGCCAGCTGCGTGCGCAACCAGATCACACCGGGGCCTTGCATGCCCTGCTGCAGGGTGCGTGGCGCCTGCGCGGGCGGGCGCCAGAGCAACAGATATTCGCCGTACCAGTGACGGTCGAGATCGCTGAGGGCATATGCGTGCTGATCCGCACCGGCGGCCAGAGTCACGCTGCCACCCTCGATCGCGGTGACCACTACCTGATGGGCGGTACCGGCGGCGTCCTGCAGGGTGATGATCGCCGGCCGGTCGAAGCTGCGCAGGTTGTTCCAGGTCCCGCGGCGGTAGAGGCAACGCAGCCCGGCGGCATCGGCCTGCTGGCAGGCCTGCAGCGTCGCCCCGGGCTTGTAGCTGATGCCCCAGCGTGAGAACAGGGTCGCGAAAGCGGTATCGGTATCGGTGTTCACGGCCGTGGCCTGCAACCAGTCGGCCAGAGAATCGGTGCCAGCGACGTGGCTGACCGGCAGCTTGATGCTGGTGGCGGAGGTGGCGGCGGGCGCGCGGACCAGGCCCCAGACCAGCACCGCGGCGATCGCCAGACCAGCCAGACTGGCGACGGCCCATGGCCACACGGGACGCGCCTCCGTCCCCAGTACTTCGTGCCCGGCGCGACGCGCAAGACGTGCGTCCACCTGCCGCGATTCCTGCGCGTACGCGCCCGTGAGCGCACGGTCGCACAGAATGTTGATCAGCCGCGGGATACCGCCGGCGAGCTTGTGGATGCGGCGGATCGCACCCGGCGTGAAGATGGGGCCGCTGGCGCCGGCCACCTCCAGGCGATGATGGATATAGGCCGCCGCCTCACCGACATCAAGGGGCGCAAGGTGATAGCGGGCGGTGATGCGCTGGGCGAGCTGGCGCAGATCCTGGCGCGCGAGCAGGCTGCGCAGTTCCGGCTGGCCGACAAGCACGATCTGCAGCAGCTTCTGGCTCTCGGTCTCGAGGTTGGTGAGCAGGCGGATCTGCTCGAGCACGTCGATAGGCAGCGCCTGCGCTTCGTCAACCAGCAACACCACGCGCCGGCCGCGAGCATGGGCGTCGAGCAGATGACGGTTGAGGCGGTCCACCAGGGTCTTGGTGCTGTCGGCATCACCGTGTTCGATCCCGAGTTCGGCACAGACCGAGTGCAGGAATTCACCGAGCTCGATATGCGGATTGAGGATCAGCGCGACATCGACATGTTCGGGCAGCTGTTCGAGCAGGCAGCGCACCAGCGTGGTCTTGCCGGTACCGACTTCGCCCGTGAGCTGGATGAAGCCGCCGCTCTCGGTCACGCCATAGAGCAGGTGCGCGAGCGCCTCGGCGTGATGGCCGCTCAGATACAGATAACGCGGGTTCGGCGTGATGGAGAACGGTACGTCGTCCAGCCCGAAATAGCTCGCATACATCGGTGTGGCTGCAATCCTGCTTGCCGCGTGAATGCCCATGATGCCTCAAGCCTTGTTCCGGTGCACGGGTGCACCCGCGACGATCTCGCTGGCACTGCGCAGCCCGTCGCTGCCGAAGCGTTCGCGTACCGCATCGACCGTAGCGGCGAGTTCGCGCGCACGCTCCGCTCCCGGATCGGAAAACAGTTCGAACTGGTCACGCTCCTGGAACCGGGAGCCGCCGATACCGAGCAGGCGAATGGCGGCATCGGGAAACTCCCGCCGCCAGTCATCCAGCAATTCCTCGGCGATCTTGAGCAATATCTCGAGCCGATTGCCCGGAGGCTGGAAACTGCGGCTGCGGGTGTGGGTAGTGAAATCGGCTTCGCGCACCTTCAAGGTGAGAGTAGCTGGCAGCAGGTGCTTGCGGCTCAGCCGCCGGGCCAGCGCGCGGACCAGATCGCGCAGCGCCTGGTCCTGCTCCGAGCCGGCCGCCAGGTCCTCTGCGAAGGTCTCTTCGGCGCTGACCGAGCGATCCGGACGCTCGCTCACCACGGGCCGCGCATCGATCCCGGAGGCCAGGCACCGATAGCGCTCGCCGTCGCGGCCGAACACCGCCCGCAGCAACGCGAGCGGCGCCCCGCGCAACTGGCCGACGCTGCGGATACCGGCTTCTTCCAGTCGGGCCTGGGCGCGCGGGCCGATCCCCCAGATGACGCCGACCGGCAACGGCGCCAGCTTGTCCGCCGCCTGCTCGGCCGGGATGTGGACAAGCCCATCGGGCTTGTCCAGTTTGGAGGCGATCTTGGCGATGAGCTTATTGGGGCCCATGCCCACGGAAGCCGTAAGACCCGTCTCCGCGCGGATAGCCGTCTTGATGGCACGGCCGATGGCAGTGATGTCTTCGTCCGCAGCCAGTATGCTCACATCGAGGAAGGCTTCATCCAATGAGAGACCCTCCACCAGCGGCGTGAAGCGGTGGAATATCGCGAATACCTGGGCCGACACTTCGCGGTAGCGGGCCATCCGCGGTGCGATGAACACGCCCTGCGGGCAGCGCTGGCGCGCCTGCCTGCCCGGCATGGCCGAATGCACGCCGAATCGGCGCGCCTCGTAACTTGCCGCGCAGACGACACCGCGCGGGCCCGTCCCGCCGACGATGACCGCCTTGCCGGCAAGCCCGGGGTCGTCGAGTTGCTCCACCGATGCGTAGAACGCATCCATGTCCACATGCAAGATCGCGCGCTTTTCACTCATGCCCGGAACACTCCCAGGCGGTCACGATGCGGTCGCGTGCGGCGGGCATGAACAAGAGCGCGTGCACGCTGCCGGCATAGATCCGCTGCTCCTCGCGCAAGTTGCTTATCAGCGCGTCGTCCACGCCGGCACGGAACTGGATGAAATCCTCGCCCTCGCGCAGCTCCGGCTCCAGCTGCTTGAACAGACGAAATGCCGTGCCTTTGGCGGCCCCGATGGCGGCGTCGAGCTCACGCAACGTGCTCGCCAGACTCAACTCGGCATCGGTCACCGGGGCGGAAACTGGGCCAGGATGGTGTGCGCCGCCTTGCTGAGTTCCGGTTCGGAGTAACGTTCCTGCGTCACTCGCGCCGTCAACCAGCCACGCCATACCAGACGGTGGCTGCGCGCATCGACGATGTCGATGATCAGAGCCCCCTCTTCATGCGAACTCACATCGCCACTGCTGAGAAAGACGGAACCCACACCGTGCGGAAAACCGTCATAGAAACCGAATTGCATGCTCGCCGGATCGCTCTCCACTTTCAGTTTGCTGGTGGCGTGGTAGGTGACCAGGAAGTCCGCCTGTGCAGCGGTGGCGGCATCGCGATAGCCTCGGCTCAGCAGCACGCCGGTGACAGCACGCTGCATGCGCTCGTCGAGCAGCTGGCTGTCCAGGATCGGATCCTTGACCGGCCGGGCCGGCGGCGCCTGCCAGTGGAAGCTGCGATAGGCGGCGAAGTTGGCTGCGCTGTCGTGCTCGGTGCGCACGTTGGCGGCGCAGGCGCTGAGCAAAGCGAAGACGAGCAGTAGTATCAGAGGCTGAAGACGCATGTTGGCGACCCTCCCCGCGAACGGACTACAGATTGATAAGACTCGCCGGCGGCGTCCGGGGTTCCCCGGGCGGGACCGGCACCGGCCTGTCCGCCTATGGTACTGCACGCCCGCCCCCGATGCGCCGGCGGATGGGCCCGGGCCCCGGTGGTGGCCGCCAAGCCCTCCAGCCCTTGCGGAGGGCGCGGTCTGCATGTAGGTTCAACGCCAAGGGGGGCGTGGATGAAGCAGGGAAACCCGAATGAAACCCGCGCCTAAAGTCCAGCTGACTTATGCCGCGGTACTGGCCGCGGCAGGTCTGGTCGTGCTGGTGGGTTTGACTCAGGCGGTGCGCCCGGACGCGGGCGCAGTAGTCGTATTCGTCCTGTTCACCGCACTCACCGTGTTCACGCTGTCCTGGGGGTTCCCCGCGCCCTATGTCGGCTATATGTCGCTCGAGCGCGTGGTCCAGGTTTCCACGATCCTCATCTTCGGCGGAGTCGAAGCCGCCTGGATCAACGCCGCCGCACAGCTGATCTGGCCTTTCCTCTCGCGTGAACATGGCGGTATCACCCTGCAACGTACGCTTATCCGCGCGCTGCACAATACCGGCATGGTGGTATTGATGGTGCTGGCCGGGTCCGCCGCCTACACCGGCACGGGCGGCGAGTTGCCGCTGCTGCATCTGGACTGGCGCATCGCCGGCGACGTCGCCGCGATGGTCGTGATCATGCAGGTGGTGAATGAAGCCTTCATGGCGGTGATCACGCACCTCGATGGCAAGGATTTCCGCAAGGCATTCTCCCCGATACGGGCGCTTGTCGAGATCGGTAACGCCCCGCTCGCGGTACTCACCGCGCTGATCTACAACTTGCTGCCGGTGAAAGTATTCACCCTGTTCGCGTTCGTACTCGCGGTCGTGGTGGTCGTGGTCAAGGGTTTTGCCGACACCCGCCAGGCTCTGGAAGACCGTGTCGACGAACTGCTGGCGATCAACCGCGTCGGGCAGGCGGTGAGTTCGTCGCTGATCCTCGACGATCTGGTGGAACTGATCTACGACGAATGCCGCAAGCTGCTCAAATTCTCGGCCTTCTTCCTGGTTCTCTATGACCAAGTCAACCAGGAGATCGACTTCCGCCTCCACCACAACGAGAAAGGACGCCAGCCACGGCGCCGACGCCGTCTCGGCGAGGGCATCCTGGGCTGGATCGTGGCCAACAACAAAGCGGTGCTGATCGAGAACTGGGCGACCACCGACAGCGAGGTCAAACGCCATGCCATCATCGTCGGCGACACGCCGGCCTCTTTCATCGGCGTGCCGGTCACCTACCGCGGCACCGTATTGGGCGCGATCAGCGTACAGAGCTTCGTACCCAACACCTTCGGTTCGTCCGATCTCAACCTGATGGTCACCTTCGCCGGTCAGGTCGCAGTCGCCATCGCCAACGCGCGCCTGTATACGGAGCTGGAAGCCTCCAAGGATCAGCTCGAAGAACGCGTCCAGGAACGCACGCGGGCACTCGAAGAGCAGAAACAGGAACTGCGCGAAGCGAGTGAATCCCTGCGCGAGGCAGGCCTGGTGAAAGAGCATCTGCTCCAGGAGCTGCAGGCCAAGACCGAGGAGCTTGATCGACAGACCAAGGAAGACAGCCTCACCGGCCTGTTCAACCGCCGTTACATGGACGCACGTCTGGCGACCGAGACGCGCCGCGCGGAGCGCTTCGGCCATGCCATCACCCTGGCCATGGCTGACATCGATCACTTCAAGGCGATCAATGACCAGTATTCGCATTTCGTCGGTGACGAAGTCCTGCGCGTAGTGGCGGACATCCTGCGCAAACAATGCCGGGCGATCGACGTCATCTCGCGCTACGGCGGCGAAGAATTCGTGTTGTGCTTCCCGGAGACGCCGGTCGACAGCGCGACCGTCGTGTGCGAGAAGATCCGCCAGGCGATGATCGATTTCGACTGGGTACGTCTGCACCCGGAACTCTCGGTGACGATCAGCATCGGGCTCGCCGGCGGCCCGCCCGAGTATGACCACGAGAAGCTGCTGCTGCGGGCCGACAGCAAGCTGTACGAGGCCAAGCGCAGCGGCCGCAATCGCGTCTGCTTCTGAATTCCCATCTCCCCGCTTGCGCGGGGCCTCGTCGCTCGATAATCTATTTAACTAAATAAGGTGCCCGGCACCATCGTCGATCCAGGGGATCTCCATTGGAGAGTATGCGTTGAGCTCGCACCGGGCCATCAGGGCCAGGGAGGACGTGCCGTGGGCCGCTATCGGCTGAGAGCCCGCGAAGCGATCTACTATGTCGGTCTCGGTATCGCCGGGATCGGCGTGCTCAGCCTCTTGAGCCTGCGCGCCGGCCTCAGTGTTGACGACTATGGGCCCCTCCTCCTGTTTACCGGCATCACCGTGTTCACGCTGCATTGGGGATTCATCGTCGACCGGGTTGGCTACACCTCGCTCGACCGGGTCGCGCATATCGCGGCCCTGCTCGTGCTCGGCCCCCTGCTTGCCGCCTGGGTGGTCGCGGCCGCCGCGTTCATCTGGGCGTTCACGTCCATGCGCCGGCATCGCGCCAGTCTGACCTATGCGTTCGCGCGCGGCTGCCACAATGCCGGCATGTTCATCTTCGTGATCCTGATCAGCGGCACGCTCTATGCCCGTCTCGGCGGCACTTATCCGTTACAGCATCTGGGCCCGCATGAACTGTTCCTGGCGGCCGTACTCGCCGCGCTAATGCAGGTCTTCAACGAAGTCTTCATGGCGGCAAACGTGCTCGTGCGCCGGATTCCGCTGTCGGAGTGGTTCTCACCCGCCAGTGCATTCGTGGAGATGGCCTCGTTTCCGGTGGCTGTGTTCACGGCGCTGATGTACAACACCGAGCCGCGTATCGTGTTCACGGTGTTCCTTCTTCTGCTGTGCGCGATGGTCGTCGTCGTCAGCAGCCTGGTGGAACGGAGCATCGCGAATGGCCGCCTGATCCGCCGTCTCGATCTGTACAAGCACGAACTGGAGCGCAAGGTCGAGCAGCGTACCGGCGCGCTCGAGTTGCAGAAGAAGGAACTCCACGCACTCACCGAGTCGCTGCGCGAGGCGAGCATGGTGAAGGAACACCTGCTCCATGAGCTGCAGCAAAAGACTGCCGAGCTCGACCGCCAGACCAA
Organism: uncultured Pseudomonadota bacterium; assembly: GCA_963739695.1. GTDB lineage: Bacteria > Pseudomonadota > Gammaproteobacteria > Natronospirales > CAVUBB01 > CAVUBB01. Next base: position 42,140 of record CAVUBB010000019.1, on the reverse strand, counting down.
GGAAGACAGCCTCACCGGCCTGTTCAACCGGCGTTACATGGACCGCCGGCTCGCCGCTGAATTCAAGCGCGCGCGTCGGCACGGCCATGCCCTCGCCATCGCCATGGCCGACATCGACCATTTCAAGGCCATCAATGATGACCTCTCTCATCAGCTCGGAGACGAAGTCCTGCGCCAGATCGCCGACCTGCTGCGCGCCCGCTGCCGTGAGAGCGACATCATCGCCCGCTACGGTGGCGAAGAGTTCGTCCTGGTCTTCCCGGAGACAGACCTCGAATGCGCGGTCACCGTCTGCGAACAGGTGCGCGAGGCCATCGAGTGCCATGACTGGCGCAGCCTGGCGCCGGGGCTCGCCGTCACTACCAGCATCGGCATCGCCGACGATCTGTCGGTACGCGACTACCATGTGATGCTCGATCAGGCCGACAAGCTGCTCTACGAGGCCAAGCGTGCGGGACGAAACCGGGTGCGCGCACCACTCGCGGCATCGCGCCGGGAGACGGGGGGCGTGGGTTAAGGCCCGTTCGGAGAGACCGTTCAGGCCTCGGTACCGGCAGTCGCCGGCGCCAGCATGGTTTTCAGCAACGCTTCTGCAGCTTCGGCCGGGAGCGGCCCGGAGAAGAGATTGCCTTGCGCCTGAGGGCATCCTATCCGGGTCAGCGTATCGGCTTGCGCCTTGGTCTCGATGCCCTCGGCGATGATCCCCATGCCCAGTTCCCTCGCCAGGGTGACGATCGTGCGCACGATCGCCTGATGCGTGGCGTTGCGATCGACGTCGGTGACAAAAGAGCGATCTATCTTGAGGGCGTCGAGCGACAGGTCGCGAAGATAGCTCAGCGACGAGTAACCGGTACCGAAATCATCCAGGTTCAGCGCGATGCCGAGCGCCCGCAGCGTGTGCAGCATCTGTTCGGCCGCATGCGGATTCTCCACCAATACTGTCTCGGTTATCTCGAGATGCAGATTACGGGCTGCCAGGCCGGTGCGCGACAGGGCATCGAGTATCTTCTGAGGCAGACCATGATAGGCAAATTGCTTATGCGCGATGTTGACTGAAAGCGTGAGACCTGCCGCGTCGGGATGTCGTTGCTGCCAGCCGCGCAGCGTGCGACATGCATCTTCGAGCACCCACCAGCCCATGGGCATGATCAGGCCGGTCTCGTCTGCGGCGGCGAGAAACTGGTCGGGAAGCAACAGCCCCCGGGTCGGATGCTGCCAGCGAACCAGCGCCTCGAATCCTGCCAGAGAATGGCTATCGAGATCGACGATCGGCTGATAGTAGACTCGAAATTCGCCGTTATCGAGCGCCAGACGCAGGTCGGTCTCCAGTTCCAGGCGATTGCGCACGTCAGCATGCATGGCGGTATCGAAGACCACATACCCGGCCTTGCCCGCGGCCTTGGCGCGATACATCGCCGTATCCGCGTCGCGCAACACTTCGTCCGTACTGCGGTAATAAGGTTCGCCCGGCGCGATCCCGACACTGGCGTTGGTGAAGATCTCGTTCTCGCCGAGCCGGAATGGCTGGATAAATTCCGCCAACAGGCGCTCCGCCATCTCCGCCGGCGGCGTGTTGCCCAACTTCAGATCGACCAGCAGGGTGAATTCGTCGCCGCCGTGGCGCGCGAGGATATCGCGTGGTCCGACGCAGCGTTGCAGACGCTCGGCGATCTGGATCAGGAGTTGGTCGCCGGCGGCATGGCCGAGGCTGTCGTTGACGACCTTGAAGCCGTCAAGATCGAGAAACAGTACCGCATAGGTCGGAAGACCGCTGTCGCGCGTGTCCGCCATGGCCTGTTCGAGCCGGCGGATGAACAAGGTCCGATTGGGCAGGTTGGTCAACGGATCATGCGTGGCGTTGTGACGCAACTGCCCTTCCACGTTCTTTTGCTGGGTGATGTCGCGGATCGTTCCCGACATCAATATCCTGCCATCCTGCTCGATCACGCCGATGCTGATGGTGGCGATGACGCGGGTGTGCTGGTCCTTGTGCAGCAGGGTGACTTCATAGTCGTTGGGCACTTCCTCACCGCGCTGCCTGCGTTCGAAGCGATCATCGGCATCGGCCACGCTCTCGGGTGCAAATATCTCCCGATAGCTCATGCCGGTGAGTTCCTGTTCGCTGTAACCGAGCATCTTCGCAAGCGCATGATTCACATATATATAGTGGCCGCTTTCGTTGATGAAGACGCCGACCTGGGCGTGATCCACGAGGGTGCGGTATTGCTCTTCCGAACGGCGCTGCGCCTCCTCGGCCATCCGGCGCCCGGTTATATCCTGGATGGTGCCCTCGTAGTAGGCCACGTCGCCGTCCTCGTGACGGACCACGCGTGCCGATTGCGAGACCCAGATGCGCCGTCCGTCCTTGCGTTGCACCTCGTATTCGAGACCGGTGATCGAATCTTCGCGCTCGAGCTCGGCGAGCAGCTTGTCGCGCTGCGCGGGATCGGCATAAAGCTGACGGATATCATCCAGATCGTTGATGAGCTCGGCCGATGAATCGTAGCCGAAGATGCGTGCCATCGCCGGATTTGCGTCGATGAAACGGCCCTGCGGCGTACTCTGATAGATGCCGACCACGGAGTTTTCGAACATCGACCGGTACTTGCTCTCGGCTGCGCGCAGCGCATCCTGCGTACGCCGCTCGGCAGTCATGTCGCGGACCGTACCGATACTCGCCATCTCGCCCATGTAGGTGATCGGGCCCGCACGCACCGAGGCGATCACGCGCATCTGCCCGTCCTTGTGCAGCAGGTTGACTTCATAGGCACCGGTCTCCCATTGCCCGGCTCGGCGCCGTTCCCAGAGTTCCAGGGTCATCTTGCGGTCTTCCGGAGCGATAGCATCCAGAAACGGCATGCCGGTCAGTTCGCCGACCGTATACCCGAGCATGTCGGCGTAGGCGCGATTTACATAGGCGTAGCGCCCTTGATGGGTGACGAACACCCCATCCTGACTGTGATCGACGAGGATGCGGTATTTCTCTTCGGACTGCTGCAGCGCGAACTCGGCCTCCTTGCGCGCGGTGATATCCACGAAGGTGCCTTCGTAGTAGACGAGGCCGCCGATATCGTCGCGCACCGCCCGCGAGTTCTCCGACACCCAGATCGTGCTGCCGTCCCGGCGGCGGACCCGGCACTCATAGTCGCTGATATGGCCTTCACTGGTCAGCCGGTGCTGGATGTCTTCACGGGTGCCGGGCTCGACATAGATCTGGGTCGCGATATCGGTGATGCCTTCGATGACGCCGGCCGGATCGGCATGACCGAGAATGCGCGCGAAGGCCGGGTTAACATCGAGAAAGAGCCCTTCCGCAGAGCTGACATAGATGCCTTCGACTGCATTTTCGAACAGGGCATGATAGCGGCGCTCGGCGATACGAGCGGCCTCGTCACGCGCTGCCCGATCGGTGACATCGCGGATCATGCTGAGGATCAGGCGCTGGCCGCCGATCTCCACCATCTCCGCACTGAGCAGACCGGAATGAGTACGTCCGTCGCGCGAGCGGAAGCGCACCGGGACATCGGTGACCGGATCACGGGCGCGAACCCGGGCGATAAGCTCGTCACGCTGCTCGTCATCGGGCCAAAGGGCATCTTCGAGCGCACAGCGCCCGATCATCTCTTCGCGGCTGTAGCCGAGAACATCGAGCCACGCCTGGTTGCAATCCACATAGCGTGCATCGTCGAGTCGAGTGACTGCGACCAGGTAATAACCAGGCTCGTGCGTGCGCGTGAACGACAAAGGTCTGCTCCCCTTTCCGGCAGCCACGGCGGTATCGGCAGGTCCCTCCGCAGTGCCTCGACTTTCTCCCTGTTTGACCGAGCTGGGGGTCCCGGTCCGGGCTTGTATCTTTAGACTGTAGGCCAAATTGGGGGGCCGTGCCTACTGAGACGTATCAATCGACGATGTTACAATGGGTTGACCGGTTCGGTGGGATGAGCCGCCCACCGCCCGCAATCAGCCTGCTCCACTCTGAGATGCCCGGCAGGGGCGCCCGCCGGGACCCGGGATATCGATGCGCAACACCCTGCTTTCACTGATCGCCGTCTTCACCGCCGTACTCCTGATGATGCTGGGTTCGGGGGCGCTGGGCAGCTACCTCAGTCTGCGCATGACTCTGGCCGGCTTCCCGGGCTCGGTGACCGGCGTGGTGATGGCGGGGTACTACGCGGGGCTGGTGCTGGGCTCGTTCGTCGCACCGCGCATCGTACGCAGAGCCGGGCACATCCGCGCTTTCGCCGCCTTTGCGGGCATCAATACCAGCGTCGCGCTCGGACACGGCCTGTTCCTCTCGCCCTGGATCTGGGGGGGGCTGCGCCTGCTGACCGGCATCTCGCTGATGGGGATGTACATGGTGGTCGAGAGCTGGCTCAACGAGCGTGCCGAACCGGCATTGCGCGGCCGCGTCTTCTCTGTCTACATGGCCACCACCTTCCTCGGCATCGGTCTGGGCCAGTTCCTGCTCGGCTTCGGCGACCCCCGGGGGCCGGACCTGTTCATGGTCATCGGCATCCTGTTCGCCCTCAGCCTGGTCCCGGTGACACTCACGCGCGCGGTGCACCCGCAGCCGGTGGCAGACGTGAGACTGGATTTCCGCACCCTGATCAAACGCGCGCCGCTGGGCATCGTCGGCTGCCTGGCCGCCGGTCTCGGCAACGGCGCCTTCTACGCTCTGGGCCCTGCGTACGCGGTCCACAGCGGCCTCGGCATCAACGGGGTGGCGCTGTTCATGGGCATCACCATCCTCAGCGGCCTGGTCCTGCAATGGCCAGTGGGCAGCCTCTCCGATCGCTATGACCGGCGCACCGTCCTCGGCCTGCTCAACTTCGGCGTGGCACTCGCAAGCCTGCTGCTGCTGCTCGCCGGACAATTCGTACCGGCGTTGCTGGTAGCTGCCGGCGCGGTCTTCGGCGGGCTGACGTTCACCGTCTATCCGGTGGCGGTGGCCCACGCCAACGATCACGTCACTGCGGAAGAGCTGGTGCCGGCGAGTGCGGCACTCATCCTGGCCTACGGGATCGGTGCGAGCCTGGGCCCGCTAGGCGCGGCAGGCACCATGGCGTGGCTGGGCCCGCGCGGCCTGTTCGTCTTCGTGCTGGCAGTTGCCGGAATCACCGGCATCATCGTCATGCTCAATCGTCGTGAGATCGCAGTCAGCATCGAAGATCAATCACCCTTCGTCGCCATGCCACGCACCTCGGCAGTGATCGCCAACCTCGATCCGCGTACGGAAGCCGGCGACGAAGTCGAGACGCCGCCCTCCGATATCCGCGAAAGCGAATTCAGGTCGTGAAGAAGCTCACCAGCGTGGTGATGGTGAACGTGATCAACAGGCTGAAGAAGTAACCGAATCCGAGCAGGAAATATTTGACCAGCGTCTTGAACCGACCCTGGCCGTAGTTCACGCGCATCGCCCGGAACAGGTAGTACGGCAGGTATGCCCACAACACGACTTCGAATATCTCGACCGGCGTCGACAAGGCCGCATAGTTGTCGCCCAGCTGGCCGGCGGTCATGAACAGGATCAGCGCCAGAAAAAAGAACGAGTGATAGTGCAGCGAGAAGACCAGATGTTCGAGGAAATAGCGCCCCGAGCGCAGATACAGGAACTTGAGCATCAGCGCGACCAGCGGCAGGAAGAAGAACATCATCTTCGGCACGTTACTGAGCATGGATGCGATCAGGGCGTTCATGAACGCACGCGGATCGGCCTTGGCCTTGCGCACCTGAGCGCGAAGTTTCGCTTGTAATACATCATGCATCGGCAGCCAGTCGAGCCCGTCCAGCCGGATATCGGTGTCGTCCTGTGCCGCGCCGGGTTTTGCCGCGGACTTGCCCTGTGCCGCTACCGGGGTATCGAACACCATGTCGGATCCTGCGTCGATGCGCGCGATGTTCCCCGCCAGCAGGAAGAAGATGATGCTGATAAAAAGATACAGGCGCAGCGGCGCGATATAGCGCGCGCGACGTCCGGCTACGAATTCGCGGGTGAGAAAGCCGGGACGTACCACGAGCGGCACGACGCTGCGGAACACGCGCGAATCGAAGGTAAACAAGGCTTCCGCTATGTCGGCGAACCATTCGCTGAACGAGAGCACATGGACGCCGGCCTTCTGACCACACTGGCTGCAGAAACTGCCCGTGATGGGGTAACCGCAGTTCTTGCACAGTTCGGTCTGGGCGGAGGCTGCCCCGGATCCGAGCGGAGCTGGCATTCGCGAAGTTGCTGATGTGGGTTGGCGCGGCGTCGCGGCGAAGATGCGGCGGCTGGCGGAGAAGCGATCGCCGAACCGGGCGAGGCCGGCGGCGCGCATGCGTGGCGCGTCTTCGTCCAGGTAGCGGTCGAGATCGGCGCGACTCGCGAGCTGGTACTGCACCACGCGCACCTGCACGTGATCCGGCATATCGTCCGGATGCAGTATCTCGGCGCCTACGAAACCGGGCAACGTGAGCATCTCGTGCACGTGTTCGCCCAGCCAGGCATCGAACTCCTGTGCGATCCCGGGATCGGCCCGAAGTTCTACTTCATAGATCACACTGTCGGAGGTCATGCTCCGGCTCCCTGTATCGAGGATGCTGGATTCTAGCAAGCCCGGAATCAGGAAGCCGCAGCATCGACCCCGACTCAGGCCTTCTCGGCGCTGCTGCTGCGCTTCTTGCGCGGTGCACGCCGCTTGGCAGCGGTCTTCCCGGGTTCGTCGCCGTATCCCAGCGGCCGGGTACCAAGCTGGTCGGGCGCGAAATCATCGACGCTGATGATCTCGAAGACCAGCTCGTCCAGATGCTTGAAGTCGTCACGCTCTCCCGCCGTGATGAGCTTCGCCTTGAATGCCGCATGCCAGTCCGGCTCGCCGCGTGCCGGCGCCAGCTCGCCCGCCTTGATGGCGGCGTGGATCTTGCGTTCAATCTCATCGAGCTTCTCGGTGAGTTCCAGGGCTTCGCGCATCATCCCGATGGGACCGCCCGGATCGGCGATGTAGCACCCGGCGGTGAGTCGATCGCGCGGCGGACCCGGCTCGGTCAACAGTTCCGCCACGCGCGAACCCAACGCGTCGCTGGGTGCGGAATAGGTACGCCCGGTCGGGAACACCAGCGCGCGCAGTACGGCCGCGACCGGTCGATTGGGGAAATTGCGCAGCAGGCTGTGCAACTGCTCTTGCAGCTTGTAGATAAGGTCGCGACAAGCCCATTCGACCAGCGGCAAATCCTCGGCCGGACGACCCTGGTCCTCGAAACGCTTGAGCACGCTGGAAGCGATATACATGTAGCTCAACATGTCGCCCAGGCGCGCCGAGATACGCTCCTTCTTCTTCAGACCACCGCCCAGCGTCAGCATGGCCGCGTCGGCGACCAGGGCGAATGCAGCGCTGTAGCGGTTGATGTGCTGGAAGTAGCGGCGCGTGTGTCCGTCCACGGGTGAGCGCGTGAACCGCGCATGGGTGGCTGCCGTCACGAAGGCGCGCGCCGCGTTGCTGATCGCGAAGCCGATATGCCCGAAAAGGGCGTCGTCGAACTCGGCCAGGCCGCGTTGGTAGTCGTCGTCCTGGGCCGCTTTCATCTCGCGTAGGACGAAAGGATGGCAGCGGATCGCGCCCTGACCGAAGATGATCATGTTGCGGGTGAGGATGTTCGCACCTTCCACCGTGATCGCGATCGGGACCGACTGGTACGCGCGCCCGAGATAGTTGCGGGGGCCGAGACAGATTCCCTTGCCGCCCTGGATATCCATGGCATCGTTGGAAACCTGCCGCGCCATCTCGGTGATATGGTATTTCACGATCGCGGAAGGCACGGAGGGGACTTCGCCCATATCCACCGCACCCGCCGTCATCACCCGGGCTGCATCCATCGCGTACAGTGTGCCGCCCATCCGCGCCAGCACCTCTTCCACACCCTCGAACTTGGCGATCGGCAGCTTGAACTGTTTGCGCAGACGCGCATACGCGCCGCTGGCGAACACGCCGAGCTTGGCGCCACCGGTGGTGTTCGAGGGCAGCGAGATCGAACGGCCTGCCGACAGGCATTCGATCAGCATGCGCCAGCCCTGGCCGGCCATCTTCGGCCCGCCGATGATGAAGTCGAGCGGCACGAACACGTCCTTGCCCTGAGTGGGGCCGTTCTGGAACGGGATATTGAGCGGGAAGTGGCGCCGGCCGATGGTGACCCCGGGCAACTCCGGCGGGATCAGCGCACAGGTGATGCCGTAATCCTCGATGTCGCCGATCAGGTGATCGGGGTCGTAGAGTTTGAACGCCAGACCCAGCACGGTGGTGATCGGGGCGAGCGTGATATAGCGCTTGTCCCAGTTCAGCCGCATGCCGATGACTTCCTTGCCCTCGAACATGCCCTTGCAGACGATGCCGGAATCGGGGATCGAACCCGCATCCGACCCGGCCACAGGCGAGGTGAGCGCGAAGCAGGGGATATCCTTGCCACTTGCCAGGCGCGGCAGGTAATGATTCTTCTGTTCCTCAGTGCCATAGCGGTGGATCAGCTCGGCCGGGCCGAGCGAATTCGGCACCGCGACCAGCGAAGCGGCGGTCGCGCTGCGGGAGGCGACCTTCACCAGGACCTGGGAGTGCGCCAGCGCGGAAAATTCCAGGCCGCCGTAACGCTTGGGGATGATCATCGCGAAGAAGCCCTTCGACTTCATGAAGTCCCAGACTTCGGGCGGAAGATCGCCGTATTCGTGGGTGATCTTCCAGTCGTCGATCATCGTGCACAGTTCTTCCACGGGGCCGTCCAGAAATGCCTGCTCCTCCGCGCTCAATGCCGGTGGTGCGCAGTCCAGGAGCTTGCCCCAGTCCGGGCGGCCGCTGAACAGTTCCCCATCCCACCAGACCGTACCCGCTTCCAGCGCTTCGCGCTCGGTCGAGGACATCTCCGGCATGATCTTGCGATAGAGATCGAAGGCCGGGCGGGTGATCCAGCGCCGGCGCAACTCGGGCAGGTTCAGCGGCACCGTGATCGCGAAGAACGCGACCCACAGCAACAGCTTCCACCAGCCCGCGGCATCGGAAAGCGCGCTGTAAAAGAGCAGGGCGGCAGCGGCGATGAGGGTCGCCGAGCCGAGTGAGCTGCGGCGGTACGCAAGCGCGAGTGCGCCACCGAGAAAGAAGAGCAACCAGAGAAGCGTAGCCACGAGCGACTCCTTGCTTGAGCGGGGGCGGGGCCGCGCCGTCTGTGGGGCGGGCGGGACTTTTCCCACTATAGCTCAGGGCCCGGAGGCGACAAAATCAGTAGGACTACCGGGCTCGCGCGAGGCGAACCTTTGCGGGGCCGGGAAGGATGACGATGCCGCCCGGGAATCCGGGCGGCATCTTTCCGACCTTAGAGCAGGTGCTTGATGCCTTCGCGCTCTTCGCGCAATTCCGCCTCGGTCGCGGCCATGCGCTCGCGGCTGAACGGACCGATCTCAAGATCCTGCACGATGCTGTACCTGCCACCCTTGCAGGTGACCGGGAAGGAGTAGACCACGCCGTCTGCGATGCCGTAGCTGCCATCGGCGGGCACGCCCATGCTCACCCAGTCGCCATCGGCCGTGCCGAGTGCCCAGGTGCGCATATGATCGATGGCGGCAGAGGCGGCGGAGGCCGCCGAGGAGGCGCCGCGCGCCTTGATGATCGCGGCGCCGCGCTGCTGCACGGTGGGGATGAAGGTGTCCTTGACCCAGCTCTCCTCGAGCAGTTCCGGTGCAGGCTTGCCCTTCACGGTGCAGTGATGGATGTCGGGATACTGGGTCGCCGAGTGATTGCCCCAGATGATCATGCGCTTGATGTCGTTCACATGCGTACCCGTCTTCCCGGCCAGCTGCGCCATGGCGCGGTTGTGGTCGAGGCGGGTCATGGCCGTGAACTGGCGCGGATCGAGGTCGGGCGCGGCCTTGCTCGCGATCAGCGCGTTGGTGTTGGCCGGGTTGCCGACCACCAGCACCTTGACGTCGCGGCTCGCGTGGTCGTTCAGTGCCTTGCCCTGCGGGCCGAAGATCTTGGCGTTCTCCAGCAGCAGATCCTTGCGTTCCATGCCCGCGCCGCGCGGCTTGGCGCCGACCAGCAGCGCGTAGTCGCAATCGGTGAAGGCCACGTTCAGATCGTCGGTGGCGACGATATCGGCGAGCAGCGGGAACGCGCAGTCCTTGAGTTCCATCACCACGCCTTCGAGCGCACCCAGCGCCGGCGTGATCTCAAGAAGCTGCAGGATCACCGGCTGGTCGGGGCCGAGCATATCGCCCGCGGCGATGCGGAAAGCGAGGGCGTAGCCGATGTTGCCGGCGGCGCCGGTGATGGTGACTCGGACCGGATTCTTCATGCCTGTGCTCCTGATGCTGTCGATGGCAGACGGCGGGTCTGCCGCCTCATTTATAAGCCGGCAATTCTACCATCCGCAGCCGCCTCACGCAGGGTGGGGTCTTCGGTACTGAGGTCTTCGCGGGTGACGCCATCGAGCTCCAGCACATAGTCGGCGCCGAACGCGCGCGAAGGTGTCTGAAAGCCCGGAGAGGCTGCGCCCGCCAGCACTCGTTGGGCTGCAAGCACGGCGGATTGGGCGGTGAGCGCGTAGCCATTGGGGCACTCGAGCCGTGTGCACACCTTGCGCCCGTCAGCATTGCCGGCCTCGCCCCAGACCAGGCTTTGCGATCCCGCACGCACTTCCTCGTCGGGGCCGGGGGCGCGCAGGCGGACCCAGAGTTTGAGCAGGGCCTGCACGCTCTTGCGCCGGAACAGCCAACCCAGGCGCGCCACCATGCGCAGCCAGCGCAGGGCCGAAGGCGGCACCGCAGTATAGACCTCGATAGCGGGGATGCCGGTGCTGTGGAAAGCCGTGGATACATCGCCCCAGGGGATGCTGACCGTCGTCCAGGGGCCGCGGCCGAAATCGACCAGCCGTGTCTTCCAGGCCAGCGGTACCGGCGTGATGCGGCCATCCTTGCGCACAGCGCCGCCCTCACCCAGACCTTCGATCAGCGTATTCAGCGTACCGCGCGAGAAGCCGCCGCCGCCAGCGAAGGCCAGTACCAGCGCGTCGGCGTCGGGCAGCCGTGCTTTCAGATGTGTGGCCAGGCAGTCGGTGGGCACCACGTCGAAGCCGATCCCCGGCAGGAGCATGACGCCGGCCTCTTTCGCGGTCTCATCGAGACGCGCGAGACCTTCGAAGACGGCGATCTCGCCAGTCACATCAAGGTAGTGGCAGCCAGTCTCGATACACGCCAGCGCCAGCGGCCGGAAGGTATGGATGAACGGGCCGGCGCAGTTGATGAGTACCGCCACTTCCGCGAGCGCGGTCTTGAGCGCGTCAGGGTCGTCGAGGTCGAGCACTGCGTACTCGAGCCCGAAGCGGCGTGCCTGTTCGGGCAGACGCACCGCGTCGCGTCCGGCGAGGACGGGGCGCAGGCCCCGATTCACGGCCTCGCGTACCACGAGGTCGCCGGTATACCCATAGGCGCCATAGATCATCAGGCGTGTGCGTTCGCTGGCAGTGTCCTGCATCGGTTTCGATCCCGTCCCACGTCAGAAGCGTATGTTGGAGCGTGCGCGAAGCGCAGGCAAGTCCGAGGATCGAGAGCAGGCCGGGCAGGCCTCAGTCAGACGAGTCCAGCGTCGCCCACAGAGCGCGCAGACGGTCGGCAAGAGTGAGCGGGTCGAACGGCTTGCCGATGACCTCGACCACGCCCAGCCCCTTGAAATATTCGACTTCTTCGGGCTGCGCCTTGGCGGTCATGAACACCACCGGGATATGCGCCGTATCAGGATTCTCGCGCAGGCGCGACAGGGTGGCGGGGCCGTCGAGATCGGGCATCATCACATCCATCAGGATGAGATCGGGGCGCGAGCGGTCTGCGAGTTCGAGGGCTTCGCGCCCACTCCCGCAGGTCTTCACTTGCAGGCCGCCGATGTCGTGCAGCGCCAGACTGGCTACCGTACGGATGTCCGGTTCGTCTTCGACGTAGAGGATGCTTTCCAGTGCGTGTGTCATGTTCGCGATTCCATCAATTGGACCTGCCGGATCCGGTGCCACGGCTCGTCGTCCGCAACTTATCATGTGTCGTCGCGCACGCAAGTGCGGGCTTTCACTGACCGTGTGCTTCGTCCCGCAGCAACGGAAACTCCACGAGGAACGTGGTCGGGCCGCCAGCGGCCGACACGAAATCGATACGACCGCCCATGCGCACCGTCAGCGCCCGGGCGATGCTCAAGCCCAGGCCGCTGCCTTCCTTGCGCACCCCGCCGCCCACGTTCGCCTGCGCGAAACGGCCGAAGATGCGTTCGCGGAATTCATCCGGAATCCCCGTTCCTTGATCGGTCACCGTCAAGCGGATGTGTTCGGCGTCGGTCTCGACCGCGATACGTACAGCGGCACCAGTGGGTGAAAATTTGGCCGCATTCGACAACAGGTTCGAGATCACCTGCATGAGTCGATCCGGGTCGGCTCGGATCCAGGCTTCAGCAGGTGCGGGCGCGAACTCGAAACGACAGTTGTAGCGGTCGGCCAGCGGCTGATCGAGATCGAGAGCGTGCTCCGCGACCTCGTTCATATCCACTTTTTCAAGACGGATCGCGAGTTTCTCCGATTCGATCTTCTCGACTTCCAGGATATCGTTCACCAGGCGCGCCAGCCGCTCGCTGTTGCGATGAGCGATATCGACCAGAGAGGCCAGCGCATCGGGTATCTGCTCCGGGGGCGTCGCGTGGAGGAGACCCAAGGCACCGCGCAGCGAGGTCAGGGGTGTGCGCAGCTCGTGGCTCACCGTGGAGATGAACTCGCCCTTCATGCGTTCGATCTGCTTGCGTTCGCTGATATCGGTGACCGTGCCCAGATAGCCTTCGAGGACATGCCCGCTGCGCAGGGGCACAGACTGACCCAGTACCCAGATCTCGCTGCCGTCGAGGCGTTCGATCCGGAATTCCTCGCTGAACGGATGCTGATCGCGCACCGCAGCCCGCCAGGCGGCCACTACACGTTCACGATCGTCGCGATGGATGGCCCGGACCCAGCCGGCGGCGGCACTCTGCTCGTCGTTCAGGCCGGTGAGGTTGACCCAGGTCGTATTCACCTGAATGAAGTCGCCGTTACGGTCAGTAGCGAAGATACCGATGGGCGCGCTTTCGACCAGGGCGCGAAAACGCTGCTCGCTGTCGCGCAGGCGGCGCTCCGCTTCGAGGCGCGCGGTGATATCGCTGGAGATGCCGACATAACCGGTGACGGTGCCCTGAGGGTCGGTCAGAGCAGCGACCGAAAGCAACGCCTTGAAAGTCGTTCCGTCCTTGCGCACGTAAGTCCAGATCTGTTCTTCCGGTGCGCCTTCGCGGGCTTTGGCGATGAACACGTCGAATCCGGGCTCGATATCGCAGCCCAACTCGCGGCTAAGCTGTTGCGCCCGCGCGACGATCTCCGCGCGATCATGGATCAGTGTCGGCGTCGCCCGGCCCACCACCTCATCGGCGTAGTAACCGAGCATGCGCTCGGCGGCACGATTGAAGCTGACGATAGTGCCCGAGGTATCGGTGGCGATGATGGAATAGGTGGTGCCGGCAAGGATCGCGGTCTGCAATGCCAGCGTGCGGTCCAATATCGCTTGCTGGCGACGCTCTTCAGTCAGATCGCGCACCAGACCGGTGAAGTGGGCGCCCGAGCGCAGGCGATAGGCACTGAGCGCGAGCTCCATCGGAAAATGCGTACCGTCGGCACGGCGGCCGACCACTTCCTGGCGAAAAGAGTGAGCCGGCAGCGTCGGCTGCTCGGCGGCGAAGCGGGTGCGAAAACCATCCGCCACTTCCCAGAAGCGCGCAGGCATGAGCAGCTTGATATCCCGGCCAAGTACCTGTTCGCGCGTATAACCGAAGATCTGTTCCGCCGTCGGGTTGAACGTCACGATACGTCCGCTGTGATCGACCGTGAGGATGCCCTCGCCCGCATTGTCGATGATGGCGCGGGTCCGGGTCTCGCTCTCGGCAAGTTCCCGGGCCTTGTGCGCCAGCCGGTCCGCGCTTTCTTCGGCCTGGCGAAAGAGGCCGTACATGCTGTAGATCAACCCGGCCAGCACGAGCACGTAACTGATCAGCTTGCACAGATGGCCGAGGTCGAACTCGGCATCGCCGAGACTTCTGGAATACGGCATAAAGACGAGCTGACCGCCGGCCGCCACCAGAAGCGAGAGCACCAGCAGGAACTCGAACATATCGTGCCGCCACGCTCCGCGGCGCAGCTGCCCCGCGAAACTGACGGCAAAAATCAGGCCGGGGATCATCTCCAGCGGCCTGTGCAAGAACGCATCATTGATATGCGGATCCGGCAATGGCACCCAAAGCAGAGTGAGCACACAGCCGCAGATGGCTAGAGCAGTGAGTGAAAAAAGAGCCCGGGGCGCCACCTTCGGAACCATGCCCTGGCGTGCCGCTTCCCAACCCAGCCAGGTCAGGAGCAGAAAGATCGCGAGCACGGTCCGCGAGATCAGCCAGCTCCATGCAGTTACGGCATCCAGGGAACTTGGATAGCTCAGCGGGATGATCGCGTCGGAAAAGGTGATGTGCAGGCCGTCGAGGACGGCGGCGGCCAGGAATCCCGTGCCGATAAAGAGAAACTGGGTGGAGCGCTTGCTGAAGTAGCGCACGATGGCTACGGTGCCGGCAAACGCGGCCGCGAAGGTCGCCAGCATCTCGATCACGGTATGCAGCACCGGGCCGCTGCGCCAGGTTGCAGACGCACCGAGCCACGCGCTGATCGCGATGACGAGGGCCGTGCCCGCGATTAGTCCGGCCCGCAACGACGCGTTTCGCGCGCGCACGCCACGCCTGCCGTGTCCGCCTAACCGCATAGATATTCCATGGCACTGCTTCCCGCTGGCCGGCTCCGTCCCGTCCGCTCGGGCCGATGGTGCCGGAGTAGATGGCGCTTAGCAAAACAGAGGCCGCAGCCGGGCGCAAGCGCCCCCTCGGCATCCCGCTTGGCGGCGCACCATCTCGCCATCCCGGCCCCGGCGACCTCGATTGCAAGAATGCAACTTACTGAAATAAAAGAATATTCATGACAGTACGAAAATTCTGTATGAGCATGCTTGCATTTTTGTCGTCTGGTGTTATAGTTCACTACAACACCGCCACGCTATGGGGTGTACCGGCAACATGCTTCGGGGTCCCGAAGCCCGGTGATTCGATAAGGAGATACGAAGATGAAGACTGCAAACCGTAACCGCACCCTTCGTGCTGTGGGCACGGCCGTCGCGGTCGCCGCCGGATTGACCGCCGCGACCGCTTGGGCCGGCGAAGGAAAGATGGACGCTTCGCTGGGCGCGCAGATCCATGCGCAGACCGCGCACGCCGCCGTCTCGATTAATGGTGACGCGCGCCGTTCGCTCGCGCTGTCGACGCTCAACGGCCCCGAAATGCCGCATGCGTATGAGTTGACGCCCCAGGTCGATGTCGACGCGCTGGCAGGCAACATCATCCGCCAAGGCGCCACCGCCGCTGCGGATATCCGCATGGGCATGCGTGTCGACCTGCACGCCGGGGCCCCGTATCGCGGCCATCTGGACGACGTCGTCGTGATCGCCGAACCGAGCGTCGCCCAGACCGACAGTCTGCTCGAAGCTCTGGACGAACAGGCGTTCCTGCCGCTCCGTCGCGCGATGGACGCCCTGGATCCGGACAGCAGCCTGGATACCGCTACGATCACCGCGATCGCGCGGACCCTGGCATCCAGTCAATTGGGCCGGTAAGTTAGGCAAGCCCGTGAACGCGGGCAGCCGAATGACAAGAGGCACAGGCTATGGATCCGAACTGGAATGACAACCAGCCCATCTACAGACAACTGCGAGACCGGGTGGTGGCCATGATCCTGGAAGGCGTACTGAAGGAGGGCGATGCCCTGCCTTCGGTGCGCAGTGTCGCCGCCGAGTATCAGCTCAATCCGCTGACCGTACTCAAAGGCTATCAGGAACTGGTCGATGAAGATCTGGTGGAAAAGCGCAGAGGGCTGGGCATGTTCGTTCGCGAAGGCGCGAGCAAGAAACTGCTGCGCGCGGAGCGTGAGCAGTTCCTGCAGAGCGAATGGCCCGCGATCGTCCAGCGCATCCACCGCCTCGGGCTGGAGGTAGCGAACTTGCTGGCAGAGGTTAAGGACTCAGAAGCCGGAGAAAACTCATGACTAGCGTGATAAAGGCCAGCGGTCTGACCAAGACCTACCGCGACCAGGTCGCACTGGCAGGCGTGGACCTCGATATCGGTCAGGGGCGCATCGTGGGCCTGATCGGCCCCAACGGGGCCGGCAAGACGACGGCCCTGAAAGCGATACTGGGCCTGACGCCGTTCGACGGCGAACTCAGCGTGCTCGGACGCGACCCGCGCCACCAGCGCCACGAACTGATGCAGGACGTGTGCTTCATCGCCGATGTCGCCACGCTGCCGCGCTGGATCAGAGTCGATCAGGTCGTCGACCTGGTCGAGGCACTGCATCCGCGCTTCCGCCGCGATCGCGCCGAGCAATTCCTGGCGCGGACCAAGATCCGTCCCGACCGCAAGGTGCGCGAACTGTCCAAGGGCATGGTCACCCAGCTGCATCTGGCGCTGGTGATGGCCATAGAAGCCAAACTGCTGGTACTGGACGAGCCGACCATCGGTCTCGATATCCTCTACCGGAAGGAGTTCTACTCCACCCTGCTGAACGACTATTTCGACGAAGGACGCACGATCCTGGTGACCACCCATCAGGTCGAAGAGATCGAGCATATCCTTACCGACCTGGTGTTCATCCGCGACGGCCTCATCGTCCTCGACGAATCCATGGAATCCATCGCCGAGCGCTATGTGGAAGTGCTGGTCGGCCCGGACCGGACCGAGGAAGCCCGGGCACTCATGCCACTGCATGAACGTGAAGTATTCGGCAAGCGGCTGTTCCTGTTTGAAGGCGTCGCCCGCGAACAGCTCGAGCGGTTCGGTGAGCTGCATACGCCCAGCGTGGCGGATCTGTTCGTCGCCAAGATGAAAGGAGCCCAGTCATGAGAGCTTTTACCTACCTTCTGAGACGTGAAGTCTGGGAGCACCGCGCCATCTGGATGGTGCCCGGTGTCGCGGCGGCTCTCATGCTACTGGCCACGTTCTATGCCACCGGTATGGCGCTCTATCATCACGCCGATATGGTGGATGTCAACGTCGATCTCGCGCAGCTCACCGCAGCGCAGGTCGCCACCGCACTGGGCGGCCTGATGGTCGCATCGGCCATGCCGTTCGACATCATGCTGCTGGGCGTGACGTTCTTCTATCTGCTCGATGCGCTCTATGGCGACCGGCGCGACCGCAGCGTGTTGTTCTGGAAATCACTGCCGGTCTCGGATCTGGCGACAGTACTTTCCAAGCTCGCTACCGCACTGGTCGTCGTGCCGCTGGTGGTGACGGGAATCATCGCGATCTATCAGATCGGCATGATCGTCTCGACCGCGGTATTGGTCGGGACCTTCGGCGGCAGCGGCTGGGGCGTACTCGCGCACCCGGTCACCATGGTGGCGGCGTGGTTCACCATCCTGCTGTTCTTCGTCGTCCAGGCGCTCTGGTACTTCCCCGTCTACGGCTGGCTCATGCTCGCCTCGGCCTGGGCCCGCAAGGCGCCGTTCCTGTGGGCAGTCGTGCCGCCGCTGGCGCTGATCTTCGCCGAACGCATAGCCCTCGGCAGCCATCACTTCGCCGATCTGATCGGGCATCACTTCGGGCACCTGTATACGAACCTGTTCGACGAGCAGTCCCTGCAGAATCTCTCGATCGAGTACGGCAACAGCGGCCTTCAGATCAGCCAGCAGGGCAATCCGATCTCGATCCTGCGGATCGGTCATCTGTTGGAGAACGGTCGCCTCTGGGGCGGGCTCGTCATCGGCGCGGTGTTCGTCGCCGGCGCGACCTGGCTGCGCCGTTACCGCGACGAATCCTGAACACACTGGAATCGAACTGTATATCTATCTGGAGAATGAGATGAAGATCGAAAGTCGAATCGTGGGTACCATCGCCGCAGTGCTGACCGCCAGCATGCTCTCCGGCTGCGTCATCGTCGTCGGCGATACTGACGGGATGTCGTCCGACAGCGGCACCCATGCCTACTGGGCAAAAGACTGGTCCGAACGCACTCATGCCCAGGAAAATGCGAATCGCGAATTGGCCAGCAAGGTGCGCGAGGCCTTCGCCAAGGATGAGCTGCTGGCGCATGCCGATCTCCAGGTCGACGCCGATGTCGGCGTGATCACCCTGCGCGGGCACGTGGTCGACAAGGCCGTGTTCGATCGTGCGGTAGACGTGGCCGGACGGGTAGACGGCGTGAAGAAAGTCGTCTCCAAGATCGTGCTCGATGTGAAATGAAAGGAAGGGACTTCGATATGAAACGGATCTACCTGATCCTGCCGCTGCTTCTGCTCGCGCTTTCGGGCTGCGTCGTCCATGTCGGCGGCGACGGCGGCTGGAGCGACAGCAGTTCCTGGGAGTACCGCCAGGAGCACAATCGGGAATTGATCGCCCAATTGCAGCTCGGCGCGAGCAAAGCGGACGTGATCGCGAGGCTCGGCAAGCCGGACGACTCCGAGGCGTTCAGCGCCCGCGGTGCCAGCTACGAGATCCTCTATTACCGTACGCAGCACCGTCATTCGGACGGTGAGACCACGCGCGACGAGACCACCCCGCTGGTGTTCCGCGATGGCGCGCTGACCGGCTGGGGCGACGCTGCATATGCGCGCGCCACGCAGGCACGCGGTGACTAGATGGGTTCGCACCGACGGCGGCGCCGGGGCTGGCGCCTGGTCCTGCTCGTCGTCCTGTTGCTGCTGATGGGGATGGTCATGGCTGGCACTCCGTGACCATTCCCGTCAATCCCTGAAGTTGTCGTACTGCAGGGGCTGATCGAACTTCGCTTCGCGCAACAATGCGATCACCTGCTGCAGATCGTCACGCTTCTTGCCGGTAACCCGCACCTTCTCCCCCTGCACGGCCGCCTGCACCTTCAATTTGCTGTCCTTGATCTGGCGTACGATCTTCTTCGCCAGGTCCTGACCGATGCCCTGGCGCGTGGTGAGGGACTGGCGCACCTTGTCGCCGCTTATCGTCTCCAGCTTGCCCTCTTCCATCGCGGCGACATCGATGCCGCGCTTGGCTGCCCGCGTATAGAATATCTCCAGCACCTGTTTGAGCTGGAAGTCACTGTCGGCGAATACGTTCACGATCTCGCCTTCGCGTTCGATACGCGCGCTCGAGCCCTTGAAATCGTATCGGTTGCCGATCTCGCGCGCCGTCTGGTCGACGGCGTTGGTGAGTTCGTTAAGATCGACTTCGGAGACGACGTCGAAAGATGGCATCGGACTGCTCCCCTCGTTGCCTGCTACTGCGATTGGCGGAAATACTTAATCTTAACTCGGCCAGCAACTCTGTGCCGTGCACGCGAGGCTTGCCGGGACGACTGTCTGCCGGACAGCGCTAGCCCTGCTCGCCGTCCACCGGCGGCCCGGGCGGCTCGTGCAGGAAGCTTTCCGGGCCGGTGTTGCGGGTCATCCGAAAGACCCCTTCGCGGACGATACGCCGCAGCACGATATCGACCATCACCGTCTCATCGGGCCGGATGAACTGCTTGAGATTGGCCGGTGTCGCCGACAGCTCCGCGGGCAGATAATGCACGAAGCCCTCCTGCGGATAGGGCACCACTCGCAAACCCAGGCGCTCACACGCCGGTAACGCGGCACGCACCTGCTTGCCGTCGGCATCGACAAGTGCCGGCGCGCCGGTCATCACGGCGTGATTGAGATAGAAGGTGATGGTATCGGGCGTGCGCCGGTTACGCTGGCGATCCACCAGGAAGCCCGGCGGCAGATGATCCGGGTCGTCGTCCTTCCCGGCCGTGAATACGAGATCGAAGTCTTCCACCGGATGGCCGCGATCGTCACGCACCCGCAGCACCAGCATGCTGCACGGATCCTTGATGAACGTGCGCTCGAACGGGCCCATCTCGCGTACACGCTCCACTCGCTCGCGCGCCTGCACATCTGCCCGGCGTTCGCCAAACTCGGTCACGGCTGAGCGATACTCGGCCATGGTCTTGACCCGCAGACAGGCGAGGATGGCATCGACCGTCGGATCCGCGGTGCCGTCGTCGCGCACGCTGCGCATGATGCCGATGCGATCTCCGGAATGCGAACGGCCCGGGACGATGGTGAAGGGGACATCCGGGCCGCGTACCGGCTTGCTCACGCGCAGACGCGGCGCACTGTATCCCGAAGGCGCCTGCGGATCCGCGCGCGGCGGCTCCTGGGTCAACGTCAGCGCGCTGGCGTTGAGATTCGCCGCCGCGGCCCGCACTACGCCGTCGGAGCCCATCTCCCCGGTATAGGCGTTGACGTGGTCGTAGAGATGACGGTCGATGGTCTGCCCGGTGAGTACGAAGGGAAATACGCCGCGCGCACCGACCAGCCCTGCACCGCCAGCCAGCCATTCCTGGTTTAGGTTCCAACTACCTTCGCTGCCCAGTTCAAGCCAGTCGAGTACGCCGGTGCCGGGTTCCATGCCGTCGAACCAGGTTTTCAGGCGCGACAGTCGCGAGCGCCCCAGTTGCGAGAGTGCAGAGCCGAAGTTGGCCGGCGCGAGCATGATCAGATGGCTGATGGGTGTGACACGCCGGCGCTTTTCGAGGTAGTGGCTCTGCAACCAGCGGCGCACCACCGGACCGCCGGTGGAATGAGTGATACAGGCAAAACGGCGGCCGGTGTCGAGCACATCGCCGAGCTCACGCTTGAGCGCGGCGTCGAAGGCGCGACTGATATCTTCCAGGCGAACCCCGTCGTGGAAGCTGACATATTTACTCAGCCAGATGTGGCGGACGTCGAGATCGGGCCCGCCCCGGCGCCGGGCCTCGGTACGCAGACGTCCGGGCAGCTCGCCATAGGTATCGGTACTGCGTACACTCCAGCCGTGCACCAGCACCACGACTCGTTTGCCCTTCGCGCTCATCCGCGGTCCTTTTCGCTGTCGGTCACCGTGCGCCATCGCGCCAGCCCGACTTTGTTATCATCCGTACCAGACTCTTGCAAGCTTGCAGGTATACCACCATGCGTACAACCACCCTCCTCTCGCGTCTCGCCGTAGCGGGCGCATTGCTGCTGCTCCTCGCCGGCTGCGGCATCAACAACGTGCCCACCTATGATGAGCAGGTGAAGGCTGCGTGGAGTCAGGTACTCAACCAGTACCAGCGCCGTGCCGATCTGGTACCCAATCTGGTGGCGACGGTGAAAGGCTATGCCACCCAGGAAGAGAAGGTGCTCACCGAGGTGACCGAAGCGCGTTCACGGGTATCGCAGATGCAGGTCCCGGCGAACATCACCACCGACCCGAAGGCCTTCCAGGCCTTCCAGCAGAACCAGGCCGCACTCACGGGCGCACTCTCGCGCCTGATGGTAGTGGTCGAGCGCTATCCCGATCTGAAGTCCAACCAGAACTTCCTCACCCTGCAATCGCAGCTCGAGGGCACGGAGAACCGCATCGCGGTCGCGCGCCGTGACTACATCCAGGCAGTGCAGCGCTACAACACCGAGCTGCGCACCATCCCGGGTCGCTGGTGGGCAGCCATGCTCTACCCCGATGCCAAGGTGAAGCAGAACTTCACCATCGACAAGGAAGCTGAAAAAGTCCCGCAGGTGAAATTCTAGTGCGCATACCCGCGCTGCTGCGCACGGCGGCCCTTGTCGGCGGGTTGCTGTTCGCCGGGCTGGCTGCGGCCGCCCAACCGCAGTTTCCGGCGCTGACCGGCCGCGTGGTGGATCAGGCGGGTCTGCTCTCGCCGAGCGTGCAGCAGCGTCTGGATACCGAGCTCGCCGGGCACGAGAAGCAGAGCGGACAGCAGATCGTGGTCGTGACCTTGCCCGATCTGGGTGGCCTGCCGATCGAAGACTACGGTTACCAGCTGGGCCGGCATTGGGGCATCGGTGAGAAAGGCAAGGATAACGGTGCCCTGCTCATCGTGGCGGTCAAGGAACACAAGGTGCGGATCGATGTCGGCTATGGCCTCGAAGGCACGCTCACCGACGCGCTCAGCGACGACATCATCCGCAATGTGATCCTGCCCGAGTTTCGCCAGGGCCGCTACCAGGAAGGCATCGTCAAGGGCACGGCTGCGATCCTCAAAGTGCTCGACGGCTCTTATGAGCCGGTAGCGAAGAAGAAGACCCGCCAGCGTTCGGCCGTCGGCATCCTCATGCTGCTCTCTTTCGGTGTCATCTTCCTGCCACTCATCCTCGGCACCCTGCTCAGCGGCGGACCGCGCACCGGCACGCCTACCCGCCACGGCTATTGGGGCGGGTACTGGGGCGGCGGCTTCGGCGGCGGATTCGGGGGCGGCGGGTTCGGAGGCGGCGGCTTCAGCGGCGGGGGCGGATCGTTCGGCGGCGGCGGCGCCTCGGGAGGTTGGTGAGACCATGACATTCATCAAAGCGCAAGAGAAGCGACGGATAGCGGAAGCCGTCGCCAGAGCCGAGACCAGGACCAGCGGCGAATTCGTGACCGTGCTGGCGCGTGCTGCCGACGACTACCTCGCCTGGGCACTGGGCTGGGCCGCGGTGATCGCGCTGCTGATACCGGGCACCTTGTTGCTCGCCGACGCGGCGCTCACGGCATTCCATCTCTATGAGATACAGCTGGGCGTGTTCATCGCCTGCGCGGTATTGTTTCTGGGTACGCCGCTGCGTTTTCGCATCGTGCCACGGCGGGTGAAACACATGCGTGCGAGCCGGCTGGCACATGAACAGTTCTTCCATCAGGGCGTCCACCGCACGCGCGAACGTTCAGGCGTGCTGTTTTTCGTGTCCGTCGCCGAACACTATGTGGAGCTGATCGCGGATGCGGGCATCCACGAGAAGGTAGG
Source organism: uncultured Pseudomonadota bacterium (assembly GCA_963739695.1). Taxonomy (GTDB): domain Bacteria; phylum Pseudomonadota; class Gammaproteobacteria; order Natronospirales; family CAVUBB01; genus CAVUBB01. The sequence continues at coordinate 19,268 of CAVUBB010000019.1, read as the reverse complement.
CGAGGAGCGCTGGCAGGCCATCATCGACGGTTTCGTCGCCGAGGTACGCGGCGGCGACGTGGGCGGTGGCTTCGAGCGCGCGGTGGCCGCCTGTGCCGACGCCATGGCAGTGCACTATCCGCGTGCGGCCGACGATACCAACGAACTCGCGGATGGTCTGATCGAACTCTGAGCTCGGCGCGCTCAGATCAGGCCGGCATCCTCAAGCTTCTCCACTCCCGCGGCGATATCGTCGCCCAGGCTCTCGTCCTCGGCGAGGATCCGCGCGGTCTCGTCATCGATCTTGGCCTTGGCCTCGATCACCAGCGCCTCCCAGTGCCGCGGGCTGTCGCGGTCGCGCCCCAACCACATCAGCGCCTTCACCTCTGCCAGTCCCGCAGGCGGCAGATCGACCAGCGCGCCGACCAGGCGGTCGAGCTCCTTGGACCGCGCGGAGTCGATGATCTCTTTTATCTTGGTCTTGTTAAGAACTTTCACGTGCATCCCCCACGTCTGTGCCGGAGTCTCCGGAACTGCATAGCTTAGGCCATGGACCCTAGCTTAGGCCATGGCCCCGGCATGCGGTCAACGGGTGAGGGGCTCGAGGGTGAAACGGACCGGTGCGGGATGCAGGTCTTCGCCGCCCTCGGGCAGTGGCAGGATGCGGTCGCGATCGACGCCGCGATGCTCCAGATAGGCGACCACGTTGTCGCCGGACGCACCCGCCGGCGCCGAGACGCTCGCGAACGTGCGCCGGAACTGCGCCATGACCTGGGCAACGGAATCGAGGATATGTCTGTCGTCTACGGTCCGAGCCTCGCCACTGGCGAGGTCTGGCGGCAATTGGATCACGATGCGGTCACCCTCGCGCGCGACCTGCGCGCCGGTGCCGGCCAGTTGCTCACGCAGACGCGCCTCCTGACGGTCCATGTAATACCAGGCGCTCTGCGCGGCGAGCGGGCGCACGCCCTTGGCCAGCAGGGTGTGGCGTTGCGCTGCTTTCGCCTTGGCGACGGCAGCCGGGTCCAGGCGGGCGACGATGGCGGAGACGCCGGCACAACCGCTACACAGCAGCAGCGCACACAGCAACAATGGCACTACGGGTTTGGACAAGGACGTTCTCGCCGGAAAGTTCTGGAGTTGGACAAGAGTATCGGCAGCAGCGACGAGCCGGGCGCAGACCTGCGTCACAGTTTCAGGAATGGGATGAAGGGCTCAGAGCAGGTCCTCGAGATCTGCCGTCTTGTGGGCGAACTTGCGATAACCCTTGGGGCGGATGGCCACCGCGCAGCGGACGAAGGTGCAGGCGGTGCCGTCGGCGGTGTGATAGGCATACTCGAACACCGGAGTGGCCCGCCCCCTGTCCTCAAGTTCGCGCCGGATGGCCGCTTCCTGCTCGGGTTTCATCTGAAAGCGAAGTTCCAGATCGGTATTACCGCCGCGATGGAAGTCGATATCGAGACCGCGCGTCCAGACCGTATAACCCGGGAATATGCGCACGCAGGCCAGCGCGGCGATCGGATCGGCCAGCGAGGCCTGGAAGCCGCCGAAGACCACGCCGCCGGGATTGCGCGAGATGACATTCAGCGGCAGGCGCATCCGCACCGTACGCCAGCCATCGCTGATCTCGAGCACCTTCACACGCATGAACAGGAACGGCGGGTACAGCTCCAGACGCCGGCCTTCGGAAAGGAATTTCATCCCTGCAATCAACTTCATCAGGCCCATGACGTGTGCGCTCCGGATTGCTGCTAAGCTCTTGCGGGATCATCGGCTCGCCCAGGGAGGCGCACACCCATGCTAGCACCGGTCGGACAATGGCTCGACGAATATGGCGAGAGTCATCGCAACCCCGTCAACAAGCGCATCCACTGGATCTGCGTGCCGGCGATCATGGTCAGCCTGATCGCAATGCTGGCCGCAATCCCCGCGCCTGGTTTCCTGAAGGGGACGAGCGTGTCCCTCGATTGGGGCACGCTGCTCCTGCTCGCGGGCCTGGTCTATTACTTCTTCCTCTCCGTGCGGCTCGCGCTGGGGATGATCGTAGTCGCCGCACTCGTGCTGGCCGCGGTGCACGGCTTGCGCGCGCTGCCCTATCCCCTCTGGGCCAGCAGCCTCAGCATCTTCGTCATCGCCTGGATCGGCCAGTTCATAGGCCACAAGGTCGAAGGCAAGAAGCCTTCGTTCTTCAAGGATCTCCAGTTCCTGCTGATCGGCCCGCTGTGGCTGCTGGCGGCGCTCTACCGGGCTCTCGGCCTGCGCTATTGAGCCTTCGCGGCGGCGGCCACGGCTTCGGCCACCGCCGCATGCACGTTCTTGTCCAGCGGATCGGGCACCAGATCGTCGCCCGGCGCGAGTTCGGACAGCTTCCTCGCGGCGGCGAGGAGCATCTTGTCGGTGAACGGCAAGCCGCCCGCCTGCAACGCACCCTTGAATAATCCCGGAAAGCCCAGCACATTGTTGATGCTGCGCCCGTCGGCCGCGAAGGCGGCTCCCTGCTGCAACGCGATACGCGGTTCGATCTCGGGATCGGGATTGGACAGTGCCAGCACCATCTGACCCTTGCGCACCATCTCCGGCTTGATCAGATTCCTCACCCCCGTGGTCGCGACCACGATGTCGACCTGTCCCATCAGACCTTCGAGACTGGCGCCACGCCCGCCCATGCGTTCCAGGCGCGCGACCGCGTCGGGGTTGAGATCGGCGCCGACAACCTGTTCCACACCGTAGTACTGCAACAGTCTGGCGATACCGATGCCCGCGGCACCGAGCCCGATCTGGCCGACCACACTCTTCTTGAGGTCGCGGCCGACGCGCTCCACCGCGCTGAGCAGCGCGGCCAGCACCACCACCGCAGTGCCGTGCTGGTCATCGTGCAGCACCGGCATGTCCAGACGCTTGCGCAATTCGGACTCGATCTCGAAGCAGGCAGGCGCGGCGAAGTCCTCGAGCTGGATGGCACCGAAGCTGGGCGCGATGGCCATGACCGTCTCGATGATGCGCGCCGGCGATTTCTCTTCGAGCAGGATCGGGATGCCGGAAAGACCGACCGAGGTCGACAGCAATGCGGCCTTGCCCTCCATCACCGGAAGTCCCGCGACCGGGCCGATGTCGCCCAGCCCGAGGATGGCCGTACCGTTGGTGATGATGCCGACGGTATTGCCCAGATTGGTGTATTCCCAGGCCTTCGACGGATCGTCCCGGATGGCGAGACACACCCGGGCGACGCCCGGCGTGTAGATATCGCGCAACTGCTGAAGCGTGGAGATGGCGACCTTGGATACGGTCTGGATCTTGCCGCCCCGATGGCGGTTGAAGACCCGGTCGGACTTGCCTATCAGGTGGGCGTTGGGCAGGGCCTCTATGCGCTCGTAGACACCGTAATCGGTGTCGTCGTCCATCTCGAGCGTGATCTCCCACACGGTCTTGTCCTGATCGCGCCGGACCGCGTTGAGATGCTCCACCACCAGACCCGATTCACCGATCGCCGCGAGCACCTTGGCCAGACTCCCGGGCTTGTGCAGCGATTCGACCAGCAATATCTCGGGAATCTTCATGGCGTCCGCCCTCCTTTCGCGGCGCCAATATCATACGCCTTTGGCGATGGATTTTTAGTGGGGCCCGTTGAGCAGGTTGGCCGGTGCGTACTGATCGGTGAGCACGCGTGCCCCGCTATCCCAGTCGGGCTTGGCAAGTGCCAGGCCAGTGATCTCGCGCATGTCGATACCGTAATGCGCCAGATCTGCGGGGATGGCCTGCGCGAGCGTGTTGAACCGGGCAACCGACACCCGATCGCGCTTGGCGGCGACGATCACCCGGTTGCTGTCGGGCTTGCGCAGGTTGATGAACCAGCCGAACGCTGCCTGATAGGTCGCCGACTCGCTGTCATAGAGCTTGCTGCTGGAGAACGTGTTGGCCACCAGCACGCCATCGGCGCTGAGCAGGCGCCGGCACTCGAGCAGGAATTCTCGGGTCATCAGGTGCTCGGGGATGTAATCGCCGTTGAAGGCATCGAGCACGATGAAATCGTAGTGCGCACCCTTGGCCAGTGCGCGGCGCACGAAGACCCGGCCATCGCCGATATGCACGGCGAGCGGGCCCGCGGCATGAAAATCGAAATAGTCTCGCGCCACATCGCGCACCGCAGGATCGATCTCGGCGACGTCGATGCGCGCGTCGGGGTAGAGGCCGTGCATGGTGCGCGGGATGCTGCCGCCGCCCAGCCCGATCACCAGCACGCGCCGCGGATGGGGGTCGAGCGCGAGACCGGCGAACACCATCCGCGTGTAGTCGAACACCAGCCGGTCCGGATCGGACTGGCGCTGACACGACTGCCAGGTGTGGCTGCGTCGGGTGGTGAATTCCAGGCACACCATGCCATCGCCTTCGGTCACGCTGATGTTGCGGTAGAGTGAACGCTTCTGAAAGACGACCTTCTGATCCGCCACCGCGTTGACCGCGGCCAGCGCCAGCAGCACCGCGAGCAGATATCTCATGCGTCTTCCTCCACCGGCATGGCCGGCAACAGCACAGCAACCAGGCCTGCCGCGACCAGCCCGGCGACGATCAGATACAGGATCTGGTCCACCTCGAGATAGAGCACCAGATAGAACGAGGTCAGCAAGGTCCCCAGCGCGCTGCCGGCGGTGGAGACGAAATACAGTTTCCCGGCCACATGGCCGCTGTGGTGGCGGTTGCGCACGCTGAGACGGATGGCATATGGCGAGAGCATGCCCATCAGCGCCGTGGGCACGAAGAACAGCGCCAGCGCCGCGAGCAGGGAACCGTAGCGCGGGTCTTCGATACGGGCGAAGATCGCACCCATCAGCGGGTCGGCCCAGAACACCAGCGGCACGACGGCCAGCGCGGATGCGAAGAATAGGCCGCCCAGGCGGCGCAGGCTGGGCCGGTGCAGCGAGAACGTACCGCCCGCCAGATAGCCGGCCGACAGGCCGAGCATGAACACCGTGATGATGCTGCCCCAGACGTAGATGCTGCTGCCGAACCAGGGCGCCAGCAGGCGCCCGCCCAGGAGCTCGATCGCCATCACGCAAAAGCCGCCGACGAAGACGAGAGCGAAGATCAGCGCTGTGAACATGAGCCTCCCGGCGCGGGCTCGCCCGCGTGCTCCGTACATCTGGGCCTAGCATACCGGAAGCCGCCTCCGCGGCCCTCCCCGGCCCCACAACCCCTGCTTAACGCCAGCGATTCAGGTATGATTGGGCGCTTTCCGCAACCCTCTTTCGAGTTTCTGGAGACGCGTGGTGGCAACGCTCAATCCGTTGGATTTCTATGATGTCCGCAGCCTGCTCAGCGAAGAAGAACAGCTGGTGCAGGATACGGTGGCCCGTTTCGTTGACGAGAAGGCGCTGCCGCTGATCCCCAAGGCCTTCGAGGAAGGCTATTTCCCAGGGAACTGGTGCCCGAAGTGGCCGAGCTCGGCCTGCTCGGCAGTTCCATCGAGGGTTATGACTGCGCGGGCCTCAACGGCGTGTGCTACGGCCTCATCTGCCAGGAGCTCGAGCGCGCCGATTCCGGGCTGCGCAGCTTCGTCTCGGTGCAGTCGAGCCTGGTCATGTACCCGATCTACCGCTTCGGCTCCGAAGAGCAGAAGCAGCGCTGGCTGCCGGCCATGGCGCGGGGCGAGGCCATCGGCTGCTTCGGCCTGACCGAACCGCACGGCGGCTCCGATCCCTCGAACATGAAGACCGTGGCCAAGAAGAAGGGCGACGACTGGGTGCTCAACGGCGCCAAGATGTGGATCACCAACGGCACCATCGCCGATGTGGCCGTGGTCTGGGCCCAGACCGAAGACGGCGTCCAGGGTTTCCTGGTCGAGAAGGGCATGAAGGGTTTCGACGCGCCGGAAGTCCATCACAAGATGTCGCTGCGCGCCTCGGTAACCTCGGCGCTGTATTTCGACGACGTGATCGTGCCCGACGCCAACCGCCTGCCCGGCGTGAAGGGCCTCAAGGGCCCGCTCTCCTGCCTCACCCAGGCCCGCTACGGCATCACCTGGGGCGCGATCGGCGCGGCCCAGGCCTGTCTCGACGAAGTGCTGAACTACACCGCCGAGCGCAAACTGTTCGGCAAGCCGGTTAACGAGACCCAGCTCGTGCAGGTGCGCATGGCCGACATGAGCCGTCGCATCACCACCGCGCAACTACTGAGCCTGCAGCTCGGACGCCTGAAGGACAAGGGCGAGATGCACCCCTCGCAGGTCTCCATGGCCAAGTGGAACAACGTGCGCATGGCACTGGATATCGCACGCGACGCGCGCGACCTGCTCGGCGGCGCCGGCATCACCCTGGAGCACACGCCCATCCGCCACGCACTGAACCTGGAATCGGTGATCACCTACGAGGGCACCGAGAGCGTGCATCAGTTGATCATCGGCAAGGAGCTGACCGGCAAGTCCGCGTTCTAGGCTCTGTTAACACTATCTGGATATAGCCACCCAGCTGAGCGACAACGAGATCATGGCCGCCAACCCGCAAGCCAGCCTGGCCCGCAAGGCCACCCGTAACATCAACCGCGCCGAAGTCGTGGACCAGAACTTCACCGACTTCGTGCGCGAATGGGAATGCGCCGAAGGGCGCTTGCGCGACGACGCCCCGGTTCGACCGGGCGACGGCGCACTCACCGGCGGCGAGTTCCGCGAGCTGTTCGAATCGCAGATGGCCTCGCGCCATCTCGATCTCGAAGCGCGCGCCATGCGCGCCCGCGGCGAAGGCTTCTACACCATCGGCAGCTCGGGCCATGAGTGCAACGCCGTCGTCGGCCGCCTCACCCGCGAGACCGACCCGGCCTTCCTGCATTACCGCTCCGGCGCCTTCATGATGGAGCGCGCGCGCAAGCTCGGCATCGACATGATCTACGACACCGCGCGCTCGCTGGCCGCTTCCGCCGAGGATCCGATCTCGGGTGGGCGCCACAAGGTCTGGGGCTCGGTGCCGTTGTGGGTGCCGCCGCAGACTTCCACCATCGCCTCGCATCTGCCCAAGGCGGTGGGCGCGGCGGTAGCCATCGGTCAGGTGAAAGTGCTCGGCCAGCCGCTGCCGATACCCCAAGATTCCATCGTGGTCTGTTCCTTCGGCGATGCCTCGGCCAACCATGCCACCGCGCAGAGCGCGTTCAACACCGCTGGCTGGACGGCCCATCAGGGCCTGCCCTGCCCGATGCTTTTCGTCTGCGAAGACAACGGCTTAGGGATATCCGTGCGCACGCCGGAGAACTGGATCGAGGCGCAGTTCCGTGAGCGCGCCGGCATCAAGTACTTCCAGGCCGACGGCCTGGATCTCGTCGACAGTTTCGAGGTCGCTCGTGATGCCATCGACTACTGCCGCCGCCATCGCAAGCCGGTGTTCCTGCACCTGCGCTTGAAGCGCCTGCTCGGCCACGCCGGCACCGATGCCGAGACGGAATATCTGGGTATCGATGCGGTCGAGGCCACTGAAGCCTGCGATCCGTTGCTGATGAGTGCCGAGACCGCGATGGATTCGGGGCTGATGAGTAACGACGAAGTGCTCGCACTCTATGAATCGGTGCGCGAACGCGTGCGCGAGGCGGCAAACAAAGCGAGTGCAAATGCCAAACTGACCACGGCCGAAGCGGTCATGGCACCGCTCGCGCCCTACCATGCCGATGCCGTGAAGGCCGAAGCCACGCGCGTGGCCGAACCCGATGCGCGTGCGCGGGCCTTCGGCGGCGAGCATCAACTGCCCGAGAACCAGGCCCCACGGCACCTGGCCATCCTCATCAATCGTGCCCTGCACGACCTGATGGCCAAGTACCCGCAGATGACCTTGTTCGGCGAAGACGTGGCGCAGAAGGGCGGCGTCTATACCGTCAGTTCAGGGCTGTATCGCGCCTTCAAGGGCCAGCGCGTGTTCAACACGCTGCTCGATGAGACCACCATCTTAGGGATGGCTCAGGGCCAGGCCATGCTCGGCCTGCTGCCCTTCCCCGAGATCCAGTATCTGGCCTATTTCCACAACGCCTGCGACCAGCTGCGCGGCGAGGCCGCCTCGCTGCAGTTCTTCTCCAACGCCCAGTACGCCAACGGCATGGTGATACGCATCGCTTCGCTGGCCTACCAGAAAGGCTTCGGCGGGCATTTCCACAACGACAACTCCTTCACCGCCCTGCGCGACATCCCCGGCATCGTCATCGCCTGCCCCTCCAGGGGCGACGACGCGGCGATGATGCTGCGCACTTGTGCCGCGCTTGCCAAGGTGGATGGGCGCGTGTCGGTCTTCATGGAACCCATCGCGCTGTACATGACGAAAGACCTGCACGAGCCCAAAGACGGCGAATGGCAGTTCGACTATCCCGCCCCGGATCAGGCCGTCCCCCTGGGTGAGGGTCGCGTCTACAACGAGAAAGCCAAAGATCTGCTCATCGTCACCTTCGGCAACGGCGTACCCATGAGCCTGCGCGTGGCGAAACAGATCGAAGCCAAGACGAAGAAGAAAGTGCGCGTGCTCGATCTGCGCTGGCTCAAGCCGCTCAACGCGGAATTCATCGCAAGGCATGCCAACGATGTCGGCAAGGTGCTGGTGGTGGATGAAGGCCGAAAGACCGGCGGCATCGCCGAAGAGATCTTCACCCTCATCGACGAGTATTGCGATGCCAGCGTGCGCAAAGCACGCGTGGCGGGCAAGGACAGCTACATCCCGCTGGCGGATGCCGCCAACCTGGTGCTGGTGAGCGAAGCTGATATCCGCGCGGGCGCGGACGATCTTCTTGGGTGTTAGACCTGTTTGTGAGGGCGGCGCCTCACGCCGCCCTCACGCCGATACTCAAGGCTCGCGGTTGATGTAGCTCGATTGCAGCGCGCCGAGTATCTTTCCCGCATCCATCTTCTTGACCATGCTCTCGACGATTTCCTTCGGTCCGTCGAGCTGGATGCGCACGTTGGCAAAATCATGCGGGCCCGAGACCAGCGTCGCGCCGGGAATCGTGAAGTTTGCGATGCGCTTGGCGTCCTTCAGCGCGACATGATCGAAGTACATCACGACCCGTTCGGTCTGTGCGTTCGGATCAGAGGACGTGCGCAAGGCGATGAAGCCCGTGCCGTCCCTGATCACGCTGTCCGGATCGACCGTACCGCCATCGCCGTTATCGGCGTCGATCTCCAGGGTCACGGGTGACTTGTTCTGATTGGCCATGGCCTGACCCATCGCCTTCTGTTGCATCTCCTGGCTGAGCTGGGCCATGGCCTGATAGTTGCCACTGGCCTGCGCCGCCATCATCTTCTTGCGGTACGCGGCCTCGAGTTTCTTCTCCTGCCCCTCGGTCGAGAAGGTCGTGTTGTATCCGACCGCGACTGCAATATAGCCCTTGGCATCCTTGCAGACACCCGAAGGATACGACCAGTTCTCGCTCTCCCGCCCATAGGGCGCGCCCGGTTCGCCGATCGCGCCGACGATCGTCTCCAGGTGCTGCTTGAGGTTAGCGAGATCATCGCGATAGAACTCGATGGCGTTCATGCCCGTATCGCAGGATGGTGGCTCGGCCCAGCCCGCGGCCGCCAACGATAGCAGTCCCACAGCCAACAGTGCGCGTCGCATAAGACCCCCTTTGTTTCAGATCAGTCCCGATGAAAATCTAAGATTAGCTCATCCCGACCGGGATGACAGTGGGCCGGGAAGCCGCCTGCGGGATCTCAGTCTGTGGGCACTTGAGTCAGCACCAGCCGCCAGGGCGCGTCACGGTGGGCCGGTTCTGCGTAGTCGATACCCACTCGCGGCGTGCTCAGCACTGCCGAATCGGACATCTGGGGCCCGCGCTCGATCCATAAGGCCTTACCAAGAGTGAGATCCCACGCATCCAGGCCACGATCGATCGCAAACGCCTGTGCGAGCTTGCCCGGTCCGCTGGCGATATCGCCGCCACGGCCACGCAAGCGCTCCATGGTCTGGATGCCCGCAAGCGGTTTCGCGGCGCGGACTAGGATCGCCCAGGGTACACCGGGGGGCCCGGTCACGACGTTCAACATGTGGTGCAGGCCATAGACCAGATACACGTAGGCATGCCCGGGCGGACCGAACATCGCCGCGTTGCGCCGCGTGGGCCCGCGAAAGGCGTGGCTGGCGCTGTCTTCGCTACCGAGATAGGCCTCGACCTCTGTGATCATCCCGCACAGACGTTCGCCCTCATGCTCGCGCACCAGGGTCTGGCCCAGCAGTTCACGCGCGACCACCAGAGGGTGGCGGGCATAGAAGCGGCGGGGTAGAGCGCGGGGCATCAGACGGTGGCGATCGAGCGCGCGTGGCGCAGCAGGAGTGCGGGCAGATCATGCATGTCGTCGAAGACGACGGCGCCGGCGTCAGCGAGTTCCTGCGACTGTCCGCGGGCGGCATAACCGAATACCGACATGCCGGCGGCTACCGCCGCTTCGACACCCGGCTGGCTGTCTTCGATCACCACGCAGCGTGACGGATCGACCTCGAGCCTCGCCGCGGCATGCAGGAACAGGTCGGGATACGGTTTGCCACGCGCGACCTCCACCGCGCTGAAGATGCGCCCGGCAAAGCGCTGCAGCAGACCGGTGCGGGTAAGCGTCACGCGCATCTTCGCATGACTGCCGCTGGAGGCGACAGCGGTGACACAGTCGAGTCGATCCAGCACCGCTTCGATACCAGCCACCGACTCCACCTCCTCTGCCAGGGCACGAAAAGTCTCGGCATCGAGACGTTCCAGAAAATCGTCCGGAACGCGCCGGCCGAGACGCGCTTCGATGATCTCGACGCACGAAGCCATGGAGAGGCCGACGAAAGTCTCCATGGTCTGCTCGATACTCAGCTCAAGCCCGATCGCGGCGAGATGTTGCCGGAAGATGCGGTTGGAGACCGGCTCGCTGTCGACCAGCACGCCGTCGCAATCGAAGATGACCGCATCCCAGTGCGAGATCCGAACTTCGGTCACCATCGATCAGCTCCCGGCAAGTTGAAGCGCGAAGCGTCCCCACATGGCCATGAGCAACAGCACACCGGCAAGGAATGCGAAGAAGCGATAGATCACGATGTTGGTCGTGGTGTGGATCAGGGTATGGACGATGCGGGTGGCGACGAAGGCCCAGGCCAGCGTGATGTAGGTGGTATCGGCGCGATGGGCGATGAGAATGAACGCGATCAATGCATAGAAGAGTACCGGGGTCTCGAGCAGGTTGCGGTAATGATTGCCGATCTGCACGATGCGGTCCGGCGCCTCGCCGCGATTGAGGCGGAAGTAGCCGGGCCGAACTTCCCGCCGGGCGATCGAGATCCAGCGCATCCCACCCATCCAGGCGGCGACCAGAAAGGTGAGCATGGCCATGACGACTACCGGCCACAGCAGTGCGACAGCATTATCGGACAGCATCGCAAATCCTCTTCGGTCAGGCGTTAAAGGAAAGCCTCATGCTATCCGGTGCAGGCGAAACCAGGCGAATGCCTGCTCTCCACCGGCCGGAGTGCGGTGCGACTCGAAAACTTCTTCCAGGAGCTCGAAATCGGAACCGAGCATTCTGCTCAGTCGGTGTGCATCGTACTGCACTGTCTCGCACCCGCTGCAGCGCTTCGGGCCGCCGACGGCAAACGTCGCCACGATCACCGTGCCCCCCGGTGCCAGCGCCGCACGCAACACCTGCGCGTAACGCGCCTGCTCATCCGGGCGGGTGAGAAAATGCAGCACGGCGCGATCGTGCCAGAGCGCATAGGAGCGCGTGGGTTCGAAATCGAGGAGATCGCTTTCGATCAACTCCACCGTCCCCGCCGGTTCGCCGATCCGTTCACGCACCTTTTCCAGGGCATGCGAAGAGATATCGAGCACGGTCACGTCGGCGAAACCACGTTGCGCCAGATTGTCCACCAGCAACGATGTGCCACCGCCGACATCGATGACAGGCTGGCCGGGCCCGACACCGCTGCGTTCCATCATCAGCAACGACAGGGTCGGCTCGGCCTGGTACCAGCTCACGCTGTCGGGCGCTTTCTCGCCGTAGACCTTCTCCCAATGTTCTTTGCGTTGCATGACAGACTCCGTTCGGTCCGTCCGGATCGATCTTCGAGTTCAAACGATTCGCGGTTCCGGTTCGAGCTCGCAACCGAAACGCTCGGCGACGGCAGTACGAATCTTTTGCGCCAGCGCCCAGATCTCGGCGCCGCTGGCATCGCCGTAGTTGACCAGCACCAGTGCATGTTTGTCGGAGACCCCGGCATCGCCTTCGCGAAAGCCCTTGAAGCCACACTGCTCGATCAACCACGCGGCCGAAAGTTTCGCGCCCTGACCACCGAGCGGGTAGACGGGCATACCGGGGTGGAGCGTGCGCAGCTCGGCCGCACGTACCTCGCTCACCACCGGGTTCTTGAAGAAACTGCCGGCATTGCCAAGCACCATCGGGTCCGGCAACTTGCGCCGCCGCAGACGTTCCACCGCAGCGCCGACTGTGAGCGGCGTGGCCTGAGCGACGCCCATGGCCGCGAGTTCGTCGCGCACCCCGGCGTAATCGAGCACCAGCGGTCGCTGACGCGGCAGCTCGAAGATCACTTCGGTGACGACGAAGCGACCCGGCTCGCGCTTGAAGATGGAATCACGATATTCGAAGGCGCACTCTTCCCGGGTGAGCGTGTGCCAGGCATTCGCGCTGCGGTCCCACGCTCTCACGGCGGCGATGAAATCGGCCACTTCGACGCCGTAGGCACCGATGTTCTGGATCGGCGCGGCACCGACCGAACCGGGAATCAGGATGAGATTCTCCAGACCGCTGAAAGCGTTGGTCAGTGACCAGCGCACGAAACTGTCCCATATCTCTCCGGCGGCCACGCGTACGCGCGAGCCGCTCGCGCCCGCCTGCTCGGACGTGATACCGCGGGTGGCCAAGTGGACGACCAGACCCGGGTAATCGCGCGTGAACAACACGTTGCTGCCCCCGCCCAGGATCAGCACCGGGCCGTCGGCGGCGGCGAGGATATCAGGGATGGCGCGGGCATCGCGCACCTCGGCGAACCGCGCCGCACGCGCCCTCACCGCGAAGCTGGTGTAGGCTGCCAGCGAAGCGTTTTCTGTGAGGCGGTAGGGCGGCGCGGCGCCCGCTGCGGCCGTAGTCTCCATGGCTGGGGATGATGAATGAGCCGCCCCGCGATGTCCACGGCCGGCATGTGTAAAAAAAGGCTTGAACCTCACGTCGCGTCAGGGTGCACGATAGCGGTCGGACTCGGATGACCGGGATGCAGTACAGATGACGAAACGATTCTGGAAGATCGGCGAGCTGGCAAGGCGGACGGGTATCACCGTGCGCACTTTGCATCATTACGATGCCATCGGCCTGCTCAGGCCGCTGCGCAGCGCGCAGAGCGGGCACCGGCTCTACGCCGTGGAGCATCTGGAACGCTTGCTGCGCATACGCGCCCTGGCCCAGCTGGGACTGTCGCTCGACGCGATCGGGCGCAGTCTGGATGCGCCTCGGCGCGAACTGGGAGAACTCCTGCGCGAGCAGGCCACCCGCTTGCGCCGACACCTGCACGAGCAGCAAAAGCTGCTCGAACAACTGGAGATCATCAGCGTCCGTCTGGACTGCGGCGAGACGTTCGCCGCGGAGGATCTACTGCAAGCGATCGAGGTGAACATGGAGATCGAGAAGTATTACAGCCCGGCACAGCTGGAGGCCCTGGCCCAGCGCAAGGAACAACTGGGCGAGGACGCTATGCGCGCCGCCGAGCAGGAATGGCCGGAACTGATCCGGCGCATGCGTGTGGAGATGGAACGCGGCACCGATCCAGCCGCGCCGGAAACCGCAGCCCTCGCCCGTCGCTGGCGGGCGCTCATGCAGGCCTTCAGCGGTGGTGATGCGGCGATCGAAGGCGCCACGGCGCAGGCCTATCGCGAAGAGCCCGGGCTGGCGGCAGATATGGGATTGGACGCCGCACTGTTTGCCTACGCAGGACGCGCCATGGCCGCACTGGACGATTGATCGATGCCGCGGCCGCTGCCCGCACGGGCACTGCCGCGCCTCATTCGAGACTGAGCGTCTGGTTGTGCAAGTGGAGAATGCAAGCCCGCCCCGACTCCGGGGCATCGAGCCCGATGTCGCACCCGAACTGCGACTGGTCGGCGCGCAACTCGCGTACTAAGAAATCCACGCGGTGCAGATCCGCCGCCGTCCCGGCGAGTTCGATCGCGAGCTCGGGTATGCGCAGCGCCTCCAGCACACCCACCCCGCAAACACGACAAGCGCCTCCAGGATCGACCTTGGCATCGCAAACCCCCAGCCCACGGCCAGCGGGCAGCAGAAATCGGCCCTGCACGCCACGGACGGGGCGCGAGACTTGCCCCTGGCTGTCGGGCGGACAACAATATCGGCTTATCCGTGCAGCCGGAACCGATGACGTGCGCGACGATCGTCTGCTCTTGTTCATGCTCACCAGCCTTTGCTGCGCACTGGCGCTGGCCGCGCATGTCGCGCACGCGGCCCCGCCGCCGACCGCGGCCCTGCAGACGCGCGTACAGGCGGCCTGCACCGACGCGCTGGCACCGTTGACGGCAGCGGGTTGGCAGCAGATCGAGGCACCCCGCACGCAGCTGGCACCTCGCATCGGCGAGCAGCCTTATGCTGTAGTGTGCACCGCGAAGCTGCGCGGAAGATCGGGCGCAGCCGCCGGTATCCGCATCGAAGCCAACGCTGTAAGTGGCGGTTTCGTCACCCTGGTGCCGTTCGACGCTCTCGAGGCGCGGCCTCCGGTCAGCCAGGCCTACCGCTCGGAAAAGGCGCAGCCAGCCACCGGCGACACGGCAGCGGCGCCGGCCACCATCCTGTTCATCGGTCACTGGCGCCCGCTCGCCGGCGAGGACGGCAGCTACGGCTGTGACTTCCTGTTTCCCGACGATGCGGCCAAAGCCGGCATCTACAACTACTTCATCCGGATCGATGCCGACCCGGCCAGCGCCGACAACATCGTCCACGCCCTCGACTGGTCCGCATTGGATTCGCCCCCGGTTAGCGGTGCCGACTGAGCCGGCCGCCAGGCGGGCGGGCGGCGCGCGCGCCCTGCATGGGCGCGTGCTGCGGATCGCCGTACCCATGATCGTGTCCAATCTGACCATCCCCTTGCTGGGCATGGTGGATACCGCGGTTGTCGGACACCTCGATTCTCCCGTCTATCTCGGTGCGGTGGCGGTCGGCGGCACGCTGTTCAACATCATCTACATGGGCCTCAACTTCCTGCGCATGGGTACCACGGGAGTGACCGCACAGGCACACGGACGCGAAGACGGCTCGGCGCTGCGCGATGCACTTGCGCGCAGCCTGTTGATGGCCGCGGCACTCGCCGCAGCGTTGCTCGTGCTGCAATGGCCCATACGCGAACTTGGGCTCACGCTCATCGGAGCCGATCCCGGCGTGACCCGGGCCGCGGTCCGCTACTACGACATCCGCATCTGGGCCGCACCGGCCGTGCTGGCCGATTACGTGATGCTTGGTTGGTTTCTGGGAATGCAGGACGCCCGCTCACCACTGGCGATGATGGCGACCATAAACGGCATCAATGTGGTGCTCGATGTGAGCTTCGTCATCGGCATGGGGATGGA
Source organism: uncultured Pseudomonadota bacterium (assembly GCA_963739695.1). Lineage (GTDB taxonomy): Bacteria > Pseudomonadota > Gammaproteobacteria > Natronospirales > CAVUBB01 > CAVUBB01. Next base: position 3,722 of record CAVUBB010000019.1, on the reverse strand, counting down.
TGTGGATGGCGTCGCCCTGGCTTCGGTCATCGCGGAATACGCGGGCCTGGCGCTGGCCGTCGTCCTCGTGCGGCGCCACCTGCGCACCAACCCGGGCACCTGGCACGCCAGGGCCCTGCGCGCCTGGGCGGGTTTCCGCGAGCTCGCCAGCATCAACGCCAACATCTTCGTACGCACCATCTGCCTGGTCGGCTCTTTCGCGTTCTTCACCGCCCAGGGCGCGCGCTTCGGTGAGATAACCCTCGCCGCGAACGCGATACTGCTCGCCTTGCAGAGCACCATGGCCTACGGTCTTGACGGCTTCGCCCACGCCGCCGAAGCATTGGCGGGCCGCGCCATCGGACGTGGCGATCGCGCCTTGTTCCGCGCCTCGGTCAAGGCCTGCACCATCTGGTCTGCAGGCATCGCGCTCGTCTTCAGCGCGATCTATGCGCTCGCAGGCCATCCCATCATCCACCTGCTCACCGACCTGCCGGCCGTGCGCACGGCAGCGGCAAGCTATCTGCCCTGGATGGTGCTCTCGCCCCTGCTCTCGGTATGGGCATTTCTGCTCGATGGGATATTCATCGGTGCTACACGGGCACGGGAGATGCGCGATAACATGCTGGTCGCCGTGTTCGCGGTCTATCTCCCGGCATGGTATCTGCTGCGAGATTTCGGCAACCATGGCCTGTGGGCGGCGCTGATGCTGTTTCTTGCCGCCCGCGGCGCCGGGCTCGGCCTGAGCTTCACCCGCATCGAACGCAGCGCCGGCTTCGTTCCGGTGTGAAGCACGCGGCCGGGTGCTGGCCCGACCGCGTGCTTCGAGGGATCAGCCTTTGCGCGCGCGAACTACGGCCAGTCCCGCAAGGCCCAACAGGCTCACCAGACCGAGCAAGCCGCCGCCGCCGGAAGAAGACGACTGGCTGGTATTAACGATCTCGACTGTCTCGGTCGCGATCTGAGAATCGACCTGACCGTCGTTGACCTTGAAAGTGAAGGTATCGGTGCCCGTGGCGCCCTGGTTCGCTACATAGGTGAACACCGGTGCATCCGCTACCAGCAGGGCGGCCGTCCCTTTGCTGCCGTTGGCGACGATAGTGTAGGTGATCGGATTATTGTCGGGATCGCTGGCAGCAAGATCTCCCGAGCCGACGTCGTTCATCGGCACTTTGACGGTCCCCGAGACCGCTACCGGCGGATGATTCATGGTGCCGTTGTTGATCAGAACGTCAACCGAATTGGCGGGCGAACTCGCAGTGACCAGATCAGGCTTGCCGGCGCCATCGAAATCGCCGCTGTCCAAGCTGCCGGCACCCACGTGGGTGACGAAATCGATCTTCGGGCTGAAGGTGCCGTCACCGACACCGAGCAGGACGCTGATCGTGCCCGCAGTCCGGTTGGCGGAGGCGATGTCGGGCTTGCCATCAAGATTGAAATCGCCGACGACGATTCCGGCGCTGCCGCCTCCGGTGGTATAGCTCGTGGGGCTGCCCAGCGCTCCGCTACCGTCGCCGAGCATCACGTCGACGTCGGTAACACTGGTAGAACTCACCACATCGGGATTGCCGTCGGCATTGAGATCGGCGACCGCAACCGCACGCGGATTCCCCGTGCTCGGGTAGTCCGTCGCCGCCTGGAAGGTCCCGCTGCCCGCGCCCAGCAAAACACTGACGCTGCCGGCAGCCGTGCTGGAACCGAAATTCGCGACCAGCAGATCGACCTTGCCGTCTCCATCCAGATCACCCGCCGCCAGACCGAGAGGCGACGTCCCCACTGCGTAATCGGTGTGTGCGAGGAAGCCACCGGCACCGTCACCGAGCAGCACGCTGACCTTGTCGACATCAAAATCCGATACCGCGATGTCGAGCTTGCCGTCATTGTTGAGGTCAGCGACCAGCAAACCACGCGGCTGCCCAGCGGTCGCGAAGGTGGTCATCGTCCCGAAAGTGCCGTCACCGTGCCCGAGGTAGACACCAAGCGTATCGTCGTCGCGATTCCCGACCACGATATCCGGCACGCCGTCCTGATCGAAATCCCCGATCGCGACGACGTCGGGCGTGTGACCCGCGGTCAGGCTTGCCGTCTGCTTGAACGACCCGTCGGACTGACTGAGAAAGACCTCGACAACGCCCGCAGAAGGTTCGGCCACGACCAGATCGGAGCGACCGTCCTTGTTCAGGTCGCCGGCCGCCGCCGCGATCGGGCTGGACCCGGGTGACACCGAGACGAAAGGCTTGAAAGCGATCGCTGCTGAAGCGGTGCCGGCTGTCGATGCCAATACCAGCGCCGCGGCGGCCGCCGCCAGGGGGTGGGACAGGATCTTGCGCATGTTCAAATAGCTCCAGAACGTTCAGATGATTGAGACAAACCGGCTCACGCGGGCAGGCTTTGGGGACCCGTAATATACCCCACGCCATGAAAGCTCCGCATCGCCCACAGACTTGGTCATTCGCGGCGCTGCGGTTACGCTAAGCCCCGTGAGGATCGGCCCCACGCCCCCGAGACCGGAGATGAAGCGAAACCGACGGCTGCGACTGGCTCTGTTTGCATGCGCGGCAGCGGCGGTGATCCTGCTCGGGCCGACGCGCCAGGCAGACGCACTGACCACCGACAAGCCGTTCCATCATATGGCCATCCGCCGTTGGAGTGCCGCCGACGGACTCCCGCTGTCTACCGTGACCGCGCTGACTCAGGACCGCAAAGGCTATCTATGGGTCGGCACGCAGAACGGGCTGGCCCGATTCGATGGTACCCGATTTGTAACGCACACCACGAAAGACACCCCGGGCCTGGCCGGCGATACTGTCACCGCACTCATGGCCGGAGAAGGTGACCGGCTCTGGATAGGGACCACCACGGGCCTGAGCCTATATGACCAGGGCCATTTCACAAAAGTTCCTACGCAGGGACTGGCGTCGGGCGATATCGATTCCTTGGCGCGTAGTGGCACCACCGTGGTCGCCGGCACCGCCGACGGCCTGGCGCGGCTGACCGACGGCACGCTCAGAGCATGGGAAGGTGGCGCCTACGCGCGCAGGCCGGTGACCGCATTCTACGAAGGTGACGATGCCCTTTGGGCCGGCAGTTCGGGCGGCATCATGCGCATCGCGGACGGGCGCATCGAATTCATCCCGCTGCCGTCGCCGGACCCGCGGGTCACCACCACGGTGTCGACTATCGTCCATTACAACGGCAACCTCTGGGTCGGATCGAACCAGGGGCTCGAACAGTATGTCAACGGTCGCTTCGTCCCGTTCAAAGCGCTGGCCGGGCGGTCCATCGAGACCCTGCTGGTCGACGATGCCGGCACCTTGTGGGTCGCCACCACGCATGGCCTCTACCGGCTCCGGGGCGATCGATTCATCGAGCGCATCGAGAACGAAGACGTCCTCGATAACCTCTGGAACAGGGCCATGCTCGAGGACCGATCGGGGGACCTCTGGCTCGGCTCGCAATCGGGCCGCCTGGTCCGCATATGGGACGGCAACTATACGCTGTATGGACACTTCGACGGCCTGCCCAACCATTCGGTATGGACCCTGGCGGCCGATGGCGGCCCGATCCTCGCGGGTACCGAAGACGGGGTAGCCGCGCTCGCTGACGGTCATTTCAGCGAGATGATCCCCGGCCGCGAGCTGCCATCGCCGGTGGTAGGCGCGATCATGCGCGACCAGGCCGGTAACCTTTGGATAGGGACCACCCTTGGCTTGGCGGCATTCAAAGACGGCAAGCCAGCGTTG
>CAVUBB010000018.1:0-110230 GCA_963739695.1 uncultured Pseudomonadota bacterium | reverse complement strand
GGCACCTCTAAAAACCATCTTCTGTTAGAGTAGTTATACTTACAAATCGTTTCATTGACATTCAATTAGTTTGGTCGGTGCTGTATTTTTCTATTTTTTTATCATTTCCATACTGTTATTGCCTGGTTTTACAGTTTCTTTTCGCTATTGGGCATAGCTATCCCATGCACACGGCTATTTTCAGTTGTGTGCAACGGCAGATATTGTAAGTCAGATTCATCATCCCTATTTTTGCTTTTGCTCTGGCAATTCCTATTGTTCGGATAAATGAACCGTTCATGCTGTTCTCCACAAAGCCAAAGATATGTTCCACCCTTGCCCGTGTTTTCGATTTTTCTTTGTTGTTTGCTTTTTGTTCTTCGGTTAAGGGCTTGTTGCGGTACCCTTTTTCATTTACCTTGTTTACTACTTTCTTTTTTTCATAGATTTTATCCTGTTCTTCACCTGTGTAGGCACTGTCGGCATAAAACGGCTGTCCCTCGTCTTCTTCTGTCAATAGTTTTTCGATTGGCTGGGAATCGTGCACAGAAGCATCTGTAACTTCAAATTTTTCTATGAACTTTGTTTTAGTGTCGGATTTTATATGGTTTTTGTAGCCATAAAAAGTAGCGTTGTTTTTCTTTGTCCACCGGGCATCCACATCTTTTTGACAAAGTTTGTGTGGTTTCTCTTTCCATACTTCGGGCGGGGTGCTGTTTTCTTTTATGTGCTTGTTTTCTTCGCGGGTGTTTCGCTGGCGCGGGGCTTCCACAAAACTGGCATCCACCATTTTTCCCTCGTTGGCAAAAACACCTGCAGCATCTAATGTTTCGTTGAACGTGGTGAACAGGCCCATAATTACATCTTTCTCTATCAACTGTTCCCGAAAGTGCCAGAATGTTTTGCTATCGGGTACTTTGTCGCTTTTCTTTAGCCCCAGAAAACGCTTAAAACTTGCCCTGTCCGTTATCTGGTATTCCAGTTGGTCGTCTGAAAGATTATAGAGGCTCTGAATCAACAGGGCTTTAAAAAGTACCAACTTGTCGAAAGGCGGGCGGCCACCTTTTGACCGGTCTTTTGTTTCATCGGCGAAAGCTTTGTCCAACGGGGCTTTGAAGATGTTCCAATCAATATAATTGCTCAATTTTTGCAACGGATCTCCCAGTTTTGTGAGCTTTTCCATCAGAAAGTGGTCGTCGAACAGGCCAAGTGAATTGACGTTTTTCATGTTGCTTATTTTATACTACTAAATTAAGCAATTTAATTGGTATTCAATTCATTAAAATATTAACAATCAGATGTTTATATCAACATTTAGTTTTTAGAGATGCCCTTAACTATGAACAGGTCCGTTCGTCTATTGCCCGAAAATTAGGTTTAGAATATGCAGGTATGGTTTATTCCGACAGATATGTCGATGGAGTTGTAGAAATGATGCTTGATGCATCCCAAAACTTCTTACTTCCTCTTGATGATGAACGGTTATTTGGATGGCATGCAGCTCTCTTTCCAACTGGTAGAAGTGGAATGCACAAAATTGAGGTTGGAAATTACAGAACCGGGGAAATGCAAGTTGTCTCAGGACCAATGGGAATGGAAAAAATTCATTTTCAAGCTCCTCCTGCAGTACAAGTTAAATCCGAAATGAATGAATTTTTAAATTGGTTTAATCGGGACACAAATCAAGATATGGTTATTAAATCTGCCATTGCTCAATTTTGGTTTATAATCATTCATCCTTTTGATGATGGTAATGGACGTATTGCTAGAGCAATTTCCGATTTATTGCTTGCCCGGTCTGATAATAGTCCGCAACGTTTTTATAGTCTTTCAAATCAAATATTGCAAGAAAGAAATGTCTATTATGAGACATTACAAAAGGTTCAACATAAAGATGGAGATATAACAGAATGGTTAAGCTGGTTTCTTAATTGTTTATTCCGGGCATTGGAAAGTACAGAAAATTCAATTGAACGAGTTTTACATAAAGCAGAATTCTGGGATAAACATAAAAACACGATACTCAATAGTCGACAACGAATGATACTTAATAAACTGTTGGATGGTTTTGACGGAAAATTAAAATCATCAAAATGGGCAAAAATCACAAAATGCTCGCCTGATACCGCCTTAAGAGATATCAAGGATTTAATTGAAAAAGGTATTTTAAAACAAGAAAAATCAGGTGGAAGAAGTACAAATTATGAACTAAACGAATTTTAAATAATGGCTCTGACAAATTAGGAAAGGCCAGATTCCCATGGAAAGGAATAATCAATCACCGGTTTTTTACCCCGTGTCCTTCGGGGATTACTCAGTGCCCCCCGGGGATAAGGTTGCGCCCCTTGGGGATTGCCTCATGCCCTCAGGGGATTGCTTTACCCCCCGGGGGATTACTCTGCGCCCTCTGGGGATAAATCTTTGCCCCTCGGAGATTGCACCATGTCCCTCGGGGGAAATCACTGTATGATGACTGATAAATCTCCTGAAATTGCTGTGAAGAACGAAATTCAGAGTTCCGGGACCACATGGAAGGACAATTAATACTGGTCAAACGGATGTAAAGTCACAGGTCAAGGTTCATTGGTTAAACCTTATCCCTGACGGTCTCTTTCAAGAGTCGGATACATCTATACTACCGGTACAGGCTTCAGCCGAATAGACGCCCTGGTCTTCCTCGCGGACGCGCAGCGGGCTGTCCAGCGTGAGCGAATTGCTCGCGCCGCTGCGATTACGGTCGGGCGCGACGACGGTTATCGAGGCCATGGGCCTCAGCTCCGCGGCGAGACTGACAAGCCCGGCGGCACGGAAGCCGTCGTCGTTGCTGAGCAGGATATCTAGCCGGCGCTTCAAGATTCTTTATCTTCCGGGCCCGCGACGGACCCATGACCCCATCTGTCTGTGCGCAGGCGCGGATCGGCACGCCCCTTCGCATCGGTGCTCGTACTATACTGGAAAGCCCTTGTCGGCAACCAGTCGGCGCGCCGCGCGCCGACGCCAGATGCGTGCGATGGACGACGATTCCAGCAAACTCGACGATGAAGACCGTGCGTTGTTTCGCGCCGCGGTCGCGGATGCGCGCCCGCTGCCCGAAGGCCAGGCCATGGTGCGCCGACAGCGGCGCCCGCTGCCCCGCGCCCGTTTCACGCACGCCGACGAAGCGCGTGTGCTCGGCGACAGCATGGACGATGTCGTAGATTACGCCGAGATCGGGACGGGTGAGGAACTGCAGTTCGCACAAGCGCCGGTGACGCGGGCCATGCAACGCCGCCTGCGCCGCGGCCAATACAGTGTCGCCGGCGAGATCGATCTGCACGGGCTGACCACGACCGAAGCGCGCGCGGCGATGGGCGAGTTCCTGGCGGAATGCCGCGAGCTCGACCGGCGCTGCGTGCGCATCGTGCACGGCAAGGGACGGGGTTCGGGAAACCGTGGACCGGTGCTCAAGAGCTGGCTCAATGCCTGGTTGCAACGGCGCCGCGAAGTCCTGGCTTTCTGCTCCGCACGGCCCGTTGACGGCGGTACGGGCGCGGTCTATGTGTTGCTCGACACGCGCCGCTGAGCGAGCCGCCTAGGCTTTCTTCTTGTTCGCCAGTTCGGCCACCAGCGCCCGCATGGTCTGCTGGGTCTCATCGCTGTACCAGACCTCGTTGAGCACGCGGTAATCGCCCTCGGCCATGACGTCGAACAGCGCCACCAGGTCCGCGCGCGCAAGTGCGCGGGTGCGCGCCATCGCCTGCGGCGGCAGTGCAGAGACTCCGCGCGCCCACTCGAGTGCGCGCGCGACGACCGTTTCCACCGGCACGACCTCGTCCACCAGACCCACGGCTCGCGCCTGCTCGGGATCGACCAGCAGCCCGGGGACAGCAAGTCGTTCGGCCTGGCGCGGCCCCACCTGGCGTACCAGGGCGCGCAGGATGACCTCCGGCACCGGCAGACCGACGCGGACCTCGTTGAGGCCGATCTTGAACTCGCCGGCCGCGGCGATGCGGTAATCGCAGAACAGCGCCAACACCGCACCACCGGCAGGGCTGTGTCCGGTGAGCGCCGCCACCACCGGGATCTCGGAGCGCGCGAGCGCCGCCAGCGCGGCGATGAGCCGGCGCCAGAATTCAGCCATGTCCTCGCGCTCGAGCCCGAGCAGATAGGGCACATCGAGCCCGGCGGAGAACATGCCTTCCCGGCCCGAGAGCACGATGGCTCTGAAGCCTTGTGCCGGCGCCGCGCTCACGGCCTCTTCGATGGCGGTGAGAAGCGCGGTGTCGAGCGCGTTCACCGGCGCACGGGCCAGCCGCAGCTCGAGGATTTCGTCGTGTTCGATATGCTCAAGCATGTTCCACTCTCTTCGCTTCCGGTTCTTCGCATTCCAGTACTTCGGCCAGCACCGTGGTCGCATAGGCGCCCGGCGGCAACTCGAAGGCCAGTTCCAACGTGTCGGCTGCGGGCCACTGCCAGGCCAACCCCTTGACCGCCAGCCGCAGGGCGCGCCGTTCATGGTCCAGGCCCGCGCGTTCCAGGCCCTCAAGATAACATCCTGCATCGGCGAGCACGCGCTCTTCCAGCGCTGCCGCGGCATCGCTCACCGGGTTCGCGCCACGGCCCCACAACGGACCGGTCGGATGGATATCGCCCTCTTGCAGCCGCGCCTGCAACTCGGCATCGGGCTGCACCGGACCGAACACGCTGTGCGTACCGGCGAGCATCATCACATCACCCGGCACGATCGCGCACCAGGACCCGTCGGCAACCCGCGCCCCGAGCACACGGTTGAACAGCTCGCTGCGCGCAGCGGAGAGCAACAGCCCGCGCCGATGGCGGTCGCGCACGACCCGCGTGCCATCGAAATGCGCCTGCGCCGCTGCGAGGTTGCTGCCGCCGTGCCCGAAACGCTGGGTGCCGAAATAGTTGGGCACGCCGCTGGCCGCGATCGCCTGCAGACGCGCTTCCACGGCTTCCCGATCGGCCTGCACCTCACGCAAGACGATGTGAAAGCGGTTACCGCTCAGCGCACCGCGCTTGAGTTTGCGCCCGTGGCGGGTGACGGCGAGGATCTCGACGCCTTCGATGTCCGCCGCGCGCCAATCGGGCTCGGCCTTGCCGCTGAGATCGACGCTGAACCACTGTTCGGTGACCGCATGGCGATCCTTGAGACCGGCGTAGCCGACATCGCGCGGATGCCCACCGGCAAGTCGCGCCAACTGGCGCGCCACCCATTCGGTATTGGCGCCCGTCTTGCGTACGTGGAGATAGGCGTGCACGCCCTCGCCTTGCGGGGTGAAACGCGGCACTTCCACGACCTGGAAGTCCGCCGGCGTGCTGCGGATGCGCGCCCGCCCCGCCGGTCCGCCATGCGCGCGCGCCTGCAGCGAGGGCGTATCAGTCACCGGCTTCGTTCAGCAATACGACCGCATGCGCGGCGATGCCCTCCTGCCGGCCCAGATAGCCCAGGCCCTCGGTGGTGGTGGCCTTGACGTTCACCCGTGTGGGTTCGATGCCGAGCGCGGCGGCGATACGCTCGCACATCGCCGCCTTGTGCGCCGAGACGCGCGGGCCCTCGGCGACCAGCGTGAGATCGACGTTCGCGATCGCGAACTGATGTTTCCGGAGCCGTGTCGCGACCTGGCGCAGAAGCTCGATACTGTCGGCGCCGGCATAGGCGGGATCGGAATCCGGAAAATGTTCGCCGATGTCGCCCAGACCCGCTGCCCCCAGCAATGCATCGCACAGCGCGTGCACGAGCACATCGCCATCGGAATGGGCGCGCACGCCGTGGCTGTGCGCGATGCGCACGCCGCCCAGCGTCACCGCGTCACCGGGACCGAAGGCATGGACGTCAAAACCGTGCCCGATCCTCATGCTTTCTCCTCCTGGGCCGCCAGGATCTGCGCGGCGAGCGCGAGATCGCTGCGATAAGTGATCTTGATATTATCGGCGCGCCCTTCCACCAGGCGTGGTGCATGACCGGCACGCTCCATCGCCGCAGCCTCGTCGGTGAGCGCCAGGCCCGCCGTCACCGCGTCCTGCAGCGCCTCTTCCAGCCTGGTGTAGCGAAACATCTGCGGCGTCAGCGCGCGCCAGATATGTTCGCGCGGGACCGTCGCGACGACATGGCCGCCAGCATCGGCGCGCTTGAGCGTGTCACTCACCGGAACCGCCAGCAGGCCGCCATGGTCCTCGGTCTGTACTACGGCTACCAGCTTGTCGAGATCTTCGCGATGCACGCAGGGCCGCGCAGCATCGTGGACCAGCACCCAGTCCTCCGGGCCCAGACGCCCGGCCAGCGCCGCCAGACCCGCACGCACCGAATCCTGCCGCTCGGTGCCGCCGGTCACCACCTGCACTGGCTTGTCGATCCCGGCGGTGGGGTCGAGTTCGCGCCAGTCGGAATCGTCCGCCGCCAGAGCCACGACGATGCCCTCCACGGCCGCGCAGGAGGCAAGCCGGGAGAGAACCCAGGCAAGCACGGTTCGTCCGTGCAGCGGCAGATACTGCTTGGGTCGGTCGCCGCCCAGGCGCCGGCTGCGTCCGGCGGCAGGCACCACTGCCCACACGCGGGCCGGCCCGCTCATCGGACTGGACCCTGCGCGGCGCCACCGCTATCGGTCTTCGGTGCCGCCGGCCTGGCCGGCGGAGTGGATGCCTCGGGTGGTTGCACGATGAGGTAGAAAGTCTCGCCGGGCTTGATCATGCCCAGATCGGCGCGCGCGCGTTCTTCGATCGCTTCGCGTCCTTCCTTGAGATCCTTGACCTCGGCCGAAAGCGCCTGGTTACGCTGCTGCAGGGTGGCATCTTCCTGACGCTGTGTATCGACGCGATGCGCCATGCCCCAGGCATCGGGCATGCTCGCCGGACCGAACCACAGCTGGTACTGCAGCACGAGCAGCAGCAGGAGCAGCAGCGATGCGATGACCAGCCTCATACCTATATGCCCCCGGGCCGGTGCCGTACCGCGGCACGAGCCGGATCAGAACTTCACGGGGAATGCCGAAAGTCCGGGATACTTCGCCCGCACGCCCAGCTCTTCCTCGATGCGCAACAACTGATTGTACTTGGCCAGACGATCCGACCGCGACATCGATCCGGTCTTGATCTGCGTGGCCACGGTCCCGACCGCGATGTCGGCGATGGTGCTGTCTTCGGTCTCACCCGAGCGATGCGAGATCACCGCGCTGTAGCCCGCATCCGCGGCCATGCCGATCGCGGCCAGAGTCTCGGTCAGCGTGCCGATCTGGTTGGGTTTGATCAGGATGGAATTGGCGATCCCGCGCTCGATGCCCTGCTTGAAGATGCCGGTATTGGTGACGAAGATATCGTCGCCCACCAGCTGCACCTTCTTGCCCAGGCGCTTGCTGAGCAGTTCCCAGCCGTCCCAGTCGGCTTCGGCCATGCCGTCTTCGATGGAGACGATGGGATAGCGATCCACGAGCCCGGCGAGATAGTCGACGAATTCGGCCGCATCGAACTTGCGTCCTTCCGAGGCCAGGTCGTACTTGCCGTCGACGAAGAACTCGGAACTCGCAGCGTCGATACCCAGATAGATATCCTTTCCGGCACGATAGCCGGCACGATCGATCGCTTCCATGATCACTTCGAGCGCAGCCTCGTTCGACTCCAGATTCGGCGCGAAGCCGCCTTCGTCGCCGACGGTGGTCATCAGACCGCGTTCGGCCAGCACTTTCTTCAGCGTATGGAAGACTTCCGCCGCGTAGCGCAGCGCTTCGGAGAAGCTGGGTGCGCCGGCGGGCAGGATCATGAATTCCTGTATATCCACGCTGTTGTCGGCGTGGGCGCCGCCGTTGATGATATTCATCATCGGCACCGGCATGGTCACCGCGCCATCGCCACCGAGGTGGCGGAACAGACTCTTGCCGGCATCGCGTGCCGCAGCGTGGGCGGCGGCCAGCGACACGGCCAAAAGCGCATTGGCGCCGAGCCGGCCCTTGTTGTCGGTGCCGTCCAGCGCGATCAGCTTGGTATCCAGGCCGGCCTGATCGTTCGCATCGAAACCGACGATAGCGTCGCGGATCTCGCCGTTCACGTTGGCCACTGCCGTGCGCACGCCCTTGCCCTGGAAGCGCTTCTTGTCGCCATCGCGCAATTCCACCGCTTCGCGCGTCCCGGTCGATGCGCCCGAAGGCACTGCGGCCCGCCCCATGACACCGCTTGCCAGCGTCACGTCGGCTTCAACCGTGGGGTTGCCGCGCGAATCGATGATCTCGCGAGCCTTGATGTCCTTGATGGCGCCCATTTCTCCTCCCGTTAAGGCGATGTTCTGAAGTTTCTTCGCAACCGATAGCGGCCGGCTCAGAGCCGGTCTTCGTCGAAGCCTTGCTGCTTCACTCCGGCATCGATGCCCTTGAGCACGGCGAGCAGGGATTCCATGTGGTCCAGCGGCCAGGCATTGGGGCCGTCGCTCAAGGCCTTGGCCGGGTCGGGGTGGGTCTCCATGAACACGCCCGCCACGCCGGCAGCGACCGCCGCGCGCGCCAGCACCGGCACGAACTCGCGCTGCCCGCCAGAGCGCCCGCCGAGACCGCCGGGCTGCTGCACCGAATGGGTGGCATCGAAGACCACCGGACAGCCGGTGTCGCGCATCACCGCCAGGCCGCGCATGTCGGAGACGAGATTGTTGTAGCCGAAACTGAAGCCGCGCTCGCAGACCATGATCTGCTCATTGCCGGTGCTGCGCGCCTTGTCGACCACGTTCTTCATCTCCCAGGGCGAGAGGAACTGGCCTTTCTTGATGTTCACCGGCCGCCCCTGCGAGACCACCTTGAGGATGAAATTCGTCTGCCGGCAGAGAAACGCCGGCGTCTGCAGCACATCTACCACCGCCGCGACTTCACTCATGGGCGTGTCTTCATGCACGTCGGTGAGTACCGGCACGCCGATCTCGCGGCGGACTTTCTCGAGGATCGCCAGGCCCGCGTCGAGGCCGGGCCCGCGGAAGCTGCCGATGGACGTGCGGTTCGCCTTGTCGAAAGACGATTTATAGATGAACGGGATACCCAGCTTCGCGGTGATCTCGCGCAGACGCCCAGCGGTATCCAGCGCCAGGCCCTCGCTTTCGATCACGCAGGGTCCGGCGATGAGAAACAGCGGATGTTCGATCCCGGCATCGAAGCCGCAGAGCTTCATGCCCGTACCGCCTCGGCGATGTCGCCCGCTTCGGTCTTGTGCGCGCGCGCCGCGCGGATGAAGCCCGTGAACAGCGGGTGCCCGTCACGCGGGGTGGAGGTGAACTCGGGGTGGAACTGGCAGCCCAGATACCAGGGATGATCGGGCAGTTCCACCATCTCTACCAGACCGTCCACGGAGAAACCGGAGAACACCATGCCCGCGGCCTTGAGCTGATCGAGATAGTTGTTGTTGAACTCATAGCGATGGCGGTGGCGCTCGGTGACGGTCTCGCTGCCATAGGTCCGCGCGGCGAGACTGCCCGGCTCCAGCCGGCACTCCTGCGCGCCCAGACGCATGGTGCCGCCCAGATCCGATTTCTCGGACCGGGTCTCCAGGCCGCCTTCGCGATCGAGCCATTCGGTGATCAGCGCGATCACCGGATGCTTTGTATCGCGATCGAATTCCGTGCTGTGCGCGCCTTCAAGACCGGCCACATTGCGCGCGTAATCGATGACCGCGACCTGCATGCCCAGACAGATGCCGAGATAGGGGATGCCCTTCTCGCGCGCGAACCGCGCTGCGGTGATCTTGCCTTCGATGCCGCGCTCGCCGAAGCCGCCCGGCACGAGGATCGCATCCATCTCCGCCAGGCCGTCGGGGCCGTTGCGGGCGATGTCTTCGGAATCGAAGTAATGGATGTTCACCTGCGTGCGGGTATGGATGCCCGCGTGCTTGAGCGCCTCGTTGAGCGAGATATAGGCATCGGCCAGATCGACGTACTTGCCGACCATGGCCACATCCACGGCCTCTTCCGGGTGGGCCTTGGCTTCGACCACGTTCTCCCACGCGCAGAGATCGGCCGGCGGCACATCCAGATTGAACCGGCGCACGACGATATCGTCGAGGTGCTGGGCATGCAGCAGCATGGGTATCTTGTAGATGTCGTCGGCATCGACCGCCGAGATCACCGCGCCTTCCTCGACGTTGGTGAACAGCGCGATCTTGCGCCGCGCATCGTCGGGCAGGGGCGCCGCCGAACGCGCCAGCAGGATGTCGGGCTGGATACCGATGGAACGCAGCTCCTTCACCGAGTGCTGCGTGGGTTTGGTCTTGATCTCGCCCGAGGTGGGGATGTAGGGCACCAGAGTCAGGTGCATGTACAGCGCCCGGTCACGTCCCAATTCGACGCCCATCTGGCGGATGGCTTCCAGAAACGGCAGCGATTCGATATCGCCGACCGTGCCGCCGATCTCGACCATGCAGATATCGACGTCGTCCGCGCCTTCGAGCACGCAGCGCTTGATCTCGTCAGTGATGTGCGGGATCACTTGCACCGTGCCGCCCAGATAGTCGCCGCGGCGCTCCTTGCGGATGACGTTCTCGTAGATCCGCCCGGTGGTGAAGTTGTTGCTGCGCCGCATCTTGGCGCGGATGTAGCGCTCGTAGTGGCCGAGATCGAGATCGGTCTCGGCGCCGTCCTGGGTGACGAAGACCTCGCCATGCTGGAACGGGCTCATGGTGCCCGGATCGACGTTGATATAGGGGTCGAGCTTGACCATGGTCACGCGCAGACCGCGCGCTTCCAGGATAGCGCCCAGCGAGGCGGCTGCGATGCCCTTCCCGAGGGAAGAAACAACACCGCCAGTCACGAATATGAATTGGGTCATCAGGAGGTCCGATTCCGGGCTTCAGGGGGTCTTCTCGGGACGTCCGAAAATCGGGAGGACAAGGTACCAGAACCGGCCCCGCGCGACAATCCGAGCCGACCTCAGAACAGCGGCGGATGCGCGCTCCATTCGAGCTTCAGCGCAGTCCCCGTCTGGGCTGAAGCGAACTCGGCGGCGACGCGGATATCTGCCACCGCGGCCAGTTCGTCGTCCACATAAAGCAATGGGATGCGCATGCGCATCCACGGCACCACACCGGCCTCCTGCAGGCGGCTTTTGAGGGTATGGTGGATGTCTTCCCCCGTACCGCGGATCTGTTCGCCGCCCTGGCGGTAGCGGATCTCCAGCCGGCGACCGGCGAGCCTGGCCGCATCGAGTCCGCGCTCGGCCTCGACCAGGCGGATCTCGCTGCCGTCGGGCAGCGTCAGCGCCCGACCGGGATCGAGACCGAGACACGCGCCCGCGTCCAGCGCCGGCAGCGGTGTCATCGCATGCAGGATGCCCCGATAGCGACGCACCTCGACCCCGGGCCAGTCGACGCACGGATTGGCCGAGGGCGATGCCGGGATCAGACTGGTGAAGATCTGATCCAACTTGCGTGCCGAGGGCGCCGCCAGACCCAGCGTGCGCAACCAGTATCGCACCAGGTTGCGCGCACGCGGAGCCGAATACTGCTGCAGCCGCTCGATATGCAGCCCGCCGGCCGGGACCCGCAGGACATCGTCGATATCCGCCGCGCCGAGTTCGTCGAGCAACTCCGAGGCTTCGGCACAATGGCGGGCGCTGCGCGCCACGGTGGCCGCCGCCGCAGGCCAGCGCCGTTGGAGCGTGGGCAGGACGTGGGTACGCAGGTAACTGCGCGCGATCTCAGGATCGGCGTTGGTCGGATCTTCCACCCAGCGCAGCGCGTGTGTCCGCGCCCAGCTTTCGAGGGCCGCACGCGGCACGTCGAGCAAGGGACGCAGCAGATGACCCGGGCCGAACGGCGCCTGCCGGGGCATCGCCGCGAGGCCGGCCACGCCGGCGCCTCTCAGCGCCTGCAGCAGGAAAGTCTCGAGCTGATCGTCCACATGCTGGGCGGTGAGCAGCACGGTGCCTGCATCCATGTGCGCCTCCAGGGCCGCATAGCGCGCATCTCGCGCAGCAGCCTCCATGCTCTCGCCGGGCCCTGCTTCGAGCGCCACCGTCTCCACCACACACTCCACGCCCAGGCCGGCGCAGACAGCATGACAATGCGCCGCCCATCGCGCCGAATCGGCCTGCAGCCCGTGATCGACATGGACCGCCACCAGCCCCGTCAGATCCGGCTTCAGGTCAGCGAGCAGATGCAGGAGTACGGTGGAATCGAGGCCGCCCGAGAACGCGAGCAGGTAGCGGCGGGCTTCGGGCCCCGTCTGCAGGATGTCGGCCAGGTACGCGGCGGACAGTTCCATGTGCCGCCGCCGGCGCTCAGTCCTTGAAACTGCCGAAGGCCATCAGACGCTTGTAGCGGGTGTCGAGCAACTCGTCCATCGACATCTGCTCAAGACGCTTGGTGGCGTCGATGAGGGCGGCCTTGATCGTGTTGGCCATCGCGTCGATATCGCGATGCGCGCCGCCCAGCGGCTCTTCCAGCACGGCATCGATGAGATCGAGGCTCTTGAGCCGTTCCGCCGTCACGCCCATGGCCTCGGCCGCATCCGCCGCCTTGTCTGCGCTGCGCCAGAGGATCGAGGCACAGCCTTCCGGCGAGATAACCGAATAGATGCTGTACTGGAGCATCATCACGCGGTCGCCCACACCCACCGCGAGTGCGCCGCCGGAACCGCCCTCGCCCGTGACCAGGCAGACGATAGGCGTGCGCAGTTCCGCCATCTCGAACAGGTTGCGCGCGATGGCTTCGCTCTGGCCACGTTCTTCGGCACTGACGCCGGGATAGGCGCCCGGCGTGTCGATGAAACTGATGACCGGCAGGCGAAAGCGCTCCGCCATGCGCATCAGACGCAGTGCCTTGCGATAGCCTTCCGGTTTGGGCATGCCGAAATTGCGGCTCAGCTTCTCCTTGGTGTCGCGACCTTTCTGCTGCCCGATGACGACTACCGGGCGCCCGTCCAGTCGCGCGACGCCACCCACGATCGCCGGGTCGTCTGCGAAGTTGCGATCGCCGTGGAATTCTTCGAAATCGGTGAACACGCGCTCGATGTAATCCAGCGCATAGGGACGCTGCGGATGCCGTGCGAGCTGGGCGACCTGCCATGAGCTGAGACTGGAAAAGATGGATTCGGTCAGCGAGCGACTCTTGGCCTGCAGCCTCTCGATCTCGTCGCCGAGATTGATGGCCGAGTCGTCCCCGACATAGCGCAGCTCCTCGATCTTGGCCTCGAGTTCCGCGATGGGCTGTTCGAATTCCAGAAAATTCAGGTTCATGGGCGAGTTTCGTCCCGAAAAATCGTAATAAGTTACCGGTCTGGTGCCGTACTGGCAAGGACCGGCGCTGGCACTGCTCAGGCGCTGAGTTCCTCCTGCGCCCTGGGTGCCGCACTCTGGCGCGGACCATATTGCAGGCGCACATTGTCGGTGCCCACGAGCAACTCGAGTTCGCGCAGCAGGGCATCGTCGGGGCGGACGTGCCATTGCGGCGGCAGTTTCAGTACGGCTTCCGCCGATGGACCGCGATAGCGCAGGCACACCGCACAGGTACCTTCGCGGTAGGGTCCGAGGACTTCCTGCAGACGTTCGACGAACGCAGCATCCAGCTCGTGCGCGCTCCAGTCGAGCAGGATGCGCCGCGCGAACTGCTCGCGCACCGTGCCCACATCGAACACCTCGCGCGCCGAGATGCGGTAGCCATTGATGAACTCGTCGAAGGCGAGCCGCCCCTCGACCACGATCACCGCGTCTTTCACGATGAGGTGGCGGAAGCGCATGTACACGTCCTCGAAGAAAGTGACCTCCACCCGGCCGGTGCGGTCATCGAGCATCACGTTCACGCGGCCGCCGCGCTTGCGCATGTCCACGACCAGGCCGGCGGCAGTGACCTGCCTGCGGCCACCGCCAAAGCCCTGCTTGCGCTCGCTGCCATCGTCGCTGATCAGCTCCGCGATCGATGCCGTGATCACATTGGCCAGATCGCGCTGATAGCGGGTGATCGGATGACCCGTGAGGTAGAGACCCAGGGTCTCTTTCTCGGCCGCGAGACGTTCGTGCTCGTCCCATTCCGGGAGGATCTCGCCGGTCTCGCCCGCGGCCTCGGGTTCGGACGCCGCCGGCGCGGCCAGGCCGAACATGTCGTCCTGCCCCGCTTCGACGGCCCGGCTGTGCTGTTCGGCGAGCTGCAGCGCGCGCGGCAGATTGGCGAACAGCGTCGCGCGATTGGGGCCGAGTGCGTCCAGGGCGCCCGCGCGCAAAAGCGCCTCGAGCGCGCGCCGGTTGACCTTGTGCAGATCCAGTCGCCGGCAGAGATCTTCCAGATTGCTGAACGCGCGGTTGGTGGCGCGCTCTTCGATGATGACCTCGATCGCCGCGCGACCGACGCCCTTGATGGCGCCCAGGCCGTAGCGGATCGATCTCGCTCCGGCTACCGAGAACGCGTAATCCGAGCGATTGACATCAGGCCCGAGGATCTCCAGCCCCATGTTCTGACATTCGTCGATCAGGGTGACGATCTTGTCGGTGTGATCCATGTCCGACGACAGCACCGCCGCCATGAATGCCGCCGGATAGTGCGCCTTCAGCCACGCGGTCTGGTAGGAGAGCAACGCGTACGCCGCAGAGTGCGACTTGTTGAAACCGTAGCCGGCAAATTTCTCCATCAGATCGAAGATGTAGGTGGCGGTCGCTTCCTCGACGCCGTTGGCCAGGGCGCCGGTGACGAAGATCTCGCGCTGCTTGGCCATCTCTTCGGCCTTCTTCTTGCCCATCGCACGGCGCAACAGGTCGGCGCCGCCCAGCGTATAGCCGGCCAGCACCTGGGCGATCTGCATCACCTGCTCCTGATACAGGATGACGCCGTAGGTGGGTTTGAGGATCGTCTCCAGCGCGGGGTGCGGGTAATCCACCGCCGCCCGGCCGTGCTTGCGGTTGATGAAATCGTCCACCATGCCCGACTGCAACGGACCGGGCCGGAACAGGGCCACCAGGGCGACGATATCCTCGAAACTGTCCGGCTGCAGGCGCCTGATCAGGTCTTTCATGCCGCGCGATTCGAGCTGGAACACTGCCGTGGTCTCGCAGCGTTTGAGCAGTTCGAAGGTGGGCTTGTCGTCCATCGCCAGCGTGGAGACATCGAGTGCCTCCTCGCCGTTGTCGACGCGCATCGCGTCGATGGTGCGCACCGCACGGTCGATGATGGTCAGCGTGCGCAGGCCGAGGAAGTCGAATTTCACCAGGCCCACGGCCTCGACATCGTCCTTGTCGAGCTGGGTGACGGTATTGGCGCCGCCGGCTTCGCAATACAGCGGCGTGAAGTCGGTGAGTACCGAGGGCGCGATCACCACACCGCCCGCATGCTTGCCGGCGTTACGGGCCAGCCCTTCCAGCGCCCGTGCGCGATCGATGAGCGCGCTGACCTCTTCGTCGGCTTCATAGGTCTGGCGCAGTTCTTCATCCTGCTCCAGCGCCTTGTCCAGCGTCATGCCCACTTCGAAGGGGATCAGCTTGGCGATACGGTCCACGAACCCGTAGGGATGGCCGAGCACGCGGCCGACGTCGCGCACCACCGCGCGCGCCGCCATGGTGCCGTAGGTGATGATCTGCGAGACTTTCTCGCGGCCGTAGCGCTCGGCCACGTAATCGATCACCCGGTCGCGCCCTTCCATGCAGAAGTCGACGTCGAAGTCGGGCATGGACACGCGTTCGGGATTGAGGAAGCGCTCGAACAGCAAGTCATAGCGCAGCGGGTCGAGATCGGTGATGCCCAGCGCATAGGCCACGATGGAACCGGCGCCGGAACCGCGCCCGGGCCCCACCGGCACGCCGTTCTCCTTCGCCCAGCGGATGAAATCCGCGACGATCAGGAAGTAACCGGGGAAACCCATGTCCACGATCACACCCAGCTCGCGCTCGAGGCGCTCACGATATTCCTGCACCCGCGCCGCACGATCGGGCAGATCCGCGGGCAGGAGTTTGGGCAGCAAGCGCTCCAACCCCTGCTCGGCCTCGTGGCGCAGGAAACTCTCGGTGGTGAACGACTCGGGCACCGGGAACGCCGGCAGGAAGTTCTCGCCCAGACGCAGCTCCAGATTGCAGCGCCGCGCGATCTCCACCGAGTTCTCCAGCGCCTCGGGCAGGTCGGAAAACAGGTCCGCCATCTCGGCGGGGGTGCGCAGATACTGTTCGCGGCTGTAGCGGCGCGGCCGGCGCGGATCGTCGAGCGTGCGCCCGTCATGGATGCAGACCCGCGTCTCGTGGGCCTCGAAGTCTTCCGGGCGCAGGAAACGGACGTCGTTGGTGGCGACCACCGGCGTACCCGTCTCTGCCGCCAGACGCACGGCACAGTGCAGATAATCTTCCTCGCCGTCGCGCCCGGTGCGCGTGAGTTCGAGGTAGAAACTGTCGGGAAACAGCGTGTTCCAGCGTGCCAGCGCCGCGCGGGCATCGTCCTCGCGCTGGCCGAGCAACGCACGCCCCACTTCGCCTTCGCGACCGCCGGACAGCGCGATCAGGCCTTCGGCATGCGTGCTCAGCCAGTCACGGTCCAGAAACGGGATGCCGCGATGCTGGCCTTCGATATAGCTGCGCGTGACCAGCTCGGCCAGATTGCGGTAGCCCACGCCATCCTTGCACAGCAGCGTGAGCCGGCTGGGCTGGTCGGGCTCGTCCGGCTCGCGGATCAGTGCGTCCACACCGATGATCGGCTTGATCCCGCGCGCGATGGCCTTGCGGTAGAACTTCACCAGCGCGAACAGGTTGCATTGATCGGTCAGCCCCACCGCCGGCATGCCCGCTTCCGCGACTGCTTCCATCAGCCCGCCCACGCGGACCACGCTGTCTACCAGCGAGTATTCCGTGTGCACGCGCAGATGGACGAATTCAACTGGCATTGCCGATCACCCTAAGACAGTCTCGAACCGGGCCAAAGCTCTTGCGATGGACCGGGCAGGGTCCGAGGCTGCCAAGGGCTTCGATGTGCGCCTTGGTAGGATACCCCTTGTGGCGGGCAAAGCCGTAGCCGGGAAAATGCCCATCGAGCTCCAGCATGAGCTGGTCGCGATGGACCTTGGCCAGGATCGACGCGGCGCTGATGGCCTCCACGCTGCGGTCGCCGCCAACGATTGCTTCGACCGGGAACGGCACCCGCGGGCAGCGATTGCCGTCTACCAGCACGCGTCCCGGCGCCACGTCCAACCCTGCCACAGCCCGCGCCATCGCCAGCATGGACGCCTGCAGGATATTGATCTCGTCGATCTCGGCCGGATCCGCCAGGGCGAGCGCCCAGGCCCTCGCACGCTGCCTGATCTCGTCCGCCAACTGCTCGCGGCGACGTTCGCTCAACTGTTTGGAATCGCGCAACCCGGCGACCGGAGCGGCGGGATCGAGGATCACCGCCGCGGCCACCACCGGGCCGGCCAGCGGGCCGCGTCCGGCCTCGTCCACGCCGGCCACCAGGATCTCCGCGCCCCCGAAAGTGAGACTCCGCTGTTCCATCAGCGAGCCTCTCCCAGCAGGCGCAATACGGCCTCTGCCGCACGCGCATCCGCGCCCTGGCGCAGTTGTGCCGCCAGACCGGCGAAGCTGCCCAGCATGGCCGCGCGGCCCGCCGTATCCTCGAGTTCGGCCAGGATCGCCGGACCAAGCTTGTCGGCACGCGCTTCGGCTTGGGTGAATTCGGGAACCAGCGCATGACCGGCGAGCAGATTGGGCAGCGAATAGCGCTCGATCTTCAACAGGCCCAGGCGCTTGACGATGGCATGCGTCAGCCAGGCCAGTTTGTACGCCACCACCATCGGTCGGCCGACGAGCATGCACTCCAGCGCGGCCGTACCCGATGCCAGCAGCACGGCATCGGCAGCCGCCATCGCCTCGCGCGAGCGGCCCGGCACCAGCGTGAGCGGGAGCGCCTGGGGCTGGCGCGCGAGTTGGGCGGCGAACAGCGCCTCGATCGCGGGACTCGCCATCGGCGCGACGAAACGAAGATCGGGGCGGCGCGCGTGCAGCCAACGGGCCGTGTCCAGCATCACCGGCCCCAGCCGCGAGACCTCGCCGTGGCGGCTGCCAGGCAACAGCGCCACCACGGTATCTCCGGCCGGCAGGCCGAGTTCGGCTCGCGCAGGTCCGGTTCCGGGCTGGACCGGTATCGCTTCGGCCAACGGATGGCCGACGAATTCGGCGGGTACGCCGTAACGATCGTAGAACTGCTTCTCGAACGGCAGCAGCGTGAGTACCAGATCGGTGGCACGGGCAACACTGAACACGCGCTTCTGGCGCCAGGCCCAGATCGACGGACTCACATAATGGACGGTCGGGATGCCTCCGGCCTTCAGCCGGCGCTCGAGGCCGAGGTTGAAATCGGGCGCATCGATGCCGATGAAGACATCCGGCGGATTAGCCAGAAAATAGCGCCGCAGATAGCGGCGGATGCCGAGCAGGCGCGGGAGATGAGCGAGAACCTCGACCAGGCCCATCACCGCCAGATCATCAGCCGGAAAGAGCGCATGACAACCGGCGGCAAGCATGCGCGGACCGGCAACGCCCTCGAAACGTGCGTCCGGCACTCGCTCGCGCAAAGCCTCGATCAGGCCGGCGCCAAGGATGTCGCCCGAGCTCTCGCCCGCAACGATACCGATCCGCATACTCCTCCCCGTCTCCCCGAACGGGAGCTCTAGCGCACGATACTGCGTTCGCTCGCGCGCAGAAATTCCACCAGCGGCGCGATCTCGGGATAACTGTCCGCCATCACCGCGAGTTCTTCGAGCGCTTCCTGAAACCGCAGGCCGCTGCGATAGATCACTTTGTATGCACGCTTGATATTGGCGATCTGCTCGGCACTGAAACCGCGCCGGCGCAGGCCTTCGGAATTGATGCCCTTCGGTCCGGCCGGCATCCCCGACACCGTCACATACGGCGGCACATCACGACTCAAGCCGCTGTCCATGCCGCAGAAACTGTGCTTGCCGATGCGGCAGAACTGATGGACCTTGGTGAACCCGCCGAGGCCGGCCCAGTCGTCGACCGTGACATGCCCGGCCAGCGTGGTGCAATTGGCGAGGATGATATCGTTGCCGATCACGCAGTCGTGCGCGATATGGACATAGGCCATGATCCAGTTGCGATCGCCGATCCGCGTCACGCCCTTGTCTTGCGCCGTGCCGCGGCTGATGGTCACGAACTCGAAGATGGTGTTGTCGTCGCCGATCTCGAGACGCGTCGGTTCGCCGGCGTATTTCTTGTCCTGCGGGGTACCGCCCAGCGAGGCGAACTGAGCCACCTTGTTGTTCCTGCCCAGTCGCGTCGGTCCGTCGATGACGACGTGCGGGCCGATCTCGCAACCCGGACCGATCTCGACATCGGCGCCGATGACCGAGAATGGACCGATGCTGACATCTGCGGCCACGTTGGCCGACGGATGCACGATGGCGCGCTCGTCGATCAACTGTCGAATTCCTTGGACGCGCACATCAGTTCGGCTTCGGCAACTACCTTGCCATCGACGGTGGCGACCGCATTGAAGCGCCACACGCCACGGATGGTGCGGATGACATCGACCTTCATCACCAGCTGATCGCCCGGCTCCACCGGCTTCTTGAAACGAGCCTTGTCGATGCCGACGAAATAATACAGGGCATTCTCGGCCGGCGGCGCGCCCATGGTCGCGAATGCCAGCAAGCCCGTGGCCTGCGCCATCGCTTCCAGGATCAATACGCCCGGCATCACCGGACGGTGAGGGAAATGCCCGGTGAACTGCGGTTCGTTCATGGTCACGTTCTTGATCGCGGTCAGCGTCTCGCCAGGCGTACATTCCAGCACACGATCCACGAGCAGGAACGGATAGCGATGCGGCAGCTGCTTCATGATGCCGTGGATGTCCATAAAGATATCTGTCGTCATTTCCCTCAACCTTTAGGATTTCTTCTCGAGTGCCCGAAGTCTCCGCGCCAGCGCATCGAGCTGACGAAACCGGGCGCTGTTCTTGCGCCATTCCCGGGCATCGTCCATGGGCAGGCTGCCCGAGTAGATGCCGGCCTCGTTGATAGAGTGCGTGACCAGGGTCATCGCCGTGATCACGACGCGATCCACGATCTGGATATGGCCCGCGATGCCCACGCCGCCTGCGATCATGCAATCGCAACCGATCACGGCGCTGCCCGCGATCGCCGTACAGCCGGCGATCGCGGTGCGAGCACCGATACGTACGTTATGCGCGACCTGGATCTGATTGTCGAGTTTGACGCCATCCTCGATCACCGTATCTTCCAGGGCGCCACGATCGACCGTGGTGTTGGCGCCGATCTCGACATCGTCGCCGATGACCACGCTGCCCAGTTGCGGCACTTTCACCCAACCTTCGGGCGCCCTCGCGATACCGAAGCCATCGGCTCCCACCACCACGCCGGGGTGCAGCAGACAACGACGCCCGATCCGCACGCGCGGCTGCAGGGTGACGTTCGGCTCTACGCGCGTGCCCTCCCCGATCACCACGCCTTCGCCCACGAAACTGCCGGCGCCGACGGAAACACCGGCGGCGAGTCTGGCTCCGGATGCCACCACCGCGCCCGGACCCACGCAGACATCGGCGGCTAATTCGGCGTCGGCAGCGACGATCGCCGACACATGCACGCCGGCATCGCCGTGGGCGCCACGCTGCGCATAGAGACTGGCGACGCGCGCGTAGAGCAGATAGGGATCGTCCGCCACCAGGGCCGCGGTGGGGCAGGCATCCAGCGCATCGGGGGCAAGGATCACCGCGCCCGCGCGCGTGCCCGCGAGGTAGCGACGGTATTGAGGATTGGAAAGGAAAGTGATCTCTCGGGGGCCCGCATTCGCCAGCGTAGCCACGCCGTCGATCGGCGTCGCCGGATCGCCCACGACATATCCGCCGAAGCGCTCCGCGATATCACTCAGCGTGAAACTCACGACGACGCCAGCGCGATCAGTTCTTGCCGGCTTTCGCCTGGGCTCTCGCCGCCTTCTGCAGACGCGCCAGGATCTGATCGGTCACGTCGACTGTCTTGCTGGCATAGAAGATGCCCTCACCGAGGATCAGATCGTAGTGATTCTCGGTAGCGAAATCCTGCACTTCTTTGAGCAGTACCCTCTGCAAGTCGTCGAGCGCCTTGTTGCGACGCACGTTCACATCTTCCATGAACTCTTTCTGACTGCGCGTGAAATCGCGCTGCAGATCCTGGATCTGGCGCTGTGTGTCCTGGCGCTCGCTCTCGCTCATCACGGCGCCATCCTTGTCAAGCTTGCCCTGCAGGGCATCGAGCTTCTGCTGCTGGTTCATCAGCTGACGCTTGCGTGGTTCGAACTCGTCGGAGAGACTCTTCGATGCAGCCTGCGCCTGCGGCGCTTCCTTGAGCAACTTGCCCATATTCACCACGCCGACTTTGAGTTCGGCGGCGAAAGCCTGGGCACTCAAGAGCAGACTCAGCCCGGCCACGACGATTGCCAGCGATCTAAATACCTTCTTCACGAGCCTGTCTCCCTGATACTAGATGCCTGATAGTAAGTATGCATTCGGCAACGAATCCGATCGGCGTCAGAAGTACGAACCCAGGGCGAACTGGAAGTACTCGGTCTGATCGCCAGGCTTCGCGTTCAGCGGATGCGCCCAACTGAACCGCATCGCGCCCAGCGGCGTCAGCCATGTCGCTGCGATACCGACTGAGGAGCGCAACTGACCCCAACTGAAGTCGCCCGGCTCCGCGAACACGTTGCCCACGTCATAGAAGAGGCTGAACCGCGCCGACTTCGTGACTTTATCGTCACTGAAGAAGTTTGGCAGAATCAACTCGTTCTGCATATAGGTCTGGAACGTACCGCCGTAGGGAAGCCCGTTGGAGTCCAACGGGCCCAGGTAGCCCGCCTTGAAACCGCGCACAGAATCCGGTCCGCCGGCATAGAAATGCTGGTATGGCGGCACTTCGCTGCCGCTGCCGTAGGCGCGCGCGAGAGCCACTTGCCCGTTGAAACCGTAGGTGAAATGACCCCATAGCGGCAGATACGACTGCTGCGAGAGGTTGAGCGTGTAGTACTGCACATCACTACCCGGCACCGCGATATTCAGCGAGACCCCTCTGCGGGTTCCGCGGTCGGCGAAGATGACGCGATTTCGGGTATCGTGCGCCCAGCCCAGCGTGAACTCGTAGGTATTGAAACGTACGCCGGGACCGGTATCGGTCTGGAACAGCGTCCCATTGGCCGGGTTCTGCACGAAGTTGAACAATTCCTGCGAGCTGTAAAAAGAAGCCACCAGCTCGGTGTGGCGTACCGTACCGCCCATCATCACGCTGTCATACTCGGAGGTCGGATAGCCGAAATTCATGGTCAGCGCGTAGCTGTTGGTCGAGAACGGCGAGCTGTTCTTCAGGAATGAACTCAGCTCCTGATAATTCGCGGAGATCGTACGGCTGACGCCGGTGAGCGTGTAGTAGGGGTTCGTGTAGGAGACGTTGTACTGCTTGCTGTAGACGCTGCTGTTCAGGTTGAACGACAAGCGCTTGCCCTGACCAAGGAAGTTGGCATCGGTGTATTGACCATTCAACAGCAGCCCCTGCGCAGAGCCATAACCGACGCCTGCCTGCAGGACGATAGAGCGACGCTCCTTGATGTCGAAGTCGAGATCCACGAGATCGGGACTGCCCGGCACCTTGTCGGTGTTGACTTTGACATCCTCGACGAACGGCAGGCGCTGGATACGGATCCGAGAGCGCTCCAGATCCACGTTCGAAAGCCAGGTGCCCTCGAGTTGGCGCATCTCGCGCCGGAACACGATGTCATCGGTACTGGGCGCACCATGGAAGTTGATGCGACGCACGTAAACCCGGCTGCCCGGATCCACGAAGAAGGTCAGTTTGACCTCTTTCTTCTCGCGGTCCAGATCCGGGATCGGATTCACGTTGGCAAAAGCGTAGCCATCCTGACCCAGACGCTTGGAGATATAGTCGGCGCTATCCGTGGCGCGCTTCATCGAGAACGTATCGCCGGGTTTGATGACGATGTATTTTTTCAACTCCTGCCCGGGGACGATCAAGGTACCCGCCAGCTTGACGTCCGTGACCTTGTAGACCTCACCCTCGTGGATGTTGATGGTCACGTAGATGCTCTTGTGGTCGGGAGAGAGCGCGATCTGCGTGGACTCTATCGCGAAATCCGCGTAGCCACGGTCCATGTAGAAGGAACGCAACGATTCGAGATCGCCGACCATCTTCTCGCGCTGATACTTGTCGTCGTCGGTGAACGCGGAAGTGAAATGCGTGACTTTCTGCTTGAACAGATCGAGCAGTGTATCGTCATCGAACGCTTTGTTGCCGACTATGTTGATCGATTTTATCCGTGCCGCGACGCCTTCCGAGATGTTGATACTGACATCGACGCGGTTCTTGCCGATATCCTTGACATCGGTCTTGATCTTCACGCCGTACCGGCCACGCGAGAAGTACTGGTCGGTCAGCTCCTGCTGCATCTGATCGAGCACCGATCGATCGAGGATACGTCCGTCCGCCAGACCGATGTTCTTCAGCACCTTCTCCAGATCTTCCGTCTTGATCTCGCGATTGCCGGAGATGGTGAAATGCGCGATGGACGGGCGCTCCTGTACCACTATGAGCAGGGTATCGCCGTCGCGACGGAAGCTGATGTCCTTGAAGAACCCGGTCTTGTACAGCGCCTTGAGCGCCCCCTGCAGACGCGCGCGGTCGACCGTGTCGCCCACCGAGATCGGCAGGTAATTATAGACGGTACCCTCGGAGATGCGCTCGAGCCCCTCGACCTGGATCTTCTTGACGGTGAAGTTGTCGATGTTCGCCGCCATCGCTTGTGGAACGACCCAGGCAAACAGCATGGCAACCAGGAACAAGACTCGTGTGCATCGGAAAGACGACAATGGAAAACCCTCCTTCATCCGAAAATACGGCTGAGGTCATTGAATACAGCGAAACCCATGAGCAGCATCAGCAATGCGATTCCGATCTGCTGCCCGATGATCTCTGCGCGCAGCGATAATGGACGTCCACGCACGGCTTCGACCAGGTAATAGAGTAGATGGCCGCCATCCAGTACCGGGATGGGCAACAGGTTGAGCACGCCCAGGCTGATACTGACAACGGCGAGAAAGGCGAGAAACGGCACCAGCCCGACGCGCGCGGTGTAGCCCGCGTACTGGGCGATATTGATGGGCCCGCTGAGATTACGCCAGGAAGCCTGCCCGGTCAGCATCTTCCATACCATGTCCAGCGTCAGCCACGACATCTGCCCGGTGCGTATCACCGCCCGACCGGCCGCATCGAAGAACCCGTAGCGCTGGACACTGCGCAGCCGCTCCAGCAACCCGGGCGGCAGCCTGGTGCCGGCCCCGATGTGGCCGATCAGCTTGCCATCCGCCTGGATATGTCCCAGCGTCACTCGTACCGTGTGCGTGACCCCGCCCCGCTCAAGCTTGAGCGTGACCGCTTGATCCGGTCTGTCACGGATAAAGCGGACGAGATCGTCCCAGGTCTGCACCGGTTGGCCGTCCGCGGTGACGATGCGATCATCCGCTTTCAGCCCTGCCTTGCTGGCCGGACTGTTTGCTTCCACCGCGCCGATGACGGGCGCCAGGGTCGGCTGCCAGGGATGCAGGCCGAGGTCATCCAGCAAGGCTTCGGGATCGACCTGTCCGCCCTCGCGCGGTGGCGGCGACAGCGAGAGCGTACGCATCGAGCCGTCCTCCGCCTTGACCTTCACACGGGCGGGTTCGCCTGCCATCGCATGCTGGAGCAGTTGCAGCCCCGCCGCTTCCCAGGTCGGCGTCGACTCGCCGTCTACTGCTTCGATCTCATCGCCGTTGCGAAAGCCCGCGTGCGCAGCCGGGGTATCGGCCGCGACCGGCCCGACCAGAGGACGCAGGCCGGGTACGCCCAGCACGAAGATGGCCCAGTAGGCCAGGATCGCGAACAGGAGGTTGAATGCCGGGCCTGCGGCGGTGATCGCGACCCGCTTCGCGAGCGGTTGGCGGTTGAACGCGCGCGGGAGCTCGGCCTCTTCCACCTCGCCTTCGCGCTCATCGAGCATTTTCACGTAACCCCCGATCGGCAACGCGGCGATCACATACTCCGTTCCGTCGCGTGCGGAGACCCGGCTGTACAACGCGCGGCCGAAGCCGACGGAGAAGCGCAGCACTCTTACGCCGAGCGCACGGGCGACGATGAAATGCCCGAACTCGTGCACGGTGATCAGGACACCGATCGCGACGATGAAAGCAACCAGCGTATAGACGACACTCATATCAGATGGCCCCGCTCGCGCGCGCGGCGATGATGCCGCGCGCCGTCTCGCGGGCGGCCGTGTCCTGGGCAAGGATATGCTCGAGTCCTTCCAGCGGTTCGCCGGCGCACTGATCGAGCGTCGCGCCGACCACTTCCGCGATACCGGTAAACGGCAGCCGTTCAGCCAGAAATGCAGCGACCGCGATCTCGTTGGCCGCGTTGAGCACCAGCGGCGCATTGCCGCCAGCCTGCGCCGCACGCAGTGCGAGTCCGAGACAGGGGAAGGCCTCCAGATCGGGCTCTTCGAAATCCAGGTGGCCGATATCGAACAGGTCGAGCGAGTCGACCCCGGCCCGCACCCGTTCCGGCCAGGCCAGCCCGTTGGCGATGGGCGTGCGCATATCCGGGTGCCCGAGCTGCGCGAGCACGGACCCGTCGAGATATTCCACCAGCGAATGGATCACGCTTTGCGGATGCACCACCACTTCCACTTCATCTACGGACACGTTGAAGAGCCAGCAGGCTTCTATCACCTCCAGGCCCTTGTTCATCATGGTGGCCGAATCCACCGAAATCTTGCGACCCATGACCCAGTTCGGGTGCGCACAGGCCTCGGCCGGCGTCACTTCCGCCAGTCGCTCCGGCAGCCATCCGCGGAACGGTCCGCCCGAAGCCGTGAGCAATATGCGGCGCACACCGTCCGGTCGCCGGCCCGGCCGGTAGGCCGGCGGCATGCACTGGAATACCGCGTTGTGCTCGCTGTCTATCGGGATCAACTCCGCCCCGTTGCGCTGCACCTCATCCATGAACAGGCGCCCGGCCATGACCAGCGATTCCTTGTTGGCCAGCAGCACCCGTTTGCCGGCTCGGGCGGCAGCCAGCGTGGGCAGCAGACCGGCGGCGCCCACGATGGCGGCCATGACATGGTCCACCTCGGGCAGCGCGGCGACGGCCTCCAGTGCCTCGCTTCCGACCAGCACTTCGGTCTTGAGACCGCTCTCATGCAGTAATTGTTCCAGACGCGGCACTCCGGCCGCTTCCACCAGCACCGCAAAATCGGGTTGATGCTCCAGACATTGGCGGAACAAACCATCGCAATCGCTGTTCGCGGTGAGCGCCACGACCCGGAAGCGGTCACGGTTTTCGCTCAATACCGACAACGTGCTGACACCGATGCTGCCGGTTGATCCGAGTATGGTCACGCCCTTCATCGCCAGTACTCCAGCGCCGCGAGACCGGCCAGGAATGCCGGTGCCGCGGCTGTGATGCTGTCGAGGCGATCGAGGATCCCGCCATGGCCGGGCAGGATATGGCTGCTGTCCTTCACCCCGGCCAGGCGCTTGAAAAGACTCTCACTGAGATCGCCCACCACGGATATCGCCGCGACGATCAGACCCAGGCAGACAAACACTCCCGCTGGTTCACCGAAATGTCGCGCACCGGCTACGGCCACGGCCCCGGCGAGCAGCATGCCGCCGGCCACGCCCTCCCAGGTCTTGCCCGGACTCACCAGGGGCGCGAGGCGACGACGGCCGAAGGCGCGGCCAGTGAAATACGCGCCGATGTCGGCCGCCCAGATCAGCACCAGCAAATAGAGGACGAGTTCGGGGTCGCGGGCGTGCAGCGCCACCAGCGCCGCCCATGCGGGTACCAGCGTCAGCAGGCCGCAGAGCGACTTGGCCAGAGGCGGAAAATCGTAGCGCGTGCGCACGATCCACCACAGGCTGAACAGCCACCAGACCAGGGCCAGGCCCACCGTGACGGCCACGTACCAGCCGTGCCCGAGAGCGATGAAACCGGGCGCGATCAGCAACGCGAAGACCATCACGAAGCCAGCCCTTCCTGCGCGGCCAGCCAGCCCGGCCAATGCACTCCATTCCCAGGCCCCGCCCGCGAGGATCCCGCCGAGCACGACGGCGATGACCGATGTGGACGTGAACAGGACCAGGCCGATGACGACCGGCAGCAACACGATCGCGGTGAGCACGCGAAGCTTAAGCACGGTCCGGCTGCTCCATCTGCTCGGGCGTGCGCCCGAACCGGCGCTGCCGGCCGGAGAAGTCGGCGATGGCGATATCCAGCGCCTCGGCATCGAAATCCGGCCACAGCGTATCGGTGAAGTGCAGTTCGGTATAAGCCAGCGACCAGAGCAGGAAATTGCTGATCCGGTGTTCGCCCGCCGTGCGGATGAACAGATCCGGCTCGGGCAGATCGCCCACCGAGAGTCTGCCCGCGAAGGCTGCCTCATCGATGCTGCTCGCGGCAAGCTTGCCGTCCCGCACGTCTTCGGCGAGGCCGCGTGCCGCCTGCACGATGTCCCAACGCCCGCCGTAGCCGACCGCGACCACCAGGATCAATCCCGTGTTGGCGCCAGTGAGTGCTTCCGCATCGCGCATCTGGGCGACGAGCTCGGCCGCGAAACCGGTGAGGTCGCCGACGAACCGCAGACGCACCTTGTTCGCATGCAGGGATTCGATCTCACTCTGCAGCGCCTTCATGAACAATTCCATCAGCAGACCGACTTCGTTGTGCGGACGGCGCCAGTTCTCGCTGCTGAAGGCGAACAGGGTCAGGACTTCGACGCCGCGCTTCGCGCAGGCCTCGATGATCTTGCGCACCGCAGTGACGCCAGCGCGGTGCCCCGCGTGGCGAGGCAGCGCACGCCGGCGCGCCCAGCGGCCATTACCGTCCATGATGATGGCGATGTGGCGGGGCAGTATTGAGACATCGCCATCTGCTGGCATAGAACCGATCCTCGAATCCCCGTGTGGATCAACTGGAGCGCCGCGCGCTTAAACCTCGAGCAATTCCTTCTCTTTACCTTCGAGCGTCTGCTCGACTTCAGCGATGAACTGGTCGGTGATCTTCTGGATCTCTTCCTCGGCGTGACGCTGTTCGTCCTCGGTGATCTCCTTGTCCTTCAACAAGGTCTTGAGACTGCCATTCGCATCGCGCCGGATATTGCGGATCGCCACCCTGGCACCCTCGCCCTCATGGCGCACGAGGCGGATCATCTCGCGACGCCGTTCTTCAGTGAGCGGCGGCAACGGGATACGGATCACGGTGCCCGCCGTGGCTGGGTTCAGACCGAGCTCCGAGGTCATGATGGCCTTCTCGACCGCCTGCACCATCTGTTTCTCCCAGGGCGTCACAACCAGCGTGCGCGAATCCGCCACATTGACGTTCGCGACCTGATTCAACGGTACGTCCGAGCCGTAATAACTGACGGTGATATGGTCGAGCAGGCTGGTGTGCGCACGTCCCGTGCGCAGCTTCGAAAGCTCGTCACGCAGGGCGTCCACACTCTTGTGCATCCGCTCGCCGGCATCCTTCTTTATCTCGTTGATCATGCCTTGTCTCCATTCACTACTGTCGTCCCGACATCGCCTTCGCCGCGGACGATGCGCATCAGCTCGCCCTTCCGGTTCAGATTGAACACGCGCAGCGGCAAGTCGTTGTCGCGACACATCACGATCGCGGTCGCATCCATCACCATCAGTTTCTGGTTCAACACCTGATCGAAGGTGAGCCGTTCGAATCGCACCGCGGTGGAATCGGTCATCGGATCCGCGGAATACACCCCGTCCACTTTGGTCGCTTTGAGCAACAGATCTGCATTGATCTCGATCGCCCGCAGGCTGGCCGCGGTATCGGTGGTGAAGAACGGGTTGCCCGTACCTGCCGCGAAGATCACGACGCGCCCCTTCTCCAGGTGGCGGATCGCACGCCGGCGGATATAGTCTTCGCAGACTTCATTGATGCGCAACGCCGACATCACGCGTGCATAGATCCCGAGTCGCTCGAGCGCGTCCTGCATCGCCAGCGCATTCATCACCGTCGCCAGCATACCCATATGATCGGCGGTTACCCGGTCCATCCCGGCCCCGGCAAGCCCGGCCCCGCGGAAGATGTTGCCCCCGCCGATGACGACGCCAACTTCCACCCCGAACTCCGAGATATCGCGGATATCGGCCGCGATCGAAGCCAGGATATCGGGATCGATGCCGTAATCGGCTTTACCGATCAGCGCTTCGCCACTCAGTTTCAGGAGGATCCTGCGATAGGCCGGAGTCTTGTCTGCCATCTATGCTTCGCCTCGTAGCCGTGTGCGCAACATTATATAGGAACCTCCCGCCAATTCATTGGCGCTGGCGGGCCGGCAGTTGCTGGCGCGAATATGACGAGCCCCGCAACGCGGGGCTCGAATCTGGACATCATACGACCCGCAACAGGTGCGGGTACGGCATCGACCGCACGCGAAGCTCGCGGCTTCAGCTGCCCCGAACCTGAGCCATGACCTCGTCGGCGAAGTTCTCTTCTTTCTTCTCGATACCTTCGCCGACTTCGAAACGGACGAACTCCAGCACTTCGGCACCGGCCTTGCTCAGCAGTTTGGCCACGGTGAGATCGGGATCCTTGACGAACGGCTGGCCGAGCAGCGTGATCTCGCCGAGATACTTCTTCAAACGGCCTTCGACCATCTTCTCGACGATCTCAGCGGGCTTGCCGCTCTCGGCCGCCTGCGCACCGATGATCTCGCGTTCCTTCTCGAGCAGCTCCGCGGGCACGCCGGTCTCGTCCACGCACACCGGACGGCTGGCCGCCACATGCATGGCCACATCGCGCGCGAGCGCCTCGTCGCCACCCTTCATGGACACGACGACGCCGATCCGGCTGCCGTGCAGATAGGTGGCCACCACGTCGCCGCCCTTGGCGACGATCTGGAACCGGCGCACGCCGATGTTCTCGCCGATCTTCGCCACCAGGCCGCGGCGCACCACGTCCACCGTCTCACCGCCGAGTTCGAGCGCGCTCAACGCTTCGACATCGGCAGGCTTGTTCTCGGCCACCAGGCGAACCACGCCGTCCGCGAAATTCTTGAAGTCGTCGCCGCCGGCGACGAAGTCGGTCTCGCAGTTGACTTCCACGATCGCCACGGCGCCGTCACCGGCCTGATGCGTGACGATGGCGCCTTCAGCCGCGACGCGGCCGGCTTTCTTGTCTGCCTTGGCCAGACCGGACTTGCGCATATGCTCGATGGCGGCTTCGATATCACCTTCAGTCTCGACCAGCGCCTTCTTGCATTCCATCATGCCGGCGCCGGTGCGCTCACGCAGCTCCTTGACCAGCGATGCTGTGATCGTCATTAACTCTCTCCGCATACCAAATTCGATGATCTTCAGGGATGGTGTCCGCCCGGAGGCGGACACTCACGCAGATTGCTTACTCTTTGTCGGCGTCAGCCTTCTTGGCCGCCGCCTTCTTCTTGGCGGGCGCTTTCTTCTTGGCGGGAGCCTTCTTCGCCGCAGCTTTCTTGGCGGGCGCCTTCTTCTTCGCAGGCGCCTTTTCCGTTTCGGCCTTGGCTTGGTCGGCGACCGCTTCGGCCGTCTTCTCGACCGGCGCCGCCTCGGCCTCTACCGCAGGCGCCTCGTCGGCTTCGGACTTCTTCGCCGGGGCTTTCTTGGCAGCCGCTTTCTTCTTGCCCGCCGCTTTCTTTGCCGGTGCCTTCTTGTCAGCCGCCTTCTTCGCGCGCGGGTTGCCTTGTTCGTCGAGCTCGACGAAATCGTCACCCTCGCCTGGAACTTCCGGCAGCAGTTCGCGGCCCGCTTCGACCGCATCGGCCATCGCGGTCACGTACAGCTGGATCGCGCGAATCGCATCGTCGTTGCCGGGGATCACATAGTCGATACCGTCCGGCGAGTGGTTGGTATCCACGATGGCGACGATGGGTATGCCCAGCTTGCGCGCTTCCTGCACGGCGATCTTCTCGTGCCCGACGTCGACGATGAAGAGCACATCGGGCAGGCCGTTCATATCCTTGATGCCGCCCAGACTGCGCTCGAGCTTCTCCATCTCGCGACGCAGGCGCACCACTTCCTTCTTGACCAGACGGTCGAAGGTACCGTCTTCGGACTGGGCCTGCAGATCGGTGAGGCGCTTGATCGACTGGCGCACAGTCTTGAAGTTGGTGAGCATGCCGCCCAGCCAACGATGATTCACGTAGGGCATGCCGCAGCGGGCCGCCTGCTCACCTACCACTTCGCGCGCGGCACGCTTGGTGCCCACGAACAGCACCTTGCCGCCGTCAGCGACGACACGCGAGATGAAATTCGACGCGTCGTTGAACAACGGCAGCGTCTTCTCGAGATTGATGATGTGGATCTTGCTGCGAGCGCCGAAGATGAAGGGAGCCATCTTCGGGTTCCAGTAACGGGTCTGATGGCCGAAGTGCACGCCAGCCTCAAGCATCTGGCGCATGGAAATGGTCGCCATGAGATAAAGTCTCCTTAGTACGGGTTATGGCCTCCATACGCCCCATGCTGCAACCTGCCCTGAGGCAGGCACCCAGCCGCATGTGCCGGCGTATGTGTGGATTTGTTTGCGAAAAAAGAGCGCGCTTTATACCATATAGCG
The DNA here is from genome assembly GCA_963739695.1 of uncultured Pseudomonadota bacterium. Lineage (GTDB taxonomy): Bacteria > Pseudomonadota > Gammaproteobacteria > Natronospirales > CAVUBB01 > CAVUBB01. The sequence goes on along the minus strand of CAVUBB010000018.1, from coordinate 78,669 downwards.
CCGCTGGGAACAATCCGGCGGGCCCGGGCCGGTGAGCGGTCGCGAACCCGGGATTGGTCAGTTTTTCCCTTGCACCGCCATCGAGCCGCGAGTCAGCCACAATCCCATGTCCGCAACGATCAAGACCCCCGAAGAGCAGGAGAAGATGCGCGTCGCCGGTCGCCTGGCCGGTGAGCTGCTGGCCATGCTCGGCGAGCACGTCGTGGCCGGTATCACCACCGAGGAACTCGACCGCATCGCCCACGATTACATCGTCAACGAGCAGAAGGCCATCCCGGCCCCACTCAATTATCGCGGCTTCCCGAAATCCATCTGCACCTCGGTCAATCACGTGGTCTGCCATGGCATCCCGGCGAGCAAGACCCTCAAGAACGGCGACATCGTCAACATCGACGTCACCGTGATCAAGGATGGCTACCACGGCGATACCAGCAAGATGTTCTATGTGGGTGAGCCGTCCATCCTCGCACGGCGACTGGTCGAGGCGACCCACGAAGCCATGCGCATCGGCATCGAGATGGTCAGACCGGGCATGCGCCTGGGCGATATCGGTCACGCCATCCAGACTTATGCCGAAGCGCAGGGATTCTCGATCGTGCGCGAATATTGCGGACACGGCATCGGTCGCATCTTCCACGAAGACCCGCAGGTGCTGCATTACGGCACGCCGGACACGGGGCTGGAACTCCAGCAAGGGATGACCTTCACCATCGAGCCGATGGTGAATGCCGGCAAGCGCCATGTGAAACTGCTCGGCGACGGCTGGACGGTGGTAACCAAGGACCACTCACTGTCGGCGCAGTGGGAGCACACGATACTCGTCACCGGCACGGGGCACGAAGTCCTCACCCTTCGCCCCGGGGGCGAGCTCTAGCCGTCCGGCACTCACGGAGCGCCTCTTGTCGGCACACACCACAACCCCTGCCGCCCCCGGCCTCGACTCCGAGACCCTGGACGCCCGTCTCGCCGCCGGCGCCAATCCGATACCCGTGCTGCGCGATGCGCTGCGGGCAGGCGATCGTCGGCTCGACGAGGCCTTCGCCGCGGGGGCCCCGGTGGATACGCTGGTAACCGGCCGCGCCGCTCTGGTCGACAGCCTCATCCGGCGCGCGTGGTCGCTGCACCTGGCATCGGCCGGGGAAGATCTGGCGCTGGTGGCCGTCGGGGGCTACGGCCGCGGCGAACTGCACCCGTGCTCCGACATCGACCTCACCATCCTCGCTGAACAAGGCATGGGTGAGCGTCACCGCGCCGCGCTCGAAGCCTTCCTCACCCTGCTCTGGGATATCGGCCTGGAAGTCGGTCACAGCGTGCGTACGCTCGCCGACTGCGTGGAACAGGCCGGACACGACATCACCGTGGCGACCAACCTCATGGAAGCCCGCCTGCTGGCCGGGTCGCAGGATCTGTACGCCGCCATGCAGGCCGCGGTCGGTCCCGACCGCGTCTGGCCCTCGCGCGAGTTCTTCGCCGCCAAATGGGCCGAACAGCAGGCACGGCACGCAAAATTCCACAACACCGCCTACAAGCTCGAACCGAATGTGAAGGAGAGCCCGGGCGGACTGCGCGACATCCAGATGATCGGCTGGGTGGCCAAACGCCATTTCGGCGCGCGCACGCTGCACGATCTCGTCGCCCACGATTTTCTCACCGAAGATGAGTTCGCCGCCCTCAAACGAGGCCAGGACTTCCTCTGGCGCGTACGCTTCGCCCTGCATGTGCTCGCGGGCCGGCGCGAAGACCGGCTGCTGTTCGACTCCCAGCTCAAACTGGCGCGCCAGTTCGGTTATGAGGATACGCCCGAAGCCCTGGGCGTCGAACAGTTCATGCAGCAGTACTACCGGGAGATCATGGAGCTCAGCCGGCTGAACGAGATGCTGCTGCAACTGTTCCAGGAAGCGCTGCTGCTCGACCCCGGCGCGCCCCCATCGCCGCTGACAGCGCGCTTCCAGGCCCGCCAGGGATTCCTCGAGGCCGCGCACCCGCGCGTGTTCGCTGAGCATCCTCCAGCGCTGCTGGAACTGTTTCACGTGCTGCAGCAGAATCCGGAACTGAAAGGGGTGAGCGCGCACACCATCCGTCTGCTGCGCGGCGCTCTGCATCTGATCGACGACGCCTTCCGGGCCGAAGCGCGCAACCGGAGCCTGTTCATGGACATCCTCGGCGAACCCCGGGGCGTCACCCATGAACTGCGCCGCATGAACCGCTATGGCGTACTCGGCCGCTATATCCCGGCCTTCGGTCGCATCGTCGGGCGCATGCAATACGACCTGTTCCATATCTATACGGTGGATGAACACATCCTCTTCGTGGTCAGCAATCTGCGCCGTTTTGCCCTGCCCCGCTTCGACCACGAATTCCCGCTGTGCAGCAGCATCATGCAGAGCCTGGAACGGCCGCAACTCGTGTATCTGGCCGGGCTGTTCCACGATATCGCCAAGGGTCGCGGCGGCGATCACTCCGAACTCGGCGCCGTCGATGCCGAGACGTTCTGCCTCGAGCACGGCCTCAGCCGTTACGAAGCGCGCGTGGTCGCCTGGCTGGTCCAGCACCACCTCCTGCTTTCGGTCACCGCGCAGAAGAAAGATATCAACGACCCCCGCGTGCTGCACGAGTTCGCCACTACGGTGGGCGATCAGTTTCATCTGAACTGCCTCTATCTGCTCACGGTGGCGGACGTGCGCGCGACCAACCCGGATCTATGGAACTCATGGAAGGCGAGCCTATTCAGCGATCTGTTCACCAATACGCAGCGTGCGCTGCGCAGGGGTCTGGAAAACCCGATCGACAAGGACGAACTGGTCCGCGAGACGCAGGAGATCGCCCGCCGGATGCTGCACGATGCCGGCCTCGTGGATACGACGATCGACCGCATCTGGCTCGCCCTCTCGGAGAATTACTTCCTGCAGCACACCGCCGATGAGATCGCCTGGCACACCGAGGCGCTCGCCCGCCATGGAGACGACGATTCGGCACTGGTGATCGTGCGCCAGCAGACCCGTCGCGGCGGCACCGCCATCAGCATCTATTCGCGTCACGACCAGTTCGCCTTCGGACGCGCCACCGCGGTGCTCGACCAGCTTGGCCTCACGGTGGTGGACGCGCGTATCGTCCCGGTGGGTAATCGCGCCAGCCTGGATACCTATGTAGTGCTGGAAGATACCGGCGAGCCGATCGAAGATCCGCACCGGGTGAGCGAGATCCGCAATGTCCTTCAGCGCGAAGTCGAGCGCGGCGGCGCCTCACCCATACCCGTCACGCGCCGGGCGCCGCGCCAGGTCCGCATGTTCACCACGCCGACGCAGATCAATTTCTCCACCGACGCCCGCAACAACCGCACGGTGATGGAGATCAGCACGGGCGACCGCCCGGGCCTGCTCTCGGAGATCGGACGCGCGCTCGCGGACTGCGGGGTCAGCTTGCAATATGCCAAGATCACGACCATCGGCGAGCGCGCCGAAGATGTATTCTTTATCAGCGATGCCCTGAACCAGCCGCTGGGAGATTCCGATCAGCAGCAGCACCTCCACGAGGCGCTGCTTGCCCGGATCGGTAACGAGACTTAACCAACCGCCATGAGAAGCCGTCCATGAACCCAGACTTGTCGCGCCTGCATGCCTACCCGTTCGAACGCCTCGCCGCACTCAAGGCCGGTATCACGCCGCCGGCGCTCGAACATATCTCGCTTTCCATCGGCGAACCCAAGCACGCACCGCCTGGATTCATCCTCGACGAGTTGCGCAACAGCCTTGCCGGCCTGGGCGCCTACCCGACGGCGCGCGGCATCCCCGAACTGCGCGCGGCGATCGCGACATGGTTGGAGCGGCGCTTCGGGCTCGGCGCCGAACGGATCGATCCCGACCGCCAGGTGATACCGGTGAACGGCACCCGCGAGGGCCTGTTCGCTTTCGTCCAGGCTGTGATCGACCGCGTGGACCGCCCCGTGGTGATGATGCCCAACCCTTTCTATCAGATCTATGAAGGCGCGGCGCTGCTCGCAGGCGCCGACCCCTACTACATGAACACCACGGCCGAGACCGGCTTTCTGCCGGACCTCGATGCCGTACCTGAACACATCTGGAACCGCTGCCAGTTGCTGTTCATCTGCTCGCCCGGAAATCCGACCGGCGCAGTCATGGATATGGATTACCTCGAGCGGGTCATAGAACTGGCCGACCGCTACAACTTCGTCATCGCTGCCGACGAATGCTATTCGGAGATCTATTTCGACGAAGATGCGCCGCCGCCCGGCCTGCTCCAGGCCTGTGAGCGCATGGGGCGGACGGATCTCGCCCGCTGTGTGGTCTTCCACAGTCTCTCCAAACGCTCCAACGTGCCCGGTTTGCGCTCCGGCTTCGTCGCCGGGGACGCCGTGATCGTGGACCGCTTCGCGCTCTATCGCACCTACCATGGCTGTGCGGTCCCGCTGCCTACCCAGCAGGCGAGCATCGCGGCATGGAGCGACGATATACATGTCGCCGAGAACCGCGCCCTCTATCGCGAGAAGTTCACCGCCGCCGTGGAGATCCTCTCGCCCGTGCTCGCAGTCGAACAGCCGGCTGCTGCATTCTATCTGTGGACGCAGACCGGCACCGACGACGAGACGTTTGCGCGCGAGTTGTTCCGGCAACAGAATGTCACGGTGCTGCCCGGTCAGTACCTGTCACGTGACACGCCCGCGGGCAATCCGGGCGCCGGCATGGTGCGCATCTCGCTGGTCGCTCCGGTCGCCGAATGCGCACAAGCGGCCATGCGTATCCGCCGATTCATCGAACAGACCTGAGAACGACAAGGACCAGAATGGATCAGACACGCGAGATTATCGAAAGCGCGTTCGCGGAACGCGCCAGGCTCGACCCCGTCAAGGCGCCCGAAGATGTACGTAGCGCGGTGGCTCAAGTGCTGGCGGCGCTCGATACCGGCCGGCTGCGCGTGGCCGAGCCCGCTGACGACGGCTGGCGCGTAAACGAGTGGGTGAAAAAAGCGGTATTGCTGTATTTTCGCCTGCAGGAAAACGTGGCCGGCAACGCGGGCGCACTCGCCTGGTATGACAAGGTACCGCTCAAATACGAGGGCTACGACGATGCCCGCTTCCGCGCCCAGGGCACGCGTGTGGTGCCGCCGGCGACTGTACGCTACGGCGCCTATGTCTCGCCCGATGTGGTGCTCATGCCCAGCTATGTGAACCTCGGCGCCTGGATCGGTCCCGGCGCGATGATCGATACCTGGGCCACGGTCGGCTCCTGCGCGCAGATCGGCGCCGGCGTGCACATCTCGGGAGGCGCGGGTATCGGCGGTGTGCTCGAACCGCTCCAGGCCGCACCCACGATCATCGAAGACGGCTGCTTCATCGGTGCGCGTTCCGAGATCGTCGAGGGTGTGATCGTCGAGCGCGGCGCGGTCATCTCCATGGGTGTGTTCATCGGCCAGAGCACGCCGATCTATGATCGCGCCAGCGGCCAGATCCTGCGCGGCCGCGTGCCGGCCGGCGCGGTGGTGGTACCCGGCGCACTGCCCGCAGCCGACGGCACTCACAGCCTGTCATGCGCCGTGATCGTGAAACGCGTGGATGAACGCACCCGCGCGAAAGTCGGCATCAACGAACTCCTGCGCAACGCCACCGGAGAAGACCGCCCATGAGTGCTCCGGAGATTCGCCTGTTCGGCTTGCCCAACTGCGACAGCTGCCGTGCGGCACGGCGTTGGCTGGAAGCACATGCCTGCGCGTATCGCTTCAGCGACGTACGCGAAGAGCCGGTGTCGGCGGCGCGTCTGCGCCGCTGGCTGGACGCGGTCGGCGATCAGCTGCTGGTCAACCGGCGCAGTACCACCTGGCGCAATCTCGATGCCACGCAGCGTGCCGCGGCAGATACCGCAAAGACGCTGATGCCGCTGCTCCAGGCACACCCCACCTTGCTCAAGCGTCCGATCCTCGAAGCCGGCACCGAGATCCGTGTCGGCTTCTCGACGGCGGCGTATGCCGAGTTCTTCGATGGCGATCGATAGCGAGACACTCGCACTCACCGAACAGCTGATGCGTCGGGAATCGGTGACCCCCGACGATGCCGGCTGTCAGCAACTGCTGGCGGCGCGCCTGCAAGCAGCCGGCTTCGTGCTCGAATCCATGGCGGCGGGCCCGGTGAGCAACCTGTGGTCGACGCACGGCGATGACGCACCGACTCTGGTGCTCGCCGGACACACCGACGTGGTGCCGCCCGGCCCCGCGCATGCCTGGACCACGCCACCCTTCGCTCCCAGCCAGCGCGACGGCTATCTCTATGGGCGCGGGGCTGCGGACATGAAGTCCGCGCTCGCCGCGATGACGCTGGCGGCGATCGACTTCGTCGAATCGCATCCCGACCATGCCGGACGCCTCGCCCTGCTCATCACCAGCGACGAAGAGGGCCCTGCCGACGCCGGCACCCGCCATGTTGTCGAGGTGTTGAAGCAGCGGGGCGAGCGGCTCGATTACTGCATCGTGGGCGAACCTTCGAGTCGCGAATCGCTGGGCGACATGGTGCGCACGGGGCGGCGCGGGTCACTCAACGGGCGTCTGCTGGTGCACGGCACTCAGGGGCACGTGGCTTATGCGGAACTCGCCAACAACCCCATCCATGGGCTCGCGCCCGCCTTGGCGGAACTGGCGGACACCGTATGGGACGAAGGCCAGCCGCCGTTCCCGCCGACAAGCTTCCAGATATCGAACATCAGCGCGGGTACAGGCGCCGAGAACGTCATCCCCGGATCGCTGGAGATGCGATTCAATTTCCGCTATTCGCCGGCGTCGACTCCGGCCGACCTGGAAGCGCGAGTGGAATCGATCCTGCGCCGGCATGCCCTCGATTTCCGGCTCGAATGGCGGCTGTCGGGCGAGCCCTTCCATACACCGGACGGGCTGCTTGTGGACGCGATCGACGCAGCAGTAGAGGCGCACACCGGATGTCCCCCGGAACATTCCACCGGCGGTGGCACCTCGGACGGACGCTTCATCGCCAGGACCGGCGCACAGGTGGTTGAGCTCGGGCCCGTGAATGCGAGCATCCACAAAGCGGATGAACACGTCCGGCTGGAAGATCTGGGAACGCTGCGCGCGATCTATCGCGACGCGATCGAACGCCTGCTCGGCTGATTCGCTCAGACTAACTGACGCGGCGTGCGCAGGTTGTTCCAGAGTGCGAGCGCCAACAGCACCACGAACGCAGCCAGGACCCACTCGGGCATGCTCATACCCAGGAACCGCCAGTGCACTACGGCGCATTCGCCGGAGCCGGTGAAAGCCATCTTGATCGCATCGGTCAGCGGCAGCATCTTCAGCATATAGCCCAGGCCCGGGCCGCAGGTCGGCACCTGATCGGGTGGAAGATGCTGCAGGTAGATGTGCCGCACGGAGACGGCTCCGCCGGCCATCGCAGCGAGGGCGATCAGCGCTCCATAGATGCGGGCACCCAGACGCTCGGGCGCATGGATGGCGGCGATCAGAAACAGCAGACCGACGCCGATGACGCCGATACGCTGGAAGATGCAGAGCGGGCACGGCTCGAGGCCGGTGTGAAACTGCTTGTAATAGGCGAAGCCCAGCAGTGCGGCACAGATGAAGAAGCCGATGAGATTGACAGTACGGCGGGAAAGAGACTGGAAGTTCATGCGTATCCCCGTGCGGCTCCGGATTGACCGGCGCTTATCCTAGCACGAGCATCGCCTGGCCGGCAGCGCCTTCAGCTCTCTTCGCGGACCTTGCGTTCCATGTCTTCGATACTGGTGTGGCGCACATCCTTGCCGTGGACCAGGAAGATCACATACTCGCAGATATTCTTGGCATGATCGCCGATGCGCTCGAGCGCGCGCGCCGACCAGACGGCATCGAGCACACGGCGGATACTGCGCGGGTCTTCCATCATGAAGGTGATGCACTGACGCATCACGGAATCGTATTCGCTATCGACCCGATCGTCTTCCCGCGCCACACGCAGAGCGGCTTCCGGATCCAGGCGTGCGAACGCGTCCAGGGCATCGTGCACCATGCCGCGCACATGCGCGCCGAGATGTTCGATCTCGTGATAACGGTTCGGGGGCTGTTCGCCGGAAGCGAGGCGCGATGCCAGGCGGCCGATCTTCTCGGCTTCGTCACCGATGCGCTCGAGATCGGTGATGGTCTTGATGATCGCCATTATAAGACGCAGGTCGCTGGCTGCCGGCTGCCTGCGCGCGAGGATGCGGCTGCATTCCTCGTCGATGGTCACCTCGAGGCGATTCACCTTGAAGTCCATCGTCACCACGCTCTCACCGAGCACGCTGTCACCCTCGACCAGCGCCCGGATCGCGTCGTCGATCTGACGCTCGACCAGACCGCCCATGGTCATGACCTTATTACGCACATCCTCGAGTTCTTCGTTGTATTTTTGCGAGATGTGGTCTGTGAGATGCAGCTTGTCCATGGGTCTCCTCCGCCATCGCGCCGACGATCCGCAAACAGACGGATCGAGCCACGCCCGGCTTTCACGTCGTTAGATATTACAACGTCGCGCCAGAACCGGCTACAGCAACAGGTGTTTCCCGCTCGGCGGAGGGTAGTCTAGGGCCGGAAAGTGACAGGCATGTTACAGCGCCTTCGCTGCGGTCATGCGGTGCCCCTGGCGCGGGTACCAGACATCTGCTCACTTGGGTCTGGCAACGCAGGGCCGGCCCGCAGCGCGCCCTCATGATCGAGCACCCGCATGCAGGCAGCCAACCGGCCGCTCGCCTCGTCGCGCACGATCAGATGCCTGCAAAAAGGCATCGAAGGAATCCACGTCGCGGGCGGCCACGCTGGAATGCAGCCGGGCGCCAAGCTCGCCGGCGAAGACCCGGTAGCGCAAGGCCTGTGCCTCGTGCATTTCACTCTCGGTCGAAGCCAGGGAAACCGTCAGACGCGCCCGCCGGCGGCCAGTGACCGCCTCGTGCCGGGCCTGGTCGCTCTGCTCGCGGATGATCTCGAGTGCCATGGGACTGTTCTCCTCGTCGGATGACGGAGACAGTGTGCACACGACAAATTACAGCGGCCTTCAAAGCCGGTTAAGCTTGGATTAAGCCGCGATGTGCGCAAGATGACACGCCCCGCGAGATGCGGGGCATGCAAGATACGCTACAGCGCATGGCGGGGGAAGTGCCAAACCTCGATGCCACCGACCTCGGCACCGCAGGCAGGGGCATGTTAGCGCGGAAATGTTTCAGTCGTGTGAAGCCACCGCGCGTTCGGGGACAGGTACGACGCGTTCGCCCGTGAACCGGCATACGAACTCGCTGCCCTTGCCGGGCACGCTGGACACCTCCAACTGCCCGTCATGGCGTTGCAGCGCATGCTTGACGATGGCCAGACCAAGGCCGGTTCCGCCCAGGGCCCGCCGGCGCGACTTGTCGACGCGATAGAAGCGTTCGGTGAGCCTGGGTAGATGTTCGGCAGCGATACCACGGCCGGTATCGCTCACCGCCAGACAGGCGTCTTCACCATCCCGATACCAGCGGATATCGACGCGGCCATCCTTGGGCGTGAACTTCATCGCATTGAACACGATATTTGAAAACGCACTGTAGAGCTCGGCTTCCGCACCCATCAGGTGCAACCCGTCATCGGCACGCACGTTCACTTCCTGCGGGCCGTAGCCCAGCGCGAGTGCTTCTTCGCGCACGCGCGCGAGCATCCCGGGGACATCCACCTCTTCCATCGGAGCGTCGCCGCCTCCACTCTCAAGACGCGAGAGTTCGAGCAGATCCTGGACGATGCTGCGCATGCGCTCGGCCTGGCGCTGCATCTCGGTCAGCGGTGCCTCCCATTCGTCGCCGAGTTTGCCGTCGTCGCGCATGGCCTCGAGGTAGCCCGTGAGCACGGTCAGCGGCGAGCGCAGCTCATGCGAAGCGTTGGCGACAAACTCGCGGCGCATCTGTTCGAGTTCGTGCAGACGAGTCACGTCACGGACCAGGAGCAGGCGCTGGCCTGCCCCGTAGGGCACGAGCTTGAGCGAGAGTCGTTGCTGGTCGTTGCCGGGTGCGGGAATCTGCACCGGATCGGCGTACTCGCCCCGGCTCAGATACTGGATGAAATCCGGATGGCGCAGTAGATTGCCGATACGCTGACCGATATCCTGCGGCTGGCGCAGACCCAGCAGCCGCCGGGCCGCGTCGTTGAACCATTCGATCTCCCAGAGGCGGTTCAATACCACCGTGCCATCGGGCATCGCAGCAGTCGAACTGCGGAATTCCTTCAGCAGATCGGCGAGACGGCGTTTGCGTCTGCGATCCCGGCGCCACATGCGATGGATGTGGTAGAAGACATCACCCCAGACCCCCGGCACATCCGGCACGTTACCGTAGTGACCGTCACGCAGCCAGTATTCCAGCCGTCGGAGATTGCGCAGGTGCAGGGCGAGATAGAGCAACGCCGCCGCAAGCAGGAACGTCAGCGGATGTCCGAACAGCCAGCCTGCCAGCACCGCTGCCAGCGTGAACAGGATGGCCCGCGTTATCTCGGAAGCCCACACCGCTCAGGCGCCAGCGCTCATGCGGCGTCCGCCGAAAACCGGTAGCCGGCGCCACGGACAGTCTGGATCAGACTGTCCAGACCTTCCGGCTCCAGCGCTTTGCGCAGGCGGCGGATGTGTACGTCCACCGTGCGCTCCTCCACATAGACATTGCCGCCCCAGACCTGATCCAGCAACTGGTTGCGGCTGTAGACGCGTTCGGGATGGGTCATGAAGAATTTGAGCAGGCGATATTCGGTGGGGCCGAGCGAGAGTTCGCGGCCCTTGGCTGCGACCCGGTGGCTCGCCGGGTTCAAACGCAGACCCTGCACCTCGATCGCTTCCTCCCCGGCGCCGGCGGTCCGCCTGAGTACGGCGTTGATGCGTGCCACGAGCTCGCGCGAGGAAAACGGCTTGGTGATGTAGTCGTCCGCACCGCCTTCAAGGCCCCGCACCATATCCTCCTCCGCCGCGCGCGCGGTAAGCATGATCACGGGCAGGTCACGGGTAGCGGTATCGCGTTTGAGACTGCGCGAGAACTCCAGACCGCTGATATCGGGCAGCATCCAGTCAAGTAGCAACAGATCGGGTCGTGCGTCGCTTATGATCATGCGCGCACTGGTGCAGTCTTCGGCCTGCAGAGGCGCGAAGCCCGCACGCTTGAGGGCGAAGGCAACCATATCCCGTATCGCCTTCTCATCCTCGACGATCAATATCCGCTTTTCACTCATACCGCATCGACCTCCGATGTCGGTTGTCAGGAGCGCATATTACAGCAACCGCGGGTTAACGAATTGTTACATGCCCGCCGCAGTCAGCGTCATTGGCCGTCCGCACGCCTCCACGCGACCTGCTCGCGAAGATACACCGGCAGTGCCTCGGCCGGATCGTGCAACCATGACTGCGCCGGCTCGCGCATGGCCAGCGCGGCGACGTCGGCGGCGGTCGGCAGCAGTTCCTCATCCATAGCTGCAAGTTCGGCCGCCGCGGGCACCTCATAGGCGCCCCAGCCCGGCCCGGCGCCATACCAGGGACCATCACGCCCGAGTGACTGAAGTTCCGCCGGCGCACTCAAACGTTCCGCTTCGATGGCCGTGACCATGCCGTCATCGGCGATCTCGAAACCGCCCCAGTAGATCTCGTGCATGCGGGCGTCCAATGCCGTCAGCACATGCCTCCATCCGCGTTTCTGCCACGCCGCATGCGCCAGCGCGGCGAGTGTGGAGACGGGGATCACCGGCAACCCGCTGCCCAGCGCCAGACCCTGCACCACGCTCGCCGCGACCCGCAGGCCGGTGAAGCTACCGGGCCCGCGGCCGAACGCAAGTGCGTCAAGCTCGTCCAGTCTCAATCCGGCCTCGGCGAGCAGATCGTCGACCAGCGCGAGTACATGTTCCGCATGTCCCTGACCGCCGACCGCGCTACGGCTTGGCGCCTCGGTACCCGTCACCAGCGCCACGCTTGCCGGCCCGCATGCGGTGTCTATCGCCAGCAGCTTCATGCGCCCGCCTCCGCCGGCTCGCCTGTGCCGGACTCCGTCCGTTCCAGGAAATGCGCCGCCTCGGCGGCATCGTGGGTCACCCGCATCTTCGGCAGGCTGCGCAGGAAGACGCGGCCATAGGAGCGGTTACCAAGGCGCGGATCGCAGATCATCATCACTCCACGGTCGGCGGCATCGCGGATCAGGCGGCCGACTCCCTGTTTGAGCGCGAGCACGGCCTGGGGCAGCTGGAAGTCGCGAAAAGAATTCAGGCCCCGTCGTTCCATCGCCGCCAGCCGCGCCTTCATGACCGGATCGCCAGGCGAGGCAAAAGGCAGTTTGTCGATCACGACGAGGCTCAGGGCGGGCCCCTTCACATCCACTCCTTCCCAGAAGCTCGCGGTGCCGAGCAAGACCGCATCGCCCGCCGCACGGAAACGTTCGATCAGACGCGCGCGCGGCATGTCGCCCTGGACCAGCAGGCGCTCGCCGAGCTCACCCGCGAGCATGCCGGCGGCCTGGTCGAGTGCGCGATGACTGGTGAACAGCATGAAGGCACCGCCGCCGCCCGCGTGCAACAGTGGACGCGCGGCGTCGACGACGGCACGCGTATGTTCAGGTGCATTGGGCAGGGGCAGGCCCTGAGGCAGGTAGAGCAGTGCATTGCGCGCATAATCGAAGGGGCTGTCCAACACCATCACAGTGCCCGACTCCAGTCCCATGCGACGCTGGAAATGACTGACCGATCCGTCAACGGCCAGCGTCGCCGAGGTGAAGATCCATGCGCATTCCTGCGCTTCGATGCGTTCGCGCAGCCGGCCCGCCACTTCTTCGGGGGTCATGTTGAGTGCGAATGCGCGCCGATAGGTCTCGACCCAGCGGATATGGACATCGTCAGCTTCGGGATCCGGATCGGTGTGCTCGTCGGGCTCGCGGGCATCCGCGAAGCGCTGCGCACGATCGAGCATCTCACGCGCCCGTTCCAGGCACAGCTCCAGGCCGCGCGCCCGCGGCCCCAAAGGCTCCAGCGCCGCGACCAGATCGTCCAGGCTCGCCACCAGTTCATCGAGCGCCCTGCGCACTTTCTCGGTCGCGCATACCTGCCATTCATGACGCCCGGGCGCCGCACCGAACGCGAGGCGCAGATCGGCTGAAGCGGTGGAGACGCGGTCGAGCACGCGCTGGAAACCCGGTGCGTCGGCAGCAGTCTTGAGGTATTCGGCCAGGGCGTCGCGGCACAGATCGTTGAGCTGCCCGCTGCTCAAGGTCTCGCCGAAATAGTTGGCGGCGATCTCGGGTAACTGGTGCGCCTCGTCCACGATCACGGCATCGACGCCGGGAAGCAGCTCTCCGAAGCCGCCTTCCTTGAGCGCCATGTCCGCGAGCAGCAGGTGATGATTGACGACCACCACCTCGGATTCCAGCGCGCGCTTGCGGGCCGCGACCACATGGCATCGGCCATATTCCGGGCAATCGCCGCCCAGGCAGTTGTCGGCAGTCGAAGTCACCAGCGGCCAGACGCCTGAATTTTCGGCCACGTCGGCCAGTTCGGCGATATCGCCTGCGCGGGTCGTCAGCGCCCAGTCGCCCACGCGGCGCAGATCGGCCGCGGCGGAGCGGCTCTCCAGCCGGCCCTGCTCCTGAGCCAGTTGCAGGCGATGCAGGCACAGGTAATTCGACCGGCCCTTCAGCAAGGCCACTTTGACCGGCATGCCCAAGGCGGCCCGGACCACGGGAAGGTCACGGTGGAACAGCTGATCCTGGAGATTCTTGGTGCCGGTCGAGATCACCACGCGCCGCCCGGCGAGCAGTGCAGGTACCAGATAGGCGAATGTCTTGCCAACGCCGGTCCCGGCCTCGGCAAACAACCTCCCGCCGTCGGCAAGCACCTCGCCGACCGCAGCTGCCAGCGTCTGTTGCTGCGGACGCGGGGCGAAACCGGTGATGCGGGCGGCGAGCGGTCCGTCGTGATCGAGCAGGCTGGCATAGTCTTCCATCCCGCTATTCTACGGACAGCGGGTGCGAAGGGCACGCCCGGCGGCAGACTACTCCCGGCGGCTGTCCCGCTATCAGTGGCAGCCCTGAGGACCCGGCGGCCTGGTGCCGTCGAGGAACGGCAACTGCACCGCACCGGGGCAACCCGCCGCACTCGCCTTGCCGGTCACGGCATCCATCCACAGCTCGTTCACCTGGGGCGGCTTCGCCGGGCGGAACGGCTGCCCGGCAAGTCGCTGCATCAGCGCGCGCCAGACCGGTACCGCGACCTCGGCTGCCGACCGGCGCAAAGCCTTGCCGTCGGCACGACCGACCCAGACCACCACCAGGCGGTCGCCGGAAAAGCCTGCAAACCAGGCATCGTGTTCGCCGGGGGTGTCACCGATCTGTGCCGCGAAGTGGAAATCCGGGTCGAGCCCCTGGTAGAGCGATGCACCGCGGCCGGCGCGCGCTCCGTATTGGAGCGCACGGTCGATCATGTACGCAGCGGGCTGGGGCACCGCCTGCGCAGGCGCGAGCCCATTGCGTTTGGGATCGGCGCCGTCCGGGTTGGAGACATCGTCGATCGCGGAGAGCATGATCCGCTGTCCACCGGCTGCGAGCGTGCTGTAGAGTTGACTGACCTGGAAGGCGGACAAGGCCAGAGATCCGTCAAGCACATCCGGCTGCGGATCGACAGGTTTGCTCAACCCCAGCACGCTGAGGGTACGCAACACGTTGCCGACACCGACGTCGAGACCGACTCTGACCGCTGCATAACTCTCCCCGCCCGCCATCGCCGCGGCCAGACTTAGCGTACCCCGCGCGCCATGTCCGCGCGCATCGGGGTGCCACACGGTACCGTCGGGCAGCTGGATCTCCAGGCGCGAGTCGTCCAGCGGGGAAGCCAGCGTGTAACCGTCCCCGGACTGTAACGCCGTGAGATAGATCGCCGGATCGAGCAGTGAGCCCACGGGACGCAGAGTATCCAGAGCATTGTCGACCGGTGCGCCATCGTCACGCGAACCTATAACCGCCAGCACCCGGCTGTCTTCCAGACGCGTGACGATGACGCCCGCGTCGAGCGTTCCTGGCGGAAGACCCAGTCGGCCCTCGATCGAATCGAGCGCAGCGGCAATCAGCGACTGGCTGACGCTCTGCACGACCGGATCGAGCCCGGCGCTGACACGCAGGCCGGGGACATCCTTTGCGGAGTTGCCGTATTCAAGCTGGAACTCGCGTTTGACGAGATCGAGATAGGCATCGTTCGGACTTCTGCTCTCGGGCGGTGTGCCGACCACGCCCAGTGGTGCGGCGTCGGCAGCCTGAGCCGCAGCCGCATTGATGACGCCGCTATCCACCAACGCCGCAAGCGCTGCGGCGCGCGCCGCGCGCGCCGCGGCCGGATCCTGACGCGGATCGACGGACCCATCCTGCCGCGCCAAGCCCACCAGCAACGCCAGGCGCGGCGTATCGAGCGCATACAGCGGTTGATGGAAATAGAAGAAGCTCGCGGCGGCAAAACCGCGTACCGGATCAGGACCGCGATGCCCGAGCACGACATCATTGACGAACGCTTCAAGGACTTCGGTGCGCGTATGGTGAAGCCGTAGGAACCCGCCCATGAGCATGCGATCGATTCGCTGGAACAACCGCGGCCCGCCGAGGTCGGCGCGCAGATCGACCCAGCGTTCACCCAGCGTCGGTGCGCCGCTCTTCACGTCCAGAGTGCCGGACAACGCGGCCCACAGGCGGCTGGGTTGGAAAGCCGGCCGCTTGAAGAAGTCGGCATCGACACCACCCACCACAAACGCACTGAATTGCGCCGGGAAGCTGCCCTGCGCCAGCAGCACACGCGTAGTCAGATCGCCGGGATCGAACGCACCGATCAGTTCGGGAGGCAGGCGCACGACGTCGAGCTTCGCGCCGCTGGCCGGATCGCGCACATCGCTTATCCGCGCGCCGGAAAAATCGACGCCGACACCGTGCGCTTGCCCGTCGTCGGCCCGCGGAGTGAACGTTACCCGCTCCGCGCGTGCGAGGTAGGTGCCCGCCTTGTTGCCATCGCCGCGCGCGAATCCGGTGGCCCTCAATCGTGCCGTCAATTCGCCCGCACTCAAACGGCGGCCCGCATAGATCTCCAGAGGCTGGCCATAGACCCGATCGTAGCGACCGATGCTATAGGTGCTAAACAGGGTCTCGACTTCGTGGTTGACGTAATAGAGGAAGCTTCCGGCGCCAATAATCAGGATGACCGCGATCGCCAAGGGAATAAACAACCAAGAACGCATCGGCGAACCGGCACCGGAAGTGCGTCGCCGCCAGTACCGGCGCTGCTGGATCTTGCGGATAGTCTCTTCGCTGCGTCGTTTGAGGACTTCGCGAAGGGTGTGCTCACCCATGGCCGTTCACCTCTGAGTTGCCGCTGATGCAGTGTAGCACCTGTGCCACGGATTTCAGCGCGAACTGGGTCACGGAAAACACGGACCCAGTCGCTTGCTTAGCAGCCAAAAACGGGGCAATCTCAGATGGCTGGCGACATAACGCCGCAGCGATGCCGACCATAGGGCCGGCGGAGGACCCGCATGGGTACAGACGAATCGGCGAGCCGGGTCAAGTCTCGCCGCAAGGCCGGTAGCCGGCGCACGCGTGCAAAGCCGCATGCGGCCGAGCCCGAGGCTGTGATCGACGATGCGACCTCGACTGAGGATATCGCAGAGACCATGGCGCGCGAGGATGCCGAGCGCGCCGCGCAGCAGATCCTCGGCGCCAACCCTGTCATCGGTCTCGATGGTCGTGAAGTCTGGCATGCGCTGCGCCGGCTCGCCGCGTTGCTCGCGCTGCGGCCGGATATCCTCGTGCGCGAGGAATGGACTCTCGTGCGCGAACTGTTCCGGATCATCGCCGGAAGTTCCGCAGTCAAACCGGAACGCGGTGATCGTCGATTCCAGCATGAAGTCTGGGAAAAGAACGCGTTCTATCGCCGTGTGATGCAAGCTTATCTGGCCTGGAGGCAGAGCCTTTTCGATATCCTCGACAGCGCCGATACCGACCCCCGCGATAAGGAACGTGCGCGTTTCGCACTCTCGTTGTTCACCGAAGCCGTCGCCCCCACCAACACACTGCTGGGAAATCCCGGTTCGGTGATGCGTATCGTACAGACGCGGGGCCGAAGCTTGCTCAAAGGCGCACGCAACCTCATCAACGATCTGCTCGAAAACGGCGGCATGCCTCGCCAGGTGGACGACAAAGCCTTCGCACTGGGCAAGAACCTGGCTGTCTCGCCCGGCGCCGTCGTCTATCGCGATGAAGTGTTCGAACTGGTGCAGTACGCGCCCGCAACCGACAAGGTACGGGCACGGCCACTGCTGATCGTGCCGCCACAGATCAACAAATTCTATATCGTGGATCTAGCACCCGGGCGCAGTTTTGCAGAATACGCTACCCGCAATGGCGTGCAGCTGTTCGTGATGAGCTGGCGCAACCCGACTGCCGCGCAACGCGACTGGAATCTCGAGACCTATCTGCGCGCCTGCCGTACCGCGATCGATAACACCAAGGAGATCGCCGGCAGCAAAGACATCAATCTGATGGCTGCCTGTGCGGGCGGTTACACCGCAGCGACGCTGCTCGGGCATTACGCTGCCAAGGGTGATCGCTCCATCAACTCCGTCACCTTGCTGGTGACGGTCCTCGACAGCAGTGCGGACACACTGATGGGCCTGTTCGCATCCGAGAACACGATCGCGGCGGCGATGAAACGATCGCGCACGAAAGGGGTACTCGAAGGCCGCGAGATGGCGCGCAT
This sequence comes from uncultured Pseudomonadota bacterium, assembly GCA_963739695.1. Classification (GTDB taxonomy): domain Bacteria; phylum Pseudomonadota; class Gammaproteobacteria; order Natronospirales; family CAVUBB01; genus CAVUBB01. The sequence continues at coordinate 60,915 of CAVUBB010000018.1, read as the reverse complement.
CTTCTCGTGGCTGCGGCCCAACGATCTGGTCTGGAGCTTCTTCGCCAACAACTATCTCATGGGCAATGATCCGCCAGCCTTCGATATCTTGTACTGGAATTCGGACACCACCCGTCTGCCCGCGGAATTCCATGCCGACATGCTGTCGCTGTTCCTGCACAACCCGCTGCTCAAGCCGGGTGCGCTTTCGGTACTCGGCACGCCCATAGATATGTCCAAGGTCGACTGCGACAGTTTCGTAGTCGCCGGCATCACCGATCACATCACTCCCTGGAAAGCGTGCTACGAGACCCGTCGCGTGCTGGGAGGCAAGATGCGATTCGTGCTCAGCTCCAGCGGACACGTGCAGAGCATCGTCAATCCGCCCGGCAACCCGAGAGCACGCTTTTACACCAACTCAGACCTCAGCCTCCCGGCCGATGAATGGCTGCGCACAGCCGAACAGCACTCGGGAAGCTGGTGGGATTACTGGCTGCCCTGGATCACGGAACGTTCCGGCGAACTCGAAGACGCACCTGCCCGGCTCGGCTCGCCCGAGCATCCGCCGCGAGAAGCGGCGCCCGGGCGCTACGTGCACCAACGCTGAACCGAGGTTCCGATGACCGCACAGGTCCGCTCCCTTGCGCTACCCGCGCAATTCAACATCGAACATGTCGAAGTCGACGGCATCCATCTTCGTGTCGGTACCCGGCCAGGCCGTGGTGCGGTACCGCTGCTGCTCTTCAACGGCATCGGGGCCAACCTCGAGCTGGTCGAGCCATTCGTTGCCGCGCTGCCTGGACCGGAAGTCATCATCTTCGACATTCCGGGGATCGGTGGCTCGGACAAGACACGGCTGCCCAAGCGCTTGCCAGCGCTTGCCAAGCTCAGCGCACGCCTGCTCGACCGGCTGGGATACCGGGAAGTAGATGTCGCCGGCGTCTCATGGGGCGGCGCCCTGGCGCAGGTGTTCGCACGCCGCTATCCCGACCGCTGCCGGCGACTGATCCTGGCCGCGACCTCGGCAGGCAGTGCCATGGTGCCCGGCAAGCCATCGGTGCTGTGGAAGATGGCCACTCCTTACCGCTACCTGTCCGCTCGCCACATGCGCCGGGTCGCGCCCCATATCTATGGTGGCCGCATCCGCGAGCGGCCGCGACTGATCCACCGCCACGCGGCCAGGATCGAACCGCCATCCGTACGCGGTTACGTCTATCAGCTGCTGGCGGGGCTGGGCTGGACCAGCATCCACTGGCTGCACCGCATCGAGATCCCGACCCTGATCCTGGCCGGCGACGACGATCCGATCATCCCGCTGGTCAACGCCAAACTGATGGCGCTGTGCATGCCGTGCGCCCGCCTCTGCGTCGTCCACGGCGGAGGACACTTGTTCTTGCTGACCCAGGCTGAGGAATTGGCCCCGCTGATCGCCAGCTTCCTGGATGTCGAAGACCCCTGCGAGACCCTGCCCGAGCTCGACGGCACCCACTATGAGTGGATGCCCAGCACGGCCTGAGGCCCACCGGACTCTTGATCAATAGCCATGACATGAGAGCAGCAAGCAGCTGAAACTGAAAGGGTTTCAGCTCAGGTCGCCGGTTGCTCCGTATTTTCCGCAGTGCAACAAATAATGCTTGACAGGAACCCCTGCCGGTCTTATTGTGCTATGCACCAATTGTTGCACCGCAGTAAATGCAGAGGTTAGCCATGAATCCACGTATCACTCGTACCGTCGCCGACAGCGTCGAGGTCGGGCGCGCCCTGCTCGCCAAGACTGCCGACATCCTGACCGCCAGCCGCCGCCCCATCCGCAAGGCTCTGGAGACCAGCGTCGATGCAGGCAAGATCGCCTATGCCGGCGTCGAGCGCAGCGCGCGTCAGCAGATCCACACCCTGGAACAGGGCATCGACCAGGGTGCGCGCCGACTCAAGGCGCTGAGCAAGGCAGGGTCCGCCGCCGAGCTGGCGAGCACCCAGACAGACCTCCTGCGCAAGGATGGACAGATCCTAGCCAGCGAGGCGCGGAACATGGTCGAGATCTATCTCGACACCCGGGCCGATTTCGACAAGCTCGCGCGCAAACTGCTCAAGCCAGCACCCGCCAAGACGGCGCCCCCCAAGACCACAAAAGCCTCCAAAGCCACGACCAAGAAGGCCGCCGCCAGCTGAGGCATATGCCATCGATACGCCTTGTACGGCCCGCGCGGCAACCGCCGCCGGGCCGCTTTTTTAGTCGCGCCCGCCCAGCGGGCGCCGATGGGTGACAAGTTGCCACAAATCGACGAAGAACCCCGAAGAATTACCGCGTGAACCCGCGACACGGCGGCCGCAGGCGTTATAATGCCCCTCCCGGTACAGGCGCCAGGGAACGGTGGCCGGATCCGCTTCACTGCAGCAATCCATCAAGGGCAGGCAATGACGACGACGAACAAAGAACTCGCAGCGTGGGTTGACGAGGTCGCCCGGCTTACGCAACCCGACCAGATCCACTGGTGCGACGGCTCCGAACAAGAATACAAGGGCTTGATCGACAAGATGCTGGCGAGTGGCGATCTGATCGAGCTCAACCAGGACACCCATCCGAACTGCTATCTGCACCGTTCGGACCCGCAGGATGTCGCGCGCGTCGAACATCTGACTTTCGTCTGTACCGAGAACGAGGAAGACGCCGGCCCCAACAATAACTGGATGGCGCCTGCCGAAGGCCATGCCAAGGTCGATCCGCTGTTCGCAGGCGTGATGAAGGGCCGCACCATGTATGTCATCCCGTACTGCATGGGCCCGCTCGATTCACCCTTCGCGCGCTGCGGCGTCGAGATCACCGACAGCCCCTATGTGGCGGCGAACATGCGCATCATGACACGTATGGGCAAGCAGGCTCTCGCGCGCATCGAGCGCGACGGCACGTTCGTGCGCGGCCTGCATTCGACCGGCGACCTGGACCCGGAGCGCCGTTTCATCATGCATTTCCCGGGCGAGCTGACCATCAAGAGCATCGGCTCGGGCTACGGCGGCAACGCGCTGCTCGGCAAGAAGTGCCATGCCCTTCGGATCGCGTCCTGGCAGGCGCGTCAGGAAGGCTGGCTGGCCGAACACATGCTCATCGTCGGCATCGAGAATCCCGAAGGCGAGACGCACTACGTCGCCGCCGCCTTCCCTTCCGCCTGCGGCAAGACCAATCTGGCCATGTTGATCCCGCCTGACAGCCACGCCGGCTGGAAGGTCTGGACGGTCGGCGACGATATCGCCTGGATGCATGTCGGTGAAGATGGCAGGCTGTGGGCGATCAACCCCGAAGCCGGGTTCTTCGGCGTCGTCCCGGGCACCAATGCGAAAACCAATCGCAATGCCTACGAGACGATCACGCGCGACGCGATCTTCACCAATGTTGCCGTCACCGAAGACCTGCAGCCCTGGTGGGAAGGCAAGAAAGACGGAACGCCGGTCACCAACTGGAAAGGCCAGCCGCACGATGGCGACAGCCCGGCAGCGCACCCGAATTCGCGTTTCACCGTGAGCGCGAAGCAAAACCCCAGCTATTCACCCAGGACGGAGGATCCGCGCGGCGTCCCCATATCCGCCATCATCTTCGGTGGCCGACGTGCCAGTCTGGCGCCGCTGGTCTATGAAGCCAAGAGCTGGGCTCATGGTGTGATGGTCGGTGCCGGTGTCGCCTCAGAGACCACGGCCGCGGCGACCGGGCAGGTCGGTATCGTACGTCGCGACCCGATGGCGATGAAGCCTTTCTGCGGGTACAACTTCGCCGACTATTGGACGCACTGGCTGAGCTTCGCCGAGCGTTCCGGCAAGCTGCCCAGGATCTTCCACGTGAACTGGTTCCGCCAGGATGACGACGGCAGGTTCATCTGGCCCGGATTCGGCGAAAATCTACGCGTACTGCGTTGGATCCTGGATCGCTGTACCGGCAACGCCGATGCCACCGAGACGGCGATCGGCTATCTGCCGACCAAGGGCGCGCTCGACACCAGCGATCTGAAAGGCCTCTCGGAGCCGCAACTCGAGACCCTGCTCTCGGTCGAAGAAGAAGAATGGAAGCAGGAGCTCGCAGCGTTGGCGGAATATTTCGAATCCTACGGAGAACGCATGCCCGAAGCCCTCTGGACAGAGCACGCCCGGGTACGCTCGGCATTGGATGGCTGAGTACTGGATCCAGTTGGCCAAACCAGAAAGCCCCGGCATCGTCCGGGGCTTTTTTCATCGGCGCCGGGCGCACCACACGTCATGGCTTCAGTGCCGTGGAGCCTCTACCGGCCGGTAGGCGGGCCAGCTGGGGTCCAGGCCCTTCTCAGGCACCGCCCGGGTGGGCACGAAAGTGCCGCGGGTCGAAAGGTCGGTTACCAGTATCGAACCATCGGCCAGCAGATCGATGCAGGCATGCTTGCGCGAGATGTCGGGGCTCTCGCCAGCCACCTGGACCTCGCATATCTGCGAGCGCCCGATGAAAGTCCGTCCCCTGACGATCTCATGCCGACGGCGGCGATCATCGATGAGCACAAGCCCGCCGTCCCGGCGGGTCAACTTGAATCGCCGCCGCGCCAGGATCAACGGGATATCTTCGCCCTCGGAAAGCTCGATGCTCACCGGTTTGCGCCGCGGCAGGCGCACATACACACCGCGCATGCTGCGCGTATTGACCCGACTGGCATCCACCGGCACGCGCTCCGCGACGCGGCGCACCGAAGGCACGGCTTCCGGTTCCTTCGCCCGCTGTAGCTCGCGCAGCACCTTGCCCAGCACATCCCGGCGCGCGCCGAGATACTGGACGTATTTAACCAGACCGACCCGCCGATAGCGCTCGGGTACGTGCCGGGTCTCCCCCAGCGCAAACAGGATGGACGACCAATCGTGATCTTCAGGAGTGAGACTGATATCGAGCCGCTGCCAGAGTCGGCCCAGCGGCTCGCTGAATTCGACGGAACGCAGCAACAGTTCGAGCGCGTTGCGATAGGCACGTTCGGCCGTATGCAATTCGCGCATGACCTCGCGTTCACTACGCCGGGTAAAACGACGGGTGTCATCCGTGCTGATATCGACGCGCGGCCGCAGCCAGGTCTCGAATTCGGCAGGCGAACGGAATTCTTCCATCCGCCCGTCCAGATCCATCAGCAACGGCCGACGAAGCATCAGTTCCCAGCTCCATAGGAATCTGCCAACCATGTATCCAACCTCCAGCTCACGGCCATCATGCCGATGAAACTGGAGACCAGTCTAATCAGACCGGGCAGTCTTGGTCCTTGACAGAGTTCACATTCGGACACGCCCGACGGCCGTGTCCGAATGCCCCCTATGGCCGGTCTCCGGCTGCGGCTGCGCCGCCGCCTGACTGGAGGCTGCCTTGGGCTTCTTCTTGTCGAGATCATCCTCGTCTTCGCTCTGGTCAGGCGGCAGGAGGATACCCGTACCTGCCACATCGTAGAGCGAGATATCCTCGAACAGCGAGGTATCGATGAAGCCCTGGGTCTTCTGCTCGCCCGTCTGCTGACGCGAAGCCGAACTCTGGCCCGAACTGGTCTGCTGCAGATTGGCGTTGCCGTTGATACCGAGACTGGTAGCGAAACTCAACGCCGTAAGCGACTGCGAGGACCGCAGGATAGTCAGGTTCTTGTCGTTGGAGGCAACGAAGAACTGGCTCTGGTTCGATGCCGCTTCCAGGCTGCCACCCGCCAGGTTCAGCGACTGGGTCTGGATATCTCCAGCCGTGGAGCCGATCAGACCGCCGGCCACCAGGATGATCGTCTTGCCCGAGAGCAGGCTGCCACTCGTGCCGCTTACGTTCGAGATCGTGCCCGTGCTGCCGGCAAGCAATACCACCCGATTTCCGGAGAGCGTACCGCTGTTGAGCACGATGCCGCCGTCCGCGATGAGATAGAGGCTGCCCGCTCCGAGATCCATGGAGCCGTTCACGGTGATGGTCCCGGCAACGGTACTCAACACTTTGTTGTTGCTTGGAACCGATGTGTCGGTCTGCACCGTACCGCCGATATGGATCGCACCCTGGAACCCGTCCATGGCCGCAGGATCCAGGTTCAAGGTGGATCCGGCATCATTGAGCCCGACCGATGCACCCTGGGTCGCGGGCAGCAAGGTCAGGGTCGAACTGGTGCTCGCGGCCGTCACCGAACTCTTGCCGCCGTTGAAGTCGATCGTATTCGACGTCAGTATCGAATCCGTGTTGACGTTCAGCGAGTTTGCGAATGCGAGGCTGCCGCCGGTGAGATCGCCCTTGAGGTCTATCGCTCCGGCATAACTCTGGCTACCAGTCGTGGTAACGCTCTTGAGTGTCGCGGATCCTCCGCTCACCTTGAGACTCGCAAGCGCGCTACCCTGGCCGACGTTACCGCCGAAGTTCACTGCGCCAGTGCCGGCATCGACGGTCAGTGCATGCGCGCCGTCGACGGCACCGGAAAGATTGATGTTGCCGCCGCTGCTGACGCTGGAATTACCGGTCAGGGTCGTGGTACCACTCACGCTGATCTTGCCCGTACCACTGCTGGCCAAGGCACCGGACAACGAAAGGTCGCCGGTATACGTCTGCCCGCCCGCGGTCGAGACATTCTGTACAACCAGTGTGCCGCCGTTCAGGGTCAGGCTCTTGAGCGGAATTGTCTGGCCCACTGGTGCGAGCGAAATAATCCCGGTTCCAGTATCGATGGTCAGCGCCTGGCCGCCGGACGTCACCCCGTCGATGCCGCTCGACTTGGACAGATCGACCGGCGAATTCGAGGTCTGCAGGGTCAGCGACGTTCCGATCGAGACTTGCCCCGTCAGGCCGCTCGCACCGAGTGTTCCCGTCGTGATATCACCGCCCAGCAGTGTCGTTCCGGAGCCTGCCAGGGTCAACGCGTCGACCGCGACAGTCTTGATATCGATATTGCCCGAACCACTGTTCAGGCTCAGGCTCTCGCTGGCTCCACCGGAGGTGCCGTTGACCGTCCCGCTCAGCGTGATGGCACCGCCACCGCTGCCGGTCGACAGGCCGACCGACGCACCATCACCGATGGTGATCGCACTGGCGAAACTGATCGGATCGGCGCTGGTGGTGATGCCTGAATCCAGCACCACGCCGCCACTTCCAGTCTGCGCGAACGCGCCGCTCAGACTCGAATCGCTACCGGCAGCGAAGGTGAGCGTGCCGCCATTGGCGACCGTCACGGTACCGCCACCAGTCGTGGTCAACGGACCGCCGACATCCACGTTACCGCTCGAAGTCACATCGATGCCCTGAGCGCCCACGGACGTCGCGCCGCCGAAGCTCGTGCTGCCCGCCGACCCGACCACGATGCCATCGAGCGCCGCGGTGGCACCGACATCGGACTGGAACGCCACCGCGCCGGTCCCGGCGTTAACGGTCAGCAGCGCGGCCCCGTCCAGCGCGCCCTGGAAGGTCACGTCGCCCGCGCCGGTCCCGGTGTCGAGACTGAGGTTTGCCCCCAGAGTTACCGGAGAGGTGAAACTGATCGCACCTCCTGCCGTCGTTATGGTGCCGATGTCGATGATGTCATCGCCGTCCGTGCCGCCACGGATGGTCGCCGACCCGCTGTTGAGAGATGTCGCGGTCAACGTCCGCGGCGAAGTTCCGGCCGTGCCGACATCCTGATTGTTGCTGTCCACCGCGACAGCAAGTGCGCCGGTACCGACATCTACAGTGGTCAGGGTAAGGTTGCCCTGCGAACTCAGGCTCAGATTCACGGGATTCGTGGAGCTGATCGCGGCCAGGGTGACATTGGCATCGCCACCACCGGCGATGCTGTTGGCGCTACCCGAAGCACCCGTGAGCTGGATCGGCGTCGCTATGGAGATAGCGCCGCTGGTGCTGCTGATATCGACTCCCGCGGCCAGATTCGCAGATCCGACGGCAGCCTGGATATCGAGCGATGCCGAACGGAAGTCGCCGCCGAACAGGACGCTGGATGCGCCGGTCGCACTGACGGCGCCGGCGGCAGTCGTTCCGCCGACGACACCCTGGAAGTCGATCACGCCGCCCGTACCCGCATCCAGCTGCAGCCCGCCGCTGCCATCGATGGTGTTCTGGAAGGTGATGTTGGCGCCCGCCGTATTGCCGCCGGCCGTGGTGGCCAGACTGGCACTGCCGCCAAGTGTCACCGGTCCGGCAAAGCTGATGACATCGCCGGTCGTGGTGAGGCTGCCGTCCAGACTGGAAGTACCGCCGCCGTCCTGGGTAAACGCGCCATCGGACGCTATCGCGGCGGATGGACCCAGTGTCAACAGACCGCTATTGGTCACCGTAACGCCACCGCCGGACGCCGTGGTCACAGTGTTGGCGAACGTAAACCCGGTGCCGTTCAGGTCGATACCCGCGGAGCTGCTCACGTTCAGCGCGCCGGCGAAGTTGCTGGTACCGGTACCCGCGGTCTGGACGAGTGCGGCGACGTCCATCGCTGCGGCGGTGAGATCATTGGCATTCGCGATGGTCAGCGTAGCAAGCGGATTCGTGCCGCCGACCGCACCGGAGAACAGGATATTGCCACCCGTCCCGGCATCGAGATCGAGGTTGAAAGTGCCATCGAGAGTCGATGCGAAGTCGATGATTCCACCCGAAGGTGCAGCGCCGCCGTTGGTGGTATCGATGGCGATCGGCCCGGTCAGATTCACCGCCCGGTCGAACGCGACCTCGGCGCCTGCGGTGGTGATGTCGGCGCCCGTGCTCAGCGCGCCGGAACGTACGTCACCGAAGGTGACCGTGCCGCCGGCAGTGATATCGCCCGCCGCCGCCACCGTCGTGGTACCGCCGGAGTTGACATCCACCAACCCGCCGGCATTCACGGCCTGGTTGATGGCAAGCGTGCCGGAAGCATCCAGAACGACGTCGCCGGTCGATGCCGTCAGGGTTCCGGTCGTCAGATTACCGGCGCTATTGGTCAAGGTGACCGTGCCATTGGCGTTCGCGCCGGCCGAATCGTCCAGCCCACCGCCGCCCGATTGATTGAAGGTGATGTCGCCACCCGCCGAAAGTGCGCCGATTGTGACTGTGCTGGCCAAGGTATCATTGATAGATATCGTGCCCGACGTGCTGGTCGCGCTGACCGAGGCCGAGGCGAGCTCCAGCGTGGTCGTATCGCCAATGCCGTTGGGGCCGGTCAGATCGGTGACGCCGGCCGTCATCAGGCCGGAGCCTTCGATCGCGCCCACCGAGTTCAGGGTCGCCGTACCCGAACCGGCATTCGTCGTGCCGGTCAGCACGATATCGCCGCTCGTGGTCGTGGTGAGGTTGATGTCGCCGCCGCCGCTCGCGATGTTACCCGAACCCACTGTCAGCATGCCGCTGTCATTGGTGAGATCGACTGCCGTACCCGAGGTCGCGCTGCTTGAGCCGGATGCCGTCAAGGCACCCGCGCCGCCGTTAGCGACATATACGCCGGCACTCGTGGACGTGTCGGTGAAGGTCAGCACTCCGGTGCTGGTGCTGATGGATGTGCCACTGGTTCCGATACCACTGCCTGCGGACAATGCCACGGTACCACCGCTCGTTACCGTGGAGCCGCCGGTGATCGATCCAGCGCCGTCCGCGACACCACCGGTATCGTAGGCAGCGACATCGGCACTTATGGTCGCATCTCCGCTACCCGCGTTGATCGCACCCAGCAGGCTCACGTCGTCCGCCGCAAGCAGCGTGACGTTGCCGCCCGAGGTATCGATAGTCGAACCGATCGAGATGGCCGAAGGCGTGCTGTTGCCTGCACCAGTGAGATCGGAAGCGATGAGAGTCAGATCACCGCCGTTGGTCGTGATCGGGACGCTGGTGGTGATACTGCCATCCAGGGCCTCAAGACGCAGTGCGCCATTGAGTGCCGTGTTCTGGAATGCACCGACGATGTTGAGGTTCACATTCCCGGTGACGACCGTGACCGCGACGTCGCCACTGACACTGTTGTTGACGGAGAGATTGGTACCATCTAGCTCGATCGGCAGCGTGCCACCAATCCCGCCTTGTGCCACCAGACTGATGGAATTGGCAGAGATGTCGGTAACCGGACTGCTCGAGTCGTCCACATTGTCGTCGATCGCCCCGGTGGTATTGATGGTAGCGCTCTGTGTCGCGCCGCCAGCCGTCACCGAGCCAACCGCGACATCGCCGGCCGCAGTGAGGGTGATCGAACCATTGGACGTGCTCAGCGTGCCCAGCGTCAGACTGCCGGTACCGGTGGAATCCACCCATACTCCACCCGCTCCGGTCACATCGGCGTCGAGCGTCGTAGCAGCGACGGTGACAGAGGTACCGCTCGTACCGATGCCGGTACCCGCGGTCAGATCGACCGTGCTACCGGTGAGCTTGCCACTGCCAGTAATCGCGCCCACCGAGTTCAGGGTGACGACACCCGTGCCGGCGTTGGTCGTGCCGGTCAGCGCGATATCGCCCGAGGTCGTGGTGGTCAGGCTGATATCACCACCGCTGCTGGCGATGTTGCTCGCACCCACCGCCAGCGTGCCGCTGTCGTTGGTCAGTGCCACCGCCGTGCCCGAGGTCACGCTGCTCGTGCCCGAAGCTGACAGCGCACCGCTGTTGCTCACATACACCCCGCTCGTCGCCGAGGTATCCGCAAAGGTCAGCGTACCTGTCGTCGCATTGATGTTCGCACCGCTGGTGCCGATACCGCCGGCCGCGCTCAGATTCACCGCCGTGCCCGTCACCGAACTCGTGTTGTCGGTCAGCGCGCCGGACGTCGCGGTGAGGTTCACCGTCTGACCGGTACCGTCGATCGTGCCCAGGTTCATGTTGCCCGAGGCTTCGGTGATCGTCGTCGTGCCCGCCGTGTTGGTACCTGAGACATTGACCCCGCCGGCATTGGTGTTAACGATCTGCACGTTGCCCGAGGTCGTGTTGTTGAAGCTCAGGTTGCTCGCCACCGTGACCAGGGCCGTACCACTGCCGATGCCCGTCGCTGCGGTGAAATCCACCGTACCGCCGGTGAGAGTACCCGTACCGGTAATCGCCGCCACCGAATTCAGCGCCACCGTGCCGGTGCCTGCGTTCGTCGTTCCCGTCAGGGCGATATCACCCGAGGTCGTCGTACTCAAGCTGATGTCACCACCGCTGCTCGAGATGTTGCTCGAACCCACCGTCAGCGTGCCGCTGTCGTTGGTCAGCGCCACCGCCGCGCCAGAGGTCACGCTGCTCGTGCCGGAAGCTGCCACCGCCCCGCTGTTGCTGATATACACACCGTTCGTCGCCGAGGTGTCAGCGAAGGTCAGCGTACCCGCCGTGGTGTTGATGTTCGCGCCACTGGTGCCGATACCACTCGCGGCCGTCAGGTTCACCGTCGCACCCGCCACTGAACTGGTGCTGTCGGTGATCGCCGCATTGGTCGCGGTGACATTCACCGTGCCGGTACCGGCAGTCACCGTACCCAGCGCGATGTTGCCGCTCGCACCGCTCGTAATCAGGTCGATCTGGTTGTTGTTACCCGTACTCACCGAGGTCGCGGTCAGGCCCGCACCCGTGACCGAAGCCAGGATCGTACCGTTAGCCGCGCTCACAGAAGTCAGCGTGGTGGCATTGGTCGAACGCAGCTCGACATTACCAGCCGTCTGCGCGTCCGCCGTGAACGCAACCGCGCTCGAGCCGACATCGTTGAGATAGACGCCGCCAGAAGTACTGTTGGTCACGCTGACGATCGGCGAGATCGTGTCGATGCTGGCATTGGCACCCGAACCACCGATACCGGAGACGGCATTGAGCGTGATCGATGTGCCCGCGGTGATGTCCGCCGTGGTGTCGTTGCCATAGTCGATGATCGCGCCGCTGGTGCTGGTGAGGTCCACCGTGCCGGTCGCAGTCACCGAACCGACATTGATATCGCCCGATTGACTGTAGGCCACATTGGAACCGCTCAGGTTCAGCACGCCGCTGCCGGTACCAAGCTGGGTGACTACTACCGCACCGGTGCCGCCGGCCAGCGATGTGGTGGCGCTATCGATCTCCACGGCCTGCGCGGTATCGGTCGCGCTTCCGGCAGGCGAACTGCCACCGATGCCGTTACCCGCGGTGAGGCTAACGCTGTTCGCAGTCACATCCGCCAGCAGATCATCCTGCTGATCCTGGATGCTGCCCACGGTTGCCGTCAGGTTCACCGTCTGGCCAGTACCGGTAATCGTGCCCAGGTTCATGTTGCCCGAGGCTTCGGTGATCGTCGTCGTACCCACCGTGTTGGCGCCCGACACGTTCACGCCCGAGGCGTTGGTATCGGCCACCTGCACGTTGCCCGAGCTCGTATTGCTGAAGCTCAGGTTGCTGGCGACCGTATTCAGGGCCGTGCTGTTGCCGATGCCCGTCGCTGCAGTGAGATTCACCGTACCGCCGGTGATCGCGCTGGTATTGTCCGTCAGACCACCGGCCGTCGCCTTAAGTGTCACGTTCTGGGTACCCGCATTGACGGTACCGATCGCCAGATCGCCCGTGGTGCTGATCACGTCGATCGCACCCGTGCCGCCGGAGGTATCCGCAGTCAGGTTCGTGCCGTTGCTTTCAGTCACGAACACGTCACCCACACCCGTACCTGTCAGACTCAGATTCGCCGACGTGGTGTTGATGCGGTTCGTGCTGGTACCGATGCCTGTGGCAGCAGTCAGATTCACCGTGGTACCGGTCACCGAACTCGTGTTATCGGTCAGCGCGCCGGCTGTGGCAGTGAGGTTCACGGCCTGGCCGGAGCCATTGATCGTGCCCAGGTTCATGTTGCCCGAGGCTTCGGTGATCGTCGTCGTACCCACCGTGTTGGCGCCCGACACGTTCACGCCCGAGGCGTTGGTATCGGCCACCTGCACGTTGCCCGAGCTCGTATTGCTGAAGCTCAGGTTGCTGGCGACCGTATTCAGGGCCGTGCTGTTGCCGATGCCCGTCGCTGCAGTGAGATTCACCGTACCGCCGGTGATCGCGCTGGTATTGTCCGTCAGACCACCGGCCGTCGCCTTAAGTGTCACGTTCTGGGTACCCGCATTGACGGTACCGATCGCCAGATCGCCCGTGGTGCTGATCACGTCGATCGCACCCGTGCCGCCGGAGGTATCCGCAGTCAGGTTCGTGCCGTTGCTTTCAGTCACGAACACGTCACCCACACCCGTACCTGTCAGACTCAGATTCGCCGACGTGGTGTTGATGCGGTTCGTGCTGGTACCGATGCCTGTGGCAGCAGTCAGATTCACCGTGGTACCGGTCACCGAACTCGTGTTATCGGTCAGCGCGCCGGCTGTGGCAGTGAGGTTCACGGCCTGGCCGGAGCCATTGATCGTGCCCAGGTTCATGTTGCCCGAGGCTTCGGTGATCGTCGTCGTACCCACCGTGTTGGCGCCCGACACGTTCACGCCCGAGGCGTTGGTATCGGCCACCTGCACGTTGCCCGAGCTCGTATTGCTGAAGCTCAGGTTGCTGGCGACCGTATTCAGGGCCGTGCTGTTGCCGATGCCCGTCGCTGCTGTCAGGTCAGCGGTACCGCCGGTAATCGTGCCGGTGCCGTTGATATTGCCTATCGAGTTCAGCGTTACGGTACCCGTACTCGCGCTACCCGTACTCGTGGTACCGGTCAGCGTGATGTTGCCGCTTGTGGTTGTCGCCAGGCTGATATTGCCGCCACTGCTCGCGATGTTGCCGCCATTCACCGTCAGCGTGCCGCCATCGGTGGTGAGATCAACCGCTGCGCCACTCGTCGAACCCGAGGCTGAGAGTGCGCCGCTGTTGCCCACATACACGCCCTTCGTTGCCGAAGTGTCACTGAAGCTCAACGTACTGGTAGCGGTGTTGACTCGTGTACCGCTCGTGCCGATTCCGCTGGCGGCGCTGAGGTTGACGGTATTGGCCGTCACCAGGCCGGTGCCGCTGATCGCACCGTTGTTGTCGGCGAAGGTGTCGCGGCTGTTCGCGTCGTCGTCCGCGGTCAGCGTGGCCGTACCCGTACCGGCATTCACCGCCCCGTTCAGCGCGATATTGTCGGCCGACTGCAAGGTGATCGCTCCGCCGCCGCTCGCCAGTCCGCCACTGCCGACGGTCAGCGATACATTGCCATCCGAACCCACGCTCGGATCATTGACCGCGAGGATCAGACTTCCGTTGTTGCTGCTGACTGCGATCGCCGATGTGTCGATGCCGCCATCCGCAAGCAGGCTCAGAGTACCGGTCGAGGCCTGGTTATCGAAGGTCGATGCCAGTGAGGTACCAAGAGTGACCGCCTGCGCGTCGGTGATATAGATACTGCCCGATCCGGTGTTCTCAGCGGAAAGTTTCGGTGTGTTGACAGCGATGGGAGTACCACTCGTACCCACGCCACCGACGCCAACCAGATTGATCTGGCTACCGGTAACCGTGCTGCCATTACTGGTCAGAGCGCCGGCAGACTGAAGATCCAGTGTGCCGGTGCCAAAGTTGATCGCCTGCAACTGCATAGCGACGGTCGAATGGACCGTACCGGAGGTGCCCGCGCCCGCAAGGTTGAGGTTCGAGATCGCCGCATTGGTGAGATTGACACTCACCCCGTTGGAGATGTCGAGATTCGTGATCGTGAATGCCGTCCCGCCGTTCTGGATCGACTCGACATTGGTGATGGTCATCGTCGTCTGCGAGAAAGTCGAGGTGACCGATAATGAATCGCTCGTACCGCCGGCGCCGTCGATAGTGCCGCTCACGGTAGAGCCGAGGGCGAACAGATCGGTCCCAGTGCCGCCGGTCAGGTTACCGATGTTGCTGAAGCCACCCGTGATACCGGTCACAGTACCGGCATCAGGCGCGGTCACGCTCCAGGAGTTGGATACATCGTTCGCGGTCAGGCTATTGGTACCGCTGCCGCCGTTCACCGACCCGCTCAGCGTGCCGCCGTTCAACGTGAAGTTGTCGACGCTGATGTTGCCGATCAGACTTCCGATATTGCTGAAGGTGAGCGTCTGCGCGTTGTCGCTGTAAGTACCGGAATCAGCACCCGTCACATCCCAGGTGCTGAGGATCGCGTTCTCACCGGTAAGACTGTTGGAGACACCGATACCGGTGCCGCCGACCACGTCGTTCACCCCGCTGAAGTTCAGCGTGCTGGTGCCGTCGTTCGCCGTGCCGATGAACGCGTTGGTCGCCACCGAACCGGTAAGGACCACGTCAGTGGACGTGTTGGCCAGCGTCAGCTTGCTGCCCGAGCCCGTGATATCCGTGATCTCGCTGAACGTCGCCACCGGCGTCGGGTTCGCACCACCGGAGGTCGTTCCGGAATACCCGTTCGCCGTGGACGTGCCCGACAAGGCGATATCCACAGCCGTCGAGTAGCTCGACACATCAAGCGTATCGGTACCCCCGGCACCGCCATCGATCGAACCACTCAGGGTCTTGCCGTCGGTGAAGGCAAACGTGTCGTTGGAGGCGTTACCGACCAGAGTGCCGATGTTGCTGAATCCACCCGTGATACCGGTCACAGTACCGGCATCGTTATTGGTGATGGTCCAGCTATTGGCCACGTTGTCGCCGGTCAGGCTGTTCGTGCCGATGCCACCGTTCACCGAACCGCTCAGCGTACCGCCGCTCAGGGTGAAGTCATCGTTCGCGGTTCCACCGACCAGCGAACCGATGTTGCTGAAAGTCAGCGTACCGGTGCTATCCGTGTAGGTCCCGCCGTCGGCACTGCTAATCGTGAAGGTGCTCGCCACGTCCCTCCCGGTCAGAGTGTTGCTCACGCTACCGCCGGTGCCACCCACCAGGTGATCGAAGGTCGCGAACGTGAATGTGACCGAGCCGGCCGCAGTACCGTCCAACCCGTTGGCCGACGAGCCCGTCAGCGTCACGCCCGTCGAGGTGTTCTCCAGCGTCAGGCTGTTGCCCGTCACCGCATCACCCACAAACTTGGTCAGGTTGCTGATGCCGCCGGTGATCCCGGTCGCCGTACCCGTCTGCAGGTTCACCGCAACCGCCGAACCGTAACCCGTGTAATCCAGCGTGTCGTCGCCACTGCTCGCGCCGCCACCGTCAAGCGTCCCGCTCAGCGCGCTCGAACCCGTGGTGAAGTCGAATGCGTCCGCCGCACTCCCACCGACCAGCGAGCCGATGTTGTTGAAAGTCAGCGTACCGGTGCTATCCGTGTAGGTCCCGCCGTCGGCGCCGCTCACCGTGAACGTGCTCGCGGCGTCCCTGCCGGTGAGGCTGTTGCTCACGCCACCGCCCGTACCACCCACCAGGTGATCGAAGGTCGCGAACGTGAATGTGACCGAGCCGGCCGCAGTACCGTCCAACCCGTTGGCCGACGAGCCCGTCAGGGTCACGCCCGTCGAGGTGTTCTCCAGCGTCAGGCTGTTGCCCGTCACCGCATCACCCACAAACTTGGTCAGGTTGCTGATGCCGCCGGTGATCCCGGTCGCCGTACCCGTCTGCAGGTTCACCGCAACCGCCGAACCGTAACCCGTGTAATCCAGCGTGTCGTCGCCACTGCTCGCGCCGCCACCGTCAAGCGTCCCGCTCAGCGCGCTCGAACCCGTGGTGAAGTCGAACGCGTCCGCCGCACTCCCACCGACCAGCGAGCCGAAGTTGACGAACGTGTAGGTCGTCGTACCGTCGTAATAGGAGCCGCTGTCCGACCCGCTCACCGTGAACGCGCTGGCGATGTTCTTGCCAGTCAGCGTCCCTCCGGACGTATCGGCCACGAACTTGGTCAGGTTGCTGATGCCACCGGTGATCCCGGTCGCCGTACCGGCCTGCAGGTCGATCGCTACCGCCGAGCCGTAGCCCGATCCTGCGCTGTAATCCAGCGTATCGTTGCCACTGCTCGCGCCGCCACCGTTCAGCACCCCGCTCAGCGCGCTCGAACTCGTCGTGAAGTCGAACGTGTCTGCCGAGCTGCCGCCGGTCAGGTTACCGATGTTGCTGAAGCCACCCGTGATACCGGTCACAGTACCGGCATCAGGCGCGGTCACGCTCCAGGAGTTGGATACATCGTTCGCGGTCAGGCTATTGGTACCGCTGCCGCCGTTCACCGACCCGCTCAGCGTGCCGCCGTTCAACGTGAAGTTGTCGACGCTGATGTTGCCGATCAGACTTCCGATATTGCTGAAGGTGAGCGTCTGCGCGTTGTCGCTGTAAGTACCGGAATCAGCACCCGTCACATCCCAGGTGCTGAGGATCGCGTTCTCACCGGTAAGACTGTTGGAGACACCGATACCGGTGCCGCCGACCACGTCGTTCACCCCGCTGAAGTTCAGCGTGCTGGTGCCGTCGTTCGCCGTGCCGATGAACGCGTTGGTCGCCACCGAACCGGTAAGGACCACGTCAGTGGACGTGTTGGCCAGCGTCAGCTTGCTGCCCGAGCCCGTGATATCCGTGATCTCGCTGAACGTCGCCACCGGCGTCGGGTTCGCACCACCGGAGGTCGTTCCGGAATACCCGTTCGCCGTGGACGTGCCCGACAAGGCGATATCCACAGCCGTCGAGTAGCTCGACACATCAAGCGTATCGGTACCCCCGGCACCGCCATCGATCGAACCACTCAGGGTCTTGCCGTCGGTGAAGGCAAACGTGTCGTTGGAGGCGTTACCGACCAGAGTGCCGATGTTGCTGAATCCACCCGTGATACCGGTCACAGTACCGGCATCGTTATTGGTGATGGTCCAGCTATTGGCCACGTTGTCGCCGGTCAGGCTGTTCGTGCCGATGCCACCGTTCACCGAACCGCTCAGCGTACCGCCGCTCAGGGTGAAGTCATCGTTCGCGGTTCCACCGACCAGCGAACCGATGTTGCTGAAAGTCAGCGTACCGGTGCTATCCGTGTAGGTCCCGCCGTCGGCACTGCTAATCGTGAAGGTGCTCGCCACGTCCCTCCCGGTCAGAGTGTTGCTCACGCTACCGCCGGTGCCACCCACCAGGTGATCGAAGGTCGCGAACGTGAATGTGACCGAGCCGGCCGCAGTACCGTCCAACCCGTTGGCCGACGAGCCCGTCAGCGTCACGCCCGTCGAGGTGTTCTCCAGCGTCAGGCTGTTGCCCGTCACCGCATCACCCACAAACTTGGTCAGGTTGCTGATGCCGCCGGTGATCCCGGTCGCCGTACCCGTCTGCAGGTTCACCGCAACCGCCGAACCGTAACCCGTGTAATCCAGCGTGTCGTCGCCACTGCTCGCGCCGCCACCGTCAAGCGTCCCGCTCAGCGCGCTCGAACCCGTGGTGAAGTCGAACGCGTCCGCCGCACTCCCACCGACCAGATTTTCGATCGAACTGAAGCTGACATTACCGCCGCCAAAAGTACCGGAATTGGCATTGTTCACCGTGTAGGTATCGCCGCCATTGGAACCCTTGATGGTATCGCTGCCGCCACCGCCAGTGACGCTGCCGCCACCGCCCAGAGTGATCGTCGCCGCGCTGATATCGAGTATGCCGCCGGCACCGCCCTGCCCGATATTGATCGTACCGGAGCCACTCGATGCGGTGGCTTCTGCAATCGTACCGGCAACGGTCACATCGGTCTGGGCATCCAGGGTTGGCGAATCACTTGTAAGGCTGCTGCCGGACTGCAGGTCGATGCTGGTACCGGTCGCCGTGATCGTAGTGGCCGCCGTTCCTGAATCTATTGCCGCCGCACTGGTTGCGGTGATGCTTGAACCGGTGATGTCGACGGTGCCCGAAGACGTCGAACCGGTGGAGTTCACTGCCCCGGAAATGGTCGCACCATTGTCGCCGGTCAGACTGATCGGACCGCCACTCACCGAGCCGCTGTCGATGCCACCGCTGCCCACGGTCAGTGTCGAAGCACCGGTGCCGCCATCGACTGCATGCAGCGTGATGGCGCCGTCGTTCGTACTCACGGTCGCCGTCGAGGTATCGATCGCGCCATCGCTGGTTACGAGACTCAGCGCTCCGCCCGAGGCCTGATTCCGGAAGGTGCTCGCCAGCGTCACCGTCCCTACGTAAGCATCGCTGACGTAGACGTCGTTGCTGCCGGTGTTATCCGCCGTCAGGCTCGGCGCGGCCACGCTGACCGCCGTGCCGCTGGTGCCGATACCGCTCACCCCACTCAAATTCACTGCAGCACCGGTAACGGTACTTCCACCCGTGATGGCACCGTTGGTATCGGCAAACGTATCCAGACTGGCATCGCCCGCGGTGATGGTCACGTTGCCGGTGCCGGCATTCGCCGTGCCTCCGAGCACGATATTGTCGGCCGAAAGCAGCGTGATATCGCCGGCACCGGTGCCCGTGCTAAGGCTGCCACCGGTCAGATCCAGGCTGACATTCCCGTCAGCGCCAGAGGTCGGATCAGAGGCTGTGAGAGTCAGCGCGCCCCCGTTCGTGGTCATCGCCGCATTGATCGCAAGGCTACCTTGCGTGGTGAGATCGATCGCGCCGCCGGAGGCAAGATTTTCGCCGTAGGTCACAGTCAGCGATTGGTTGTTCGATACATAGACGTCGCCGCTCGCACCGAGATTGTCGATAACCAGCGACGGAGTCTGCGCATTGATAGCATTACTGCTGGTACCGATGCCTGTGTGAGCAGTCAGCCCGAGCGTGTTCGCAGTTATCAAACTGCTGCTATCTACCAGCGCTCCCAGATCCGATACGAGATTCACGGTCTGCCCGGCACCGTTTATGGTGCCGAGATTGATATCACCGCCCGTCTCTTCGAATTGAGTCTTACCTACGGTGTTGGTACCGGAGATACTCAAACCCGAGACATTCGAATTTTGAATCAGCACCTGACCCGACTGGGTGTTATTGAAGCTTATGGTGCTGGCGAAGGTTCTCATCGTGAGCGTGGAACCGATACCCGTGGCGGCGGACAGCGTGAGGGTATTGCCAGTCGTAGAGCCCGCACTGAAGGTGATCGCACCATTCGTATCGGCGAAGGTATCCAGCGCATTGTCATCCGCCGTCATGGTGACGTTGCCCGCACCCGCATTCACAACGCCGCCGAGCGAGATGTTGTCCGCAGAGTCCAGCGTGATCAAACCACCACTGCTCGATATTCCGTTGCTACCAACACTCAGCGTGACGTTGCCGTCGGACCCACCGGTCGTATCGTTCACCGCCAGCGTTAACGCACCGTTATTCGTACTCACGGCCACGGCCGTATTCAGACCTCCATCAGCCGTGACACTCAAAACACCGCCAGAAGCCAGGTTCTGGAAGAAAAATGCCAGCCCCACTGACTGCGCATCGCTGATATAGACATCGCCAGTAGTGGTGTTATTGACCGCCAGCAAGGGCGCGTTGACCGCGAGCGGTGTGCCGCTGGAACCGATGCCGTTCGCTGCGCGGAGCTTCAGGGCCTGGCTCTGAGAGTCGAGCGTGCCGGCACCGGTGAAGGAACCGGCGGTGATATCCAGCGGATTGGTGCCGTCGCCATTTAGCGTGCCGTCCACATTCAACGTGCCGATACCACTCCAGGCCGTGCTGCCTGCTGTAGCGCTGACGCCGGAGAGCAGATCCACCGTCCCGGTATCCGTGGAACCGGTGGTGTCGATGGTCAGGTTGGTGAGCGTGTCACCCGTCGTATAACCGAGCAGCACGTCGTGTGCGAAACTGCCGTTGGTACCGCCCGTGGTGATGGTGTTATCGGTCAACGTGACGCTGTCGATCGCGTTGCCGTTGAAATCACGCACGGCGATACCGGAACCGCCCCAGCCGGCCAGCGTCGTGCTGTCCGGCGTGATCGTGTTGCCGGAGATCAGGACGTTGGACCGTTCGGTGGAGATCGCGCGCCAGATCGCGCCGTTGAAGGTGTTGTTCTGGATCGTGACCTGGCCGCCGGCACCTGAGGCGACCGCCGCGCCCTGCTGGTTCAGGTAGACGCCGTAGTAACCCTTGCCGTTACCGGTGAAGGTATTCCCGGAGATATTCAGACCACTGATATCGCCCGTCGGGTCGTTGACGGCAGCGACGGTCTGGATCATCACGTTGGTCAGGCTGTCATTTGCCCCGGCCGGCGCAAGGTCGCCCTGGTGCGAGATGAAGTTGTTGTTCGTGATCGCGATGTTCGTCCCATCCAGGACGATCCCGGACGAATAATCGCCCGCGGCAACGATGGGGCTCTCGATCTGGAAATTGTTTAGCGTGACGCCATTCGCCTGGATCAGGACATTGGCCGAGGCGCCATAGTCCGGGAACAGTGTCTGGGATTCCGAGCTCTGGCCGATCAGGATGGTGCCGGTATTGCTCGTACCTTCGAGATCGACATTGTTCTTGGCGATGGTCAGATCTTCGTTATACGTGCCGTCCGCGACATTGATGGTCGTCCCGCCACTCACGGTACCGATCGCATCGATGGCTTCCTGGATGGTGTGGAAACCCGTACTCGCCGTACTCACGGGCAACACGAGGCTGCCGGCAGAGACGTTGAGGGAATTGGCGAGTGCGGTGAACTGCCCGGTCTGACCCGACAGGTCGACAGTGCCGGCCGTGACCGATCCGCTGCTGCTCGTACTGAAGGTCGTCCCCGAACTCACGAAAGCGGAAGTACCGCCGCTCAGGCTGACCGCCTGGGTGATGGATACGCCGGCACCCGCGCTCAGGGTGAGGCCCGCACCGCCGGTGTTGGTCACCGCCGCATCGATGTTGATGTTATTGGCCGCCGAGAGCGTCAGGCCGTTGGCTGAACTCCACGAGACGGGATCGACGACGGTGATATCGCCCAGGCCGGTTCCGGATGCGTTCGTGGTCGTGACTGTGACCGCACCCAGCCCGAGCTGGGTGGTCAGGCTGCCGGTCGTGAGCAGCGAATCCTGTACTACCCCACTGGCACCGAACGTATAAGGGCCGGTACCGGTCGCCGTATCAGCCGAGGTGTCGGTCCCGCTCATGCCCGCGGTCGTGGCATTGGTCTGATTGGCAGCGATATAGATATTGGTCGGATCCAGCAGCAACGAGCCACTCGGGTTGCCGGCGGCATCCCGCAGATCGACCATGCCGGAGAAATCCAGCGCCCCGCCGGACACCTCCACGAAACCGTCGGTACCTCGCGCCGAAATATTACCGAGGAACTGGGTGCCGGAATCCGACCAGATCACCACCTGGCCCGCCTGACCCGAACCCAGTGCATCCACGCTGACATGGGCGCCACTGGCGATATACGCCTGCTGCGCATCCGGGAGCGGACCCGTACCATGAGCGCTACCGCCGATATTCACCTGCCCGCCGGCACTCGCCCCGGATGCATCGACGCGGGCAGAATCAAGCAGACCGACACGCTGGCCCAGCATCTGGACGGAGCCACCCTTGCCCTGGGCGGAAGACACGTCGAGGCTACCCTGGCCCTGCACCTGGGCAGTGGCGTCCGACTGCATGGTGACGGTGCCGCCATTGCCAGCCTTGCTGCTGGCATCCAGCGTGCCGCTGTTGACCACGTTGCCGCCAGTTCCACTCAGATAGATGTGGCCGTCGCGGTTCTGGATCCCCTGCGCCTGGACGATACCGCCGTTGTTCACGGCCTGGGCGAACACGCCTTCAGCCGTCTTGGCGCTCATCACCACCATGCCGCCATTGGCCTGGATGGTGCCGCTATTCGCCACTGCAGCCGAGTTGCCGCCGACCTTGTGCAGCACCTTGCCCTGGATCTCGAAACGAAGCAGACCGTCGCCGTCAAAATCGACCGTCACCGCGTCGCCGGCCACGAGGTTGACCTGGCCGAGGTTGGCGACGATCAGGCCGTCGTTCTGGACCGAGCCGCCGATCAGGTTGACCGAACCGCCGTCGGCGGCCGCGAGCAGGCCGTGGTTGATAACCACGCCGCCGTCTTTCCCGGCCAGCGCGGCGAAATCCAGTTTGCCGGCCATGAAATCGCCGGGGTTGATATCCAGCCCGCTCGCGAACAGGCTGCCCACGTTCACCTGGGCGCTCGCGCCGAAGACGATACCGTTGGGGTTGACCAGAAAGACGCGGCCGTTGGCCTGGATCGCTCCGAATATCTGACTGGGATTCTGATCGAAGATGCGGTTCAGCGCGGCGGCATCCACCGAAGGCTGATTGAACTGTACGGTCTCGTTCGGCGCGACGTTGAAGCTCGAC
Organism: uncultured Pseudomonadota bacterium; assembly: GCA_963739695.1. Taxonomy (GTDB): domain Bacteria; phylum Pseudomonadota; class Gammaproteobacteria; order Natronospirales; family CAVUBB01; genus CAVUBB01. The sequence goes on along the minus strand of CAVUBB010000018.1, from coordinate 37,946 downwards.
CAGTCCACGACCAGGTTGTGAGTCTGCTGGTCGACGACCGTGGTATTGGCATCGGGCTTCGATATGCTGCCGGCGCCCTGCTCGATCTGCCCGCCCTGCGGGCCGGCGAAGGCGGGACCGGGCATCGCCGCTGCAAACAGGGCAGTACAGACAGCCAACGCGGACATACGCCAGAACGGCGCACGAGACCAACGCCCCATAGATGGATTCACACCGGCACCGGTAGCCATGTTCTGTCTATACCCGTCTTTGCAGAATCGATAATTCGCCCCGTCTCGCAGCAAGCATCGCGCGCCGCCCGGAAGCCCCACGTCAGAACGTCACTGTCATGTCCACCCAAAGCTGCGAATCGTCGGGCACCGGAGATCCGGTAGTTCCCGACGCGGCCCTGGCACCGCCATTCACCCTCGCCTTCTCGACGTTGAGCGTGAACTTGCCCGGTATCGTAAACTCTAGCCCAATTCCGCTACCCCCGATGGTCACTTTCTTGTCGGCCGGATTGATGGGGTAGTTATTCAGACCGACGGCATGGTCGGTGAACACACTGAACCGCAACACATCGCCCCAAGAATAGTTGCCGAAGGCATGTTTGTCCGCAAACCCGGGCGCCCGCACGCTCCATTCGAGCGACGCAAATGCTCCGGAATCAGTGAGATAGGCTGCCGTCGGCGCCGCCCGTACCTGATTCGGGCCACCGATCACAAATTCTTCCAACGAGCTGAGCAGATCGTGGGAATACTGTCCGTTAAGACGGAACAGCAGGGTCTGGTTCTTGGTCAGGCTCTTCAGACGCGAGTAGGCAAACGTGAGCTTGTTGAAATCGCCCGATGCCACCTCGCCGCTGGCACCGGTCCGACTCACCGGCGGGGTGAAGTTCGGATCGGAGACCTGCGCTGTGCTCGGCACCCCGAAGCGCCCGGCGAATCCGTGATCGATACGCACAGACCCGCTGGAGATCGTCGCGCTCTCCGGATCGATGTTGTCGAAATTCAGCTGCAGGCCGAGCACGGCGAGATCGTCCCGGTTCCGCAGGTCGCCGAACTGGAGCGTGTCGGCGCGTTTGCGGCTGAAATCCACCAGTCCCGACACATTGTGACGGCGGCTGCGCGTGAACGATTTCGTCAATGAAAGTGTGGCGATCTTGGAGATGCCGCCATAACCCAGCGCGGCGAAGTCGGCACCGCCGACATCGAAGGTGTTGCGACTGACATCCACGCCCCAGGTGTAATCGGGCTGGAAGAACGGGTGCTGGTAGTGCAAGCGTCCGTAAGTCGCGTTGCGTGGCGTGAACGTCTTTACCGCGGAGAGTTTGAACAGATCCGCACTGCCGGTCGGGTTGTTCCAGGTGACATCGGCGGTAAGGCGCTTGCGGCCGGTGAATTCGGTGCCGTGATTATCGGCGCGGACATCGAACGCGAAGCGCTTTTCCTGTTTGACGTTGACCACCAGGTCCGAGGTGCCGACCGCTTCGCCCGGACGGAACACGCCAAAGGCCGCAAGGCCCGGATAATCGGTCAACGTGAGCAGCGCATTCTCGACTGCCGGCACCGTCACCAGCTTGCCCTTCATCTCCTTGAACGGGGCCTCGATGCGGGCATTCGAATACCGCTTGTTGCCTTCCGGGATCACCTTTTCGAGCCTGCCCTCCAGCACCCGGATCTCGACCACGCCGTCCTTGACCTCCTGCGCGGGGATCACAGCGTGGGCCAGGAAATAGCCCTTGTCGTGATAGTACTTGGTGACTTTGTCGGCGACTTGCTGGAGCTGACCGATGGTGAAGCCCTGTTCGCGCTGAAACTTCGCCAGCCGGAGCCTGGAAAGGAATTCCTGATATTGCTGCTGCTGCTCTTCCGGCGAGAGCGTGGTCACCGCGCTCTGCATGAAGTCGAGGATCTGTTTGCGTTCGTCGGGCGTGAAACCCTGAGGCCCGACCTTGGTCAGGCCCTGATGTTCCTTGCGCGCCTTCTCGACCATCGTCTGGATATCTTCCAGCTGGCGGTCGACCACGGCGCGCACGTCTTTCGCATTGATCCCCGCACCGGCATCTGCCGTGACCCCGGTGATCTTGAATTTCTTGACGAACACGCGCGCCCCCTCATCCACCCCGAGAGGGCGCTGGATGACAGGCGGGACATCGAAACTACCCTGGCCCTGATCGGGCAGAGGAAGCGGTGCGAGTGGAAGCTGCGGCTGGGCGCCGCCGGGTTGCGCACCTGCCGGCAATGGCGGTAACGGTGGCGGTGCTCCAGCAGCCAATGCGTGCGTGCCGAAGATCGCGGGCGTAACGATGACGGCGGCCACGGTCGCGGCGTGCAACCAGGCGCGGAACCTCACTATCGATCTCATTTCCCGTCCTTAACAAGGCGCACGCGACTTTTGCCAGTAGCTTTGGCGCATCTCATCAACAGCCCGCGAGCCCGGATGGACACATAGCGGCCGAAATTCACGTCCGCCGTAAGGCGCAGCCTGGATGAAGCAGACACGCTCCCCCTTGCTGCGGCAGCAGCATCGCGAGTCAAAAATAGCCTTTCCCCCCGATACTTGCAACAAGCAATGCGGTCGGATGAGGGACTTAGCTCGGGTACCTAATCTTTCGTCCCAGGTTCCCACAAAGCCGTCAAAAAACGTGGTAAATGGGTATGATGCCGTTATAGTCTTAACTTAATCAGCCCGGGCAAGCAGTCTGACCCGGGGCGGACAGACGGATTTCACTGGTTGATGAACGACTTAGTGCGCTACACCGCGGTCTCCGAGGCGGCCACCGATGTCGGTACCGTGCGGCGGATCAATGAAGATGCTCATCTGGCCAGGCCCGAGTTCGGGCTATGGGCCGTGGCCGACGGCATGGGCGGGCACGCGGCCGGTGACGTGGCCAGTTCCACCATCGTGGAGATGCTCTCGAGCCTGTCGCCGACTCCGGATCTGGCCGCTACCGTCGATGCGGTGGAACAGGCTCTGCTGGACGCCAACCGCCGCCTGATCGAGATCGCGAACGAACAGAAGCAGCGCACCATCGGCAGCACCGTGGTGGTGCTTGTCGCCCGCGACAAGTTCGCAGCCTGTCTGTGGGCGGGCGACAGCCGGATCTATCGGATGCGCAAAGGTCGCCTTGAGCAGCTCACCCAGGATCACGCCATGGTCGAGGATCTGGTCGCCAGTGGTGCGCTGACGCGCGAAGAAGCGGAGAACCATCCGCAGGCGAACCGGATCACCCGGGCCGTAGGCGCGGGACCGGATCTGTTCGTGGATATCGAATTGTTCGAGATCCAGCCGGGCGACCGCTTCATGCTCTGCAGCGACGGCCTCTATAAGGAACTGCGCGATCCCGAGATCGCAGTGACCCTGACCAGCCGCGAGCCGGTCGCGCAGGAACTGGTCCGCCAGGCGGTCGCCAAGGGGGCGCGCGACAACGTCACCGTGATCGATGTCCGCATGGAGCGCTAGAGCACGGTCTGGCGAAGAGCCGGAGGCCGGCCTCCGGTAAGAGTTTTCAGGGGGCCCTGCCAACGCCCGGCGGCCAGGCGGGATCAGGGAGCAAGTCGACGACGAGTCTTCAGGATCGAGTGAGACAGACATGACATTCAAGGAACTGCTGCAGCAGGTCATCTCGGGACAGGCGAACCTCGAGATCGCGCGGACATGGTTGGGCAAACGCCTGACCGAGTCCGACTGCGATCACGCGGCATTGCTGGCCGATCTCGACGCGGCCGCGGGTCTGCCCGGACCGATCGCCAACGCCATGCGCAGTCAGATCCGTGAAGTCGCGGGCGAGGCCCCTGCCCCGGACGCGGGCGGCCCGGACTTCGAGCTCACGTTGGACGATTCCCCTCTGGAATCGACTCCGAACACCGACGGGGCGGGAGTCGATGCGCAGCCAGCCCCGCCCGCCACCGACGAATTGAGCCTGGAACTTCCGGACGAACCCGACGCCGCCGCCACCCAAGCTGCCGCAGCGCCCCCCGCCGATGACGCCAACCCGTTCGGCGAATTGACGCTTGACATGCCGGCAGAGGATGCCGACAAGACCGTGGTCGCGGAACCGCAAGACGATACCGGCTCCGGTGACGACGATGCGACCGTGGTCAACGCCGCAGCCGAGACGCACGACGACGACGAGACCATCGTGATGCATACCGACGGTGGCCGTACGGTGGTCACCACTGGTCGCGTCTCGGACCCGGATGCCACAGTCGTCAATGACGCCGACGCGACGGTCGTGTCGGGCGCGGGCGAAGATGCCACCGTGCGCAGCGATGCCGGCGATGAGACGGACCCGTTCGCGCTGGATCAGGCCACCAGCCCCGGCGGCGGGCCCACCGGAGGCAGCTGGCCTACCGGCACCGGCTTTCCGGGACGCGGCACTGGCGGCCCCACCACGATAGGCCCCGGCACCATCCTCAAGGATCGCTTCGAACTGGTCGCACCGATCGGCGAAGGCGGTATGGGCACGGTGTACAAGGCGCGCGACCTGCTCAAGGTCGAAGCCAAGGACCGCAACCCGTTCATCGCGGTCAAGCTGCTGTCGGGCGACTTCCGTCAGCATCCCGAGGCCTTCATCGCGCTCCAGCGCGAATCGAGCAAGGCACAGAAGCTGGCACATCCCAACATCGCCACGGTGTACGACTTCGACCGCGATGGCGCCACCGTGTACATGACCATGGAGCTGATGGAAGGCGAGGAACTCGCCAGGTACATCAAGAAGCTACCGGCCGGCGGACTCGCAGTCGAAGATGCCATGGCGCTCATCGAGCAGCTCTGCAACGGGCTCTCATACGCGCATGCACGCAACCTGGTGCATTCCGACTTCAAGCCGGGCAACGCGTTCCTGCTCAAGGACGGCACGCTCAAACTACTGGACTTCGGCATCGCACGCGCGTCCAAGACGCGCAGCGACGCCGAAGGCGAGACGACGGTATTCGATCCGGGCTCGCTCGGCGCGCTCACCCCCGCCTACGCCACCATCGAGATGTTCGAAGGCGAGGACCCGGATCCGCGTGACGATATCTACGCGCTGGCCTGCGTCTCCTACGAGCTGCTCACCGGCAAACACCCCTTCAACAAGCTCTCGGCGGTCAAGGTCAAGGAGAAGGGCCTCAAACCCGCCCCGGTATCCAAGCTCACCAAGCGCCAGAACAAGATGTTGCTGCGCGCGCTGGCGCTGGACCGCGATCAGCGCACTCCCACAGTCGAGGATTTCTGGGAGGGGCTGCGTCCCAAGAAAAGCTACACGCTGCAGATCGCCGGCGGCAGTCTGGCGCTGATCGCCATAATCGGCGCCCTGGCCTATGGCCCGGTGGTCAACTACATCCACACCAAGCGCAACAATCAGATCGTAGCCGCCATCGAGCAAGGCAACGAAGCCAAGATCCTTTCCGAACTGCAACAGATCAAGAGCCTGGACAAGCAGTCGCAGCAGGATATCCTCGACGCCGCCAAGGACAAGATCATCGGCTACTTCGAGGCCAAGGCCGAGACCGAGGTGGACACCAGCAAGGGCAAATACGACTACCCGGCCGCGCTGCGTATCGTCGACCAGGCCAAGCAGTACTACCCGGATTCCGCCCAGGTCGGCAACATCCAGTCGAGCCTCGAAGACCGCCGTAACCGTCTGCTTGCCGATCTGCAGGACAAGTTCAGCAAGTACCTGGATGCCGGCGAGATCATGCCCGTGGAGGGCGAAGACATCACCGACGTGCTCAAGGTCCTGTCTCAGGCGGCACCCAAGAGTCCGCTCCTCGGCGACGCGCGCCTGACCAAGCAATACGCGGACCTCGCGCAAAAGGCGATCCAGCAGCACGACTATGAGCACGCCAAGCAGATCCTCGATGTCAGTCTGCAATTCACGCCGTCGGACCCGACCCTGCTCGGCCTGCAGGATCAGGTGAAGCGCGAACTCAAGCGCCAGGCCGATGCCCGCCTGGTCGCCGATCTGGAAGGCAAGATCAAGACAGCTGACGGTCAGTTGGCGAGCGTGGCCGGTTATGATTCCGTGCGCGACGATCTGATCAAGCTCGCCTCGCTGCGCCCGGACGATCCGGTGCTCGTGGATGCGCTCGCGACCGTCCACAAGACCTTCAGCGATGCCCTCGCGCAGGCCACGAAACAGCAGGACTGGAAGACCGCGGAGACAGTGCTGCGCGACTTCGCGCCCCTGCTCGGCGTCGGTGAGCTGATCCAGCAGCGCCGCACGCTCTCCCAGGCCGAAGTGGAAGCCGGCTATCAGGCCGCGGATCTGGCCGACATCCTGCAGAAGCTGGATGCGCACCACACCACCTTGACGCAGATGCTTGCCAAGCCGGAATTCGGCTCCGACTGGGACAGCAAGCTGCTGGTCGAATTCAAGAGCACCATCGCCCTGCTGCAACCGGGCAACACCTGGTTCGATGACCTGCGCGATGCCATCGCCCAGGCCTACATCGGCCAGGCGAAGAAGATGATCGACGCCAACCGCTTCGACAGCGCCACCGACCTGCTCGATACCGGCAGCGTATACGAGCCCGACCTGCCTGCCTTCGCCAGTACCCGGACCGCGCTCGCGCAGGCCAAGCAGGCATATGACCAGGCCCAGGCCGAGAAACGCCGTCTTGCCCGTATCGATGCCATGGAGAACAACCTCGTCGCGCAAGCGAATGCAGGCGAGACGCCCAAGGCCATCGCCACCCTGGACGAGCTGCGCAAGGCGCTGCCCGCGGACGACCCGTTCCTGACCAGGACCGGCCCCGAGGCCATCGCCAAGGCCTATCTGGATCTCGCCAACGGCAGAGCCAAGGCCGGCGACTATGGCGCAGCGCTCAAGTTTGCTCGCGGCGGCCTCAAGATCGCTCCCGACTATGCGCCGCTCACCAAGTTGCTGCCGGAATTCCAGCGTCAGGCCGCGCGCAGCGATCTGATGGACCTGGCGCGCAACGCGACCGCGGACTCGGTCGGCGGGCTGGTGAGACAGCTGGCAGATGTGGACGACGCTTTCCCGCAGCAGCGGGCCGATATCCGCAAGCAGATGTTCGGCTTGCTCTCCACTCACATCAAGGATCTGGAAGGGACCGATCTGGTTGGCGCGAACGCATTGCTCGATGCCGCACGCAAGGCGTTCTCCGACCCGTCCGAACTCGCCTCGATCAAACTCAAGCAGCCGCCCCACCCCTCCAAGTTCGCGGCCGAAGGCCGCAAGGCGATCGCTGCACACGAGTTGAGCAAGGCGAGCCAGCTCCTGGCCCAGGGCGAGAAGGAAGAGCCCGGCAATGCCGACCTCGAAGCCTTCGGCAACCAGCTCAAGACCAAGGAATCGGAGGCGAATGAATACTTCGCCCACTATCAGGTACTGATGCAGGCCGGTCAGTCCACGCAGGCCAAACGCTATCTGGACGCTGCGATCCAGCTCTGGAACGACAATTCGGACTATCGCGCCGAATACCAGCGCAACTTCGCCACCACGACGCAGGCACCGATCCGCAGCAGCAACGGCGGGCGGCCGTGCACGGCCAATCTCGCGGGCTACGGCCGGAGCGGCCGTGCCGAATGTTTCGATGTACTCCCCGGAGGCGACCACGGACCGACGATGGTAGTCGTGCCCGCGGGCGGCGCCTTCAAGACCCCGTTCGCCATCGGCAAGTACGAGGTTTCGGTGAGCGAATATGACGCCTTCTGCAACGCCACCAGGCAATGCAAGAACAAGGGCGGCAACGGCGATTTGCCCGTGGCCGGGATATCCATCGCCGACGCCAAAGCCTATGTGGCATGGCTGAACAAGGAATCGGGAAAGGACTATGCGCTGCCGACGGATGCGCAGTGGGCCTATGCCGCCACCGCAAACGGCAGCTCGCAGAACAAGGATTTCAACTGCCGCGTCACGCTCGGCGATCAGATCATCAAGGGGATATCGCTGGTTGAGGTAGGCACCGGCAAAGCCAACGCCTGGGGCCTGGTGAACTATGTCGGCAACGTACAGGAATGGGTATACAAAGGCACCCAGCTCGTCGCCCGAGGCGGCGATTACGAGGACCCGCTATCGACCTGCGATATCAGTCTCTCGCGGCCGGCGAGCGGACAGGCGAGTAGCGTGACCGGCTTGCGCCTGGTGCGCAAGCTCGACTGAGCGGTGACCGTCATGCAGTACTCGCAGGTTCGCAAACTGGCCCGCCAATATGCCGACGGCATGGTACCGCGCGATGCTTATCTCGCGCGTCGCCGCACTCTGCTCGGCGAGATCGCCGCCGGCAAGATCAAACTGCGCTATTCCTCGCTGGCCGGCCCGGCACCGGTCGCCACGAGCGACCGCTTCCGTCGCCCGCTGATCGTGGCGGCACTCGCCCTGGCCGCGATCGCGAGCGCGGCGGCCGCCCTGCATCTCTTCACGCACCCGGAGCCGGCGGTACAAGTGGCCGCCCCCAAGCTCCAGACTCTGCAACCCGGCCCGGGAGTGAGTCTGGTGAAACAGTTCGTGAAGTCTGATGACTGGAGCGACGACAGCATCATCGAATTCGAGACGCAGATGATGCAACTGACGCCACGTCAGCGAGCCAAGCTGCGTGGCAGCATCTGGTTCCGCCGGCTCAGTGCCAAGCTGGCCAAACAGATCACCGAACAGCAGGCGATGATCCCGCTCGATTCGAGCGGCAAGGCGGCGCAGCGCGCCCAGGCGTTGAAGGCATTCGCAGCGCGGCTGCAGATAGATCCGGACGCGTGACCGCCGGCGTCAGCCGGCAGGGAAACTATTCGACCCAGGTGAGCAGGACGGCGTCCGGCGATTCGGCGGTGAGCGGCTGACCCAGCCCGATCACACTGCTGCCACGGATGGCATAGTTGTCCCGACGTACGAACAGTTCTTCGCCTTCGTCGGTGAGCACATAGGTACCGTTGATGCTCTGATCGACGAGCACGAAATTACCTTTCCGGTATTCGACCCGCGCATGCAGACGCGAGATCAGGTTGTGCTTGACCACGAGATCGTTCTGATCCGCGCGGCCCATGACGGCCTGCGGCTTCTCTTCACTGACTTCCACTTCGACATCACGGTAGCGCAGCAGCAGTTTCACCGGCGCTTTCTGCGTCGACCAGGTCACGACCGTGGCCATGCGGGTGACATCTTCGCGCTTCCAGATGACCTCGTACATGTCGATCTCGTCGCGCTTGCCCTTCACCGAAGCACGATCGATCTGGCGGGTCGACGCCTGCCAGATCGCGCTCAGGCGATCCACTGTCGCCGCGGTGGTGAGTATCTGCTCGGCCTTGGCCTGCCCGGCCATGCGCGCCGCGGTGTTGACTGCATCGCCAAACACGTCGCCGCCCTCGAGCAGCGCACTGCCGAAATGGAATCCCACACGGATATAGACCGGACGTCCGTGGACTACGAGCGCATCGGATATCTCTTCCTGCATCTCGGCAGCGGCATCGGCCGCGTCGTCCGCCGAAGGAAAAGTGGACATGACCTCGTCGCCGATGGTCTTGATGACCCGGCCGTTATGACGCTGGGTGGCTTCGGTCATCAACGCGATACAGCGGCCGACGGTATCGCGTGCGGTCACGTCCCCCAACGTCTCGTACAGCTTGGTGCTCCCGCAAACGTCGGCGAACAGGATCGCTAGTTGGGTCTCTTCAACCATTTCCCACCCTCAGGGCGAACCGCCCTGGCCCCAAAGTCGTCAGGCAACTGGCTTGACAATATACCATCCTCGGGCCGGAAGTCAGCATCGTGGCGAAGCCGGCTCAGCGCTCGGCGACGATATAGGTGATCCACGCCGGATCGGCATCGCCCCGCTCACAGGGCGTGAACTCTCCATTGCCGTCACCATCCTCGTCAGAGCCCTGCCAATAGACTGTGGAGCGCGCGAAACCCGCCTCCTCCAGGAGCTCGCGGATCTCGGGGATATTCCACAGGCGCCAGTGATAGCTGAAGGCCCGGCGCATACGCGACTTGTCGGGAAACACGAAATCGATATGGCACTCGTAGGCGGCCGAGACCGGATCATAATCGGCCTGGTCCCAGACATAGGTAAACCCGTCGCAATCGCGCGGTTCGCGCATGGTCTGGATCGCATCGGAGCCGCCGTAGCAATCCATGATCATGATCCCGCCCTCGGCGAGGTTGGACAGGGCGGCCTGATAATAGGCGCGCAGCGCCGCGCGGTCGTGAAACGTCCAGTAACTGAAATTCAGTGCCAGTAACACATCGGCCGGCGGCGTGGAGGTACTCAGCACGTCGCCCTCGATCAGGGTCACCCGCTTCGCCGCGGCGGGTGCAAGTGCAGCCAGATTGTGTTCGCGGCCCCAGGCCAGCACTTCGGCGTCGAGATCCACGCCGAACGCCTGGCGCGAACGCTGGCTCGCCGCCCACTCGCAAGCCACCTTCGCGGTACCGCAGAAATCCTCACGCAGGACCAGCGGCCGTTCGCCGCGCAGTGCGCGATAGGTCTCATCGGCGAAGCTCACTTCCGCTTCCGCATCCTGCACCGAAGCCTCGTAAAGGGCATGGCGATCGGCGGTCTGGGCCATCGGTACCCGCCTGGAGTGCTTGCTCTTGCCGGTCTTGTCACGCTTCTTCTGCGCCATCGCTCCGCCTCGTCGGTCGCCACCCGTCTGCCGGGCAAAGCGCGGATTGTATAGCAAAAACGCGCTTTCGTCGGTTCCGGCAGGCCGGCGATCGACCGCTGCCGCCTCTCGTCTGGCGCCCCGGCGCGAGCATGCCCTCGCCTCCGTCACCGCCTACCCGCAGCCGCCGCAGCGCCGCGAGCCGGGCAAAAAATGTGAACCCTGACCTGACGCCACGCGCAGTTCCTGCCAGAATAAGCGCATTCAGTCTTCACGATCTGGGGAGCGAGCGAATGAACCACCGACCGACACGCGGCATGCGCCTGGCAGCCGGTCTGATCGCCTTGGTGCTGGTCACGATCCTTGCGCCGGACCTCGTGGCGGCCGAGACGGCATCTGCCGTACCCCCGGTAACCCTCAAGGTGGCTGCCGAACTGCGTGACCACGCCCGCAAAAGCAGCAAGGCGTTCGAGATAGTCCAGTCGCTTACCACCGAGGTCGGCCCCCGCCTGGCCGGCACCACCGGCGATACCGCCGCCGTGGCCTGGGCCCTGACCACGCTGAAGGACCTGGGTTTTACCAACGTGCATGCCGAACCGGTCACGGTACCGCGCTGGGTGCGCGGCAGTGCCCGGGTAGAGATCACCGGACCCTATCCCCAGCCGCTTACCGCCACCTCGCTCGGCTACAGCATCGGCACGCCCGACGACGGCATCGAAGCCCCCGTCGTGCAGGTGCATGACCTTGCCGACCTGGCGCAGCTCGATGCCAGCGATATCCAGGGCAAGATCGTCTACTTCTCGGAACGCATGCAGCGCAGCCGCGACGGCTCGGGCTACGGCAAGACGGTCGCGATCCGCATGGACGGACCGTCGGCAGCCGCCAGGCTCGGCGCCGTGGCCGTGGTGATCCGCTCCGTGGGCACCGATCACGACCGTATGCCGCACACCGGCATGACCCAGTACCAGGCGGGAGTGACCAGGATCCCGGCACTCGCGCTCTCCAACCCCGACGCCGACCTGCTCGAGACTCAGCTTGCCACCGGTTCGCCGGTCACCCTGCGCATCCGCTCCAGTGCCCGTACGCTGCCGCCTGTACAGTCGGCCAACGTGGTCGGTGAACTCGCCGGACACGGGCAACCCGATGAAGTCGTCCTCCTGGGCGCGCATCTCGATTCCTGGGATCTGGGCACCGGTGCCATCGACGACGGCGCCGGCGTGGCCATCGTCACCGAAGCGGTGCGCCAGATCGCGGAACTGGGCCTGCGCAAGCGCCCGCGCCGCACGCTTCGAGTCGTCCTCTATGCCGACGAGGAAGAAGGCCTGATCGGCGCCAAGGCCTATGCCGATGCGCACAAGGACGATGCCGAGCATATCGTGATGGCGATGGAATCCGACCTGGGTGCCGATTCGGTCTACGAGATGGATACCGGCGTCGCGCCCGCGGCGCTGCCGGTCATGGCAGCGATCCAGAAGGTGCTCGCGCCGCTGGGTATCGCCGCGGGCAACAACGGCGCCACCGGCGATTCCGACACCAGCACTCTGTTCACGCTGGGCGTGCCGTGCATCGAACTGCGTCAGGACGCGACGCGTTACTTCGACTATCACCACACCGCCAACGACACGCTGGACAAGGTCGACCCGAAACAGCTCGATCAGAATGTCGCTGCATTCGCGACGGTCGCATATATCGCGGCCAGCGTGAGAACCACTTTCGGACCGCCGCCGGCACCGGCCGGCGACCAGCCCGCCGAAACGACACCCGCGCAGGCCTCGCCCGCCGCGACACCGCCCGCGAAGCAGCCGACCTCTGAAGCGCGCGCACCCGCACAAGAAAAGAAGCAAGACAGCAAAGCCAAAAAAGACACGGGCGGACGCCCGCACCAGTGATTCAGGCCGCCGCCGCGGCCACCTGACCAAACGCGGCCTGTACCACTTCAAGGCCGGCGCCATCGCGACAGGCGTTCTCGCTCAGATGACGCCGCCAGCGCCGCGCCCCTGGCTGGCCCTGGAACAGACCCAGCATATGCCGCGTCATCCGGTGCAGCGGCAGACCGTCACGCAGCCGTGCCGCCATATAAGGCGCCATCGATTCGAGCACCGCCTCCCGACTCGCCGGCCGCGCCGGATCGCCGTACAAAGCCGCTTCGATCTGAGCAAGCAGATACGGGTTGGAGTAGGCTTCGCGGCCGATCATCACGCCATCGAACTCAAGGCTGAAGCGCAGCACCTCGTCGAGCGTGCGGATGCCGCCGTTAAGCACGATACCGAGTGCCGGAAAATCGCGCTTCAGCGTAGCGACCACGTCATAGCGAAGCGGCGGCACTTCCCGATTCTGCTTGGGGCTCAGTCCCTGCAGCCACGCCTTGCGCGCATGCACGATGAACAGCTCGCAACCGGCCGCCGCCACCTCCGCGATAAACCCGGTCAGGTGTTCGTATGAATCCAGCTCGTCGATGCCGATGCGGGTCTTGACCGTGACCGGCACCGAGACCGCTGCACGCATCGCCGCCACGCACTCCGCGACGAGCGCGGGCTCGGCCATGAGACAGGCGCCGAAGCGTCCGGATTGGACCCGGTCGCTGGGGCAGCCGACGTTGAGATTGATCTCATCGTAACCCCAGTCTTCGGCGACCCGGGCGGCCTGCGCCAGCTCTGCCGGATCGCTGCCGCCCAACTGGATCGCCAGCGGGTGCTCGGCCGGGTCGAAGTCGAGCAGTTGCGGCCGGTCGCCGTGCTTGATCGCGGCAGCCGTAACCATCTCCGTATACAGACGCGCATGGGCCGAGAGCTGGCGCAGGAAATACCGGCAGTGCCGGTCCGTCCAGTCCATCATCGGCGCCACGCAGATACTGTGGGTGCCGGGTTCGAAGCGCTGCTCGGGTGCGGTTATCGCGGTCATGGGCGCTATTGTACCAAGTCGCGATCGGGCAGCGGGTAGGTGCAAGGACGACGCGCCCGGGTTACCATCTGCCGGGCGCCGCGGGCGCCGTCAGCGGTCCAATCAGCGAGCGGGAGCAAGATTTCCATGTTGACGGCATTCATCATCAGCAGTGGACGTCTCGAGCAGCTGCACGTCAGCGGCCCCGAGGATCTGGTCGAGGAAGCGGTCTGGATCGACCTCGTCGACCCGACCGAAGAAGAGCGCAAATGGGTCGAGGCGGCCTACCGCCAGTACCTTCCCACGACCGCCGAGATGGACGAGATCGAGGCCACCGCGCGCTTCTACGAAGACGAAGACGGTCTGCATCTGCATTCCTATTTCATGCACGATTTCGACGATTCGCCGCACAACATCACCGTGGCGTTCACCCTGCATCGCGGCCGCCTGTTCACCCTGCACGAAGAAGACCTGCTCACCTTCCGCATGTTCCGCATGCGCGCGCGCCGACAGGCGGGCCTGGCCAAAGATGCGACTTCGATCCTGCTCACCCTGTTCGAGACCAAGGTCGAACGTCTCGCCGACGTGCTCGAACAGGTCTATGCCGACCTCGAACAGGTCAGCCAGGGCGTACTCACCGATCCGCAGGACGACATGCACGACACGCTGTCGAAACTCGCCACCCAGGAAGACATCAACGGCAAGGCGCGTCTCAGTCTCATGGACAAGCAGCGCGTGCTCTCGTTCCTGCTCCGCAGCGGCACGCTGAGCGGCAACCAGGCGCAGGAGCTGCGCGAGATCCTGCGCGACATCGAATCGCTGATGGCCCATACCGCGTTCCTGTTCGAGAAGGTGAACTTCCTCATGGATGCCGCCATGGGCTTCATCAACATCGAACAGAACCAGATCATCAAGATCTTCTCCATCGCGGCGGTGGTATTCCTGCCGCCCACGCTCATCGCCAGCATCTACGGCATGAACTTCAAGTTCATACCCGAACTGCACTGGGAATTCGGCTACGTGTTCGCACTGGTCGCGATGCTCATCGCCGGGCTCATGCCCATCTGGTATTTCAAACGCAAAGGGTGGTTGTAGGTCTCGAGCTGCTGTTGGCCTGGTGCCGGCTGCGCCGACGGACTTGATTTATCCGGATATCGCTTGATCCAGATAGCGGGCACCCGTGCCCGCATGCGGCCGGCGCAAGACCAGAGCCCGCCCAGCGCCCCTGACGAGCGCAAGACAAACCACAACAGCTAATTGAGCACTGCCTTTCAAGTGCCCGTGGGTGGCGCCGGACAGCGCAGCGCCCGCAGCGAATGGCTCCAGCGAAACTGGCGCGCAGCCAGGGAGGCAAGCCCTCGCAGCCGACACAAAACCTATCAGTCCAAGCCAGCAGCCTTCCCGGCCATGATCCCCAGCGCCGCCCAATCCTTCTCGCCGAGCCCCAGCGCACACGCGGAAAGAAAATGATCGTGCACCAGACTCGCCAGCGGCATGGGCGCTTCGGCCTTGTCGGCGGCCTGCAATACCAGCCGCATATCCTTCAGGCCCAGGCGCAATTTGAATCCCGGCGGTTCGAACTTCTGATTCGCGACCAGGGTGCCATAATTCTCATAGAGGGGCGATTTGAACAACGCAGTGTTCACGACATCGAGAAAATCCGCTGCGGGCAAGCCCGATTTGCGCACCATCGCGTAGGCCTCGCCCAGGGTCTCGATCATGGCGGCGATGGTGAAGTTGCCCGCGAGTTTCACGGTGTTGGCGAGCGGCGGCTCCGGACCGAGTTCGAACACACCCTGCCCCATCGCATCCAGTGCCGGCCGTGCCTGCGCGATCGCATCGGATGCGCCGGCGGCGAGTATCCACAATTTGGCGGCGGCGGCCGCTTCCGGCCTTCCGAATACCGGCGCGCTGATCAGCGCGCGATCGGCCTGCACATGCGCCGCGGCGAGTTCGTTGGCGAACTCGACCCCGATGGTGCTCATGGAAAGATGTACCGCGCCTGCCGGCATCGCTGCCAGCGCACCGTGTTCGCCGAGCATCGTTGCGCGTACGGCGGCGTCGTCGGCGAGCATGGTGATGACGAGTTCCGCGCCCGCGGCACTCGCAGCCGGCGAACTCGCGGCTTTCGCGCCCGCGGCCACCAGCGGCTCCGCGCGGGCGGCGGTACGATTGAACACGGTGAGATCGTGCCCGGCCTTGAGCAGGTTCTGCGCCATCGGCGCGCCCATCTGACCGAGTCCGATGAATGCGATTTTCATGGCTGCCTCCGGTGATCGGGGAAAGAGGTCGCCGGGCCGCCGGTCACGGCAGCCGGCAGGTATACGACGGCTTCAGGGATTGAGCAGCGTGTGGCGCCAACCCCTGGCGTCACGGAAATAGCGGTCGCGTTCGTGCAGCCGGCCCGCGCGCGAATTCCAGAATTCGATCATATCGGGTACCACACGGTAACCGCCCCAGTGCGCCGGGCGCGGCACTTCGCCCGAGCCGAAGCGATCGGTAAATGCCTTCACGCGCACTTCCAGTACTTCGCGCCGCTCCAGCGGCTGCGATTGTTCCGATGCCCAGGCCCCCACCTGGCTGGCGCGCGGACGCGCAGCCCAGTAGGCATCCGCTTCCGCATCGCTGACATCTTCGGCGATGCCTTCGATCATCACCTGTTCCATCAATGGTTGCCAGAACAGGCACAGTGCGACGTGCGGATCGCCGCTGATCGCCGTACCCTTGCGGCTGCGCTTGTTGGTGTAGAACACGAAACCGCGTTCATCAGCGCCGCGCAGCAGCACGGTGCGCACTTCGGGGCGCCCTTCAGGGTTTACCGTCGCGAGGCTCATGGCCGCGGGCTCGTTCAGATCGAGGGTCTGGGCACGCGCGAACAGCTCCTGAAAGCGTCGGATTGCTTCACCGTAGATGTCCATGGATATAACCTTGCTGACAGACAGTGAGGATACTCGGCCGGAACAAATGCAGGCCTGCCGAATCAGAGATCATCAGGGCGCATAGGATACCCCAGCTTGGCACTGGACCGAATCCACCCGCCCGAACAGACAAACCGGGGAGATAGGCAATGAGCGATCAGGTATCAGCGACCATCGATCTAGGCCCAGGACTCGAAGGCTACCTGGCGCGACCGGCAGGCGACGCGCGCGCGCCCGGCATGGTGGTGTTCATGGAGGCATTCGGTCTCACCGACTATATGAAGCGGGTATGCGACCGACTGGCCCGGCAAGGTTATGTCGCGATCGCTCCCGACATCTACCACGGCGCCACCTACGCCTACACCGACCGCGATAATTTCCTGGCCCATCTCAAGACCCTCGACGACGACACCTGCATGGAAGAAGCCGGGCTTGCCCTTGACTGGCTGGCGGCGGACGCCGGCGTCGACCCGGAAAAGCTTGGGACCATCGGCTTCTGCATGGGCGCTCGCCTGGCATTCCTCACCGCCGCCGTACACGCCCCGCGTATCCGGGCTGCCGCCTGCATGTACGGCGGCGGGATCGCGCCGGAAGCCGACCGGCTCGGGCGCAAGCCGCTGCTTGACCGCGTCGATGCCATCGCCGGTGCACTGTATCTCGGCTATGGCGCCGACGACGGTTCCATCGAACCGGCTGAGCACGGGCGCATAGCCGCAGCGCTGTCCGGTGCGCACAAGCGATATACTCTGGATGTGTTCCCGCAGGCTGGCCACGGTTTCATGTGCGATGACCGTGGGAGTTACGCCCCCGCAGCCACGGCGAAGGCCTGGCACGCGATCGACGCATTCTTTGACGCCACGCTGGACTGAAATCCATATTTCCGACAGGACTTACCGCCATGAAACGTCTCACTCCCGCCGTACTGACGCTTGCTACCCTGGTGCTGGCCGCCAGCGCGGTCGCAGATCCCGCCGCGACTCCCGCGACACCGCCAGCCGGGCAGGCAACCCCCGCGCCGGCCCCGACGGCCACCCCCGCGCCGGCCCAGGGCGCCGATCAGACTCCGCCTGAACCGTCATGGTTCGAGCGCATGGACACCAACGGCGACCACAAGATCAGCCGGCAGGAATATCTGGATGCGATGGGACGGCGCTTCGACAAACTCGATGCCGACCATGATGGCAATGTGGACATGAAGGAATGGCAGCGGGTACGCGAGCAGATGGAGCACATGCTGCGTGCGCGCCAAAAGGCCATGCGGGCGAACGGCAAGCCATCGTCCGACGCACCCGCCGAGGAGACGCCCCCGGACGGCGGCTGAAGCGCCGCCCCCGCTTCAATCGGCGCTGCGGCTCTGCTTCTTGCGCTCGTGTTCCTTGAGATAGCGCTTGCGCAGGCGGATCGCATGCGGCGTGATCTCGATCAGCTCGTCATCCTCGATGAATTCCATCGCCTGTTCGAGCGTCATGCGCAACGGTGGCGTGAGCTGGATGGCATCGTCCTTGCCGGATGCACGCACGTTGGTTAGCTGCTTGCCCTTGAGCGGATTCACCGTCAGATCGTTCTCACGGGTGTGGATACCGACGATCTGACCTTCGTAGATCGGATCCCCGGGCCCCACCATCAGGCGGCCGCGTTCCTGCAGGTTGAACAGCGCAAAGCCGACTGCCTTGCCCTGGCCGTTCGCGATCAGCACACCATTGCTGCGAGCGCCGACACCGCTGACCTTCACCGGCCCGTAGTGGTCGAACACGTGATGCAACAATCCGGTGCCCGAGGTCAGGGTGCGAAACTCGGTCTGGAAGCCGATCAGGCCGCGCGCCGGGATGATGTAATCGATACGCACGCGGCCGCGCCCGTCGAGCACCATGTCCTTGAGGTCGCCGCCGCGCTCGCCGAGCGCTTCCATGACGCCGCCCTGATGGCGTTCTTCGAGATCGACCGTGAGTATCTCGTAGGGTTCTTCACGAACGCCGTCACGTTCGCGCACGATAACCTGCGGACGCGCCACCGCGACTTCATAGCCTTCCCGACGCATGTTTTCCAGAAGGATGGAAAGATGCAGCTCGCCACGCCCGGAGACACGGAACTTGTCCGGGTCGCCGGTATCTTCCACGCGCAACGCCACGTTGTGCAGCATCTCGCGGGCGAGACGCTCACGCACCTGGCGGCTCGTCAGGTATTTTCCTTCCTGCCCGGCGAACGGCGAGTTGTTGATCTCGAACATCATGCTGATCGTGGGTTCGTCCACGGTCAGTGCCGGCAGGGCCTCGACGTGGTCGGGGTCGCACACCGTATCGGAGATATGCGGATGCGGGATCCCGGTGAAGGCGATGATGTCGCCCGCGCGGGCCGATTCGACTTCCACGCGCTCGAGACCGAGAAAACCGAAGATCTGCAGTACGCGCTCGTTGCGTTTCTTCCCGTCGCGATCGATCACCGTCACCGGCGAATTGCGCTTGACGCTGCCGCGCGCGATACGCGCGATGCCGATGGCACCGACATAACTGGAGTAGTCCAGCGAGCTGATCTGCAACTGCAGCGGACCGTCGGGATCCACCGGCGGCGGCGGACAATGGTTCACGATCGCTTCGAACAGAGGCGTCATGTCGCCGTCGCGCAGTTCCGGATCGTCGCCCGCATAGCCCATCAGGGCGGAGGCATAGATCACCGGGAAGTCGAGCTGTTCTTCGGTCGCACCGAGGCGGTCGAACAGATCGAAAGTCTGATCCAGCACCCAGTTCGGCCGCGCACCGTCGCGGTCCACCTTGTTCACCACCACGATCGGCTTGAGCCCGTGCGCGAACGCCTTCTGGGTCACGAAGCGCGTCTGCGGCATCGGTCCGTCCACGGCGTCCACCAGCAGCAGCACCGAGTCCACCATGGACAACACCCGCTCGACCTCGCCGCCGAAATCGGCATGCCCCGGCGTATCCACGATATTGATACGGTAGTCGTTCCACTGGATCGCGGTGTTCTTGGACAGGATCGTGATCCCGCGCTCGCGCTCGATATCGTTGGAATCCATCACGCGGTCGGTCACGCCTCCCCGGGTATCCAGGGTCCCGGACTGACGCAGCAGCTGATCTACGAGAGTGGTCTTGCCATGGTCGACGTGCGCGATGATGGCGATGTTGCGAAGTTTACTGATCACGGAGATGCTCGGGCGGTAGGTAGGGCGCGCGCATTATACAGGTAAAAAGCCGCTCGCGCGGCCTCGCACCCTCTCAGCCGCGCCGGTAGAATGCCGCCCCATGCTGCAACTTACCGATCTCGCCCTGCGCCGGGGCCCCCGGGCGCTGCTCGAACACGTGGATATCACCGTCCACCGGGGCCAGCGGGTGGGGCTCACCGGCGCCAACGGCACCGGCAAGTCCAGCCTTTTCGCGCTGATCCGTGGCGAGATCGAGCCCGATGCCGGCAGCTGCGACCTGCCCCCTGCCCTGCGCATCGGTCATGTCGCCCAGGAGACCGCGGCAAGCGCCGAACCTGTGCTCGCCTATGTGATCGCCGGCGACGACCGCCTTGTCGCACTTAAAGCGGCCCTCGAGCAGGCTCACGCCCGAGGCGACGGCGAAACCGAAGCCCGCCTGCACGGCGAGCTCGACAGCGCCGGAGCCTACACGGCCGAGGCGCGCGCGGCGCGCATCCTCGCCGGGCTGGGTTTCGGCCCTGAAGCCAGCGCCCGGCCGGTGGCCGAATTCTCCGGCGGCTGGCGCGTGCGCATCGCGCTCGCGCGCGCGCTCATGTGCCCGTCCGACCTGCTTTTGCTCGACGAACCGACCAACCACCTCGACCTCGATGCAGTGGTCTGGCTGGGCGGCTGGCTCAGGAGCTATCAGGGCACGCTGCTGCTGATCTCGCACGATCGCGATTTTCTCGACGAAGTCGTGACCCACATCGCGCACATCGAGAACCGCACCCTCACGCTCTATACCGGCGATTACTCCAGTTTCGAACGCCGCCGCGCCGAGCTGGCCGCCGCGCGCGAAGCCACCCGGCGCCGCCAGCAGGCTGAAGTCGCGCGCATCCAGTCTTTCGTGGACCGGTTCAAGGCCAAGGCCACGAAGGCGCGGCAGGCACAAAGCCGGATCAAGATGCTGGAAAAGATGGAGCTCATCGCCCCCGCGCACGTCGAGGCCGGCTACGACTTCGAGTTTCATACCCGCGGGCGCCTGCCCGACCCGCTGCTCAGCCTGGACGAGTGCGCGGCCGGGTACGGCGATACACCCATCCTCCAGCGTTTGTGCGTGCAGATACGCCCCGGCGACCGTATCGGTCTGCTCGGCGCCAACGGTGCCGGCAAATCCACTCTGGTGAAGCTGCTGGCAGGCGAGATCGCGCCGCTCGCAGGCAAGCGCCTCCCTGCCCCCGGGCTGGTCATCGGCTATTTCGCGCAGCATCAGATCGAACAACTCGATCTCGAGGCCAGTCCGCTCGTCCACCTTGCCCGTATCGCGCCCGATGCGCGCGAACAGGCGCTGCGCGACCACCTCGGCGGCTTCGGCTTCGCCGGCGATCGCGCCGGCGATCCGGTGGCGCCGTTCTCCGGCGGCGAGAAAGCACGGCTGGTCCTCGCTCTGCTCGCCTGGCAGCGTCCGCAACTGCTGCTGCTCGACGAGCCGACCAACCATCTGGATCTGGAGATGCGTTACGCCCTGGAACGCGCGCTACGGGATTTTGAAGGCGCACTGCTGATCGTCTCCCACGATCGTCACCTGATCCGGTCCAGCGCCGATGACCTGTGGCTCGTCGCCGACGGCGGCGTACGCGAGTTCGATGGCGATCTGACCGACTATGCGCGCTGGTTGGCCAACCGCGACAGTGGCAAGACCGGCGCCGACATGACCGCGACGGCCGGCACGAATTCGGCGGCCTCCCGCCAGGACCGGCGCCGCCGCGAGGCCGGATTGCGCCAGGCGCTAAGACCCTTGAAGCAGGAAGTCGACAGACTCGAAAAGGCGCTGGACGAAGCCGGCAAGATGCAGGAACACTGGGAAGCAGTGCTCGCCGACCCCGGCATCTATGCCGACGAGCGCAAATCGGATCTGCTCGATGCGATCAGTGGCCGCACCGAGACCGAACAACGGCTGGATGAACTGGAAACGGCCTGGCTCGAAGCCAGCGGCCGGCTGGAAGAGATGGAATCGTCACTGCGCGAGCCCGACGAGAACTGAGGAGCGACCCGTGGAAGAACGCCTGACCGATCTGGAGATCCGCCTTACCCACCATGAAGCCGCCGTGGACGAACTCACGCGGACGGTATTCGAGCAGTCGCGCCAGATGGATACCATGAAAGCGCGCATCGAACGCCTCGAAGCGGCCCTGCGCGAGGCCGCGCAGGGCGGCGGACCGCAAGCGCCCGAACCCCCGCCGCCGCACTACTGAACGCCGGCGTCCGTCTGCGGCGCCATGCCGCCGACGGACGCCGGAGCGAGATCAGTCGACGCTCAGGCTGGTACCCGGTGTCGGCGGCAGGCGCGGCAGCGTCATCTGCGGATACTCGCCGTCGAGACCGTGCAGGAAAGCGGTGATGTCCGCCACCTGCTCGTCGGTAAGATCCTTGTTGAGCTGCGTCTTGCCCATCACCCGCACGGCTTCCTCGAGCTTGTTGACCGAGCCGTTATGGAAATACGGTGCCGTATGCGCGATGTTGCGCAGGGTCGGCACGCGGTACAGGTGCCGATCGGCTTCCTTCTGGGTCGAGCTGAAACGCCCCTGGTCCTTGTCCAGGCCGTAGGTCTCCACATAGCTGCTGTCGGTGAACAGCGGGAACTTCATATAGAAGCCCTGCCCCATGGCCAGCGCCGGACCGCTGAAATTGGCACCGGAATGACAACCCGTGCAGCCGGCGCTTGCGAAAGTCTCCATCCCGCGTACCTGAGTGACGTCCAGCGCCTTCTTGTCGCCCTTGACGTAACGGTCATAGGGACTGTTCGGCGTGATCAGGGTGCGCTCGAACGCGGCTACCGCCTTGGCGGCATTGTCCACCGTCATCACATCGCCCTTGCCGAATGCCGCTTCGAACATCGGCTTGTAGCCGGGGATCGAGCGTACGCGGTCCATGGCGACATCGACCGATGCCATGCCCATCTCCACCGGGTTGGCCACCGGTCCCTTGGCCTGCTCTTCCAGCGTCGGCGCGCGCCCGTCCCAGAACTGCACGGACTGGAATGCTGCATTCCATACCGTCGGCGCGTTGCGACCACCCAGCTTGCCCGCCACGCCCATGGACGTCGGCCGGCTGTCGTCGCCGCCTGCCATCACGTTGTGACAGGAGTTGCACGAGACGGTCCCGGTCGCCGACGCGCGGGGATCGAAGAACAGGGCCTTGCCCAGTGCCACCTTGGCGGCGGTGGTGGGATTGTCCGCCGGTGCGGGCGCCTGCGCGGGCAGGGGGTCCCAGGCCAGCGCGCTACTCGCCAAAAGCCCGAGAGCCACGGCGGAAACCAGAGTCCGGATACGCATGATCGACCTCCTTGTACGCCAGATGACTGGCTCATACTCAGCTACCACGCTACGCTAACCAAAGGACCCCCAACGCACCATTGGTAATAGCACTGACTCATGGGCGGACTCTTTGCACTGTTGATCCTGCTCTCCGTCGCCCTGCTCTGGCGCGCGGGCACGCGTGCGCGCGAGCAGGTGATCCTTGCCTGCCAACGCGTTTGCAGCGAACTCGGGCTCCAGTTCCTCGACGAGACCGTCGTCTTGCGCGCCATGCGCCCGACCAGAAACCGCAGCGGACGCATGAGCTTCCAGCGCCGCTACGATTTCGAGTTCAGCGCCTCCGGTCAGGAGCGCTGCAGCGGTAGCGCCGTGGCCATCGGCGAGAGCGTCGAACGCATCACCCTCGACCACCCGGAGGGCCGGCTGATCCTCTCCGGCAAAGCTCAGGTCTCTTACAGCCTGCTCGACCGGGTCGGCGGCGAGCGTCGCGCATCGCCCCACGACCGCGAGCGTGCGGGGTGACGCTGCTGGCCAATCTTGCCGGGCTCGCCGGATCCGTGTGCATCCTGCTCGGTTACGCTCTGTTGCAGGCGGGCCGCATGACGCGCGAGCACCTGAGCTATTCCCTGATCAATGCCGCGGGCGCGGCGCTGATCCTGATCTCGCTCCGCTTCGCCTATAACCTGCCTTCGATACTGATCGAATCGGTCTGGCTGCTGATCAGTCTGGCGGGCGTGCTGCGCTGGGCATGGAGCCGCCGATGATGGCGCTCTATAACATTGTCGGTATCAGCGGCGTGGTACTGGTCGTCGCCGCCTACGCTGGAGTGCAGGCCGGCGTGCTGGACGAGCGCCGGGCACCGTTTTCGGCCATCAACCTCATAGGCGCCGGGCTCATCCTCTATTCCCTCGCCTTCGACTTCAATCTGCCCTCGCTCGTAATCCAGCTCGCCTGGGTTGCGATCAGCGCGCACGGAGTCTGGCGGGCACTACGCCGGACCTGATGTTGCGATGCGCCAGCGCGCGCTCCGGGCCGAGTTGTTCCCCGCGCCGAGGTCGTCTAATATCCCGTGGACTCTGACTTGCCGCTTCCGGTCGGAATACTGCCTGAGCATCGCCCGAGATGCGGCCCGCTCCACCAGCGGGCCACCGGCCGGAGTTGGCCTTCGAACACGGTCCGCGCGACGGACCCCCTGCAGCGAGGCACAAGCAGATTATGGATTTGTTCCGCACCAAGGCCATCGACCAGAACGAGAGCCGCTCGGGCTTGAGGCAGGTCCTCGGCCCCATAGACCTGACCCTCATGGGTATCGGCTGCATCATCGGCGCCGGTATCTTCGTCCTTACCGGCCAGGCGGCCGCACTGCACGCAGGGCCCGCCATCGTGCTCTCGTTCGTGCTTGCCGGTACGGCGTGTGCCTTCGCCGCCCTCTCCTACGCGGAGCTTGCTTCCACCATCGGTGGCTGTGGCAGCGCCTATGGCTATGGCTATGCCACGCTGGGCGAGATCATCGGCTGGATCATCGGCTGGGATCTGATCCTCGAGTACGGTATCGGCGTGTCCACGGTCGCCGTGGGCTGGGGCGGATACATGTCCAACGCGCTGACCGCGGTTGGCATCCATATCCCCTTTCAATACAGCAACGCCGTGGGAGTGGTAGACCCTTCCAATCCGGCTGTGCACGGGATCGTGAACATCCCCGCGATCGCCATCGTCGCGGCGGTCACCGCACTGCTGTGCATCGGCACCAAGCTCTCGGCACGCTTTAACGGCGTCATGGTCGGGGTCAAGCTCGTGGTCCTGCTCCTGTTCGTCGCTGTCGCCAGCTTCTTCATCAAGCCCGAACTCTGGCATCCGTTCATCCCACCTGCGGGCAAGAATCCGCTGGGTCACGATGCCTATGGCTGGGGTGGCGTGCTCACCGGGGCGGCGACCATCTTCTTCGCCTATATCGGCTTCGACTCGGTGTCCACCGCCGCCGAAGAGACCAAGAATCCGCAGCGCAACGTACCCATCGGCATCATCAGTTCGCTGATCATCTGTACGGTGCTCTACATCGTCGTCTCCGGCGTGCTTACCGGCATCGTCCCCTATACCGACCTGAACACGGCCTCGCCCGTGTCGGATGCCCTGATCCGCATCGGCCAAAAGAGCATGGCCGGCATCACGGCGGTCGGCGCCCTCGCCGGCCTCACCACCGTGATCCTGGTGCTCTTCTTCGGGCTCACGCGCATCTTCCTGGCGATGTCGCGTGACGGCCTGCTGCCCAAGGCGTTCGCCACCGTGAACCCGAAGACGGGCACACCGGTCCGCGTGATCGTGGCCAGCGGCACTCTGATGGCACTGATCGCGGGCTTTTTCAACATCGATGTGCTGGCCAAGCTGGTGAACATGGGAACGCTCGGTGCCTTCACGGTCGTGTGTGCCGGCGTCATCTGGCTGCGCTATTCGCACCCGCATCTGCACCGCCCCTTCAAGACCCCGTTCGCACCGCTCTTTCCGGCGCTGGGCGTGTTCTTCTGCGTGCTGCTGATGCTGAACCTGCCGCTGCTCACCTGGGAAGCCTTCGCTATCTGGCTGGTGATCGGCCTGGTGGTCTATTTCAGCTACTCCTACAAGAACAGCGAGCTGAATGAAACACCGGCCGGCTGACGGCAAGCGCACATCCGTGCAACAAGAAAGGCCCGGCGGTTTCCCGTCGGGCCTTTTCTTTACCGGACCAGGGGCCGGCGTTCAGTCGAGCTTGCTGAACACCAGCGAGGCGTTGGTGCCGCCGAAACCGAAGCTGTTGGATAGACACAGCTTAAGGTCCTGCCCATCGACGCGCTCGCGCACGACGTTGAGGCCCTCGGCTTCCGGGTCGAGATTATCGATATTGGCCGATGCCGCGACGAAGCCGCTCTCCATCATCAACAAGGTGTAGATCGCTTCATGCACGCCGGCCGCACCCAGTGAATGTCCGCTGAGCGATTTCGTGGAGCTGATCATCGGCGCATGCTCGCCGAAGACTTCGCGCACCGCACCGAGCTCCTTGCTGTCGCCCACCGGCGTGCTCGTGCCATGGGCATTGAGGTAGTCCACCTTGCCCTCGACGCCGGCCAGCGCCTGCTGCATGCAGCGTACGGCACCCTCGCCCGAGGGCTGCACCATGTCATAGCCGTCCGAAGTAGCTCCGTAGCCCACCAGTTCGGCATAGATCCTGGCGCCGCGCGCACGCGCGTGCTCCAGTTCCTCCAGCACCAGCATGCCGCCGCCGCCAGCGATCACGAAGCCGTCGCGGTCCACGTCGTACGGGCGCGAAGCCTTCTCCGGCGTGTCGTTGTAGCGGCTGGAGAGCGCACCCATGGCATCGAAGAGCATGGTCAGCGACCAGTGCAGCTCTTCGCCGCCACCGGCGAACATGACATCCTGCTTGCCCATCTGGATCAGTTCCGCCGCATTGCCGATGCAATGCGCGCTGGTCGCGCAGGCCGAGCTGATGGAATAGCTCACGCCCTTGATCTTGTAGGCCGTACTCAGGCAGGCCGCGTTCGTGCTGCCCATGGTGCGCGGCACGCGGAACGCCCCCACCTTGCGGATGCCGCGGCTGCGCAGCAGATCCGCCGCCTCCACGATGTCGGCGTTGGAAGCGCCGCCGGACCCCGCGACGATGCCGGTACGAGGGTTGCTGATCACGCTCTCGTCCACACCCGCGTCCGCTATCGCTTCGCGCAGGGCAAGATAGCAATAGGCCGCACTCTGCCCCATGAATCGGTACAGCTTGCGATCGATGAGTTCGGCCGGATCGAGCTTTACTGAGCCGTGCACGCCGGTACGAAAACCCATCTCCACGTATTCCGGATGGGCCACGATGCCGCTGCGTCCTGCGCGGAGTGATTGGCGAACTTCTTCCTTGTCGTTGCCGATGCTGCTGACGATCCCGAGACCGGTCACTACAACACGTCGCATGGCACGCTCCTCAGAAGCTGTCAGTCGATGTGAACAGGCCCACGCGCAAGTCGTTGGCCGCATAGATCGGATTGCCGTCGACTTCCACCACGGCATCCGCGATTCCCATATAGAGTTTACGCATGATCACGCGCCGCATGTCCACGCGATACGTGACCAGCTTGTTGCGCGGCGTCACCTGGCCGCTGAACTTGACCTCGCCCACGCCCAGCGCGCGTCCGCGCCCGGGGCCGCCCATCCAGCACAGGAAGAAGCCCACGAGCTGCCAGACCGCATCGAGGCCCAGACAGCCCGGCATCACCGGGTCGCTCTCGAAATGACAGGCGAAGAACCACAGATCGGGGTCGATATCCAGTTCGGCGACGATCTCGCCCTTGCCGTGGGCACCGGTGTCGTCGGTGATCCGGGTGATGCGATCGAACATGAGCATGGGCGGAAGCGGAAGCCGGCCGTTGCCGGGCCCGAAAATCTCGCCGTGACCGCAGGCGATCAGCTCTTCGCGAGTAAAACTGTTCTGTTTGGACATGAGTCTTTGTGAACTGCCAGAAGTTGGGGACGCCGCGCGGCGCCACGGTGGTCCTTGGCCACGCGCTCATATCCTATGCGCGCGCCGGGAAGAGGCGCACGATATCACATATCCGGGGTATAGTCTGGAGCCGGTCCACCGTCGCGAGGGCGCCATGCTGGAACGCGTGATCATAAGACGTCCGGGGACCCATGCGCGCCTGGAATTCGAAGCTGCGCCCATCCCTGAACCGGGCCCCGGCGAGATCCTCATTCGCTGCGATGCAGCAGGCGTGAACTATGCCGATTGTCTCGTACGCATGGGGCTTTATGCCTCGGCCACCCAGCTGCACGGCTACCCGATCACGCCCGGCTTCGAAGTGGCGGGCCGCATCACCGCGCTGGGTGCCGACGTACACCGTTTCCAGCCCGGCGATCGAGTCCTGGCACTGACTCTGTTCGGCGGCTACACCACGCACCTGCTGGTGAACGCCGACCAGGTTTTCCCGGTACCCGACTCGCTGGACCAGCTACAGGCGGCCGCCATCCCCACCGCCTACCTCACTGCCTGGTACGCGGCACGAGAACTGGCCAGGCTCGCCACCGGTCAGCGCGTGCTCGTGCATTCGGCCGCCGGTGGCGTGGGCGGGGCCCTGGTGCAGTTCGCCCGGCTGGCGGGCTGCGAGGTCGTCGGCGTGGTCGGCGCTCCCGGCAAGCGCGATCACGCGCACGAACTCGGCGCCCAGACCGTCATCGCCGGCCGCGACCGTGCCGCGATCCGGGCCATCGCCGCCGCCGCGCCTGACGGCTACGATGCCATCTTCGACGCCAACGGTGCCGCCTCGCTCAGACGCAGTTACCGGATGCTCGCACCCGCGGGCAGACTCGTCGTCTACGGTTTTCACACCATGCTCGCCCCCGGTGCCGCGCGCCCTTCATGGCTGCGCCTCGCCCGTACCTACCTGGCGACACCGCGCTTCAATCCACTGCGCATGACCATGGAAAATCGCAGCGTGATGGCATTCAATCTCAGCTTCCTGCACGATCGCCCCGCAAACCTGGTGCGCGGGATGGAAGCGATCCTCGCGCACTTCGCCGCCAAACGCCTGGCGCCGCCGCGCGTGAGCTGCTGGACCTTGCCCGAAGTGGCCGCCGCCCAGCGCGCACTCGAGAGCGGAACGACCACCGGCAAGTTGGTACTCAAAACCCGCGCGATGCTTGATGAGCAGGGCTGAGTACGATATATACAAGCATCGCATCCTGCGAATACCACTTCGTCCGATCGGAGATATCGTGCCGATGGATATGCTGATCACTGCCCCGCGCCGCCGAATCCAGGATTTCGTCGGCACCTTGTATGACCTCTTGTTGCGCCCCGAGGGCGTGATGGGTGTACTCAGCACCCTGCTCGCGGTTATCGGCGCCGATGCCGGCGTGATGCTCACCTTCGCCGACGACGGCAGCGTGATCGACCTCTGGCAGAGCGGCTTTCCCGAGCTGTGTGCAGGTACCTGCGCACTGCTGCTGGGCGGGCGCTATCTCAATCGCCGCCGCACTCAGGACGGCAGCTTCGCCTGCGAGAAGACGGGGCCTGCCGGCCGTGGCGAACACACGCATGACGAGGAGTGCGTCGCCGGTCACGAAAGTTTCGTCACCTATGCGAACTTGCCCCTCGACGCGGAACGCAACCTGCATCTGCAGCTGCTGCGCGACCCGGCCCATGGCAGTTTCTCGCGCGACGAACTGGAATGGCTGGAGTCGCTCGCGCCGCATCTGCGCAGCGCGGTAAGACTCGCCTCGCGTATGCGCACACTCGATCGCTGGCAGCAGACTTCGCGCGCGGTGATGGACCGTTTCCCGGTTCCGGTACTGCTCGTCCAGAGCGACGGCACGACGGCATTTCTCAATACCGCCGCGCAGGCCCTGCTCGAACGCAGCGCCTTGCTCGCACATGTAGATGGCCGCCTCAAAGGCACCAGCGCCGCTGTCACCGAAGAATTGCTGGCTGCAGTCCAGCGCGCACTGGAGCAAGGCAGCGACCAGCTCGTACGCCTCAAGACCGGGAAGTCTTCACACAGTGTGATGGCGTTGATCACGCATCCGCACGCGGGCAGCATGAGCACCCGCCCGGGCGTCGTCTCCGTATGTCTGGTGGAGATCGGCGACGAAGAAGTCGTCTCTTCCGAAACCCTGCGCGCGTATTACGGTCTCACTGCTGCGGAATCGAAGCTCGCTTCCAGACTCGCGGCCGGCCACAGCCTCAAGGAGGTGGCCGAAGCGACCGATACCAGCGTGCATACTTTGCGCTGCCACCTCAAGGCGATCTTCGCCAAGACCGGAACCTCGCGTCAGGCTGAACTGGTCAACCATCTCTTGCGCGGACCGGGCCTTCTGGGCAATCCCGAAGCCTGATTCGGCGACCGCGGCAAGCCTCGTATCGAGCCCTGGCCGGGTGCGTCCGCACCCGGCCAAGTTATTGCATTAGCGCCAGAATCTGGCGTAAGCTCATTTTCGGATCGGGACCTTCCTATTCTTTCTAACGATCTGCAGGGCGAACTCCGTCCAGCCCACGCCGGTCGTGATTCCGGAACGAGTGGACAAGCGAACGACCATCGAGAACGGGTCCTAAAACCCGGTGTTATGTTCTTTGCAGAGTGATTCAAGATTATGACGTCTATCTATGTTGGCAACCTGCCCTTCTCCGCCACCGAAGACGAAGTCCGCGCTCATTTCGAGGCGTTCGGCACCGTGCATTCGGTCAAGATGATCGCTGACCGTGAAACCGGTCGTCCTCGTGGCTTCGGCTTTGTCGAGATGGACCAGGAAGCAGCTGCCGCTGCGATCCAGGCTCTGAACGGCAAGGATATGGGCGGTCGCCCTCTGCGCGTGAACGAAGCGCAGGAACGCGCTCCGCGTCCCCAGCAGCGTAACAAGCGCTGGTAAGCGAACCGGTTTCCGCCCGGCCCTGAGGCCGGGCGGAGGCAGTTCGGGCGATCAGGCCCGGTCTGCCCTCTCGCTTGGATACCCGTTCCTACCGCGGGCCCTGCCGGGCTCGCAGGTGGTCCTTTTTTCGCGTTTTTGCGCCTACAGCGTTGCCGCCAGGCGCGCACCTTCGGCGATCGCCCGCTTCGCATCCAGTTCCGTGGCCTGCTGTGCGCCACCGATGAGGTGCACCTCGAGCCCACTCGCCCGCAACGGGGCAAACAGCGTCCGCTGGCTGAGCTGACCCGCGCAAACCACTACGTTGTCCACTGCCAGCACGCGTTCCACACCGGCCATGGTGATATGCAGGCCAGCATCGTCTATGCGTTCGTAGCTCACTGCGCCAAGCATCTCTACACCACGATGACGCAGCGACAAGCGGTGGATCCAGCCGGTGGTCTTGCCCAGCCCGGCGCCGGGCTTGCTCGCACTGCGCTGGAGCAGCCAGATCTTGCGCGCGCTTTGCGGGTGCTGCGGTTCGGTGAGGCCCCCACGCTCGGCACAAGCAGGGTCGATCCCCCACTCCGCCATGAAGATATCGCGGTCGACACTGCCCGGCGTGCCCTGCTGGCTCAGAAATTCGGCCACGTCGAAACCGATCCCGCCGGCACCGATCAGGGCCACCCGTTCGCCCACCGGCACGCCATACAGCAGCACCTCCAGATAGGTGCGCACCATGGGATGGTCCAGTCCCGGAATCTGCGGCCGGCGCGGCACCACGCCGGTGGCAAGTATCACCGCATCGAAGCCGCCGTCGCGGATCATGTCTTCATCCACCCGGGTGCCAAGACGCAGCTCTACACCGGTCTGCTCGATACGGCGCGAGAAGTAGCGCAGGGTCTCGTGGAACTCTTCCTTGCCGGGAATGCGCTTGGCCATATTGAACTGACCACCGATCTCCGCCGCCGCCTCGAACAGCGTCACACCGTGTCCGCGCTGGGCCGCGATCGTCGCCGCCGCCAGCCCGGCCGGACCGGCGCCGACCACCGCGATGCGCTTGTGCTGCGTGGCGGGCAGATAGTTGAGTTCGGTCTCGGCGCAGGCGCGTGGATTGACCAGGCACGAAGCGCGGCGCTTCTCGAACACATGATCGAGACAGGCTTGATTGCAGGCGATGCACGTATTGATGTCGGCCGCCCGATCCGCCGCGGCCTTGCGCACCCACTCCGGATCGGCCAATAGTGGCCGCGCCATCGATACCATGTCGGCTTCGCCGCGCGCGAGGATATCTTCAGCGACCTCGGGCATGTTGATGC
Source organism: uncultured Pseudomonadota bacterium (assembly GCA_963739695.1). Lineage (GTDB taxonomy): Bacteria > Pseudomonadota > Gammaproteobacteria > Natronospirales > CAVUBB01 > CAVUBB01. The sequence goes on along the minus strand of CAVUBB010000018.1, from coordinate 6,484 downwards.
GGTTGGTCGCCACCAACGGCAGCGAGACATGCTGCTTGAGTCTGCCGGTGATCCAGCTGAAGGCACCACGCGGCACGGAGGTGGCGATCGTCGGCACGCGCGCCTCGTGCCAGCCGATACCCGTGTTGATGATGCTCGCGCCGGCGGCTTCGATAGCGCCTGCCAGCGCCACGACTTCTTCCCACGCGCTGCCTTCGGTCACCAGATCCAGCATCGACAGACGGTAGATGATGATGGCATCGGCACCTAGCGCCTCACGCGTGCGGCGCACGATCTCCACCGGCAGCCGCATGCGCGCCTCGGCACTGCCGCCCCAGCCATCGTGCCGGCGGTTGGTGCGCGGGACGATGAACTCGTTGATGAAGTAGCCTTCCGAGCCCATGATCTCGACGCCGTCGTAACCGGCCTCGCGCGCCAGCCGCGCGCAGCGCACGAAATCGCGGATCTGCTTGTCCACGGCCCGGGCCGACAATGCGCGCGGTCGGAAGGGGTTGATCGGCGCCTTGAGCGCGGAAGGCGCCACCGAGAATGGGTGATAGGCATATCGTCCGGCATGCAGGATCTGCATGCAGATACGTCCGCCCTCGACATGCACCGCTTCGGTCACACGGCGATGGCGTGGCACTTCCAGACGGTGCGTGAGTTTGGAGGCAAACGGCGCCAGACTTCCCCGGCGGTTGGGCGCGATCCCGCCCGTCACCATCAGGCCCACGCCGCCACGCACGCGCTCGGCGAAATATGCCGCGAGCTTGTCGTAATCGCGTGCGCGGTCTTCCAGACCGGTATGCATCGAACCCATGAGCACGCGGTTGGGCAGCACGACACCGCCCAGATCCAGCGGCGCCAGGAGATGGGGATAGGGCGTACTCATGCAGGGATCCAAAGATGACCGGACACGGGTTAGTGTCGCCCGTGGATCGCCCGCCTGCAAGCCGGTATCAGGCGCTGATCGATTCTTCGGAACGCGGCAGCAACTCCTGCTCCAGATCGGAGATGAAGCCCGCCGGCTTGAGCGCGAGCACGTCGCAGTTGAGCTGATCGAGGATCCGTTCGGCGGTACTGCCGATAACCACGCGCGCAAGACCGGTGCGGTCCACCGTGCCCAGCACCACCAGATCCGCCGCGATCTCACGAGCGAACTGCGCTATCACCTCGTCCGGCGCGCCTTCCCGCAAGTGCAGCCGCTCCGCCGGCACACTCTGCTTCGCCGCGAATTCGTTCAGCGCGTCGCGATGCATCTCGACCACTTCTTCGCGGAAATCCTGGTTGGACCAGACCGCACCTTCCGCCGCCGGCTCGACCACCATGGGCAGAAACTCGACGGCGTGGATCACATGCACTTCTGCATCGGTCTGATAAGCCATGGCCAGCGCCGCGCGCAGGATCTCCGCGTTCAACTCGCTTGGCTTGCCATGCGAATCCAGCGGATCGACCGCCGCCACCACGCGCTGCGGGAACAGGCCCGCATAGGGGCTGACCAGCATCAGCGGGGCCGGACACTGGCGCAGCAGATGCCAGTCCAGCGGCGTGAAGAAGATCCGCTTCAGGCGTTCTTCGACACGCGCATCCTTGATCACGAGATCGGGTTTGAGTTCGAGCACGCGCCAGACGATCTCGTCGGCGAGAGGTTTGCCCCAGGCGACATCGGTATGCACGCTGATGCCCTGTTCGGCGATCGTGGCGGCCACGCCCGCGAGCCAGTCGCGGCGCTTCTTCAGAAACGCCCGCACAGCGCGCGCGATGGCATCGCGATCGAGCAGGTTGGCACGCACCAGGCCGGCCTTGTAGTCGACGAGCAGGAGGGTGAGTTCGGCCCCGGTCTTGCTGGCCAGCGCGACGCCGCGATCCAGCGCAGGCGTCTTGTGCATGGCGGGGTCGACCACGACCAGGATGTGACGATACTGGCTCATGCTGACCTCCTTGCCAGATGGGCTTCCCTGAAATCTGGCCACAGTTTAACGCGCTTGCGCCTTGCCGTGGCATTGATCCAGATCAGCCAGGGGTCCGGATATGTACTTACAGCGGGCCCTCGATATCGAGCACGCGCCAGAAGTACCAGGCCGCGACGGAGCGATACGGCGCCCAGCGCCGGCCGGCCCGTGCGAGCTGCTGGGGCGTGGGCAGCTTGCGCTTGCCATAGGCCTTCATGAAGCCCTTGCGCACGCCCAGATCCGTCACCGGCAGCACGTCGGGGCGCCCCAGGGTGAAGATCAGCAACATCTCCACGGTCCAGCGCCCCACTCCGCGCACGCAGGTGAGCCGCTCGATGATCTCGGCATCGCTCATCATCCGCAGGCGCCGCGTCCCCGGTACCGTACCGTCGAGCGTCTTGTGCGCGAGATCGCGGATCGCCGCCGCCTTGTTGCGCGAGAGCCCGGCGCCGCGCAGCGCGACATCGTCGAGCGCGAGCACGGCTTCAGGCTCGGGCACCCCATCCGGCATCAGCGCCGCGAAGCGCCCGTGGATAGTGTCGGCGGCCTTGCCGGAAAGCTGCTGGAAGACGATCGAACGCGCCAGCGCCTGAAACGGGCTGCGCAGACTGCGTGGTGCGAGCGGGCACGGGCCCACGGCATCCATCACCGCGCCCAGGCGCGGATCGCTCGCACCGAGTTCCCTGACTGCAGCGGCGGGATCGTAAAGAGGGCGTGGTGACGGCATGCGTGACTCCTGAGGCAGACTCAGCGGCGGTGCCGCCGGAACAGATGCGGGTTGTGGCGCACGAACCAGCGCACCATACGATCGACGACAAGCGATTCCCGGCCCTTGACGTAGTGATAACCCATCCACCCCGCCAGCAGCCCGCCCGCCGCATCCATCATCAGATCGGTCATGGTGTCCACCAGGCCCGATTTCTGCATGTTGAAGCCGAACACCCAATCCATATGGGGTCGACGATCAAGCACGAGTACTACCGGGGCGAGATCTTCGCGATGGCGGGCGCATCGCTTGCGCACAACGAGATCACGGCGAACGTGCTCACCGGGTTGCGAACTGCTCTGCGTGGGAGCCGATGTCGCGCCTACGCGAGCGACTTGCGGCTGGCAACGCCCGGGGGGCTCTACACGTATCCGGACGTCTCGGTGATCTGCGGGCGTGCGAAAACTATCCGCGGCCGCCCCGACACGGTCACCAATCCCGTGGTGCTGATCGAGGTTCTTTCCGACGCCACCCGCGAGTACGACCGCGGGGAGAAGTTCGAGCTGTACAAGACGATCCCGACCTTGCGGGAGCTCCTCTTGATCGACCAAGCGCAGGTCTCGGTCGAGCGGTATCAGGTCGGTCCAGGTGGGAAGTGGTCCGCGAAGACGCACAAGCGGCGCGAGATGTCGGTCGAGCTGGCCTCGATCAGCCTGGAGATCCCTCTGGCGGAGATCTATCGGGACGTGGATCTTTGAGGTTTCACGACGAAGCTGACTCGAACTTCGGCGCCTTACTTCCCCTGACGTTGCCCATCTCGCCCAGCGGTGACGCAACGTACTTAAAGTACCAAGGGGGCCGCGGGGGGACCTAGAGGGAGCGCTCTATCCGCGCCCGCCTCGACGCCGAGGACCAAGTCCTTCTCTCCGTCTTCCGGACGGTCGTGACCCAGCCGATGCTCTTCAGAGCCGTCGCGCGTTCGCGCCTCGGTGCTCCAAGAAGACGGGGACCGCGTAGCACCACGCGCCCCCTGCGCCTCCCGGCCGCGACCGGTTCCGATGTTGTTCCGAGGGTAAGTGCTCGCCCTGACTTCCGAGGAGCCCGGGGGCCACTCCTAGAATGCTAGCTTCTGATCCCCCAGTGCCCGCAGATGGGCTGCAACACTGACCGTGTCGCGGCACGGTGTGGAGTCCAAGTGCAGAGGTTGAGGAGTCCGGGGCGTCGCCCGGCGGTGAGCGCAGCACGAGCCGGCGCGGCGATGGCGGCGGTTGAAGGTGACGGTGTAACCGGTCAGCAGCCGACGCATGAACTGGCCGAGCGGAGTCCGGTGGCGGCGAGGACCAAGTGAAACTATGGTTGTCGGGCATCGCGTAGGCGAAAAGCTCGACCGACTCGTGTCCTCGAGCGGTGAGGGCATCCTCGTGAGAAGTGAGAAAGTGACAGCCAGTACCGCTCACCCCTTGACCGTCGGACGTGCGGCGCGAAATCAGACGCTGAGCTGCTGAACACCTTGACCTCGATCCGTTTGACAGCGTGGAACCTTTGAGAGATGTCGTGGCCCTAACTGCACGGGAGAAGAAATCATGTCGCCACGCGCGCGTGCCTGGACGGTTCTGCTCGCCCTGGCACTCTCCGGCTGCACGATCGAGGCAAATCTCAATACGGGGTACCGGCCAGACACGACCACCTTGCGCGAGACTCCGCTGCCCGCCACGCTCGCCGTGCAGCGCTTCCGCGACGAACGGCCCCCGCGCGTCTACTCGACCAGCGGCCGTGGGTTCATGACCTACGTTCCGTTCATTCCATACGTCGCCCTGCCCTTCGAGCGCGTCGATGAAACCGCCTTCATGATCGGCAAGAAGTTGGGCCTCCAGATGCCTCCCTTCGAGGAGTTCACGTACCCGGCGAGCATGGCGCGGGCCATTGCCGAGGATCTCGCTGCCAGTGGCGTCTTCAACTCCGTTCGCTATGTCGGCGAGGGGCCGACCGATAGCTACCGCTATGTTCTGTCCGGAGTGTTGCGCGCCTCTCCGGTGGAGACGGACATGACGTCGTATGGCCTCGGCATCGTCGGCGTCTACTTCTGGCTCCTCCCGATTCCCGCCGGGCAAACCTGGACGAGCGTAACCCTCGATCTCACGCTGACTGACACCGAGAAGGGTGAAACGGTCTGGCAGAACACCATCAGCCACGACTACGCCAAGTGGGTGACCCTGTACACCAGCGCGCCCAACCTGGTGTACGGTGGCAAACGAGCTTTGGCTTCGTGCAGATCCCGCGTACGGCACAAGTCGATCGCGACTCGCTCTTCTCCTGGAACTTCGAGGCGCTCCGCCAAGCGATGGCCACCACCCGCGCCGAGATCGCCGCAGCCGTCGCACGGCAGCCGTAACGTTTCTCTCTCGACCATGCGTAGAGTCCGGCACCAGCATCTCCGACGCGATGCCTTTGGGATGACTTCAATTCGACCGCAGTGATCAGCATTGTCCACACCTGGAACCGACTCGACAATCATTTCTGCGCGCAGGGCTTCGGTGCGGAAACGGCAGACCTACGAACGGAGGAAGGAACGAAAGAGCCGGATTTCAGCCGGGCGAAGCGAAATCCGTTTGCCGAGACCCGCACTCCAAGGGAACGACGGCACCTCTCGCCGACTACGCCGCCGCGGGTCTGAAACACGCTCGGACGCAATGTCCGGGTTCTTTCACGACAACGCCTTCCGGCTGCGCAGGGGTGCTGCTGGTCAACGTAAACCGCGAGCGGAAGGCGCTCATCACAGAGCCGCTTGATTGCTCGCTGAAGCGTCGATAGCGTACGTTAAGGGAGGTGAGGCGTGCCGATCCTGTCGGTTTTCTTCTGGCATTCTGATCAAGATGTTTCCACGGACCCGCCCCACTTCACGTCGAGTACGGCGAGTTTCACGCCGTCGTGGAGATCAGCTCAGGCGGCGTCTTGGCGGGGAAACTGCCGAAGAGGGTCAGAACACTCGTGGCGGAGTGGCGACGAGAGCATGTTCACGAACTACGCCGAGCCTGGAACGAGACGCAGAGGGGCCGCCAGCCGCGGCGCATTCGCCCCTTGGAATAGGTGAAAGAATGAAGCTCGGAACGCGGTTGAAGCGCATCCGGCACGTCGACGCAGAGCACTACCGGCTGGCGCTGGAGTACACGGACGGCTTCAAGGGGACCGTCGATCTCGACTTCATCTTCGGCAACCCGAGAAAGAAGCCGCTCGTGCTGGAGATCCTGCGGGGCGGACTATTCGCGAAGTGTTTCGTCGAATCCGGCGCGCTTGCCTGGCCGAACGGCTACGAGTTGTGCCCCGACGCAGTGCGGGCGTGGATCGTCGAGCAATCAGCGACACACTGCGTAGCGCGCACGGCTATCTCGGAGAAGAACTGGCCCCGGGCCGAGCAGCTCGCGGACCTTCTCTGAGCTTCGAGCGCCGATTCCGGCCCGCGGCTTCACACGGGCGCGCTTTGCCTGGTGTGAGATCAATCGCGAAGCCGCGTTTCCCCATGCGGTTGCCTGCATCTCATCAACTCGGCGAGCGAACTCCTGCAGAATCTCCCACTCTTCCGCCGTAAGCTCCCCATTATGCGCGCTCGTGTTTCCACCGATCGTGATTTCAAACGAGAAAGCCTTCCCTCCCCTGCTCGATGGGATCGAGTCGCCCGCCCGCTGGGCGCGCTTTCGCCCCTTGGCCTTTCTCGTATCACACCAGAACTCACCGGAAACAGCCCCTAGTTCGTTCAGACCCCGGATACTCCCCGGGGATGCCGCTCCGATTGGTGTCGCGCCGAGCAGCAACCTTCGATTGAAACGACGCCACCCCCCTTCCGAAGATC
>CAVUBB010000017.1:0-32736 GCA_963739695.1 uncultured Pseudomonadota bacterium | reverse complement strand
AATGTATTGCTGTGCTCATATCCTTCCTCGCCGCTGGGCCCGCTCGGGGCTTTTGGAAACAGGCCATTATAACGGCTTCTCGCCTCGGCCCGGCAAACGGCCTTGCTGCGGCGCGAGTACTCCCACCTGTCCGCGGGCAGCCCTTCGAGCTATAATGCCGCGTTTCCTGCGGACCCGGCCCGATTCGGGGCACCGCGAAAACAGCTGAATTCCGGGCGCCGCGCCCGGTCTCACAGCCCACGGGCAAGGGCGGGGGCCTGCGGCAGACCCGACATGATCCAGTCAACGGCTGACGCCCGCCGGCGCCGATCACGGCTCCGGTGGCCCGGTCTCACGACGATCGCAAACGCAAAAGAAGTTTCCTTTTTCAGGAGGATGATATGGAGCTTTTCGCCACCCTCGAGAAGATGGGGCACGAAGAGGTAGTGTTCTTTCACCACCAGAACAGTGGTCTGAAGGCCATCGTCGCCATCCACAACACCGTCCTCGGCCCCGCCCTCGGCGGCTTGCGCATGTGGCCCTACAAGAGCGACGCGGAAGCCCTCAATGACGTCCTCCGCCTCTCCCGCGGCATGACCTACAAGGCCGCGGTCTCCGGACTGAACCTGGGTGGTGGCAAGTCGGTCATCATCGGCGACCCGCAGACGGACAAGAGCGAAGCCTTCTTCCGCGCGCTGGGCCGTTTCATCAACTCCCTGGGCGGGCGCTATATCACCGCCGAAGACGTGAACACCAGCGTCGAAGACATGGATTTCATCTTCCAGGAAACCGACCACGTGGTGGGCGTGCACCCGGTCCACGGCGGTAGCGGCGATCCCTCGCCGTTCACGGCCTACGGCACGCTGCAGGGCATCCGTGCCTCGCTGATGAAGAAGTACGGCCATACCGATGTCGGCAAGCTGAGCTTCTCCGTGCAGGGCGTGGGCCACGTCGGCATCCATCTCGTGCGCATGCTGCGCGAGGAAGGCGCCAAGGTCTTCGTCTGCGACATGAACGAGCAGCGCGTGCAGCAGGCCGTGGAGATGGGCGCCGAAGCCGTCGCCATGGACGATATCTACGATGTCGACGCCAAGGTCTACGTGCCCTGCGCGCTCGGCGCCACAGTCAATGAACAGACCATCCCGCGGCTCAAGTGCGAGATCGTCGCCGGCAGCGCCAACAACCAGCTGGCCACCAACGAGTGCGGCACTGAACTCGAGCAGCGCGGCGTGCTCTACGCCCCGGACTATGCCATCAATGCCGGCGGCCTGATGAACGTCTCCATCGAGCTGCAGGGCTATGACCGCGAACGCGCCAACCGCATGGTCAGTGGCGTCTACGGCATCATCGAAAACATCTACAAGGTCGCGGACAAGGAAGGCATCCCGACCTGGCAGGCGGCGGACCGCATCGCCGAGAAGCGCATCGAGGCGCTGGGCAAGGTCAAGCTGCCGTATGTGAAGCAGAAGGCCGACCGGATGTCCGGCCGTGCCCGGGCCACGCATCACGATTGAGCCCATGGAGATGCGCGGCCCCGGACTCCGCAAGGTGACCGTGGGCCGCGCAGCCTTTTCGCCCCTGTCGGCGATGCGCCCCTCCCCGCTTCCGACGGCCGGCAACCCCCAGCTACCGCACTGAGGTAATCGACCGTGACTGCGATCAACACCCGTATCGACGAAGAACTCGATCTGCTGCGCGAGTCCGTGCGCCGCTTCGCCGAGACCGAGATCGCGCCGCTTGCCGAGCGCATCGACCGCGACAACGCCTTCCCGCAGGAACTGTGGGCCAAACTCGGCGAGATGGGCCTGCTGGGCATGACCGTGCCGGAAGAGTTCGGCGGCTCGGGCATGAGCTACCTGGCGCATGTCGTCGCCATGGAAGAGATCTCGCGCGCCTCGGCTTCCGTGGGTTTGTCCTACGGCGCCCATTCGAATCTGTGCTTGAACAACCTGTACCTCAACGGTACCGATGCCCAGCGCAGGAAGTATCTGCCCAAGCTGTGCAGCGGCGAATGGGTCGGCGCACTGGCGATGTCCGAACCGGGCGCCGGTTCCGACGTGGTCGGCTCCATGAGCTGCCGCGCGGAGAAGAAGGGCGATGTGTGGGTGGCCAACGGCTCCAAGATGTGGATCACCAACGGCCCCGAAGCCGACGTGCTGCTGGTCTATATGCGCACCGCCGGCAAGGCAGCGGGCTCCAAGTGCGTCACCGCCTTCATTATCGAGAAAGGGATGCCCGGCTTCAGTACCGCGCAGAAGCTGGACAAGCTCGGCATGCGCGGCTCCAACACCTGCGAACTCGTGTTCGAGGATTGCGAGATACCCGCGGAGAACGTGCTCGGCGAAGTCGACGGCGGCGTGTATATCCTCATGCGCGGCCTGGATTCCGAACGCCTCGTACTCTCCGGCGGACCCATCGGCATCATGCAGGCGGCCATGGATACCGTGCTGCCTTACGTGCGTGAACGCCGCCAGTTCGATCAGCCCATCGGCAGCTTCGGCATCATGCAGGCCAAACTCGCCGACATGTATACCGCGCTGCAGGCATCACGCGGCTTCACCTACCGCGTGTGCGAAGCCTTCGACCGCGGCGAACCCGCCCGCCACGAAGCGGCCGCCTGCCTGCTCTTCGCCTCCGAGAATGCGGTCAAGGTCGCGCTCGAGGCGATCCAGAGCCTGGGCGGCAACGGCTATATCAACGAATACCCCGCCGGGCGTCTCCTGCGCGATGCCAAGCTGTACGACATCGGCGCCGGCACCAACGAGATCCGCCGCATGCTGATCGGCCGCGAGCTGGTCGGCAACGGCAACTGAACAACCCCTCATCCAGGAATACGGAGTCTGACATGAGCAACGACCCCATCGTCATCGTCGCCGCCAAGCGCACCCCCATCGGCGCCTTCCAGGGCGCCTTCGCGCCGGTCAAATCGACCCAGCTGGGCGCGGCTGCGATCGCGGCCGCGGTCAGTGAAGCCGGCCTCAAGCCGGAAGACGTGAACGAGGTGTTCATGGGCTGCGTGCTGCCCGCCGGCCTGGGTCAGGCGCCGGCGCGCCAGGCCGCGCTCGGTGCAGGGCTGCCCACGGCGGCGGGCTGCACCACGGTGAACAAGGTCTGCGGCTCGGGCATGAAATCGGTGATGCTCGCGCACGACACCCTGCTCGCGGCCGATGGCGGCGTGATGGTGGCCGGCGGCATGGAATCCATGACCAACGCGCCCTATCTCATCCCCGGCGCCCGCGCCGGGCTGCGCATGGGTCATCAGCAGATCCTCGATCACATGTTCTTCGACGGCCTGCAAAACCCCTACGACGGCCAGATGATGGGCACCTTCGGTGAGCAGTGCGCCGAGAAGTACCACTTCAGCCGTGAAGACCAGGACGCCTTCTCCATCGAATCGGTCAAGCGCGCTCAGCGCGCGGTCGCCAACGGCGACTTCGCCGCCGAGATCGTCCCGGTCACGGTCAAGCACCGCAAGGGCGAGAACGTGGTCGAGAACGACGAGGAACCCGGCCGCTGCAACATCGACAAGATCCCGACACTGCGCGCGGCCTTCGCGAAAGACGGCACCGTCACCGCGGCTTCCTCTTCCTCTATCTCCGACGGCGCAGCGGCCCTGGTGCTGATGCGAGCCTCGGAGGCCAACAAGCGCAAGCTCAAGCCCCTGGCGAAGATCCTCGGCCACGCCGGGCACGCCCAGGAGCCGGCCTGGTTCACCACCGCCCCCGTCGGCGCCATCGCCAACCTGCTCAAGAAGGTGGGCTGGAAAGCGGCGGATGTGGATCTGTATGAGATCAACGAAGCCTTCGCCGTGGTCGCGATGGCCGCCATGAAGGAGCACGACCTGCCGCACGAGAAGGTCAACGTGAACGGTGGCGCCTGCGCCCTCGGCCACCCCATCGGCGCCACCGGCGCGCGGCTGATCGTGACCCTGGTCCATGCCCTCAAGGCTCGCGGTCTGAGCAAGGGCGTGGCATCGTTGTGCATCGGCGGCGGCGAAGCTACCGCCATCGCCATCGAGATGATCTGAACCGGGCAGCACAGGGGGAACGTGCATGGGCATCCTGAAATCCGGACTCGACACCGGTGCGGACGCGTTTCAGGCCAACGCCCGGCACATGCGCGGGCTGGTCGAGGAACTGCGTGCGCGCGTGGCCCAGGCCGCGCTTGGCGGCTCCGAGAAGGCGCGTGAGAAGCACCTGGCGCGCGGCAAACTGCTGCCGCGCGAGCGCATCGAGGCGCTGCTCGATGACGGCAGCCCGTTCTTGGAGTTCTCCCAGCTCGCCGCGCACGGCATGTACAAGGATGCCGCGCCCGCCGCGGGCATCATCACCGGGATCGGGCAGGTCGCTGGCCGCGAGGTCGTCGTGGTCGCCAACGATGCCACCGTCAAGGGCGGCACCTATTACCCGCTCACGGTGAAAAAGCACCTGCGCGCGCAGGAGATCGCACTCGAGAATCGCCTGCCCTGCATCTATCTGGTGGACTCCGGCGGCGCGTTCCTGCCGTTACAGGACGAGGTGTTCCCCGACAAGGAACACTTCGGCCGCATCTTCTACAACCAGGCTCAGCTCTCCGCACGCGGCATCCCGCAGATCGCGGTGGTGATGGGTTCGTGCACTGCCGGCGGGGCCTACGTGCCGGCGATGTCGGACGAGACCGTGATCGTGCGCGAACAGGGCACGATCTTCCTCGGCGGCCCGCCGCTGGTTAAGGCAGCCACCGGCGAGGTGGTGGATGCGGAATCGCTGGGCGGGGGTGACGTGCATGCGCGCACCTCGGGCGTGGTCGACCATCTGGCGGACGACGACCGTCACGCGCTCGCCATCGCTCGCGATATCGTCGCCAACCTGCACACCGCGCGCCCGGATCTTCCCGTCGAGCGCGCCGAACCGGAACCGCCCCGCTACGCCGCCGAACAACTCTACGGCGTCATCCCGCAGGACACCCGCTATCCTTATGATGTGCGCGAAGTGATCGCGCGCTTGGTGGACGGCTCGGAGTTTCACGAATTCAAGCCGCTCTATGGCAAGACCCTGGTCTGCGGCTTCGCCCGCCTGGATGGCTATCCGGTCGGGATCATCGCCAACAACGGCATCCTGTTCTCGGAGTCGGCGCTCAAGGGCACCCACTTCATCGAGCTGTGCGAGCAGCGCCGGGTACCGCTGGTGTTTTTGCAGAACATCACCGGCTTCATGGTGGGCCGCAAATATGAGAGTGCCGGCATCGCCAAGGACGGGGCCAAGATGGTGAACGCCGTGGCCACGACTTCGGTGCCCAAGTTCACCGTGATCATCGGCGGCAGCTTCGGCGCCGGCAACTATGCCATGTGCGGGCGTGCCTATGGTGCGCGCATGCTCTGGGCCTGGCCCAACGCGCGCATCTCGGTGATGGGCGGCGAACAGGCGGCCTCCGTGCTGGCCACGGTGAAGCGCGACGGCATCGAGGCGCGCGGCGGTGAATGGTCCGATGTCGAAGAAGAAGGCTTCAAGGCGCCGATCCGCGACCAGTACGAGCACCAGGGAAATCCCTACTACGCCACGGCCCGGCTCTGGGACGATGGCGTGATCGACCCCGCGCAGACACGTCGTGTGCTCGGGCTGGCGCTGGCCGCGGCCATGAACAACCCGCAGGGCGAACGCACCGGCTTCGGTGTGTTCCGTATGTGATCGGAGAGATTCGGTGAGCGAGAATTACGTCAGACTGGGGGTGGACGGACGCGGTGTCGCGACCGTCACGCTGGACCGTCCCGAAAAGCATAACGCGTTCAACGCCGCCATCATCGCGGAACTGATCGCGGCGCTGCAGAGCGCCGCGCGCGACCCCGCCGTGCGCGTGGTGGTGTTGACCGGCGCAGGCAAGTCGTTCTCCGCGGGCGCGGATGTGAACTGGATGCGCTCCATGGTGGATTACTCCGAAGCGGAGAACCTGGAAGACTCGCTGGCCCTGGCCGAGCTGATGCAGGTGCTCTACAACCTGCCCCGGCCCACCATCGCGCGGGTGAACGGCCCCGTGTACGGCGGCGGCGTGGGCCTGGTGGCCTGCTGCGATATCGCCATCAGTGTGGCGCACGCCCGCTTCGCGCTGAGTGAAGTGAAGCTCGGTCTGATCCCCGCCGTGATCTCGCCTTACGTGATCGCGGCCGTGGGCGAGCGCCATGCCCGGCGCTATTTCCTGACCGCAGAGGCGATGGACGCCGACGCCGCGCGCCACATCGGCCTCGTGCATACCGTGGTCGCGGCGGACGCGCTCGATACGGAAGTGGAACGCGAGATCGGCCTGCTGCTGATGGGCGGCCCGAGCGCGCAGGCGGCGGCGAAACATCTGGTGCGCCAGGTCCGTCACGCCGACACCGACGCCGAACGTCATCTGCACCAGACTACCGCCGAACTCATCGCCCAGATCCGCGTCTCCGCCGAAGGCCAGGAAGGTCTCAGCGCCTTCCTCGAAAAACGCAAACCCTCCTGGCTGAAGGACTGACCATGTTCGACCGCGTCCTGATCGCCAACCGCGGCGAGATCGCCTGCCGGATCATCGAGAGCTGCCGCCGTCTCGGCGTGGAGACGGTCGCGGTCTATTCCGATGCCGATGCCGGCGCCCGGCACGTGCGCATGGCTGACTGCGCGGTGCATATCGGTGGCAGCGCGCCGGCCGAATCCTATCTGAACATCGAACGCATCGTGCGTGCCGCCGTCGAGAGCGGCGCCCAGGCGGTGCACCCCGGCTTCGGTTTCCTCTCCGAACGTCCGGCTTTCGTGCAAGCAGTGGAAGCGGCCGGCCTCATGTTCATAGGCCCCTCGGCCGCGACCATGGAAAAGATGGGCGCCAAGGATGCGGCGAAGGCGCTGATGGAAGCCGCGAACGTGCCGGTGGTGCCTGGTTATCACGGCGACAACCAGGACGAGGACTTCCTCGCCGACGAAGCTGGCAAGATCGGCTTCCCGCTGATGATCAAGGCCTCAGCCGGCGGTGGCGGCAAGGGCATGCGCATCGTGCCGTCCGCAGACGAGTTCCGCGCGGCGCTCACGAGCGCGCGCCGCGAGGCCAGATCCGCCTTCGGCGACGACAAGGTCCTGCTCGAACGCTTCGTCCAGGGCCCGCGCCACATCGAATTCCAGATCTTCGGCGACATGCACGGCGACGTGGTGCATCTGTTCGAGCGCGAGTGCTCGATCCAGCGCCGTTACCAGAAGATCATCGAAGAGACGCCCTCGCCCTTCCTCGACGACGCGATGCGCGCGGACATGGGCGCGGCCGCGGTCGCGGCGGCGAAAGCCGTGGATTACGTCAACGCCGGCACGGTCGAGTTCATCGTCGGCGCGGACCGCTCGTTCTATTTCATGGAGATGAACACGCGGTTGCAGGTGGAGCATCCGGTCACCGAGATGACCACCGGGCTCGATCTGGTGGAGTGGCAGCTGAGAGTCGCCTGCGGCGAGCCGCTGCCGCTGATCCAGGATGAGATCGAGCGCGAAGGACACGCTGTCGAAGTACGCCTCTATGCCGAAGACCCGCGCCAGGACTTCCTGCCCTCCGTAGGCCGCATCCAGGCCTTCGTGACGCCGGAGACCGACGCAGACTTTCGCCTCGATACCGGCGTGGAAAGCGGCGATGAAGTCAGCATCCATTACGATCCCATGATCGCGAAACTCGTGGCCTGGGACGTGGACCGCGAGGCCGCCATCCGGCATCTGCGCGAAGTCCTGCGCCAGACCGCCGTATTCGGCGTGAAGACGAATCTCGGCCTGTTGCGCCGTATCGCGGCTGATCCGGTCTTCGCGGCGGGCGACATCGACACGCGCTACATCGATACGCACCTCGAAGATCTGAACAAGCGCGCAGCCCCCGGGACGGAGATCTTGGATACGGCCGCGCTCGATTTCCTGCTCGACTCGAACGATGCCAGCGGTTTCGAATGCGCCGACGGTTTCCAGTTGAACGGGCTCGGCGGGCGCCGGATCGTGCTACGCGATGAAGATGGCGTCGAGCACACCCGCTTCGTCGCTCGCGCGGGCGATGATTTCGTCCTCCGCGAGGGCGATGCGATACGTCGCCTCCAGGCGCGGATGACCGACGATTACACGCTGGTCGTCGGCGATGCTGCAGGCAGCGCGCAATATCTGGTCTACCGGGTCGGCGATACGCTGCACGTGGCGGACACGCGAGGCGTGTGGCGTCTCACCCGCGTACACCCCTACGCCGCGCGCCCGGAAAGTGCCAGCGACGAAGCCCACCCCGGTGCGCCCATGCCCGGTCGTATCCTCGCCGTCGAGGTCGCTCCCGGCGATCGCGTGAGCGCGGGCCAGGCCCTGCTGGTGATGGAAGGCATGAAGATGGAATACACGCTGAAAGCCAGCGTGGCCGGTGTGGTCGAACAGGTCTATTACGCCGTCGGCGACACTGTCGAAGCGGAAGTACCGCTGGTCGAGATCCTTCCCGACGAGGCCGAAGGATGAAGCTGCCGCCCGCGGTCAAGATCGTCGAGGTCGGCGCGCGCGACGGTCTCCAGAACGAGAAACAGGCCGTCCCGGCGGCCACTAAGATCGAGCTCATCGAGCGCCTCGCGGGCGCCGGGCTGAAGTGTATCGAGGCGACCAGTTTCGTCAGCCCGAAGTGGATCCCGCAGCTCGCCGACGCCGAAGAAGTCTTCACCGGCATCGCGCAGCGCGAGGACGTGAGCTACCCCGTGCTGGTGCCCAACGAGAAAGGTATGCAGCGCGCGCTCGCGGCGGGCGTCAGGGAGATCGCGATCTTCACCGCCGCCTCGGAAAGCTTCAACCAACGCAATATCAACGCGAGCATCAGTGGATCCATCGCCCGCTTCGAACCGGTGCTGGCACTGGCAGCCGAGCATTCGGTCAAGGTGCGCGGTTATGTCTCCTGCGTGCTTGGCTGCCCCTATGAAGGCGAGATCGCGCCGGCAGCCGTCGCCGATGTGGCCGCCCAGCTTGCCGAGCTTGGCTGTTATGAAGTCTCGCTGGGCGATACCATCGGCGTGGGTACGCCGCTGAAGGCGCAACGCATGTTGAGCGCGGCGGCGGAGCAGGTACCCATGGAGAAGCTGGCCGTGCACTTCCACGACACCTATGGCCAGGCGCTGGCGAACATCCTCGCCTGCCTGGAACTCGGCGTGGCGACGGTGGACAGTTCGGTCTCGGGGCTCGGCGGCTGCCCGTATGCCAAGGGTGCTACCGGCAACGTCGCCACGGAAGATGTGGTGTACATGCTCCGGGGTCTGGGGATAGAGACCGGCATCGACCTGCCCGCCCTGCTCGAAGCCGGCGCCTTCATCAGCGCCGCGCTGGGCCGCACACCAGCGAGCCGGCTCGGGCGCATCCCGGCGGACAGCCGCCGCATCTGAGATGAGAGCGAGAGGCGCATGAGCGAACCCAAGATCCGTGTCGGCATCCTCTTCGGCGGCAAATCCGCCGAGCATGAGATCTCGCTGCTCTCGGCGAAGAACGTCATCGACGCACTCGACCGCGACAAGTTCGAACCGGTGCTCATCGGTATCGACAAGAGCGGCCGCTGGCTGCTCAACCGCGATTCCCAGCTGCTGTTGAACAGCACCGACCCCAAGACCATCAAGCTCAACCCGAGCAGCGAGCATGTCGCGCTGGTGCCCGAAAGCGCGGGTGAACTCACCGCCGTGGGTGCGAACGCGCTGGAGCGCAAGGTCGATGTGGTCTTCCCGATCCTGCACGGCCCGATGGGCGAGGACGGCACCATCCAGGGGCTGCTCAAGCTCGCCAACGTGCCCTTCGTCGGCGCCGGCGTACTGGGCTCGGCCGTGGGCATGGACAAGGTCGTGATGAAACGCTTGCTGCGCGAAGCGGGACTGCCGATACCCGACTTCATCGCCTGCAGGCGCAAGACCGTGCCCGACTTCGCTGATGTCCAGGCGCGGCTCGGGATGCCGGTATTCGTCAAACCGGCCAATCTGGGGTCCTCCGTGGGCATCAGCAAAGTCGAAGATGCGCCCAGCTATGCACGCGCCATCGAACTCGCGCTGCGCTTCGACACCAAGCTCATCATCGAAGCGAACGTGGCCGGACGCGAGATCGAATGCGCGGTGCTCGGCAACGACGAACCCGAAGCCTCGATACCCGGCGAAGTCATCCCGCAGCATGATTTCTATTCCTATGAAGCCAAGTATCTCGACGATGCCGGCGCCTTGCTGGAGATGCCGGCCAGGCTTGACGCCGAGACCGTGGCGCGGGTGCAGGGTATGGCGGTCAAGGCCTTCCAGGCGCTCGAGTGCGAGGGCATGGCGCGGGTGGACATGTTCCTGTGCGCCGACGGTCGGCTGCTGGTGAACGAGATCAACACCATACCCGGGTTCACTCGCATCAGCATGTACCCCAAACTATGGGAATTGAGCGGTGTTCCCTACCGCGAACTGATCGCGCGCCTGATCCGACTCGCCATGGAACGTCACGCACACGAACAGACACTGGCGACGTCATTCGACACGCCGCAATGATCCGATCCATGTCATACAGCCTCATCGATCCAAGGAGTCGCAGATGAAATTCGACAGTTCCGTCAAGGCCATCGTCTCGGGCGGTGTCTCCGGTCTCGGCAACGCCGTGGCCGCGAAAGTCGTCGCGGCCGGCGGCAAGGTCGCCATGCTCGACATCAATGCAGAAGCCGGCAAGGCGGCGCAGGAGAAACTCGGCGCGAACGCCCTGTTCATCAAGACCGACGTCTCGGCCGAGGCGCAGGTAAACGCGGCCGTGGACGAGGCCAAGGCAGCGTTCGGCGGCCTCAACCTGGCTGTGAACTGCGCCGGCATCCTCGGCGCCGGCCGCGTGCTGGGGCGCAGCGGCCCCATGGCCAGCGATTTCTTCGCCAAAGTCATCCATGTGAACCTGATCGGCAGCTTCAATCTCGCCAAGGCCGCCGCCCAGGCCATGGAAGCCAATGCCGCCGACGCCGACGGCCAGCGCGGACTGATCGTGAACACGGCCTCGGTCGCGGCTTTCGAGGGCCAGATCGGGCAGGCCGCCTATTCCGCCTCCAAGGGCGGCGTGGTCGGCATGACCCTGCCCATGGCGCGCGAGTTCGCGCGTATCGGCGTGCGCGTGATGACCATCGCCCCGGGCATCTTCTGGACGCCGATGATGGAAGGCATGCCGCCCGAGGTGCAGGAATCCCTGGGCAAGCAGGTGCCCTTCCCCTCGCGTCTGGGCAGGCCCGAGGAATATGCGGACCTGGTGGCCTCCATCTGGGAAAACACCATGCTCAACGGCACCACCATCCGCCTCGATGGCGCCATCCGCATGCAGCCCAAATAGGCGCGCCTGCCCCGGCCCATCGCGCCCCCGGCACGACCGTGCCGGGGGCTTTTCGTATCCGGCGGCAGGGCCGGGCGGGCGGCAATAAGCGCGCGAATCCGTTAGAATAAAGCGCTTTAGCCGTCGCTGTACGGCCCTCCACACACGTTCGAACGGGGACCAAGCGTGACAGAACGCGACGTGATGGAATACGACGTCGCCATCGTCGGTGCCGGACCGGCGGGGCTGGCGTGTGCGATCCGCCTCAAGCAGCTCGCGCCCGAGCTCGGCATCTGCATGCTGGAGAAAGGCTCGGAGATCGGCGCGCATATGCTCTCCGGCTGCGTCATGGAGCCGGCCCCGCTCGATGCCCTGCTCCCGGAATGGCGCGAGAATCCGCCCGGCATCTGCATCCCGGCAGGCAAGGACGAATTCGCCTTCCTTACCGCGACCGGCCGCACGCGCCTGCCCACACCGCCGCAGATGGACAACCACGGCAACTTCATCGTCAGCCTGGGCGCGCTCGCGCGCTGGCTGGGCGAACAGGCCGAGGCCCTGGGCGTGGAGATTTTCCCCGGTTTCGCCGGCGCCGAAGCGCTGTATGACGATGCCGAGCAGGTCATCGGCGTGCGCTGCGGCGACATGGGCGTCGAAAGCGACGGCACCCCCGGCCCCAACTACGCCCCCGGGGTGGACATCCACGCGCGCCTCACCATCCTTGCCGAAGGCTGTCGCGGCTCGATCTCCAAGCAACTCATCCGCCGCTTCGCGCTCGACGCCGACGCTTCGCCGCAGACCTACGGACTCGGTTTCAAGGAGCTGTGGCAACTGCCGCCGGGCCGGGCGCAGGCCGGGCGCATCGAACACACCGTGGGTTGGCCGCTGGACCGGAAAACCTACGGCGGCAGTTTCATCTATCACCTCGATGAAGACCGGGTGTACATCGGTTTCGTGGTCGGACTGGACTACAAGCACCCCGATTTCTCGCCCTTCGAGGCCTTCCAGCAGTTCAAGCATCACCCCTCGGTGAAAGCCCTGCTCGAAGGCGGCGAGATCGTCTCGGCCGGCGCGCGCACCATCGTCGAGGGCGGCTGGCAATCGTTGCCCAAGCTGGAGATGCCCGGCGCGATCCTCATCGGCGATGCCGGCGGCACCCTGAATGTGCCCAAGATCAAGGGCGTGCACCAGGCCATCCGCTCCGGCATGCTGGCCGCCGAACATTTCGTTGCCCATGGCGGCAGCACAGGGTTCGATGCCGCGCTGCGCGGCTCCGAGATCGGCAGCGAACTGCGCAAGGTGCGCAACATCCGCCCGGGATTTCACAAGGGCCTGTGGCTGGGTATGGCCAACGCCGCACTGGAAACGGTCACCGGCGGGCACCTGCCGTGGACACTGAAAAATCACGCCGACCACACCGCGCTCGAAAAACGCGCCGAGGCCGGCGCCAATGGCCAGGCGCAAGGCGAGCGCGAACTGGCCCCACGCGACCGGCTCGCTTCGGTGTATTTCGCCGCCACTGCGCACGACGAATCGCAGCCCGTGCACCTCAAGGTGTCCGACACCCACATCTGTGCCACACGCTGCGCCGAGGAATACGGCAACCCCTGCACGCGCTTCTGCCCCGCCGGAGTCTACGAGATGGTTGACGACGGCGCGGGCGGCAAGAGACTGCAGATCAATGCGGCCAACTGCGTGCACTGCAAGGCCTGCGATATCAAGGATCCCTACGGGATCATCGACTGGACGACGCCTGAAGGAGGCTCCGGTCCGAACTATCGGAATCTTTAAGGGGCGTGCGTCTTTTGCCGGCCAGGCTGAATAGACGCCCCGCTGAATCCATTTACGCAAGGTATCCAAGGAAATGAAGATCCTCGTACCCATCAAGCGCGTGATCGATTACAACGTGCGCGTGCAATTGAAACGAGACGGCTCGGGTGTCGCCACCGACGGCGTCAAGATGAGCATCAACCCCTTCGACGAGATCGCGGTGGAAGAAGCGCTGCGGATCAAGGAGCGTGGTGATGCCCAAGAGGTCGTGGTCGCCTCCATCGGTGCCAGCGACTGCCAGCAGCAGCTGCGTACGGCACTGGCGATGGGCGCGGACCGCGCCATCCATGTCGACACCAGCGAAGAGATCCAGCCGCTTTATGCGGCGCGCATCCTGTTGAAGCTGGTCGAGAAGGAAGGGCCCGGGCTGGCCCTGCTCGGCAAGCAGGCCATCGACGACGACGCCAACCAGACCGGACAGATGCTGGCCGCGCTCTGGGGCCGCCCGCAGGCAACTTTCTGTTCCAAGCTCGAACTCGCCCACGGCAAACTCACGGCCACGCGCGAAGTCGATGCGGGGCTGGAGACCATCGAGGTAGAGCTTCCCGCTGTCGCCACAACCGATCTGCGGCTCAACGAACCTCGCTTCGTGAAGATGCCCGACATCATGAAGGCCAAGCGCAAGCCGCTGGAGACGATCGCCCTGGCCGATCTCGGGGTCGAAGCGCCGCCCATGCTGGAGACGACCGACTACACCACACCGGCGCCGCGCAGCGGCGGGGCCAAGGTAGAGACCGTGGACGAACTCGTGGCCGCGCTGAAAGCGAAGGGGGTGCTGTGATGTCGCGCATCCTGCTGATCGCCGAACATGATGGCGAGCGTCTCAACAGTTCCACCGCCAAGGCGCTCACCTGCGCCAGAGCCATCGGCGGCGAGATCGATGTTGCCGTGTTCGCGGCCCAGGGAGACGCCGTCGCAGACGCCGCGGCGAAGCTCGATGGCGTGGCCCGCGTGCTCGAGATCGCACGCCCCGAAAACGCCGCGCCGCTGGCCGCGGTGCTGGCACCGCAGATCGCCGTGCTGGCCGCAGACTATGCCCATGTGCTGGCGCCCTCTACCACCTTCGGCAAGGACATCCTCCCACGCGCGGCCGCGCTGTTGGGCGTGCCGCAGGTAAGCGACATCATGGAAGTGGTCGATGCACGCACGTTCAGGCGCCCGATCTATGCCGGCAACGTCATCACGACCGTACGCGTGCCCGAAGGCATCCCCGTGCTCGGTACGGTGCGCACGGCTTCCTACGCGGCCGCCGGCGAGAGCGGCAACATGGCCGAGATCGCAGCGGTCGCTCCGGCTGCCGAGATTCCCGGTCATACCCGTCACGTGGGTCTCGCGGGTGCGCGCAGCGACCGCCCGGACCTGCAGTCGGCGCCCCGCGTGGTGTCCGGCGGCCGCGGCGTAGGCAGCAAGGAGAACTTCGACATCATCTACAAGCTAGCCGACAAGCTCGGCGCCGCGGTAGGGGCTTCGCGCGCGGCAGTGGATGCCGGCTTCGTACCCAACGAACTACAGGTCGGACAGACCGGCAAGATCATCGCGCCGGATCTTTATATCGCCGTCGGTATCTCGGGAGCGATCCAGCATCTGACCGGTATCAAGGATGCAGGTACCATCGTCGCCATCAACAAGGATCCGGACGCGCCCATCTTCGAGATCGCGGATGTCGGCCTGGTCGGCGATCTGTTCAAGATCCTGCCGGAACTTGAAGCGGCACTGGAAAGATAACCGGGCGCCCAACCGGCGCCTGGTGACGATACAAGAATACGGACGACGGGACCCGCGATGACCCAAGCCCTGTGGACACCGAAGGAAAGCGATGTCGAGCGCGCCAACATCACGCGTTTCACGCGTCATGTACGCCACGAATATGCGGCTCACATCGAGAACTATGCGGGCCTGTACAACTGGTCGGTCGAACATCCGGAGAAGTTCTGGCCGTCAGTTTGGGCATTCTGCGGCATCAAGGCCAGCCGCACCTGGGATCAGGTGCTCGTGGACGGCGACAAGATGCCGGGCGCCAGGTGGTTCACCGGCGCGAAGCTGAACTTCGCGGAAAACCTGCTGCGCTTTCGCGACGACAAGCCGGCTCTGGTCTTTCGCGGCGAGGACGGTTCGCGCGCGCAATACAGCTACGCCGAGCTTTACGCAGCAGTCGCGCGCCTGGCGGCATCGATGCGAGCATTGGGCGTGGTCGCGGGCGATCGGATCGCCGGCTTCATGCCCAACCGGCCCGAGGCGGTGATCGCGATGCTGGCCACCACGAGCATCGGCGCCATCTGGTCTTCCTGTTCGCCGGACTTCGGCATCAACGGCGTGCTCGACCGTTTCGGCCAGATCGAACCCAAGCTACTGTTCACTGCCGACGGCTACTTCTACAACGGCAAGTCCATCGATTCCATCGCGCGTATCAAGGGCGTGCTGGACAGGCTGCCGGCTGTCGAGCGCGTGATCGTGGCGCCCTACGCGGATGCGAAGCCCGACATCTCGTCACTGCCGAATGCCGTGCTCTGGAACGATTTCCTTTCCGATCAGGCTGACCAGATCGAGTTCGCCCAGCTGCCGTTCGATCATCCGATCTACATCATGTATTCATCGGGCACCACGGGCGTGCCCAAATGCATCGTCCACGGTGCCGGTGGCACGCTGATCCAGCATCTCAAAGAGCTGGTGCTGCATACCGACCTCAAACGCGAAGACACCATCTTCTACTTCACCACCTGCGGCTGGATGATGTGGAACTGGCTGGTCTCCAGCCTGGCCGTGGGGGGCACCGTGGTGCTCTATGACGGCTCGCCCTTCCACCCCTCGCCGCGAGCCCTGTGGGATATGGCGGCGGAAGAAGACATCAGCGTATTCGGCACCAGCGCCAAGTATCTGTCTGCCTGCGAGAAGGCGGATGTCCGCCTCGATAACGTGAAGACTCTGCCCGGGCTGCGCAGCATCCTCTCCACCGGTTCGCCGTTGTTGCCGGAAAATTCGGAATACGTCTATCGCGATCTCAAGGCCGATGTCTGCCTGTCATCGATCTCCGGCGGTACCGACATCGTCTCCTGCTTCGCACTCGGCAATCCCACCCTGCCGGTCTATCCCGGCGAGCTGCAGTGCCGGGGCCTGGGGCTGGCGGTAAAGATCTTCGACGACGACGGCCACTGCATCGAAGGCACACCCGGCGAACTGGTGTGCACCCGGCCCTTCCCGTGCATGCCGGTAGGATTCTGGAACGATCCCGGCGGCAAGCGCTACCACGACGCCTATTTCGACGTCTTCCCCAACATCTGGCGGCACGGCGACTGGGCACAACTGACACCGCGCGGCGGACTCATCATCTACGGACGTTCCGACGCCGTGCTCAACCCCGGCGGCGTGCGCATCGGCACAGCCGAGATCTACCGCCAGGTGGAAAAGCTCGACGAGATCCTGGAAAGCCTGGTCATCGGCCAGGACTGGAAGGGCGATGTGCGCGTAGTGCTGTTCGTGAAGCTGCGCGAAGGAGTTCGCTTCGACGAGGCGCTATGCGAGCGCATCCGCAAGACGATCCGTGCCGAGACCACGCCGCGCCATGTACCGGCCAAGATCGTGCCCGTGACCGACATCCCGCGCACTATCAGCGGCAAGATCGTCGAACTCGCGGTCCGCAACGTGGTCCACGGCCGTCCGGTGAAGAACACCGACGCGCTCGCCAACCCCGAAGCCCTGGCACAGTACCGCGACATCCCTGCACTCCAGGAAGACTGAGCACACTACCACCATGCCCGAGCTGCGCGCGCTTTACCGGCAGGAACTGCAGTCTCGCGACTTCGTCCAGGATGCGGCCCAGGAACGTGCCGTGGATGCGCTCGCAGCGGTACAGCAGGCCCTGCTCGAGGCACCGGCGCCCGGCCTGTTCGCGCGCTGGTTCGGCCGCCGCCCGGATACCGTCAGGGGCCTCTATATGTGGGGCGGCGTCGGGCGCGGCAAGACCTGGCTCATGGATATATTCTTCGCTTCGCTGCCGATCACGGCGAAGCGGCGCTGGCACTTCCACCGCTTCATGGCCGAAGTCCACGAAGAACTGAAAGGCCTGCGCGAGCTGGAAGATCCGTTGCGGATCCTCGCGCGGCGTCTCGCGCGACGTGCGCGGGTGATCTGCTTCGACGAGTTCTTCGTCTCCGACATCGCCGACGCCATGATCCTCGGCACCCTGTTCCAGCACCTGTTCGAACACGGTGTGACCCTGGTGGCAACATCGAACCTGCCGCCCGCGGATCTCTACAAGGATGGCCTCCAGCGTGCCCGCTTCCTGCCCGCGATCGAAGCGATCCAGCGCCATACAGCAGTGCTGAATGTGGACAGCGGCATCGATTACCGCCTGCGCGAACTCGAACGCGAACCCCTGTTCTATACGCCCGACGACGCCAAGGCCCGCAGTCAGCTCGGCGGACGCTTCGCGCTCATCTCGCGCGACTCGGCCGAGACCGCCGCGCCGCTGCTGATCCGCAAGCGCCGCATCCCGGTGGAACGCGCTGCCGACGGCGTAGCCTGGTTCGACTTCGCCGCACTGTGCGAGGGCGCGCGCGGGACTGACGACTATATCGAGATCGCCCGCCTGTTCCACACCGTACTCATCTCCGGCATGCCGCGTCTGGACTGGCAGCGTGAGGACGCAGCCCGCCGCTTCATCGCGCTCGTGGACGAGTTCTACGAACGGCGGGTCAAGCTCCTGATAGCGGCGGCCGTGCCCATGACCAAGCTCTATGCGGGAGAGCGGCTGGATTTCGAGTTCGCGCGCACGCTCAGCCGGCTCCAGGAGATGCAATCCCACGACTATCTGGCCGAAGCGCACCGGCCCTAGCCCCGCCGGTTTGTACAAGCCGCCTTGCTTATAGGACAATTGCGCGCTGCGATGCCGGCCCACCTGCGCCCGGCACCACCGGAAACAGAGAGAAATCGAGCCCTATGGAACCGACAACCCAATCGCCTCAGGAAGCGTTCGAGGCCTGGCTCAAGGCTCAGGTCGACCGCATCTCCGAACACCTCTACAAGCGTGGCGTACTCAAGGACAAAGCGCGCATGGAGTGGGACTGGATCCTGCCGCACAAGGTCGTGATCGGCCGTACCTGGCACAAGCACAATGCGGCGCGCAAGTTCTGGGTGATCGCGGGCGATGTGCCGGTGGATCATGCTTCGCTGGATGTCGCCGCAGATGCCCGTGCCGCCGCACGCTACTTCGCCATGCGCTGGCAGCTCCACGGCGCCCGCGTCGGTCTGGCCGCGGGTCCGGAGGAAGACCGGCCCAGCGAACAGATCGACTGGAAGAAGATCGAGGAATCGCTGGCCGGCCTCGCCGAGTGGCTGTACGCGACCGCTGACGACGATGCCCGGTGGAACCAGCCCGGCGTGATCAACAACGATCGGACCCGGGCAGAGCCTGACGCTCAGTCCGCCGTCGACCCGAACGCATCCACCTGAATGGTCTCGCGGCGCGCCGCATCGGCGGCGCGCACGCTCTGCGCCTGCTCGTCGGTCAGCACGCGCTTTTCCACCGCTTCGGCCAACTGCTCTTCCCGGCTGCGTCCGGTGATCAGCTTGAGCTTGCGTGCTTCGCGCAGCTTGCCCTCCACTTCTTCGGCCACACATACCTTGGCAAACGCCGATTCCAGCACGTTCAGGCGTTCACCTTCCCCGTCCGGCAGATAGACGCCAGCAGTGAGGCGGTCGCGCGCCGACGACGGGGCCAGCAACACGCGGGCGACCGCTGATTCCAGATCGTCACGCGGCGGCATATACGGCTTGCCCAGCGGGAACACGGCGCGACGCAGCAGCCAGGCAACCCAGCGGTACGGGACGTTGTCGAGCAGGATATCGAGGCTTTGCTGGGCGCGGTACAAGGCGTCTTCACAGGCCCAGCGCGCCAGCGGGATATCGGCCTCCTGCTGACCCTGATCGTGGTAGTGCTTGAGGGTGGCCGACGCCAGATAAAGCTGGCTGAGCACATCTGCCATGCGTGCGGAGAGTCGCTCGCGGCGCTTGAGCTCGCCACGCAGCATCAGCAGCAGGGCGTCGCTCACGATGGCGAAGGCCGAACTGAGACGGGTGAGCTGGCGATAGTAGCGCCCCATGACACCCGCTTTGCGCGGGGTCGCGGCGAGGCGCGCACCGGTCAGGCCCAGCAGCAAGGCGCGCACCGTGTTGCTCATGGCAAAACCGATGTGGCCGGTGAGCGCGCGGTCGAAGGCCCGGCGTCCGACTTCGGGGTCGGTATCGCTCACCGCGTTCAGTTCGCGCAGCAAGTAGGGGTGGCAGCGAATGGCGCCCTGACCGAAAGTGATCAGGTTGCGGGTGAGGATGTTGTGCCCTTCCACGGTGACGCCCACCGGTGGGAAATACTGCACCTGGCCCAACAGGTTGCGTGGACCGAGGCAGATCGCCGCACCGCCGTGCACGTCGATGGCATCATTCACCACGTGGCGCGCACGTTCGGTGAGATTGTATTTCACGATCGCCGAGATCACCGAAGGTTTGTGTCCGGCATCCAGCGCCATCAGGGTGACCCGGCGGGCGGCATCCATGGCATAGGTGTTGCCGGCGATCCGCGCCAACGATTCCTGCACCCCTTCGAACAGGCCGATGGGCGTCTTGAACTGGCGGCGGATGCGCGCATAGGCGCCGGTGACCCGCGCGCTGATCTTGGCGGCGGCCGTGCTCAGCGCCGGCAAGGAGATCGAGCGGCCGTCGGTGAGGCTCTCCATGAGCATGCGCCAGCCCTTTCCCGCCTGCTTCTCGCCACCAATCACCCAGTCCATGGGCACGAACACGTCCGTGCCACGCACGGGGCCGTTCATGAAGGCCATGTTGTTGGGGTTGTGACGCTCGCCGATGCTGACCCCCGGCGTCGCGGCCGGGATCAACGCCAGCGTGATGCCCACATTCTCGCGCTCGCCGAGCAGATGTTGCGGGTCGCGCAGCTGGAATGCGACGCCGAGTACGGTGGCCACCGGCCCCAGGGTGATGTAGCGCTTGTCGAAGTTGAGGCGGATGCCCAGCACGTTCTTGTTGCCGTCATGATCCTGGCGGCAGACCACGCCGGTATCGGGGATGGAACTGGCATCGCTGCCGGCCTCGGGTGCGGTGAGCGCGAAACAGGGCACCTCTTCGCCGCGCGCCAGCCGCGGCAGGTAATGCTGCTTCTGCGCTTCGGTGCCGTATTTCAGCAGCAGTTTGCCCGGCCCCACGGAGTTGGGGATCATCACCGTCAGCGCAGCGCTGATGCTGCGGGTGGCGATCTTGAGGATCACCGATGCATGACCGTAGGCCGACATCTCCTTGCCGCCATATTCGCGGGGGATGATCATGCCGAAGAAACCGCGCTCCTTGATGAAGCGCCAGGTCTCGGGCGTGAGATCGCGGTCGACGTGGGTGATGCGGTAGTCGTCCAGCATCGCGCACAGCTCTTCGGTCGGGCCTTCCAGGAACTCGCGTTCCTCGGCACTGAGTTTCGGCTCTTTCATGCGCAGCAGCTTCGCCCAGCGCGGTCGCCCGGTGAACAGTTCCGCGTCCCACCAGACCGTACCGGCCTCGAGCGCATCGCGCTCTGTGCGCGAGATCTCGGGCATGGCGGCTTTGTAGAAGGCCATCAACCGGTCGCTGATCAGCCAGCGGCGGAGGGCTCCCAGGTTGAAGATGACGGCGGGGATGAGGAACAGCGTCCACAGCACGGTGAGCGTGAGCGGATGCGGAGCACCCCACTCGCGGAACGCGAGCAGCAAGGTGACCAGACCCAGGGTCCAGACCCAGCGCGCCACACCCTGATAGAGCATCAGCAAGATCGCGAGCCCGAACAGTGCCGCCCACAAGGCTGAACTCGCCAGCAACTCACTCATCCCTTCTACCTCGCGGCGTGAGCATCACGCTCAGCCGGCATCTTCCTGTTGGTCCGGCGCCGCGCGCCGGAAAGCATCGAGTTCGAGACATTCGGCGTCGATGCGCTTGATGGTCGGAAACGCGTCCATATCGCAGCCGAAACGGCGTGCATTATAGACCTGCGGCACCAGGCAGGCGTCAGCCAGGGTCGGGTACGACCCATGGCAGTAGCGTCCGGTCCGCCGATCGTCGAGCAGTGCCTCGAGCGCGTGGAAGCCCTCCTCGACCCAATGCCGATACCAGCGGGTGCGCGCATCCTTGTCCACGCCCAGCTCGTGCTCGAGATATCTCAGCACGCGCAGGTTATTGAGCGGATGGATGTCACAGGCGACAACCTGTGCCAGCGCGCGAACCCGTGCCCTGCCGGGCGCGTCGGCCGGTAGCACCGAGACCTCCGGATACTCGTCCTCGAGATATTCGCAGATCGCCAGCGACTGGGTGAACAACTGTCCGCCGTCGCGAAAAGCCGGCACCAGCTGCTGTGGGTTGAGCGTGGAGTAATCCGGCGCGTGATGCTCGCCGCCGTCACGCACCAGATGCACGTAACGATAATCCGCCTCCAGCCCCTTGAGGTTGAGCACGATGCGCACGCGATAGGCCGCCGAGCTGCGGAAATAGGTGTAGAGCTCCATGTCAGGCTTTGGCGATCGTCTGATCGATGGCGCCGAAGATGCTGCGTCCCTCGGTATCCACCATCTCGATGCGGATCCGGTCGCCGAAGCTCATGAACGGCGTGCTCGGCTTGCCGTCCTTGATGATCTCGAGCATCCGCCGCTCGGCCAGGCAGGTCGAACCACGGCTCTCGTCGTGGTTGGCCACGGTACCGGAACCGACGATCGTGCCTGCCGCCAGCGGCCGGGTCCTGGCGGCGTGGGCGATCAGGCGCGGAAAATTGAACTGCATATCCTCACCCGCTTCCGGACGCCCGAAGAGTTCGCCGTTGAGGTGAGCGAACAGCGGCAGGTTGACCTTGCCGCCATTCCAGGCGGGGCCCAGCTCGTCAGGCGTGACCGCCACCGGCGAGAGCGCGGAACGCGGCTTGCTCTGCAGGAAGCCGAAACCCTTGCCGAGCTCGGCCGGGATCAGGTTGCGCAGGGAGACATCGTTGATCAGCACCAGCAGACGGATCTGCCCGGCAGCCTGCTCGGGCGTCGCCGCCATGGGTATATCGCCCGTGATCACGCCGACCTCGGCCTCGAAGTCGATACCGTACTCCTCGCTGGTGACCGGCACATCGGCGTTGGGATCGAGAAAACCGTCGCTCACCGCCTGATACATGAGCGGATCGTCCCTGAAGCTCGGCGGCATCTCGGCACCGCGCGCCTTGCGCACACGTTCGACATGAGCGAGATAGGCGCTGCCGTCGAGGAACTGGTAGGCACGTGGCAGGGGCGAAGCCAGGGCGAAGATATCCAGCTCGAACGCATTGCCGAGCCCGCCGGAGTCGAGCTCCTCGTAGACCGCGCGCAGACGCGGTTCGGCGTTCTCCCAGTCGTCCATCGCCTGCTGCATGGTGGCGGCGATCTCGGGTACCTTCACGGCCTGCTTGAGATCGCGGCTGACCACGATCAGTTCGCCGTCGCGGCCTTTCTTGAGACTTGCGAGTTTCATGATGCTCCCGGATTGTTCTTGATAGATGTTCCGTTAACGCTTGGCCGGATCGAAATGCGGCTTCAATCCCTGCCAGCAATCCTGGTAATCGGCCTGCAGTTCCTTCGATTCCATCGCCTGCCGCGTCGGATGGAAGGTCAAACGCGTCTCGAACATGAAGGCCATGGTGTCGGTCACATGCTGCGGCTTGCTGGTATCCACCGCCAACGCTTTCTCGAAGCTGCCGGCATCCGGTCCGTGGCCGCTCATGCAATTGTGCAGGCTCGAACCACCCGGCACGAAGCCGCCACCCTTGCCCGCCTCTTTGGCGTCGTATTCGCCATGCACCAGCCCCATGAACTCGCTCATGATGTTGCGGTGGTACCAGGGCGGGCGGAAAGTATCTTCGGCCACCAGCCAGCGCGGCGGGAAGATCGCGAAGTCGAGGTTGGCTGTGCCCGGCGTGTCCGACGGCGACGTCAGCACGGTGAAGATGGACGGATCGGGGTGATCGTAGCTGATCGAACCGATGGTGTTGAACAGGCGCAGATCGTATTTATACGGTGCGAGGTTCCCGTGCCAGGCCACGACATCGAGCGGCGAGTGATCGATGCGTGCCGACCACAGGCGACCCTGGAATTTGGCCACCAGTTCGAAATCGCCCTCGGCCTCCTCGTACGCCGCGACCGGATACAGGAAATCACGCGGGTTGGCCAGGCCGTTGGCGCCGATCGGCCCAAGATCCGGCAAGCGCAGAAGCGCACCGAAATTCTCTGCCACATAGCCGCGCGCCTCGCCGTCCGGAAGTTCGACCCGGAAGCGCACGCCGCGCGGGATGACCGCGATCTCCTGGGGTTCGACCTCGAGCACGCCGAGCTCGGTGGCGATGCGTAGCCGACCTATCTGCGGCACCAGGACCAGCTCGGCGTCGGCGTCATAGAAGAACCGCCCGACCATGGATTTGTTAGCCATGTACATATGCACGCCACAGCCGCCCTGGGCCGCCGGACTGCCGTGGCCGGCCATGGCAAACATCCCGTCCACGAAATCAGTCGGCGCCGATGGCAACGGCAATGGGCTCCAGCGCAACTGGTTGGGCGTGGCGGGCATCTCGTCGAAGCGGTTATGGAACGTGCCCTCATCGAGGAGTTCGAAGCCTCGATGCAGTGCCGCAGGGCGGATGCGATACAGCCAGCTGCGGCGATTGGCATGCCGCGGCGCGGTGAACGCCGTGCCCGAGAGCTGCTCTGCATAGAGCCCAAAAGGCGCGCGCTGCGGCGAGTTGCGCCCTGCCGGCAACGCCCCCGCGAGCGCCTCGGTGGCGAACTCGCTGCCGAAACCCGTCATGTAATTCTTCTTGCTTGCCGACATCGCTGATCCTTCTCAAAGCAGCGGCCAGATGCCGCTTTTCCTGGAATTTGAAGAATGCGAAAAATTGTAACGAGCGGATTTTTCTTCCTGGCGCGAAGCGCGATGTTTTCCGGAAGGGAGTTTACGAAGAGTAAATGACCGCCCGGAAAACATCGCAGCGACAAAGCCAGGGAGGAAAAGACGCCGTTACAATACGCCGCGGCGCATCTGATCGCGCTCGATACTCTCGAACAACGCCTGGAAGTTACCCTCGCCGAAGCCCTGGTTGCCCTTGCGCTGGATGATCTCGAAGAAGATCGGGCCGATGCAGTTCTGGGTGAATATCTGCAGCAGGAGCTGTTTCTTGGTCTCCTTGTCGGCGTCGAGCAGGATCTTGTTCTTCTGCATGCGCTCGAGGTCCTCGCCATGCTCGGGCACGCGTTCCTCGATGATCTCGTAATAAGTATCGGGCGTATCCAGGAACTCGATACTGTTCTTGCGCAGCGCCTCCACGGTCTCGTAGATGTTGTCGGTGAACAGCGCGATGTGCTGGATACCCTCACCCTTGTATTCGCGCAGGTATTCGTTGATCTGCGACTTCTCGTCGGAGGATTCGTTGAGCGGGATCCGCACCATGCCGTCCGGCGCGGTCATCGCCTTGGATACCAGGCCGGTCTGCGCGCCCTTGATGTCGAAGTAGCGGATCTCGCGGAAGTTGAACAGCTTCTCGTAGAAGCTCGCCCAGGTCTCCATGTTGCCGAAATTGACGTTGTGGGTGAGGTGGTCGATGAAGGTCAGACCCGCACCTTTCGGGTTGTGATCGTCCACGATGTACTCGAAGTCGGCCGCATACGGGTCGCCCTTCCCGCCATAGGTGTCGATCATGTACAGCGCACAACCGCCGATGCCTTCCAGCGTGGGCACGTTGAGCGGCAGGGTCTCGAGTTTATGCGAGAAGAAAGTCGCACCATTCTCGCGCGCGAGTTTCTCGGCCCTGGCCGCGTCCTTGACGCGGATCGCGAAGCCGGTCGCACAGGGGCCGTGCTCGGTGGTGAACTCGGCAGCGAAGCTGCCGGGCTCTTCGTTCACCAGGAAGTTGACCCCGCCCTGGCGATAGAGTGTCACGGCCTTGGATCTGTGCTTGGCCACGGCGGTGAAACCGAGACGCTTGAACAGCGCATGCAGGAGTGCGGCGTCGGGTGCGGCATATTCCACGAACTCGAATCCATCGACGCCCATCGGGTTCTCGAACAGGTCAGCCATCTTCAACTCCTCGTCTGTCTTTGATCGTGATGCCGTGTCTGGAGCCTGTCGGAATAAGGCTCATCTACTGCGGCGTTCGGGACTCGGTACATATTGCCGATCTTTTCCGTCACATAGTCACCACTATGCTCCTCAAAAGATCGGCTATCTGCCCTCGATTCCCACACGCCTCGCGACGATGCCCTAAATCCGACAGGCTCCTTGGCAGCGAAAGGCGGAATTATACGGGTTTCGAGCGCCGCCCGACACCCGCCGCGCGCGACGGTCGTCCGGCAAAGCACAGAAATTCAAAGACTTATCGTGATGCTGCCTGGACCCAGCCGCTCAGGCGCCCCCCAGCTGTGTGCGGACATCGAACAGTTCGGGGAAAAACGTCAGCTCGAGCGCTTTTTGCAGGAATCCGACGCCCGATGATCCGCCGGTGCCTTTCTTGTGGCCGATGATGCGCTCGACTGTCTTCATGTGACGGAACCGCCAGAGCTGGAAATTCTCCTCCAGGTCCACCAGCTTCTCGCACATCTCGTAGGCATCCCAGTAGCGAGCGCGGTCCTCATAGACGGTCTTGAACACGGCAGTCACGCCGGCATTGCGCTCGTAGGGTTCGGACCAGTCGCGCTCCACACATCCCGCGGGCACCGCCAGGCCCTTGCGATGCAGATAGCGCAGGAATTCGTCGTAGAGGCTGGGGCGGGCCAGGATCGAGGCCAGCCAGTCGTGGATGGCCGCGTCGTAATCGAACACCCGCAGCATGTCGGGGTTCTTGTTGCCCAGCATGAACTCGAGCGCGCGATACTGGGCCGACTGGAAACCCGAGGCCATGCCTAACACGCCGCGGAACTCGGCATACTCGGCCGGGGTCAGGGTCTCGAGCACCGCCCACTGGTTGAACAGCTGCGCCTGCACCTGCTTCACCCGCGCCAGGATCTTGAAGCAGGGCTCGAGCTGATCCTCGCGGATGTGCGCGAGCGCCGCCGCCAGTTCATGCAGCATGAGCTTCATCCACAACTCGGAGGTCTGGTGCTGGATGATGAACAGCATCTCGTCGTGATGGGGCGGGTCCGACAGGGGCTCCTGCGCTGTGAGTATCTTGTCCAGACGCAGATAGCCGCCATAGGTCAGGCGGCCCGAGAGATCGGTACGGATATCGGCTTCCAGCTCGCGCTTGTTCATGGATATGACAACCTCGGATCAATATCTTCCACGCCCGGGCCTCTCCTGACCCGGCGTGGGCCTTTTGCTACAATTCAGCGGGGCCGCGCCGCGGCCATCCCAATAAAGTACCAGCGCGCACCCTCAGGACGCGCCGATCTGAGTCATTCTAACTGACTGGCGCCGGAGCCGGCCCGAATGCCCCGATACCGGCGGGCGCGATGCCGCCCCGGTGCTGCGGTGCACCTCGTGCTCTTTAACCCTATAGATTGTGGTTTCAGAGCTTCCATGGCGCTTTACAGCAAGGCGCCGTGCGCTGGCAATGGCCGTAGCCCTTGGCAAGCACGGCAACGCTGCCGTGGAGCGCCATGGAAGCGCCCTTCGGGTTGGCTTGTCAGCGCCCCTGGACGGCGTTGCGCCCTTTGACAAGGACTCACGCCATTGCCTGCAGGGCGCGCCTTGCCAGGAACACTGGCAAGCCAACTGAGCCCGCAATTTATAGGGTTAAAGAGCACTGGTGTATAATCCGCGGCCGGTCGCAACCGGCCGGCTCCATGCCGGCCCTGGCTACGCGAGTCACTGAGAAGAAGAGTCCGCGAGCCGCCCCGCCCCGCCAGGGGCCGACTCTTAAGGAGGATGGGTTTTGAAAACCGTTGCCAAGTTCGAGATCAAGTACCTCCAATATCTTGATCCAGAAGGGAAACTGACCACCAAGAGCCTGCCGAAATTCGCCCAGGATCCGGCTAGGCTGGTGGAGCTCTACAAGATGATGGTGTTCGTGCGCGTGTTCGACACCAAGGCGATCGCGCTGCAGCGCACGGGCCAGCTTGGCACCTATGCTTCGTGCCTCGGCCACGAGGCGGCTCACGTCGCCATCGGCGCCGCGATGATCGAAGACGACGTCTTCTGCCCCATGTATCGCGAATACGGCGCGCAGTTCATGCGCGGCGTCGAACCCCATGAAGTCCTGATGTTCTGGGGCGGCGACGAGCGCGGCAACGACTTCTCCGGACCAAGACATGATTTCGCCTGGTGCGTGCCCATCGCCACGCAGTACCACCATGCCACGGGCGCCGCTTTCGCCCTGCAGTATCAGGGCAAGAAAGCGGCCTCGGTGACCGTGATCGGCGACGGCGGCACCTCGCAGGGCGATTTTTACGAATCCATCAACTGTGCCGGCGCCTGGGACCTGCCGGCGGTGTTCGTGGTCGCCAACAACAAATGGGCGATCTCGGTACCGCTGGAGATCCAGACCCGCTGCGAGACGCTGGCCCAGAAGGCGGTCGGCGCCGGTATCGAGGGCATCCAGGTCGACGGCAACGACATCATCGCCATGTACGACGCCATGGACACGGCGCTGAAGAAGGCACGCGCCGGCAAGGGTCCGACCCTGATCGAGGCCATGACCTATCGCCTCTCGGATCACACCACGGCCGACGACGCCCGCCGCTACCGCTCCGAGACGGAAGTGGAAGAGCATCAGGCGCAGGAACCGCTGATCCGCATCCGCAAATACCTCACCTCCATCGGCGCCTGGGACGACAAGCGCGAAGATGCCTGGCGGGCGGAATGCGCCAAGCGCATGGATGCCGAGGTCGAGAAATACAAGGCCGCCGGCAAGCCGCCGGTGACCGACATGTTCGATTACATGTACGCGGAGTTGCCGGACAAGCTCGCCGAACAGCGCGAGCAGGCGATCGAGGAGGCGGCTAACCATGGCTAAGGTAACTCTGATCGAAGCGCTCACCATGGCCATGGCCCATGAGATGGAACACGATGAGAGCGTGGTGGTGCTGGGCGAAGACGTCGGCGTCAACGGCGGCGTGTTCCGCGCCACCCAGGGCCTGCAGGAACGCTTTGGCAAGAAGCGCGTGATCGACACCCCGCTGGCCGAGGCGCTGATCGCCGGCATCTCCATCGGCATGGCGACCCAGGGCGTGAAGCCGATCGCCGAGATCCAGTTCTCGGGCTTCATCTATCCCACGGTGGATCAGATGATCAACCATGCCGGGCGTCTGCGTAACCGCACCCGCGGGCGCCTGCACGTGCCCATGGTACTGCGCGCCCCGAGCGGTGGCGGCATCCATGCGCCGGAGCATCATTCCGAGAGCAACGAAGCGATCTTCGCGCATATGCCGGGCATCCGCACCGTGACCCCCTCCTCGCCGCAGCGCGCCTATGGCCTGCTGCTCGCCTCCATCCGCGATCCCGATCCGGTCGTGTTCCTGGAGCCGACGCGCATGTACCGCATGAACAAGCAGGAAGTCGCGGACGATGGCGAAGCGCTGCCGCTCGACACCTGTTTCGTCCTGCGCGAAGGCGACGATGTGACCCTGGTGAGCTGGGGCGCGATGATCCACGAGACCCAGCTCGCAGCACAGCAGCTGGCCGATCAAGGCGTCTCGGCGGAGGTCATCGACGTGGCCACGGTCAGCCATATCGACTTCGATACCATCCTCGAGTCGGTGGAAAAGACCGGCCGCCTGGTGATCGTGCATGAAGCGCCCAAGACCTGCGGCGTCGGCGCCGAGATCGCTGCCGAAGTCGCCGACAAGGGTCTGTACTCGCTGGAAGCGCCGATCCAGCGCGTAGCCGGCTATGACACCCCGATCCCGCTGTTCAAGCTCGAGCATGACTACATGCCCAGCGTGAACCGCATCGTCAAGGCGGTGCGCAAGACTCTGGAGAACTGATCATGGCGAAAACCTTCAATCTGCCCGATCTGGGTGAGGGCCTCCCGGAAGCGGAGATCGTCACCTGGCACGTGAAAGAAGGCGATACGGTCGCTGTCGACCAACCGCTGGTCTCGGTGGAGACGGCGAAGGCCGTCGTCGATGTCCCCTCGCCCTGGGCCGGCAAGATCGTGAAGCTGCATGGCGGCGAAGGCGACATCATCCCCACCCATGCCGCACTGGTGGACTTCGATCTCGAGGGCGGCGCCGCAGAGCCTTCGAAGGAAGAGGCGAAGACCAGCCGGGCACCCAAGGAAGAGTCCGTCTCCGAGGACAGCGGCACGGTGGTGGGCAAGATGTCCACCAGCGATGAAGAGCTGAAAGAGACGGCCATCATCCGCAAGAAACGCAAGGGTGGCAGCACCAAGCCCAAGGCGGCCCCCGCGGTCCGCGCCTTCGCCAAGAAACTCGGCGTGGATCTCACCGGCATCACCGGTACCGGCAAGAACGGGCTGATCACCCGCGACGACGTCCAGCAGGCCACGGCCGGCGGCGCGGCGGCCGCGGCACCGGCGGGCTTTGCCCCGGCGCAGCCCTGGCAGGTGCCCGGCAGGCGCACGGATGTGAAATTCGGTGTGGCCGAGCCGCTGCGCGGCCCGCGCCGGGCCATGCATCAGTCGATGAGTGCCGCGCGCTCGCAGGTCATGGAGTGCACCCTGTTCGACGACGCCGACATCCACGGCTGGATGCCGGGGCAGGACATCACCGTGCGCATCATCCGTGCGATCGTCGCGGGCTGCCGCACCGAGCCGGTGCTCAACGCCTGGTATGACGGCGAGAAGATGGAACGCACGCTGCATGGGCATGTCGATCTCGCCATGGCGGTGGACACGCCGGACGGCCTGATCGTGCCGGTCCTGCGCCGGGTCGACGAGAAGGACGCCAACGGCCTGCGCGCCGAGCTCGACCGGATCAAGGTCAAGACCCGTGAGCGCAGCGTGTCGCCGGACGACATGAAGAACCCGACCATCACCCTGTCGAACTTCGGCATGATGGCCGGTCGCTACGCCACGCCGGTGGTCGTCCCGCCGCAGGTCGCCATCCTCGGCACCGGCGGCATCCGCCACGACGTGGTCCCCGTGCTCGGCGGCATCGAGGTCCACAAGCGGATCCCGCTGTCGATCACCTTCGATCACCGCTGCATCACCGGCGGGGAAGCCTGTCGCTGGCTGGCCGCCGTGATCGCGGATCTGCAAAAGCCGTTCTGAGCAGACAGACGCGTGTTCGGATCGAGCGGGCGGCCTTCGGGCCGCCTTCTCGTTTCCGGTCGGCGAAATCTATCGCCCCAGCCCCTGCAGACTGAGCCAAAAAAGCGCTAGAATACCGGCACTTCAACCCTTGCCAAGCCGGACGCTAACCCAAAATGGCGCAGACGAACCCAGACCCGAAGTCCCGTCACATCAAAAAGATCCTGGCCCACGTCTCCAAGAAGGCCACGGGCAGCGAAGCCGCCCGACTGGAAAGCTTCATCAAACTGTATTTCCAGGCCGTGGCAGAAGAAGACCTGCTCTCGCGTGCACCGGCCGACCTGTTCGGTGCGGCCTACAGCCACTGGCGTTTCGGTCAGCGGCGCAAGGCGGGCCAGGCCAGTATCCGGATCTACAACCCGTCCACGCGTCGTGATGGCTGGAAGAGCACGCACAGCGTCGTCGAGATGGTCAATGACGATATGCCCTTCCTGGTCGACTCGCTGAGCATGGCGCTCAACAAGCACGGCCTCGGCATCCACCTGACCATCCATCCCATCTACCATGTCGTGCGCGACGAGCGCGGCGAGATGCGCGATGCATCCGGCGCGAAAGATGAACTCAAAGGCGCGAGCCTCGAATCTTTCCTGCATGTCGAGTTCGACCGGCGCACCGACAAGAATCTCCTGCGCGAGATACAGGCCGATATCGAAGCCGCCATGAGCGACGTGCGCTCGGCTATCGACGATTGGCCGGTGATGCGCACCAAGGCCAACCAGATCCGTGTAGCTCTGGACACCGAGCCGCCGCCGCTCAATGCCGACGAACTCGAAGAAGGCAAGTCTTTCCTCGACTGGTTGGAGAACAATCACTTCACCTTCCTCGGTTATCGCGAATACGATCTCGTCAGCGAGAAGGGCGAAGATATCCTCAAGATCGTTCCTGGTTCGGGCCTTGGCATCCTGCGCGAATCCAGCCCCGAGAAACTCTCCCGCAGTTTCCTGGTGCTGCCCAAAGATGTGCGCAAGCGGGCGCGCGCGAAAGAATTGCTGATCATCACCAAGGCCAATTCGCTGGCCACAGTCCATCGCCGCGGGTATATGGACTATATCGGCATCAAGCGTTTCAACGCTGCGGGCGAGGTGATCGGTGAACGCCGGTTTCTTGGCCTGTTCACCTCCTCCGCATACAGCCGCAGCCCGCGCAATATCCCGCTGTTGCGCTTGAAGGTGGAGCAGGTACTCCAGCGCTCCGGTCTGCCACTCAACAGCCACGGCGGGAAAGCCCTGCTGCATATCCTGGAGACTTTCCCGCGCGACGAACTGTTCCAGAGCACCACCGACGAATTGTTCGATACCGCCATGGGCGTCCTGCAGCTGCAGGAGCGCCAGCGCGTGAAACTGTTCATGCGCCGCGACAGTTTCGGGCGCTTCTTCTCCTGCCTGATCTATGTGCCGCGCGACCGTTACAACACGCAGATCCGCGAACGCATCCAGGATATCCTGAAAGGCGCATTGCACGGCAAGAGCCTGGAATCTTCAGTACAACTATCCGAATCGGCCCTGGCGCGCGTGCACATCATCGTGCGCACCACACCGTGGCGCTTCCCCAAATTCAATCGTCGCGAGATCGAGCGTCAGCTGGTCTCCGCCGTGCGCTCCTGGCAAGACGAGTTGCGCGAAGTTCTGGTGGATCGCTTCGGAGAAGAGCGCGGCCTCCAGTTGCACACGCGCTACGCTGGCTTCTTCCCGACTGCATACCAGGACGATGTGACCGCACGCGCAGCGGCATTTGACGTCGCCCAGATCGACGAACTGGTGAACGACGAGAGTCTGCGCATGAGCCTGTACCGGCCGGCTTCCAACCCCAAGGGACTGCTGCGCTTCAAGCTGTTCCATCGCGAACAGCCGATCCCCATCTCCGATGCGCTGCCCATGCTCGAGAACATGGGCCTCAAAGTGATCAGCGAACGTCCTTACGAGATGGAACTGGGCGATGCGTCGATCACTTTGAGGCCCATGTTCTCGAGCATGGGCAGCGCATCGGAGATGGGGATCGGCTGTTCGCGATGGAACAGCTTGAAGCGCACATCCCTTGGGGTTGGAAGCCGGCCCGTCCCCACTCATGCGCAGACTCTCGTCGTTCACCAGTTCGTCAATCTGGGCGACGTCAAATGCCGCTGCGCGTGCGGTCACATCGTTAGTGGTATGCAGTCGGGAAGAAGCCAGCGTAGCGCGTGTGCAACTGGAGGCCGCGCTCTTCTCCGAAGCGATCCACCAGAACTTCGCGCAACTCGTCTTGCCAGGAGCGCACGGCGGAGACCAGCTGACGCTCGATCTCGCGACGATCTGGGGGAAGCGCCACGCGTGTGGTGCGCACGATGATGTGCACGCGCCCCCGGGCAAATTCGGATGTTGTACTGGTTCCAGGTCCGTGCAATGCGCCTTCCAGGTGTCCTGGATGCGTTCGCGGATCTGCGTGTTGTAA